>NZ_BAYB01000027.1 GCF_000685035.1 Paraburkholderia ferrariae NBRC 106233
AGCAGCGCCTCGCCGCCTTTCTGCTCGATCTGGCCGCCCGTTTCAAGGCGCGCGGCTACTCCGGCACGCAGTTCAACCTGAAGATGAGCCGCGAGGAGATTGGGTGCTTTCTCGGCATGAAGCTTGAGACGGTAAGCCGCATGTTCTCGCGCTTTCACCGCGAGGGCCTGGTGGAGCCGAGCGGCAAGCAGATCCGCATCGTCGATGCGGCGGGTCTCGAGTGCGTGTGAAGCGCAGGTGAACACTGCGGGCCCGCTTGTTCGGGGCACGTGTGCCCCCGATGCAATGATCGATGCCCCTGCCGGCGCCATGCCGTGTCTCTGGCCGGTCGATTCAGAATAAGGTTCGGCTGGGGCGACCCGCTGACGCATATCAACTCAATGCATGCCCTCAGCGCCGCGTGACCTGACCATGGCGAGGTCTGCGGCACGAACAGCAACGGCAAGGCCGTGCGTTGCGCCACGTCGGCGTCGATCGGAAACACGAGCACGGGACAATCCACGGCGCCGGCGAACGTCGCCGGGTCCGAAAGCGCACCGATCACCGGCTCGGCCAGCGAGGCGCACGCGGCTTGTGCGAGTGCCTCGGCCGGCCCTGTTGCCGCGGTTGAGAAACCGGCGGAAGCCCCTGCCAGCGTTTCCGCATGATGGCGGCGGCCAGTCCGATATCCGGCCGGCGCGCTGCATTTACATCGGCGTGAAGTACGTGGGATAACCGAGATGATCCTCGATCCCCTTCACGCCGGCTACGCGTTCGGCACACACCCGTATCGCCTTGCGCTCTTCCTCCGAATTCACCAGCCCCCACAGATGCACCACGCCGTCCTTCACGACGACGTTTTCCATCGACATCGCCCAGCGGTGGCCGTCGAGTTCGTGCAGCACGCTGTTGCGTATCGCTTCGTCGGCGGCGCTCACTTCCGGGGCGGTCTGAACCGCGCGCGCCAGAGCGCTCACCAGATTCGAGCGGCTCACGATACCGAGCAGCTTCCCGTCGATCGTCACCGGAACGCGCTTGATGTGATGGCGCTCCAGCACGTCCGCGGCTTCGGCAAGCGACGCAGTGGGCAGCACGCACACGACATTCTCCGTCATGATGTCGCCGACCTTCGACGCATGCTCCTTCAGGTATTGCGCCGCGAGCTTCCGGTTCGAATGCACGAATTCGCCGAACCACGAGCGTTGCGGCTTGCCGGTGCCCGTCTCCACGCGATGCAGCAGATCGCTTTCGCTCAGGAGTCCGATGATATTTCCGTCTTCGTCGAGAACCGGCAGTCCGCTGATGTGGTGCTTGACCATCAGGGCCGCGGCGTCGAAAACGGTTGTGGTGGGCAGTACGGTGACGACTTCGGTCGTCATGATGTCCGAGACTTGCATGAGTTTCCTCCGGATAGGGACCAACACCTGAACGTTCCTCAATGTAAGCTTCGCAGAGCGCCTGGCATTGATGCTGGTCAATCAAGAGGGGCGAAGCGAAAGGAGCAGGGAGGGCTGCCCCCATCCGTCCCTGCTTTCGCTGCGGAGTCGGCCCGCGGCAGGCTGAAAACCCGCGAACCGCAGGCGGGGCCGGGTCGCGCAGCGTGGTCGCAACGCCACGGTCACAACACGTTACACCTGTAAACGCCGGCGAAACCCAACGCCGGAATTCGTCCACTAAACTTCGATCATCTTGTTGGAAAACAGTACGGCGCCACCCGCGTTGCAGTGCGAGTGGCTTCTACATCACGCGCTGGCTGGACACAATTCGATGATCCGAACTCTTCTCGTCTTCTCCCTGATTAGCGGCCTGTGCGGTTGTGTCGTCGCACCGCCCTATGGGTATGCGCCCGCGCCGGGCTACTACTATGGCTATGCTCCGGGCTACTACGCGGCACCGCCGGTCAGCGTCGGTATCGGCGGCGTCATTCGCGTGCATTGATCGCGCTTGATTGCGCTTGATCGCACCTGGGGGCGGTTTTCAGTTTCGCCGACCGCCCGCCATGTAGACGCCGCGCATGCCGCAGAGAAGCGGGTCTACAGAACGCTGTCCAAAGCCTTGGAGAATCGGGCCACTGCGCCTTCGACGTCATGCAGCTTGTCGAGGCCGAACAGTCCGATGCGGAAGGTCTTGAAATCGTCAGGCTCGTCGCATTGCAGCGGCACGCCCGGCGCAATCTGCACGCCGGCATCGGCGAACTTCTTGCCGGAACGTATACCGTCGTCGTCCGAGTAGCTGACCACAACGCCCGGCGCCTGGAACCCTTCGGCTGCCACGCTCCTGAAACCCTTGCTGGCCAGCAGCGAGCGAATGCGTTTGCCGAGTTCGAGTTGCTCGTCCCGCACCTTCTCGAAGCCGTATGCCCCGGTTTCCTTGATCACGTCGCGCAGCGTCGCGAGAGCGTCCGTGGGCATCGTCGCGTGGTAGGCGAACCCGCCGCTCTCGTACGCCTCCATGATCTGCAGCCATTTGCGAAGATCGCACGCGAAGCTCGTGCTGGTGGGGGCGTCGATTCTTTCGCGGGCAAGCGGGCTGAGCATGACCAGCCCACAGCAAGGCGACGCGCTCCACCCCTTCTGCGGCGCGCTGATCAGGATATCGACGCCGGTCGCCTCCATGTCCACCCAGATCGTCCCGGAGGCGATGCAATCGAGCACGAACATGCCGCCAACGGCGTGTACGGCGTCGGCGACCGCGCGCAAATACGCATCGGGCAGCATCATGCCGGATGCCGTTTCGACATGCGGCGCGAAGACGAGATCCGGCTTGTTGTCCTTGATCGCGGCGACCACCTCGTCGACCGGAGCCGGGGCATAGGCAGCCTGCCTGCCCTGTTCGACCGGGCGCGCCTTCAGCACGATCGATTCGGACGGAATGCTGCCCATGTCGAAAATCTGCGACCAGCGGAAACTGAACCAGCCGTTGCGGATGACCAGACACTTCTTGTTAGTCGCGAACTGCCGGGCCACGGCTTCCATGCCGAACGTCCCGCTGCCCGGGACGATCGCAACCGACCTCGCGTTGTAGACTTTTTTCAGGGCGCTGGAAATGTCGCGCATGACGCCCTGAAAGCGTTGCGACATGTGATTGATCGAGCGGTCGGTGTAGACCACTGAATATTCGAGGAGTCCCTCGGGGTCGACATCGGGAAGTAGACCTGGCACGCTCGCCTCCAGTAAGAGATGAATAGTGTGAGCCGTATTGGCGATTTGATGCCGCAGCAACAAAGCAAACAGGCTTCTTTGTCTCGACGAAGACTGATTCTAACGAAAGCGGGCGCAAACCTGGTGCCCCGATGCGCTGTTTGAGCACGCTGCAGGCTCGCGACGATTGTGCGACGCAGCACAACGGGTGAAGCTTTCCCGATCGATCATTGCCGCGCGGGCGGCTGCGGATTGTTGGCGGGGTTCGTATCGAACCGGCTCACGCTTTCGATGCCCAGCTTGCCGGCGAGGGCCGAGAGCCGTGCATGGAGCCAGTCGGCGGCTTCCTGGTCGTAGACCTGTTCGCCACGCACGTACACCGTAAACGACTTCAGGTACTTCGCTTTTTTCTCGGGGTCGCCAATCGTGTCTTTCGTCCATTGATAGAGCGGATAGAGCGGATATGGGTCCTGCCCCACCCGCCCGGCCTCTTCGACATAGTCGGCGAACGCATCGAACTGACACTTCAACGCGGCGTTGCGCTCGCGCAGGACCGCCTCCAGCAAATCGCGCCCCTCATAGTCCCCACCCGAGCGCAACGCATCGGCCAGTTCGGGCGCGACGGCGATGCGAATCTGGAATTGCACTATTTCTGCCATCGATGCCTCGTTGCGGTAGCGGACAGCATAGCGTCCCGGGTGGGCATCGCGCCGCCGATGCGCAGCGTTCTGCCGCGCGGCGGTGCCTGGTGCTGCGCGAGCATCAGGTCCAGGTTTTGAACCGCGGCGCCGGATGCGCCCTTGCCCAGATTATCGAAAACCGCGGACAGCAGAACATGCCCGTGTTCCCGATTGGAAAATACGCCCAGGTGCATGTCGTTCGTACCGTTCAGCACTTGCGGATCCAGTTGCTTCAAGGCGCCCGATTCTTCCAGCGGCAAGACGCGGACGTGCGCGGCCCCGGCATAGTGGCGGGCGAGGCACGCGTGCAAGGTCGCACCGTCCACGCCGGCCGGCAGCAGCCGCAACGCCAGCGGAACGGTCAGCACGATACCCTGGCGGAACGCGCCGTATGCCGGGACAAAGATGGGACGCTGCGCGAGCCCCGCATGCTGCTGGATCTCCGGCGTGTGCTTGTGCGCGAGTTCCAGGCCATAGACCTGGTAGGCGGGCGCACTGGCGGCGCCCTGCCCCTCATGTTCCTCCACGCCGGCACGGCCGCGGCCCGAGTAGCCCGATACGGCGTGAACGCTCACCGGATAGCGCTCGGGGATGAGCCCGGCCTGCACGAGGGGGCGCAGCAGGCCAATCGCACCGGTCGGATAGCAGCCGGGATTGGTGACCCGGCGCGCGTTCGCAATGCGCTCGCTCTGGCCCGGCGTCATTTCCGGAAAGCCGTAGGTCCAGTCCGGTTGGGTGCGGTGGGCCGAACTGGCGTCGATCACGCGCACGGCAGGATTGACGATGGCGCTCACGGCCTCGCGCGCGGCGGCATCGGGCAAGCAGAGGATGGCGATGTCGCAGGCGTTGATCGCTTCGGCGCGACGCCGCGGGTCTTTGCGTTCCGCGGCGGCCAGCGTGAAGAGCCGGAGGTCGGTCCGGTCGCGCAGCCGTTCGTGGATTTGCAGTCCGGTGGTGCCCTGATCGCCGTCGATGAAGACAAGGGGGGAGTTCATAGGGGAATACTCCGCTGAATATGGGTGGGAACAGAGAGAGCGAGCCCCTATGTTCCATGGACAGCTAGAATAGGGAAAGTTGAATTTCATAACGTTAATATTCAGATTTTCTGAATCGGGAAGCCGACATGCGAGAGATCAGCCTGGACCGCCTGCGCACCCTGGTCGCCATTGCCGAGCGGGGCTCGTTTGCCGAGGCGGCGCGCGCGCTGCACCTGGCGCCGCCAACGGTCAGCCTCCATATTGCCGAACTCGAAGAGCGCATCGGGGCGCCGCTGCTGTCGCGCAAGCGTGGGCAGGTCAGGCCGTCGGCGATAGGCGAGGTGCTGGTGGAGCGCGCCCGCCGTTTGCTGGCCGACGCGCAGCGGGCGCTGGACGACATCGAGCGCCAGGTGCAGGGGCTCGAAGGGCGCGTGCGGATCGGCGCGTCGACGGGCGCGATCGCGCATCTGCTGCCGCAGGCGCTCGAGGTACTGCGCCGGGACCATGCCGCCATCGACATCCAGGTGGCCGTGCTCACCTCGCAGGAAACGCTCTCCCGCCTGGCGGACGGAACGCTGGATGTCGGGCTGGTCGCGCTGCCCCAGCCCCCGGTGGCGGGGCTCGTCATCAAGCCATGGCGGCGCGACCCGGTGATGGCTTTCGTGCCGGCGCATTGGCGGTGTCCGGCGCGCGTCACGCCCGAATGGCTGGCCGCCCGGCCGCTCATTCTCAATGATGCGAGCACACGTCTCTCTCGCCTGACTACGGAGTGGTTCGCGGCCGCGGGACACCATCCCGCGCCGCGCATCGAGCTCAATTACAACGACGCGATCAAGAGTCTGGTCGCGGCCGGTTACGGCGCGGCGCTGCTGCCCCACGAGGCCGCAACGCCCTCACCCGATACGCGCATCGTCATGCGTCCGCTGCGCCCGGCGTTGTGGCGCCGGCTCGGCATTGCCCATCGCGCGGGGTACGTCGAGCGCGCCACGCAACATGTGCTGGACGTGTTGTGGGGGTTGCGACTGGCATAGGCAATCTGCCTGCCCGGGCCGCGGCCGGAATCGCGCCAGGAAACCGGATCGGCGCTCCGGGTCAAAAAGCACTCGCGAAGCCAGAGGGAGCGGATCTCATGAGCCACACCTTGCCCGAAGATCTCGATACCTTCGCGCACGAAGTGATGTAGGAATGCCAGATTCCCGGCTTCGCGCGGGCGGTCGCGCGCGACGGCGGGACGATTGCGTCAAAGCCTATGGATTGGGATTGCGCGACGTGAGGGGGCTAAAGCGTTGCGTGCCCTGCCCGCAGAACGCGACGCGACTTACCGCGCCACGGGATCGTGGCAACACACGCAGATCTTGTTTCCTTCCGGATCGCGGAAGTAGGCCCCGTAATAGTCCGGGTGGTAGTGCGGCCGCAAGCCGGGCGGCCCTTCGCAGGTGCCTGCGTTCGCGAGCGCGCGAGCGTAGGCGTTGTCCACTGAACGGCGATCCGGCGCCAGCAACGCCACCATGTGCCCGTTTCCGCGTTCAGCCAGATTGCCGTCATAGGGTTTTCCGACAAGAAACAAAGGGCGCGGCACGCCCTCGGCCATCCAGCCTGCCCAGGACGTATCCGGCTCATGAAACTTGAGCGTGTGCCCCAACTCGCTCATGACGGCCGAATAGAAGTTGAAGGCACGGTCAAAGTCATTAACCCCCACGAAAACGTGCGAAATCATTTCGATCGGTTCCGGTTCGAGCCGCGATGTCTTCGCACGTTACCACGAGAGATTCCGCCCGCGCGGACGCAACGGCACGCATCAGGGCTTCACGAACCTGAGCGTCATGCGATCCGATTCGCCGATCGCCGCATAGCGTGCACGGTCGGCGTCGCCGTCCGCGTAGGTGGGCGGCAGCGACCAGACGCCATGCGGATAGTTTTTCGTGTCGCGAGGATTCGCGTTGATTTCGCTGCGCCCCGCAAGGACGAAGCCCGCCGCCCGGGCATGCTCGATCACGAAGGCTTCGGTCACATAGCCCGTATCGATCATTTGCTGCAAGGACGTCCCCGGCGCGGCGCGATGTTCTTCCACGCCGAGTTCGCCGCCAGGCTTCAGCGCCCGATAGAACGCGCGGAAGTTCGCATCGAGCTGGCCGTCCTTGATCCAGTTGTGGATATTGCGGAACGTGAGCACGCGGTCGAAGCGCTCGTTGGCCTCGAAACCCGAGAACATGCCTGCCTGCAACGTGCCGACCACGACGTTGCCGTAAATGGCCGGTGTGGCGGCGAGCTTGCGGCGGTACGCCGCGTCGGTCGCGCGCTCTTCGGCATCGGGGGCACCCGTTGTGCCGGCTATAGGCCCGAGATACTGGGCTTCGTAGAGATGGCCGGCGTCGTGCAGCCAGGGCGCAAGAATGTCCGTGTACCAGCCGCCGCCGGGCGCGATCTCCAGGACGGTCTGCGTGGGCGTCAGACCGAAGAATTGCAAGGTTTGCTCCGGATGGCGATAGACGTCGCGCGCCCTCGCCTGCTCGCTGCGCTGCGGACCGCCGATCGCGGCATCGAACGAGGTTGCGTTCGAGGTTGCGTCCGCAAGCGACGCCGGCGGCACCTGTGAGGCCGGCTGCGTTGGCGCAGTGCAGCCGGCAATCCCGCCTGCAACCGTTAGTGCGATCAACGCCGCGGCAATAGAAAAGGCACCTTGCAGCGCGGGGTGGGCGCGCGAGCGGCGGCGGTTGATCGGGTTCATGGGCAGCGCTTCTCCGGTTCTTGTGTCATCGCGCACCGACTGATCGTACCGATCAAGCCGCCGTGGCTGCGGCCACGTCGTCGCGTGTGTCGGGCACAGTATGGCGCAATAGCGGAAAAGCGCATTCCGGAAACGATCCCGATGCGGCGGCTGGGCACGCCCACGGAAGCGGCGGCAGCCATCTGCTTCCTGCTATCCGCCGAAGCCGGCTTTATTACCGGACAGGTTCTGTCCGTCGATGGCGGCGGCAGCCTGGGCGGCCGCTAGCCTCGCTCGCCTGCTTGTGTCCGCTTGTGTCCGTTTCACCCGCCTGCCACGCTCAGCGACGCCGGCGCTCCCTCGCCGTTTCCGCGGCGGGAACGTCGTCGCCCTCGTCCAGCGGGGCACCGGCCGAGCGATGCTTGTCGGATTGCACGGCGGCCTGCTCCGGCTCGTCCGGCCCGCTCTCGGCGTCGATCTGCGCTTCGGCGCGCCCCCAGTATTCGTCCGCACGGCCCTCGGGCGAGCCGTCGTCTTGCCAGAGGCGGTACGCGCGCTCCCTGATCCGTTCTTCCCTGCTCTGATCCATGTCAATCTCCTTATGTGCCGGGCAAATGCCGATCCTCGCGGCGGAGTCGCACGGCGCGTACCCGGGCGAACGGTCCGGCGTCATTTCGCTTGATAAGAGAGCAACTGGTGTCTATTATTAGAGAGCAATTGATATCTATTATGACACCCTCACCGGAACGCCCCCGCCATGAGACGCAAACTCGCCCTGCTCGCCTTGAGCCTCGTATGCCTGCTGCCCCGCCTTGCCCTCGCGCAGATCATGCTGGTCGGCATCGACACCAAGCTGACATTCGACGACCGCGGCCAGCGCGTCTATAACGCCCCCGGCGAGGATCTCGTCCAGTTCTACGATCTCGGGAATCCGGCGCATCCCGAACTGATCGGCGCGCTGCCGCTCACCAATTCGGTGGTGGGGCCGCCGAGCAATCTCGCCGTGACGCCCGATCAGCGGCTCGCGCTGATCGCCAATTCGCTCGACTGGCAGCAACAGGCAAACGGCACCTGGAAGCCCGTGCCCGACGATCGCCTGTTCGTGGTGGACGTGCGGGCGAGGCCGCCGCGCCTCGTCGCCACGGTCAAGGTCGGCAGCCAGCCGTCCGGCCTTGCCATCGATCGCACCGGCACGATGGCCATCGTCGCCAATCGCGACGGCAAGTCGCTCTCGGTGCTCTCGATTCACGGCGACGCGGTCGCGGTAACGGACACCGTGCCGATGGGCGACACCGTCACCTCGGTCGCCATCGCACCCGATGGAAAATCGGCGCTTGCCGTGAAGACGGCGAAGCACAGCGTAGCGTTGTTGTCGATCGACAATGGCCGCGTGACGCCGACGGGCTATGAAATGCCCGTGGGCCTGTGGCCCTGGCAGGTCACGATCACGCCCGATGGCCGCTTCGGGCTGGTTGGGGATACCGGCAATCAGGCGACGTCGAGCGGCAATGCCAGCCCCGTTGCCGTGATCGATCTGTCGTTGCAGCCGCCCCGCGTCGTGGATTTCGTCACCGCCGGCGATTCGATCGAGGGGCTGGTGGCCAGCCCGCGTGGAAACGCAGCGCTCGCCACGATCCTGAACGGCAGCTACGACGCGGCAACGGATGCCTGGTATCGCCACAAGACGGGACTGGCCGTGCTCATCGGCATCGAAGACGGCAAGGTGCGCCGGACCAGCACGGTGGACGTGGGCGCCTTCCCCGAGGGCGCGGCCTTCTCCCCGGACGGGCGCTATGCCTATACGGGCAACTACGCGAGCAACACGCTCTCGGTGCTGCGGGTCGAAGCGGATGGCAAGCTTGTGGACACGCATGCCGATATTGCGCTGCCGGGGCCGCCGGCGTCGATGCGAGTCGGTTCGCAATAGTCGGTTCGCAATAAGTAACGGGCAGGAAACAAGCGGGCAACGAACAATCTGCGGCGGACCAGACGCTTACCGCCCCGCGCCCACCCCGCTCTCGAACTCGTCGAGCGCCCCTTCGTGCGCATGCAGCACGCGCCGCACCTCGGGCAACGCACGGCGCACCAGCGTGCGCGCCGAAGCGGGCAAGTCGGCACAGGCCGCCTCGATATCGCCGCTGCGATGTTCGCCCAGCATCGCCAGCAGCACGCAGGCCTGCTGCACGTCCTTTTGCGACTTGAGCAGCATGTTCGTGCGCAGGCGCGAGACCAGGATCTTGTGAATCGCGAAGCGCGCAGGATCGGGCACGCGTACGGGTACGGCGCCGTGGCGCGAAAGCAGCGTGCCCATCTGCGACTGGCCGAGCAGATACGCGAGATAGGGGAGCCCCGTGGCGTGCGCGCCGAGTTCGGGCACGGCCACGGTGGGAAACGAGTTGTCGTCCGAAGGCACGAGCAGATCGACGTGAAAGCGCGTCTTGCCCGCCTGCTTGAACGAGGTCGATGGCTCGCGCTTGTTGAACGGCGGCACGGGCACGAAGTCGATTCCCGTCTCTTTCAGGATCTCGAGCAGGCCGCCCGAGGGCACGTTTTGCAGTGCTAACTGGCGCCCGCGCGCGATATCGACATCGTCGGTCTGGTAGGCGATTGCCTTGATGCCAAGGCTGTTGAGCAGCACGGCGTAAGCATGCGAGCCGACCAGCACGGCCCCGGCCTGGAAAAGGCCATGGTTGTAGAGAACGCCCATGGTGGCGTAGGTCTTGTTGTCGGCGACCTGGAAGCCCAGCTTCGCGAGCTCGCGAATGCGGCCGACCAGATCCTTGCTCTCGTCGATGCGCGCCTGCATGCTCTCCACGCGCGCGTCCACTTCGGGGTCGCCCTGGGGGCCGCCCAGGTTCTCCTGCTGCCGCTTGCCTTCCGCGTCCATGAACTGGCGCGCGTAGTAGATCGCATTGCCGCGCCTGTGCTCGATGATCGTGCCCGGCGCCCCCACCAGCACCCGATCCTGGGCGGCCGCGGCCTGCTCGATGTTCGAGAACTGGACGCAGTACGCCTGCTCGTGCTGCTGATAGAGAGGAAAACCTTCCATGATCCGGCCGCTTTCAGTAATTTTCTGAATTTTACTGAAAAACGGCCGCTTTGGGTTATGCCGGAGTTATAGCAGCGCCCCGCCTGCGGAAATTTCAGTAATTTATATAAAATTACTGAAATTCGCCGTGCGCAACGGCGCGCGCTCTAGTGGCCGCCCGCCTGCAGCGGCTCCGCTTCCCCCTGCATCGCGTGCACCCTCCCGCGATACCAGAAGAAGTAAGCGAGCGACAGCACGACGAGAAACGGCACACCGCACAGCAACGTCATGCGGAACTCGCGCGTGAAGTACGTAGTGACGAGCGTGGCGAGCATCAGCCCGGCGCCGAGCAGCGAGGTGACCGGATAGCCCCACATGCGGAACGCGAGCATCTGGCCGCGATGATGGCGGCGGAAGAACAGATGCGTCACGAAGATCATCAGCCACGTGAACATCGCGCCGAACATCGACACCGACATCATGAGCACGAACGAGGTATCCGGATACACGACATTGAGCGCCGTGGCGAGCGCGATGCCGATGGCCGAAAGCAGCAGCGCCGAAACCGGCACGCCATGTGCGCTGAGCTTGCCGAGGCGTTTGGGCGCATAGCCCGCGCGCGAAAGGCTGAACATCATGCGCGTGGTGATGTAGAGCTGGCTGTTCATGGCCGAAAGCGCCGCCACCAGAATCACGAAGTTGATCACACCCGCTGCGCCCGGAATGTGCGTGGCCGCCATCACCTTCACGAAGGGGCTTTCGTCGGTGCCGGCCGCGGTCCAGGGGACGATGGCGAGCATCAGCGCGAGCGTGAGCAGGTAGAAGAACACGAGCCGGATCATGGTCGCGCGGAAGGCACGCGTGATGGCCTTGTGCGGTTCGCGCGCCTCGCCGGCCGCCACGGCGATCATTTCGATGCTCAGATAGCTGAAGATCGAGACGATCACGGCCACCCACATGCCCCACACGCCTTTCGGAAAGAAGCCGCCGTGCGCGGTGTAGTTCGCGAAGCCGATGCCGGACTGCGCCGGCGCGCCGAACACCAGATAGGCGCCCAGCAGGATGAACGCCACGATGGCGACGATCTTCAGCATCGAGAACAGGTACTCCACCGCCCCGAACACTTTCACGCTCACCATGTTGATGCCGACGAGCGCCGCCGAAAAGCCCACGATCCAGTACCAGCCGGGCACCGCCGGGAACCAGTACTTCATGTAGACGGCGATGGCCGTGACCTCGGTGCCCACGGCGAACACGATCGAGGACCAGTAGGCGTAGCGCACCAGAAACCCGGCCCACGGGCTGATGTAGTGCTCCGCATAGGCGCCGAACGAACCCGACGTGGGGTGTGCCACCGTCATCTCGGCGAGGCACCCCATCAGCAGCAGCGCGATCAGCGCCCCGATGGCGTAGCTCACCAGCACGCTCGGGCCGGCAAAGCCGATCGCGAAACCGCTGCCCAGAAAGAGCCCGGTGCCGATCGCGCCGCCTATGGCGATCATCGAGAGCTGGCCCGTGGAAAGCCCGCGCTGCAAGCCCTTCTCGCGCTCGACGATGCTGTCGAAACCTGTTGGTTGTGTCATTGCGTGTCTCCTCTCTCCTCGATGGGGTCGGTGTCAGGTTACCGACTTGCGCGTGCGAAATGCTTCGGTATCCCAGGCGCCGGTCTGGATGATGTCCTTGAGCGCCGCGATCGTATCCCAGATATCGACGTAGCGCACGTAGAGCGGCGCGAAGCCGAAGCGCAGGATGTCCGGCGCGCGGAAGTCGCCGATCACGTTGCGTTCGATCAGCGCCTGCATGATCGCGTAGCCTTCCTTGTGCGCGAGCGAGACCTGGCTGCCGCGCGCCTCGGCATTGCGCGGCGAAGCGAGCGTGCACCCGAGCCCTTCCAGTTCCTGGTCGGCCAGTTCGATGAAGAGGTCGCCCAGCGCCATGCTCTTCGCGCGCAGCACATCCAGATCCACGCCTTCGAACGCTTCGAGCGCGCTTTCCAGCGCGATCACGCCCAGTTGCGGCGCCGTGCCGGTCAGCATGCGGTCGATGCCGGGATGCGGCGCGTAGTCGTGCGTGAAATCGAACGGCTTCGCGTGGCCATGCCAGCCGGTGAGCGGCTGACGCAAGCCGTCCAGGTGGCGCGACGCGACGAACACGTAGGCCGGCGCACCAGGGCCGCCATTGAGGTACTTGTAGCCGCAGCCCACCGCGAAGTCCGCTTCGCAGCCGTTCAGACGCACGGGCATCGCGCCGGCGCTATGGCACAGATCCCAGACGATCAGCGCGCCGGCTTCGTGCGCGCGGCGCGTCACGGCCTCCATGTCGTAGCGCTTGCCCGTCTTGTAGTTCACGTGCGTGAGCGAGACGATCGCCACCGTGTCGTCGATGGCGGCGAGCACCTCGTCCGGATCGACGCAGCGCAATTCGCAGTTCGTCATCTCCGCCACGCTCGACGCCACGTAGACATCGGTCGGGAAGTTGGTGCGCTCGGCCAGTATCGTGCTGCGGCCCGGACGCATGCGCGTAGCCGCCACGAGCACCTTGAACAGGTTCACGGAGGTCGAATCGGCCACGATCACTTCGCCCTGTCCCGCGCCGATCAGCTTCGCAATCTTGTCGCCGGTGCGCTGCGGTGCCGGATACCAGTCGGCGTCGTTCCAGGAGCGGATCAGGCCATGCGCCCATTCCTCTTCGAGCGCCCGCTTCATGCGGGCGGGCACGTTCGCCGGCATCGCGCCGAGCGAGTTGCCGTCGAGATAGAGCGTATCTGCGGGCAGATCGAAGCGTGCGCGGCAGTGGGCAAGCGGGTCGGCCGCGTCGAGCGCAGTGCAATGGTCCCGGGTTTTCATGGGGTCAGTCTTCCGTTGTGTAGTACGAATAAAATCGGCAACCAGAGGGTGCAACCAAAGTGCAACTACAGGCTGCAAATTCAGGCCGTGGATCAAGGCCGCGAATTCAGGCGGCGCGCGCGCTGGCGAGGTCCGGCAGATCGAAAAAGCGCTGGGCGTTGCCGCCGAGAATCTTCGCCTTCGCAGCGGCCGAAAGCTCCGCATGGTTCGCCACGAGGTCGCCGATCTTCTGCTCCCCCAGCGGGAACGGATAGTCGGAGCCCAGCATCACGCGGTCCTCGCCCATGGTGTCGACCAGCAGTTTCAATGCGCGCGGATCGAACACGGCGCTGTCCACGTAGAAGCGGTCGAGATACGAAACCGGCGGATTCGGGCAGTCCTCGCGCACGATGTCGCGCTGCTCCCACGCGTTCTGCACGCGCCCGAGCAGGAAGGCGAAGCTGCCGCCGCCGTGCGCGAAGCACAGCTTGAGCGACTTCGGAACGCGCTCGAACGCGCCCGAGAGGATCAGCGAAACCATGGAGAGCTGCGTTTCGGCCGGCATCGCCACGAGCCAGGGCAGCATCCACTTCTTCATGCGGCCGTCGGTCATCATGTCCCACGGATGCACGAGCACGGGAATGCCATCGTTCGCGCAGTGCGCGAGGAAGGTCACGAGGTGTTCGTCGTCGAGATCGCGCGGGCCGAGGTGGTTGCCGATCTGCACGCCGCGATGTCCCGCGCGGTGCGCGCGCGTCGCCTCGCGGCACGCGAGTTCCACGTCCTGCAAGGGCACCTGCGCAAGCGCCATGAGACGCCCGTGCGACGCGGCGCACAGTTCCAGCGCGCGGTCGTTCATGCGCATCGCCCATTCGTGCGCGCCCGCCGCATCGTAGCGATAGCCGAACATCACGGGGGTCGCGCACATGAGCTGCACGTCCACGCCCAGCGCGTCCAGTTCCTCCAGCCTTGCCACGGGGTCCCACAGCGCGCGGTACACTGGGCGGAAGGCCCGCTCGCCGGTCATGATCATGCCGCGCTGGCCGTCCGCGTCGATACGCAGCCACGGCGCGTGCTGCGCGTCGAGGGTTGCCGCCTCTTCCCGCCCGATGGGCGGAAAGAAGTGCGAGTGCATGTCGATTCGAAGTGTCATTGTCAGTTGGTCGGTGTGAAACGCCGGGCGCCGCTCAGGCGGCTTTGCCCGGATGAACGTGGCCGCACTGCGGGCAGCGGCGCTTCTCGCCGGAGGCGTAGAACGCGTCGAACAGCGGCGGCAGGTCCTTGACGATGCTCTTTAGCTGCACCTCCACGCGACGCACGAGGTGGCCGCAGGCATCGCAATACCATTCGAAGCCGTCCACCACGCCCTGCGGCCGCTGCCGTTCGATCACGAGGCAGGCGCTGTCCGCTTCGGGCCGCTGCGGCGAGTGGCGCACGTGCGGCGGCAGCAGGAATACGTCGCCCTCGCGCAGATCGAGGCGCTCCTTGCTGCCGTCGATCCACAGGTTCAGATACGCGTTGCCGCGCAGCTGGTAGAAGAATTCCTCGTAAGGATCGTCGTGGTAGTCGGTGCGATGATTCGGACCCCCAACTACCGTCACGATGATGTCGCTGTCCTGCCAGACCTGCTGGTTGCCCACAGGCGGCTTGAGCAGATGCGCATGCTCGTCGATCCAGCGCTGAAAGTTGAATGGCTTGCCGTAATGCAACATGTCTCTCGTCCCTCCCTGCACGGACTGGATTTTTGGGGTTATGGCTTCGGCGCGTAGGCCACGGCCTTCATTTCGATCAGCAGATGCGGATGCGGCAACTGATGCACGGCCACGGTCGTGCGCGACGGACCGGTTTCGTCGAAGTACTCGCCATAGACTTCGTTGTAGCCGCGAAAGTCGTTCATGTTCACGAGGAACGACGAGATTTCGACGAGATTCGACAGATCCGCGCCCACGCTGCGCAGAATGTCGCGGATGTTCTCGATCACGACGCGCGTCTGCTCGCGGATGTCGAGCGTCACGGCGCCCAGTTCGTCGGCCGAGGCGCCTGCGATGGTGTTGTCGGGGCGACGCGAGCTCGTGCCGGAGACGAACAGAAAGTCGCCGGCGCGCGTGACGTGCGGAAAGCGCCCGCGCGGCCTCGCCTTGCCGGCAACCACATGCGCTTCTTGAGTCGTTGAATGGTTCATGAGAGTCGGTAAGTAGTGAATTCGGTGCTGCCGATCCCGTTGACGGCACAGTGAACGTGCGCGTCGGGCGGCAGGGCAACGGCGGCCGTCGCGGCGCCGGCCATGATGAGCGAGCCCGCGGGCAGCACAAGACCGCTTTGCGAAACGAGCCGCGAGGCCTGTACGACGGAGCGCAGCGGATCGCCGAGAATGGCCGCGGTGGACCCTGTCTGCACGACGCGTCCGTTCAGTCGCATCACGACGCCCGCGTTGCCGAGGCCTTCGAAGCGCCGCGTCCACGAGCCGACCGTAAGGCCCGCCGACGAACAGTTGTCGGCCACCACGTCTTCCAGCGAGAAGCGGAAATTCTGGTAGCGCGAGTCGATGATCTCGAGCGCCGGTGCCGCGGCTTCGAGGTACTGCGAGGCTTCGAGCAGCGTGAGCGGCCGGTCGATGTCGCGGCGCGTGAGAAAGCACACCTCGGGTTCCACGCGCGGGTGAATGAAACGGTCGAGCGCCACGCGCGCGCCATCCTCTTCGAGCATGGTGTCCGTAAGCCAGCCCCAGATCAGGCTGTCCACGCCCATCTGGATCATCTTCGCGCGGCTCGTGAAGCCGAGCTTCACGCCCACCGTGCTTTCGCCGCGATGAATGCGCCGCTCGATCGAGGCGCGCTGCACCACGTAGGCTTCGTCGAGCGAAAAGGCCAGATCGGGCGCCAACTGCGGGATGGGCGCCGCGCGGCGCGCGGCGTCGTCGAGCTGCGCGGCAATGGCGTCGAGGTCGTTCATGCGGCCTCCTGAGCCGTGCCCGCGGCGCGGCGCGCATTGACGAGATCGAGCGCCACGTCGACGATCATGTCTTCCTGGCCGCCCACCATGCGGCGCCGCCCCAGTTCGACCATGATGTCGAAGGCCGACAGGCCATACTTCGCGGCAGCGGCTTCCGTATGGCGCAGGAAGCTCGAATACACGCCCGCATAGCCGAGCGCGAGCGTTTCGCGGTCCACGCGCACGGGCCGCTCCTGCAGCGGGCGCACGATGTCTTCGGCGGCATCGATCAGCTTTTTCACGTCGCAGCCGTGATCGAGCTTCATGCGGTCCACGGCGGCCACGAACACTTCGAGCGGCGCATTGCCGGCGCCCGCGCCCATGCCGGTCAGCGAAGCGTCGATGCGGTCGCACCCATGCTCCAGCGCGACGATCGAATTGGCCACGCCCAGCGAGAGATTGTGGTGCGCGTGCATGCCCGTTTCGGTGGCGGGGTCGAGCACGGCTTTCATCGCGTCGAAGCGTGCGGCCACGTCGCGCATGTTCAGTGCGCCGCCCGAATCCACCACGTACACGCACTGCGCGCCGTAGCCCTCCATCAGCTTCGCCTGTGCGGCCAGCGCCTCGGGCGAGGTCATGTGCGACATCATCAGGAATCCTACGGTATCCATGCCGAGATGGCGTGCATACTCGATGTGCTGCTTCGCGATATCGGCTTCGGTGCAGTGCGTGGCAATGCGCACGGTGCGCGCGCCGGCGTCGTAGGCCGCGCGCAGGTCGTGCACGGTGCCGATGCCGGGCAACAGCAGCGTGGCCACGCGTGCGCGCTTCACCACGCCCGCCACGGCTTCGATCCACTCCAGGTCCGTATGCGCGCCGAAGCCGTAATTGAAGCTCGAACCCGAAAGGCCGTCGCCGTGCGCCACTTCGATGCTGTCCACCCCCGCTTCGTCGAGCGCGCGGGCAATCGCCACGGCGTGATCGAGCGAATATTGATGGCGGATCGCGTGCATGCCGTCACGCAACGTCACGTCGGAGAGATAGATCTTCTTTGTCTTCTTTGTATTGGCGGTCATCGTCGTTCCCCTTCTCCGCTAGGCAGCCACGCGGCTCGCCGCGATCTGTTCCGCGGCGGCCAGCGCCGCCGAAGTCATGATGTCCAGATTCCCCGCATACGCCGGCAGGTAGTGCGCCGCGCCTTCCACTTCGAGGAACACGCTCACCTTCAGCCCCGCGCGGCGTTCGTTCGCGTGCAGCGCGAGCGGGTTCTCTGCCGTATAGCGGTCGAACTGCACGGCCTGCTTGAGGCGGTAGCCGGGCACATAGCTCGCCACGGCCGCGACCATGGCGCGCACCGAGCGCTCGATGGCTTCGGTGTCCGCGTTTTCGTCGGTGAGGCAATAGACGGTGTCGCGCATCATCAGCGGCGGCTCGGCCGGATTGAGCACGATGATCGCCTTGCCGCGCGCAGCACCGCCCACGGTTTCGATCGCGCGCGAGGTCGTTTCGGTGAACTCGTCGATATTGGCGCGCGTGCCGGGGCCGGCCGAGCGGCTCGAAATCGAAGCGACGATCTCCGCATAGCGCACCGGCGCGATGCGCGACACCGCATGCACGATGGGGATCGTGGCCTGGCCGCCGCAGGTCACCATGTTGATGTTCGGGGCGTCCAGGTGCTCGAACAGGTTCACCACGGGTACGACGAACGGTCCGATGGCCGCGGGCGTGAGGTCGATCACCTGCACGCCGTGGCGGCGCAGCACTTCGGCGTGGCGCGCGTGGGCACCGGCCGAAGTCGCGTCGAACGCAATGCCGATGTCGCCGAACTGCGGCATCGCCACAAGCCCCTCGATGCCGGCGGCCGTGGTCGGCACACCGAGGCGCGCGGCACGCGCGAGGCCGTCCGAGGCCGCATCGATGCCGACCATCGCGCCCATGCGCAGATGCCGCGCGTTGCGCATCACCTTGATCATCAGGTCGGTGCCGATGTTGCCGGAGCCGATGATGGCAACGGCCAGTTGCCCGCCTGGGTTCGTGTTGTCGTTCATGACGCGGATTCCGTTGAAGAGGAGGGAGCGGCCGAAAAGACAGCGCGCACGCTGCCGAGGCCTTCGATGCGCGCCGTGAACACGTCGCCGGCCGCCACGGCCACCATCGGGCCCAGCGCGCCGGTCAGCACGATGTCGCCGGCCGCGAGCGGCGCGCCCACGCGCACCATCGTGTCCGCAAGCCATAGCGCGGCATGAAGCGGATTGCCGAGGCAGGCAGCGCCCGCGCCCACGCTTACCGGGTCGCCGCCGCGCTCCATCACCATGCCGCACGCGACGACGTCGAACGCGTCGAGCTTCACGGGCCGGTTGCCGAGCACGAAGAGCCCGCTCGATGCGTTGTCGGCCACGGTGTCCGTCAAGCGGATGTCCCAGTTCGCAATGCGGCTGCCCACGATCTCGATGGCGGGCAGCGCATAGGCGGTGGCGCGCAGCAGATCGGCCAGCGTGTGCTTCTCGTGCGGAAGGTTGCGTTCCAGCACGAGCGCGATTTCCGCTTCGACCTTCGGCTGCTGGGTGCGCGCGAGTGCGATTTCTTCGCCGTCCGCGATCGCCATGTCGTCGAAGAGCATGCCGAAGTCGGGCTGGTCCACGCCTAGCTGGGTCTGCACTGCCTGCGAAGTGAGGCCGATCTTGCGGCCCACGAGCCGCCGCCCCGCCGCGAGACGGTGTTCGGTATTGATGCGCTGCACCGCGTAGGCGGCGTCGAGCGCGTCGCCGCCCAGTTCCGCGATGGCGCCGCGCACCGGCGCGCACGGCACGCCGCGCGCCTGCGCTTCGCGCAGCCGGCGTGCGATTTCAGCCGCCGCGTTCAGATCGATTACGCTCATGCCACCCTCACGCAGATGTTGGTGAGTTCGGAATAGAAGTCGAGCGAGTGGCGCCCGCCTTCGCGACCGATGCCCGAGAGCTTCGAGCCGCCGAACGGCGTGCGCAGATCGCGCACGAACCACGCGTTGAGCCACACGATGCCGGTTTCGATACGCTTCGCCACGCGATGACCGCGCGCGAGATGCGTCGTCCAGACGCTTGCCGCGAGGCCGTAGGCGCTGTCGTTCACGCGGCGGATTACTTCTTCCTCGCTGTCGAACGGGGCGATGTGGCAGACCGGCCCGAAGATTTCCTCCGTCACGCAGCGCGCGGTGTCGGGCAAGCCGGTCCAGATGGTGGGCTGCACGAAAGCGCCTTCGTCGCGCGCATCGCCAAAGGCCGGCACGCCGCCGCCCGTGACCACCGTCGCGCCCTCTTCGACCGCAAGCCGGAAATACGAGAGCACTTTCTCGCGATGGCCGCGCGAAATGAGCGGCCCCATCGTGGTGGCCGGATCGTCGGGGGCGCCCACGCAAATCGCCTCGGTACGCGTTTTCAGCGCGGCCACGAAGCGCTCGAAGATGGGCCGTTCCACATACACGCGCTCGCTGCACAGGCACACCTGGCCCGCGTTCGTGAAGCTCGACTTCAGCACGCCCTCCACGGCCGCGTCGAAGTCCGCATCGGCGAACACCACGGCCGCGTTCTTGCCGCCCAGTTCGAACGAGATGTCTTTCACGCCATCGGCCACGGTCTTCATGATCGTGCTGCCCGTGCGCGATTCGCCGGTGAAGGTGATGGCGGAAATCCCGGGATGGCGCGTGAGAAATTCACCCGCCGCGTTCGGCCCGTGGCCGTGGATCAGGTTGAACACGCCGCGCGGCAGCCCCGCTTCGTGCATGACTTCGGCGAGCAGCGTGGCGCTGCCCGGCGTCTCCTCCGAAGGCTTGGCGACGACGCAGTTGCCCATCGCCAGCGCAGGCGCCACTTTCCACGTGAACAGCAGCAGCGGCAGATTCCATGGCGAAATGATGCCCACGACGCCGAGCGGCTTGCGCGTCACGTAGTTCATGTACTCCGCGCCATCGGCCGCACAGGTTTCGAAGCACTCGCTGTGCGCGGTGCGGATCAGGTCGGCGAAGGTGCGGAAGTTCGCGATGCCGCGCGCCACGTCGAGCGTGCGGGCCTGGGCCAGCGGGCGGCCGGTGTCGGCCACTTCGGCGGCCACGAATTCATCGAAACGCGCCTCGATGCCGTCGGCAATGCGCGTGAGCCAGGCGGCGCGCCGGGCCGGCGTCGTCTCGCCCCAGCCGGCGCGCTGCGCGGCGGCGGCGGCCCGCACCGCGCGGTCGACGGCCTGCGCGTCGGCTTCGCAGACGCGGGCGACGAGCGTGCCGTCAACGGGGCTCAGGTCGTCGAAGGTCGTGGCGCTCGCCACGAATTCGCCGTCGATATAGTTCTGGAGTAGCCGCGGCGCACGCGCGGCGCCGGACGCTTCTTGAATCACAACGCCTCCTGCTCGATTGATGTGTGCACACGAGTCTAGGGAAGTCCCGCGCTTACCGACAATCAAACATTCGGCCGCCGCTATGCCAAACCGGAATACCGGCGCAAGCCTTGCCCAGCAACGGTTTCAGACCGTCTGGGCGAACCCCGCGGCCGGCTCCTGGCGCTCCGCCCCGGCCGCTTCGCGCAGGCATTCGACGAAGGCACGGCACGCCGCGCTCTGCTCCTTGTTCGAGCGCACCGAGTAGCCGATGGTGCCGAACGAGCCCGTTTCCGGCAGGTCGAGAATGCGCAGCAGGCCCGCGTCGGCGAACTGGCGCGCCGCCACGCGCGGCATCAGCGCCACGCGCGGGGTTTCCAGCAGCAGGCCGATATTGGTGAGAAGCGAGAGCGATTCGACGATATCGGTGGGCAGCGGCAGGTCTGCCGCGCGGAACAGATGCTCGGCGGCAAGCCGGGCCGGCGAATCGGGCGTGGGCAGGATCCACGGCGAATTCACGAGGTCGGCGAGATGCTGCACCTCACCGGGCACGCCCGCCTCGCTGCGCCCGCCCACCACCACGCAAAGCGATTCGTCGAAGAGCGGCTCGTGCGTGAGCGGAAACGCGCTCGCAATCGGCAGTTCGCGCTCGGGCAGGCGCCCCACCACGATATCCACGTCGCCCGTGGCGAGCGCCGGGAACAGGTGCGCGGGCGTGCCTTCGCGCACCGTCACGAGCACGTTGGGCGTGCGCGCCTTGAGCCTCGCGATGGCGAGCGGCAAAAGCCGCGCCGAAGCCGAAATCAGCGTGCCGACGATCACATGCCCGCTCGTGCCGAGGCGAAAATCGTTGAGCTCGTCGGTCATGTAGCGCAGTTCCGCCATCAGCGACTTCACGCGCTGGCCGAGCAGCAGCCCCAGTTCCGTGGGCACCACGCCGCGATTGGAGCGCTGGAAAAGCTCGCCGTCGAAGCACGATTCGAGTTCGTGGATCACCTTCGTCACGGCGGGCTGCGTGAGCCGCATTTCGTTGGCGGCGCGCACGACCGAGCGCGTTTCCAGCACGCGCTCGAAGATCATCAGTTGGCTGAGTTTCAGCCGGCGGATCAGGGAGATCTCGCTCAGGGGGTTCACTGGCATGGCTGGCTTTTTATCACGCGCGGGCACAGTGGATAACCGCGGCCCGCGTCAAAATACGCCCATCATTTTCGAGAGCTCCGTCACATAGTAACCGTAGCGCGGGTCGTTGCGGGTTTCGTCGGGGTCGCGCGGGCGCGGCAGATCGATCGGCACGTCGTGCAGCACGCGCCCGGGGCGCGGCGACATCACGATCACGCGGTCCGACAGGAACACGGCCTCGTGAATGCTGTGCGTGACGAGCAGCACCGTGAGCGTGCTCTGCTGCCAGATGCGCAGCAGTTCGACGTTCAGGCGGTCGCGCGTGAGCGCATCGAGCGCGCCGAACGGCTCGTCCATCAGCATCACGCGCGGTTCGAGCAGCAGTATCTGGCCGATCGACGCGCGCTGGCGCATGCCGCCCGAGAGTTCGTGCGGATAGCGGTCCACGAACTGCCCGAGGCCGAGCGTTTCGATGAGCGCGGGCAGGCGCGCTTCCACCTGTTCGCGCGGCAGGTTGCGCAGCTTCGCGCCGAGCCGGATGTTCGCGCCCACCGTGAGCCAGGGGAGCATGTTGCTCGTCTGGAACACCACGCCGATATCGTCCAGCGGCTGGTCCACGTTCGCGCCGCCCACGCGGATGCGCCCCGCGTCGCACGGCGCGAGGCCCGCGACCATGCGCAACAGCGTGCTCTTGCCGCAGCCGCTCGGCCCGAGGATCGAGACGAACTCGCGCTGGCCGACCTTGAGGGTGACGTCGTCGAGCGCGTCGAACGCACCCGCGCCGCCGCGCGCCGCGAAGCGCTTGCCGGCGCGCTCGATGTCGATCAACGCCGCCGCCTCGACCGAAGCGGGCGAGGCGAGCGGATGAACCGTGGCGCCCGCGGCGCGC
Organism: Paraburkholderia ferrariae NBRC 106233; assembly: GCF_000685035.1. Classification (GTDB taxonomy): domain Bacteria; phylum Pseudomonadota; class Gammaproteobacteria; order Burkholderiales; family Burkholderiaceae; genus Paraburkholderia; species Paraburkholderia ferrariae. The sequence continues at coordinate 22,620 of NZ_BAYB01000027.1, forward strand.
ACGCGCGCCTCCTGGCGCATAAGCTTGACGCGTGCCATCAGACCGTGACTCCTCTCCACCAGACCGCGCGCGACACCAGATCGACGGCGCCGTAGAACGCCATCGCCAGCACGGTCACCATCAGGATCGCCGCGAACGACAGCGGCGTTTCGGCATTCGACGTTGCGAACACGATCAGGTGCCCGAGCCCGTCCTCGGAGCCGATGAACTCGCCGACGATGGCGCCGATCACCGCGAGCGGCATGGCGATCTTCAAGCCGTCGATGAGCGCGGGCAGCGCGGCGGGCAGGCGCAGATACCAGAAGGTGCGCGCGGGCGAGGCGCGCAGCGCGCGAAAGTGCTCGTCGAGATTGCGCGGCACGCTGGCGAGTCCGCCCATCGTCGCGATCACGATGGGAAAGAACGCGAACAGCACGGCGGCCGCGAGCTTCGAGGCGAAGCCGTAGCCGAACCAGACGATCAGGAGCGGCGCAAGCGCGATCTTCGGCATGCTTTGCAGCGCCGTCACGAGGGGTAGCAGCGTGCGCCGCGCCACCGACGAAAAGCTCGCCGCAAGACCCGCGGCGAGGCCGCCCGCAAGCGCGAGCGCGAAACCGGCCAGCACTTCCCAGGCGGTGGTGAGCGTATCGGAGACGAGCTGCGCACGCATGGCCCAGCCGGCTTCGAGCACGGCGGAAAGCGGCGGCAGCACGTAGTCGCGCACGCCGAACACGCGCACGCCGAACTCCCATACGAGCCCGACCGCGACCCAGAACAGGACCGTTTCGATCAGTCGTTTCATCAGGACTCCGATTTTATTGATCACTCTCTTCGGGTTTTCCGTCGCCCGACTTCTGCGCGACAAGGTGCGGCGGAGGCGGCACCACGAAACGCGCGAAGCGGTACTGGTCGAACGATTCGATGGTGCGCTCCCAGACCTGCGGCTCGTACGGATCGTGTTCGCCGATCTGCGTCATTTCGCAGTAGATCTCGACGTTGTTGCCGTCCGGGTCCTTGAACACGAGGAACAGGTTGTTGCCCGGACCGTGGCGGCCAATCCCCCGCACGATCTCCACGCCATGCTCCTGCAGCACCTTCACGGAGCGCTCCATTTCCTCGTAGCTTTCCACGAGATACGAGAAATGTTCGAGGCCGGGGCGCGTGTAGCGCGGCAGGTCGTTGAAGTCGGCCGAGTCTTTCGGCAGTTGGGAAAGCGCGAGATCGTGGTGATCCGCGCCGGCGCGCAGGAACACCATCTGGTCGCCGATCCAGTCGGAAACCTTCAGGCCCAGCACTTCGGTGTAAAACTGCGCGGAACGGTGGATGTCCCGCACCATCAGCACCATGTGTCCGAGCCTCCTGGGACGCAAGCTGTTCATTGCCACTCTCCTTCCTGTACCCGCGCACGGCGCGGGCCGTTGTCGATTGCTTATTGCACGAAGCGGTTCGTGTAGATGTCGCCGGCCTTCACCTTGCCGCCGAGGCCGAACGCGCGCGACACGAAGGCCGCCGTCGCGTCGAGCCGCTCGGGGCGCAGCCAGCCCATGGGGTGCTGCGCGGGGTCGTCGGTAATCAGCACGTTGGTTTCCTGGATCTGCTGCAGCAGGATCGTGCGGTCGAGCATGGGGTATTGCGCGGCGATGGCGTCGGCGGCGTCCTGCGGATGGTCGTGCATCAGCGCATAACCGCGGTACGTTGCCGCCACGAAGCGCTTCACCACGTCGGGGTGCTGCGCGGCGAAGGCGTCCGTGGTCACGAGGCCGCTGCCCATCATGTCGAGGCCGAAGTCGCGATAGAACACCTTGCCGAGATGCTGCCCCGCACGCTGCGCGAAGGCGGCCTGCACCGGCAGGCTCGCGCCTTCCCAGCACTCCGAAAGATCGATGCGCTTTTGCAGCAGCGCCGTGTTGATCACGGCGGGATCGAGCCGCACGAGCTTGATGGCGTCCGGCGCCATGCCGTTCTGCTTCAGCCACTCGGGCACGATGTTCTGCACGGCGGAGGCGTTGCCGCCGCCCAGCGTGAGACCCGCGAGGTCCTTGAGCGAATTCACCTTGAAACCGGGCCGCTCCAGATAGCAGATCGCGCCGGGCCAGCGCGTGTTGACCGCGCCGACGAGCACCACATGGCCGCCGTGCGCGCGGTTCAGCATCACGCTCACCGGGTCGCCGTAGCCGAATTCGAAGAGCCCTTCATCGATTTCGTTGACGGTGCGCTGGCCGCCATAGCCGCGCATGACCGAGACATCGAGGCCGGCTTCGCGGTAGTAGCCCTTCGAAAGCGCCAGCAGGATGCCGCCCGTGCTGCCCTGCGGCAGCCAGGCCAGGTTTACGCGCACCTTCACCGGCGCCGCCGTGGCGGCCTGTGCCTGCGCCGGCACGGCCGCGCTCAACGCCACGAGCGCGAACCCCAGCGCCGCAGCCAGCCCGCACACCCGCGAACGCCCCCATGCCCCTACCCGCTCAAACATGTCTTCCTCCGTCTGTGATTGCCCGGCCCGCTGCAGCGGCGCTTGCGGCGCCCTTAGCCGCGCACGAGGGGATTCTCGATCGAGCCGATGCCGTCGATCGACGCCACCATCACGTCGCCCGGCTTCAGATAGATGCCGCGCCCCATGCCGACACCCGTAGGCGTGCCGGTGGCGATCACGTCGCCGGGCTGCAGCGTCAGGATCGACGAGAGGTAGTGAATCTGCTCGGCAATGCTGAAGATCATCTCGGACGTGCTGCCGTCCTGCATGGTCTCGCCGTTCACGGCAAGGCGCAGGCGCAGGTTCTGCGGCTCGGCGATGCACGCACGCGGCACGAGCCACGGGCCAAAAGGACCGAAGGTATCGAAACTCTTGCCGCGAAACCAGTCGTGTTTGAACGGATAGTCGGTGCGGCGGTTGAGGTCGCGGGCGCTCACGTCGTTGAGCACCGTGTAGCCCGCCACGTGGTCGAAGGCGTTTTCCGGCGCGATATGGCGCCCGCCCCGGCCGATCACCACGGCCAGCTCCACCTCCCAGTCCACGCGCTCGGCGTGGGCGGGCATCACCACGTCGGCGAGCGTCGGCACCACGCTCGTTTCCGCTTTCATGAACATATAGGGCGTGCTTTCCTCGCGCGGCGCGAGTTCGGTGCCCATTTCGCGCGCGTGCTCGTAGTAGTTCGAGGCCGCAGCGAAAATCCGGCGCGGCGCGAACGGCACGTGCAGCCGGTAGCCTTCGAGCGGCGCCACGCCAGCCGTGCCCGCGGCAACGGCCGCCGCGGCCTGCGCCAGCCCCGCGACCGCCGCGTCGCCCTCGGCGGGCCAGCGGGCCATGAGCGCGTCCAGCCCGAGCGGCGCCTGTGCGCCGCCCGTGCGTTCGAGCAGGGCCTGCGCGTCGTACAGCGCGCCCTCCACGGCCAGCCCGGTCGCCACCCGGCCGTCCTGTTCATACGTTGCGATTGCAAACCAGATCACTTGTGTCCTCACTCTTGTCTTTCTCGATCCTGGGGGCTGCGCGTGGGTCCGCGCAATTCGTATACAATCATGACTCAGTGTATTTTTTTATACATTCAGGTATACACCAATCGGGAAAAAAGGGGCCACTGCGTACACTGGGCCAATCCGGCACACCGCAGGCGGCCGGATGCATTGAGCCGCCCGGTGGGCTGGCGCATAATGTCCCCGGCTGCTGGGACCTGCTGGGACCTGCTGGGACCGTTTCCGGCCCGTGCCGCCCGCTCCGGGCGGCCTAAACGACGACCCGACGACAGATCGACGACCGATACGATGACGACGCTCTCCTCCAAGATCTACCGCCTGCTGTCCGACGAGATCATCGACGGCACGCTCGAGCCCGGCCAGAAGCTCGAAGAAGCCGCGCTCGCCGAGCGTTTCAACGCTTCGCGCACGCCGATCCGCGAAGCGCTGCGCGAGCTGGCCGCGCGCGGCATGGTGGAGCTCACCCCGCGCAAGGGCGTGGTGGTCGCCCAGTTCAGCCTTGCCGAGCTGGCCGACATGCTCGAAGCCATGTGCGAGCTGGAGGCGCTGTGCTGCCGCCTGAGCGCGCAGCGCATGAGCCTCGTCGAGAAAAAGCAGCTGGAAGAACTCGAAACCGAGATGAACGCGGCAATCGCGAGCGGCGACGAACCCGGCTACTTCGAGCTGAACCGCGAATTCCACGAACTGATCTGCAAGGGCGCGCAAAGCAAGTCGCTCGCCTCGATCATCGCCGTGCAGCGCCAGCGGCTCGCGGGCTTTCGCGCGGCGCAGCCCGCCACGCCCTCGCGCTTCGAAGCGGCCACGGACGAGCACCGCGAGATCGTGGCCGCCATCCTCGATTCGAACCCCGAACGGGCCTACAACGCGATGCGCGACCACACCGCGCGGCTTTCCATCGTCGTGCTGGGGCGCCTGAAGCGGCAGCGCAGCGAGCGCGAAAGCGCCTGATTTCACCCGCCGGCCTGGGCGAGCCCGGGCATGGCGAACCCCAGCGCCTCCAGTTGCGCCAGCAACGTGCTCGCCGCGAGCGCGCCGAACGGCACGAGCGGCGGGCGCACGCGCGCCCAGCCGGCATGCCGCGTGTGCTGCGCCACCACGGCCTTGAGCGCCGGAATCAACGGATGCGCCTGTAACGCGAGACGGATCGTCGAAACCTGATCGACCCAGGTCGTGCGCGCCTCCAGCGTCGTCGCGGCGAGCAGGCTCGCAATCGCGCCGGGCTGCAGGTTCGCCGTCGCCGAAATACAGCCCGCCGCGCCCAGCGGCAAGCCCAGCCCCAGCAACGCCTCCGAAGCCGGAAACACCTTGAAGCCGGGAAAGCGCGCCAGCAGCCCGGCCGTGTTGCTCCAGTCGCCCGAACTGTCCTTGATGCCCACCACCGTGTGCGGATACGCGTTGGTCAGCCGCTCGATCAGCGCGGGCGTGATCGGCACGCCGGTGAGCTGCGGGATGTGATAGAGCAGCACGCGCAGATCCGCGGAGCCCACTGCCTCGATCACCGCCGAGTAATACGCGTAAAGCCCCTCGTCGCTCACGCCCTTGTAGTAGAACGGCGGTAGCATCAGCACGCCTGCGCAGCGGGCCGCGGCGGCATGGCGCGTCAGCTCGATCGCGTCGGGCAGCGCGCACGCGCCGGTGCCGGGCAGCAGCTGGCCTGGGTCGATATCCGCGGCGATCACCCTATCGAGCACGGCGCGGCGTTCGGCCAGCGTGAGCGAGTTCGCCTCGCTATTGGTGCCGAAGAGCGCGAGGCCCGCGCCCTGCCCCACGAGCCAGCGGCAGAACGTAACGAGACGCGGCGTATCGACCGAAAAATCGGCATTGAACGGCGTGACGACGGGCGCGAACACGCGCGGCACGTCGAAGGCGGCCTTGCGAAAAGCAGACATGCAGTTCTCCTGAGGATTCAGTCCGGGCGGTCGTTCAGCCGCGGCTCATGCGCGGAAGAAGTCGAGCATGGCCTCGCCGAGCAGCGTTTCGCCGGAATCGAAATGGGCCACTACCGAGGTGTGGTTGTGCCGCAGCATCTGCATGAAGCGCGGCGGCCGCGCGGGATGGCCGTCGCGCTGGCGCTCCCGCGCCACGCGCTCGAAGAAGGCCGCGCCGTAGGCGTCGAGCCAGGGGTTCTCGTATTCGGCCACGACGATCATGAGCGGCACGCCGATGCGTTGCGCGAACGCGAGCGGCGAACGCTCGGCGTAGCGCGTTTCGTCGGCGCCGAAGTAGGCGCGCACGCCCGCTGCGTTCGGGTTGTCGGGCAGCGCGTCGGCCACGAGGCGCGCGCTGATCAGCACGGCGCCCGCTGCTTTTTCCGCTACATGTCCCGCTGCTTGCCCCACCACCGACCCTGCCCGATGCGCGGCCAGCAACGGGTCGCCCAGACACGCCGCCACGTGCGCCCCACCCGCCGAATGGCCCACCAGAAAGATCCGCCGCGCGTCGCCGCCATAAGCGCCCGCGTGCGCGTGCGCCCAGGCGAGCGCCGCGGCCACGTCTTCGCCCCCCGCCGGATACGGCGCCTCGGGCGCAAGCCGGTATTCCACGTTGATCGCCACGCAGCCCTGGCGCGCGAACCAGCGCGGCACGTTGTCGTAGATGAGGCCGTTGACGCTCTTGCGCCCGCGCACGAACGCGCCGCCATGCACGAAGAGCACCACGTCGGCCCCGCCGCGGGCGCGCGTCGCCGCATGCGCGAACACGTCGAGGCGCTGGCGCTCGTGCGGCCCGTACGGGATGTCGCGCGTGACCTCGCAGCCGGTATCGGCCGCCGCCGCCGCGGCGACGAGCGGCGAATACGCCTCGATCACCAGATCGCGGTGCGCGTTGATATCGCTGCCCCAGCGCGGCCCGATCTGCGCGAAGCGCTCCCGCATGGTCGCGGACAGATTTCCCAACGGTTCTTGCACAGCCTGCATCCCTCGTCTCCGTGCTTCGCCACCGGCGCGCCTTGCTCAAACCGCACCGACCCGCCAACGAGACATATTCTGGTATATAAATTCTCGTTTGTGTATACACAATATCTACGTAGTATACCGGATGAAGTTTTGCGCCGATTTGAGCCACAGTCGCGCAACCCCATTCCCCGCGGCACACGCCGCCATCTTTCGAGGACTTTCATGGACAAGCTTCGTCACATCGCCCTTTCCGTCGAGGATCCGGAGGCCGCCGCGCAGTTCTTCGAGCAGGCTTTCGGCATGCGCCGCGCAGGCAAGGCCATGCGCGGCATCTATATGACGGACGGCACGATGAACGTGGCCCTGCTCAACTTCAAGGACGAGACGGTGCCGGGCTACGCCGGCCTGAAGGACGTGCGCGGCGTGATCCATTTCGGCATGTGGGTGGACGACGTGGATGCCACGGCGGCGCGCGTGGCGGCGGCCGGCGGCACCTACCTCACCGGGCGCCACGAGCAGGACCCGAACGTGTTCTACGAGGTGAAATACCGCATGCCGGATGGCACCGTGTTCGATATCACGCAGAACGGCTGGAAGGGCGCGGTGAAGGAAGTCGTGCCGTCGGCCGACGCGGACGGCGCCCAGTCATGAGCCTGCCGCGCACCGCCGGCGGGCCGCCCGGCGTGCTGGCCCTGATCCCGCTGCCCGAGGCAACGCTCGCCGCCCTGCGGCGCGACTACGCGCTCGACTACCGGCCCGACGGCAGCTGGCCCGAAGCCGCTGCCGCCGCCACGGTGCGGGCCGTGGTGACGAACGGCTCCACGGGCCTCGACCGCGCGCGCATGGCGGCGCTGCCGTCGCTCGAAATCGTGAGCGCGTTCGGCGCGGGCTATGAAAACGTGGATGTCGCGGCGGCGGCCGCGCGCGGCATCGTCGTCACGCACGCGCCCGGCACGAATGCGGCCACCGTGGCGGACCACGCGCTCGGCCTCATGCTCGCGCTCGCGCGCGGCTACGCGCCGCTCACGCGCGCCGTGCAGCAAGGGGACTGGCATGGCGCGCGCGGCGCCCGGCCCACGCTCGCGGGTGCGGCGCTCGGCATCGTCGGCATGGGGCGCATCGGGCGCCTGATCGCGGCGCGCGCCGGGGGATTCGACATGACGATCGGCTATCACAGCCGCTCGCCGCACGAGGACGCTCCGGGAACGCACTACGCCGACCTCGTGCCGCTTGCGCAGCGCAGCGACTTTCTCGTGCTCGCCTGCCAGGGCGGCCCGGCCACGCGGCATCTGGCGAATCGCGCCGTGCTGCGCGCACTCGGCCCGCAAGGCTATGTCGTCAATGTCTCGCGCGGCTCCGTGCTCGATACCGGCGCGCTGCTCGACGCGTTGCACGCCGGCGAGATTGCAGGCGCGGGCCTCGACGTGATCGAGGACGAACCCGCCGTGCCCGCCGCGCTGTTCGCGCATCCCGACGTGCTGGTCACGCCGCACATGGCGGGCCGCTCGCCCGCGGCGTGGCTCGCCCAGCGCGACGCGCTGCTGGCCAGCTTCGCGCAGCACTTTGGCGGCGAACGCGTGACGCGAGCCGTAGCGGTCTGAACCAGGGTCAACCCGCTATAACCAAAATGGCTGTTTGTATAAAAAAATAATGCTACGAATTCATTTTTTTCCGTAAGTATAATTTTAACCAGTTTGTGTATACACGATCGATGCGGTACGCAAACGGAAGCATACGGGAAGCGCCCCGCGAGCCAGAGCGCGGGACGCACAAGCCGACGCAGCGCATCGACACCCTTGGTCAGCGAAGCACGGTTGGGGTATCGGGTCATGCAGGGGCCCTGGCCGAACGCTTCGCTAACGTGCGCACCCAACGACTTTTAGCGCCTTCTGGCGCCCGCGCACGCAAAGAACGACAATTATCAGGAGATCGAATGAAGAAGAAGGTAATCGCGGCGGGTGCGGCGCTGTGCGCCTGCGCCGGCGCCCACGCGCAAACGAGCCTGTGGCTGTCTGGCTGGGTCGATATGAACATCGAGCACCTGATTTCGTCGGGCTCCGGCGGCAACCCGTGGCGCATGTCGAGCGGCGGCCTCAACAACTCGCGCTTCAACATGAGCGGCGTGGAGGACCTGGGCGGCGGCAACAAGGCGCTCTTCACGATCGAGCCGATGTTCAGCGCGAACAACGGCGAACAGTCCACGCAGTTCCGCCAGTCGTACGTGGGGCTCAAGGGCAACTGGGGCGAGCTCACGTTCGGCCGCCAGTTCACGCCTTCGTACTGGATTGCCGGCTACGCCGACCCGAGCTGGGCCGCCGACTTCAGTATGGTGGACGACATGCAGTTCTTCTACGCGTCGTACCGCGTGGACAACGCCATCGAATACAAGTCGCCCACCTTCTACGGTTTCACCGGCCGCGTGATGATCACCACCGGCGTGGGCGACGGCACGCGCGCGGGGCGCTTCCTCAGCACCGGCGTCGATTACCGCAACGGTCCCATTTTCCTCGGCGCCGTGAGCGAATTGCAGTACACCCGCGACATCTACAACGCCGCCGAAATCCACTCGTCGCGCGACAACTACTTCTCCGCGGTGTATCGCTTCGGCGGCTTCGAGCCCACGGCGATCTATCACACCTACAACGGCTACTACGCCTACCCGCCCTACGTCGCGTTCAACGCGCAGGGCTGGGACGTGCAACTGGGCGCGCGCTGGAACATCGACGGCATCAATCGCGTGTTCGTGAGCGTCGTGCACCGTCACGACGACAACAACACGGAGCTCGGCACCGCAACGGGCGCCGTGGCGGGCTACATGTACGCGCTGTCGAAGCGCACGGACCTGTACACCACGTTTGCGCACGTCTGGAACAGGAAAAACGTGGCCGTCCCGTATCCGGTCACGTTCCAGGAGTACCCGAATGCCGGCCAGAGCCCCACGGGCTTCCAGATCGGCATTCGGCACGGATTCTGAAAACAAGGAGGCAGCACATGCTTGAACAGCAACACCGATATCTGAAGACGAAGCTCGCCAAAGGCTCGGCGCTGGCATTTCTCGTCGCCGCGGCCGCCACGCTGGCCGTGGGCGCGCAAGCGGCCGCAGCCGACGACGCCGCAGCCAGCGCCGCGGCATCGAGCCCTGCAGCCGCGACGGGTACACCCGGCACGCCCGGCGAGCCGAAGGTGCAGGACCCCTACCTCGCGGGCTGGCTGCGCCTCACGCCGGACCGCAGTCCCAAGCCGCTCAAGCCGGGCGTGGACTACGGCATGGACCCGGCAACGGGCAAGTTCGTGTGGCCGAAGGCAACGCCCGAAGTGCACCAGGGCCAGCGCTTCCCCGGCGAGCTGACCACGTGGGACAAGAACAGCTACACGAAGAACGTGAAGGTGCTGGCGTTCTATCCCGGTGTCGATTCGCCCTTCCACGCCTGGAACAACATCGCCGACTTCGACGGCCACCGCTACCTCTACATCCACGACCGCGACTACCTGCGCATCATGGATGTGACCGACCCCGCCAACGGCAAGGTGGTCTATTCGCGCGGCGGCGTGTGGGGCCCGAAGGGTTCGAGCGAGCCGTTCGATCCGAACAACGTTCACGACTACCTGGGCGGCGCCACCATCGCGTGGAGCAAGAAGCTCGGCAAGCCGGTGCTGGTGGCCTCGTTCGAGATCGGCCGCTATGGCCTCATGACCGAGAAGATCGACCAGCCCGACAAGGTGGCCGCGCAGCGCCACTACAACTCGCTCAAGGGCTTCCGCGTGTACGAGATGGACGGCCCGCTGCCGGGCCAGTGGAAGCTGCTCGCCACCCGCACCACCGACTACAGGCACCCGGACGCGCCCATCGGCCAGCAGCAAGGCTCCGGTTCGCTCGACGCGCCCGAGTACTACGGCGGCAAGTACATGATCGTGTCGTCGGCCCCCGACGACAGCTACGCGCTCACCGAATACCCGAACTACCTGTACTCGCCGGGCTACCAGGTGTGGGACATGTCGGACCCGGCCAATCCGGTGTTCCTCACGCAGATCTCGGTACCGGGCCAGATCCTCGGCAACAAGGAAGATGAGGATGCCTATCTGATGAATCCGCGCGCGGGCAACCGCACGTCGTGGATGGGCTCGCGCAATCCGATCTTCCTGCCGAGGCCGCTCGAGAACGGCGGCAAGATCGGCTTCGGCGCGATGGGCGGACTCGGCTTCTACTCGTTCGACCTCACGAATCCGGCAAAGCCGAAGATCCTCGGCAACGTGAACACGCCGCCGAGCTACGCGGGCACCGAGTTCGACAACGCCGACGTGAGCCAGTACGCGCGCACCGGCTACGTGCTCACCAACGGCTATCCGATGAACCGCGACTGCTACGAGCCGTTCAAGGATATCTACGTGATCGACGCGCGCGATCCTTCGCACCTGAAAGTGGCGACCACCCTGCCGCGCCCCGAAGTGCCCAAAGGCGCGCCGTTCACGGACTTCTGCCAGCGCGGCGGCAACTTCGGCCCGAAGCGCGCCAACGCAATCGGCCAGCCGGGTACGTGGCGCCAGGGCATCGTGCCGTATTCGTTCTATAACGCGGGCGTGCAGATCTTCGACGTGAAAGATCCCGCGCACCCGAAGATCGCCGGCTATTTCGTGCCGGCGCTCGCGGACGAATCGCAACTGCCGTCGTACACGCTGGGCAAGGGGGTGTTCGCGATCTACACCGAGTATGACCGCAACATCATCTGGGCCTTCACCGAAAACGGTGCCTACGCGCTCTCCACGCCGCTGCTGGGCGCGCCGGTGACGGGCATGCCGGCCAAGCCCTGGCCGCCGCGGTAAGCACCTTCGTTGCGATAGTCGAAGTCATGGCAACGGCGCGGGCGTCTCGTTTTCGGGCCGCACGCGCCGTTTAGTGCGTCAGGATGCGCTGGATGCATCTGGATCGCCCGGGCCGCTAGCGCCCGCTTCGCTGCGCAGCCTGCCACGCCTCGATGCGCGGCAGCAGAGCCCGGCGCCTCGCGAGGCTTTCCGGCGGCCAGTACTGCTCGCGGTCGTAATACTCCGGCACGGCAGGCGTCGTTTCGGGCAGCACCACCCACGGCTGCCTCGACGCCGTAAAAATATGAATGTCCGGCGGCAGCCGGTCGGGATTGTCGAGCGTGCCGACACGGACGAACGACAGAACCGGCCCCGCGCCCGCGTAATGACTCCAGAGGGCCACCGAACACGTCGGGCAGCGGGCGATCTTCTGCCCCCGCCCGCTCTGGGACGGGGTATCGACCAGCATGGGCGCGCCGCCCAGCAATTCGAGGCGCTCGCTCTCGATCATCGCATTGAGCGCGAACGACGCCCCGCTCTCGCGCTGGCACCAGCGGCAATGGCAGCAATGCACGAAGAGCGGCGCACACAGCAGCCGATAGCGCACGAACCGGCAATCGCAGCCGCCTTCGATGGGGTAGTCAGTCGCATTCGTCACGTGAAGTCTCCTTGCCGACCCGGCATTGCGATATTCCAGTAATTTTGTTCGGCTATCATTCGGGAAAACCCTGCCCATAGTTCGCGTGCCCTTACCCTGACGCGCGCCCCGCCGGGCCGGGTGTCAAGCCTCGCCGAGCGCATGCCTCGCCGGAGATCCCGGCCGGGACACGCGTGCGGCGTCCATTCAATGCCGGGCCGTCATGCCCGGCCATCGGCGCAAGGCCACAAGCCGGGACGCCGATCTGTACGGATCGCATCGAAGATGATTGCCGCCGCCTGCTCCCGCGTGCTAGACCGGGCGCTCGCCCACGACCCCGAATTCTCGCGTCTGCGCAATGCGGGCCGCTCGACGCTCGCCTGCGTCCTGACCGCCGCGCTCAACGTTGCCTGGACGCTCCAGCACCACGAGGACATCACCCTCGCCGCGCCCGGCACGCTGTTCGCCATGATCGCGCCGCTCTTTCTGCGCGAAAGCCGCCTGTCGGGCTGGCTCGTTTCGCTCTTCGCGATGGCCTTCTGGGCCTGCGCGTCGTTCGCCGCGTCGGCGCTGATCGCGTCGCAGCCGGAACTGCGCTATGCCGGGCTTCTGCTCGTCGTGTTCATCGGCATGCTCTGCCAGCCGCTCGGACCGCGCGCCGTAGGCAGCGCGCTGCTTGCGCTCGTGGCGTTCTACCTGGGCCTGTACCTGCATCCTTCGCATGACAAGCTGCTCGCCATGCTCGCCGTGATGGCGAGCGCGCCGGTCGTGGTGGCGTTCGTGGGGCGCATCGTGCTGCCGATGGCGCCGCGCGATGGGGAATGGCGCGCGTTCGCGCGGGCGCTTTACCACGGTGCCTCCAGCGCAAGAGCCCGCGCCGGCGACGCCGTGCGCGGGGCCGGCCGCCTGTGCGCGAGACTCCGTCAACCGCGGCTGGCCGACGTTGCCGCGCTCGCCCGCGGGCACCGGCATCTCGCCTGGCGCACGGCCGCGCTGGCGACGATCTCGGCCCTGCTGGCCATGCTCGCGGGAAGCGAATTGTCGGAAGACCGTTCCATGTGGGCGGTCATCAGCACGTTCGTGGTGTTCCTCGGCACCCACTCGCGCGAGGACACGCTCGCCCGCGTCGCCAAACGGCTCACGGGCACGCTTGCGGGCGCCGCGGTCAGCGCGCTCCTCGTGATCGCGTTCCCGCACGAGGCCGGCATTCTCATGGCGGCCATGGCGCTATCGGTGTTCGGGTGGGCCTATTTCATTCTCCACGCCTATGCGCGCGGCGTGTTCTTCATCACCCTGCTCGTGGGCCTCGTGTATGGCCAGCTTGGCTTCGCGATCGTGCCGCTCGCGAAGCTGCGCATCGAGGAAGTGGTGGCCGGCTGCCTCATTTCGGTGGCGGTGGCCGTGTTGCTGATGCCCTCCGCGGCCGCCCGGGCGGCAAAGGCGAAGGTGAACGCGGAGGTCGAGGTAGAGGCGAGCCTCGCGGCGGAGTGAAGGCGGCCCGCGTGACGCAGTGTGCCGCGGCACGCAGCCGCCCAGGCTCTTAACGGCCCGGGTTTTCGCCTTCCGTCTCGGTCGGAGCGTCCCGGGACCGGCCCGGGACGCCTGTGTACGGCTGACGACGTGAGCGTTATTGGGCCTGGCTGCGCAGCACCTTTGCCGCGGCCACCATGTTGGTCAGCGCCGGAATCACTTCCGCCCACTGGCGCGTCTTCAGGCCGCAGTCCGGGTTCACCCACAGGCGCCCCGCCGGCACGCGTTCGGCCGCCTTCTGCATCAGCGCCACGATGTGCTCCTGCGTCGGGATGTTCGGCGAGTGAATGTCATAGACGCCCGGCCCGATTTCGTTCGGATACCTGAAGTTGTCGAACGCGTCGAGCAGTTCCATATCCGAGCGCGAGGTCTCGATCGTGATGACGTCCGCGTCCATGTCGGCGATCGACGCAATGATGTCGTTGAACTCCGAATAGCACATATGCGTGTGGATCTGCGTTTCGTCCTGCACGCCGTTGGCCGCGATGCGGAACGACTCCACCGCCCAGCGCAGGTACTCGCCCCACTGGGCGCGGCGCAGCGGCAAGCCTTCGCGCAGCGCGGCCTCGTCGATCTGGATCACGCGCACGCCGGCCTTTTCCAGGTCCAGCACTTCTTCGCGGATCGCCAGCGCGAGCTGGTAGCACGACACCGACCGCGGCTGGTCGTCGCGCACGAACGACCAGTTCAGGATCGTCACCGGGCCCGTGAGCATGCCCTTCATCGGCTTGTTCGTGAGCGACTGGGCGTAGGTGATCCACGCCACCGTCATCGCCTGCGGGCGGCTGATGTCGCCGAACAGAATGGGCGGCTTCACGCAGCGCGAGCCGTACGACTGCACCCAGCCGAACTGGCTGAACGCGTAGCCGTTCAACTGCTCGCCGAAGTATTCGACCATGTCGTTGCGCTCGGCCTCGCCGTGCACGAGCACGTCCAGACCCAGCGCTTCCTGTTCGCGCACGCTGCGCTCGATTTCCCTGCGCATCGCCACCTGGTAGCCGGCGTCGTCGAGGCGGCCCGCCTTGTGCTCGCTGCGTGCGTGGCGAATGTCCGCGGTCTGCGGGAACGAGCCGATCGTCGTGGTCGGGTACGCGGGCAGGTTCAGGATGGCGGACTGCTTCGGCGCGCGCTCCGCATAGGCGTGCTGGCGCTTGCCGAGCGCCGCGTCGATGCGCGCGATCGCGGCCTTCACCGCCGGGTTGTTCACGCGCGGCGAGTTGCGGCGCGCGGCGATGGCGGCGGCGTTCGCGGCCAGCGCGTCGGCAACCTGGTCGCGCCGGCCGTTCAGCGCGGCGGCCAGCACCTGGAGTTCGTCGAGCTTTTGCAGCGCGAATGCGAGCCACGAGCGGATTTCGGCGTCGAGCTTTGCTTCGCTCGCGAGATCGACCGGCACGTGCAGCAGCGAGCACGACGGGGCGATCCACAGACGTTCGCCCAGTTGCTGCGCGAGCGGTGCGAGCCATTCGAGTGCGGCGTTCAGGTCCGTCTTCCAGATGTTGCGGCCGTTGATGGCGCCCACCGAAAGGACGCTTTGCGCGGGCAGCTTCTGCGCGGCCCGTGCGACTTCGTCGCGGGCGTTGATCGCGTCGATATGCAAACCGTCCACCGGCAGGCTGCATGCGAGATCGAGATTCTCCTTGAGCTGGCCGAAGTACGTTGCCAGCAGCAGCTTCACGCTGCGCACTTCGAAGCCTTCGTACGCGCTCGCGAACGCTTCGCGCCAGGCGGGTTCGAGTTCGGTCACGAGAATCGGCTCGTCGATCTGCACCCACTCCACGCCCACGGCGTTTAAGTGGCTCAGCAGCGCCCGATACACGGCCATGAGGCGCGGCAGCAGCGCGAGCTTGTCCGAATCGTCTTTCGCCTTGCCGAGCCAGAGGTAGGTCAGCGGTCCGATGATCACTGGTTTGACCTTCACGCCCAGCGCCTGCGCTTCGCGCAGTTGCCCGGAAAGGCGCGAGAAGTCGAGATTGAATTGCGTATCGGCCGTGAATTCGGGGACGATGTAGTGATAGTTGGTATCGAACCACTTCGTCATTTCGCCGGCCGCCACGCCGCCGCAGCACGCTGCGTGCTCTTCGGCACCCGCCGCCGAGCGGCCGCGCGCCACGCGGAAATAGTTGTCGAGCTTGTCGCCATGAAAGCCCTGTACGCGCGCCGGCAGATTGCCGAGCGTGAAGCTCATGTCGAGCACCTGGTCGTAGAACGCGAAGTCGCCGACGGGCGCGAGATCGAGTCCCTTCTGCTGGTCCCAGTGGCGCGCGCGCAGCTGCGCGCCGAGCGCCTTGAGTTCGTCGCGCGAGCTCTCACCCTTCCAGTAGCGTTCGAGACCGAACTTGAGTTCGCGTTTTGCGCCGATGCGCGGAAAGCCGAGGTTATGCGTCGTGACCATGGAGGCTGCCATCCGATGAGAGTTGCTGGGATTGGCAGCCATGATAGGGTTTCCAGATTATGAAATAAAATGGCATTATTTCATTCATCCATTAGTTTTTTTCATTTATAACCCCGGGGTGCCCATCATGCTCGAACGCACTCATCTCGTCATCGTCCGATCCGGCGCAGGCGGCCCTTGCGCGATGCGAACATGGCAGCCGCACGAAATATACGAGAGAATATATTGAAAGAAGACGTATCCCCAACTGGAGCACGACGCGGTGAACAGCCATTCGAAGCAGGCGGTGGGAGAGCACTTCTCTCTCGCGGCCATGGAGCACGCCCGGGCCATGACCTGGAAAGCAGTCGAGCAGATTGCCGAGGCCCTGCGGCCCGGCATGCGCGAGTCGGAAGCCAACCTGCGCGGCAAGGAAATCCTCCAGGCGCTCGGCATGGAGCGCATCTGGCACCCGGTACTGATCCGCTTCGGCGAAAACACGCTGCGCACCTTCAAGGAACGTTCCGCAGGCGACCCCGTGCTCGGCGAGGACGACATCTTCTTCGTCGATCTGGGCGTGGTCTGGGGCGGCCACGAGGGCGATGCCGGCGCGACCTTCGTCACGGGCAGCGACCGCGAGATGCACGATTGCGCGCGTGCCGCCAGGACCGTGTTCGACGAAGTCGAAGCCCACTGGCGCGGCACCGGATGCAGCGGCATCGCGCTCTACGACTACGCGGCCGAACGGGCCGAGGCGCACGGCTGGCGCCTGAACGTCGATATCAAAGGCCATCGCGTGAGCGACTTTCCCCACGCGATCTACAAGGCGGGCAACCTGGGCGACTTCGACGCGGCGCCTGCGGCGGGCCTGTGGATCCTCGAAATCCAGATCGCCCACCCCACGCGGCCCTTCGGCGCGTTCTACGAGGATCTGCTCGCGTAGGTGCGTTCGCGCATCGGCCTCGCGCGCGCCCGCGATGTTCATTCGCCAACTCAACTACCTCGTCACGCTCGCGCGCGAGCAGCACTTCGCGCGTGCAGCCGAAGTCTGCAACGTCTCGCAGCCCGCGCTTTCCTCGGCCATCCGCAGCCTGGAGAACGAACTCGGCCTCGTGATCGTGCAGCGCGGCAGGCGCTTTCTCGGCTTTACCGAAGAAGGCGAGCGCGTGCTGGGCTGGGCGCGCCAGACGCTGGCGACGCTCGAACACATGCGCCAGGATGCGTCCGCAGCACGCGTGCGCTTGAGCGGCACGCTCAGGATCGGTGTGATTCCCACCACGCTGCCCGTGGTGAGCCTGCTCGTCGCCAGTTGCCGCGCCGAACACGCCGAGATCCGCTTTTCGCTGCGCTCGCTCAGTTCGACCGACATCCTGCGCCAGCTCGACGACTTCGAGCTCGACATCGGTTTCACCTACCTCGACCGCGAGGTGCAGGCCGGCTTCGCCGTCTCGCCGCTCTATCGCGAGCGCTATGTCCTGATGTCGCCTGCCGGCAGCGGCGAAGGCGCCTGTGCCGGCATCGACCGCTGGGCCGATCTGGGCGGCCTGCAGCTCTGCCTGCTCAATGCGTCCATGCAGAACCGCCAGGTTATCAACGCGGCGCTGCGGCGCGCGGGGGTGCAGCCCACCGTGGTCGCGGAGGCCGATTCGCTGCTCACGCTGCTCTCGAGCATCCAGCACGTGCAGGTGCACAGCGTGCTGCCGCATAGCTTGCTCGGCAGCGTGCATGGCCACGGTGCGTTCGCGGCCACCCTGCTCAAGCCCGAGCTCACGCGCGAGATCGGCCTCATCACGCGCAATGCCCCCGTGATGCCGCCGCTCGTTTCGGCGCTGTGGGAAGCGGCGCAGCGCCTCGACCTGCAGGGCCGCTTCGACGCCCTGCTCTCCGATACCTGAAACGGGTGGGCACGGTCTGCATCGACCGCGCTCGCGCATGTTGATAAGCCGCAGTTATCAGCCGATCCCTCCAAACGATTGGACCCGCCCCCACGTCCTCGACAACACTCTGGCCATCGATCTTTCGCGCACCGAACGATCGTAGCAAGGGCAGAACGGCGCTGCTGCACCGCGCCTGCCCGCCCCGTTCTTCTCTTTCAACATGGAGTGAGATTCATGGCCAAGGTTCTTTGCGTGCTGTACGACGACCCTGTCAACGGCATGCCCAAACGCTACGCACGCGACACCGTTCCCACCATCGAGCGCTACCACGACGGGCAAACGGCGCCCACCCCGAAGGCAATCGACTTCACGCCGGGCGAGTTGCTGGGCAGCGTCTCCGGCGAACTGGGTCTGCGCCGCTTTCTCGAATCGCAAGGCCACACGCTGGTGGTCACATCCGACAAGGACGGCCCCGACTCGCGCTTCGAGAAAGAGCTCGCCGACGCCGAAATCGTGATCTCGCAGCCGTTCTGGCCGGCTTACCTCACCGCCGAACGCATTGCCAAAGCACCGAAGCTCAAGCTCGCGCTCACGGCCGGCATCGGCTCCGACCACGTCGATCTGCAGGCCGCGATCGAGCGCGGCATCACGGTGGCGGAGGTCACGTACTGCAACAGCATCAGCGTGGCCGAGCACGTGGTCATGATGATTCTCTCGCAGGTGCGCAACTATCTGCCCTCGCACGAGTGGGTGAAGAAAGGCGGCTGGAACATCGCCGACTGCGTGGAGCGCGCCTACGACCTCGAAGGCATGCACGTGGGCACGGTGGCCGCGGGCCGCATCGGCACGGCGGTGCTGCGCCGTCTCAAGCCCTTCGACGTCAAGCTCCACTACACCGACCGCCACCGCCTGCCCGAGCAGGTCGAGCGCGAACTCAACCTCACGTGGCACCCCACCGTGGAGTCGATGGTGAAGGTATGCGACGTGGTAACGATCAACTGCCCGCTGCACCCGGAGACCGAGCATCTCTTCAACGCGCAGATGATCTCGAAGATGAAGCGCGGCGCCTACATCATCAATACGGCGCGCGGCAAGATCTGCGACCGCGATGCGATCGTGAGCGCGCTGGAAAGCGGGCAACTGGCCGGATATGCCGGCGACGTGTGGTTCCCTCAGCCGGCGCCGCGCGATCATCCGTGGCGCAGCATGCCGTATCAGGGCATGACGCCGCATACCTCGGGCACGACGCTTTCGGCGCAGGCGCGTTACGCCGCAGGCACGCGCGAGATTCTCGAATGCTGGTTCGCGGGCCAGCCGATTCGCGACGAGTACCTCGTGGTGGACGGCGGCAAGCTGGCCGGCGTCGGCGCACACTCGTATAGCGCCGGCAATGCAACGGCGGGTTCCGAAGAGGCGAGCCGCTACACCACAGCCTAAGCTGCCGTGCCGCGCGCCTCTAATTGAAGCGCGCGGCTTTTATCATTCAGTTATCCATACTATTTTCATGAGAGAAACCCACGGAACGGCGGCAGCCCCGCCGCGCTTCGTCGTTGGCCCGGAGGTGTTGCGCGGCCTGCTGGGTGGCGCAGCCGCCATCGCCCTACTCGGCTCGCTCGCGAAGTTCACCGGACTGCCGCTTCTGATCGCGCCGTTCGGGGCTTCGAGCGTCCTGCTGTTCGCGGCGCCCGCGAGTGTCTTCGCACGGCCGAAGAACCTGATACTGGGCCACCTGATTGCGTCCGCCGTGGGGCTGGCCATCTTCCGGCTCGCCGGCAACGGCGTGTGGGCCATGGCCGTTGCCACCGGCCTCGCGATTGCGGCCATGCAGATCACGCGTTCGATCCATCCCCCTGCCGGCGCGGACCCGCTCGTCATCATGCTGAGCGGCACCGGATCGGCGAGCTTTCTGCTCTGCCCCGTGCTGGTGGGCGTGCTGGGGCTCTTCGCGGTTTCGCAGACGGTGAACCGGGTGGCGCGGTGCTTCGAAAGGATACCGGCAGGCAATCCGTCCCCCTAAGACAGGGATGCAGCGTTATCGGGGCATGAGGGCAACGACATAATCACCATGTTTCTGGCCAGACTGGATCGGCGGGCGCGCACCGCGTAATATACGCAGGACTATATCGCGACCGAGACTGGCCAAACCGGCCCGGAGACCCGACGATGGATACCGTGCAGACCGCCCCCACCGCCGCCGCCACTGCCGCCGCTGTGCCGCCCGCAGCCCACGCTGCCGCGCATGCCGCCACGGAGCACGCCATCGCGCTGCATGTCACGGGCAGCCTGATGCGCCCGCTCGCGCTCTCGCTCGACGACCTCCAGGCATTCCCGGCGGTGACCTGTGCGCCGTTCGATCTGCGCTGCTATACGACACAACGCTTCATCCGTACCGTCGAACCCTATCGCGGCGTCCTGCTCACCGATCTCATCCAGCACGCCGGCGTGCGCTGCGACACGCCGGGCGAGTTCAAGCGGATGATCTTCGTGGCGCTCGGGCACGACGGCTATGCCGTCATGTTTTCGTGGCACGAGCTGTTCAATACGCCCGTGGGCCAGCAAGCCATCATTGCCTACGAATGCGGCGGCAAGGCGCTGAGCGAGGAAAGCGGCGCGCCGGTGCTCTTTTCCGGCGCCGATCTCGTGCCGGCGCCGCGCCATGTCAAGCGTCTCGCGCGCATCGAGGCACGCGTGATCCAGGTCTGAGATTGCCGGTGCGCGCGAGCGCTCAAGGCAGCGTCACGCTGCGCAGAAAGCTGGTGCCGCCCGGCGCCGCACGATCCACTACATAAAGCAGGTGCCGCGAAGGATTCAGCGCGACGCCGCGCGCGTCGTGAAAGCCGCTTGCGATTTCGCTGACTATGCCATCGGCGGTAATCCGGCAAACCGATGCCGCGTTGCAGCGCGTATAAAGCGCGCCGGTCGCCGGGTCGGCGGCCATCAGGTCCGGGTGCGCGATCCGGGCGTACGTATCCATGCCCGAAACCGGCTGCGCCGCGGCGAGGAGCCCCGGCAACGAAGCGCTGACGATCACGTTGCGCGCCTGGTCGGCCACGAAAACCTTGTCGCCCAGCACGACCACGCCCACCGGCTTGCCGAGTCCCGTGACGAGGTCGCGCTCGCGGGCCTCGCCCGTAGCCGCGTCGTAGGTCACGAGGCTCAGGCCGCCCGTGGCGCCGCCCTCGCCGCCGCCCTTGAACCATGTCGAAAGCGCGCGATGCGCCCCGGCGGATGCGAGCCCAAGCCTGCGCCGCGTGGGGTCCAGACCGGCCAGGGCCACTACGTGGTCTGCCCCGGCAATGCTGAAGAGCCCGCCCGCCGTGCCGAATCCGAAACGCTCGACGAGCAGATTCCCTTCGGCATCGAACGCGATCTGGCTGAGGCTCGCGGCCTGGCCAGCCGCGGCGGGAACCCCTGCGTAGCGGCTGAACGCGCGGCCATCGGTCGAACGCAGCACGCTGCTCGTTGCGTCGTCGGTCAGATAGATGGCGCCGTCGTCCGGACGGACCGCAAGACCGTTGGGACGGGCGTCGAGTGCGACGGGGCTGGCGTCGGCCTGCGGTCCTTGCCCCTGCAACGCGCAGCCCCAGGTTTGCGCGAGTGCGCACAACAAAGAGGCCAGAGCAATGCGACGCAATGCGTGCGAATGGGCCACTGCCGGTAAGCGGATCATCGGATCTCCTTAATTGCGGCCATCAAGGCGGTGCGGCTTGCGTTCAAGCGTGCAGCGCCATGTGTATCAGCGGAAACGGCCGGCCTGCTGCGTCGATGGACGAACGGCCGACGTCTTCGAAACCATAATGCCGATAGAATCCGCGCGCTCGCGCATTCTGTTCATTCACGTCCACGGTGAGATTCGCATGGCAAAGCGAACATAAACACAATACCCAGTCCGTTATAAAGCCCGAATCGCAAGGCTTTCCCCATTGATTCGCCCGGCACGTCGATTGACTCACGAAATATCGCTACGTATACATCGTGGAAATCGATAAAACAAGCGCCTCGAAGACGCGTCGAAACACCCAGGCAATCCGATGGCGGCCCCATGCACAGACAAGTCATAGACTCCCACCTCCTCAAGATTCTCCATACCTTGATTACGGAATCGAGCGTTTCGCGCACCGCCGTGCTGCTCGGGCAATCGCAGCCGACCATCAGCGTTGCGCTGCGCAAGCTGCGCGCAATGACGGGCGATCCCCTGCTCGTGCGCAGCGGCAGCCGCATGGTGCCCACCAGTCACGCCATGACGCTGATCGAACCGCTCGACCAGGCGCTCGCCGGTATTTCGGCCGTGCTGAACCCCACCATCAGCTTCGATCCCGCGACCACGCAGCGGACTTTTCGCATCGGCTCGCCCGATTATCTCGACGTGTTCTTTCTGCCCGCCATCGTCGATGCGTTCAAGCAGGAAGCGCCGCGCGCGCGCATCGACTTCCGGCATCTGATGACCGTGGAAGGCGGCTATGAACACGCGCTGGAAAGCGGCACGCTCGACCTCGTGATCGGCAACTGGAGTACGCCGCCCGAGTTGCTCCATCTCCAGCCGCTGTGCAAGGACGACCTGGTCTGCGTGATGCGCGAGGACCACCCCGTCAAGCGCGGCAACCTCACGCGCGCGATCTACCAGGAGGCCGATCACCTGGGTGTCACCACGCACCACGAAACCGGGCTCGGCACCATCGATATCGAACTCGCGCGCGGCGGCCTCTCGCGCAACGTGACCACGACGATGCCCTACTTCGGCATGGCGCCGTATGTGCTGCTACGCTCGAATCTGCTTTTCACGACCACGCGCGCGCTCGCCACGCATTTTTGCAGCTTGCTGCCGCTGCGCATCGAGCCCATTCCCTGCGAGCCCCGAGCGCTCACCTACTATCAGCTTTGGCATGACCGCACCCATCGCAGCGCGGCGGTGGTCTGGCTAAGGCGGCTGGTGGCGGGCGTGGCGAAGAGTCTTGTGCGGTGACGGCGGTGGGCATGGCAAGATGGCATGAAGCAACGCACAATAAAAAAAGCCGCGAGCCCTCGCTCGCGGCGGCAAACGGTCGAAACTCATGGAGCAAGACAGGAGAACCCCATGACCCTCGATCCGCAACAGGTGTCGGTCAGCGAAGAAGCTGCCTGTCGAGGGGCGATGCGCGGCACGGACGGTGCGACCCGCGCATGCGCTTATGTCGGGTCCAGCTCTTCCCTCTACGCAGGTGCCATCGCTTTGAGCAGCGATGCCTTCTCTGCGGTGGCTGCGTCGAGCAGCGCGAAGCCGGTTATACGCCCCGTTTCCGGATCCTCGCAGAGCGCACGCGCGGCGTGGGGCGCATCGCCCATGCCGACCGTGGTGGACCAGCGGCCCTGCGCGGCGGGCGTCACCACCACGGCCGGTATGGCCGGCGTCTTCACGATCACGGGCATCGCAGGGAACTCCACGCGCGTGAGCTTGCCGGCCAGACCCTGCGCAAGCGCGCGCGCCGCATGCATGATTGGCAGTACGTAAGGACGCACGCGGCCGTCGATAGCGGCGCAATCGCCTAGCGCGTAGATGTCGGGCGCACTCGTGCGGCACCATGCGTCGGTCACGATGCCGTCCGCGACTTCGAGGCCGGCATCGCGCGCCAGCGCGATTCTCGGCGCAAGCCCGATGGCGGAGAGCACGACATCGGCATCGAGGCGCGTGCCGTCCGAGAGCAGCAGCCGGTAGCCGCGCGGGCATCGCGCGATGGAATTGACGCTCACGCCTGCCCGCAGGTCGATGCCCGCGGCCGCCAACGCGCGGCCGAACACCGCTGCCGCTTCCGATGGCAAGAGCCGCGAAAGCGGCGCATCGGCCGGATCGACGAGCGTCACCGCGTGCCCGGCCGCCACCAGGTCGTTCGCAAACTCGCAGCCGATCAGCCCTGCGCCGAGGATCGCCACCGACCTGCACGTGCGAAGCGTTTCGCGAAAGCGCACATAGTCGGCGAGATCGTTGACCGAGAGTACGTCGTCCGCACCGTCGCCTTCTATCGGCACGCGCCGCGCATCGGCGCCCGTGGCCAGAACGAGCGCGCGGTAGCGCAGTACTTCGCCGCTGTCGAGCACGATCGAATGCGCGTCGGGCAGCAAGCGGCGCACGTCGCAATGCGTCGCGATGCGGGCCCGTAGTTGCGTGGCCATGGCGGCCGCGTCGAAGGTGGCGAGTTGATCGGGCTCCTTCTTCTGCGCCAGCGCATTGGAGAGCGCGGGCTTCGAATAGAACCGGCCATCGTCGCGGCTCAGCAGGACGAGCGGCGTTTCGCTATCGAGCTTGCGCCACTCGCGTGCCACCGTGTACCCCGCAAGACCGGTGCCGACGATCACGAGCGGAGCCGGTCCACCCTGAGCTTGTGTCTGTGCGCTCATGCCGGCACCACCTGCATGTCGAAGTCGTGCTTGCCCGTGGCGCAGTCGGGGCAGACCCAGTCTTCGGGCACGTCCTCCCAGCGCGTGCCGGGCGCAATGCCCTCGTGCGGCAGACCTTCGGCTTCGTCGTAGCGAAACCCGCAAATCACGCATTCCCAGATCTTCATGACGGTTCCCCTGCGATTCGCTCAACGCACATACGACTGGCCGAGGCCGATCTCTCCCAGCGCGCGCCGGTAAGCACCCGAGGAGCGGTCGGCAAGGATGGGGGCTTCGAGCGAGCGGTCGATCGGCAGGTCTTCCGGGCATTGCAGTTCGACAATGGCACGGTCCTCTTCGAACACCTGGCGGTTGAACGCATAAACGTCGTCGAGCGGCAGGTCGTGGTCGAAGTTGCGGGCGATCGGCACGAAGAGCCGCGTATGCCGCGCGGACACCGGGCTCGCCGCATTGAGAATGGCGAGCCGGCCATTCTCGGGAAAATGCACCGTGAGTCGCGCGAAGAACGGCACGTCGACTTCGAACACGCGGCGCCACAGATAACCCTCGGGTGCGCGATGCTGCATGGACTTCGGAAAATTGCTGACCGTGCTCACGTATTCGGCACGCAGGCCGTTTTCGCGGCGCTCGACCGAGTACTGCGGCACAACCGGATTGCGCCGGTCGGCGAAGCTGTCGTGGTGAATCCATGCGAAGTGCGCGACATCGATGAAGCCTTCGGTCTGACGCCCTGCCGAAGCGCGAATATCGATCGAAGGCGGCAGGATCTGCTGAAAGCCCTCGGTATTCCAGGCCGGGAAATCGGGCAACGGCATTTCGCCGCCGCCGAGCGACACCCACACGAGGCCATACGCTTCCTGCGCCGCATAGGTGGTCAGGCACAGGCGTTCCGGAATCGGTCCTTCGGGCTGCGAAGGAATGTGGCTGCAGCGTCCACTCGCCTCGTATTCGAGGCCGTGATACGGGCAAACGAGTTGATCGTTGTGCACCCAGCCGCGACTGAGCGGCGCGCCCCGGTGCGGACACACGTCGCGCGCGGCAACCACGCGTCCGTGGGCGCGATAGACGACGAGCGGTTCGTCGAGCAGCGTCACGCTGAGCGGCTTGTCGAGCAGGTCGGCCGAAAAGGCGACGGGGTGCCAGTAGCGGCTCAGTATCTCCCAGTCGCGGGTGTCGAAGGTGCAGTTGCGGGGAATGGCGGGCGACTTCGACCGGGTCAGTGCCACCACTTGCGGCTGGCTCATGCGCGTCTCCTGATTCGTGTGGGTTCGTGGCAGCGCATCCGGCTTGTCAATCGAATCGCACCGCCTGGACGCCACGATATCCAGACGCGAAGCCGCGTCCCATCCCTCCAGCGTCATGAAGTCTATGTATGCGACGGCATAGGCTCATGGTCGTTCGCATCGCAAGCGCGCATGGCCTCGCGCGTTCGGCCACGATTTATTTCCCTAAGGTCGCGCCACGCAGTGCCGTATACCTATTCAAGACCCTGATCGCAGCGTGGTTTTGTCTGATCAATAAAGACGCCACGACCTTCGCGGCGAACGATGGGCACTTGCATTTTCATGACACAGGTAAAGCAGGATGAGCAGACTGACCGGCACCATCAAACTCAAGATCGCCCTCGCTTTCGCAGCGTGCATTGCGCTGATGATTGCGATTGGCTTGATGAGCATGCGCGGCCTCGCAACGTTGAGCAGCGACATGCGTTCCATGTACACGGACGGCGCCGTGCCGATGGAGGATCTCGCCGCCACGCAAACCTCTTCGCTGCGCATGCGCACCACCTTCGACCGGCTCGTCATCCAGCACGATCCCGCGCAGGCGAAGCCGCTGGTCGACCATGCCCGCGAGCTCGAACAAAAGATGGCGACGTCCTGGAGCGACTACTATCCGGGGCGCGTTACCGACGACGACGAGCGCAAGGTGGCCGACCGCATTGCCAGCCTGATGGCCGACTACAAGTCGCAGTTCGACCCGCTACTCGCTTCGGCGGAAGCCGGCAAGCTCGACGCGTCGGACCCCGCCATCGGCACGCTTTCATCGGTAAGCAGCGCGCTCTCGGATGCCATCAACGAAGACATCGGCATCAACGCCGGCCAGATCAAGAGCTCGGCGGCCGAAGGCAACGACACCTTCCACACCCTGCTCTACACCGCCATCGCGTTGCTCACGGCGGGTCTGATCGTCGGGATCGGGGCGTGGCGCTATCTGTCGCGCGCCATCACGGGACCGCTCGCCACCGCGATGACGGCGGCGCAGCGCATTGCCGACGGCCAGCTCGAAGGCGCCATCGACGTGCGCACGAACGACGAATTCGGCCGCCTGCTGCAGGCGCTGCGCCAGATGGATGCGCAACTCGCGGAGATCGTGCGCGGCGTGAAAACGTCGAGCGAGTCGATACTCGTGGCGTCGGGCGAGATCGCCGCGGGCAACATGGATCTCTCTTCGCGCACCGAGGAACAGGCGGCATCGCTCGAAGAAACGGCCGCGAGCATGGAAGAGCTCACCGCCACGGTCAAGCAGAATTCCGACAACGCGCGCCAGGCCACGACGCTCGCCACGAACGCTTCGCAGATCGCCGACAAGGGCGCCCAGGTGGTCGAAGCCATGCTGGCGACGATGACCGAGATCAACAGCAGCTCGACGAAGATTGCCGATATCACGGGCCTCATCGAAAGCATTGCCTTCCAGACCAACATCCTTGCCTTGAACGCGGCCGTGGAAGCGGCGCGCGCGGGCGAGCAGGGACGCGGCTTCGCCGTGGTCGCGGGCGAAGTGCGCAGCCTCGCGCAGCGCGCTTCGAGCGCCGCGAAGGAAATCAAGGATCTGATCCACAGTTCGGTGAGCACGATTCACGAAGGCTCGACGCAGGCCGAAGAAGTGGGCCGCACGATGGGCGACGTGCAGCAGGCCATCCGCCGTGTGGCGGACATCAACGCGGAAATCTCCGCGGCTTCGGAAGAGCAAAGCCGCGGCATCGAGCAGGTGAACTGCGCCGTGGGCCAGATGGACGAAGTCACGCAGCAGAACGCCGCGCTGGTGGAAGAAGCCTCCGCCGCTGCGCAATCGCTCGAACAGCAGGCGGCCCAGCAAAAACGTGCGATCTCGGTGTTCAAGCTCGCGAACGACAGGGGCGCAGCGGCGGTGGCGGCCGTGCCGGCGGCGGCTGTGAAAACCGTTGCGCGCGCACCGGCATTATCGAAGCCGGTTCGCCCTGCGGCGCCTCGCGCCGTGTCGAAGCCGGTGCCCGCCCCCGTGCCCGCTACGGCTGCTGCCGGCGCGAGCGCCGGTGCATCGTCGGACTGGGAAACGTTTTGAAAGGTGGCGGGCGGTCGGATGTCCGGGGTAGGCAGGGCGTGCTCCGGATATCACGGGCAACGACCACCAACCGATATCGGCGATAGTGACGCCTTCGCATGCACCAGGACGTCACGCATCGATTACCCGGGCCGCACACCCCCCTCACACCTTCATTCCCGGCAAATTCAGCGAAGCCGTATTGCCGCCATCCACCGGCAGCGCCTGGCCTGTCACATAGCTCGCGTCGTCGCTCGCGAGAAACGCAATCGCCGCGGCCACTTCCTCGGGGCGCCCCGGGCGGCGCAATTCGCAGCGGTAGCCCAGCCGGTCCTCCTTGTTCTGCTCGCGTGCGCGTGCAAACACGGGCGCCGTCATGCCCGTTTCGATGAGGCCGGGGCACACGGCGTTCACGCGGATATGCCAGGGCGCGAGATCGCACGCGCTCGTCATCGTGAGGTTGATGACCGCCGCTTTCGAAGCACTGTACGCATTGCCGCCCGCCCCCGAGCGCACGCCCGCCACCGAGGCCGTATTGACGATGGCACCCCGCCCGCGCTCGATCATGATGCGCGAAGCCCATTTGGTGAAATGCACGACGCCCATCAGGTTGACGCCGAGAACGTGTTGCCAGACGTCGGTTTTCGTTTCGGAAACCAGCGAATAGTCGCCGCCCGCAATGCCGGCGTTGTTGCAGAGCACGTCGATGGTGCCGAAGCGTTGCAGTACCCGATCGACGCAACTCGCCACGTCGTTTTCGCGCGCGACATCGAGGCTCGCGTGCCAGACGCGGGCGCGGTCCATGCCGTCCGCAACGGCTGCGAGCGCCTCCGCGTTGCGGTCGATGAGCGCGAGTGCAGCGCCCTCGTCGTAGAGGCGCTGCGCTGTTGCGCGGCCAATGCCGCTGGCGGCGCCCGTTACGATCGCTACCCGCCCGGTGAAACACATGAGTTCTCCTCGTTTCTTCGAAGCCGTTTGCTCAGTAATAGCGGCGCGACACCATTTGCGCCACGCAAACGGGTTTTTCCGAGCCCTCGCGCTCGACAGTCGCCTCAATCGTCAGTTGCGCGCCCTGCTCGAGCGGCGTGTATTCCAGCAACCGGCAGGCCGCGCGGATACGGCTGCCGACCGGAACGGGCGCCGGAAAGCGCACACGATCGAGCCCGTAGTTGACGCCCATGCGCGAGCCCTCCACATGGAACGCAGTCGCGCAGAGCGCGGGCAACAGGCTCAGCGTCAGAAAGCCGTGAGCGACGGTCGCGCCGAATGGGCCGTCCGCCGCACGTGCGGGATCGACATGAATCCATTGACGATCGTGGGTGGCGTGCGCGAACTGGTCGATGCGCGGCTGGTCGACGGTCATCCACTCGCCCACGCCCAGCGCTTCGCCCACGTGGGCCTGCAGTGCGCCAAGTTGCCCGAAGATTTTCAAGAGCCGGCCTCCAGAAGGCGCAGCGGCGGGTGGCCCCACCGCTGCGCCCTCGATACGATCATTCCACTAATCAGAATTTATGTCTGCATTGCAGAATGTAGACAACGCTGTACCCGGGGTCAACCCGGGGTTCGCCCGAGTGGCCTGTCAGTCGGGCCAGAAAAGCCCGGGCAGCAGCGAATTTCTGGTGCCGGCGCAAAAAACGCACGATCATTCGGTATTTCCCCTAAGGTGACTGCATAGCAGAATTCATTGCCAAATTACGGCCTGAAACGCGCTTTCGTCTGACCGCCTTCGCCACCGTTTTCCAGGTGCGCATCGCGCGGCGACGGCCGCGGCACAACACCGGTTTCCCGCATTCAGGAGGGTCATGGTGGATCTGTTTTTGCAGCAGGTGCTCAACGGCTTGACGCTAGGCGGCGTGTACAGTCTCGTCGCGCTGGGTCTCACCCTCGTCTACGGCATCATGGCGGTGCCCAATTTCGCGCACGGCGCGTTCTACATGGTGGGCGCCTTCGCTGCGTTCTTCCTCTCCACCCGCTTCGGCCTGAACTACTGGGTGGCCATGGCCGCCGCCGCAGTCTGCGTGGCCGTGCTGGCCATGCTCGCCGAGCAGCTTGTCTTCCACCCGCTGCGCAATGCGCCGGGCCTCTCTCCGATGATCGCCGCCATCGGCCTCATGCTGTTTCTGCAGGCCGGCGCCCAGGCGCTCTGGGGCACCGACTTTCAGCGCATGGCGCCCCCCTGGGGCGGCGTGGTGGAATGGTCGGGCGTGATCGCGCCCATTCAGCGGCTTCTGATCATCGGCGGCGCGTTCGGCCTCGTGCTCGTGCTGCAGCTCTTCCTGCATCACACCGTGGCCGGCTCGACCCTACTCGCCGTCGCGCAGAACCGCGAAGGCGCCGCGCTCATGGGCATCGATACGCGCAAGGTGGGCATGCTCACGTTCGCGATCTCGGGGGCGCTCGCCGCCGTCGCCGCCACGCTCTACGCGCCCATCAACCTGATCTATCCGGCGATGGGGCAACTCGTGATTCTCAAGGCCTTCGTCATCATCATCCTGGGCGGCATGGGCAGCGTGCCCGGCGCCGTGGTGGGCGGCCTCATCATCGGGCTCGCGGAAAGCTTCGGCGCTTTCTACGTTTCATCGGACTACCAGGATCTCATTGCCTTCGTGCTGCTCGTCGCGATTCTTTCGCTGCGCCCGCAAGGCCTCTTCGCCCGGGAGGCGCGCACATCATGAAGACCTCACGCCCTCTCGGCTGGCTCGCGCTCCTCGCGCTCGGCCTCGCCCTGCCGTTCTTCGTGCGCAACGACTACACGCTCACGGTCATGGCCACGGCCTATATCTTCGCGCTCGCCACCGTGGGCCTGAATCTCATCACCGGCTACACGGGCCAGTTCAACCTCGCGCACGGCGGCTTCATGGCCATCGGCGCCTATACCGTAGGTATCCTGACTGTCGATCATCAGGTGCCGTTCTGGATCGCGTTCGCGCTCTCAGGCGTGGTGTGCGTGGTGCTCGGCTTCTTTGTCGGCCTGCTCTCGCTGCGCCTCAAAGGCAACTATTTCTCGATCTTCACGCTCTGCGTGGGCTACATCATCTTCCTCGCCATCGAGAAGTGGGACAGCCTTACGCATGGCGTAGTGGGCATCATCGGCATTGCCGCGCCGCCCGGCATCGGCCCCGTCACGTTCGACAGCCCGCGCTCGCTCTACTACCTCACCCTCGCCTTTCTCGCCGCCGGCATGTGGCTCATGCACCGCATCGTCGATTCGCTGCTCGGACACACCTTCATCGCCATCCGCAACAGCGAGAACCTCGCCCAGGCGCTCGGCATCGAGCTCATGCGCAACAAGCTGCTGGCGTTTCTCGTTTCCGTGTTCTATGCGGGCATCGCGGGCGGCCTTTACGCGGGCTTCGTGCGCTTTCTCGGCCCCGACCTCGCGAGCATCGACCATACCTTCGACATGACGATGTACGTGGTGGTGGGCGGCATCGGCACGCTGGCCGGTCCGCTGATCGGCGCGCTCGCGGTGCCGTGGCTCACGCAATACCTGCAGTTCATGCAGGATTACCGCTTCCTCGTGTTCGGACCGCTTCTTATCGGACTGCTGATCTTTTTGCCGAACGGCCTCGTCGGCCTCTATAACGGCGCGCGCAAACGCATCTCGCCGCGCCGCCTGCCGCCGGCGGGCGTGCACCAGGCGTCGCGGGGAGACGGCCATGCTTGAGATCGACAACCTCAGCAAGCGCTTCGGCGGCCTGTGTGCCGTGAGCGGCATCAGCACGCGCATCGAGCCGGGCAAGGTCAACGCGATCATCGGCCCCAACGGCGCGGGCAAGACCACGTTCTTCAACCTCATCAGCGGCATGTACCGGCCGACGAGCGGCTCGATCCGCCTGCGCGGCGAGGACGTGACCGGCCTGCGCGCGGACCGCATGGCGCGCCTGGGGGTTGCGCGCACCTTCCAGGCCACGGCGCTCTTCGAAGGCGCGACCGTGCTCGATAACCTGATCGTGGGTCACCGCCTGCGCACGCGCTCGGGCCTCTG
This sequence comes from Paraburkholderia ferrariae NBRC 106233, assembly GCF_000685035.1. Taxonomy (GTDB): domain Bacteria; phylum Pseudomonadota; class Gammaproteobacteria; order Burkholderiales; family Burkholderiaceae; genus Paraburkholderia; species Paraburkholderia ferrariae. The sequence goes on from NZ_BAYB01000027.1 coordinate 53,836, forward strand.
GGACGTGCTGCTGCGCACGAAGCGCTGCAAGACCGAGGAGCGCATCTGCCGGGAGAAGGCGCGCGAAGCACTCGACTTTGTCGGCCTCGCGAACGTGGAGGCGCGCGCCGCGGGCGACATCACGCAGGAGGAGAAAAAGCGCGTGGCGATCGCCCTCGCGCTGGCGACCGAACCCGAACTGCTGCTGCTCGACGAACCCGCGGGCGGCGTCAACCCCGAGGAGACCGACGGCCTCGCCCAACTGATCCGCAAGATCGCCCGCGCGGGCAAGACGGTCTGCCTCGTCGAGCACAAGATGAACATGATCATGAATCTCGCCGACAAGATCATGGTTCTCGACCACGGCGAAAAAATTGCGGAAGGCACGCCCGCGGAAATTCGCGCCAACCAGGCAGTAATCGACGCCTACCTCGGGAGCGACCATGCTGACGTTCAATGACGTGAGCCTCGACTACGGCAGCTTCCGCGCGCTGCACGGCATCTCGCTGCACGCGGGCGAAGGCGAACTCGTGGTACTGCTGGGCGCGAACGGCGCCGGCAAGAGCTCGATCTTTCGCGCGGCCAGCGCGCTCACGCGCGCGAGCGCGGGCCACATCCGCCTGAGAGACGTCGATCTGGTGGGCAAAAAGCCGGCCGATGTCGTACGTGCCGGCGTGATCCACTGCCCCGAGGGACGCAAGCTGTTCCCGGGCATGTCGGTGTTGAAGAACCTGATGCTCGGCGCCTACCTTCATCGCCGCGACCGCGCAGGCAATCGCACCCGGCTCGATGAGGTGTTCGAACTATTCCCGGCGCTGGCCGAACGCAAGGACGACGCCGCGGGCGCGCTTTCCGGCGGCCAGCAGCAGATGGTCGCCATCGGCCGCGCGCTCATGAGCCGGCCGCGCGTGCTGCTGCTCGACGAGCCTTCGCTCGGCCTCGCGCCGCTCGTGGTCAAGCAGATGTTCGAAGTGATCGCGCGCATCAACCGCGCCGGCACTACCGTGCTGCTCGCGGAACAGAACGCCCACGCCGCGCTGAAAATCGCGCACCGTGCCTATGTAGTGGAAGCCGGCCGCATCGTGCTGGAAGGCACCTACGAAAGCCTGGCCGGCAACGAAGCCGTACGGCGCGCCTACGTGGGCGGCTGAGCGCACGGCGCCGCCCCCCGATAACCACAACCCGAACCACACCCGTTCAGGAGACAGACAATGACACTCCGTAAGTTGTCCTTTGCACTGATTGCCGCGCTCGTCGTGGCCCACCCCGCCTTCGCCGACGACACTGTCCATATCGGCTACTCCGGCCCGCTTTCGGGCGGTGCCGCGAAGTACGGCAAAGAGGTGCTCGAAGGCATGCAGATGGCCGTGAACGAGATCAACCAGGCCGGGCTCACGGTGGGAGGCAAGAAGGTCAAGCTCGATATCGTTGCACTCGACGACCAGTACAACCCGAGCGAGACCGCCATCAACGCGCGTCGCCTCGTGCAGGAAGACGGCGCCGCCGTGGTGCTCGTGCCGCATTCGGGCGGCTGCTATGCCGTGCAGACCATCAACGAACAGTTGAAACTGCTGCTGCTCGCCTACACGAGCGTGCCGCAACTGGCCGCGCGCGGCAATCCGCTCACGCTGCGCATCCCGCCCGAGTTCACCTCGTACACGGGGGCGTTCGTGAAGTACGAGATGGACAAGTACGGCAAGGCCGTCGCGCTCGCCAATACCGACACCGACTACGGCAAGGCCTGGGTCGCCGCGTTCAAACCCGCGTGGCAGGCCGCGGGCGGCACCGTCGTGGCCGACAACCCCATGTCCTATAACCGCGCGACCGACTTCTACAGCGGCGTGAGCCGCGTGCTGGCCGCCAAGCCGAACGTGATCTTCCTCGGCGGCCCGTCCGAACCCACCGGTCTCATCATCCGCCAGGCACGCGAACTGGGCTACAAGGGCGGTTTCGCGGTCATGGACCAGGCGAAGCTAGACGAAGTCGCGAAGATCGCGGGCGGCTATGGCCCGCTTGAAGGTGCGATCGGCGTGATGCCCATTGCCGACGACCCCGCGCCCTCGGCGAAATCGTTCGTAGTCCGATTCGCGAAGACGCACGACGGACGCATGCCCACGCAGGAGGCATCGCTCAACTACACGGCGGTCTGGGCCACCGCGCTCGCCATGAAGCAGGCCGGCACGACGAGCGATGCGGCCGCGATCCGCAAGTCGTTCGACCAGGCCATCAAGAGCCTCGCGACGGATAACAACCCCGATGGCCTCTCCGGCGTGGATGCGCGCGGCGGCTTCACGATGGGCCGCGCCGTGGTGGCCGTGGTGGAAGGCGGCAGTATCAAGGCGATGCCGGGCAGCGAGTTGAGCGCGGCAAAGTGAGTGCGTTGGGTTTGTTCGATGGGGGTGGTGTATAAGCGCGTTTCCCTCGCTCGAGATTCCGGTCGACGTGCGCCGCAAGTCCGACTTGACCGGAGACTGGCCCCCGCCAGGCCAATCGGGTCATTTAGTCGTTGTCGTGCCGCTCGAGCGGATCACGGACACGGCGGCCGGCCGCGCACGTCCGACAGCGGTCTGGCCAGAGTGCCGTAGATGCGATGGTCGCCGTGGACAATCGCCCGAGCACAGACGTGCTCGATAACGCCAAGTGTTGGAAGCAGCGCGCCCCTTCGGTGCAGGCCGTCCGTTAAAGCTCGGGGCCGCACGATGCCCTTGTCGGTTTGCCTTACCAGATCATCAAGGCTGCAAGCGCTGGGGGCGATATTGCCGCGTCGTGAACGTCTGGGCACTCAAATCAGATTTGTACGATTCTCGGAAGCGGTTCTTGAAGTCCCATTCTCGATTGCCTACCATCTCGGCGGTTTTTGGCAGGACAGGACGTCGGCGTGACCATCAGTTTTGCATGGCATGAAGCAGCAAGTCACTCGCGCACCGCGAACCCGCGCGTCTTCGCACTCGGTGCTATGCGGCGCAGACCGTGATGGCAGCGACCTTGACGTAGATCACATGCACAACTCAACCGGAAAAGACTGATATGGCGATTCAGGCAACACCGAAGACGGGCTTCGAGGTATGGCAAGACGGTATCAACAAGGCAGTCGGAGATGCTAGATGGAATTCTTGGGATTGCGAAATCCAGACAGCAGTCAATGAGTACAACCGCCACCTTTCTGGCACAGCAGGGTATGTGCCATTGGATTGGCAACTCGTCAAAGCGATGATTTGGGTCGAAACGGGAGCCAATCATTCTGAGTGGAACACCAAGCCAATGCAAATTGGCGTAGCCGGTGATCCAGGGATGACATCGCTTCTTTCCGGCAAAGAAGGCGGTAACTTAATTCTCCCGCCGACCTTTCAAGGGCGACTGACGACGAGATCAGTCCGAGTCATTCCAGCAGATAACATCCGGGCAGGTATAGGCTACCTGCTCATGCGTATGGCGAGCTTCGAGTACCGAAGCTCGCCCGATGCTGACACCGAGGTTTACGAAATCACTGTAAAGCCGGGCGATAGTCTTGACAAGATTGCCAAAGCACAAGGAAGTACGATCGATACGCTGAGAGGGTTGAATCCGACAACTACTGTTCTACGGTCCGGGCAGGTGTTGAAATACAGAAAGGCATCGGTACAACGTGTCATCACACGCTGGCGACCCATATCCACGCTGCTGATCTCGCAGCGCTATAACGGAGGCGGCGCTCCCAACTACGCCAGGAAGCTCGATTACGCATTGTCGTTGGTGCGCAAGGGGAAGGTTGTCGTATGCACACAATGAAGCTGTTAGGGGTTTTCCTCGCGGCTTATATGCCCGTATCGGCACTTGCAGCCGCCACTCCTCCCGCTCCTGGCGAGCGAGCCTTGCGCGAGGAATGCAGCGCCTTCTCCGAAGCTGGAATGCGAGACTGTTTGGCAAAGCACGCCGACAAAAGCCAGAAGGCATTACGGCAAGCAGAGGAAAAAGTAGCTAGCACCCTCTCAAAATGGGATGAGGACAATAAGTACGCTAACGAGGCCAAGGCCAAACTTGCTGCATCAAACAAGGACTTCGCCAGATACCGGGATGCCCAATGTGCATTTGCGTCATCTTTGGGCGGGGGAGCAATTGGCAACGCCCTCGATATGCGCCGTTTGGCTTGCGTTTCGGAACTCAATGACCGACGAGCCGAACAGCTACTTGACGCGGTGTCTGATTTGCCGTTGAAGTAGTTTGCATGAGCATGTCCCATTTCGAGGCGCTGGCCAGCGCCTGGGCGCGAATCACCGCGGAAACCGAATTTCCCGCCGATTACGAAGGCCCGGCAGCGCAGAAGGCGTATCGCGCGAGTCAGACCATGCAGGAGCGGATTCGGTAGTGCCGCCCACCGGCGATATGTGCCTGTTCGCCCGGCCCCCTGCCGGGTCGGGCCTCGCGGCGCGCGGATCACGCGTCGCGACGGGTGGAAAACCCGTCAGACCTACGAAGCTCTACGAGCCGTAATTCTACGCAGCGCCAGCACTGGGCAAAATATCATCCCCGTCCGCTCGAACGCCATCGAGTCGTGCCAGTCGTGTTCTCGCAGCCGGCGCCAGCATGTCGTGCCTCAGTCGCGGCCGAGTTCCTGCCGAAGGTCCTCCCATGGAATGCAGGTTCGTGAGACCTGCAGGATGCGGTTCAATGCTGCTCGGCCCTTAACCGTGCAGTGTCGACCTCCTTTGGACGACGGCGTGCATACCGAAATCAGCGGTTCCAGTGTAGTCCACAAATAGCTAATGATTTTTCTGATTTATCAAGTGTTATTGACGACGACTTCGCTATAGCGTTGGAGAAGCTGAACCCACATGCCAAAGACTGCCGAAATCGCTTGATACAGGAGGCGTTTATATGACAGGCGAAGAAAAATGTCCGCTTTGCCGTACAACATATTCGATATTCGAAAATTTTCCGGATCTACCCACGGGAATGGCGTTGAACGTCGAGACCGGCCGCTTCTTTCCACTTGCCATGCTCCGCTCGTATCAGTCCGGTTACGAGATGACCGAAGCTCTGGGCACCGCGTGGGCATGCCGGTGTCGCGAGTCCATCGCGAATCGTTTCGATGAACAATTCACGCTTCAAGATGCAAAGGGTCTGCCAGTCACCAATACGTACTACACCATCGAATCACTGGGGAGGCTAGTCCATGGCGTTACTGATTCATCGGGGCGTACCAGGCGACATAGAACAGAAGGTGCGAAAGCGATTCGCATTTATCTCGGCCATCGAAATTATGTTTAATATTTTACTGAAAATCTCAATAATTCAACAAACCAAAAATGATCGATCCGTTGCACAAATGCACAACCAATACAAACCCTGATTCGAATGTCAATGTTTACATATCTCGATATTGCAAGCCGTGGAAAATTTCCGATGATGGCTTGTCGTTCATTGCCGTATGGGAGTCCGGCGCTCTCGATGGAACGTATGCGGGACATAAAGTAATTGAAGGTTTTATATTGACCGCATATCTTGATAACGCCGGTATTCCGACGGTTGGGTGTGGACACCGCATCTACCCATCTGATCACATCAAGGTTGGAGATACCATCTCCCTTGAGCGTGCGAGAGGCTTCAAAGCGAAGGCCATTGAAAAAGTGGAGAGTCGATTAAATTCCGATGTCAATGTTCCCCTGTATCAGTTCGAATACGATGCTCTGGCGAGTATTATCTATAACTGTGGAGAAAATAGTGGTGCGGGCGCAATAATCGACAAAATAAACACAGGACACTACGAGACAATGTTCGACTATATTTTGACATATCGCGTGGGCCGCAATAAAGGGCTTCCTCCGCGGCGTTTTTCGGAAGCACGCTTGTTTGAATCGGGGATCTATGATGCATCTTACTAGCAGATATTTGATCAGCCTTGCTTCATTTATCGTCCTCACAAGCATGGCAGTAGCAAAAACGAACCCTGCATGCCTCAAACATTTAGGTGGAGGATATGGCGATGCCGAGTGTTACCACGGTTTGAGCGCAGACATAACTGCCGATAACGACAAACTCTATAGGAACTTACGGGCAACCATCCCTTTGGGAAATGCGCATCAAAAATTACTCAACGATTACATGGCATCACAGAATGACGCCATAAAATACTGTGAGCTGCAACGAAACGCGGGGGCGCAATGGAAAGCAGAGCATGATGGCTCAATGTTTCCTGCACTTTACGAGCAATGCGTTTACAATATAAGAAAGACGCAAAGCACATTTCTACAGGATTTACTGAAAATGGCAAACTGGAAGTAACCGAATTCATCGACCGAATTTCACGTTAACATTGAAATATAAAACATATATCTCAAAAAAAGAAAATGATAAATCGATTTTTTTCACGAGAATCGATATTTATATTAACTTTCTTATCGATTCCCATGAGTACCTATGCCGACGGATCCATCAGCTTTAATGAAAAAATCATTCCAATCATAAATGATCGACCACAATTCAGAGATTTTATATTACAGTCTTTTTCGGTAACAGACACCGGCTGGGGCGTCCGGATAAATAGCTCAACAATGCCGCATATGGGTGGTGCGCGTATGGGGCCATACAGATTTCAGGCTATCTGGCATAGCCCCGCCGGCGACACGCCGGTTACCCTCGTCATCGATACAGAAATTAAATTTTTCGATAAAAACCATCGCCAAATAACGGGCGACGATCTGCGAGGCGTTACCTCCATCACGGAAACGCTCGATTCTATTGAAATAGACCCGCCACGTCCGCAGTCTAAGCAAGCCCCCGCCCAAACCCCTCCCGCAAATCCCGCTTGAGCACCTTGCCGATGGCGCTGCGCGGCAGTGCATCGACCACGACCACCGCAGCCAGCCGCTGCATCTTTCCCAGCCGTTCGTTCGCCCAGGCCATCAGCGAAGGCGGCTCGAGCGCTGCCCCTTCGCGCAGCGTGACGAAAGCCACCGGCGTCTCGCCCCAGCGCTCGGACCCCACGCCCACCACGGCGGCCTCGATCACGTCGGGGTGCTCCACGATCACCTGTTCCAGATCGCTCGGATAAATGTTGAAGCCGCCCGAAATGATCATGTCTTTCTTGCGGTCCATAAGGACGAGAAAACCGTCTTCGTCGAAGCGGCCGATATCGCCCGTGCGGATGAAGCGCTCGCCCGTGGCGTCGTACCACTCCGCCTCCGCGGTCTTGTCCGGCTGCCCGTAGTAGCCCGTCATCATGGTCGGCGAGCGCCCCACCACTTCGCCGATGCTGCCCGGCGGCAGTTCGCGTCCTTCGGGGTCGATCAGCCGCATCTCGTGGCCCGGCATCGGCTGGCCGACGGTGTGCAGCTTGCCGGGGTGCTCTTCGGCGCGCAGTTCGCACGACGCCCCGCCCTCGGTCATGCCATAGAACTCGGTGAGCGTGCCCGGCCAGCGGCGCACCACCTCGGCCTTGAGATCGGCCGCGAACGGCGCGCTCGTGCACGACTTCGACTGGAAGCTCGTCAGATCGTAGCGGTCGAAGTCGGGATCGGCGAGCAGGCGCCGGTACTGCACCGGCACAAGCATCGTGTGCGTCGCGCGGTGCTGCTGCGCGAGTTCCAGATAGCGCTTCGTGTCGAACTTCGGCATCAGGACCACGGTGCCGCCGAGACCCAGCGTCGGGAAAAAGCTCACGAGCGTGGTGTTCGAATAAAGCGGCGTGGAGATCAGCGTCACCGCCCCGGGGCCGTAGCCGCGCGAGATGCTGCGATGCGCATAGGCAAAGCGCATGGCGTGCGACTGCACGATGCCTTTGGGCATGCCCGTGGTGCCCGACGAATAGATGATGTTGAAGGCCCATTCGGGCTGGATCGCGACAGGCTCCGGCACGGTGCCCGCAGGCGCGAGCCAGCTATCGAATGCATCCTGGCCGGTCTTCGTGTCGAGCCGCACCGTGCGAACCGCGGGCGGCGCCGCGGCGGCCGCCAGTGCCTTCTGAACCTCCGCATCGAGAAATACGAGGCCGGCGCCGGCATTTGCGATCATGCCCGCGAGGCTGTCGGGATGCGCCGTGGGCGATAGCGGCGCGACCGCGGCGCCCGCGCGCAGCGCGCCGACGAACGCCACCGCATAGGCAATCGAGCCCTGCGCACAAATGGCGACGACGTCGCGCGGCGCTACGCCATCGCGCTGCAGAGCGGCGGCGCAGCGATCGACGAACGTGTCGAAGGCCGCATAGCTCACCGTCTCGCCGTCGCAGACCAGCGCCGCACGCTCGCCTTGCGTGCGGGCCAACAGGCGGATCTCGTCGGGCAGGCTGACGAACGGTACAAGCGCCGTGTCGGGGGTTCCCGTCATGACTTTCGCACTCCTTTGCAGTTCAAAGATACGCGCCCAGCTCCATCTTCGCGATGGCGTTGCGATGCACTTCGTCGGGACCGTCGGCGAGGCGCAGTGTGCGCGCGCTCGCATACGCGCGCGCCAGCCCGAAGTCGTCGCTGACCCCGCCGCCTCCGTGCGCCTGGATGGCCCAGTCGATCACCTGGCAAGCCATCGAAGGCGCCGCCACCTTGATCATCGCGATCTCCTTGCGGGCGAGTTTGTTGCCGAGCGTATCCATCTTCCAGGCCGCATGCAAGACCAGAAAGCGCGCCTGGTCGATCAGGATGCGCGCATTGGCGATGCGCTCGCGCGTGACGCCGTGATCGGCGATCTTGCGGCCGAATGCCGTGCGCTTCACGGTGCGCCGGCACATGGCTTCGAGCGCGCGCTCCGCGCGCCCGATCAGGCGCATGCAGTGATGGATGCGGCCCGGCCCGAGGCGCCCCTGCGCAATCTCGAAGCCGCGCCCCTCGCCCAGCAGCACGTTCGAGACCGGCACGCGCACGTTTTCGAACAGCACCTCGGCGTGGCCGTGCGGTGCGTCGTCGTAGCCGAACACCGGCAGATGGCGCAGGACCGTGACGCCCGGCGTCTCCATGGGCACAAGGATCATCGACTGGCGGCGATGTGGATCGGCGTGATCGGGATCGGTCTTGCCCATGAAGATCAGGATCTTGCAGCGCGGATCGTTCGCCCCCGAAGTCCACCATTTGCGCGCGTTGATGACGTAGTGGTCGCCGTCACGCTCGATGCGGGCTTCGATGTTGGTCGCGTCCGAAGAGGCCACGGCAGGTTCGGTCATCGCGAAGCCCGAACGAATCTTGCCTTCCAGCAGCGGCTTGAGCCATGCGTCCTGCTGCGCGGGCGTGCCGTAGCGCACGAGTGTTTCCATGTTGCCGGTATCGGGCGCCGAGCAGTTGAACGGCTCCGAACCGATGCCCGAGCGGCCCATGATCTCGCACAGCGGCGCGTATTCGAGGTTCGTGAGGCCCGCCGCGCGCGCCTTGTCCTTCAGCCCTTCGATCACGGGCGCAGGCTGCCAGGCGTTGCCCGCGCGGCGCGCCGCGTCCATTTCGGCCTCGAACTGCGCCTCGGCGGGGTACACGTGCTGATCCGCGAACGCCCGAAGACGTGCCTGCAGATCCTTCACTTTATCCGAATGCTCGAAGTTCATCGCGTGATTCCTTCTATCAGAATGGCACCGGGCCGCCGCGCGGGCGCAGTGCGAGGGATGTTGGAATGGGAGCGCATCGGGTCCGCGCGCCCGGCTCAGATCAACTCAGCGCAGCGCATCGACCTGCTGCGCGAGCGCCCAGGCTTGTTCCGCGAGCGGCCGCGTGCGCCGCCCGGTTTCGAGCGCGAGCGCGCTCGACGCATTGCCTTGCAGCGCACGCGCCATCACGCCCTGCAGGATGCCGACGAGCCGGAACATGTTGAAAACGAGGTAGTAGCCCCAGGCCGCAGGCGAAACGCTTGCCCCCGTGTCGCGCGCGGTGCGTTCCAGATAGCGCAGCAGATAGCTGCGTTCGTCAGGAATGCCAAGCGAATCGAGATCGAGGCCAGCCAACCCGCGCCGCTCGCCCGCCGTCATGCGCCAGATCATGCAGTGATACGCGAAATCGACCAGCGGATGGCCCAGCGTGGAAAGCTCCCAGTCGAGCACGGCGAGGATGCGCGGTTCGTCCGGATGGAAGACGACATTGTCGAGCCGGTAGTCGCCGTGCACGATCCGGCTTTCGTCGCCGGGCGGCACGTGCTTCGGCAGCCAGTCGATCAGGCAGTCGGCGGCTTCGATGCGCTCGGTTTCCGAGGCGCGGTACTGCTTCGTCCAGCGCGCCACCTGCCGCGCGATATAGCTGCCCGGTTTGCCGTAGTCGGCAAGACCGATGGCGGCCGGATCGACCGAATGCAGTTCGGACAGCACGCGGTTCATCTCGTCGAAGATCGCTGTGCGCTCCTGCGGCGTCATGCCCGGCAGCGCCGGGTCCCAGAAAATACGCCCCGCTACGTACTCCATCAGATAGAACGGCGTGCCGAGCACGTCGGTGTATTCGCACAGCGCATAGGTCTTCGCCACGGGGACCGCGGTGCCCGCAAGCGCGCGGATCACGCGGTACTCGCGCTCCACCGCATGCGCGGAAGGCAGCAGCGTGCCGGGCGGTTTGCGGCGCAGCACATAGCGGCGGCCATCCGCTTCGAGCAAAAACGTGGGATTGGACTGGCCGCCCTTGAACTGCTCGGCGCGCAGGCGCCCCGAGAAACCCTCCACGTGCACGCGCATCCAGGCACTGAGGCGCACGAGGTCGAAGGCATACGCCTCGGCCACGGGGCGTGTGCCGCTGAAGCTGTTCTGGAAGTCGATCTTCATGTCGCCGAGCGCCCTCCGTCCACCGCGAGGTACTGGCCCGTGACGTGCCGCGAGGCGTCCGAGGCGAAGTACACGAGGGCGCCCTTCAGGTCGTCGTCGTCGCCGAGGCGTTGCAGCGGCGTGCGACGGATCACTTCGTCGCCGATCGTATCGAGCAGGCCCGCCGACATCTTCGAAGGAAAGAATCCCGGGCAGATCGCATTGACGTTGATGCCGTAACGTCCCCACTCCGGGATCTCGCCCAACGCCTCGGCCATCTGCAGGCCGAGGCCGCGCGAGCCACCCGTCACGAGCGCGACGCGCCCGTCCAGCCTGAACCGCTCTCTTACGCCCATTGCCGAATCCCTCGCGTTGCCCCGTCAATGAATCATTCCACTTTGCAGATAATGATTCTGCATTGCAGAAATGCTAACGCCTTGTCGTTCAACATGCAAACGGCACTGGGGCATCATTGGACGGGGGAAACCCTGGGAATCGTATGGAAAACTCGCGTCGCCGGGGTTCTCGGCGAATGGAAAGTGGCCGGATGCCCAACCTCGCGATTCTGAATTCCACCATGCGGACTGAAATTCCGCGAAGCATGAAGGATCAACCCGAGCGCTCCTGCGCCCCGCCGCGAGCGGTGCGCAATCGGCGGCGGCCGCTGCGCTCGCGAGCGAATTTCTGCCGGCCGCGCGCGCGGGTTGGAAACGGGCTGGAGGCCCATGCGAGCATGCGGCGCAATAGCCGGCGCATCCTGTTTGCACAATGCCCGCCCAGGATCGGGGAGCGCGAGAGGCTGCAAGCGAGCGGCACGTTCCTGCCGCTCGCTCGCAGACGGAAGACCCCGGAGCGCCTGCCCCGGGCTGCGCGTTTAGCGCAGCGAGACGTTGCCCTCTTCGAGCTGGGCGACCACGCGCAACAGGCGCGGCTTCACCGCTTCGAGCAGGAATTCCTTCGAAAGCGACGACGAGGGGCCGCCCACGTTGATCGCCATGACGGGCAGGCCGCCACCGGGCTGGAACGCGCGCGCGATGCCGTTGACGTCCTTCTGCCAGTCGCCGAACGAGCAGGTCACGCCGAGCGAGCGGTGATCTTCGATGCCTTCTTCGATGCCGCGCCGGATCTGCGGCCAGGCCACGTCGTCGAGTTCGCGGACCTGCTCCATCGCATCGATCCGCTCGCGCGCACTCGCGAGGGCAAGCCATGCGCGCCCGATCGCCGAGGTCGCGAGCGGAATGCGCGAACCCACATCCAGCGTGAGCGCGAGCGCGCCCGGCCCGCGGCAGCTTTCGATGTAGAGCATGGAAAGGCGGTCGCGCATGCCGAGCGAGACGGTGCCGCCCGAGAACTCGGCCAGTTCCTGCATGAGCGGGCGCGCCATCTTGCGCACGTCCAGACGCGCGAGGATCGAACTGCCGAGCGCGAGGCACGCCGTGCCCAGCCGATAGCGGCCGCTATCCTCCAGATGAATCAGGTAGCCGAGCTTCGTGAGCGTCATGGTGAGACGCGAGACGGTGGAGCGCGGCAGCTTGCAGCGCTGCGCGATTTCCTGGTTGGTCAGCGCCGTGTCGCCGCCGCGGAAACACGCCAGCACTTCGAGCCCCCGTGCCAGCGCAGTCACGAAATGCCGGTCTTCCTTGTGGGCCGTGGGCCGGTCTGTCTTGTTCTCGATGTCAGCCATCATGAATAAAGAATATGCGTTCGAATGGCGCCCCCTGCGGCGCGGCCTTCCAGGCTGTCCGCAAGCGTCTTTGCAGGGCAGCCAGCGCTGCCGGAATTATATTCTGTTATGCAGAACCGGGCGGCGGTCGATCGGCTTGCGCGGGCCTATGTGGGGCTTGCGTGGCCAGTCCGGGCGCCCTTCGCATGCGAGGCAGGCGGGCCGTCGCGGCGGCGCTCCGGCTTCGCCCTGGGTGCCCCGCCGCACGCACCATGCACCGCGGGAAAGACGAGGCCCCCCGGACGCAAGTAGACTCGTCGCTATCGGCCCGCATGGGGCCAGCCCGATCGCGCCGCATTGGCGCCCATTTACGGAGGAACGGTCATGCCGAACGAAACGATGCTCGCGCAGATGCGCTCGAAACCCGGCTTCATCGCCGCACTGGACCAGAGCGGCGGCTCGACGCCGGGCGCGCTGCGCCAGTACGGCATTCCCGAGAGCGCCTATAGCGGCGACGCGGACATGTTCCGGCTCATGCACGAAATGCGCGTGCGCATCATCACCGCGCCGGCGTTCACGGGCGAGAAGGTGATCGGCGCCATCCTGTTCGAGGCCACCATGGACGGCACCGCGCAAGGCAAGCCCGTGCCGGCCTTCCTGTGGCACGACCGGGGCGTGGTGCCGTTCCTGAAGGTGGACAAGGGCCTCGAAGCCGAAGCGGACGGCGTGCGCCTCATGAAGCCGATTCCGGGCCTCGACGCCCTGCTCGCGCGCGCGGTCGAGGCCGGCATCTTCGGCACGAAAATGCGCTCGGTGATCGAGCACGCTTCGCCCACGGGCATCGCGGCCGTCGTGGCGCAGCAGTTCGAGGTGGGCGAGCAGATTGGCGCTCGCGGCCTCGTGCCGATTCTCGAGCCCGAAGTCTCGATCAAGATTCCCGACAAGGCCGAAGCCGAAGCCCTGCTGCGCGCCGAACTGCTCAAGGGTCTGGATGCGCTGCCCGCCTCGCGCGAGGTCATGATCAAGCTCTCGATCCCCACCACGCCCGACTTCTACCTGCCGCTCGTCGAGCACCCGCGCGTGGTGCGCGTGGTGGCGCTCTCGGGCGGCTATTCGCGCAAGGATGCCTGCGAGCGTCTTGCCCGCGACCACGGCATGATCGCGAGCTTTTCGCGGGCGCTCATCAACGACCTCACGAAGTCGATGACCGACGCTGAATTCGACGCCGCCCTTGCCGAGAGCATCGACGAGATCTGGAAGGCATCGGTCCAGAAGGTTTGACGGAATGACGAGCTGCCCCGGCGAGCCGCCCCGGGGCGTGGCTTGCGCCGGGCGGTCCGCAAGGGCCGCCCGGCCTTGCACTGCACCAAAGTGCCTGCACACGCAACTGCGTGCACCGCCGCCAGTGCGGTTATACTTGCCCCTTCCCCTTTTCTCGACACGCACTGGCCATGAGGCGATTACTCTGCCTGATCGTCCTGCTGCCGGGCCTGCATGCGCAGGCGTGGGCCCAGCAAAGCCCCGCGATTGCTGCGAGCGCCCCGGCCCCGGCCGGCAACGACACGATCACGGCGTATCTCATGCAACGCTTCGGCGTGGCGAAAGAAAAGGCGACCACGATCTCCACGGCGGTCACTACGGCCGCCGAAAAATACTCGCTCCCCCCGGCTGTCCTCCTCGCCATCATTTCGATCGAATCGCGCTTTCGCGAGAAGGCGCATGGCGCCAACGGCGCGACGGGCCTCATGCAGGTCGTGCCCTCGGCGCACCGCAACCTGCTGCGCAACGTGAAAGACCTCACCAAACCCGATGTGAACATCGACATCGGGTCGTCGATTCTCTACGGCTACAAGCGCGCCGCGGGCGGCGACTTGGCCGCGGCCATGAAGAGCTATGGCGGATCGACGGCGTATGCGCAGAAGATCCAGTCGCGCGCCGTGGAATTCAACCATCTGTTCGAAACGCCCGCGGCAACGCAGGCCGGCTCCGATGCCGCGGATGCAGCGGATGCCTCGGCCGTGCCCGCCGTGTTCGTTGCCCCGGCGGCGTTCTTCGCTTCTTCTGCGGCGGCTTCTGTGGTGCCCGCCGGTTCGGACGCTACCGCGACGGCTGCCGTTCAATCCATGCACTGAGTCCAGAGGCCGGTGAGCCTGAGCGACTGGCGCTTTGCGTGATTGCCTGGCAGTGCGTATCGATTTTCAGCGCAGGCATCGTGTCTGGCGTGACGCCAACGAAAAACCCCGACATATCCGATTGGATATGTCGGGGCGGGAACCCCACCCTGGCGGCACGCCACCGTAGACGCGCCGGGCGGAAATTGCCCGGCGTGGCGCGTCAGACGCTCAAGCGTCGGTCGCAGGCGCCTCGGTATCGCCGGCGGCCGGTGCGGCCTGAACGGGCGTTTCGGCTTCCACCGGTTGCTGTTGGGGCTGCGGTTCGACCTGCTGCTGTTCGACCTGCTGCTGTTCGACCTGCTGCGCTGCGGCCTGCTGCGCTGCGGGCTGCCCGGCGGCCTGCGGCTGCGCTTCCTGTGCCTGCTCGTCGGCGGCCTTGGGCTTTTCCGCGCCCGCTTCCTTCGCCTTGACTTGCGCCTCGGCCTTGGCCTTCTGGCGCGCGAGCGCCGCGTTCGCGCGGCCGACGTGCGACGCCTCGATGCCCGGGCCCGCCGACACGCTGCCGTCCAGCTCGTAGCGCGAACCGCCCGCCGCCACACGCTCGTGGTAGCGCGGATGGTTCACGTGGCGCTTGAGCACGGCCACGATCAGCGTGCGGTCGTAGTCGGGATGGCGCGCCACGAGGTCTTCGGCCACGCCGATCTTCAGCGGCAGGCGGTCGCGAAACGCCGGATAGTGCTTCGCGAACACGTTCCAGACCGTGTTGAGCTGGCGATTGCGCTCGATGCGCGCCTTTTCGGCCTCGGTCAGATTGGCTGCCGGCTGCTGGGCGCGGGTCGGGCGCTGGCGCGCATGCGCAGGCCGCTGGCCATGCGGCTGGGCCGGCTTCTGACCAGAATTCTGACCAGGATTCTGGCCGGCATGCTGACCGGAGCTCTGGCCAGCCTGCTGCGCACGGGCCTGCCGCGGCTGCTGGGGCTTGGCCCCCTGCGGCCGGCCGCCGCCGGATGGTTGCGGGCGGCCGCGCGCACGCGTGTCCTTGCCCTGGGCGGGCGCCCCCTTGCGCGGGGGCTTGCTCTCAGGCGCTTGCGGCTGTTCTTCGGGCGTTTGCCCCGTGCCCTTCCCCATGCTCCGCTTGATTTCCAGCAGACCTTCCTTGAAGCTCAGGGGGCGGCGTTGTTGCGATGCGGCTTTCACGTCCAGCTCTCTTCCTTATTGGATCGGACGCTATGATACAGAATCGCGGGCGGCATTTCCGGCGCGCCGCGTCAAAACCCTTCGCAAGAACGTCGCGCGCACGGTCCCACCATTCATTGCGGGGCACCGCGCGTCCGTTTTTTGCGTACCCGTCCCTTCATTTCCGCCCTTTCCCATGACTGCTTCCACGCCTTCGCACACCGCTCCTTGCGCCATCGTCACCGGCCACACCCGCGGCCTGGGCGCCGCACTAGCCGATCTTCTGCTCGCGCGCGGCATCCGCGTGCTCGGCCTCGGACGGGGCACGAACGAGGCGGCTGGCCGCCGCCACGGCGAGGCGCTCGTGCAGGCCACGATCGATCTGGCCGATCCCGCCGCGCTCGAACGCTGGCTCGCCACGGACGCGCTGCGCAGCTTCACCGGCGAGGCGCGCTGCGTGCTGCTCTTCAACAATGCCGGCACGGTCGATCCGATCGCGCCCTGCGGCACCCAGGATGCGGGCGCGATTGCGCGCGCCGTCACGCTCAACGTTGCGGCGCCGCTGATGCTGGCAAACGCGATTGCCGCTCCCGGAGCGGCGCACCCGGAAGCCGAACGACGCATCGTGCACGTGTCGAGCGGCGCCGCGCGCAACGCCTATTCCGGCTGGAGCATTTATTGCGCGACGAAGGCGGCACTCGATCATCACGCGCGCGCCGTGGCGCTCGACGCACCGCACGGTGTGCGTATTTCGAGTGTCGCGCCGGGCGTGGTCGATACCGGCATGCAGGCAACGATCCGCGCAACGGGTATCGAACAGTTCCCGTTGCGCGAGCGCTTCGAGCAGCTCAAGCAGAACGGCCAGTTGGCGACACCGGAAGCCGCCGCCCTGCAACTGATCGATTACGCCTTGAGCGATGCGTTCGGCTCGACACCCGCGACGGACGTGCGCGAACTCGCGAAAGCGTGATGGGGCTCCCGCAAACGCTCACCTGTGCGTGTGCATAGAGGGCAGGGAAAATCACGCGCAGCCCTTGCTCTCCCGGGAAATAGCGCTGCCTTGTGCGGATGACGAACACCACTTCCCGCAAACACTCACCTTCGGTGACAAGGCCGTGCTCAGGTGAGCGCCACGCGGCGCGGGCGCGGCGTCTTCAGCCAGCGCGCGCCGCCGGCCAGCGTGAGCAACGCCGCAATGGCCAGCAGATCGCCGGCAAGCCGCGCCGGAAAGTACGTAGTCAGATGCAAGGCGCGCAACAGGGTATCGACCACGTTCGACGCCACGGCGCCACCCACGAAGCAGACGAGCGCCTGTTGCCCGATCGTCACCATGCCGGGCAGGCGTTCAGCGAGCCGCCCCACCCAGCCGAGCCGCACCGCCTGCGCGACGAGCCACGCAATGGCGCCGAAGCTCACGATGCGCAGGCTGGCGAGATTCTGCTTCATGTAGCCCGGCTGCGGTTCGACCTCCACCCACAGGCGGATGATGGCGAACCCGACGACAACGGCAAGCGCCACGATCGTGATCGCGCGCCCGGCGGGCGACACCTGGAACGCGTGCGACACGGGGTACAGTCGGCATAGCAGTCCGAGTATGAACATGGCCTGCCACGCGAACGGATTGAACGGCCAGATCGCGCCAGGCGCCGCCGGCAGATAGCGCACGAGCCAGCACGACGCCAACCAGATGCCGAAGCTGCCCATGAGCGCGAGGTCCGGCGAGCGGCGCGCCACCGGCATGACGAACGGGAGAGCCAGCACGAGCGCGACATACATCGGCAGCACGCCGGCAAGATAGGGCTGATCGCGGAACAGCGCGACATTCGCGAGCATCGTGAACGGATGCGCAATAAAGCGCGCGATGCCCGAATCGGTGACGAGCGGCGAGTCCACGCGCAGCAGCATGGCGGCCGCGCCCGAAAGCAGCATCAGCGCGGCGGTGCAGAGATAGGCCGCATAGATCTCGCGGCCGCGCCGCCAGAAACGCCGGTTCGCGGCGTCGGTGCCTCTGCGCGCGGCGAGCGCGAGCCAGCTTGCCGCGCAGACATAGCCGCTCACGAATACGAAGACCTCCGCCGAATCGCAAAAGGCGAAGTTGTGGAGCATGGCGTGAGAGAGCACGCTCGACGGAATGTGATCGAGTGCGATGGCGATCAACGCGTATCCTCGCAAAAAGTCGATTTCGATCGATCGCTTCGCAGTCTGACTCATCAATCGCAGCTCCATTCAGGTCGAAAATTCTGGTTGAACACAGGAAACAGGCGCGCATGCGTAGCGCGTTTCGATTCGCCACGCATGAAAATAATCTTGTAAGGATGACTGATCAATAGCGCCGCCCTTTCCACTCGCCTACGACGGTCTTTCCCACTATTTCGGCGTGAAAGGACTGCGTAATCGCACAGTGGGCATACAGTGGGCAGCGCAGAGATTCGAGCGCTCTGCAATGCGACTTTAATGCCAGAAAAACGGCATGGGGGGCGTTCGTAACGACCAGTAGCAATTCTCTGCTGCGCAATGGCGCGCATCCTCTCCTGCCTCGTTGCGATCGACGCTGCGCAGATCGAGACGCCATGCGGCTTTCGAGCCTGGGCCCGAGCGTCGCCCCGATAATCGCATCGCGAACAGCACCATTTCATTCCTGCCGAAGACGCGCACGCGCCGCTCCCGCACGCGGGCGAGTTCGGTGCGCGTCGCACACAACAAGCGCTGCCCGCACGTTCGTGGTGCCAGACCCTCAAACCAACGCGCGCCCGCAACATCAAGGCATTCGTAATCTCGCATGGAATCGGCGCAGCGCTCATGGGTGGGTTGACGCCAATGCGCGCGGCAGGTTCCGGCGATTTGTACACTTCTACCTCAATGGCCGATCCGCTCACGCCTCGCCAATTTACTTGACATATAAAATATTTAAACCTACATTGATTGGCAGATACACAAGGAGCGAGCATGCGCATCGTTTGCATCGGTGGCGGCCCCGCGGGCCTGTACTTCGGCCTGTTGATGAAGCGGCGCCACCCGGACTACGAGATCACCGTGATCGAGCGGAACCGGCCATACGACACGTTTGGCTGGGGGGTGGTGTTTTCGGACCAGACGCTCGGCAATCTGCGCGCGGCCGACCCGGAAAGCGCGGCGGAGATACTCGACGCGTTCAACCATTGGGACGACATCGAGATCCACTTCGGCGGCCGCGCGATCCGTTCGTCGGGGCACGGCTTCTGCGGCATCGGCCGCAAGCGCCTCCTCAATATCCTGCAGGCGCGCTGCGAAGCGCTCGGCGTCAAGCTCGTGTTCGAAACGCAGAGCACCGACGACGACATCGGCGAAGCCGACCTGATCATCGCGAGCGACGGCCTGAACAGCGCCACGCGCCAGAAGTACGCGGCCACCTATCAGCCCGACATCGACCTGCGCGACTGCCGCTTCGTGTGGCTCGGCACGTCGAAGCTCTTCGATGCGTTCACGTTCGCGTTCGAGAAAACCGAATGGGGCTGGTTCCAGGCGCACGCGTACCGCTTCGACGAAAACACCTCCACATTCATCGTGGAAACCCCCGAGCACGTCTGGCGTGCCGCGGGGCTCGACACGATGAGCAAGGAGGACAGCATCGCCTTCTGCGAAAAGCTCTTCGCACGCTATCTGGACGGCCATGCGCTGCGCTCGAATGCCTCGCATCAGCGCGGCTCCTCGCAATGGATCCGCTTCCCGCGTGTCGTGAACCGCGAGTGGGTGCACTGGAAACACGGCGCGAACGGACATCAGACGCCTGTCGTGCTGATGGGCGACGCGGCGCATACGGCCCACTTCTCGATTGGCTCCGGCACCAAGCTCGCGCTCGAAGATGCGATCGAACTCGCCAACAGCATGGAAGCGCATCCCGGCGATCTACGCGCCGCGCTCGCGCACTATACGAGCGTGCGCAGCGTCGATGTGCTGCGCATCCAGAATGCCGCGCGCAATTCGACCGAGTGGTTCGAGCACGTGGACCGCTACGCTCACTTCGAGCCCGAACAGTTCGCCTACTCGCTGCTCACGCGTTCGCAGCGTATTTCGCATGAGAACCTGCGCGAGCGCGACGCCGCCTACCTCGCGGGCTTCGAATCGTGGCTGGCGGCGCGCGCGGGCATGGGTACGGGCATAGGTGCAAGCGCAAGCGGGCGCACCGTGCCGCCGATGTTTACGCCTTACAGGGTGCGCGGCGTCACGCTGAAGAACCGCATCGTGGTCTCGCCGATGGCGCAGTACTCGGCGCACGACGGCGTGGCCGGCGATTACCATCTCATGCACCTGGGCGCGCGCGCAATGGGCGGCGCGGGCCTCGTGATGACCGAAATGACCTGCGTGTCGCCCGAAGCGCGCATCACGCCGGGCTGCCCGGGTCTCTACAACGAAGCCCAGCGCGATGCATGGCGGCGCATCGTCGATCTCGTGCACGCGCAGAGCGACGCGAAAATCGGCATCCAGCTCGGCCACTCGGGCGCCAAGGGTTCGACGCGCGTGGCGTGGGAAGGCATCGACCAGCCGCTCGCGGACGGCAACTGGCCGCTCGTTTCCGCGTCGCCGCAGCAGTATCTGCGCGGCGTGAGCCAATGGTCGCATGAAGCCAGCTTCGAGGAATTGCAGGAGATCAAGGCGCAATTCGTGCGCTCGACGCGCATGGCCGCCGAGGCGGGCTTCGACTGGCTCGAACTGCACTGCGCGCACGGCTATCTGCTTTCGAGCTTTCTCTCGCCGCTCACCAACCAGCGCAGCGACGCCTATGGCGGATCGCTCGAGAACCGCCTGCGCTACCCGCTGGAAGTGTTTGCCGCGATCCGCGCGGTGTGGCCCGAAGACAAGCCGATTTCGGTGCGTATCTCGGCGCATGACTGGGTGGAAGGCGGCAACACGCCCGACGACGCCGTGGAGATCGCTCGCGCCTTCAAGGCAGCCGGCGCCGACATGATCGACGTTTCGTCGGGCCAGGTGAGCAAGGAAGAGCGCCCCGTGTATGGCCGCATGTTCCAGACGCCGTTCGCCGATCGCGTGCGCAACGAAGCGGGCATTCCCACCATCGCCGTGGGCGCGATCTCCGAAGCGGACCACGCGAACGGCATCATCGCGGCAGGCCGCGCCGATCTGTGCGCCGTGGCGCGGCCCCATCTCGCGAACCCTTCGTGGACGCTCACGGAAGCCGCGAAGATCGGCTACTTCGACGTGATGTGGCCGCGCCAGTACACCGCCGCCAAGACGCAGCTCGAACGCAACATCGAACGCGAGCGCGCAGCCGCCGCGGCCAGCGCGGGCCTCTCGCCGCTCGAACGCGCGCAACGCGCGGAAGGAACCGTGTGATGAGCGCATCCACCACCCTTGCTGGGCTTCATGCCGTCGTCACCGGCGGCGGCAGCGGCATCGGCGCGGCCACGGCGGCCACGCTGCTGCGCGCCGGGGCGCGCGTCACGCTGATGGGCCGCGATGCCGCGCGCCTGGAAACGCAGCGCGCAGCGCTGGCCGGCGGCGAAAACATCGCGTGCGCGAGCGTGGACGTGACCGGCGAAGGTGCCGTCGAAGCCGCGTTCGCGCAGGCCGTCGAGCGCTTCGGCGCTGTCGATATTCTCGTCAACAACGCGGGCCAGGCGCAGGCCGCGCCCTTCGCGCAAACCGATCTCGCGCTCTGGCGGCGCATGCTCGACGTCAACCTCACGGGCGCGTTCCTCTGCACGCGCGCCGTGCTGCCGGGCATGCTCGCGCGCAAGAGCGGCCGCGTGGTCAACGTCGCGAGCACCGCGGGCCAGGTGGGCTATCCGTATGTGGCCGCCTATTGCGCCTCGAAGCACGGCGTGATCGGCATGACGCGCGCCCTCGCACTCGAAGTCGCGACCCAGGGCGTGACCGTCAACGCAGTCTGCCCGGGCTATACGGAAACCGAGCTCCTGCAGGCGTCGATCGAACAAATCACGCGCAAGACTTCGCGCAGCGCGGAAGAGGCGCGCAAGATCCTCGTGCGCCACAACCCGCAGCAACGCTTCGTCACGCCCAATGAAGTCGCCAACGCCGTGCTGTGGCTCTGCGCGCCCGGTTCCGCCTCGATCACCGGGCAGTCCATTTCCGTTTCCGGTGGAGAAATCACATGACCTCGCCTGTGTCCTCACGCAAGACCGCCGCTGCGAAGAACCCGCGCAAGGGTGTCGCGAAGCCTGCCGAGAACGTCTTCGATATGGAAATGAGCACCGGCGCGGATAGCCATATGGGCCTGCGTCTGTGGCTGCGCCTGCTCACCACCACCAACCTCGTGCAGGCCGAATTGCGCCGCCGCCTGCGGGTGGAATTCGACACCACGCTGCCTCGCTTCGACCTCATGGCGCAGCTCGAACGCCATCCCGAAGGACTGCGTATGACCGAGCTCTCGCGCCGCATGATGGTCACGGGCGGCAACGTGACCGGCATCACCGATCAACTGGAGAAAGAGGGCCTCGTGGTGCGCGATGCCGACCCGGACGACCGCCGCTCGATTGCCGTGCGCCTCACGCCCGAGGGTCGCGCGCTCTTCGACCGCATGGCGGTCGCGCACGAGCAATGGGTGGTGGAAATGCTGGGCGGCCTCTCGCTCGACGAAAAATCGAAGATGCACGAGCGCCTCGGCAAGCTCAAGCAACATCTGCGCGACAGCCTTCAAGGAGACTAACTTGACCACCCGCTCCCACGCCGACGCGCTCTTCGCCGGCAACCGCGTCGCGCTCGCTGACTATCGCGCGCAACACTTCGGCTGGTCCGTCGCAGGCCGCGTCGCGACCATTACGCTGAATCGCCCCGAGCGCAAGAACCCGCTCACGTTCGAGTCGTATGCGGAACTGCGCGACCTGTTTCGCCAGCTTGCCTACGCAACGGACATCAAGACCATCGTGCTGCATGGCGCGGGTGGAAACTTCTGCTCCGGCGGCGACGTGCACGACATCATCGCGCCGCTCGTCGATCTGCCCATGCCCGAACTGCTGATGTTCACGCGCATGACCGGCGATCTCGTCAAGGCCATGCGCCACTGCCCGCAGCCCATCGTCGCGGCCGTGGACGGCGTGTGCGCGGGCGCGGGCGCCATTCTCGCGATGGCCTCCGACATGCGCTACGGCACGGCACGCAGCAAGCTCGCGTTCCTCTTCACGCGCGTGGGCCTCGCCGGTTGCGACATGGGTGCCTGCGCGATCCTGCCGCGCATCATCGGCCAGGGGCGCGCCGCCGAACTGCTCTATACGGGCCGCTCGGCCAGCGGCGAAGAAGGTCATGCCTGGGGCTTCTACAACCGCCTGTGCGAGCCCGACACGCTGCTCGCCGACGCGCAGCAACTGGCCGCCGATCTCGCCGCGGGCCCCACCTTCGCGCACGGCATCACGAAGACGATGCTGCAGCAGGAATGGAGCATGAGCATCGACGAAGCGATCGAGTCCGAAGCGCAGGCCCAGGCAATCTGCATGGCCACGCGCGATTTCGGCCGCGCCTATACCGCATTCGCGGCGAAGACCCGACCTGTATTCGAAGGAGACTGACCCGATGGCATCCGCCGAAATCAACCCGCACGACGCCATCGCCTGGCCGTTCTTCGAAGACCGCCACCGTGCGCTCGCCGCCGGCATCGAAGCCTGGGCGCGCGAACATCTTGCCCACGTGCCGCACGACGATATCGACGCCGCCTGCCGCGCGCTCGTGCGCAAACTGGGCGAAGCGGGCTGGCTGCGCTACGGCGTGGGCGGCACCGCGTATGGCGGTCACGGCGACACGATCGATACGCGCGCCGTGTGCCTGCTGCGCGAAACGCTCGCGAAGCATTCGGGCCTCGCGGACTTCGCGCTCGCGATGCAGGGCCTCGGCTCGGGCGCCATCTCGCTCGCCGGCACCGACGCGCAAAAATCGCACTATCTGCCGCGCGTGGCACGCGGCGAGGCACTGGCCGCCTTCGCGCTCTCCGAGCCCGACGCCGGATCGGATGTCGCGGCGATGGCGCTCGCGGCCCGTGCGGAGGGCGACGACTACGTGCTCGACGGCGAAAAGACCTGGATCTCGAACGGCGGTATCGCGGACTTCTACGTGGTGTTCGCGCGCACCGGCGAAGCACCGGGTGCGCGCGGCATCAGCGCCTTCGTGGTCGATGCCGATACGCCGGGGCTCGAAATCGCCGAGCGCATCGACGTGATCGCACCGCACCCGCTCGCACGCCTGCGTTTTGCGGGCGCGCGCGTGAAGCGCAGCCAGATGCTGGGCGTGCCGGGCGAAGGCTTCAAGATTGCCATGCGCACGCTCGACATCTTCCGCACGTCGGTCGCGGCGGCGTCGCTCGGCTTTGCGCGGCGCGCGCTCGCCGAAGGGCTCGCACGCGCCGCATCGCGCAAGATGTTCGGCCACACGCTCGGCGATTTTCAGTTGACCCAGGCAAAGCTCGCTCAGATGGCGCTCACGATCGACAGCAGCGCCCTGCTCGTCTACCGCGCCGCCTGGCTGCGCGACCAGGGCGAAAGCGTCACGCGCGAGGCTGCGATGGCCAAGTGGCACGCGAGCGAAGGCGCCCAGCAGGTGATCGACGCCGCCGTGCAACTGTGGGGCGGCATGGGCGTGCAAAGCGGCACGGCCGTGGAGATGCTCTATCGCGAGATCCGCGCGCTACGCATCTACGAAGGCGCGACGGAAGTGCAGCAACTGATTGTCGGCCGCGATCTGCTCAAAGCCCACGCCGGCGCCTGAGCGCGCTCGTGTCAACGACACTCACCGAATCGGACGACTTATGAAACAAGCTCTTCTTCCCGCCGGCTGGGTCAAGCCGCGCGGCTATGCGAACGGCGTCGCCGCGCGCGGCACGCAGGTCTATATCGCCGGCCAGATCGGCTGGGACGAGAATGCCCGCTTCACGAGCCGCGAATTCGGCGCGCAAGCCGTGCAGGCGCTGCGCAACATCGTCGCGGTGCTGGAAGCGGCCGGCGGCAAGCCGGAGCATCTCGTGCGCCTCACGTGGTACGTCACCGACAAGCGCGAATATCTCGCCTCGCTCAAGGAGATCGGCGCGGCGTTTCGCGAGCTGATCGGAAACTACGACATCGCCATGAGCGCGGTGCAGGTGGTCGCGCTCGTGGAGGACGACGCGAAGGTCGAGATCGAAGCCACCGCCGTGATCCCGGACGACGTGCGCGCCTGAGCGCAAGAGAAGTGCTTCGAGGCTGCAACGGACAGTACGAAAACATCAGTTGGAGACGTCATGGAAGCGACTGCCCACGTCGATACCTTCGCCCGCGATAACCTACCGCCCGAGTCGCAATGGCCCGAGCTGCTGCTCGACAATCCCGACGTCGCCTACCCGGCGCGGCTCAATTGCGCGGCGGAACTGCTGGACCGCGCGATCGAGGCGGGACGCGGCGCGGCGCCCGCGATCTGGTCCGAAGTCGATGGCAAACCGCACGCCACGACCTATGCGCAGTTGCGCACGCTCGTGGATCGCAGCGCGCATGTTCTCGTCGAAGACATGGGTCTCGTGCCCGGCAACCGCGTGCTGTTGCGCGGCCCGAACACGCTGCAGATGGCCGTGGCCTTCCTCGCCGCGCTGAAGGCCGGTCTCGTGGTCGTGCCGACCATGCCGCTCCTGCGCGCCAAGGAGCTCAAGCAGATCGTGGACAAGGCGCAGGTCGCCGCGGCGCTCTGCGACGTGCGGCTAACCGACGAACTCTCGCGCTGCACGAATCCCGAAGACGAATTTTTCTGCGCCGGCCTGAAGCAGGTGCGCTACTTCCACGACGATGCGCCGGGGAGCCTGGAGCAGCTTGCGGCCGGCAAGCCCGATACGTTCATCGCCTGCAACACGGCGAGCGACGATGTGTGCCTGATCGCATTCACGAGCGGCACGACCGGCACGCCGAAGGGCTGCATGCACTTTCATCGCGACGTGCTCGCGATGTGCGACCTGTTCCCGCGTCATGTGTTGAAACCCACGGCCGATGATGTGTTCTGCGGCACGCCGCCCCTCGCCTTCACGTTCGGCCTGGGCGGCATTCTGTGCTTCCCGTTGCGCGCCGGCGCCTCGACGGTGCTGATCGAGAAGCTCACGCCGGCGCTCCTGCTGCAAGCTATCGAGCGGTTTCGCGCGACGATCGTCTTCACGGCGCCCACGTTCTACCGGCAGATGGCACCGCTTGTTAAGGATGCCGATATTTCCAGCTTGCGCAAGACCGTTTCCGCGGGCGAAGCGCTTCCGCAGGCAACGCGCGACCTCTGGCGCGAAGCGACGGGCATCGAGATGATCGACGGCATCGGCGGCACCGAGATGATTCATATCTTCATCTCGTCGGCCGGCGGCGAGGTGCGCCCCGGTTCAATCGGACGCGCCGTGCCGGGCTATGTCGTGCAAGCGCTCGACGATGCGCTCGAACCGGTGGCGCCTGGCGCGACAGGCCACCTTGCCGTGCGCGGCCCGACCGGATGCCGCTATCTCGCCGACGAACGGCAGATGAAGTTCGTGCGCAATGGCTGGAACCTGCCGGGCGATGCGGTCTCGATCGACGCGGACGGCTACGTGTACTACCAGGCGCGCGCCGACGACATGATCGTCTCCTCCGGCTACAACATTGCGGGCCCCGAGGTGGAGACCGTGCTCATGCAACACCCGGCGGTGGCGGAGTGCGGCGTGATCGGCACGCCCGACGAGGTGCGCGGACAGGTGGTGAAGGCCTTCGTCGTGCTGCGGCCCGGATTCGAGGGCGACGAGGCGATGGTGAGCGAGCTTCAGAATTTCGTGAAGAACGCCGTGGCGGCATACAAGTATCCGCGGGTGGTGACGTTTATCAATGCGCTGCCGCGTACGGAGACGGGCAAGCTCAAGCGTGCGGTGTTGAGGACGATGTGAGGGGTGGGGGCGGTGCTTATGGTTGGTGAACCCCGCCCTTCTATTAGTAATTCAACGTAATACGTTAAATATCCAACTATATACGGTGATTAATTTGACATTATTCATATAATGTTGATTTTATTGAAAAAAGCGCGTTCCAATTCGAACCTTGGCGCCTGCAAACGCCGAAACGGCGTCCAAAGCAGAGCGCACCGCCAAAACCGCACCGCCCTGCCCCGGCCCCCGTCGCACCATCACGCCGGTGCCCGTGCCTCCCGAATCCACGCCGAAAGCAGCGTCGAAGACACCGCGAGTATCACCGGCCCGATGAAGAGACCCACGATCCCGAACGCGAACATGCCGCCCAGCACGCCCGAAAGAATCAGCAGCATCGAGAGATTGACGCCGCGCTTGATCAACATCGGCCGCAGCAGCTTGTCCACGAGTTCGACCACCACGTACCACACCAGCAAGAGGGTCGCCGCGATACGCGCGTCGTGCATGAAGAGCCACGCCACGCCGCCCAGCATCGGCAGGAACGGACCGATCTGCGCGAGGCACAGCATCAGCAGCACCGCCGTGAGCACACCCGCACCGGGTACGCCGGCCACCCACAGCCCGATGCCGCCGAGCGCCGACTGGATCACCGCCGTCACCACGATGCCGAGCGCAACCGCACGAATCGATGCGCCGGCAAGACGCACGGCCTCCCTGCCGTACTGCGGGGAGATGCGGCTGGCAAAGCGCGTGACATACGCGCCCGCATGCTCCCCCTGGCTGTAAAGCACGCCGGTAATGATCACCGTCACGAACATGTGGATCACGAACACGCCCACCGAAGCGGCGTGCCCGATCAGCCAGTGGGCGGCGATCGACACATAGGGCTCCAGTTGGGCAAGCATGCCGCCGGGGCCGGCGTCGGAGAGCGTCTGCCACTTGTCCGCGATCCGCGTACCGACCAGCGGCACCTCGTGAATCCAGTCCGGCGGCGGAGCGAGCGTGTAATCGGGCAGGCTGCGGATCAGCTTCATGATGTCGCCGCCGTGCTGCGCAAGCGTCGAAATGGCTTCGTAGAGAGGCAGGACGATCACGAACAGCAGGATCACCAGCATGACCAGCGTGGCGATCCAGCGGCGGTTGCCGCAGCGGCGCTCGACAGCGAGCATCGCGGGCCAGGTGGCAACGACGATGGTGGTCGCCCAGATGAGCCCCGGGATGAACGGGCGCATGACGTAGAGCGAGCCGATCGTCAGGGCGCACAAAATGGCGACGACAAAGAGAACGCGGGCAATATCCGGCGAGTCTTGCGGCTTCACGGTGTTTTCCTCTTTGCGGGCGCCGCATCGGGCGCCGGGTTCGGGCATGAGCGGCCCCTCTCTCGGCGGGACCGCAGCGTGGCCGCCAGTCTAGCGCGGATGCCGGCAAGGCTACGCGAGCCCGTCCGCCAATCGCTCCGCATCGCGCAGGCCCGCGCGGCGGGCATGCCGCCGCTCTGGAATAATGGTGGCTCCCCGAACTCCCCTTCGCGAAGAGATCCGCCATGTCCGTTTCCGATCAGAAACTCCCCTGCGTGCTGTTGACCAACGACGACGGTATCGACGCCCCGGGCCTCGCCGTGCTCGAAGCCGTCGCGGCCGAACTGGCGCACGAAGTGTGGGTCGTGGCGCCGGAGCACGATCAGAGCGGCACCTCGCATTCCATCAGCCTGCACTCGCCGTTGCGCGTCACCCGCCGCGGCGAGCGGCGCTTCGGCGTGCTCGGCACGCCCGGAGACTGTGTGGTGATGGCCGTACGGCATCTGATGGGCGACGTGCGGCCCGCCCTCGTGCTCTCGGGCATCAACCGTGGCGGCAATCTCGGTGTGGAAACGATGTTTTCCGGAACGGTGGGCGCGGCCATGACCGGCCTGTTGCTCGGCGTGCCTTCGATCGCGCTCAGCCAGACCTTCCGCGACCGCGAGCGGGTGCGCTGGGATACGGCACGTGCACTCGCGCCGGAAACGATCCGGCGCCTCGCGGCCGTTGCCCACGACGCGCCCGTGTGTCTGAACGTGAATTTTCCCGACATCGACGCGAGCGCGGCCGGCCCGCTCACCGTGACGCGCCAGGGCGTGGGCCTCGTGCAGGGGATCGACGTGGTGCCGCAGATCGATCCGCGCGGCATCGACTATCACTGGCTGCGCTTCAACCGCGGCCCTCGCGAAAACGGCCCGGATACGGAAACGGCGGTCGTCAACTCGGGCCGCGTTTCCGTCACGCCGCTGCACTTCGAGCGCACCGACGAGCGGGTGTTCGCGCACCTGCGGGCCGCGCTGGGCGCCTAGGTCAGCACACGCGGCGGCACACGGCAAAACGCATCTAGCGTTCGATGGCGGCGCGCAGATCGTCGGGAATCGCAATGGCCCGATGCGTGTCGAGCGAGGTCGTCACGATGGTCTGCCGCGCCGCCATGCGCACGACTCCGTCCGCGCCCGTGCAGGCCCAGGCGAGCGCGAGCGACTTCTCGCCCAGCCGTTCGACGTCGAGCGAGAGCACGACTTCGTCGCCCATCTTGCTGACCGCCTTGAAGTCCGCCTCAAGATGCACGGTCGGCATGCCGATGCGGCGCGCGCCGATCACGCCGTGATAGCCCCCGGGCAGGAGCGAGTCGATCCACGCTTCGACCAGATCGTTGAACAGTACGAAGTACTGCGGATAGAACACGATACCGGCCGGATCGCATTCGGAAAACCGGATCTTGTGTTTTTGCGTATAGCTGTGCATGTCGGCAATCCAGCGCGTCTCGACTTAAATGACGAGGCGCGACACCTTGACGCCTTCCAGCGAGATGCCGGCCATCAATCCTGCATTGGTCAGCACGAAGGCTTCGACGGGGCTCGTGGCAGTGGAAGTATCGACATTGCCGTTCGCCCCCACGGTCACGAGCGCCACGGTGGCGTCGGCGCCGGCCGACCAGCCCTGGCTGCTCAGGAAACGATCCAGTGCCTCGCGAGTCATGAACGCGAAGATGATTGCCTGCGACTGCGCACCGATCTGCAGTCCGAACGATCCACCCACGGTGCTGTAGTAGCCCGTCGTGCGGCCGTCCACGCGCAGCGCACCGGTGCCGTACTGGCCGCCGATCCAGAAGCCCGCTGAAATCACGCCCGGAAACACGAGCACGCCGCTCGCCTTCGAAAGCAGTTCGTGCGAGCCGCCCACCTTGCTGTAGAGCCGGGCGAGCGTGGCGTCCACGTCCGCGTCGATGCTCTGGCGCTTCGCTGCGTTTTGGGCCTCCAGGTCGCCGCCGCCTGGCGGCGTCGTGGTGCAGCCCGCGAGCGCAAGGCCCGCCGTGGCAAGAGCGGCGCTGGAATGAAGAAGAAATTGGCGTCGGCGCATAACGGTGTTCCTGTAGAAGTCGATTTCAGTGGCTTCGATTGCCTGCCGGGCTGGCCGCGCGGGTCGCGCTGATCAGACTCGCGCGCGCTCGCCCGGGGAAGGGGCATCAGCATAACGCGCCGGGCCGCCCGCGGGCAGAAATTACCGCAACGGCCGTGCCCGCTGGCCCCTGGCGGGATAAGACCCCAGGCCGGCTACCGAGTTCGCCTTTCTCCGTGAAAACCCCGGGCAGGCACCAGCGGCGGGAAGCCGCGTGCGCAGGTCCGACACCCCGTGTTACACTGCGCCGCGATTTTCCTTTCACTCTCATGACTGCACGCAAGCACGTACTGCTGACCGCATGGCTTGGCCTCGTCGCCATGTGGCTCATCGTGCTTGCGCCGCCCGCGAGCCAGCTCGTGGAAGCGCATCGCGCGCACGAGCCCGATGCCATGTTCGCGTTGTGCTCGGCCGGCCAGTCCGATACGGCGGCAACGCATCTGTCACACGACGACGCGTTCGGTGCCTGCGGCTACTGCCATCTGCTCCAGCACCAGACAGCGATGACCTCCGTCGCGCCGCCGCAACTGGCCGCTACCCCGCTGATCCGCGTAGCGACCGTCGCGGCGCTCTCCACCCGCTTCACTCCGCTCGGCGCGTTCCCGTCCGGGCGCCCACGCGCACCACCCTTCGTTTCCTGACCGCTGCCGTCACCGGCCGTTCCTGCACGCCCGCCTGATCCGCTGATCGCGCCGGGGCGTGCACGGCCGCTCGTCCATCGCAACCGGAAACTTTTCATGTCTACGCCTTACCCGCGCAGCGGCGGCGCTCGCCTGCACGAGCGCGCCGTGCCGCGCGCGCTGCGCCACGCCCGCCTCGTCCTCACTGCGAGCGCCCCGCTCGGCCTGCTGCCGCTGCCCCTGTCTTTAGCCTTCCCTTTGGCCCTCTCCTTCGCCGCGCCGGCCGCGCGCGCGCAAACCGCCGCGACCCAGACACTGGCCGATACGGCCACGCTGCCCACCGTCACGGTGAATGCTTCCGCGCCCAGCCAGGGCGGCGCGCCCGCGGCCGCCGTCGATCCGAACCTGCCCGCCACGGTCGAAACCGTCACGCCGGCACAGTTCCAGAACTGGAACGTGGTGAACACCGAAGACGTGCTGAAGTACCTGCCCAACCTGGCGGTGCGCAAGCGCTTCGTCGGCGACCTCAACTCGATCATCGCGGTGCACGGCACGAGCAACACGCAAAGCGCGCGCGGGCTCGTCTACGCGGACGGCCTCCTGCTCTCGAACCTGCTCGGCAACAGCTACTCGTTTCCGCCGCGCTGGTCGATGGTGTTCCCCGACCAGATCCAGCAGGTCGATGTGATCTACGGGCCGTATTCGGCGCTTTATCCGGGCAACTCGCTTGGTGCGACCGTGCTGATCACCACGCGCATGCCGAAGCAGTTCGAAGCCACCGCCGACGTCAAGGGCTTCACGCAGCACTTCAGCCTCTTTGGCGTCAACGAAAACTTCAACGGCAGCGAGACGAGCGCCTCGATCGGCGACCGCATCGGCAAGTTCTCGTACCTCCTCGGCGTGAACCACCTCGAAAACACGAGCCAGCCGCTGCAGTTCGCCACGCTCGCCCAATCGGCCACGCCGGCAAAGCCCGGCGACACGCCGGTGCACGGCGCGTACTTCTACAACAACCAGACCAATGCGCGAACCGTGGTGCTGGGCGTGAACGGCGAAGGCATCGAGCACACCATCCAGGACCAGCTCAAGCTGCGCATGCAGTACGACTTCACGCCCGCCGTGCAAGGCGGCCTGACGCTCGGATACTGGCACCAGAGCTACAACAGCAGCACCTCTACGTTTCTCTACGACGCGAACGGCAACCCCGTGTACAGCGGCAAGGTCGCCATCGACGGCGACGAGTACAACATTCCGGCCGCCGCCCTCGCGCCCAGCAGCGGCTGGAGCGAAAACTGGCTCTACGGCGCCACGCTGCGCACGCACCAGGCGAGCGGCTGGAACGCCGAGGCCACTGCTTCGTACTACGACGTATCGAACAGCGTCGCGCGCACGGCCAGCCAGGGGGGACCGGGCGACGGTCCGGGCGTCGTGACGTTCGGCGACGGCACGGGCTGGAAGACGCTCGATCTGAAGACAACGTGGACGCCGGCCACGCCCGAGGCCGGACTCGGCGCACACTGGCTGACCTTCGGCTATCACTACGACAACTACTTTCTCGACAACCGCACGTACAACACGCTCGCGTGGCGCGACGGCGGCGCGGGCAGTTTCGCGAATGCGTTCTCGGGCAAGACGCAAACCCAGGCGCTCTACGCCCAGGACGCCTGGCGCTTCCTGCCGCGCTGGAAATTCGTCTACGGCGCGCGCTGGGAAGACTGGCGCGCCTACGACGGCTACCAGGCGCTGGGCGCTTCGACGGTGCCGTACGCGAGCGCGAGCGACCAGCACGTCTCGCCCAAAGCGTCGCTCTCGTTCGACGTCACCGACGACCTCACGCTGCGCGCCTCGATCGGCCGCGCGTACCGCTTCCCGACCGTGAGCGAACTGTTCCAGGGCCAGATAAACGGCTCGTCGATTGTGAACAACAACCCGAACCTGCGCCCCGAAGACGATCTCTCGAAGGAGCTCACCGCCGAATGGGCCCACTGGAACGGGCTCTTTCGCTTCTCGCTCTTCCAGGACGACGTGAAGAACACGATTTTCAGCCAGACCGACACGACCGTCATTCCGAACGTCACGAACTTCCAGAACATCGGCAAGGTGCGCTCGCGCGGCGTGGAGACGAGCTACCAGGGACAGGACGTACTCCTGAACGGTCTGGACCTCGCGGCAAGCGTGGCGTACACGCAGTCGAAGATTCTGGAGAACGCGCAGAATCCGGCCAGCGTGGGCAAGTACTTCTACCGCATACCGCTGTGGCGCGCGAATCTCGTCGCCACATGGCGCTTCGACGCGCGCTCGGCGCTCACGGTGGGCGTGCGTTACTCGGGGCGCCAGTACAACACGCTCACCAACGTCGATACCAACCCGGACGTGTTCGGCGGCACGAGCAGCTACACGGTCGCCGACGTGAAGTTCACGTTCCGGCCGACGAAAACGAGCGAGATCGGCGTGGGCATCGACAACCTCTTCGACGAACGCTACTTCGTCTATCACCCGTATCCGGGCCGCACGTTCTACTGCGAGGCGAAGCTGCGCCTCTGAGCGCCGCCGAACGCCCGCCGACACCACCGCGCCGAAACTGGCACGAACTTCGAGAGGAACATCCGATGTCCGCTTCCGCAACCCGCGCCGCGCGTGCCGCATGCCCCGCCGGCGCCGTTCATCCCGGCTATCGCACGCTATGGCGCTGGCATTTCTATGCCGGGCTGTTCGTCATGCCGTTTCTCATCGTGCTCGCCATCACCGGCACGATCTATTGCTTCCAGCCGCAGATCGAGCCACTGTTGTATCCGCAACGTCTCGTGGTCGAGCCCATGGCCGTACCGCGCCTGCCCGCCGATGCCCTGCTCGTGCGCGCCCGCACCGCGGTGCCCGCCCAGGCGCGCGCCATCCGCGCCCATATCGACGCGAATCCCGCGCGCAGCGCGGAGTTCGCCTTCGCGCTGCCCGGCGGCGCGAAGCAAAGCGTGTATGTGAACCCCTACACGGGCGCCGTGCTGGGCACGCTCGATGCCGACCGGCGCTTCATGCAGATCGACCGCATGCTGCATCGCAAGCTGCTGCTCGGCAAACCCGGGGAGCTGCTGATGGAACTGGCCGCGTGCTGGACTCTCGTGATGATCGCCACCGGCGTCGCGCTCTGGTGGCCGCGCGCGGGGGCAGTGTGGCGCGCCGCGCTCATGCCGCCACGGTTTTCCCGTCGCGCACCGGGCGGGCGAGTGTTCTGGAAGCGGCTGCACGGGATCATCGGCATCTGGCTGGCCGTGGGGGCGTTCGCGTTCGTCGTCACGGGGCTGCCGTGGACCGGTTCGTGGGGCAAGCAGTTCAAGGCGCTCGCCACGCGCGCCAACCTCGGCGCGCCCGCCGGTTCATGGGGCGGCGATCCGTCGCTGAAGTCCAGCGTGCCCGGCAGCAGCGCAGCCGTGCTCACGGGCGAGCACGCGGGCCACGACATGAGCTCCATGCCGGGCATGGTGATGGACGATCTGCCGCTGCCCAACGTCCCGTGGGCCGTGGGCGCCGTACCGGTGCCGCAGGCGGGCGAAACTCGCAAAACAGACCCAATGGACCAGGCGACGCGCCCCGCCCCTGCAGACTCGCCGCGCTGGAGCCTCGACCAGGTGGTCTCGCAGATGCGCGCACTCGGCGTGCAAAGCGGCTATGACGTCGCGCTGCCCGCTTCGCCCACGGGGGTCTATACGGTGTCGTACTTCCCCGCCGATCCGCGCGACGAGCGCACCGTCTATATCGACCAGTACGACGGCAGGATTCTCAAGGACATCCGCTACGAAAACTATGGCGCGGTTTCCCAGGCCATCTCTTATGGCACGTCGCTGCACATGGGACGATATTTCGGCATCCTGAATCAATTGATCTGCGCGGCGATTTCGCTCGGGCTCTGCGCGCTTGCCGTGACAGGCTTCGTGATGTGGTGGCTGCGCCGGCCCCGACGCGCGAGCGGCATGGCCGGCGCACTCGGTGCACCGGCCCGGGAACACGCCGCACCGCCCATGCGGGCCTGGAAAGCGGGCCTCGTCGCACTCGGCATCGTGTTTCCGCTGATGGGGGCGACGGTCGTCGCCGTGTGGCTCGTCGACCGCTTCGCCGCCAGGCGCGACGCTAAAAGAGCCGCGGAAGCAGCCTCGAAGCTGTCGGTTTCCTGACGCTCCGGCCCGTTTCTGCGCGCTGCGGCGCGAGCCGGTAAACTTGCGACACAATTCTGCTTGAACCCGACCCTGAAGTGGCTTTCCAAGCTAAAGGACAGACGGAGACGATTGTGTTGCGGCTAATTTCGGCACTTGCGACGGTAGCCATCCTGGGCGGCTGCGCTGTCGCGCCCGGCTATGGCTATCCGTACTACGACGGCTATGGCTCCCCCGACTACGGTTACGGTTATCCCTACCCCTATGGCTACGGCTACTACCCGGGTTACGCGAGCATCGGCATCTGGGGCGGCGGCGGAGGGGGCTACTACTATCGCGGCTACTGGTGGCATGGCAACCCGCATTGGCATGGTGGCGGGCACGGCGGTTGGCACGGCGGCGGCTGGCATGGGGGCGGCTCCCACGGCGGCGGCGAATGGCAAGGCGGCAGCCACGGCGGAATGGGCGGCATGGGCGGCCACGGCCACTGAGCGTGGCCGCTAAGTGCGCTACTGAGTGCGCCACTGAGTGCGCCGCTGAGCAGTCCACTGCGCTGCGCGCGCAGTGGTCATGCCGCCGCGCTCAACTCATACGCGTCCGTTCACCGGAATCGACGCCCCCGTAATCGCCCGCGCATCGGCGGAAAGCAGGAAGCCGACGAGCGCGGCAATCTCGGCCGGCGCGACCCAGCGCGTGAAATCCGCGTCGGGCATGTCCTTGCGATTCTGCGGCGTATCGATGATGCTCGGCAATATCGCGTTCACAGTCACGCCCTTGTCCTTGAGCTCCTCGGCAAGCGCTTCGGTCAGGCGCGCCACGCCGGCCTTCGCCGCGGCGTAGGCGCCCATGCCGAGCCCCGCCTTCTGGCCCGCACCCGCTCCGATATTCACGATCCGCCCCGCGTTGCCGCGCAACAGATGCGGCAGCGCCGCCCTCGACGCGTTCAGCGCCGTTTTCACGTTCAGTTCGAACATGAGGTCCCAGGTGGCGGGGTCGCCGTCCGCGATCGTTTCCCAGCGAAATGCGCCTGCGATGTTGAGCAGCGCGTCGAGTCCGCCTAGCTGGGCGTTCACGGCATCGAGCGCCTGACGCGCCGCCGCGGCATCCGCGAGGTCCACGCCGCCGATTGCGAGCGCGTTGCTCAAACCCTCGGGCATCGCGTCAGGCGCAGGCACCGCGCCATGCCCGATGAGCGCCACGCGTGCGCCCCGCGCGGCAAGCCACGCCGCCGTCGCCACGCCGAGGTTGCCAAAGCCGCCCGTAATGGCGACCACTTTTCCCTTTACACCGGTTTCCATACGCTGCGAGTCCATTCGAGTCTATCGTTGCGGCAGGCTGGCCGCCCTATGCGCGCACCTTACGCGAGCGGGCCATTCGATTCAAGCGCTCGCTGGGCAAGTTGCCTTGCACCGCGCTTTGTACTGCGCTTTGCACGGGCACAGGCGCCATGCTTTTCATCGACACGGCAGGCACGAACTGCATCCTGGCACGACGCTGCGCAAGGCGCAGTTCCTCCGTCGTTTCGCCCTTGCCATCGGGCAGCCAGCCCGGCGGCATGACGACGTGCCGCACGGCCGTCCAGAGACTTTTCGCCTTGACCACGTCGCGCACGAGGCTTGCCCAGTGCTCGAACTCCACCACGAACGGATTGCGCGTGCGCGTGGGCGTGACGAGCCCGTAGCGGCACGGCTCTTCGGCGCGCTCGGCCACATAGGTGCCGAACAGCCGGTCGAACACGATCAGCACGCCGCCGTAGTTCGCATCGAGGTAATCGACATTCGAAGCATGATGCACGCGATGGGCCGAAGGCGTGTTGAAGACGTACTCGAGCCAGCCGAGCTTCGGTATCCACGTGTTGTGCAGCCAGAACTGATAGAGCAGGTTGAGACCGAGGATGGAGAGCACGACTTCGGGGCGCACCCCGACCCACACGAGCGGCGCAAAGAACATTGCGGGGCCGGTGAGCTTGCCGGTCCAGCCGAGCCGGTACGCGGACGAAAGCGATAACTGGTTCGGCGAATGATGCACGGCGTGGGTCGCCCAGAAAAAGCGCATGCGGTGCGAGGCGCGGTGATACCAGTAGTAGCAGAACTCCTGGCCGATGAAGATGACCAGCACGAGCGGCACAATCGGCAGGTCCAGCGTGAAGAGCCGGTGCGCCCAGACGAAATCGAGGATCGGCAGGGCGAGCGAGATGGGCAGGAGTGCGAATAGTTTGCGCCCGGCCATGTCGGCAAGCGAGAGCCACACTTCGTTCCAGTCGAACGGCGCACCGCCGCGGCGGCTTCGCCACGTGAGCACGCAGGCCTCGATCAGCGAGACGGCAATGACGAACGCCGTCACGTAGTACGCGATTTTTTCGGTGATAAGCATGATGGAGCGCTTCTTTTGTCGGTTGAAAGGGGGCGTGTCGTGAGCGGGTCGAACCGCCGACGCGCCGGATGAGACGCACTCTAGAAGCGCCGCCCCCGAAAAACCACGCGCAAAGTATGTCGCCCTATGTCATGGCGGCGTCCGGTGCCGCAGCGCAGGTTTTCGACACAAGCCCGCCCGGAACTGCCGGCCCGGCCGCACGGGCCGCAGCGGCGCCCTTCCGCCGGCAGCAGCAGCGAATCGTCTGGCAAAAGCAGCGCCCGGCGGTGTAACACCACGACATGGTTTATGACGCGACTCGCACGCGCCCCGGTCCTATAGTTCGTCCCGCTGACACGCCAATGCGTGACCCGAAACGAATCGCAAGGACCTCTGATGAAGACCCGTACTCTCGCTGCCGCTGCCCTTTCGCTGCTCGCCTTCGCGAGCGCACCGGCCTTCGCCGGATGGTCCGGCCACGGCACCGCCTACACGCCGCACGGCACCTATAGCGGCGCCCACTGGGGCTCGTGCGGCGGCGGCAGCTGCTCGCATGCGGGCGGTGCCGCCGGCCCATGGGGCGGCGTTGCCACCAACACCGGCACCGTCACGCGTACGGCACCGGGCCAGTTTTCGAACAGCGGCACCGCGGTCGGCCCGAACGGCCGCTCGGTGAATCACGCCGGCGACACGAATTGCGCCGGCGGCACCTGCTCGCACACCGGCACGATGACCGGGTCGGACGGCCGCAGCGGCTCGACTTCGGGCAGCGTCACGCTCACGGCGCCGGGCCAGTATTCGTCGTCGGGCACGATCACGGGATCGGGCGGCAACACGGTGAGCCATTCGGCCTCGACCGATTGCGCAGGTTCCACCTGCAACCGCTCGGGGACTGTGACGGGCACAGACGGCGGCACCGTCACGCACGCGGGCAGCGCAACGCGCGTGGCGCCCGGCGTGGTGACCACTTCGGGCGGCACGACGGTTGTGCACGGCGGCACAGTGACGACGGGCGGGACGACTGTGGTGCACGGCAGCACGGTTGCCACGGGCTCGGTGACGGCAGTAGGCGTGGCGGTGGTGCCGCCCCCGGTGGTGGTCGCGCCGCCGCCTCCGCCGCCGGTAACGACGGTGTATGTCGCGCCGCCCCCGCCGCCGAAGGCCGTTGTCGTGGTCGCGCCTGCGCCCCAGGCCGTGGTGCCGCCGCCGCCGAAGCCGGTCGCGGTGGTTCCGCCGTCACCGAAAACGCTTTACGTTGCGCCGCCGCCGCCCGCCCCGAAGGTCGTCTACGTGGCGCCGCCCCCGCCGCGCATCGTGTATGTGGCGCGTCCGCTGCCGCAGGCCGTGTACGTCGCGCCGCGCGGCGTCTACGTGGCGCCTGCACCGCGTCCCGCCATCTGGGTGCCGGGCCACTGGGCCGGCGCCGTCTGGGTGCCCGCGCACTGGGCCTGACCTGAATTACGCAGCCGTTTCCCCTTTTCAATCCAACCCGGCCGGCAAGGGATGCCGGCCACCCCACGGAGAAAACCATGAAGAAGATGATTGCCCTGCTCGTTTTGTGTATCGTTTCAGCAGTTGCCTCGGCTCAGGGCATGCCCGCCCAGGGCGCAGACGGCGAGCGCATCGAACAGGCGATGTCCCAGTTGCAAACGCGCTTCGCCAGCGCGAACACCACGCACGACGGCCGGCTCACGCGCGCCCAGGCGCAGGCAGGCATGCCGATGGTGGCCCGGCATTTCGACGAGATCGACACGCAACAGCAGGGCTACGTCACGCTGGCGCAGATCGAAGACTTCATGCGCCAGAAGGCAGCCGCCCGCCAGGGCGGCTGACACGCGCCGCAGGCCGTCGCGCAAAGAAGCGCGAGGAGAGCATCGATGGAGCAGGCACACCGGATCATCGTGCTGGACGACGAAGCGGAGCTGCGCAACATGCTCCAGCGCTTCCTGAGCGGCCACGGCTTCCAGGTGCGCGCGGTGGCGGACGGCAAGCGGCTCGACCGCCTGCTGCAGCGCGAGCCCTACGACCTGCTGGTGCTCGATCTGATGATGGAGCCCGAGGACGGCCTCGCGGTCTGCCGCCGCCTGCGCGCCGAAGGACAGACGCTGCCCATCCTCATGCTCACGGCCAAGGGCGATGCGGCCGACAAGGTAGTGGGCCTCGAAACCGGTGCCGACGACTACCTCGCCAAGCCCTTCCTCCCCGACGAACTCGTCGCCCGCATCCGCGCGCTGCTGCGCCGCCAGAGAATGGCGGCGGGAGAGCCGACGGTGACCTCGCAGCTACTGCGCTTCGGCGACTTCACATTCGACGTGGGCAAGCAGGCGCTCATGCGCAACGGCGCAAGCATCGAGGTGCATTCGGCGCAGATGCTGTTGCTGCACGCCCTCGGCTCCTCGCCGAATCGCGCCGTGAGCCGCGAAAACCTGCTCGCGCGGGCACGCGGACGCGATCACGACGCGCTCGACCGCAGCGTGGACGTGCAGATCCTGCGGCTGCGCCAGATCGTCGAAGACGATCCCTCGAAGCCGCGCTTCATCAAGACGGTCTGGGGCGTCGGCTACATGCTCGTGGCCGGCGTCGAGGCATGATGCGCATCGCGCTGCCGCGCTCGCTGCTCGCGCGCAATATCGCGCTGCTCGTGGCGCTCGTCGCGCTGGCGCAGATCTGCTCGCTCGCCGTGCTGCTGCATTTCGTGCAGCGGCCGCGCATCGAGCGCGCCGCGGTGATTTTCGCCGACTACGTGACCCTGCTCGACGACGCGGTAGCGCGCATGCCCCCCGACGAAGGCCGCGTCGTCGCCGCACGTCTGCATGCGCAGCGCGAAACGCCGCCCGCGCCGGCCCCGGAGCCGGCGAGTCTCGTGAACTTTTTCCGCACGTGGCAGCGCGACGTGTTCATCGCCGACCTGCAACGCCATCTGCCCGCCGACATGCCCTTGCGGTGGCAAGCGGGTTCCGGTCAGCGCCTGTGGATCCGTCTGCACATTTCGGGCGAGCCCGCATGGATGCCGATGCCGCTGGTCCCCGACGCGCAGGGAACCGGCATTGCGACCACGCTCGCCCTCTCGCTCCTGCTCGCCGTGCTGGCCGCGTTGACCGGCTACCTGATCCAGCTCCACCTGAACCGCCCGCTCGCCGACCTCGCGCGCGCCGCGCGCCGCGTGAGCGCCGGCGAAACCCCGCCGCCGCTGCCCACCGACGGCCCGACCGAAATCGCTCAGGTCAGCCGCGCCTTCAATCAGATGACCGAAGCATTGCAGCAGGCCGAAACCACGCGTGCGCTGATGCTGGCCGGCGTCTCGCACGATATCCGCACGCCGCTCACGAAACTGCGCCTCGCGATCGCCATGGCCCTGCCGCGCGGCACGAACGATGCGCTGGTGGCGTCGTCCGAGGCTTACCTCGACCGCATCGACACGATCCTGCAGCAGTTCATGGACTACGCCGGCAGCGGCGAGCGCGAGCCGCTCCAGGTGGGCGACCTCAACACGCTGAGCGGCCAGCTCGTGGCCGACTTCGCCGGGCTGGGGCACGAATTCGACTTCGAAGAGGGGCCCATTCCGCCCTTCCCGTTCCGTCCCGTCGCCGTGATGCGGCTGTTAATGAACCTCATGCATAACGCGGTGGCCTACGGTCAAACCGGCCTCGCCGTGCGTACATGGGCTGACGAAAGCGCGGCGCACGTTGCCGTGTGCGACCGCGGCACAGGCATTCGCGCAGCCGAGATGGAAAAGCTCAAGGCGCCCTTCAGCCGGGGATCGAACGAGCGCACGCATTCGGGCGGTACCGGCCTCGGTCTCGCCATCGTCGATCGCATCGCCCGCCTGCACGGCGGCTCGCTCACGTTCCGCGACCGCGAAGGCGGCGGTCTGGAAGCGCTCGTGGCGCTGCCGCTGGACCCGCCCGCCGTTCTCCCGCCGAACGGCCGCGCCTCCTGAGCATCCGCCTTTGCACACGACCGTGCGGATGACATGAAACGACATAATTTGCGCGTGGCGCGTGGCGGCGGCCGCCTTCATACTTGCGCCTGAGCGTTGCGAAACGATGCCGGGCCAGGTCGCCCGGGAGCACGAAGCAACACTCCCCGATAGTTCGCGATCCTGATTAACTGGCGATTATCGGCACCGTATATTCGCCCACTCATCCAGGCCGCGCATTCGGACACGCACTCGGCCACTCACTCGGCCACTCAGGCAACGGACATCGACATGAACACCTCTTTCCACTCCCTCGTCGTCAAGGCAAAACGTCTCGCGGGTACCGCCGTGCTCGCCGGCTCGCTCTTCAGCGCCGGTTGCGCTTCGGCCATGCCCGAAGTGCAGACATCCGGCACGATGCCCGCCGTGAAGGCCGAGATCGTGTATGTCTACGCGTTCGACGCCGCCGCCGACCAGGTCAAGCTCGACGAAGGCGGCATGGTGAAGAAGCTCATGTCGGCGGGGGATGGCACGTCGGCCGCCCAAAAGCAGCAGCAAACCGCGCTCGCAGCCCGGGAGCAGCTCGCCGACGCACTCGTGCAACAGCTTCAGTCGATGGGCGTGCCCGCCATGCGCGTGGACGGCCCCGCCCCCGCGGGCCGCAATGCGCTGATCATCGAAGGCCAGTTCGAGAAGATCGACGCGGGCAATCGCCGCCGCCGCATTCTGATCGGCCTCGGCGCGGGCAAGAGCGAAATGGGCGCCTCGGTGGCGGTGCTGTATCAGCCGGCCTGCGGTACGCCGCAGCCGCTCGCTACGTTCTCGGCCAAGGCCGACAGCGGCCATATGCCCGGCGTGGCCGAAACCGCCGGCGTCGGTGCCGTGGCGGGCCAGGTCGCGACGTCGGTGGCGGTCAGCGGCGGATTGCACGGCGTTTCCGA
Source organism: Paraburkholderia ferrariae NBRC 106233 (assembly GCF_000685035.1). Taxonomy (GTDB): domain Bacteria; phylum Pseudomonadota; class Gammaproteobacteria; order Burkholderiales; family Burkholderiaceae; genus Paraburkholderia; species Paraburkholderia ferrariae. The sequence goes on from NZ_BAYB01000027.1 coordinate 95,670, forward strand.
AGCGAAACACGACGCCGTTTCGTCCAATACGGCCAGGCTCGCCAAATCGATTGCGAAGCAACTGGCCGCGGCAAGCGAGAAGAACGGCTGGCTGCCGGTCGGCACGGCTGGCTAAACTGAACGACCTGGCCGGGCGTGGTGTGGCAGCAAAACGGCGGCACGATGCCGCCGTTTTGCCTTATTCGGCGGTCTCGCGGTAATGCGCGAACTTCGAAGTGTGGCCGATGCCCGGGTTGAAACAGTTGCACGGATCGAGGCTTTCGTAGAAGGCCTTCAACGCGGGTTTCGCATAGTAGAGATGCCCCACGTTGTGTTCCGCGGGGTATTCGGCGCCACGCGCGTCCAGCAGCTTCCACATCTCGTGCTCCAGCGCGAGGCAGTCGTTGCCCTTGCGCACGATGTAGTCCTGATGGAAGACGTGGCAAAGAAAATGGCCATAGTAGAGCTTGATCGCAATGGGCCGTTCCACCGCCTCGGGCAGGCGCTCGAACCAGGCGCGGTCGTTGCGCCGCAGGGCGATGTCGAGCGCGACGATATCCTCCACTTCATCGCCATGCACGGCGCGATAACGCACCGCCGCGCCCGCCGCCGCGAAGCGGTGCAGGAAAGCCTTGCTCCCCTCCTCGTCGGTGCATTCGAAAAAGTCGCCGCTCGCGCCCGCAAAGTATTGCTTCAGCCAGGCGCGTGTTTCGTCCACCATCCCGGCGCCGACCTTCAGCATGAGATGGTGCTCGTAGCGGTTGCGATAGTCTTTCATCCGCGCGGGCAGATGATCGGGAAACAGGCGGCTTGCCGCCTGCATCACGCGGTCCGTGAAGTGGGCCGGCAGGAAGCCCAGGCGGTCGAAGAACGCGTCGCAGCGGCTCTTCAGGCCGAAGAGCGCCGGCAGGCGTTTCGTGCCCAGGTACTGGATCATCAGGAACATGTCCTTGCCGTAGCGCTCGGCCACGTCGAACGCGTCCCGGTGCAGATACTCGCCCGCAATGGGCAGTGCCGGCATGGCCGAGAGAATATGGCGGCGCAGTTCGGTGAGCTCGTCCGTTTCGTTCGTGCCGATATAGAACACTTTCGCGCCGGCTTCGATCGGAAACGTGTCGAGACGCACGGCGAAGACCATCACCTTGCCCGCCGATCCCGAGGCTTCGTGGAGGCGCAGCGGATCGGCGTTGTAGCGCGCGGGGGTATCGGCATCGACATCGCGCACATGCTGGGCATAGCCGTGATCCGATGCGGCGCCCGCGTCGCGCTGAATGTCCGCCTCCGGCAGTTCGCCGCGGTCGAGACGGCCAAGCACTTCCTCCGGCGTAGTGCCGAGACGAATGCCAAGGTGATTCACGAGTTCGGGGCGCCCCGCTCCGTCCACGCGCGCGAACACGCTCATTTCCGTATAGGCGGGCCCACGCTGCACGAGCGCGCCGCCCGAGTTGTTGCAAACGCCTCCTACCACCGAAGCGCCGATACACGAGGAGCCGATCACCGAATGCGGTTCGCGGCCGAGCGGCTTGAGCGTCTGTTCGAGTTGATCGAGCGTCGAACCCGGCAGGCAGACCACCTGCTTGCCGCCCTCGATCACGTAGACCTTGCGCATGCGCGACATGCTGACGATCACGATGTCGCGGTCGTAGTCGTCGCCGTCGGGCGTCGAGCCGCCGGTCAGGCCCGTGTTCGACGCCTGCGAAATCACAATCGCGTTGGCCGCAAGACACGCTTCGAGCACTTTCCACTGCTCGACGAGGGAACCGGGCCGCGCCACCGCCGCCACCCGGCCCTGGCCGAAGCGAAACCCGGTACGGTAACGCCGCGTGGCCTCGTCGCCGGTCAGCACGTATTTGCGGCCCACCGCGTTTCGCAGCGATTCGACGAGGGCCTCTCGTGCGCCGTGAGCGACGTGTGCAGACGGCGGGGAACGGTGCGGGACGGTGGACATGCAAGCGGCTCCTTCATGGGACGAATGGCGCCGGACTGTGTGTCGACCACGGCTCCGGGCGGCCAGGCGAAAGCATAGGCCGCCCTCGCCACCAGGTCCAATATCGCGCCCACACGCGATCAAGACGAAAAAGCTCTGGATCGTCAGCCGCGCGACGTCTGGCGTGCGATCTCGCGCAGGACCCGCACGAAGTTGCGCACGGTCGGCGCGCGCTCGCGCGGGCGGTACACGAGCGCGATGGTCGTATGCAATGTGCCGCCCTTGAGCCCGTGATACGTCACGCCTTTGGCCTGGATCTGCCGCATCGACGAAGGAATCAGCGCCACGCCGAAGCCGGCGGCGGCCATGTTGACCGTCGAGGAGATCTGCGGCGACTCCATGCCGATCACCGGCTGGAACCCCGCCGCGTGGCACGCGCTGATGATCGAGTCGTAGAGGTCCGGCCCGATCGGGCGCGGAAACAGAATGAGCGGCTCGCCGGCCAGTTCCGCGAGATCGAGGCTGCGCCGGCGTGCGAGGCGATGACGCGGGGGCAACACGGCGAGCACCTCTTCCTGGGCGAGCGCTTCGGTCTCGAGCCCGCGGCAATCGAGCGGCAGACGCACGAAGGCCGCGTCCACGCGCGCCTCGCTCACCCGTTCGAGCAGCACCGAACTATTGCTTTCCTCGCAGCCGATGGCCACGCCCGGATACGCGCTGCGGTAGCGCTGCAACACGGTGGCCACGAGGGGATGAAACACCGTGGAGCCCGCGAAGCCGAGATTGAGCCGCCCGGTCTCGCCGCGCCCGGCGTTCTGCGCCTCGGCGAGCGCGAGGCCGGCCTCCTCCAGAATGCGCTGCGCGCGTTCGCGAAAGAGCCGCCCCGCTTCGGTCAGCTCGACATGGCGCGAGTGCCGGATGAAGAGCTTCGTGCCCATCTCGCGTTCGAGCTTCAGAATCTGCTGGGACAGCGGCGGCTGCGCGATGCCCAGCGTTTCGGCGGCGGCGCTGAAGTGCAGGTGCTCCGCGACCGCAAGAAAGTAGCGTAGCTGGCGAAATTCCATAGCGTTTTCGTCTGGATGCGAACGCGCCATAGTGGACCGGATTCGCGCCGGCGTCGAGCCCGGCACGCTCCGGCCGCGAGGTTCAGCCAGTGCCCATGCGCGTCTCGTCCACGAACTTCTCGGTGGCGTCGTCGATCTTGCGGCCCTTGCGGCCCATCGGCCCGTGGATATAGACAGCCTTCATATCGATCTGCGGCGGCCCGTTCGTGGCGGGCGGCGGCGTCATCTCGTAGCGCACTTCGCGCTCGTGATCGGCCAGTTGCAGGCGCGGGTCGAACACCGAATTGAAGCGCCACAGCATCCGCACAAAGTTCGTCTGCCCGCGCACGAGCAGGCGCGTTGCCTGTCCCGCCGCGCCGCGCAGCGCGGTCCAGCCCAGATGCTTGCGGTTGAGCACCTGCTGCGTGCGCACGAGCTCCGCGTAGAACTCCGGCAGCGGCAGCTTCGTGGGCACCACGGCGTGCTGGATGTCGTAGAGCCGGTAGTCGAGGCTCGTCAGGTGGCGCGCTTCGTTTTGCCAGTTCTCGGTGCCCGGATAAGGCGTGTTCACGCTGATGTTCACGATCTCCGGAATTTCCAGGCACCACTGACGAATCGTCTCGAAGCGCTCGCGGTCCCAGTCGGGATCGGCAATCAGATTGATCGCAACCGTGATGCCCAGCGAACGCGCAAATTCCAGCGCCTCGAAATTGCGGTCGAGGCTGATGCGCTTGCGGAACGCCTTGAGCCCCGCCTCGTCGATGGCTTCGAGGCCGAGAAACATGTACTTGAGCCCGAGCGACTGCCACGCGCGAAACACGTCCTTGTTGCGCAGGAGCACGTCGCCGCGCGTCTCCAGGTAGTAGCGCTTCTTGATGCCGCGCTGCCGGATCGCATCGGCGATCGCCATGCCGTGCTCGGCATGCACGAACGCCACATCGTCGACGATGAAGACGCCCGGCTCGCGCAGCGCCGCCAGTTCCTCCACCACGACCTCGGGGCTGCGCGTGCGATAGCTGCGCCCGTAGAAGGTCCAGGCGCTGCAGAACGTGCAGTCCCACGGGCAGCCGCGCGCGAACTCGATGGAAGCGCACGGGTCCAGCGTGCCGATGAAGTATTTGCGGCGGTGGTGCAGCAGGTCGCGGGCGGGATGCACGGTGTCGAGCCGTTCGACGAAACGCGGCGGCGGTCCCGATCCGTCACGCGTCAGCACCCCGGGCACGGCGCACAGGTCGCCGCCGCTCGCCACCGTATCGAGCAGTTCGGCAATCGAGGCCTCGCCTTCGCCGCGCAGCACGCAGTCGATTGCGCCCTCGGCGTGGCGCAGCAGATCGCCGGCCGTGAAGGACACGCTATGGCCGCCCACGAACACGAAGCACGAGGGCAGCGCCGCCTTGACGGCCTTCGACAGATCGATGATTTCGGGGATATTCGCGAGGTAGTTGCCGGAGAAGCACAGCGCATCCGGGCGGAAAGCGCGCACCATGCGCATGAGGTCGGCGTGGGTTTCGACCTGCAGATCGAGCAGGCGCACCTCGTGGCCGGCGTCGCGCGCCGCGCCCGCGACGGATTCGAGCCCCAGCGGCTCGAGACGCAGGAACACGCGCGTGTACATCAGGCCGCTCGGGTGGACAGCGAGCAATCTCATGAAGCCTCCTTGTGATGCGCGCCGGAAGGGCTCGCGGACGGGTGGCCCGAGTGACGGAGCACAAAGCGCGCCCGCCCCTCGATACTGCTGCTTCGTGGGAGCTGCTGTATGGGAGTTTATGCGCGTTCGCGGGGCGGCGCCCGGGCAACGCAAGAGCAATCGCCTGCGCAATGCAGCAGAAACTGGCGAAGAGGCTTCGGATCGAGGCTCGGAACCGAACCGCGAAACCGGGCCTCAGGAGTTCGCCTCAAAAGCTGCCGAACAGCGAACCGAGCACGATCACGACGGCCAGCGCCAGCACCGCGCCGACGATGCTCACCACCACGAGATCGCGGTAGCTCTCGCGGTGCGTCGAGCCGCAGACGGCCAGCAGCGTGACCACGGCGCCGTTGTGCGGGAGACTGTCGAGCGTGCCCGACGACATCACCGCGACGCGGTGCAGCAAGTCCGGCGCGATATGGTGCTGGGCGGCGATCTGCATGTAGGTGCCGCCGAGCGCATCGAGCGCGATGGTGAGTCCGCCCGAGGCCGATCCCGTGAGCCCGGCCAGCAGGTTGGTGGCCACCGCAAGCGAAACGAGCGGCCCCCCGCCGATGCCGAGCACCCAGTCGCGCACCGCCTCGAATGCGGGCAGCGCGGCGATCACGGCGCCATAGCCCACGAGGCTGCCCACGCTCAGCACCGGCAGCACCGAAGCGTTGGCGCCCGCATCCACGCTCTCGCGCAGCGCGGGCAGCCGCCGCCGGTTGAGCGCGACGAGCACGGCAATGCCGCAGGCAAGCGCCACGCTCACGCCCCACACGCCGGCCACGGCCGAAAGCGAGGTGGCGCCCCAGCGCGGCTCGGCCAGATAGGCGGCGTCGATGCGCGGAAAGACCACCACGTTCATTACGAAGTTCATCGCCACCACCACGGCGAGCGGCGCGAGCGCCACCCATGCGGAAGGCGGCCCCGCGTGGCCCGGCGCGCCGCTGGCGAAGGGCGCGCCGCTGTCGATCTCGGCGGGATCGAAGGTCTGCGCGACGCTCGCCCGTTCGCGCACGAGCGCCGATTTGCCGCCCGCCGCCTCGGCTTCGCCCGCGTGCCCGGCCGCCCTGCCCGCCGGCTCGACGAAGCCTTCGCCGCCGCGCCTTGCCGCGGCGGCCGCCCGGCCCAGCCACCAGAGCCCGAAGCCGGCCATCACCACGCTCGCGATCACGCCAAGGCCGGGCGCTGCAAACGGCGTGGTGCCGAAGAACGGCATCGGGATGGCGTTTTGCAGCGCGGGCGTGCCGGGCAACGCCGACATCGTGAAGGTCGCCGTGCCGAGCATGATCGTCGCCGGCATGAGGCGGCGCGGCAGGTTGGCGGAGCGAAACAGCGCTTCGGCCATCGGTGCGAGCACGAAGAACGCGACAAAGAGGCTCACGCCGCCATAGGTGACGAGCGCACCGCCCAGCACGACCGCGGCCAGCGCGTGGCGCGTGCCGAGGCGGTCGATCATGAACTGCGCGACGGCGTCCACGGAGCCGCTGTCTTCCATGAGCTTGCCGAACAGCGAGCCGAGCAGGAAGAGCGGAAAGAACTGCGCGAGGAAACGGCCCGTGCTCCCCATGAAAGTCTGGGTCCAGTGCGCGAGCACCGGCTGGCCCGAAATGAGCGCCGCAAGCATGGCGGCGAGCGGCGCGAGCAAAAGCACGCTCCAGCCGCGATACGCGAGCCAGATAAGCAGGCCGAGGCTCGCGAGCATGCCCGCAAGGCCGAGCGCGAGCGTGCCCGCGCTCATGGCCGCGCCCCGCGTGCCGGCGTGGCGCGCTCCGGCTGCAATCTGCAATCGACGTGGATATCGATGCGAATCGGTTGGGAAATCGTCTCTGTTCCGGTGAACATGGCGGCTCCGTGCAGGCGCGCGGGCGAGGCGCGGCACCGGCGAGATTACCGGAAAAGAAAGAAGCGCCACGGTCGGGTGCGAAGCCGCGGCCGCGCGCAAGGCACGCGTGGCAGGTTTGATAGACTCGCGCTCATCGATTGCACCGCCTTGGCCACCGCCTTCCATCGTGCCCGCCACGCCCACGCTGCCCCGTCTGCTCAAGGAAATCCGCGCCTGCCGCGTCTGCGCCGAGGCCCTGCCGCTCGGCCCGCGGCCCGTGGTTCAGGCGCACGCGCATGCGCGCCTCTTGATCGTCGGCCAGGCGCCCGGCGCGAAGGTCCATGCATCAGGCGTGCCGTGGGACGATGCGAGCGGCGAGCGGCTGCGCGCGTGGACCGGCATCGACCGCGACACCTTCTACGACGCCGCGCAGGTCGCCCTCGTGCCGATGGGCTTCTGCTATCCCGGCCGCGCCGCCGATGGCGACAACCCGCCGCGGCCCGAATGCGCACCGCTCTGGCACGCGCGTCTGCTTGCCCAGTTGCCCGAGGTGCGGCTCACGCTGCTGGTCGGCCAGTATGCGCAGCGCGCTTTTCTCGGCGCGCGGCGCCGGGCCTCGCTCACGGAAACCGTCGAGCACGCGCGCGACTACCTGCCCGACTTCTTGCCGCTGCCGCATCCGTCGCCGCGCAACCAGCCCTGGCTCAAGCGCCACGCGTGGTTCGGGCGGGACGTGCTGCCCGCGCTGCAAGAGCGCGTTGCGGCGGCGCTGGCGCAAGCGCCGGCACAACCGAACATCCGGAAGAAAGGAGAGACGCCACGATGAGCCCGCCCACCATCGACCTGCAGCGCGTGTACGATCCGCCGCCCACGGCCAGTCATGCGTGCTTTCTCGTCGACCGGCTCTGGCCGCGCGGCATCCGCAAGGAGGCGCTCGCGCACGTGCAATGGCTCAAGGACGTGGCGCCGAGCACCGCGCTGCGCCAGTGGTATCACAAGGACCCGACGCAATGGGACGCGTTCGCGCAACGCTACGTCGCCGAACTCGACGCGAACCCTGCCGCGTGGCAGCCGCTGGCCGGGGCCTGCGCGAAGGGTCCGGTCGCCCTGCTCTATGGCTCGCGCGACGTGGAGCATAACCACGCGATCGTGCTGCGCGCGTTTCTGCTGAAGAAGCTCGAGCGCCGCTAGCGCGGCGCCGCGGCCATCACACCATCAGCGCATCAGAACAGGTACATGCCCGCGATGAAGACGACGCCCGAGAACAGCAGCGTCGTCACGCAGTAGCCCATGATGTCGCGCACGCCAAGGCCCGCGATGGCGAGCGCGGGCAGCGCCCAGAACGGCTGCGCCATGTTGGTCCAGGCCTCGCCGTAGGCAATCGCCATCGCCGACTTGCCGAGGTCCGCGCCCAGGGCCTGCGCGGCCGGCATCACGAAGGGGCCCTGCACGACCCAGTGGCCGCCGCCCGAAGGCACCGCGAAGTTGATCAGCGCGGAGCTCAGGAATACGAGCAGCGGGAACGTGTGAACGTTGGCGATATCGACGAACCACTTCGTAATCACGCCCGCGAGGCCGGAGTGATCCATCAACGCCTGGATGCCCGCGTAGAACGGGAACTGGATCATGATGCCCGAGGCGCCCTTCGCGGCACCGGCCACGGCGCGCGCATAAGCCATCGGCGTTTTATGCAGCACGAGGCCCGCGGCGAGGAACACGAGATTCACGGTGTCGATGTCGAGCGAGAAACCCTTCGTGTGAAAGCGCACTCCGAGGAACACCGCGCACAGCGCGGCCACGAGCAGCGAAAGCGCGCGGCTCTCTTCGATGCGTTCGGCGAACGTGGCGTCGGGGCCGAGCTTGCGCTCGACGGTGGGCGGGTCTTCGAGCAGCGCGGGATCGACGGAGACCACGTCTTCGGGCTTCGGCATCATGAGACGCGCAAGGAAAGGCAGCATGACGATCAGGCCAATGGTGATGAACGCGTTGTAGCCCGTGAAGATCGTCTGCGTGACCGGGATGAGGCCCACGGTCTTCTCCATCGGATTGCCCCTGGTAGCCGCCACGAGCGGCACCGAACCCGAAAGCCCGCCGTGCCAGGTCAAAAAGCCCATGTAGGCGGCGGCAACGAGCAGGCGATAGTCGGCGCCGCGCACGCGCCGCGCCACCTCGCGCGAGAACATCGCGCCCAGCACGAGGCCGAAGCCCCAGTTGATCGCACACGCCACGGCGGCGACGAACGCCACCAGCATCACGCCCTGCGCCGGCGTGCGCGCGCAGCCCGCGAGCGCGACCAGAAGGCGCTTGACCGGCCCCGAACTGGCGAGCGCGTGGCCCGTCACGAGGATCAGCACCATCTGCATCGCAAACGCGAGCAGGTTCCAGAAACCCGAACCCCACATCATGACAAGCGCCTCGGGCGGCTGCGGCGTGAGCGCGAACGCCAGCACGAAGGTCACGACCGTCAGCAGGATGGCGAAAATGAGAGGATCGGGCAGCACCCGATGCACCACCCCGGTAAAGAAACCTGCAATGCGCTGTATCACCTGTCTACTCCTTGTTATCCGAATCTGCATGGCCGCGCGGTTACGCCTTGTGGTCGGCAGCGCGTGGCGAGCCGCGATTCTTCCACAACCTGGCCAAACGCGTAGCGCTGCGACCCGGGCCGCATAGGGCCATGCGACCTCCCGCCTTCCGTCTCACGCGCGCTGCGCGAAATCCGCCGTTACAAGCGCAACCGCGCCGGCTTTGGCATATCTGCTAACGTAATGACTGAAAGCGCAACGATCGACCGGCCATCCCCCTACAAGGAGAAATAACGATGCGCAAGCTTGTCGGCACCATGCTGGCCGGCCTCGCCGTGGGCCTTGCGGCTTCGCCGCCGGCCCAGGCCCAGAGCCAGGCTTTCACCAGCACGACCGTGAATCTCTATGCCGGGCCCGCGGGCGACTATCCCGTCGTCGCGCAGGTGCCGGGCGGCGTCTCGCTCGCGGTGATGGGCTGCGTGGCGGGCTATAGCTGGTGCGATGTCAGCATGCCGGGGCTGCGCGGCTGGGTGTACGGCGGCTACCTGACCTACCCGTACCAGGGCAGCAGCGTGCCGCTCCTCGCCTACGGCGCACGGATCGGCCTGCCGGTTGTCACGTTCTCGATCGGCGCGTACTGGGGCAGCTACTATCGCGACCGGCCCTGGTACGGCAACCAGTCGCACTGGATGCGGCACCCGCCGCCCAGACCCGCTCCGCCGCCGCGGCCCGGACCGAGGCCGCCGGGGCATGGCGGCAAGCCGCCGCCCGGCGGCGGCCATGGGCACAACGGCGGGCGGCCGCCGGGTGGAGGACCGGGCGCGGGTTCTGGCGGGCGGCCGCCGCCTAATGCCGGTCCGGGCGGACGGCCGCCCACCGCCCAACCGGGGCCGGGCGGTGGGCGACCACCGGGCGGCAGTCACGGAGGCCGGCCGCCGGGTGGCGGTGGGGGCGGCGGCGGTGGAAGGCCGCCCGGCGGCGGTGGCCAGGGTGGCGGAGGGGGCGGCGGCGGTCCGCGTCCGCCGGGCGGAGGCTGACCGCCTCGATGTACGCCACCAGTGCGTCCCATGCGGACGGGACGCACTGGCCGTCATCGAAAACGATCTGAAGCGCGCGCCCTAGAAGCGATAGCCGATACCGCCCAGGATCACGTCGGTGTCGCGGCTGTAGCGCGTCACCACGCGGTTCCACGTCACGCGCGCAGCCCAGTGCCGCGTGAAGCGCCAGGACGCCGAGACCGACACGAGGCCCGAAAGTATCCCGTCGCCCGTCGGGCGATCCTCCCCATCCTTGCCGTGGTGAATAGCCGCGTACAGACCCGCGCCGAAACCAAGCGTGAGTTTGTCGTCGAGGAATGCGCGCGTGAGCCATAGCTGCGCCGTCCCGCCATCGCGCCGCGCGCTCACGCCGTTGCCCTCGTGGAGATAGCCGATCGTCGCATCGACGAAATGCCAGAGCCCGCGGCGATATTCGATCGACTCCGCCGCCGAAGTCTGCGACTGCAGGCTGTTGAGTATCGTCTCGCCCGCCATCAGCGTGATTTCGTTGTGGGTCACGTCGTGCGTGCGCGGCAACGCCCAGTCGCGCGGGCCGGGCGAATCCGGCGCATCGAGTTGATAGCCGATGCCGAGCAGCACCGCGGTTGTCGAGGGACCGCTGTCCACCACCACGCGGTTCACCTGCAGGTTCGCGGTCAAACGGTCCGACGCATACCAGGTCGCTCGTGCGCTATACGCGACACCCCAGCCGTGCGTGTTCGAGTAGCCGAGGCCCTGCGCCGCGGCCTCCGTGTCGAAGTACCGGTAGGGCCCCACGCCGAGCGCCAGCACGATGCGCCGCTGGGCGAGCGGCAGGCGCGCCCAGGCCTGAATCGTCTGGCCGTCGCGGTGATGATCAGGAATGTGACCTTCATTGAGCCACGAGATGCTGCCCGCGAAGTACTCGCCGAACCCCTCCGTGTAATCCATTTGCCACGAATAGGTGTGGTGGGTGCCGCTCTTCAGTCCGCCACCGTAAAGCGTGAATTCCTGCGCGCGCAACGAGCCCGAGCCCACCGAAAACGCCGCGGCGGCGAGGGCCAATGTCCAGTTTCCCTTCATCGTTTTTCGAAGCCTCTCGATAGAGGCGCGGCGCGCCGCCTGGCCGCGACCTGCAATAGCAGATACCCCGGCGGTCTATCTGCCGGGAATCGCAAAAAATAGTCTCGTAATCGAGCTGGAACAGCTTAGCGTGAAGGCGTGTCAGGCGCTCTGGCTGGACGTTTACGTGGCGTTACAGACAGGCGGCACGTCCGTCCCGCGCAATGTCCCGCCAATACGGCGATTGGCAGCCGCCACGCCATCGATAAGCAATCCTTAATGACATGAATTGAAAAAAATGCCGCACTTTCATGCGGCACTTTTTGACAGGATTTGCGCCCTTGGCGCGGGCCATGCCGGGTTTCGTTACACGGTTGTAACGGGCGCAGCGTCTGGGATAAATGACCTTCGGCCTTTCCTGCTGCGCCGTTATCCGCCCTCGTCGCCCAGCGTGAGTCGCTTGAGCAACGCCTGCCCCCGGGAAGTGAGCCGCAGTGCCGGATCGCCCTCCAGCGAATCCATTTCGACGAGTTGATACCGCTGCAAGGCGAGAAAATCGGAATCGATCGCCTGAATCGGCGCGCTGGCATCGCGGATCAATAAAAGTGCCGCAAGTTCGTGATGACTGAGCATTGAATCTCTCCTGTCAACCGGAAACCAGGGCTCGTGCCCCTGCTCCGGTCCCATGCAAGATGGTTGCTGTTCAGAAATCCCCGTGCCAAACAGCATAGCCGCGCAAACGTACAGTTTTGCTACAGCCGTGTTTCTCCGCGTTACGCGCGCATGTGCCCTTAAAAGCTTCAAGGTGCGCGAGGCGATGATTCGGGATTTTCCCTACATTTCTTATATCAATCGGATTCCTGACTTTTCAGCGGCGCAAACAAAATGACAAACCTGCCAGCTTGACCGCGCCAGGCAACGGGCTTACTGCATGTGCATGCCGCCATTTATCGCAATATCCGGTCATGCCCGCGTCGCACAGGCGCCGGCTGATCGCTTCTCCCAGCCCGCCCATGCCGCCCGTCACGAACGCCACGCGCCTAGCGGCCATGGTGTTCTCCGTGCTCATGGCCGAGCGCCTCGTCCGTGGTACCCGGGGTGCCGCTCTCCCCGCTGGGCGCCTGACTCGATGCCCCGCCGCTGACACCGTCGCCGCCCCCATAAGCACGCCCCACGGCGCGCTCGAACGCGGCCATCCATTCGCGCATGGGCAGCGCGGACGGCGTATTGGTGCCGGGCTGAAGCCCCGACAGCGAATCGTGCCACTCCTGCGTGAGATCGCGTGCCGTGTCGGCCCAGGCGCCCGCGCCTTGCATGGCGGCGGTGACGCCCGCCTGCCAGAGCGCGGCGCTCGCGCTGAAGTAGTCGCGCAGCACCGACTGGCTGGCCGTCGAAAAATCGCTCCAGTCGCGCGCGTCGCGCAGCGTCTCCAGCGTGCCTTCGAGCGCAGCGCGATCGCGGGCAAGGCGCCGCTGCTGCAGTTCCAGGACCTGTTCACGCCACTGCTCGCCCTGCGCGAACAGCTTGATCGCTGCCGAAGCGTTGAGGCGGTACGCATCGAATGACGGATTGGAAACGGTAGCCATGTTCAGGATCCTCTCGATCTCAAGACGGCGTCGCCCGGCGCGCTGCCGGCCGCCCGGCCGTTAAGGGGGGCGGCAGTCGCGACGATGCGCAGCGGATGAAGGTGGCCTGCAAGCCGCGAATGCGGCAGCGCAGTGGTGATGACCGGGAGCGCGGCACGCCGAAGGCAGCCGGCTCCCTTAATCATCATAGGCAGGAAGATTGGCTATCGCGTGACGGGTGTACAGCCAGGCGCTGATCCAGGTCATCTATCGCGATACGGGCGGGCGCGGCCGCCTCCCCGAAAGGCCGGCCCGCGCCGGATCCTTCACAAAACGCTTCACGAAATACGCAAGAGCGAAACGCCGGGCGCCGCGCCTCACTCGGCCGCCGCATCCTCGCTGCGCACGAGCATCACCGGCCGGTCGGCCGCGCGCAGGTACGACTCCGCCACGCTGCCCAGCAGCAGCCTTTTCATGCCGGAGAGGCCACGCGTGCCCATTACGACGAGATCGACCTCCTCTTCCGCGGCGATCCGGTAGATCACCGCGGCGATTTCCTCGCCGTTCGAATCGGCAGCGCGCGTGCCGCCGTCCACGCCCGCTTGCGCGAACACCGTCCTCGCTTCCTCGAGCGCGGCGGTTGCGGCGTCGATCTCCGCGGAATGGCGGGTCTGCTCTTCGGCGAATCCCGAGCTGATGTCCACGAGCCGGGCCGGATGCTGCACGACGCACAGCGCCTCCACGTGGGCGCCGGTCGCCTTTGCGATCTTCACGGCCTCGTCGAGCGCGCGGCGGCCGCTGCGGCTGCCGTCGATCGCCACCAGAATCTGCTTGTACATCGTTAACATCGTTACCTCCCCGGGCGACGCCCATGATGCGCGGCGGCCCTCGTGCGCCAGCATTCGTCCGCACACATGCAGGACGCCGCGCGCGACGGCCAGCCAGCCGTTGCAGAAAGCGCGAACCGCAAAAGCGTCGCGCCATGAGACTACTGTCTCACTATCCCCCTGTATTGGGGTGCGGATGCGGCAGACCGTCAGTGCGGCACGTTGCCACAAAGTGCCGATGCACGGCCTGCGCCCCATCGCACCCCATCGCGCTCCATCGCCCCGAACGCGCTCAGCGCATCGTCAGCACCGCGGCGCCCGTGAGGCGGCCCTCGCGCAGATCGGCGAGCGCTTCGTTCGCGCGAGCGAGTGGATAGGGTGTGGTATCGATTTCGAGCGTGTGCCGGGCGGCGATCGCCATGAACGCGGCGCCGTCGTCGCGCGTGAGGTTCGCCACGGAGACGATGCTGCGCTCTTCCCACAGCCACGCGTAGGGGAACGCCGGAATGTCGCTCATGTGGATGCCGCCGCACACCACCTTGCCGCCCTTCGTCACCGCGCGCAGCGCAGCGGGCACGAGTGCGCCGACCGGCGCGAACAGCAGCGCGGCGTCGAGCGCATCGGGCGGGGTTTCGTCGCTGCCGCCCGCCCATACCGCCCCCAGACGCCGCGCGAACTGCTGCGCCGCGGCATCGCCGGGACGGGTGAAGGCATACACGATACGGCCCTGATGCCGCGCGATCTGCGCCACGATATGCGCCGCCGCGCCGAAGCCGTAGATGCCGATGCGCTCGGCATCGCCCGCCATGACGAGCGTGCGGTAGCCGATCAGGCCGGCGCAGAGTAGCGGCGCCGCGGCGACGTCGCTGTACTGGCGCGGCAGATGGAAGCAATAGCGGGCGTCGGCGACCGTGCGCTGCGCGTAGCCGCCGTCGAGCGTGTAGCCGGTGAAGCCGGGCGCGTCGCACAGGTTTTCGCGGCCGCGCAGGCAGTAGCGGCAGTGGCCGCAGGTATGGCCGAGCCACGGCACGCCCACGCGGTCGCCGCGCGCGAAACCCGTGACCCCGCGCCCGAGCGCCGCCACCGTCCCGACGATCTCATGCCCCGGAATGACCGGTTTCTTCGGATGCCGAAGATCGCCGTCGACAACATGAAGATCGGTGCGGCATACGCCGCACGCATGCACGTCGAGGAGCATTTCGCCCTCGCCCGGCTCGGGGTCGGGCAGATCGACTTCGCGCAACAACGGACTCGTGCCGTCGAACAGCATTGCTCGCATGGCCTGGCTCCTGGTGCGGCGCACCGTGCCCGAAAGTGGGCGCGGCGCCCCTATGGGCCGTGATATCGACCATGTTACGCGGTCGCCGCGCGCACCGCGTCCTGCGTGCCGTCCGCTGTGTCAGTGGCCCCGGCCGAACACGCGGGCGAATGCGGTCACGAACGTGTCCAGCCGGTCGGACGCGAGGCAGTTGATTCCTGCCGCGCCCACCCGGCCGTTGCCGCCCGGGAAAGCGCGGCAAAGCTCGTCCGCGCCGCGCGGGCTCGCGAGCGGCGCGCGCACGCTCACCGCGTAGCTGCCGTCCGCGTTCTCGGTCAGCACGGCGTGCGCGCGCGTGGGTTCCTCGTTGGCGAGCGCGTTGCCGAACACGCCCCGCACGCGCCGCGCCCAGGGCGCATCGGGCAGCACGACCACGCTGCCGTACTGGAGCGCGATCAGCGGCGTCACCGCCTGGGCAAGCGCGAGATCCTCGCGGCGGCATTCGCCGAGCCGCTGAACGAGCGGCTCGGCGGCGATGAAGTCGAAGGGGTTGGCGTAGGGTTTGAGCGTCTCGTAGAGCGCCTGCGGGGCAATCAGCAGATCCGACACCTCGTCGCCATAGGCGTTGTAGTTGATCGACTCGCCCAGTTCGCGCAGTTGCGTGGACTGCGCCTCGTCCAGACCCGCCTGCCGCGCGAGGGCAGCGGCGGTGCCGCTCAGATTGTCGCCCCATGCGGCCGCAATCGCCCAGGCGCGGTAGCGGCCCTGCAGATGGCGGTCGACCAGCACGCTCGTGCAGACCTCCGAAGTCGTGTCGATATGGGCGATGAGATTGACGGTCTGCGGCAGGTCGCCGGCATAGTGATGGTCGAAGTATTCGACCCGCACGCCCCGGTCGAGCAGTTTCACGAGCGCGTCGCGATTGGAATCGAACGAGATGTCGAGCACCGTCAGCGTGTCGCCGGGCTGGGCGGGAACGCGCGCGACAAGCGCCGTGTCGCGCTTCACGCCGGTGACGAGCGTCGCCTCGAGCGGGCGCGCGAGACGAAGCTGATGCAGCGCGCAAATGCCATCTGCGTCGCCGTTGAATACGTCGAAATGCGCCATGTCCTGTCTGGTTGTCCGTGCGTCAAACTCGACAGTATCGCGCACGGGAGCCAGCAGGACAAAAAGCGCACGTTGCCGCGCCCGGGGAAATCCCCGGACGCGGCAGGAAATGGACGAGGAGCGACGGACGACAGACGACAGACGGAAGCGTCAGCGCGGATGCGCCGTTGCAAGCCCGGTTTGCAAGGCCGCGCGCCGGGCCGGCGCCACCACCATCCGCCCCCCCCCCCGGTATCAGCGCACGACGATGGGCCGCACCACGGGCCAGCGCAGCGTGGAAGCGACCGGAAAACGCGGCTTCCGACCGGCCGGCGCCCGCCAGGCCTGCATGCGTGCGCTCATGGCAGCGCACAGCGCGCCCCCTTCGGCGCCGTAGAGGATCGCCATGGCCTGCTGGACGAGACCGGCCTCGAACCAGCCCTTGAAGCGCCGGTGGCAGGTGCGGAAATCGGGATACTGGTCGGGCAACCCGGACCAGGCCGAGCCGGTCCACAGCACCCAGTGTATGGCGCCGAACACGGCGCGCGGGCTGTGCGCAGGCCGGCCACGGAGAGGGACGCCAGGACGCCCCGCGCGAAACAGCGATTCGACGCTGCGCCACTGCTCGTCGGTCAAGGTCGGGCTGGGGCGAAAGGAAATTTGATGACTCATGGCACTCTCTCTGGCTTCACCCTCCCAAAGTACCGTGCAGGCCGCAGCAAAAATATCAGACAAGGACTAAAAACGGCCCCCGGCGCCCAAGCCTCCCCATGCGCCCCTACCCCGGACTTCCGTCCGGCGCCGCCCGCGCCGGCGCGCTACACTGCCGCTTTCCCGTTCCCAGGGGCGCACTCCGATGAAGCCCTTCCCCGTTTCCCGCATTCGCGTCGGCATCGGCGGCTGGATCTATCCGGACTGGCGCGGCGCGTTCTATCCCGACGGCCTCGCCCAGCGGCGCGAACTCGAATATGCGAGCCGTCACCTCACGACCATCGAGATCAACAGCACCTACTACGGCGCCCAGCGGCCCGAGAGCTTTGCCCGCTGGCGCGACGAAACCCCCGACGATTTCGTGTTCGCCGTGAAAGCGCCGCGCTTCGCGATGAACCGGCGCGTGCTGGCCGAAGCCGGTCCGACGATCGAGCGGTTTCTCACGGGAGGCGTGCTGCGGCTCGGCGCAAAGCTCGGCCCGATCAACTGGCAGCTCACGCCGGGCAAACGGTTCGATCCCGAGGATTACGCGCGCTTTCTGGAACTGCTGCCCACCGAAGCGGAAGGCGTGCCCTTGCGGCACGCACTGGAGGTGCGCGACGCGAGCTTCTGCGCCCCGGAATTCGTCGAGCTGGCGCGCCATCACGCGGCGGCAATCGTGGTGTCCGGCGATTCGGACTACACCCAGATCGCCGATGCCAGCGCGCCGTTCGTCTACGCGCGCATCATGGGAACCCGCGAAAACGAGCCGCTCGGTTATTCCGCAGGAGAGCTCGACCAATGGGCCGAGCGCGCGCGCATCTGGGCCGGCGGCGGCACGCCCGGCGATCTGGCGACGTTCGGCAAGCCGCTCGCCGCCAAGGCGGGCCGCGATGTCTTCCTGTATGTGATCAGCGGCTACAAGACGCGCAACCCCGCCGCCGCGATGGCGCTGACCGAGCGGCTGAACGCTTCGTAACGGCGCCGCGCCGCGCTTTTAGCGCCGCTGCTCGGTGCGCCACAGATAGCCGATCACCGCGCGCCTGACGCGCGCTTCCAGCGCGTCGGCATCGGTTTCGCCACGCTCGCCGGCGGCATCGACCATGCCGTGAACCATGGCGAACACATCGTGCGCAGCGGTTTCGCGGTCGTCCAGTTGAGGCGCATCGGCAAGCCCCAGCGCGCGGAGCACCGCCGCATGAACGCGTTCGCCCACGCGCGCGTCGCGTTCGTCGAGCGGCAGGCGGCGCTCCTCGAAATCGAGCACGCGGGCGAGCGCCGGGCGGCGCATCTGGTAGATCACCGCCGCGTGCACCATGGCGAGCAGGCCGGCCTCGCAGGTCGGCGCCCCGACCGCCGCTTCGATGTCCTCCAAGAGCGACACGCTCTCGCGCTCGATGAGCGCGGCCGTCAGCGCGTCGCGATTCGGAAAGTACTGGTAGAGGGAACCGACGCTCACCCCGGCGCGTTCGGCGACCGCGTTCGTCGTATAGCCGGGCAGCCCGGACGTTTCGAGGATGCGGGCGGCCGCTTCGAGAATCGCCTCGACGGTGGCCGCCGCGCGGCGCTGCGTGGGTTGCTTGCGCGCGTCGAGCGGAATCGCCTGGCGGCGCGGACTGCGTTTCGTCGTGGTCATGGTCGTGGTCATGGTCGCGGTCGTGGCTTGGGGTTGTGGCCTTGGGTCGTGCCCTTGAATGCCGGCAAGGATATGAGCAATCGCTCGTATTCTACACCGGCATCCGGCCTGGCTATCCCGTGCAACCCTTCAAGACCACCGCGCGCAGGCTCGCGCGCGCCCGGCGCATTCAACCATGCTCAGATCTGCCGGCGCATCTCCGCCGCGGGCAGCTTCATCATCTGGCGATACTTCGTGACCGTGCGGCGTGCCACCTGCACGCCCTGCTTTTCGAGTTCTTGCGTGAGCACCACGTCCGAGAGCGGATCGCGCGGGTTCTCCGCGTCGATCATCTCCTTGATGAGCGCGCGCACCGCCGCCGCCGAGCAGGTGCCGCCCGTGCGCGTCTCCAGCTCGCGCGGGAAGAAGCGCTTGAACTCGAAGATGCCGCGCGGCGTGGCCATGTACTTGTTGCCGGTCGCACGCGAAACCGTGGATTCGTGCAGGCCGAGTTCTTCGGCCACATCGCGCAGCAGCATCGGCCGCAGCGCAATTTCGCCGTACTGAAAGAACGCCTTCTGGCGCGCGACGATGCACTCGCCCACGCGCAGGATGGTCTCGCAGCGCTTGTGCGCGTTGCGGATCAGCCAGCGCGCTTCCTGCAACTGCTGCGCGAGCGGCGAGCGGCTCGTCTCCCCCGAGCGCGCGAACATTTCCGCATAGAGCTGGTGGATGCGCGCGCGCGGTTCGATGGCCGGATTCACGCTCACCACCCACTTGCCGCGCACCTGGCGCACGATCACGTCGGGCACGACGTAGCCGCCGTCCGCGCGGCCATAGTGGTTGCCGGGCTTCGGATCGAGCCGGCGCACGAGCGCACAGGCGCTCTGCAGCGAAGCCGCGTCGCAGCCCAGTTGCCGTTGCAGTTCGCCGTTCTCGCGGCGCGCCAGCCGTTCGAGATGCTGCATGACGATCTGATGCGCGAGATCGCGGTGCGGCGTGTCCTCCGGCATGGCCTCGAGCTGTAGCGCGAGACACTCGGAGAGCGAGCGCGCGCCAATGCCGGGCCGATCGAGCGTCTGGACCACGCGCAGCGCTATGCGCAGCCGGTCTTCGTCGAGCATCCCGTCCATGCCCTCGACATCGGCGAGGTCGGCAAGCTCCTGGCGCAGATAACCGTCGTCGTCGAGGGCTTCGATCACCACCTGGGCAGCGGCGCGGTCGCGGTCGTCGAGCGGCGAAAGGCGCAGCGTTTCGTGCAGTTGCTCGCGCAACGACATCGGCACGCGCACCCAGTCGGCGGCTTCCGATTCGCCGTCGTCGGTGCCGCGATAGCTCGAAGCGCGCAGCGACCCGGAGGCAGGCATGTCGGCGGTGTAGGCCGCCGGTTCGGACGTCATCGCGCCATCGTCCATGGCGCTGTCGCCCATGCTCGCGCCGGCGGGTTCGGCAAGCGATTCGGTCGAGGCATTCGCGGCCACCGAGCCGATGCCCGCCGCCTCGCCCTCGGCCGCTTCGGCGCCCTCGCCGTTTTCCGAGGCGGGCGACGCGTATTCGAGGAACGGATTGGTATCGAGTGCTTCGCGTAGCTCCTGCTGGAACTCCAGCGACGATAGCTGCAGGAGGCGCACCGCCTGCTGCAGGCGCGGCGTCAGGGCAATTTGCTGGCGCGCGTGTAACGCAATGGAAGGCATGGCGGGTCCTGTTCGAGAGATAGGAATGTGGGTGCCATCACGCAACACTCATGCCAGTTTTTACAACTCACTGTTTTGAAACAGGATCGGCGCTTGCTCGGCGCGCGGCGAGACCGGTGGCCACGGCTTCGGCACGGGCGTTTTTACAATCGTCCGGAAAATATGCGCGGCTCTTCTTCACTCGCCGTGCGGACTCGCAAGGCTTGCCAGCGCGCGTTTCGCCGCCCCGGCTACGCCCCTCGCCGCTGCGATCGCCGACGTCTTGCGCACTGCGGCACAGCACTTGCGAGACCGCAGCATCGACACAACCAGAAAAGGAGAAGCCACCATGAAGCGCATCCTGACTCTCAAGACCGCGGCCGGTATTGCCTGCATGACCTTCGCCCTCGCCGCTACGGCGCAGACCGACACGAACGGCTCGACCGCTCCGGCGGCCAGTTCCGAAACCGTGGGCCAGCACGTTGACGACGCAACCATCACGACCAAGGTCAAGGCCGATCTGCTCTCCGCGAACAACGTGAAGTCCACGCACATTCACGTGAAGACGCGCAAGGGCATCGTGTCGCTCACCGGTACGGTGCCGACCGCCGAGGATCGCGACAACGCGAAGCAGGTCGCGGAGAACGTCTCGGGCGTGACCTCGGTGAAGAATCACCTGAAGGTCGTGGCCGAATAACGCTGCTTGAGGTTCGACTCCAGGGCGGGCGAACCTCGCCCGCCCTGGTCAACTACCGCGGCACGCAAATCGTCGCGCAAATGGGCCGCAATCACCCGCGGCTCGAATCGGGCAACGGCTCGCGCCGCCGGTCGCCCTGGCGCGCCAGCATCCCGCCCGGATATTCGGCGGCCAGGCGGCTCGCGTCGTCGAGCACCGCCAGTTCCTCCTCCGAGAGCTTCACCCGCGTAGCCGCCACGTTGTCGTCGAGTTGATCGGCCCGTTTCGCGCCGATGATCACCGACGTCGCCACGTCCTGATGCAGCAGCCACGCCAGCGCGATCTGCGCGACCGACACACCCTTTTTCTCCGCAATCGCGCGCATCGCATCGATGCGGTCCCACGCGCGCGCGGTTCCTCGCGGTTCACCGGCGGGAAGTCGAAGGTCGTGCGGCGGTTGCCGGGCCGGGTCTGGCGGTTTGTATCGTGGACGTCGTCCGTTTTGAGCGACGTAACGATGCGCCGCCCGATCCCGATTTACCTCAAATACAGAAGACTCTTGATAACGGGGATACGGGGAAATAATCCAGCACGCATTAAATGTGTGGCGTAAATCATCAAATATCGTCAGATATACATAAGTTCAGATTTGTCCGATGGTGATTTGAGAATCGATCTGGTAGTCTCGCCCACCAAACGCTTAAAAAATCGCATAGCGGCTCCCAATCTGCCGCTATGGCCGTATGTCGTCGCAAAACAATTGGAAAACGCTCCGCGTCGCGCGGGGCTTCACTCTGCATTACGTGTACAAGCAATGAATAACCGTTGTTACCGGCTTGTTTTTAACAAGCTCAGGGGTATGCTGGTCGCCGTTTCCGAAACGGCCATCGCTCAGAGAAAATCAGGCCACGGAGAAACCGGGCCGTCGTCCGCGTTCCAGCCGATTACGCTTTTCGCCATGCGCCACGTGGTATTTGCCGCGCTCGCGCTTTTCGGGCTGGTTCCTGCACTCTCCGAGGCGCAGATCGTACCGTCCGGCGCGCACGCGCCAAACGTCATTAATACGGCGAACGGACTCCCGCAGGTAAATATCACCAAGCCGTCCGGGGCTGGCGTATCGCTTAACACGTATTCACAATTCGACGTGGGATCGGGCGGTACGGTATTGAACAACTCGCCCGTCATAACGAACAGTCAACTCGCGGGGCAGATCAGTGGCAATCCGAATTTCGGGCCGAATAACGCCGCGAAGATTATCGTCAATCAGGTCAATAGTAACAATCCCTCCCTACTTCGAGGTTACGTCGAGGTCGCAGGTGCAAAAACTGCCGCCGTCGTGATTGCAAATTCCTCCGGACTTGTGGTAGACGGCGGCGGCTTTATCAATACGTCGAAAGGTATTTTAACGACGGGCAATCCGGTTATCGACGGGAGCGGTAATCTCACCGGTTTTAACGTCACCCAGGGCTCCATTACTGTTCAGGGCGCAGGCCTGAACGCCTCGAATATCGACGAGGTGGACCTCCTGTCGCGCGCAGTGCAGGCTAACGCGGCCATTTACGGCAATACGTTGCACGTCGTAACCGGTTCGAACAGCATCGACTACGCGAGCCTCGATCCGACGCCCATAGCGGGTAGTGGCGCGGCTCCGGGAGTCTCTATCGACGTCTCGCAGCTCGGCGGCATGTACGCGAACCGCATCATCCTGGTGGGCAACGAGAACGGCGTGGGGGTCGCGAATGCCGGGACGATCGCGGCCCAGGCGGGAGATTTGACGCTAACGGCCGCGGGCCAGCTTGTGCAGTCGGGCAAGATGACCGCGAATGGAAACGTCAGCATCAACGCGGCAGGTGTCTCGAACTCGGGGACTATCTACGGCGAACACAATAGCACGATCAATTCGTCAGGTTTGCTAACGAATAGCGGGACCGTTGCCTCACTACAAGATACGGCGATAATTGCGGGCAGCGTGGCCTCTACCGGGCTCCTCGGCGCGGGTATCAACGCGGACAGTACGCTCGGCACCAGCGGTAATCTCTCGGTTACGTCGGCGGGGTTGCTCTCGGCGACGGGGCAGACTGTCGCCCCGGGGACCGTGACGCTCTATGGCGTGACGCTTGACCTCTCGGGCGCGCAGCTCTCGGCGGGCAATGCACTCGCCCTTACCGCGACCGGCGGCAATCTCGGCCTCTCGGGCGCGAACGCGACGGCAGGTACCACCTTGACGGCGAACGCCGCCGGTACGTTCGATTCGAGTAACGCGAAGCTCGGCAGCGGCGCGGCGATGCAACTCTCGGGCGCACAGATCACCAACGCGGGCGGTCAGGCCGTCGCGGGGACGACCCTGAACGTCCAGACGGCGGGCGCGCTCGACAACCAGCAGGGCATTCTCCAGGCCGCCGGGCAAGAGACCATCGGGGCCGGTTCCGTCGACAATACTGCGGGCAAGATTCTCTCGCTCAACGCCGACGGGCTGACCGTCAACGCGAGCGGCGCGCTCGTCAATGGCGCGGGCGGTGTCATTGGCGGCAACGGGAACGTCGGACTTTCGGCGGGCTCGATCTCGAACGCGGGCCAGGTTTCGGCGCTCGGTAACGCTGCGCTCACCGCGCAGACCATCAGCAACGACGGCGGCTCGGCGAGCGCTGGCGGAACGCTCTCGGCCCTGGCGAGCGGCGCGCTCTCGAACGTCGGCGGCCAGTTCTCCGCGACCGACGTCTCGGTCTCCGGGGCCTCGATAGACAACGCCTCGGGTCAGATCGACGGGTCGCAGGTCAGCGTTTCGACACCTGGCGATCTTCTCAACCGTAACGGGACGATCCAGCAGTCGGGGACCGCCGACCAGACGATTAGCGCGGGCGGTATGCTTGACGATACCGGCGGCACCATCGCAACGAACGCGCAGAATTTGACTGTTACCGGCGCGAACATCGCGAACGACAACGGCAAGATTCAGCACGCGGGTACGGGTACCCTCGACGTCGCGGCCACGAACGCGATTTCGAACGCAAACGGCTCAATCGGCACGAACGGCGCGCTCAACGAAACCGCCGCGAGCCTCGCAAATCAGGGCAAAATTCTGGCCGTCGGCAATGCGACGCTCAAGAATACGACCCTCGACAATCACGCGGGCTCGGTCCTCTCGGGCGGTGCGCTCAACGCGCAGACGAGCGGCGCGGTGAACAACGAAGGCGGTACGCTTGACGGCGCAACGACCTCGGTTTCCGGTTCATCCATCGACAATAGCAACGGCGGCCAGATCGCCGGTGCGACCGTCGCCGTGTCGACGCCAGGCGACCTGAACAACAACGGCGGGACGATCCAGCAATCGGGCACGACGGACCAGACGATCAGCGCGGGCGGTGCATTCGAAAATGCGGGCGGTACGGTTGCCTCGAACGCGACGAACCTGACGCTCGGCGGGACCCGTATCGACAACGACGGGGGCAACGTCAATCACGCCGGGACCGGTGCGCTCGTTATGAGTACGCCGGGTGCGCTCTCGAACGTCGCGGGCCAGATTGCAACGAATGGCGCGCTGACCTCTCAATCGGCGAGCCTCGACGATACCGGCGGCGCGCTTTCTGCGCAGCAGAGCACAAACATTAGCACGACGAACGGTATCGTCAACGCGAACGGCGGCCAGCTCTACGGCAAGACTGGCCTGACCGCGACGATACAAGGCGATTTCAACAACGCGGACGGCTCCGCACAATCTGGCGGCAATGTCGCCATCACGGCCGGCGGCGCGGTCGGGAACGCGAACGGCGTGATTTCCGCGAACGGCGCGGCGGGCACGCTCGCGGTAACCGCTTCGAGCGTCGACAATACCTCTGGAGTCCTGACGAATTCGGGATCGGGGCAGACCACGGTTTCCGCCGCGACGGAGGTCAGGAATACCGGCGGTGTCATGGGTGGTAACGGCGACGTCGAGGTCGACGCGCAGACGCTTGAGAACAATGCGAACGCGCAGCTCGTCGCCGGAGGCGCGGCGAACCTCAACGTCACGAACCAGGTCGACAACACGAACGGTCTCGCGTATGGCGGTACGGCGCCAACCTCAATCAGGCAGGCGTCGCGCTGGTCAACGATAACGGGAAAATCGAGGGCGGTCAGGACGTCTCGCTTCAGGTCGCGTCCATGTCCAACGCGGGGGGCGCGGTCAATGCAAACCGCGACATCGGCATGAGCGGCTCGCTCTCGGGCGGCGGCTCAATGACGGCGGGTCGTGACCTCTCGGTGACGCTGCCGGGCGACTATACCAACGACGGCACCTCGTCGTTTCACGCCGACAACAACCTGACGTTCACGTTGCCGGGGACACTGACGAACAATGCGCCGCTTGAGGCGGGCAATGCACTGACCGTCAATGCCGGTAACGTCGTCAACGGCGCAAACGCCGACATGAATTCGGCAACGACGACCGTCAACGCGACGAACGATATCAACAACGCGGGCGTCATCGAGGGCGACAACGTCACGACGAAGAGTTCGACGCTCGAAAATACCGGCGCGCTGATCGGCAACAACGTCGTCGTCAATGCGGGCGATGTCACCAACGACGGCGCGCAGGCGCTGATCGCCGGGGCGACGTTCGTCGGTATCTATGCGGTCAATTCGCTGACGAACGCAGACGGCGCGCTCATCTATAGCGGCGGGAACATGGAACTCGCGCGCGACAATGCGCGCGACTCGACGGGGTTGCTCGCGGACCAGACCGGCACGATTACGAACAGCGGGTCGACGATCGAGGCGGCAGGCAATATCGACGCCGCCGCGACGACGCTCAATAACGACCGTACGGGCGTCCAGACCCAGGCGGGTACGCCCGTTACGACGACCGGCTCGACGTTGACGTTGTGGACGGCAGGTATTTCAATTACCGATCTCGGGTACTACGTCAGCGTGGACTATCCGCAGTGGAACATGACAGCCGGTGGCTTTGGTGCCGCATCGGTTCAGGCGCTGTCGAAGCCGATTACGGTTACGCTCCCTGCGTCCCAGGTCACGAATATCAACTCGACGAGCGAGACGTTTTCGCTGACGACGCCGCTGACTGATACGTACTATACGCAGGCGGACCTGTTCTGCGACCCGGCATGCCCGCAGACGCGCACGATTACGAACAACCCGACGCAGTATTACCAGAGCCTGAAGCAGAATGCGGACGGCACAGTAACGATTACGTTTTATCCCGATTACAACCCGAACGTAAACATCAACCCCACCCAGGTCCAGGTACGCACGGACCTCGGAACGGATAGCCACGACTACGTTCAGATGAGCAGTACGGTCACGACGACGACGTCGACGGACCAGCTCCTCAACGCCGGCACCGCGGCGGTCATGCAGGCGCAGGGCGCGATCCGCATCAATTCGGACGGCGGCGCGATCAATAACAACTCGTCGACCATGGCGGCGGGTGGCAACCTCGTTCGCCGCGCGACGGGCGGCTCGGTCAACGACAACGGCATCGTATTGCAGCAGACCGGCTCGGAGACGGATAGCTCGGTTTTCTTCTGGCATCAGAAAACGGGGAACAGCACCGATACGCAGACCGTCAACGAAGCGGCGATTCCGCTGCCGACGACGACCATCGCCGCGCTTCCCGCGATTGCGACCTCGAACCAGACGGTCGAGACCGACGCCGGGAACATCAACATCGGCTCCGTCAATCGCGTCGGCCAGACGGTAACGGGCGCGGGCGTCGCTGGCGGCGACGCCACCGGCATGCAACTCGGCAGCGTCAACCGTAGCGGCAGTGGCCCGCAGGCAAGCGGCAGCGTGAGCAGCGGCGGCAAGCGTCCGCAGACGCTCGGCAGCGCGGGCGTCGCGATTCCGGGCCTCGTTCTCCCGAAAAACGCGCTCTACTCGTACAACACGGCGCCGGGCGCCGAGTACCTCGTCGAGACGAATCCGCGCTTTACGAGCTATACGCAGTTCATTTCCAGCGACTACATGCTGGGCGCCCTGGGGCTCAACCCGCAGAACGTCGAGAAGCGCCTCGGCGACGGTTTGTACGAGGAGCAGCTCGTCATGAACCAGGTGACGCAGCTTACCGGTCGTACGTTCCTCGGTTCGTACACCGACAACCTCGACGAATATACGGCGCTGATGAACAACGGCGTCCAGTACGCGCAGTCGTTCGGCCTGAGCGTTGGCGTAGCGCTTACGCCCGAGCAAATGTCGGAGCTGACCACCGATATGGTCTGGCTCGTCAGCCAGACGGTGACGCTGCCCGATGGCACGCAGCAGACCGTTCTCGTGCCGACGCTCTACCTCGCGCAGTCGAATACGGTCGACCTCCAGGATAGCGGCGCGCTCGTCGCCGGTAAGAACGTCAATCTCAACGCGACGGGCGACGTTACGAATAGCGGCCATGTTGCCGGGGACGTCGCGACGACGGTTATCGGCAACAACGTCGTCAATCGCGGCGTCATCGGTAGCGGCGGCACGACGACCGTCTCCGCCGTGCAGGACGTCTCGAACCTTGGCGGCCGCATTGGCGGCGTCGATACGGTTGTCACGGCGGGCAACGACATCATCAACCAGAGTACGGTCGCGCAGGCGGCGGTCACGACCGGCAATGCAGGCTTTAGCTCGACCGCTACCGGCATGGCAGTCCAGTCGGTCGGGACGATCTCGGCGACCCATAGCGGGACGCTGATCGCGGGACATGACGTCGACCTGAACGGCTCGGCGATTCAGACCGGCGGCGATGCGACCATTGCTGCGGGCCACGATATCAACGTCGGGACGACGACCCTCACGGCCACGCAGGACGCCGGAATGACGAACGGCCAGGCGTTCGGGAATGCGACGGTCACCCATAACGTCGGCAGCACGATTACGACCGGCGGCAACCTGACGACCGTCTCGGGCAACGATACGACGCTGACCGATGCGAAGGTGCAGGCTGGCGGCGATGCGACGATGGTCGCGGCGGGCAACCTGACGGTAACCGCAGCGACGGACACCGCGACGTATAACGGCCAGTCGATGGGCGGCAAGATATCGGAGCACAAGGATTCGACGTACGACGAGAGCGTTCAGGGCAGCAGCATCAATGCGGGCGGTAACGCGACCCTCGCAGCGGGCCAGGGCTCGACGGGTAATCTCTCAGTCCTCGGTTCGTCGGTCACGACCGGCGGCGTCAACGGCGCAACGGGTGGCGCGGTCAGCCTGCAATCGACGGGCGATATCAACGTCGGTGGAGTATCGGAGGAACACGACGCGTCGCACTGGTCGCATACGAACGAGTCGGGTTTCCTGTCGAGCGACAAGACGACCGATTCGTCGACCTCGCAACAATCAATCGCGGTCGGGGCGACCGTCTCGGGCAACACGGTCAACGCGAACGCAAGCCACGACCTGACGATTGCCGGATCGACCGTCGCCTCGACGGGCGACATGAGTCTCGCGGCGGGTCACGACCTGACTATTACGGCGACGCAGGATACGAGCCAGAGCAGCTCGTTCCACGAGGAGCAGAAGTCGGGATTCGGCGCGATGAGTGGCGGCGGCGCGAGTATCAACTACGGGACAAGCGACCAGAAAACGACGACCCACGATAGCAGTGCCACGAATAACGGGAGCCTCGTCGGTAGTACGAACGGTAGCGTTTCGATGACGGCGGGCAACAACCTGACCGTAACGGGTAGCGACGTCATCGCGGCGCAGAACGTTACCGGCACCGCGGCGAACGTCACCATCAACGCCGCGACGGATACCTCGCACCACGACGAAACCCAGGAGATGAAACAGAGCGGCTTTACGCTCGGTCTCGCGGGTAGCGTCGGCGATGCGATCAACGGCGCGGTATCGCAGGGCCAGGCGCTCGCGAGCGGAAATAGCGACGGGCGCGCGACGGCGCTCCATGCGATCGCGGCTGGCGGCGATGCGGCGCTCGCGGGCGTCGGCGCTGCGGGTTTCATGAACGGCGCTACAGGGCCGAACGCACCGAGCATCGGTGTGCAGTTGAGCTTCGGAACGAGCCAGAGCAAGAGCACATTTACGGAGGACCAGACGACGCAGAAAGGCTCGACGGTCCAGGCTGGCGGGACCGCCGCGTTCGTTGCAACCGGCAACGGCACCCCGGGTAGCGGCAACGTAACGATTGCTGGATCGAACGTCAGCGCGAACGACGTCCTGCTCGCTGCGAAAAATCAGGTGAATATCGTCAATACGACGAACACCGATACGACCGCAAGCACGAACAAGTCGAGCAGCGCGAGCGTCGGCGTCTCGTACACCACCCAGGGGTTCGGCGTCTCGGCGTCCATGTCGAACGCGCACGGCGACGCGAACAGCGACGCCGCGATCCAGAACAACTCGCATGTTACGGGCGCGAACAGCGTCACGATTTCGAGCGGCGGCGATACGAACGTTATCGGTTCCGACGTAGCGGGCAAGCAGGTAACCGCGAACGTCGGCGGTAACCTCAACGTCCAGAGCGTCCAGGATACGACGGTTAGCACCGCGCACCAGAGCAGTTCGGGCGGTGGCTTTAGCATCAGCCAGGGCGGCGGTAGCGCGAGCTTTAGCGCGCAGAATGGGCACGCCGATTCGAACTATGCCCAGGTCAACGAGCAGGCCGGTATTCAGGCAGGTAGCGGCGGCTTTGATATCAACGTCAAGGGGAATACGAACCTGACCGGCGCGGTGATTTCGAGTACCGCCGATCCGTCGCAAAACAATCTGACGACCGGCACGCTGACCTATAGCGATATCCAGAACCAGTCGCATTACGACGCGACGAGCAACGGTATTAGCGCGGGCGTCGGTATCGGTAGTACCGGCAAGGCACTCGGGCCGGGCTCGGTCGGCGGAACGGGCGGCGTATCTCCGATGATCTCGCAGGACGCGAACGGCGATTCGAGCACGACCACGCGTAGCGCGATTAGCGCGGGCTCAATCAACGTAACGAACCAGGGAGCGCAGACCCAGGATGTAGCGGGCTTGAGCCGCGATACCAGCAATACGAACGGTACGGTATCGAATACGCCTGATGTGAACAAGCTCCTCTCGCAGCAGGCCGATACGATGCAGGCCGCGCAGGCGGCGGGCCAGGTCGTATCGCAGGGCATCGGTGCGTATGCCGACGCGAAGCGCGACGCCGCGCTCGACGCGGCAGACGCGGCGATCAAGAGTGGTGATCTCGCTACCGCATCAGCAGACATAGCGGAGGCGCAGCAGTGGATGGAGGGTGGCGATTCGAGAGCGATGTTGCAAGCTACTGGTGGCGCGTTGATCGGCGGACTTGGTGGTGGTGGGGCGTTCACCGCAGTAGGTGGGGCACTCGGTGCTGGCCTGTCGTCAAAACTCGCGGATCAGACGAAAGCTGCGTCAGACGCTGTGACGGATGCGACAGGCTCGTCGTTGCTTGGGAACCTGAGCGGTAATGTCCTCGCCGGGGTTGGTGGCGCATTGGTCGGCGGCAGCGCTGGTGCGGCGATGGCGTCGAACGTTGATCTCTACAACCAGAACAACGACCAAGGCAACGCGGCGGCAAAGAAAAAGGCCGATGCTCTCACCGCTTCTCTCCAAGAGGCCCAAGCCAAACAAGATGCGGCCCTTGCTACTTTGCCAGCAGCGACGTGGAATGGCTTAGTCGACTTCGGCGAGGCCGCACTCAATACTGTAATCAACGGCGTCGGCGCCGCGCCAGGCGATCCAGGCTATATTTCGTTAAGCGGGATAAAAGCGTCCTACGGCGCTAACTCTGAGGTTGGTTCTAACCTGGAGTTAGCTGCGATGTTGCTATCGACAAGAGGCGCGAGCGGGCTCTCGGCTGCGGAGCAACTCGCTCTGAACAAGGCGGTGGGGGATGCGTGGGAGGAAACCGTGGTAACTGACGTTCTCCCTCAGACGCAAGTAAACATTCAACAGCAAATCACCATAAAATCAAACGGCCCATCGGGTCTAAAAGTCAGACTGGACGCCTTGGGGCAGAATGTAGACACAGGGGCAACGCAGCTATCTGAGATGAAGGGGTCGCAGACCGCGCCGTTGACTCCGAATCAGACGGTTGTCATTCCAGAACTAGCGACCTACGGTGGTACTGTCGTTGGGAATGGAAAGCCCCCTTACGTGGGTGGAACTGTGATTCCGCCTACCACCGTAGATATCTATCGGAAGCCAGATTAATGAGCCTAGAAAACGTCGATGTAGTAGATGCCGTTGGTATGGAGTCGTCTACGAATACGATTGTTTTGACGATCCTTGATTCTTGGGATTGGCAAGATCAGATGTCGCATCTGAAAAGCCTGCAAGCTAAATTGAATGCCTACTTCGGATTCATTGAATCAGGGCAAATTTACGAGGCGTATCCAGATGCGAGAGGCAAAGCCCTCCGAATCGACATACTCGGTCGATTCCCTGTTCCTGATGCGACGAAGGAGTTCTTTGATATCGCAAACGCGACGGCGGCACAGTTGAATTTGGTAATAAGAAATACTACAGTGCAGCCCCCGAGTAAATGAATATGGCGTCGAGTGGTGAAGCCGCGCCGTCTATGGATTGCGCGGCATCGGAATACTTGGCTAAGTATGCTGGAAAGTCACTGTGCAATGGGTTGTATCGGGTGATGGAGCCTGCTGACGTAGAGCGCTGGGGCAGAAAATTAGGCAAAACTTTCCCGAGCTTTGCAGGTGCAATTACCGCGTTTGCGGTCGATTGGCTTGGGCGCGTTTTTGCACTAGATTCGCGGCGCGAAGTGAATGGAAAACCAGGGGTAACAATTTTTGAACCAGGTACCGGCCATGCTTTAGAGGTTCCGTGTGATATTGAATCTTTTCATAATGAAGAACTCGTTGAATTCCGAGACGCTGCGCTCGCTGAGACGTTCTTTAATGACTGGGCGAGGGCCGGTGGCCTGGCACCCGCATACTCGCAATGCGTAGGTTACAAACAGCCACTATTCCTCGGAGGGGGTGATACAGTTGAAAATCTCGAATTAATTGATATCGACGTTTATTGGATGATTTCGGCTCAGCTTATATTGAAGCTACGAAACGTAGTATCTGGTACGGCCATCAATGTAATCGGGGCTTCATAAATAGAACCACTTGGCACAATAGAAAGCGTAGCGCCCGACAAAAATCATTTCGCAATGGAAAATAAGAAGATACTTACGGGGTTACCGCTCGCGGTTCTCGTCCCTCTCGCCGTCCACGCGCAAGTCCCTCCCGACGCAGCCGCTCGTACGAACGCCGAACAGCAACAGCAGGTTGAACAACGTCGCGACGCTCAGCAGCGCGCGGCGACCGTCGCCGCGCCCGTTGTCCGTTCGACCGCGCCCGCAGCGGGCGAGTATCCGGTACTGCCCGTCGAGACGCCGTGCTTTCAGATCAACACGTTCACGGTTGATGTACCCGATACCCTGCCCGACGTCGTCCGTGCAAAGGGCGCGTCGGCGTTGCCGATGGACCCGTTCGCGTTCCTTCACGACTGGCTCCGGCACTACGAGGGCCAGTGCGTCGGCAAACAGGGCCTCGACCTCCTGACGAAGGGACTGCAAGGCGTCATCCTGAGCCGTGGCTACGTTACGACGCGGGTCCTCCTGCCGGCGCAGGATCTCTCGAAAGGGACGCTCAAGTTCGCCCTTGTCCCGGGCGTTATCCGTAATCTCAAGTTTGCCGAGGCTGATACGCGCGGCACCCTCAAAACCGCATTCCCCACGCGCGACGGCGACGTTCTCCAGTTGCGCGACCTTGAGCAGGGTCTCGAACAAATGAGGCGCGTACCGAACCAGGACGCGGCAATGCAGATCGTCCCCGGTACCTCTCCCGGCGAGAGCGATGTCGTCGTGACCGTCAAGCGCACAAAGCCTTGGTCGCTCGTCGTCTCGGCGGACAACTCGGGAACCGACGCGACGGGGCGATACCTCGGTAACGTCACGCTCGGGCTATACAACCTCCTCGGCCTGAACGACGTCCTCTCGGGCGGCTATAACCAGGATCTCCAGTTCGGCAATCACTCCCTCGGTACGCACGGCTGGAACGCGTCGTATTCGGTACCCTGGGGCTACTGGACCGGTACGCTTTTCGGCTACACGAATACGTATTACCAGCAGATCGCCGGGGTAAATCAGACGTTCGTATCGAGCGGCAACGCGCAGACGGCGGCCCTCAAACTGGAGCGGGTTTTCTACCGCAGCCAGAGCGAAAAGTCGGGCGTCGAGTTCCAGCTTATCAAGCGGTGGGGCGCGAGCTTTATCGAGGATACCGAAATACCCCAGCAGTATCGCGACAATACCTTTATCGAGGCGGGGCTGACGAACCGCCATTACTTCGGCGCGGCGCAGTTCGACGGGACGCTCGCCTATCGCCAGGGTATCGGTGCGCTCGGGGCGATGCCGAACTCGACGAGCGGCCCCACCTATTACTTTCACATGGCTACGCTCGACGCGAACCTCTCGGTCCCGTTCGCGGTCGCCGGGCAGACGCTTCGTTACGTCGGAACGCTCCACGGCCAGTTCACGAATGACGAGCTCAACTATATCGACGACCTGACCATCGGTAGCCGCTATACGGTGCGCGGCTTTAGCGGCGAAACGATGCTCGCGGCGGAAAAGGGTTTCTACTGGCGCAACGAACTCCAGTATCCGTTAGGGAACTCGGGGCAGGTTCTTTACGCGGGTATCGACTACGGCCACCTTTGGGGACCGTCGACCGCCTACCTCGCCGGTACGCAGCTCGCGGGCGCGGCCATCGGCGTTAAGGGTTCTGTGCCGTCGCGCTTCGGCGCGTACAGCTACGATGTGTTCGCCGGTACGCCGATCTATGCGCCGTCCGGCTTTCCCGCGCCGAGCGTAACGCTCGGGTTCCAGGTTACGGCGCAGTTCTAACGCCGCGAGCTTACGTCAGTCGCCGCAGAAGCAGTCGACGAGCGGTTCGTCGACGCCGTCGCCAGGTGCGTCAAAGTCGAGGGGAATCTGCCGCGCGTAGAACAGCGCCTCGCGTTTCAGGTCGCGGTACGGCGGGCGGTCATTGCGAGTACCGCCGATCCGTCGCAAAACAACCTGACGACCGGCACGCTGACCTATAGCGATATCCAGAACCAGTCGCATTACGACGCGACGAGCAACGGTATAAGCGCGGGCGTCGGCGTGAACAATACCGGCAAGGCTGTTGGCCCCGGTTCGGTTAGCGGGACCGGCGGCGTCTCGCCGATGATGTCGAAGAACGATAGCGGCGACCAGAGCTCGACGACGCGCAGCGCCGTTAGCGCGGGTTCGATCAACGTGACAAACGGAGCCGCGCAGACGCAGGATGTATCGGGCCTGAGCCGTGATACGACCAATACGAACGGTACCGTCTCGAATACACCTGACGTGAACAACCTCCTTTCGCAGCAGGCCGATACGATGCAGGCTGCGCAGGCAGCGGGTCAGGTCGTAGCTCAGGGGATTGGAGCGTATGCTGATGCGAAGCGTCAGGCGGCGGTTGACCAAACGAAGGTGGACGCTGCGAATGGAGACTTATCGGCCTTTGCCGCAGACGTGGCCGAAGCGAAGCAATGGGACGAAGGAGGAACCAACCGCGCTCTGTTGCAGTCGGCTGGGGGGGCGCTCATCGGTGGCTTGGGTGGTGGTAGCGTGTTCACCGCAGTCGGCGGTGCTGCAGGCGCGGGACTATCTTCGGCGATGGCGAACCAGTTGGATGATCTTTCGAAGGGGGTCGCGTCGGAAACCGGCTCGAACTTGCTCGGCAATCTTGCTGCGAATATCACGGCGGGTTTGGGCGGCGTATTGGTCGGCGGAACGGCGGGGGCATCGACGGCAACGAGTGTAGACCTCTACAATCGTCAGCTTGACCCCAAGGAAAAGACCTTGGCGAAACAACTATCCGATGCTAGCGGCGCCCAATATACGGAAGCGCAGATCGAAGACCAGATGCGGCTAATGAGCGTAAGTAATAATGGTACGACTACTTCCGGTGCACCAGCTACTCTGGTGGGCCAGATGCCGACCGATTCCGGCGCACGGTGGATGTCCGCAGGGACGACGGCAAACGGTCAGGCGATCCTGACGCAGATTAATCAGCAGTCGAACGCTGCGTTGCAGAGCTATATTTTGGCGAACTACAACAGCGTCTCACCGGGACAGGTGCCGAGCCAATTTACGTATCCGTCGAGCGGAACCGGTAGTTCGATCAACGTAACCGGCCCATTTACCAATTTTGATCAATCGGATCTTGACTACGTACGTAGCACTACTGCGGGAGCGACCTCGATGATATCGACTACTGCTGGACGTGTGTCGTCAATTGCGGCTGCGGCTGGGGCTACAACGCCGTGCTCTATAGTCTGTGACGGCATCGCATTTGGTGGGGCGGTTGTGGGAATTGCTGCCGACGCAGTTGGGCAAGTGGCTAGTCCGAATGCGGGGCAATACCTTTTCAATGGGTTTACTGCAATTACTTCGAATTATCTGTCTGCCGCAACGCCGGGAGCCACACCGATTATTAACGAATTCGTAAATCAAGTTAACGGAAGCGGTGCAGCTTCGAACGCGCAAGATAAGTTGAACGCTATTGTTGGCACAAAATCATCCACTGGGAAATAATGAAAATTAAGTTTATTGACGAAGGGAACCTCTCTTCGTGGTTGCGGTTGACGCTAATCGTTGTCGGAATAGTGCTGGCTGTGGTCGCCGTCGAATGTACGCTCCCGATTCTATGGGCGAGAGTTCTTTTGCTTTCCGGCTTTGCTATCGCGCTGATCGGTGGGATGACAAGTCGAGCCAAATTGCTACACATCAAGCCCTTCGACAATAGTTACAAGAAGGCGCGCAAGAGCTATGAAGAGGACGATGAGAAACATAACAAGTAAAGATGAAAAACAAGAAAAATTGTTTGACTGTGCCGCTTGCGGTTCTCGTTCCACTCGCCGTCCACGCGCAAGTCCCTCCCGACGCAGCCGCTCGTACGAACGCCGAACAGCAGCAGCAAGTTGAGCAACGCCGCGGTGCGCAGCAGCGCGCGGCGACCATCGCAGCGCCCGTTGTCCGTTCGACCGCGCCCGCAGCGGGCGAGTATCCGGTCCTCCCGGTCGAGACGCCGTGCTTTCAGATCAACACGTTCACGGTTGATGTACCCGATACCCTGCCCGACGTCGTCCGCGTAAAAGGCGCGTCGGCGTTGCCGATGGACCCGTTCGCGTTTCTGCATGACTGGCTCCGGCACTACGAGGGACAATGCGTCGGCAAACAGGGCATCGACCTCCTGACGAAGGGCCTGCAAGGCGTTATCCTGAGCCGTGGCTACGTGACGACGCGGGTTCTCCTGCCGGCGCAGGATCTCTCGAAAGGGACGCTCAAGTTCGCCCTCGTACCGGGCGTTATCCGCAATCTGAAGTTTGCGGACGCCGATACGCGCGGCACGCTCAAATCCGCATTCCCCACACGCGACAGCGACGCTCTCCAGTTGCGCGACCTTGAGCAGGGCCTCGAACAAATGAAGCGCGTACCGAACCAGGACGCGGCGATGCAGATCGTACCCGGCACCGCGCCCGGCGAGAGCGACGTCGTCGTGACCGTCAAGCGCAGCTCGGCTTATATAACCTCCTCGGCCTGAACGACGTTCTCTCGGGCGGCTATAACTAGGATCTCCAGTTCGGCAATCACTCCCTCGGCACGCACGGCTGGAACGCGTCGTATTCGGTACCCTGGGGCTACTGGACCGGTACGCTTTTCGGCTACACGCCACCAAATGCAACCCTGTCAAGCAGCGGGGATAATAGCGCGAATAATGGCGACGGGAATAGTAGCTCTTTCTGGTCGGGGACGAGCTCAAAGACCCCGGTCGAAAACGCTTATGACCATTCAGTCAAGCACGGATCGGAGTTTCCTGACACCCAAAATTCGGTACAGTACGTTCAAGCGGCTCAGAATTTCGTCAACAATCCACCTACCGGGACGTTGACTAAGACCAGGCCAAACGGAGACACGCTGTACTACGATCCGTCAACGAATACGTTTGCTGTGCAAAATGCGAACGGTGCCCCGAAAACGATGTTCAAACCGGCCGCTGGTATGGCCTATTGGAATAAGCAATGAAGCAGCACACCAATCCGCGTTTCGCTTGCCCATGCTGCGAAAGCCGAACACTCGTCGATCTCGGCAACTATGAGATTTGCGATATTTGTGGTTGGGAGGATGACCCTGTGCAATCGGATGATCCGACCTTCGAGGGAGGCGCCAATCGTTGGAGCTTGAATGAGGCGCGAGCACACTGGCAGAGGACAAAGACTAAGTTGCCGTAAAGGCGAACGCAGCGAGCCGTGGCTCGCCCCAATTGCCGAGGAGCGGTTCAATGAAATGAAGCGCCGGAAGTGATGGCGGTAAATTTGAGGATAAAAAGGTCGTGTCTATTCTTGATGCAAAGGTCGTCGATATTGTCGGCGTTGATCCAGACAAGGGCATCGCGCGTTTAGTTATTACCGATCATCTCGAATGGACCGATCCCCTTGGGGAGCACCTACTTCTCCTCCAAGAAAAAATTAATGGGTATCTTCGTTTCCTGGAGGGGGAGAGTTGGAGCAACATTATCCGAACTCAAGGGGATGCAAGTGTGAGATCGAAATCGCGATGAAGTACGAGCCATCGTCTGAAGCATTGTGTTTCATCGGAAAAGCACGCCAGATAATTCGAGACGCTGGGTTCGACTTAACCTATCGAGGTGGCTAGTTCGATGAAGCAGGATGACGTCTACTCGCGGTTCGGCGCACCTTTCGCAGGGTGCAATATGGGCCTCAAAGCGGGAGTTTCGAGGAACGTGCGGGACGGGGTACGTCCACTAAACGGTTTTACGGTACTTGTGGCTGGTATATCTGGGCTGGGGAGCAACTCTCGGAAGCGAGTGATTTCTTCGTGCCGGTCCATGCCGCTCATCTTGCCGATTGGGCGCCGTTGGTCTTGCCGTATCTTGGCCTGCCTCCCGGTTGGCGCTTTCTTGTTACGGAGCAGTACGAAGATGTCTGGGAGGACAAACAATTGCTGGAAGACAAGTAGAGGAAGCGGGCTAGTATGAGTGACTTTCGATTGGATTTTCGTGATCGTTACCATCATCCCAACATAGTCGTGGCGGTGGAATCAACTCTTGAGCGATACAGCCACGGACAAGGCGACGGCGGATGCGTGGGACGAAGGCGGTAACAATCGCGCGCTGTTGCAAGCAGCAGGCGGGGCGCTCATTGGCGGCCTTGGTGGCGGTAGCGTACTTACGGCAGCGGGTAGTGCTGCGGGAGCGGGCTTTGCTTCCAAGGCGGCAAAGGGACTGACTGATATCGCGAACGGCGTAGACTCGGCCACCGGGTCGCAACTGATCGGCAACCTGGCTGCGAACGTTGCGGCGGATCTCGGCGGTGCGCTGGTGGGCGGAACGGCTGGCGCGGCATCGGCCTCGAAAGTCCATCTGT
Source organism: Paraburkholderia ferrariae NBRC 106233 (assembly GCF_000685035.1). Classification (GTDB taxonomy): domain Bacteria; phylum Pseudomonadota; class Gammaproteobacteria; order Burkholderiales; family Burkholderiaceae; genus Paraburkholderia; species Paraburkholderia ferrariae. The sequence goes on from NZ_BAYB01000027.1 coordinate 133,527, forward strand.
ATAACCAGTCGATAGACGATGAAGCGCAGCTGACGGGGGACAACGGCAATAGTAGCAACCCGTTCTCGCAGTCGCCTGGGACCCTCATCCTGAAGGGCATTGCAAATGGCTTGGGCGCGGTCTTTGGTGTGTTCGGCGGTGAGCCGCCGACGGCTGGCTCGCAAGCCGTGCTCGTAAACCCGGCGGGACCGAGTACGACCACGACGCCAAGTACGGCATATGCGCAGGATAATGCTACCCTAGCGAGCGGTGGAAATAATAGCCGCCTCCCAATCCCGGATACGGTTACGGCTGACAATGGTTTGCAAGTTGAGTCAAATCCAAAGCATACGGCAGGGATGCCCGGCAACAACCCCAACGCTGGAACTGAGCCGACCAATTCTCTTGATCTATTTAATTCGTCTATTCCCGGCGGCGACGGCGTTCGGTATGCCATTGACTCAAATGGAAATATCAATAGATTCTACTCGGATGGAAATGGGGTCTATCACTGGTCAGGTTCAACGGGCGACAGCTCGGCCCCGCTGAACGTGTCGAAGATTCCGATCAACGTTAAGCGCACTCTTGGTTTCACAGGAAGATAAATGCTCTCGGGAAATCCAAACACTTTCGCTATCTGGTGCGATCCGGTTGATGCTTGGTCAACCGAGAAATTCCAGAATGGATGCTTTGGCTACTTCATTGGTGGGGAGCTGATTTGGTCAATGCGCTCGACACTTGGCGTTGATCTGAGCATGCTTGCGAAGTTGCACTGCATGAGATCCGATGTCGAAGATGTTCGCTTGTTCAATCTGCCGTCGAAGGACGCGTATTGTGAACTTTGTAGGCGCGCTTTTCCTGCGACGGACTCCGATGCCGAGACAAGTGATTTCACACATCTCGTTTCAGCGGAGAGTTTATCCGATGACAGTCGATATGTATTTCTCATCGAATGTGGAGATAAGGCGAAGTTGATTTATGGTACGGGATATGACGCTACCACAATGGGTGATATCACTATACCACGTGGTGAATTCCAAAGCGTTGTGAAAATTGCCGAGCAGAGATTCAGCGAATTGAAGCGTCGGAAGTGATGGTGGTGCACGTTTGATTATTACCGATCATCTCGAATGGACCGATCCACTTCGCAGAATACGTACGGGCACCCGATTGATGACGTAACCCGCTGGGTCGGTCAGGCTGGCGGGATGGCGCAAAACAACGCGCAGACTATCATCAACGAGCCGCACTCGACCCAGGCGCTGCAAGGGACGGCGAACGGCTTGGGCGCTCTGCCTGGAGCAACGGGTGGGGACCCGATGACTCCGAGCGGCGGCGGAGTACTGGTAAACGCTCCGGCGGGGCAGGCCGCCCTCGGGGCGAATGGCAATACGCCGTCTAATGCGATACTCTCAAACGGTAGCGGAGATGACGGTTCCGGCGTAACGAATGGTGCGAGCGGTAACGGCCCCTATTCGAACTTAACTGACTCGCCCAGCGTTGGTCCGGGGAAAAATTTTACCCAAACGCAAAAGGCTAAAATTTATCAGCAGACCTAGACGCCAATGGTGGAGTGTTGCGCTCCGACTTGGACGGTCAAGAGCTCGTACCTCCGAGCAAGAGTCAAGCAGGAGTTACGCCGCCTGATAACGAGGCGCAGATTGACCATATGGTCCCCAAGAATCCGGCAGACCCTAACGCACCTCAAGGCACGAACAGCTTTGGCAATGCACAGGTACTTTCCCGTCAACAAAATCGAATCAATAGCTATGAGTAGTCGTCAAACTTGGCCGTTCAATGATCCGCCTAACGTGGCAGTTATCGCCAATCGAAAGATTGTCAGCGGTACAGACTGGATCGCTTATGTATCTCACGATCTTGACGATGGGGCATGGCAATTTTATACCGCCGATGCTGAGGTCGCGGAAGGCGATGCCGCCTTGGTTAGCTTGGAGAATATCGTTCGGATCGACGCAACTGTCTCGCAACTAGCGGATTTGCCGCTCGGGTGGCACGCGTGGCGTGAGAAGAAGGATCTGCCATGGAAGCGCGCACAGATGGCGAAGCCCTAGAAGTTACGATTCCTTTGTCATGACAGATTTCAAGTTGAATTTGCGTTCGAGCCTTCAGCATCCGAAGTCTACGATAACGCGGGGAATTACTATCGTGTAACAAACGCCGCCGGGCAGTACCTAGACCAAAGTGGGAACCCGATGCCGAACAACGTACCGCTTGTCGGGGCGAACAAGACGACGCAGACGGGCGTACCGTCTGGCATTCGTCAAGCATTAACGCACTACAATAATACCGATCTAAAGAATTGATGGTGATGAATATGCGGATGAGAGAATCGACGTTCGTAGGATTGTCGTCTGAGTTTCAGGTTGCCGAAGGAGCCGAGTTTCGGCTCTCCGGCGTATTGTCTGAATGGCTGTTTGCAACAGGCTTCTGGCGTGACTTCAATGCGGCGCACGGCACGATGTTCGACCAATTCGAAGAGGACGAAGCTGGGCAGGACGTTGTGAAGGAGATCGCTGCGTCGATAAGCGAGAGGATTGGCCAGCTTCGAAGCGGCCACGAGCAACCTGTCGAATTCGTGTATCGACGCCTAGCTGACGGATCTCCGATTACCGCTAAGGTGGCTCCAAGTGACGCGATTGATGAACTTGCTAAGTTACATAGATTCCTGCTCGATCTATCAGAGAAATATGTTCTCGCTTCCGTGAATCTCTGAGCGGGTCTGGCGATTGTCGGAGCAACGTTAACTGGGCTCACTGCCGGAGTCATAGTGATTTTGCAGATTGAAGGGAAGGCCGAACTAGTCCAGCCGAGTGCTACTCGGCTCCGCTCGGCGTTGAAGTCTCTTAGGAGCTACGGTCCATCCTCGTACGCGTCGCTAACGGACAACCAGGGCAACTACATTCAGGTGGCCGGTGGCGGGGTTACTTGTATGGTTGAGCGGTATGAGAAGGGCACGAACACACGTGAGCGTGCCGATCACGACAAGCCGAGTCCTATTAGGCCGGACGGGACCATTCTCGCGTTTAGGGCTGGGAACATTTCAATGCGGTCAGACGAGTGGTTCATGGCTGATCAAGTTGTCGAATTGTTTGCGGCGTTCCTTAACGGAGACGCCTATCCAGATTGCGCGCATTGGCGGCGCTCGCCCGGATTTTAGAAAAAGAGGCTGTAAGGAATCGGCCAGTAGTGCTTACCCTTTCATCCTTAAATAAGGCGCAGCAAGCGGTGCTGGCGCCGGACATAAATCAGTTAGCAATGGAAAATAAAGAGATACTTACGGGGTTACCGCTCGCGGTTCTCGTCCCTCTCGCCGTCCACGCGCAAGTCCCTCCCAACGCAGCCGCTCGTACGAATGCCGAACAGCAACAGCAGGTCGAGCAACGCCGCGACGCGCAGCAGCGCGCGGCGACGATCGCCGCGCCCGTTGTCCGCTCGACCGCGCCCGCTGCGGGCGAGTACCCCGTACTGCCCGTCGAGACGCCGTGCTTTCGTATCGACACGTTTACGGTCGACGTCCCCGACACCCTGCCCGACGTCGTCCGCGTAAAGGGTGCGTCGGCGTTGCCGATGGACCCGTTCGCGTTCCTGCATGACTGGCTACGGCACTACGAGGGGCAATGCGTCGGCAAACAGGGCCTCGACCTCCTGGCCAAGGGGCTGCAAGGCGTTATCCTGAGCCGTGGCTACGTGACGACGCGGGTTCTCCTGCCGGCGCAGGATCTCTCGAAAGGGACGCTCAAGTTCGCCCTCGTACCGGGCGTTATCCGCAATCTGAAGTTTGCGGACGCCGATACGCGCGGCACGCTCAAATCCGCATTTCCCACACGCGACGGCGACGTTCTCCAGTTGCGCGACCTTGGGTAGATAACGCACGGGTTCCGGTGGCCGGGCACGAGTAGCCCCGCCTTTACGAGGTCTGCGAGGACGGCGTCGATATCGTTGGTGACCGTCATCTGCCTGTCGTGCTGGCCGGTATCGGTGGTCACGCAGAGATTGAAGGTCTGCGCCTGGTCGCTCGCGTGGAGGTCTACCTCGCTATCCAAGGATTCGCCGCTCGATTATAGGAAACCGGGCCTTTCGCGAACAGGGAAAGGCCAACCCGGCGAGAACACTGCTCGCCGCGCGCGCGTGCAGCAAATCGTCCCGCGCTTCCTGCCGCATGCAATCGCGTACGAAAACTGCGAGACTGGCGCATGCTCACGCTGGAGAACCGCGTGAGCGCCCTCATCTATGCGCGCATGACATCGCTCACATCCGCAACTGCGAATCCCGAAACCGCTGCTGAAACCGGCCCCGAAGCCGGTGCCGCGGACAACGTGCTCGCGCGGTTCCATCCCGCCGTCGCGGCATGGTTCCGGCGCAGCTTTGCCGGCCCCACCCCGGCGCAATGCGCCGCCTGGCCGCTGATCGCCGCCGGCCAGGCGACGCTCGTGGCCGCGCCCACCGGCTCCGGCAAGACGCTCACGGCCTTTCTCGCCGCGCTCGACGAACTGGTGCGCGAAGGGCTCGAAAACGGCGGCGCGCTGCCGGACGCGACGCTCGTGATCTACGTCTCGCCGCTGAAGGCGCTCTCGAACGACATCCGCCTGAACCTCGAGCGCCCGCTCGAAGGCATTGCGCAAGAGCTGGTCCGGCTCGGCCTGCCGCCCGTGGAAATCCGCAGCGCCGTGCGCACCGGCGACACGCCGCAGCCCGAGCGTGCTGCGCTGCGCAAGCGCGCGCCGCACATTCTCGTGACCACGCCCGAATCGCTCTACGTGCTGCTCGGCTCGGCTTCGGGGCGGCGCATGCTGGCGACGGCGCGCAGCGTGATCGTCGATGAAATCCATGCGCTCGCGGGCAACAAGCGCGGCTGCCATCTCGCGCTGAGCCTCGAGCGGCTCGACGCGCTGTGCGGCCGGCGGCTGCTGCGCATCGGGCTGTCGGCCACGCAAAAGCCGATCGAAAGCGTGGCCCGCTTTCTGGTGGGCATGAGCGGCGATCCGCAGGCGCCGCCCGCCTGCGAGATCGTCGATGTCGGCCACGCCCGCGCGCGCGACCTCGCCATCGAACTGCCGCCCGTGCCGCTCGAAGCGGTGATGGCCAACGACGTGTGGGAGCGCGTCTACGACCGCATGGCCGAACTCGTGGCGCAGCACCGCACGACGCTCGTGTTCGTGAACACCCGCCGCATGGCCGAGCGCGTGGCGCGCCACCTCACGGACCGGCTCGGCGCCGAAGCGGTGGCGGCGCACCACGGCAGCCTCGCGCGCGAGCACCGCTTCGACGCCGAACAGCGCCTGAAGCGCGGCGATCTGCGCGTGCTCGTGGCCACGGCCTCGCTCGAACTCGGCATCGACATCGGCGACGTCGATCTGGTCTGCCAGATCGGCTCGCCGCGCTCGATCGCGGGCTTTCTGCAGCGTGTGGGCCGCTCGGGCCACCAGGTCGGCGGCACGCCCAAGGGGCGGCTTTTTCCGATTTCACGCGACGACCTGATCGAATGCGCCGCGCTGCTGGACTGCGTGCAGCGCGGCGAACTCGACCGGCTTGCCGTGCCGCACGCGCCGCTCGACGTGCTGGCGCAGCAGATCGTCGCCGAAGCGGCCTGCGAAGACTGGGACGAGGACGCCCTGTTCGCGCTCGTGCGGCGCGCCACGCCCTGGGCGACGCTCGAACGTGCCCAGTTCGACGCAGTGCTCCACATGCTGGCCGAGGGCTACACGAGCCGGCACGGACCGCGCGCGGCGTATCTGCATCGCGACGCCGTGCACCGCGTGCTGCGCGGCCGGCGCGGCGCGCAACTCGTGGCGCTGACTTCGGGCGGCACGATTCCCGATAACGCGGACTACGCCGTGCTGCTGGAACCGCAGGCCATACAGATCGGCACGGTCAACGAAGACTTCGCCGTGGAGAGCCTGGCCGGCGACGTGTTCCAGCTCGGCAATGCGTCGTACCGGATCCTGCGCATCGAGGCGGGGCGCGTGCGCGTGGAGGACGCGCAGGGGCAGCCGCCCAACATTCCGTTCTGGCTCGGCGAGGCGCCGGGACGCAGCGACGAACTTTCGTTCGCCATCGGCAGGTTGAGGGCGCATGTCGAGCAGCTTCTTTCAGGCGAGGCGGCCCCTGCTCTTGCCGGCAAAGAGAATTCTGGTGGTCCTACACCGCCCGAAGCTGCGTGCGAGGCTGGATTGGCTGTTAGTTGCGTTTGTGAACCGGGAAGCGCGCCGGCCGCACAACCATCGGCTGGCTCCGCCGCCCCCGGCGTGGAACGCGTCTGCGCCTGGCTTTGCACCACGCCGGGCCTCGGCGAAGCGGCCGCGCGCCAGATCGCCGAATACCTCGCGCGCGCCCACGCCGCACTCACGGCCTTGCCGACCCACGACACGCTGGTGATGGAACGGTTCTTCGACGAATCGGGCGGCACGCAACTCGTGATCCATTCGCCGTACGGCAGCCGCATCAACCGTGCGTGGGGCCTTGCCCTGCGCAAACGCTTTTGCCGCCAGTTCAACTTCGAGTTGCAGGCCGCCGCGACCGAGGACGCCATCATCCTCTCGCTCACCGGCGCGCACAGCTTCGCGCTGGACGAGGTCTGGCGCTATCTGCACTCGAACACGGCCGGGCATCTGCTCGTGCAGGCCCTGCTCGACGCGCCGCTCTTCGGCGTGCGCTGGCGCTGGAACGCCACCACGGCGCTCGCGCTGCCGCGCCAGACCGGCGGGCGCAAGACGCCCCCGCAAATCCAGCGCATGCGCAGCGAAGACCTGCTCGCGGCGGTCTTCCCCGATCAGGTGGCGTGCGTGGAAAACCTCGCCGGCGAGCGCGAGATCCCGCGCCATCCGCTCGTCGACCAGACGCTCGACGACTGCCTGCACGATGCTATGGATACCGAAGGATGGCTCGCGCTGCTCAAGCGCATCGAGGCGCACGAGGTGCGGCTCGTGGCGCGCGACCTGAGCGCGCCTTCCCCGCTCGCCGCCGAAATCCTCACGGCCCGCCCCTACGCGTTCCTCGACGACGCCCCGATCGAAGAGCGCCGCACCCAGGCCGTGCTGAGCCGGCGCCTGCGCGATCCGGATTCGGCGGACGACCTGGGCGCGCTCGACGCCGAAGCCATCGCCGGCGTGCGCGAGGAAGCCTGGCCGCAGGCGCGCGACGCCCATGAGATGCACGACGCGCTCATGACGCTCGACTGCATCGCCGAGAGCGAGGCCCAGCGCGCGCCAGGCTGGCTGGACTGGCTGCACGAACTGGCGCAGGTCGGCCGCGCGACGCGCCTGCCCATTGCGGCCAACGAGACTGAACACGACGCGCTCTGGGTCGCCGCCGAACGGCTGAACTGGGTGCGCGCGGTCTATCCGCAGGCGCGCTGCGAGCCGCCGCTGCAGGCGCCGCCCGGCTACGACGAAAGCTGGACCGAAGACGCCGCGCTGATCGAACTGCTGCGCGCGCGGCTTTCGGGATTCGGGCCGCTTACCGTCGCACAGGTGGCGCGGCCGCTCGCGCTCGAAGCAAGCGTGGCCGCGCAGGCCCTCACGGCGCTGGAGGCACAGGGCTCGGTCATGCGCGGCCGCTTCACGCCGGGCGCGCGCGAAGAGGAGTGGTGCGAGCGCCATCTGCTCGCGCGCATCCATCGCTACACCGTGCGCAAGCTGCGGCGCGAGATCGAACCGGTGGAGCGTCACGACTTCATGCGCTTCCTGTTCGAATGGCAGCACGTCGCGGCGCGCGGTTCGGGGCACGATGCGCTCGCCGGCACGATCGCCCAACTGGAAGGTTGGGAGGCTTCGGCACTGGCATGGGAAGAGGAGATCCTGCCGGCTCGCATCGACGATTTCACGCCGATGCTGCTCGACGACCTGTGCCGCTCGGGGCGCCTCGCGTGGGGGCGTCTGCCCTCGCGCACGGGCGCGGGATCGACGGTGCGCAGCACGCCGGTCGTGCTCCTGCCGCGGCGCGAACTCGCACGCTGGACCGCGCTCGTCGATGCACCCGACCCCGCCGGTTTGCCGCCCCGCACGCAGCGGGTCTACGACGCCCTGCTGCGGCACGGCGCGATGTTCTTCGACGAACTGGCGGCCGACGCGCATCTGCTCGGCGTCGAACTGGAGAACGCGCTGGGCGAGCTCGTGGCCGCGGGCCTCGTGAACGCCGATAGCTTCGCGGGCCTGCGCGCGCTCGTGAAGCCTGCCGCAAAACGCAACGCACACGCGGGGCGCAGGCGGCCGCGCGGCTTTGCACCGCTCGTGGGCGGGATGGCCGACGCGGGACGCTGGGCGGTGTTAAGACGCATCGATACACCCGTTGAAGAAGCTGGCGAAAACGCACCCGCCGCACGCCGTCCTGTCGCCGACCCCGAGTTGCTCGAACACGTCGCCAACGTGCTGCTGCGCCGCTACGGCGTGGTGTGCTGGCAATTGCTGATACGCGAGGCGGCGTGGTTGCCGCCCTGGCGCGATCTGCTGCGCGTGCTGCAACGCATGGAAGCGCGCGGCCACGTGCGCGGCGGGCGCTTCGTCACTGGCCTGTCGGGCGAGCAGTTCGCGCTGCCCGAGGCCGTGGCGCTCCTGCGCGAAGTGCGCCGGCGCGGGCCCGGCGAGGGAACGCTGATATGCGTGTCGGCCACCGACCCGCTCAATCTGGCCGGCACGCTGCTGCCCGGCGAAAAAGTGCCCGCCGTGGCGGGCAACCGCCTCGTATTCCGCGACGGCGTGCCGGTGGCGACGCTCGTCGCCGGACGCTTCGCATTCCTTGGCGATTTCGACGAAACGACGCGAGCCGCGCTGCAGGCGCGGCTCGCACGTCCTTATTGAACCAGCGAACCAGCGAACCAGCGAACCGGCTTCGCCGGGGTAAAAACCCGCCCGCCCTCAGCGGGCCTTCGCGAAATGCCCGCGCACGCGCAAGCCGTTCGCGACGACGAGCAGGCTCGCGCCCATGTCCGCAAACACCGCCATCCAGAGCGTCGCCTCGCCCGCCAGCGCGAGCACGAGAAACACCACCTTGATGCCGAGCGCGAGGGCGATGTTCTGCGTCAGCACGCCCGCCACCTTGCGGCTCAGGCCGATGAACGCGGCGATCTTGCGCGGGTCGTCGTCCATGATCGCGACGTCGGCGGTTTCGAGCGCCGTGGCGGTGCCCGCCGCGCCCATGGCGAAGCCGATGTCGGCACGGGCAAGCGCCGGTGCGTCGTTGACACCGTCGCCGACCATCCCCGTCATGCCGCGCTGCGCCGCCAGCCCGGCCACCGCGTCCTGCTTGTCTTGCGGCAGCAGATCGCCGCGCGCGTCGTCGATGCCGAGCGGGCCCGCAATCGCGCGCGCCGTTGCCGGGTTGTCGCCCGTGAGCATCACGGTCTTCACGCCGAGCGTCTTCAGCGCGCGCACCGCCGCCCCGCTTTCGGGCCGCGCCGCATCCGCCACGGCGAACACCGCAACCGGTGCCTGCGGCGAGCACAGCACGACGGCGGTCTTGCCCGCCCCTTCGAGCGTGGCAAGCGTGGTTTCGAGTTCCACCGAGCACAGGCCCAGCTCTTCCACGAGGCGATGGTTGCCGAGATGCCAGAACGGCCCCGCCCTGTCCGGACCGTCGATGCGGGCCTTCACGCCGCGGCCGTCGAGCACGGCGAAATCGTCGATGCGCACGAGTGCGTCGCCCAGCTGGCGCGCGCGCCAACCCGACACGATCGCGCGGGCCACCGGATGGGTGCTCGGCTCGTCGAGGCTCGCGGCAATGTTGAGCGCTTCTTCGACCGGCAGGCCGTTCAGCGCGATCGCATCGGTGAGCACGGGCGCGCCGCGCGTGAGGGTGCCGGTCTTGTCGAACGCGACGACCTTCAGGAGACGGCCGCGTTCGAGCCACACGCCGCCCTTCACCAGCATGCCGTGGCGCGCGGCGGCCGCGAGACCGCTCACTACCGTCACGGGCGTGGCGACCACGAGCGCGCACGGACACGCGATCACGAGCAGCACGAGCGCCTTGTAGAGCCAGTCGGACCACCCGCCGCCGAAGACGAAAGGGCCGCCCGCGGCGATCAGCACGGCGAGCACGACCACGGCCGGCGTGTAGAAACGCGCGAACTGATCGACGAAACGCTGGGTGGGCGCGCGCTGCGCCTGCGCCTCCTGCACGGCCGCGGCGATGCGCGCGAGCGTGCTGTCGCCGGCCGCGGCGGTCACGACGGCTTCCAGCACGCCATCGACGGCGATGCTGCCCGCGTACAGCGGGTCGCCCGCGGCTTTGTCGACGGGGAGGCTTTCTCCGGTGATAGGCGCCTGGTCGAGCGCCGCGCGGCCGGCCACCACGCGCGCGTCGAGCGGCACGCGCGTGCCGGTGCGCACGCGAATGCGGCTGCCGATCGTCACTTCGCCCACCGCGCGGGTGAGCCACTGACCGGCGCCGCGCGGCGCATCGGCAGCAGCCCGGGCGCCGTCGCCCTGCCAGACTTCCGCCGTATCGGGCGCGAGCGCCGTGAGGGCGCGTATGGCCTGGCGCGCGCGTTCGAGCGAAAGCGCCTCGATCTCCTCCGCCAGCGCGAACAGGAACACCACCATCGCCACTTCGGGCCACTTGCCGATGGCGACGGCACCGACCACCGCCAGCGACATCAGGAAGTAGATGTTGATCGTGAGGTTCCTGAGCGCGATCCAGCCTTTGCGCAGGGTCGGCAGACCGGCGCACAGCAGCGAAACCACCGCGCACGCGAGCACCGGCAGCGCGGCGTCCTGCCCCGTGGTCCAGGCAAGCACCTCGGCCAGCACGGCGGCGACGCCGCTCGCCGCGAGCAGCAGTTTCTGGCGCACGCCGAGACGCGGGGCTTCGGAACTGGAGGCGGCCGGGGCGGAGTCGTCGAGAACGCGTGGCGCCATGTCGAGGGCCTTCAAGGCGACGACGAGCACTTCGGTGTCGTCGAGGCGGTGATGGACCGTCAGCTCGCGCGAGAGCAGGTTGAAGTCGAGACGCACGACGCCGGGCATCGGTTCGATGCGGTTGCGGATCAGCCGCTCCTCGGTCGGGCAGTCCATATTGTCGATGCGATAGCGCGCGCGCCGCGTGCCATCCGGTGCCGGAGGCGGCGGCGCGGCAGGGGCGGTGGCGTGGTCGTGGCCATGACAGCAGGCGTGGGCCAGGGGATCGGTGTGGTCGTGGGCGTGGCGATGGTCGTGATCATGCCCATGCCCGCGCCCATGCCCATGGTCATGCCCGTGGTCGTGGTCCTGCACCTGGCCATGCTCATGATCGTGGTCGTGCCCGCACGCCTGACCACGATCGTGTGCATGATCCCCATCGCGGCCTTTCACCTCCCGGCGATCCGACCGCGAACCCGTTTCATGATCGTGAGCGCAACCGCCAGCGCATTCGCCGTCCACCACCGCAAGTCCGGCCGCGTTCGCCTCGTCCCGCGCCGCCGCGCCCCCGGACGGCTCTCCCGCCTGCCCGTCGAGACGCGCCCGATACCGCTGCCCTGCGGCAAACCGCAACTTGAAGCCCATGACCATGGCCCTTATCTCCCAAAAGTGACACAATCATTGAACAGCCTGTAGCGGCTACAGGGTCAAGCCATTTTTGGGAGCCACGAGCATGAGGATCGGAGAACTGGCGCGCCTCGCTCACTGCGATGTCGAGACGGTGCGCTTTTACGAGCGCGAGGGATTGCTGGAAGAGCCGGCCCGCGAAACCAACGGCTATCGCAGCTATGCGGCCGCGCACGTCGCCCAGCTCAATTTCATCCGCCACTGCCGCTCGCTGGGGATCGGGCTCATGGACATCCGCATGCTGCGGCGTTTCCAGGTGGATCCGAGCCAGCCCTGCGACGAAGTGAACCAGCTCATCGACTGCCAGATCGAGCGCATCCATCTGCAGATCGAGTCGATGCGCACGCTGGAGCAGCAGTTGCGCACGCTGCGCGATACCTGCCACGCGCACGACCGGCGCAGCAGCGAATGCGGAATCATGAAGAATCTGGAGCAGCCGATGGACGAGGAATCCTGCTCCTGCCACGCGGAAGCGCATCCGCACACTGGCGAGGACCTGCCGCAGCAGGCCGGGCAGGCGCCAGCGGCGCATCCGTGAGGATTCCGGCGCCAGCCGGAAGAAGTCTGGCGCAGTGACGCGGCCGCCCCGCCATGGGGCGGCCGTCTGCCAGCAAAAGTCAGCGAAAGTGCAAACCCGACGGTCGCCAGCCCCTCAGGGCGCCGCGGCGATCACTTCGGCCACCGTGGCCGTGAGCTTCTTCGCGTAGGGCACGTGAAGGAACTCGTTCGGGCCATGGGCATTCGACTTCGGCCCGAGCACGCCGCACACCATGAACTGCGACTTCGGGAAGCCCGCCTGCAGCACGTTCATCAGCGGAATCGTGCCGCCCTGCCCCAGATACGCGCAGTCGGCGCCGTAGTGCGTGCGCGAAGCGGCATTGAGCGCATCCGCCAGCCACGGCGCGAGTTCGGGCGCACTCCAGCCGTTGGCCGCACCGGCATCGGGCTTGAACGTGACCTTCGCGTTATAGGGCGGCTCGAACTCCAGCAGCGCCTTCAGTTCGGCGACGGCCTTCGACGCCTCCACGAGCGGCGGCAGCCGCAGCGACAGCTTGAATGCCGTGCGCGGACGCAGCACGTTGCCGGCGTCGGCAATCGCGGGCAGGCCCGCAGCGCCCGTCACCGAAAGCGAGGGCCGCCAGGTCGAATCGAGCAGCGCCTGCGCCGGATCGGTCGTCGTAGGCAATACGCGGCGGCCGTCCTGACCGCACGCCCAGGGCAGGGTCTTCCACACGCTCTCGCCGAGGATCTTCGCGGTTGCCTCGATTTCCGCCAGACGCCGCGGCGGAATCGCGCAATGAAAGCCCTTGGGCAGCAGCGTGCCGCTCGCGGCATCTTCCAGACGCTCGAAGAGCTGGCGCATCACGCGGAAGCTGGACGGCGCGATGCCGCCAAAGGAGCCGGAGTGAATGCCCTCCTCCAACACCTCCACCTCCAGTTCGCCTACGACCGTCCCGCGCAGCGACGTGGTAAGCCAGAGCTGGTCGTAGTTGCCCGCGCCCGAATCGAGGCAGACCACCAGACCGACCGTGCCGAGCCGCTCGCGCAGCGCATCCACGTACGGCAGCAGGTCATAGCTGCCCGATTCCTCGCAGGTTTCGATCAGCCCGACGCAACGCGGCCGCTCGATGCCCTGGGCGTCGAGCGCCGCCAGCGCCGTGATGCTCGCGTAGATCGCGTAGCCGTCGTCGGCGCCGCCGCGGCCGTAGAGCCGTCCGTCTTCGAGCTTGGGCGTCCACGGCCCGAGGTCGTTGCGCCAGCCGGCAAATTCCGGCTGCTTGTCGAGGTGGCCGTACAGCACCACCGTTTCCTCGCTGCCCGAGCGCGTGGCCGGCGCTTCGAAAAAGATCACGGGCGTGCGGCCGGCGAGGCGCACGACTTCCAGCTTCAGGCCGCGCACCGGCTGTTGTTCGACCCATTGCGCCGCGTCGTGCACCACGCGTTCGAGATAGCCGTGCTTCGCCCAGTCGGGATCGAAGGCCGGGCTCTTGGCGGGCACCGCGATGTAGTCGGTCAGCGCGGGAACGATCTCGTCGTTCCATTTGCGCTCGACGAACGCGCCCAGTGCCTCGTGATCGAGCTGCCGGGTGTCCTGGGTCGAATCGGAAATCATGGTGGGAGCCCCCTGCGATGAAAAACCAGATGATAGACCCGTTCCCCGGGTGCCGATATTCCTCTGGCCAATTGGCCAGGGGAATACCGCTGTGCCGCTGTGCCGGTGCGCCGCCGCGTCTGCGAAGCCCGCCGCAAGCGGGGGGTATTCCGCGCGCCGCCCGATTTGGGGCGACAATACGTAATTGCGCTGTCGTACGGCGCCCACTCTTTCCCCGGGAGGAACGACATGGCGAGCCACTCCGTCTTCGAAGTCGTCGTCCTCGTCGTGGCGGTGGCACTCTATTTTCTGCCTGCGCTCGTCGCCGACCGGCGCCGGCGCCGCGATCTCCTGATCATCGCCATGGTCAACGCCGTGCTCGGCTGGACGGTGATCGGCTGGCTGCTCGCGCTCTACTGGGCGTTCCAGCCGAACCCGCCGGTCGATCTCGTCAAGCAGACGAAGGACCGCGAGCGCCGCCTCGGCATGGGCCTCTTTTCGCGCAAGCTCTCCGACCGCATTGCGGCGCGCGCCGCGCGCGGCAGCGGCGGCGGCAACCGCAAAGGCCCGTTGCAATAATTCGAAGTCCCAGGCGAGCGCACGCACCGCCTGGGTAATCCCCCCTCTATGGAGCCCGCCCCATGCATCACGCCGCCCCGCTCTTGGCCTTCGCCGCCGTTTCGCTCGGCATGGCGCTCACGCCTGGACCGAACATGATCTATCTGATCTCGCGCTCGATCTGCCAGGGGCGCAAGGCCGGCCTGATCTCGCTGGGAGGCGTTGCGCTCGGCTTCGTGTTCTACATGCTGTGCGCGGCCTTCGGCATTACCGCGCTCCTGATGACGGTGCCTTTCGCCTACGACGCGCTGCGCCTCGGCGGCGCGCTCTATCTGGTGTGGCTCGCGTGGCAGGCGCTCAAGCCGGGCGGCCGCTCGCCCTTCCAGGTGCGCGAGCTCACGCCGGACAGGCCGCGCAAGCTGTTCCTGATGGGCTTCGTGACGAACCTGCTGAACCCGAAGATCGCGATTCTCTATCTCTCGCTGCTGCCGCAGTTCATCGATCCGCACCAGGGCAGCGTGCTGGGCCAGTCGCTCGTGCTGGGGGCGATCCAGATTGCGTTGTCGATCAGCGTGAATGCCACGGTTGCCGTGACGGCAGGCACCATTGCCGCCTTCCTGGCCGGCCGCCCGACGTGGCTCGTGGTCCAGCGCTATCTGATGGGCACGGTGTTGGCGGGACTCGCCGTCAAGATCGCAGCGGAAGGCCGGCGCTAGGCTGAGAGGTCAACGCCTGGAAGCGAGCGCCAGGGCCCGCCCTCTTTTGCAGCGTTACCGCAGCGTTCCGGGCAGGCCAGCCGGCCGATGCTGCTGCGGCACCCGCGGCACCTGCGTTATACGCGGCTTGCCGACGCGCGCGTAGCGTCCACGCGCAGCTTGACCGAGCCTGCGGGAATGGAGCGCGGCTCGATGCGGATCATGTCCTCGGCGAACATGTCCTGGCGCAATTCGCCGTGTTCGTCGAACCATTGGCAGATCAGCCAGTGACCCGCGGCGAAGCCGACCGGCCCGGCATACATGACGGTCATGCGTGGACCGCCGGATTTGAGGGTGACAACGTCGCCAATGCCGGCCATAGCGGCGCGCGGGCTTTCGGCAACGTCGATGGTCGTATCAAGCATGTGGATCCCCGGAAATTGGGTTGAGGCGATCCCTGGCTGGGCACTGCGTTTTCGCCAGGATCTTTCCCTGCATTTCCCCGTTTTGTGCGCCGGTTCGTCGATAATCCCTGCCCGGCTTTTTATAGGTCTGGCAAGACTAACAACACGAATTACTCAGCGCAAGCGATTTTTAGAAAAAATGCATGAAACCGGATTTTCCCTGATATGCCGGAGTGCGGAAATAATCGCCCCAGCATAAATTACCCTGCGAGCCGGCTCAGCCAGGTAAAAGCTGCTGCCGCAAAAGCGCCGTGGCACCGGCTGTGCGGCCATTTGCGGCCCGGCTTGCGGCACCGCAAAAATCCCGGATTACCCGACGAAAGCTCGCCGTATCGCGTAACATAATTACCCGGATAAGTTTTTCGGCTCGCACTGCTGAAAACGTTTCCTCGTCGCCTTTCCGCCCGGTCGTTTTATTTTATGGAGCGGCTTTTTGAGCACTTCATTAAATCGGGAATCGGAATTAGCCATACTATTTAATCGACGGCGCCGAAATATCGCCGTCACATTTTCCCGGGTCCGCGCCACGCATTGCCCCGCTCCAAAAAGCGAACGCCCCATCCAGACGATCCGGATGGGGCGTTCTTCTGGCGGCAGCAGCCGGGCCGCCTATTCGGGGAACGGCAGCGTCTCCTGGCCCTGCGCGCGCATTCCGAACGCGTTCAGCGTCATCGCCACCAGCGCGTAGTAGCCGAGCAGCCCGACCAAATTCACCGTCACCTCGCGCCCGAAGCGCTCCATCGCGCGCGCATAGGTTGCGTCGGATACGCGTTTCGCATCGTATAACTCGGTCGCGAACGCGTAGATGAGCGCGTCGTCCGGTTCCTCGAACTGCGGTTCGCCCCCGTTGCGGATCTGCTCCGCCAGCGCGGCGGGCACGCCTGCCTCCAGCGCGATCGGATAGTGGATGTACCACTCGGCCTGGGCCTGCCAGCGCGCCGCCGTCACGAGAATCGCGAGTTCGGAAAGACGCAGCGGCAAGCCCGTGCGGTACCGGCAAAACGCGCCCAGCCGCTGGGCATGCTGTGCGAGTTCGGGGCTGTAGATCCAGCCGAGGAACGGCCCGTTCAGGTTGCCGCGCGGCCCGGAGAGGATTTCGTCGAGCACGGCCTTCTGCTCGGGCGACGCCTGTGCGGCGTCGAATGCGGGCAGCCGCGGGTTCTGCGATTGCGTCATAAAGGACTCCGTGAATGTGGGGCCGCGCTTACGCCGCGCGCGTTACGCCGGTAGCAACGAAGGCAGCATCGATCGCGGTGGAAAGGCGCTCCGCGATGGTATCGATATCCTGCGCCGTGCAGATGAAAGGCGGCGCGAGCAGCACGTGATCGCCGTTCCTGCCATCGACGGTGCCGCCCATCGGATAGACCATCAGGCCGCGCGCGAAGGCCTCGCGCTTGATCGCCGCGTGCAGCTTCAGCGCCGGATCGAAGCTGGCCTTGCTTTCGCGGTCCTGCACCAGTTCGACGCCGACGAAAAGACCGCGCCCGCGCACATCGCCCACCCACGGATGTTGTGCGTAGCGTTCGCGCAGATTCGCACGCAGTTGTTCGCCGCGCGCAAGCACGTTGTCGAGCAGTTTCTCTTCGGCAATCACGCGCTGCACTTCGAGCGCCGCCGCGCAGGCGGTAGCGTGGCCGATGTAGGTGTGACCATGCTGGAAATAGCCGCTGCCGCCCGTGATCGTGTCATAGATGCGGCGGCTGACAAGCGTCGCGCCGATCGGCTGATACCCGGCGCCCAGCCCCTTCGCGATCGTCAACAGGTCCGGCGCAACGCCGTCTTCGTCGCACGCATACAGATAGCCGGTGCGGCCCATGCCCGACATGATCTCGTCGAGAATCAGCAGGACACCGTAACGATCGCAAACCGCACGGATCTTGCGAAAGTATTCGCGCACGGGCGGCACCGCGCCGGCCGTGGCGCCCACCACCGTCTCCGCGACGAAGGCGGCCACGGTCTCGGGCCCGAGTTCGAGAATCTTGTGTTCGAGCTCGTCGGCGAGGCGCTGCGCATAGGCTGCGTCGGATTCGCCCGCGAGACGTTCGCGATACGCGTAGCACGGGCTCACGTGATGCGATTCGATCAGGATCGGCAGGAACGGCTCACGGCGCCACGCATTGCCGCCAATCGCCAGCGCGCCGAGCGTATTGCCGTGATAGCTCTGGCGACGCGCGATGAAATGGCGGCGCGCCCGTTCGCCCTTCTCGACGAAGTATTGGCGCGCAAGCTTCAGCGCGGCCTCGATGGCCTCCGAGCCGCCCGAAACGAAATAGACATGCTCGAGCCCCTCGGGCGCGGCGGCGACGAGGTGATCGGCCAGTTGCTCGGCCGCCTCGGTCGTGAAGAACGACGTGTGCGCGTAAGGCAGTTGCTCCGCCTGGCGCCTGATCGCGCCGATCACGCGCGCGTTGCTATGGCCGAGGCACGAAACGGCCGCGCCGCCGCTGGCGTCGATATAGCGCTTGCCGGTGGAATCGATGATTTCGATACCCTCGCCTGCTACCGCAACAGGCAGCGTCTGCTTGGGCATCCGGTGAAAGACCTGGGTCATGGCGTTCTCTCGATGCGATGAAAAGGGTGTCGGCGCAGCAGCGCCTTCAATGCGTGGCGCGGGTGGCGCGGACGAAGCGGTCGAACACGCGCTCGCCCTCCTGCCAGACGCCGAGGCTCACCCCCTCGGCGCCGATGGCAAGGCTTGCGGTGGCGAGCGTGTTCTCGTCGTCGGGATCGTTCGGATCGGCGCGGAAGATCGGCAGGCCGGCGCCCGCCCGATCTTGCAGCACACCAACCAGGGCTTCGGCGTCCGGCTGGGTGCCGAGTGCGGGCAGCAATTCGGCAAGCCGCGCCTGGCGGTCGCGCGACGAATCGGTAACGATCTGCGCCTCGCACTCGCAACCCGCGTGAATCAGATGGTTCGCGTGGCCGGACAGTGCGTTGACCGGCACGATCGAGCAGCGCTGCGCCGTTGCCTCGACGCTGTAGAGGCGCACGCCATCTGCCTGCACGCCGCCGATCGTGTGATGAAAGCCACTCGCGCACGGCGTGTCGCGCAACAGGGCGAGGGCTTCGTCGAGCGTCGCCGCGTCGAGCACGGCGCGCGCGAGGATCATGCGCGGCACGCCGGCATGCGGCTCGCGGATGCGCACATTGTTGATCGCCTGCGCGAGACCGGCCCGCGTGGCGGCGAAGGTGTGGCCGGGCAGCGATCCCGGGTAGTAAAAGCTCACGAAACCGGGCTTGTCCTCCGGCTCCGCCTCGACAACCAGGCAGCGCCCGCGCAGATAAGGGTCGCCATCTTCGTTATGGGCGATCAGGCCGCCGGCGGGCACCGGCGCCGCGAGCGTCGTGCAGCCGTCCGGCACCCGATGGATCAGTTCGCCGCGGCAGTTCCAGAGGAAGAGATCGTCCGCCGGCCAGCCGAGTGCCGCAGCCATGGCGTCGAGTTCGGCGACGTAGGCCGGGAAATGGCGTTGCGCCGCCTCGCGCAACTGTTGCGCGAAGGCGCTGCCGCGCCAGCGGCTCACGGCCTGCCACGCGGCGCTTTGCGCCATATAGGTCGCGAAGATGGGCCGTGCCAGAAGGCCAAGCTCGTGGCCGATCGCCTCGGGTGTGCCGCCGACCCGGAAAGACTTCAGTTCCTGCATCGATGTTCTCGCCTCGATCCGTAATGGGCGATTTATACGCCCCATCAACATATGTTGTCAATTATAACGTATACGCAACATATGGATTTGGATGCGGCGCGAAAATGCAGGCACCCCTTGGGTCATGAGGGCGCCGGCACGGGGGGAAAACCTGCGGAGAAAAAATTGCGGATCGGAAAACGAGAAAACTAACGTGCTTTCGGGGGACGTCATTCAGAGCGCATCACGGCACGTAGGCGCCGCGCGTATTGAGCGTGCGTTCGGCCCGTTCCAGCCGCGTCACGGCGTCCGCGCCTTCCAGCGCGAGCAGATGCGCCACGAGCGCTTCGGAGAGCGCCGTCGCCGCCACCAGAGAAGGAAAAAAAGACGGGCTTTCGTGCGTGAAGATCAGCACCTTCTCGGCATTGAGCGCGATCGGCGAAACCGCGCTATCGGTAATCGCGATCAGGCGGCTGCCCTTTTCCAGCGCGGCTTCGGCCACGCGCACCGCTTCGACCGAGTACGGCGCGAAACTGATGACGATAGTCGCGCTGTCCCGCTCGATACCCAGCAACTGCACTTCGAGCGTGCCGGCCTCGCCGCCCAGGAGCGACACCGAAGGCCGAAAGAGCCGGTAGCCGTACACGAGCCCGAACGCCACCGCGTAGCAGGAGCGAAAGCCCGCCACATGAACGTGCTTCGCCTTGCGCAGCACGCGCGCGGCCTCCACGGTCGCGCGCGCATTGTGCGCGGCGCTCGCTTCGAGGTTGTGCTGCTGCGCGACGAGCAGATCGTGCGCGAGTCCGTTCTTCGCGCTGCCGGCCACGAGCGAACGGGCCCGGCTCGTCAGCGGCTCGGGGCGCGTGCGCACCCGCGCGACGAACAGGTCGCGCAGTTCGTTCCAGCCGGGAAAGCCCAGTTGCTGCGAGAGCCGCACGAGCGAGGCGGGCTGCACGCGGGCGCGCTCGGCCACCTTGCGCATGGACGAGACGGCCACCTCGTCCGGGTGATCGAGCAGGAACGCGGCCCCGGTCTGAAATTGCGGGCTCAGTTCGGAGAAGCGGGTGCGGATGAGCGCGGCGAGCTGGTCGAAGCTGTCTGGCATGCGGGCAACGAATCGGTGGATGACAACAAATGTTACCACCGGTGTTGCGCGATGTTGCGAGACCGATGTCGCGAAGCCGATGTCGCGATACGCAGAGCCGGCGCTATTGCGCGAACCGTGCCTCGTTGAGATCGGAAATGAGCGTCGGTCCCGTGGGGCGCCAGCCCAGGCGATCCTGCGTCCATGCGCTCGAAGCGGGCATGTCGGGAGCCGCGAACATGCCCATCCATCCGAAGTGCGCTGCCGCCTCCTCCGGTGCGATCGACACGACGGGCAGATTCAGGCCCCGGCCCAGCGCCTCGGCAATCTTGCGGCTGATCACCCCTTCTTCGCCCACCGCGTGAAAACGCGCGCCCGGCTCGGCGGCCTCCACGGCCAGCCGGTAGAGCCGCACGACGTCGGAGAGATGCCCCGCCGGCCAGCGGTTCTTGCCCTCGCCCACATAGGCGACAACGCCTTTTTGCCGGGCAATCTCGATGAGCGGCGCGATGAGGCCCTGCTTGAACGGATTGTGCACCTGCGGCAGCCGCACCACCGACACGTTGACGCCCGACTCCAGCAGCGCATTCCCGGCCAGCTCGGACGCAATGCGCGGATTCGGATGGCGGGTGTCGAAGATGTCTTCGGTCGCCGGCTCGCCGTGGTGGCCGCTGCCCATCCCGGTTCCCGAGGTGATGACGAGGGGCCGGTCCGAGCCCGCCAGCGCAAAGCCGAGTGCGGCGATGGCGCGCTTGTCCTTCTCGCAGTTTTCGACGAAGCGCGAAAAGTCGTGGTCGAAAGCCGCGTGGATGACCGCATCCGCCTGCGCGGCGCCGCGGCTCAGGCTTTCGGGGTCCTCCAGCGTGCCCCGGTGCACTTCGGCCCCGGCCGCGGCGAGGGCTTGCGCACCCGCGTCGGAGCGGGTCATGCCGATCACCTCGTGACCGGCGTCGAGAAGTTCGGGAACGAGCGCCGAGCCGATAAAGCCGGTCGCGCCCGTAAGAAAGATACGCATGCTGATGCCTCCTTGTTCGTCGTGCGGCCACTATCCGACGATTCGCACCTGCGTTGAAGTCGTGACCTCATCGTAGTAAACCGACTAACAGGATCAGAAAGGATCGCCAAAGCGGCAAAGGCCGCCGATGGGGCAGACGCGGTACCATCGTGCCCATTCCGGTCCTCTGCTCAGGCGTCACCATGGCAACGCAAACCTTTGAACCCGCGGTCACCGTCCTTCGCGGCGGCATCGTCGAAACGACGCACGCGGCCCACATCGCGGTGGTCGATGCCAGCGGCCGGCTACGCTACGCGTGGGGCGACCCGCACCGGCTCACGCTCGTGCGCTCGGCCGCCAAGCCGGCCCAGGCGCTGGCCGTCATCGAAACGGGCGCGCTCGACCGCTTCGGTTTCGACGACGCCGATCTCGCCCTCATGTGCGGCTCGAACAGCAGCGAAGACCGGCACGTGGCGCGCACGCGGCAGATGCTCGCGAAAGTCTCGGCGCAGGAGTCCGACATGCGCTGCGGCCCTCACCCGCCCATCTCCGACGCGGTCTACCGCGACTGGATCAAGCGCGATTTCACGCCGGGGCCGGCCTGCAGCAACTGCTCGGGCAAGCACGTGGGCATGCTTGCGGCGGCGCGCGCGATGGCCGCGCCGATCGACGACTACCACCTGCCGGACCATCCGTTGCAGGCGCGCGTGCGCCACACCGTCGCCGACGCTTGCGGCCTGCCCGACGAGGCCGTGCAATGGGCCATCGACGGCTGCAACCTGCCCACGCCCGCGTTCCCGCTCGACCGGCTCGCGCGACTTTACGCGAGTCTCGCCGACGCGGCGGATCGAACCGCCGCCACGGGCGGCACCACTCTGCCGGCACGCACAGCGGCGCTCGCGCGCATCTACCGCGCGATGACCTCGCACCCGGAGATGGTGGCGGGCGAAGGCCGCTTCTGCACGGAGTTGATGCAAGCGTTCGGCGGCGCGCTGGTCGGCAAGTTAGGCGCGGACGGCAGCTACGCAGTGGGCGTGCGCGCCTCGGCACAGACGGCGGCGCATGCGGGCAACCGTGCGCTGGGCTTCGCAGTGAAGATGGAAGACGGCAACCAGACCGCGCTCTATGCGGTGGTCGTGGAGATGCTGGCGCAACTGGGTATCGGCACGCCGGCGCAACTGGAGGCGCTGGCGCGGTTTCATGCGCCGCGGATCAGCAATACGAGGGGCGTCGAAACAGGTGGGGTTTCGGCCAGGGTGAGCTTGCGGGCGGCGGAATAGCCACATTGCCAAGCCCGGAAATGACCGGAAACCGGTACCCATCGACCGGTTTCCGGTATCGCCCTATTGCCGTTACAACAACGCGACCACCTTCACATCGCTGCGGTCCGCGGCCGCGACTACCTTCCCGTCCACGCGCCGGAACGTGAGCGTGACCGCCGATTTGCCCACGCGCAGATCGCTCACTTCGAGCCAGTCGATCCCTTCCGGCAGCATCGGCTCTTCCACCCTCACCTCGTGGCGCGCGGCATCGATCGAAATGCCCAGGCACGCCTCCAGCATCATGAACGGCGAGCCGGCCGCCCAGGCCTGCGGCAGGCACGCGACCGGATAGGCCGTGGGCGGTTCGCCGCGGCGGCGCGGGAAGCCGCAGAAGAGTTCCGGCAAGCGCATGTCGAAGGTCACGGCCGCTTCGAAGAGCGCCTGCAGGAGGCGCACCGCGGCGTCCTTGTGGCCGTAGCGCGCGAGCCCGCGCGCGCAGATCGCGTTGTCGTGCGGCCAGACCGAGCCGTTGTGATACGCCATCGGATTGAAGCGCGCCTGGCCCGCCGCGAGCGTGCGCACGCCCCAGCCCGTGTGGAACAGCGCCGATTCGAGCACGCGCGCCACCGTATGGCCGCGCTCGTACTCGGGCAGACCGAACGCGAGCAGGTGCCCGGCGTTCGAAGCCAGCACGCGGCAGAGTTCGCCGTGGCCGTCGAGCGCGATGCCGTAGAAGTCCGACTCGGGCATCCAGAACTTTTCTTCCACGCAGCGGCGAATCTTCGCGGCGCGCGCCGCATAGCGGGCCGCATCGTCGGCAAGGCCGCGCAAGGTGGCAAAGCGCGCCATCGTGTCGAACGCGGCGCTCGCGTAGGCCTGCACTTCCACCAGCGCGATCGGGCCGTCCGGGAAACGGCCGTCGGCATGGAAGACGGAATCGTGGCTGTCCTTCCAGCCCTGGTTGGCGAGACCGCCCTCCGACTCGCGCCGGTAATCGAGCAGGCCGAGCGCGTTGCGCTCGCACACGCCCGCCACCCAGCCTGCCGCGCGTTCGAGCGCGGGCCAGAGTTCGTCGATCAGCGACGTGTCGCCCGTGCGCTCGACATAGGCGCCCGCCAGCACGACGAAAAGCGGTGTCGTGTCCACGCCGCCGTAGTAGAGCGCGAACGGCACCTCGCCGGTCGCGGCCATTTCGCTCTTGCGCATCTCGTGCATGATCTTGCCAGGCGCCGCGTCGCGGAACGCCGAGTTCTCGCGCGCCTGGTGCGCCGCGAGAAAGCGCAGCACGCCGCGCGCCAGCGCCGGCTGCAGCCACAGCGTCTGCAGCGAAGTGATGACGGCGTCGCGCCCGAACGGCGTGGAAAACCACGGAATGCCCGCGTACGGATAGGGGCCCGTCGGCAGATCGGTGGTCAGGAGGCCAAGGTCGGCAATCGAGCGGTTGATCCACGCGTTGAAGAGCGGGTTGCTCGAACGCACGCGCGCCGTGGCCCGGCGCCGCTCGCGCATCACGATGTGCGCATCGACCAGGGCGGCGCGCACCGCGGCGCGGCCCACGCGCTGCTCTTTCCCGTCGGCGAGGCAGTGCGCGGGCTGGATGATGCCCGCGCTCGGCGTGTCGGGCGCGGCGCCCGCGAGCGGCTCGACCTCGATCGCCACGGTCAGATAGACCGACACGCAGGCCTGCGCGGCCAGATCGACCGAAAAGTCCGCACGGTCGGCAAAGAGCTTGTCGGGCGTGGGCGAGAACTCGATGCGCACGCGCCGCGCCACCTTGTCGAGGCCGATGTATTCGAGCCGCACCTCGCCGTCTTCCACGCGCGGCGGCACGATCGTGCCGCGCACTTCGCGCTTGAGGCCGCGCACTTCGAACATGTCGCGAAAGTCGCTCGCAAACGAGATCGAGAGCGGCACCACGGCGTCTTCGGTGCCGTAGTTCGTGAGCTCGATGGCCTCGGTCATCATCGTGCCCGAGAGCACGCGCGAGCGCTGCACGTGGATCACGCCTTCGGGCGTGGTCGAGCCGCCGAGCGGCGGCAGCGGACGATTGGTGAGGTGCGCGGTGAACGCGGTGTTGTCGCTGCTCACGCTGCCCGAGAGCAGCGACGGCACGCGGCCGCCGAAGGTGAGGCGCAGCGAGGACAGCACGCGCGTGTCGTTGACGAACAGACCGTCGTCGATGCCGGTGAGGTCGCCCAGCGGATCGTTGACGATGAACGTGTCGCCCGACTTCAGCACATGCTGGGTCGCGCTCGCGACCTCGGGGGTTTCGGGCGCGATGAACGCGCCGTCCGTATCGTGTTCGGGATGATCCACGCCGCCTGCGTGGGTGACGCCGCCAAGTGCTTCTGGATCCTGCATCGCCTGACTCCTATACCGGCGCACGCCGGTTCACGGTTCGCTTCCGCTCGATTGTAGAGGCTTCTGCGGCGGCGTACGAAACGTTTGGCGGGCCCCGCAAGAAACATGCGCGAAAAAAAAGCCCGCACGCGCGGGCGTGCGGGCTTTTCATCCGTGTTTGCGTCCTTGCTTGCGGCTTGCGGCTTGCGGCTTGCGGCAGGAGCCGGCCGCCTAGCGTTGCGAAACC
>NZ_BAYB01000026.1 GCF_000685035.1 Paraburkholderia ferrariae NBRC 106233
CGTGGCCGCCATGGCCAGGAATCGCGTAATAGGTGCGGCCAACGATATCCCGTGGAAGGTGCCGGGCGAACAGCGCCGCTTCCGGCAACTTACGGTGGGTCATCTTGTCGTCATGGGGCGGCGCACCTACGAATCGATTGGCCGCCCGCTTCCCGACCGGGACGTATTAGTGATGGGCACACGGGTTCCCGATGGCGAACCTGTTGCCACCTGCCGCTCGCTGGAAGAAGCCATCGTGCGCATCGCGAACGACGCGCGCGACGAAATCTTCATCGCCGGTGGCGAGGCCATCTACCGCCTCTTTCTGCCCTATGCGGACACGATCTATCTCACCGAAATCGATCTGATGCCGGCGGGCGATACGACGTTTCCCGATCTGCCCTCCGACTTCGAATGCGTGGAAAGAGTCGAAGTCGAAGCACCGATACGCTATGCATTCCTCACCTACCGGCGTGCCGCGGCCTGATCCGCAGGCCAATGCTTCCTGCTAGCCGCCGCTCCCCTCATACGCGGCCCTGAGCGCTGCGGCGTCGAACTTCGTCATTTGCAGCATGGCGTCGGCCACGCGCTTCGCCTTGACCGGATCGGGATCGGCCATCATCGGAATGAGGTCGTCCGGCACGATCTGCCATGACACCCCGAAGCGGTCTTTCAGCCAGCCACAGCCATTGGGCACCGCACCGCCTTCGAGAAACGCACTCCAGTAGCGATCCAGCTCCGCCTGATCGGCACAGTTCACCATGAGCGAAATCGCGTGATTGAAAGGCTCGGCGGCTTCGTGACTCATGGCGATGAAAGACTGCCCGAAGAGTACGAACTCAACGACTCTCGTGGAGCCCGCGCTCGGCACCGGCGTGACCCGAATCACGCGCGAATCGGGAAAGATGCCGGCATAGAAAGCCGCGGCCTCTTCCGCTTGCCTGGCATACCAAAGGAAAGGCGTGATCTTTTGAATCGTCATGGCATGTCTCCTGTCAGGTTTTGGGGAAAGCGAAGGGCGACTGTGCGACACCATCCAGCCCGCCGATCAGGCCATAAAAGCAGGGCCTTAAAAACAGGGCCTTAAAAACGAAGGACTTAAAAATAGCACGCCGGGCGGAAAAACAGCACGCTACGCGAGCAGTTTCACCCATGCGGGTATGACCCCCGTTGTTCTCTCTGCGTGAGGAGAAGCTCAACCTTTTTGATCGGGCGCCGCGCCGAAGCGCTCGAGCACGAAATCGACGAAGCTGCGCAGCTTCGGCGACATCTGGCGATCGCGCAAGTAAAGCAGATTGATCGGCCGCGCGGGCGGCACTTCGTCGGGCAAGACCCGCACGAGGCGCCCGGCCTCGATATCGTCATCGACCAGAATGGAAGGCAGCATGGCAATGCCCATGCCCGCCAGAATGGCGCGGCGCAGCGCGTCGGCACTATCGATTCTCAGCCGGCCGCCCACAGGAACGCTCACCGGGCCGCGTGCGCCCGACAAGACCCATTCGGGCTGTACCGCACGCATTTCGGAGCGCGGCGGGTAGGCATAAGTCAGGCATTGATGCGCGCGCAATGCTTCCGGCGAGGCGGGTACGCCATGCGCTTCGAGGTAAGCGGGCGACGCGCACAGCACGAGCCGATACGGCTGCAAGGGGCGTGCAACAAGATCAGGACTGCCAGGCGTACCGAGGCGAATCGCGGCTTCGAAACCGTCCTCGACGAGATCCGATACGGCGTCGGTCGCCACCACGTCCAGCTGGACCTCGGGATAACGGCGGCAATAATCCGCCAGCGACGGGATCAGGCATTCGCTGCTGAAGATCAGCGGTGCCGTGACGCGCAGCAGACCGCGGGGCGTCCCCAGATGGTCGAGCGCCAATCGTTCGGCATCGTCGATCAGGCCGA
Source organism: Paraburkholderia ferrariae NBRC 106233 (assembly GCF_000685035.1). Taxonomy (GTDB): domain Bacteria; phylum Pseudomonadota; class Gammaproteobacteria; order Burkholderiales; family Burkholderiaceae; genus Paraburkholderia; species Paraburkholderia ferrariae. The sequence goes on from NZ_BAYB01000026.1 coordinate 1,879, forward strand.
GAATTTCGACGCATCGCTCGTAATAGGTGCGCCCAAACACGCTGATCTGCTGCTTGCGCGTAGTGCGGTGAATGAGCCGCGTGCCGAGCCGCGCCTCCAGCGCCTGCAGGTGATTGCCCACCATGGTGGGCGAGAGGCCGCAGGCATCCGCGGCCGCCGTGAGACTACCGGTTTCGACCACGCGTACGAACACGGTCATCGCTTTGAGCAGGTCCATTCCGCAATTTTAATAGGTTCTGCGCCAAATTGCGCTGCCTTTATCCAATTCGACGGGGGAATTAGAGTGTTCTCGTGCTTCAACGATCCTGCCAACCCCGCCAGTTTCTCTTTACTCGCCCATGTACGCACACCCCGCTCGATCCCCGCGCCTCGCACTTCTCGCGACCAGCCTCGGCTTCGCGATCATCTGCCTCGACGTTACCGTCGTGAACGTGGCGCTCAAACGCATTCAGGAAACCCTCGCGGTCGATTCCGCGCAACTCGAATGGGTGCTCAACGCTTATACGCTCGCGTTCGCGAGCCTGCTGCTCAGTGCGGGCGCACTGGGCGACCGGCTGGGCGCGCGCCGCGTCTTCGTGGGCGGCTTTTTCGTATTCACGCTGGCCTCGGTCGCCTGCGGATTCGCTCCGAACGCGTTGGCGCTCGTGGCCGCGCGCACGGTGCAGGGCGTGGGTGCGGCCTTGTGCGTGCCATCATCGCTTTCGCTGCTCAGCGCCACCTTTCCCGATTCGAAGGCAAGAGCGAGGGCGGTCAGCATCTGGGCGGGAACGGCGGCCATGGCATTGGGAGCGGGACCGATCGTGGGCGGCGTGCTGGTTGGCAGCCTGGGCTGGCCGAGCATCTTTCTCATCAACGTGCCCTTCGGCATCCTCGGCATCTGGCTGACGCTGGCCCATGCACCCGATACCCCGCGCAATGCCGCACGCAAACTCGACCTTGCCGGACAAGTGCTGGCGGCGGCTTCGCTCGTCGCACTCACCTTCGCCGTGGTGGAAAGCGGCGACCACGGCTGGAAAAGCCCGGCCGTAACGTGGGGCGTGGCCGGCTTCGTTCTCTTCGGCCTGCTGTTCGTGGTGGTGGAAAAGCAGCAACGGCATCCCATGCTGCCGCTCTCGCTGTTCCAGATACCGGCGGTCAACGCGAGTTCGGTGATCGGGCTGGCGCTCAACTTCGGCTATTACGGACTGATGTTCGCGATGAGCCTTTTCTTCCAGAACGTGTGGCACTATTCACCGCTCCAGACCGGCTTCGCTTTCCTGCCGCTAACCGCGGTGGTCACCGCGGCCAATCTGGTTTCGGGTGCGTTGACAACACGGTTTGGCTACCGGTTTCCAATGGTGCTGGGGCAGGCCCTGGCGGCGGCCGGCTTTCTCGCCCTTGGTCTGATCGAGCGCCACAGCAGCTATCTGATGATTACGGTGCCGTTGTTGACCATCGGTGTTGGCGTCGCGCTGGCCGTGCCGTCGATCAACACCGCCGTCCTCGCTCATGTCGATTCGGGTTCCACCGGCATTGCTTCCGGCGTTCTGAATACCGCGCGGCAGGTAGGCGGTGCGCTCGGTGTGGGGGTTTTCGGCGCACTCGTTGCGGGTGCAGAAGGCAGGATGGTCGAGGGCCTGCATAGCGCGGTACTGATCGCGGCGGCGATATTGGCAGCAGGTTTGATGATTGCGCTCGCAACGATGAGGCCGACCGGGCCGACGACACAACCTGAATCCACGGGCTAACTCTGGGTCCCGCTCGATATCGCCGGCACGCTGGGCTGCATCTATCTCGGGCAGCGCGGGAAGGACCACGCGTCCGCTACGAGCCAGCGCTGGCTGGTATCCATTGTCAGCATGTTTGCCTTCTACATTCTCGTGCTGAATATTTTTCAGCCGGTCACAGGCCCCCAATCCGCTACATTGATTGCCCTGATCGTCGCGCTTTTTTATGTGCTTGCCGGTCTCTGGCTCGGCGCACGATTCGTGGTTGCCGGCATCGTGCTGGCAGTGCTCACCGTGTTCGGCTATTTCATGCTGGCCGCGCATTTTTATCTATGGATGGCCGTAGTGGGCGGCGGTGCGCTCATGCTGGCCGGCCTGTGGCTTCGGAGAGCGTGAATGGATTCGCTGGACGAAGTCATTCATCAACCCGTGCGCCTGAAAATCATGGCTGCACTCAAGGCGCTCCCCGCTCGCGAGTCGATTGAGTTCGTCAGATTGCGCGCGATCGTGGGAGCAACCGAAGGCAACCTCGGCGCCCATCTCGCGACACTGGAAAAATGCGGATACGTCCAGATGGAAAAGGACTTTGTCGGGAAGAAACCGCGAACGTCTATTGCCATGACGAAGGAAGGGCGGCGCGCATTCGAGGGCTACATCAATCATCTCCGCAGCATTCTGGACGGTGCCGCTTAGGCGGCGGCCGCTATGGCGTCTTGCGCGGGGCGCGGATGTAGTAGATATCCCATTCTGCTTCGCCAGTTTGCGTGAAGCCGTGGCGTTGATAGAAGCGATTTGAATCGCTGCCGCGCAACGCACCGACTTTCACCGCAATAGCCTGGGTATCGGCGTCGGCAAAAAGAGCATCAAGGACGATCGAGCCGATACCCTTTCCCTGATGTTCCGGGACGATGTACAGATGTTCGAGCGCAAGCTGATCGTCATCCGGTTTGGCGACCACGAAACCCACCGGCTCGCCATCGACCGCAATGAACCTGCACCATGCCGGATCGAACGAGGCGAGAAAGCGATCTCTCGCGCGCTGGAGATCGAACCGGCCAATGCGTTCCAGGCTCTCCCGCATGGCGCTAATGCGCATTTGGACCAATGTCTCGGCATCGTCGTGTGTCGTGGGCAAGAATGTGATGTTCATTTTTTTCCAATCGGGTTGCGAGTTGTCCTTTATTCACAACCTATTCAACGCCCTGTTCGCCACGATGGACTGCATCGCCCTGATGATCGCACTATGGGTGCACCTGCGCATCTCTCTTCTGCCTGGCCACGTTGCGATCGGCAAGCCGGTGGGCTGGCGCGCCGCCTGGCGCAATACCCGCGGGCATGCCCTCAGCATTTTCGGCACCTGGCTCGCCATCATCGCCCCGGCAATCGGCCTGGCGGTCCTGGTTGGCGGCCAGTCGGGCTCATCGCAATCGCCGCCCACGACCACAACCTCGCCCCCATCATGGCGCTCACGTACGCCGTGCTCGTGGTTCCCGCGCTGACTGTATTTTCAGCCGGTTCCGCGTGGATCTACCGGCGCTACGCCGCTCAATTGATCGCGCAATCGCCGCCTGCATGAATACGGGGGCGACAGGGGCGGGCATTCCGCACGCCCCTGTCGCCCCGCTTGCTTATGCCCGTCGCGTTTTCTCCAGCACGATCGTTTCGAACAACTGATAGTCGGCCGTGGGCGTCTGGTCCGCGCCTGGCGCGTGATAATAGTTCATGGTGATGGTCGTCTTGCCGCCCGCCGTGCCCGGATCGTAGTCGAACACCGCGAGGCCATAGCCGGTGCCGGTATCGCGCCGCGCCGACCAGATCGCATCTTCCAGCGCGTCGGCCGGCGCACGCACGAACGTGCCCACCGTCTTGCCCGGTATCGGGCGGTTGGGCTTCGTGAAGACCTTGGCCTGAACCTGGCCCGTGGCGGCATCCTTGCCATACACGTCCAGCGGCGCGCTGGTTCCGCCGCCGCCCAGGATCAGATGTATCGTGCCCTTGCTGGTGTCGAACGTGGCGTTGTCCGGATCGGAGGCGACAACCGGTTTCGGCTGCAACGTCTCCACCGCCGCGCCCGTCGTCGCATCGACGCCCGCGTTGGCGTTGTATCCGCGCACCGGGTAGCTGCGCTCATAGTCATGATCGTGGCCGCACAGCACGAGATCCACGCCGTAGCGGTCGAACAGCGGCAGCCAGGCCTCCCGGATGCCCTTATCCGAGCCGTTGCCGGTTGACGACGACGAGAGCGCGTCCTGATGCATCTGCACGACGATCCAGTCGATGCCCGGATCGTTCGAAGCGCGGTGCAGCGTTCTTTCGAGCCAGCGTGTCTGCTCGCCGTTGCTGTACCCGCGCACATACAGCGACGTGCCGGGCGCGACAGGCGGATTGCCGGTACTGCTCGCCGGCACCAGCGGGGCCGGCCCGGCTACGAAGGCGGCGGCGTCCTGATAGACCACGTCGTCCGCATCGAGCGACACGAACAGCACCGATCCCACCTGGAAGCTGTACCAGTGGCCGCGAAAATGCGTGCCGTTCTCCGGCAGCGTATAGCGCGTCAGGTAAGAAGCGAGGCCCTGGTTGCCGTTGTTGAATTCGAGTTCGTGATTGCCGGGACACGGCATCCACGGACGGTTGGCCGCCGAGGTCTGCACGTTGTTGCCGAAATCGCGCCACACAGAGGGTTGCGAAGTCGGGTTCAGGTTGCCGTAGCAGAGGTCGCCGTTGAGCAGATGGAAGAGCGGCTTGAACTGCTCCACGGCCGCCACGGCGAAGCGGCTCTGCGGGTACGAGAGAACCCACTTCGTATTGGGCGTGGCAAGATCGCCGTAGCTCGTCCAGCGAAAGCGCGTGCGGCCGCGCGGCGCCGTCTGGAAGTCGGCGGTGAACGGCGTGCCCATGTTGCTGTCGTTGTCCGCCGTCACCTGGTACTGGTAGGGCGTGCACGGCTGCAGGTCGTGCAGCGCAACGTGGTACGTGTAGACCGTTTCGCCGTTGATGCCATCCGTGTAGGTACGCTCCACCGCATGCCGAACCTGCGCGCGCTCGCCCGTCACGCCGATGCTCACGCGGGGATTCACCGCCGCGGCCAGCGAAGCCCACGAGATGACCACCTCGCTGGCCGGGTCGCGCCCCCAGGTCAGGTGAATCTGCTCGGGAGTGCCGTCCGGCGTGGCCGCGACCGCGCTTGTGCTCATGGCCAGCGCGCCGGTCCCGGCGGCGAGGCCCGAAACGCCCGCCAGCTTCAGGAAGCCCCGGCGCGAAACGCCGGTCCGGGGATCGCCGGGTTGATCGTTGTGGGTCGCACAGCACGCGTTCGCGAAAGTCGGGTCTTCGGACATACGGAGCCTCTACGGTGGAATTGGACAGGTTGACTGCTTCGCGCCGAATGGCGCTCGGGCGACGACTAACCCGCCGATTTTTCCGTAAATGCTTTTCGTAACGATGACAGCTTCGAGAAAGCGCCGATAGATTATCTATCGCGCATGATCGCCGCGTACGGCATGACACCGTGTGAGCCTGAAAGCTCACGCAGGCGCAATCACCCTCGCAATCGCTTTGAGCAGCGCGCTCTTCTCGCCTTCGGAGTTGACTGGAAAGCGTTCGAACTCCACTTCGATTCTCACGTCGGCATAAAGTCCGGTGGGATCTTCGTGAAAATGCAGAAATGGCTTCGATTTGCGATAGAAAATGCCCGTCGAGCGTTCGCTCAATCCGGGCAATTCACGTAGCCGGTCAAGCAAACTCTCAAGCTGCTTCAGCGCATCCGGACCCGCGTGTTTCACGATTGCCGTCTCCCATCAAGACCATCGGGGAATCAAATCGCCGGATGAATCGGCTCGACAAACGCCGTTCGATCAAAAGGCGCCTCATAGGGCTCCGGCCAGAATTCGACCATCCGCGTGATTTTGCCTTGTTCGATCGTAAAGAACGAAATAGCTCTGGCGATCAGGAAACCGTCCGTCACGCCCACATCCGAAACAACCTCGTTCTCATTGGCAACAAGGCGATTGATCGTAAAGACCCATGGCCCTTGTGCGGGATAAGCGGTATTGAGCCGCGCGAAATTCGTGGCGCCCCGAATACGCTCGTTCGACTGCGGCCACTCAAGCACGAAGTCCCGGGCCAGAACCGCCTCCACCGCGTGGAAGTCGTTGGTGCTCATCAGGCGCCAAAACGCCTGCACCACGTCGCAGGCGGTCGGATCGTGCAATACCATCGGGGCAGGCTTCATCGCGCTCCTTGTCCAGTCTCTTCAATGTACGCGCTCAAACCGGTTGCGAGCGCATCGAATACCGCCTTGCAGCGCGGATTGCCGCGCAGGTCCTCGTGCATCGTGACCCACGTATCGAGCGAGAACGTGGCGCTCTGCCCGAGTACCCGCACGAGCCGCGGGTCGCGCCGCGCCACGCCGGCCTGGCAAAAGCCGATGCCGCAGCCCGCGCGGATCATCGCCAGTTGCGCAAGGTCGCTGCTGCTGCGGATCGAAAATGCCTCGCGGTGCCAGGTGGGAAACATCTTCGCGGCGTTGCGGATGAACGGCGTCACTTCGTCGAAGCCCACGAGGGCATGACCGGCGAGATCGTCGAGCCTGACCGGCGTGCCGTGGGCGGCAAGGTAATCGTCGCGCGCGTGCAGCCCCACCTCGATCGCGCCGATGCGCCGCGCCACCAGCATCTCCTGCACCGGCCGCGTCATGCGCACTGCAATGTCAACCTCGCGCTGCAGCAGATCCTGCACGCGGTTGCTGACCACCAGTTCGACCACGAGGCCGGGCTGCGCACGCCGCAACTGGGCGATCACCGGCGGCAGCACCTCCACGGACACCACCTCGCTCGCCGAGATCCGCACGACGCCTTTCATGGCCTCGCCGCGGCTCGCCGCCGCCCGCTCCAGCGCGGCCGCGGTGCTGCGCATCGCCTCGGCATAACCACGCAGCGCCGCAGCCGCCTCGGTGGGCAAGAGGCCCGTTTGCGAACGGGTGAAGAGCGGCTGGCCGAACGCCGCCTCCAGCGCCTCGATATGCCGTCCCGCCGTGGGCTGCGTGATGCCCAGTGCGCGCGCGGCCCCCGAAAGCGAGCCTTCGGTCAGCACGGCGAGAAAGGTTCGATACAGTTCCCAGCTCAGATTCGAGACCATACATAAATGTATAGCAGATAGCCTACGTTCGCCAATTTATTATGTGCGAGATACGGCGCAGAATGCCTCCATCGAAACCACGGATCGAAGTGGAGAGCGGACATGGCAACCTCATTTTCCGGGCAACAGGACAAGCAGGCCCTCGTGCTGGGCGCGACCGGCGCCATAGGCGGCGAAGTGGCGCGGCAGTTGCACGAGGCCGGCTGGCAGGTGCGCGCGCTGCACCGGCGCGGCAGCCCGGCCGCGGGAGCGGCGGCAGACGGCATCGAGTGGCAACAAGGCGACGCCATGGACCGCGAAGCCGTGATGCGTGCGGCGAGCGGCTGCCAGGTGATCGTCCACGCCGTGAACCCGCCGGGATACCGCAACTGGTCGCAGCTCGTGCTGCCGATGATCGGCAACACCATCGCGGCGGCGCAGGCCGCCGGCGCGACCATCGTGCTGCCGGGGACCGTCTATAACTACGGGCCGGACGCGTTTCCGACCCTGCGCGAAGACCAGCCCCAGCAACCGCGCACCAGAAAGGGCGCCATCCGCGTGGAGCTCGAGCGCCAACTCCAGGCGGCCACGGCACAAGGCGTACGCACGATCGTCGTGCGGGCCGGCGACTTCTTCGGCCCTCGCCTCACGGCCAATAGCTGGTTCTCTCAAGGCCTCGTCAAGGCGGGCCAGCCCGTGCGCACGGTCCAGTTGCCCGGCCGTCCCGGCGTGGGGCACCAATGGGCCTATGTGCCCGACGTGGCGCGGACCATGATCGAACTGATCGAGCGCCGGGAGACCCTGCCGCCCTTCGCGGCTTTCCACCTCGGCGGCCACTGGGACCCGGACGGCACGAAGATGGCCGAAGCCATCTGCCGCATAGCGCGCCTGCATGGCGCGAAGCCGCGCCAGCGGCGCTTTTCGTGGGCGCTCGTGTTCGCGGCGGCACCGTTCATGACGACGCTGCGCGAACTGCTGGAGATGCGTTATTTGTGGCGGGTGCCGGTGCGGCTCGACAATGCGCGCCTCGTCGCCACGCTCGGCCGGGAGCCGCATACGCCGCTGGATGTGGCCGTCGGGGCCACGCTGGCCGGCATCGGGTGCCTCGACCGTCCGCCTGCTGCCGCGCCCCTCGCAGCTCATGCGAAGTAAGACGCGGTAAAACCCGGCAACACGCGCCGCTCACGCCGGCTCGATCGCCTCGCCCACCACCACGCGGTCGCGCCCGCCCAGCTTCGCGCCGTAGAGGCTCGCGTCGGCCTTTTGCAACCAGGCGATGTGATCGCGCATGTCAGGCCCGCACTGCGCCACGCCCACGCTGATCGTGCACGGGCACGCCGCGCCGTCCAGCGCCGCCTGGATACGCACGGTGGCGACCAGTTGCTCGGCAGCCGCGCGCGCCTCGGTAAGCGTCGCGCCCGGCAGCACCACGCCGAACTCTTCGCCGCCGTAGCGGCCGATCGGGTCCGTCTCGCGGAAATGATCGCGCAGCATGACGGCGAACGCCTGCAGCACCGCGTCGCCGGCCGGGTGGCCGTGGGTGTCGTTCACGCGCTTGAAGTGATCGAGATCCACGAGCAGCAGCGACGACGCATAGCGCCGCTCGCGGCACAGCGCGAACTCGGCCGCCAGCACGGTTTCCCAACTGCGCCGGTTGAGCAGGCCCGTGAGGCCGTCCGTGCGGCTCAGCCGTTCGAGCGTGCGGGTCTGCTCGGCGAGTTGCTGCGAAATGCGATAGGTCGCCCAGCCCAGCGCGAGCGGGTAGACCACGAGGAAAGGCAGGCAGGCGAGTATCGTGGAGAGGCTCGAAAGCGGCTGGAAGACGAAGCCCAGCGTGAGCAGGCCGATGGCGAGGCCCGCCAGGTGAGCGAGGACGCCGCGCGCGAAGAGGCGCAGACCGCCGGCGGCGATGTTGTCCATGCTGAGCATCACGAGGATCAGCACGCACGGCAGCACGTTGAACCGCATCGCGACTACCCAGAAGCCGCCGCATGCGGCGTCGATCACGAGATTGACATGTTCGCCGCGGTACGGCACGTGGCAGGCCAGCGCGGCCCGGCGCGCGACGTGAGGCCAGAGAAAGCCGTGAAAGACCAGCAGGCCCCACAGGACGAAACCGCGCTCCTGCTGCGCGAACACGGACGCCACGCAAAAGAACCCGAGGCCGAGCCCCGCGATCCTCAGACGATAGACGCGTTCGACGAAACGTTTGCCCTTGCCGGCGTTGGCCTTCTGTACTGCACTCATTGCGTTGCTTCTTGCATATTCACGCTGCGCCGGACTCGAAGGACATGGGCTCCTATTGTGCCATTGCCCGGAAAAAAATTTGGGGCTTAACGGTGTGGACGCAACAGCAGACGCAACAGCGGGCGCCCGCGCGGCACGCCCGCCCCGACCTTCCCGCCGCCTGCGGCTCAGGCCGCGAGGAAGCGCTCTGCGAGGCGCACCCAGCAGGCGGCGCCCAGCGGCAAGACCCGGTCGTTGAAGTCGTAGCCGGGATTGTGGACCATGCAACCACCGAACTCGCCTTCGCCATTGCCCAGAATCAGGTAGCAGCCCGGCACGGCGTTGAGCATCCAGGCGAAGTCCTCGCTGCCGTTGAGCCCCTTGGGCGCCTGCGTGACCACCTTGCCTTCGCCCACGAGATCGACGCACACCTGCTGCGCGAGAGCCGTTTCTTCAGGCGTATTGACCATCGGCGGCGTGAGTTGGCGGTAGTCGATCTGCGCCTCTACGCCGTGTGCCTGCGCGGTCAGCGCGACGATCTCGCGCACGCGCGCCTCCACGAGTTCACGCGTTTCGGGCCGGGCGGCACGCACGTTCAGGCCCAGTTGCACCGATTCCGGAATCACATTGTGCGTGGCGCCGCCGCGGATATAGCCGATCGAAACCACCGCCGTTTCATCGGGCGGCACGTTGCGCGCCACCACGGTCTGCAGCGCCGTGATGAGGGCGCCCGCCGCCACCACGGGATCCTTCACGCGGTGCGGCATCGCGCCATGTCCGCCCACGCCCTTGAGCGTCACGTCAGCCACGTCAGACGAAAGGCTCACCGGCCCCGGCAGCACGCGAAACGTTCCCGCCTCTACGCCCGGCATATTGTGCAGCGCATACACGGCATCGCAGGGAAAGCGCTCGAACAGACCATCGTCGATCATCGCTTTCGCGCCGCACAGGTTTTCTTCGTCGGGCTGGAAGATCAGGTTCAACGTGCCGTTGAAGTCGCGCCGGTCGGCCAGTGCCTTCGCCGCCGCGAGCAGGATCGCCGTGTGGCCGTCGTGCCCGCAGGCGTGCATCTTGCCGGGCGTCTGGCTCGCATAGGGCAGTCCCGTGTTCTCGACGATGGGCAGCGCGTCCATGTCGGCGCGAATCCCCAGGCGGCGCTTGCCGTCGCCCACCTTGAGCTGGCCCACCACGCCGCTGCGGCCCATGCCCGTATGCACTTCGTAGCCCCACTTCGCGAGCAGCATGGCGACGAGCTTTGCCGTCGCGCCCACTTCGAAGCCCAGTTCCGGCTGCGCGTGAATCTGGCGGCGAATGCCGATGAAGGTCTCGGCGTCGATTTCGATTTCGGGCAGCAGCGTGGGCAGCAACTGGAACGGCGTGAGATGGGATTCGCGCTTCATGGCGAGGTCGTCCTCCAGATTCGATGTTTAACGAAAAGGTCACGCAACGCGGTTCTCGCGAATGCTCAGTACAGCGAACAGAGTCACGAAGGCGCAGGCGACGAGATAGAGCGCGGGCGTGAGCGGATTGCCCGTTTTCGCGAGCAGCCAGGTCACGACGAACTGCGAACTGCCGCCAAACACGGTCACGCCGATGCTGTAGATGACCGACAGCCCGCTTGCACGCACGTGCTTGGGCAGCAGTTCCATCATGATGAGCAGCATGGGCGTCGAACCGAGATTCGTGGCCGCGGTCATGACAACCGAGAGTAGCAGCACGAGCGGCACGCTCGGATAACGCGTCATCAGCCAGAACGCGGGCACCACCGCGACAATGTTGAAGAGGAGCGACGCCAGCACCAGCGGCTTGCGCCGTGCGAGACGGTCTGCCAGCCGCCCCGCAACGAGCGATGCCACCAGCATCGTCAGGCCGGTGGCGCAGCCGGAGAGCAGCGACAGCGAAGGCGGCATCTTGAGCACGCGAATCATGTAGGTGGGCATGAAGAACACCACGAGATACATGCCGACGGTCCCCGCCGTCACCGCGAGAATGCCCTGCACTACCTGCTTGCCGTGCTCGCGCAGCAGCGTACCGAGCGGACTTCTGGCATCGGGCGCGGCCTCGTGGGTCTCGTCGAGCTTCGAGCGGATATAGAGGCCCACCGGCGCAATCGCGAGACCGCCGAGGAACGGCAGGCGCCAGCCCCAGCTTTCGAGCGCGGCCGGCGTGAGGAAGGTGTAGAGCAACGCGCCCGTCAAGGCGCCGAGCAGCGCGGAAATGCCCTGGCTGCCCAGTTGCCAGCTCACGCGAAAGCCGCGCTGCCCCACGGCGCCCGACTCCATCAGCATGGCCGTGGCCGCGCCAATCTCGCCGCCCAGCGAAAAGCCTTGCAGAAGCCGCCCCGCGAGGATCACGAGCGAGCCCAGCACGCCCGCCTGTGCATAGGTGGGCGCAAAGGCGAGACAGAGCGTGCCCGCGACCATCAGCGCGATGGTGAGCGTCATCGCGGCCTTGCGGCCGCGCCGGTCCGCATAGCTGCCTATCACGAAGGCCCCGAGCGGCCGCATCACGAAGCCGATGCCGAAGGTCGCCACCGCCAGCAGCAGCGAGCCGTAGGGACTGTCCGAGGGAAAGAAGAGCCGGCCGATCAGCAGGGCGAAGAAGCTGTAGACCGTAAAGTCGTACATTTCGAGCGCGTTGCCGATCGAGCAGGCCGCGATGAGCCGGAACTGGCTCGTGCACGAAGCCGCCTGTGGCGCCGCACCGGCAAAGTGCGATGAGCCGGCTTCGTCGGCGGCCGTGAGCGTGACGTCATTCATGGCGGATCTCTGCAGAACGGTGTGAACGAAGCGGGCCGCTGCGCGCCTGCGCGGCTTGCGGCCCATCGTACAGAAAGCTTTCGGCAAGACAACGCCGGCATGGGGCTGCACCGGCCCGACCGATATTCAGCCCGGCTTTATTTTTGAAAGAAGTAGTAAATTTTCATCGTGATAACTGGATGGAATCGACTGGGGGGAGTCGACGCGATTGTGTGGGAGTTTCATCTGCGCGGGTCGACACGAGCGGAAAACGGCGTCGCGGCCAAACGCGGCGGCGGATGCGCGGATGCGCATCACTCGACTTTTCGGTTTTGGCGTAAATTCGAATGCAGCAGAGCGACTGGCACGCCCCTCTCCGGCATTGCTGCTGGCTGCCGCGTGGACGTAACGTCTGCCCCGTAACAGGGATTAGCCGGACTGAACTCCGCGCGGGGCTCCATCGGGAAACGCTGCCCGAGAACGGCCGCTTCAGATAAATGGAAACGACTGTTGTACGCAGACCTCTACCGGGCTCACAGATGAAACCCACGAACATCGCACAGTGCTCGTTCACGCCCGAAGAGGTAGAGGTCGAAATTGGGCAGAGCCTGAAAACACTACGAATACATAAGAATCTGGGCCAGGCGACGGTCGCGGCACGCGCCGGCATACCCGTATGAGACCGTCGTGGCCCGAGCAATCATCTTCCGTTGCAGCCAACTTCTTCTTCTCGCTGTATCGCATAAAAGCACCTCAAAAGGAGGTCCAACTCTTTGGGTGCAGTTCAAATTTAGATGGACACGATCCTCGCCTTCGAGCCTTACGCAATCAAGATGACTTCACCGGTTGCTCACCACGTATCGAGCTGATCGGACGCATCTTCGCCCAGCGGCTTGAGCGCTCCACCATATTATTCGTATAACTAATCAATCGGCAGATGTACGCGCTCTGTCCGAACCCGAAAATGCCCTGGTGGAGTGCTAATCCTCGCGTCTTCCTGGACGTCCCTAAGGGCAGGTCCATTGCCCTTACCCCCCGACAACCAGCTCTAAATTTCCGCGGTCTGCGTCAGAACAGCGTCACAAGCATTGCCAGCGCGATCAAGAGCATGGCGGCGGTAGCGGCCCAGCCGAGGAACCTGAGCCACCCGCGCGCGGTAAACCGACCCATGATGTCGACCCGCGACACGAGCATCATCATGACAACCATCAACGGAACAGCGACGACTCCGTTGATCACGGCACTCCAGTACAGCGCCGCGATAGGATTGATAGCAGTGAAGTTCACGATCATGCCGATGAGCGTCGCGATAGCGATCGTGGCATAGAACGCTTTTGCTTCCTGCACCTTGCGCGTGAAACCCACCGGCCAGTCACGAGCCTCGCCGATCGCACAGGCCGCCGAGCCCGCCAGAACGGGGACGGAAAGCAGGCCGGTTCCCACGATACCGGTCGTAAAAAAGAGCGCGGCGAATCTGCCTGCAACGGGACGCAGCGCCTGTGCTGCCTGCGCGGACGTCTGGATGTCGACGATGCCTGTGACATTCAACGTCGCCGCCGTGGTAGCAAGAATCGCAAGGGCCACCAGGTTCGACAACCCCATGCCCAGCAGCGTGTCGATTTCGATGCGGTGTAGCGCCTTGCCGCCCTGCTCCGGTGCTTGCAACAGGCTCAGCCGCCGCGGATGGGCGCGCATGTCCTCGACCTCTTCCTCCGATTGCCAGAAGAACAGATACGGGCTGATGGTCGTTCCAAATACGGCAACGACGGCGGTGAGATAGTCCGATGTCCAGCCGATGTGCGGCACGAAGAAATGACGGGCCAGACTAGCCCAGTCAATATGGACCACGGCCACCACCGCAAAGTAAGCGAACAGCGAGAGGGTGAACCACTTCAGCACCGACACGTAGCGTGTGTACTGCAGCAGCAGTTGCATGCTCACGCAGATTACGGCAAAGAACAGCACGTACAGCCATTTCGGCCCGGCGACGAGAAGTGCCATTGCGTCGGCCATCGCCCCCAGGTCCGCGCCCAGATTAATGACATTGGCCACCAGCAGCAGTACCACGACCCACTGCAGCAGCCAGTTCGGATAGTGGCGCCGCAGCACGCCCGCGATGCCATGGCCGGTCGTGCGCCCGATGCGCGCGCTGATCATCTGGATCGCGACCATGAGCGGGTAGCTGAAGAGCAGCGTCCATGACAGGCCATATCCGAAGGCTGCACCGACCTGGCTGTACGTTGCGATCCCACTGGGATCGTCGTCGGATGCCCCCGTGATCAGTCCCGGCCCCAGTACGCCAAGAAGGCGCGGCTTGCTGGGGCCGACCACCGGGTCGCCCGCGACGCTTGCCGGCTCCGGCGGGAGGTCGGTGCCGCGCATCAGCTTGCAGCCCCTGGCCAGGTCCAGTTCCGGATCGCGTCCGGATCGATCCCTTCCGCATGCGCGTAGGCGAGATGTTCGATGATCTGGCCGCGCAGCCACTCCTTCGTATGCGCGCCGACCGTGCGCAGCGCCGGCACGCGGTCGATGACGTCGATGGCCAGCGAGAAACGGTCCACCTGGTTGATGATCGCCAGTTCGAGTGGCGTGTTGATGTTGCCTTTCTCGCGGTAACCGTGGACGTGCATGTTGCGATGGTTGGCCCGGTTGTAGGTCAGCTTGTGCACGAGCGACGCATAGGAATGGAAATTGAAGATCACCGGCCTGTCCGTCGTGAACAGCGAATCGAAGTCCCGGTCGGACAGCCCGTGCGGATGGTCGGTGTCCGGCATCAGGCGGAACAGATCCACCACGTTGACGAAGCGGATCTTCAGATCAGGGAAATGCGATCTGAGGATTTCCACCGCGGCCAGTGCCTCCATGGTTGCGATGTCACCGGCGCAGGCCATCACAACGTCCGGGTCCGCGCCCTGGTCGGTCGACGCCCAGTCCCAGATGCCAATGCCCTTCGTGCAGTGAACGGCAGCGGCATTGGCATCCAGATACTGCAGATGGGGCTGCTTGTCGGCGACAATGACATTCACGTAGTCGCGGGAGCGCAGGCAGTGATCGGTCACGCTCAGCAGACAGTTCGCGTCAGGCGGGAGGTAAATGCGGACAACATCCGGACTTTTATTTGTGACGACATCAAGGAAGCCCGGGTCCTGGTGGGTAAAGCCGTTGTGGTCCTGCCGCCATACGAGCGAAGTAATGAGCAGGTTCAGCGACGGCACCGGCTTGCGCCAGTCCAGGTCGCGCTTTGATTTCTCGAGCCACTTGGCGTGCTGGTTGAACATCGAGTCGATCACGTGCACGAATGCTTCGTAGGTCGCAAAAAAACCGTGACGGCCTGTGAGCAGATACCCTTCAAGCCACCCTTCGAGCGTGTGTTCACTCAGCATCTCCATGACCCGGCCATCCGGCGAAAGATCCCCGCCGTCGGCATCGGATGGTTCGGTCTGCGCCAGCCAGGTCTTGGGCGACGCCTCGTAGACCGCCGTCAGGCGGTTGCTGGCCGTCTCGTCCGGTCCGAACATGCGGAAGGAGGTCATGTTCCGTCGCATGACGTCGCGCAGGAAACGGCCGAGCACCTCGGTCGTCGGAACATACCTGCTGCCCGGCCCCCTCACCTCGATCGCGTAGTCACGAAACTCCGGCATGTCGAGCGCGCGCGAAAGCAGTCCGCCGTTCGCGTGCGGATTGGCGCTGATCCGACGGTCGCCCCGCGGGGACAGTTCGCGCAGTTCAGGAACCAGCCGGCCCCGCTCGTCGAACAGGTCCTGCGGCGCATAGCTGCGCAGCCAGTCCTCTACCAGCTTCAGGCTTTCAGGGTTCGTGGCAGGATCCAGGACAGGCACCTGATGGGCGCGCCACGATCCTTCGACACTGTGGCCGCCAACTTCCTTCGGCCCCGTCCATCCCTTCGGCGTGCGTAACACGATCATGGGCCAGCGCGGCCGCGTCGTGTCGCCGGTTTCGCGCGCATGCCGCTGGATCGCACGAATTTCATCCAGACACGTATCGAGCGTGGCGGCCATTTTCTGGTGCATCGTCACCGGATCGTCACCCTCGACGAAGTAGGGCTTGTGGCCATACCCGATGAACAGCGCCTCGAGCTCTTCGTGCGGAATCCGCGCGAGGATGGTGGGGTTCGCAATCTTGTAGCCATTCAGATGGAGCACCGGCAACACCGCCCCGTCGCGAACCGGATTGAGAAACTTGTTCGAGTGCCACGACGTCGCAAGCGGCCCGGTTTCGGCCTCGCCATCACCGACCGCCACTGTCACAACCAGATCCGGGTTATCGAATGCCGCGCCGTAGGCGTGCGAGAGACTGTAGCCAAGCTCACCGCCCTCGTGAATGGACCCCGGCGTTTCCGGTGTGCAATGCGAGCCGATGCCCCCCGGAAAGGAGAACTGACGAAAAAACCGTCGCATGCCAGGCTCATCCTCCGTGCAGTCCGGGTAGATCTCCGAATAGTGCCCTTCGAGATAGGCGTGTGAAAGCGTCGCCGGCGCGCCGTGCCCGGGGCCGGAGATGAAAATCACGTCGAGGTTCCGCTCGCGGATGACGCGATCCAGGTGCACGAGCACGAAGCTCTGTCCCGGATCGGAACCCCAATGGCCTAGCAGCCGGTTCTTGATATGTTCCGGTTTCAAAGGTTCGCGCAGCAAGGGGTTATCGCGCAGGTAGATCATGCCCGCGGAAAGATAGTTGCAGGCCAGCCAGTAGCGGTCCATGTTGCGCACCACATGATCCGGCAACGGTTTCTGGCTCGGAGAATCAGTCATCATGGCTCCCAGGGGGAATATGGGGCGTCGGGCGCCTGCCAGGTTGGTGGCATCCCACCGCGAGCTGGTCACACGATCGCATTCGGGCATGCCACTGCCGAAACAAAACAGCGGATGTTATACAGCGTGACTTCGGCTATCTCACGCATTGCCTCGACCGTAAAAAAACCTTGGTGTCCCGTCACGAGAACGTTGGGAAAGGTCAGCAGCAACTGGAACACGTCGTCATCCAGAATGTTCGACGAGCGGTCACGAAAGAAAAGAATCTCTTCCTGCTCGTACACGTCGATTGCGAGAGAGCCAAGATGCCTGCTTCTCAGGGCATCAATAACGGCACGCGTGTCGATCAGGCCGCCCCGCGACGTGTTGACCAGCATGGCGCCGCGTTTCATCTGTCCCAGCGTATCGCCGTCGATCATATGCCGGTTAGCGTCGGTTAGTGGACAGTGCAGCGACACGATGTCGGACTGTGCAAGAAGAACGTCGAGCGACACCTGGGTTCCGAGTTCCGCGAACGCCGACGAGACCGATACATCGAAGCCCAGGACCCGGCATCCGATGCCCTTGAAGATACGCGCGGTGGCCATACCGATCCGGCCCGTCCCGACGATGCCGACCGTCTTGCCCGACAGCGTCATACCGAGCAGTCCATCCAGCGAAAAATTGCCTTCGCGCACGCGCAACCACGCGCGGTTGGTATGCCGGTTGAGCGTCATCACCAGTGCGAGCGCATGTTCTGCGACCGCTTCGGGAGAATACGCCGGCACGCGGGCCACGAAAAACCCCAGCCTTTCCGATGCCTGGATGTCGACATTGTTGAAGCCTGCGCAACGCAAAAAGATGGCACGCACGCCTTGCCCGGCCAGCGCTTCGAGTACCGCCGCGTCGAGCCTGTCATTCACGAAAACGCAAACGGCGTCTGCCCCCTGAGCCAGAGAGACGGTCTGGTTCGAAAGCGACGCTTCCTGATACACGAACTCGACATCCAGCCCGGCCCCATGGCGTTGCAGGCTCTCTTCGAGAAAGCGCCGGTCGTACGGTTGACTGCTAAAAACGGTAATCCGCATCCGTCTCTCCGCTATGCATCCAGATGGCGCCCACTCCACGCCTGAAGCTGGGCGAGATATTGCCCGCGGGTGTATGCCCTCGGGTCTTTCAGGCGCGCAAAGCTCATCGCACCGCGGATACCATCAAGCGAAGCAACGCCCCGAGTCTCGAGCCACTCGTCCAGCCCGCGCAGTATCGTGCTGAAACAGCCTGGACCGTCGCGCAATACCGCTGACGTCACCATGACCACGTCCGCGCCCGCATAGAGGTATTTGATCGCCTGTTCGGCATTCTCCACCCCGGTCGACGCGGCGAGCGACGCCTGCACCCGTCCTGCCAGCAGCCCGATCCACTGCAGCGGCAGGCGTATGTCAACCGGCTGACTCAGGACCGGCTCGCTCGAAAGGGTAAGCCGATACAGATCGATGTCCGGCTGCACAAACCGGTTGAATATCACGAGTCCGGCAGCGCCTGCCTCCACAAAACGGCTTGCCATGTTTCCCACGTTGGTGAAGTATGGCCCCATCTTTACGGATAACGGGATCGTGAGGGCTCCGTGGAGTTCCTGCACGGTCCTGACGTAGCGCATCTCGATCGCTGAACCGCTTTCCGAAAGATCGGTCGGTACCGCAAACAGGTTCAACTCGAGCGCGTGCGCACCCGCCTGCTGAAGCTGCCGCCCATGGTCCAGCCAGCCCCCGGGCGTCGTCCCGTTCATGCTCGCAATCACGGGAATAGACAGACGATCGCGCGCGCGACGCACCAGATCCAGGTAGCGCTCGGGAAGAAGCCCGTATGGGCCGGACGCAATGTGTACCGGAGGAAGATAGTGCTGGGGCGCTTCGGCGCTATGATCGACGCCCATCGAGAGGATCGCCTCGCGCCGGCTGCCCACGGCGTCGATCTGCTCTTCGAAGAGCGACGGCAGCACGACAGCGGCCGCGCCGGCATCCTCCAGACGCATCAGATGATCGAGTTGCCCATTCGCGGGCGATGCCGATGCGACGAGCGGATTACCCAGCGTCAACCCGAGCCAGGATGTCGTCAGATCCATTGCGCGTTCTCCTCGTAATACACATGCGGGCGCGATATGCGGCCGTCATGCGTCGACCCTGCTGGCACCGTTGACGGACGGCGCATTGTTCCAGAACCGGCTGCCGTCGCGGGCCGCAAGATCCTCGTACTGGCGAAACTTTTCGTCGACCCATCGTTGTGCCGCGTCCAGCAGACGGGCCGCCGTATCACCGTCGCTCTCAGCCAGCGAACTGTAGCGGATCTCGTTGTACGCATAGTCTTTCAGCGGAATGGAAGGCCGCAACGAGTCGAGCTGGAAAGGATTCGCACCGACCTGTCGCATGGCCGGGTTATAGCGGAACAGGGGCCAGTAACCACTGACCGTCGCGAGCGCCTGCTGGTGCATGCCCTGACGCATGTCGATACCGTGCGCAATGCAATGGCTATACGCGAGAATCAGCGACGGACCGTCGTAAGCCTCCGCCTCACGAAACGCCTGCAGGGTCTGCTGCGGGTTCGCACCCATCGCGACCTGGGCGACATAGATGTTGCCATAGGCGATCGCCTGCAATGCCAGATCCTTTCGGGGCACGCGTTTGCCAGCCGCCGCGAACTTGGCGACCGCCGCGAGCGGTGTTGCCTTCGACGATTGCCCGCCGGTGTTCGAATACACCTCGGTGTCGAGCACGAGCACATTCACGTCACGGCCCTGTGCGAGCACATGATCGAGGCCGCCATAACCGATGTCATAGGCCCAGCCATCTCCGCCGACAAGCCAGATACTGCGCCGAACGAGGTGGTCGACCACTGACAGCAGGTCACTTGCCCGTACATCATCGGGGAGCCCCAGCAGACGGGTCTTCAGCAGTGCCACACGCTCACGCTGTGCACGAATGTCGGACTCCTGCGTCTGGGGTCCCTCCAGGATGGCCGCTGCGAGATCTGCGCCAACCTGCGGCGCCAGCTCCTTGAGCCGGCGGTGCGCGAGCGCCAGTTGCTGATCGGCTGCGAGCCGGAAGCCCAGCCCGAACTCCGCGTTATCCTCGAACAGCGAGTTCGACCATGCTGGCCCCCGGCCTTCCTTATCCTTCGACCACGGCGTAACGGGCAGATTGCCGCCGTAGATCGAGGAGCACCCCGTCGCATTCGCGATCTGCAGCCGGTCGCCGAAAAGCTGGCTTAGCAGGCGCAGATACGGCGTTTCCCCACACCCCGCGCATGCCCCCGGGAACTCGAACAACGGCTGGAGGAACTGAACGCCCCGCACGTTTGCAAAATCGACGCGGGCCCGGTCATTGACCGGCAGCGATTCGAAGAAGCGGATGTTGCCGCGCTCCAGCTCCAGGACAGGCAGCTTGTCGACGATATTCAGGGCCTTCGTTTCCGGCTCCACGGCGCTGTATGCAGGACAGGCTTCGACACACAGCCCGCATCCGGTGCAGTCCTCGACATAGATCTGCAGCGAAAAACGGGCTTCCGGATAGCCGCGAGCATTGACAGGGGCGGACGGAAACGATTCCGGGGCGCCGGCGAGGCGATCCTCGTGAAAATAGCGGGCGCGGATCACGCCATGGGGACACACGAAACCGCACTGCCCGCACTGGATGCACAGGTCGCTGCGCCACTGCGGCACCGTGTCGGACACGTTGCGTTTCTCGTAAGCGCTCGTGCCCGACGGGAACGTGCCGTCCGCAGGCATGAGGCTGACGGGAATGGCATCACCCTTGCCGGCGAACATCATCGCAGTAACGTCGCGCACGAAACCGGGTGCATCGATCGGCACGACTGGCGGGGGCTCGCCGCCGTCCGCCGTCTCCGGCACCTTCACCTGTTGCATTCGGGCCAGCGCGCCATCGACCGCGGCGTCGTTCATCTGTACGACCCGCTCGCCCTGTCGTCCGTATGTTTTGCGGATTGCCCTCTTGATCGCCGCGATCGCCTCATCGCGTGGCAATACGCCGGACAGTGCAAAGAAACAGGTCTGCAGCAGCGTATTCACGCGAAAGCCGAGACCCAGTTCGCGCGCGGCGGCCGACGCATCGATCACATAGACGTTCAGCTTGCGGTCGATGATCGTCTGCTGCACCGGGCGCGGCAGGTACTCCCATACTGCGTCAGCGGAATAGGGCGCGTTGAGCAGGAAGGTCGCGCCCGGCGCGGCGTATTGCAACACGTCCACGCGCTCAAGGAAGTCGAAACGATGGCATGCCACGAAGCCAGCCCGGCTGATCAGGTACGGCGCGTGAATCGGGCGTGGGCCGAAACGCAGATGCGATACCGTCTGCGCGCCGGACTTGTGCGAGTCGTACACGAAGTAGCCCTGCGCATAGTTGCCGGTGTCCTCGCCGATGATTTTCACGCTGTTCTTGTTCGCGCCGACCGTGCCGTCCGCACCCAGTCCGTAAAAAACGGCCCGCGTCACATCGTCCGGCTCGATGTCGAATGCCGGATCGTAATCGAGACTCAGATGCGTGACGTCGTCTTCTATCCCCACGCTGAAGCTATGACGCGGCTGCGATTGTTCCAGTTCATCGAACACGGCCTTCGCCATCGCCGGGGTGAAGTCCTTGCTTGAGATCCCATAGCGGCCACCGGTCACCAGCGGCAACGATGCACGCTCGCCGCGACTGAACGCGTTTGCCAGCGTCGCGACCACGTCCTGGTAAAGTGGCTCCCCCGAAGCACCCGGCTCCTTGGTCTGTTCCAGAACGGCGATACGCGTGACCGACGCAGGCAACTCCGCCAGGAAATGGGCGGCTGAAAACGGCCGGTAAAGCCGCACCTGCAGCACGCCTACCCTGCGACCCTGCGCGGTAAGCGTCTTGACGGTTTCCTGCACGGTTTGCGCGCCCGAGCCCATCAGCACGATGACGTGTTCCGGGTCCGGCGCGCCGGCATATTCGAACAGCCGGTAACGGCGCCCGGTCAGGTCACCAAAGCTGTTCATGAGCTTTTCGACAATACCCGGGACCGCATCGTAATAGCGGTTGACCGCCTCGCGGGCCTGGAAATAAGTGTCGGGATTATGTGCCGTGCCGCGCACGAACGGCCGCTCGGGACTGAGGGCGCGGCCACGATGCGCACGGATCAGTTCGTCGTCAATCATCGCGCGCAGCACGTCATCGTCGAGCAGTTCGAGCGTGTTCAGTTCGTGAGACGTACGAAATCCATCGAAGAAATGAAGGAACGGCACGCGCGATTCGAGGGTTGCAGCCTGTGCAATGAGTGCGCTGTCGTGCGCCTCCTGCACCGAAGCGGCGCTGAGCAGTGCAAAGCCCGTCATCCGCGCGGCCATCACGTCGGAGTGATCGCCGAAGATTGACAGTGCTGACGTCGCGAGTGAGCGGGCCGCCACATGAAAGACCGTCGAAGTCAGCTCGCCTGCGATCTTGTACATGTTGGGCAGCATCAGCATCAGCCCCTGGGATGCGGTGAACGTCGTCGTCAACGCACCCGATTGCAACGCGCCGTGCACTGCGCCCGCGGCACCTCCTTCTGCCTGCATCTCCTGCACGACCGGCAGATTGCCCCACAGGTTCTGAATGCCTTCTGCCGTCCATTGATCCGCCAGCTCCGCCATCGGCGAGGACGGCGTGATCGGGAAGATCGCACACACTTCGTTCAGTTTATAGGCAACGGTCGCAACCGCCGTATTGCCATCCATCGTGCTCCGGGTCATCGCGGGACCTCCATGGCAGGGACAGCAATCGCGTCCGTCTCCGGCACCATGTCGATCGCATGGCAAGGGCACTGTTCAAAACAGACCGCGCAACCGGTACAACGCTCGAGTCTCACCTGATAGCCCCTGGTTGGCCCGAGCCGCTCGATGGCCTGGGTCGGACACGCGGCGTAGCAGTTGTCGCACTCGTAGCAGTTGCCGCAGGAGAGGCAACGACGCGCCTCGTGAAGCGCCTGGCCTTCGTCAAGGCTGCCAAGCACCTCCTCGAAACCACCGCGCTCGCCGACAGGCAGTGCGGGCTGGGTGGACGGTATCGCATCGCTGTACAGTGGCAGGTGCAGCGCATCGAATCCGACGACTGCATGGCGCTCAGACCTGATGAGCGAGGCGCCGCCAAGCCACGCGTCGATGTGACGGGCCGCGCGTTTGCCGTGGCCCGTCGCCGTGGTCACCGTGCGGTTTGCCGGCGTCATGTCGCCGCCCGCGAAAATGCCGGCGCAGCCCGTCTGAAAATCCTCGCCGACAATCACTGTGCCATCCGCTGCGAAGCCAATGCCCTGGACAGTGCGCAGGAATCCCGTGTCGGTTTGCTGGCCGAGTGCGAGAATCAGCGAATCGGCTTCCAGCGTCTCGTACTCGCCGGTCGGCTGCGCGCGGCCATTGCCATCCAGACGCATCTTTTCCACCCGGACGGACGTCCCGTCAACGTCCCGGATACTCGACAGCCACTGGATGCGCACGCCCTCTTCCAGCGCCTCTGCAGCTTCGAACGGCAGCGCGCCCATGTGCTCGCGGTCACGGTAATAGACGATCACCGCTTCTTCCGCGCCCAGCCGACGCGCGGTGCGCGCCGCATCCATCGCGGTATTCCCGCCGCCGTACACCATCACGCGCCGCCCCAGTTGCGGCCGCTCCCCCGTGCCGGCCGCGCGCAGCAACGTAACCGCGTCGAGCACCCGCGCCGCATCGCGAGCCGGAATGTCGATGTGCCGGGCCACCTGGGCACCTATGGCAAGCAGCACCGCATCAAAGCGGCCCGTCGACTTCTCCGAGAGCACGTCCTCCACCTTCCGGTTCAGCACAATACGGATGCCAAGCGACTCGAGGCGACCGATCTCATGGTCCAGGACATCGCGCGGCAACCGGTATGCCGGAATCCCGAAGTGCAGCATGCCGCCGGCTACCGGGCCCGCCTCATGGATCTCGACCGAATGACCGCGCAGGGCAAGATGCCATGCGGCGGAAAGACCGCATGGCCCGGCGCCCACGATCAGCACGCGCCTGCCAGAGGGCGGTGCTGGCGTGACCTGCCAGCCGTGCTCAAGCGCCTGATCGCCGAGAAAGCGCTCTACCGCGTGCACGGAAACCGCGCTGTCGAGCGAGCCCCGATTGCATGCCGTCTCGCATGGGTGATAGCAAACCCGACCGTGGATGGCGGGAAATGGATTATCCGTGACCAGGCGTCGCCACGCGGCTTCGTACTTTCCGGCCTGCGCCAGCGCGAGCCAGCCCTGGATGTCCTCGCCGGCGGGGCACGCGTCGTTGCAGGGTGGCAGCAGATCGTGCCAGACCGGATGCTGCGTGCGCACCGGCCCCGTCGCCTGCCGACGGGTCAGGTCCACGGCAGGACTCATGTTTTGCAGGCGGATGTTCATTCGAACCTCCATTCGTATGTGGGGTATCCGTGGATTCGCGCTCCGGTTTCTGTATGCCGGATGTCGCGACCCGTCCCAGGGACAAGAGCACCTATCTCGTGGTCCTTGCCTGTGGCCCGGTTTCCTTCAGAAACAGCGCAAGCAACATTGCGACGACAATGCCGCCAAGCAACCAGCCTCCAGCTTCCCGGAATACCGGCAGGTTGATTGGGCCACCGCCGGCGTAACGCGCCAGCAACCGGCCGAACAGAGGCGTGAGCCATGCACTGAACGTAAACACCAGGAAGTTGATTGCCCCGGTCGCACTGCCCTTGACGTTATCCGGATTAACTTCCTTGATCACCGAATACGGCAACATCGCCGCGCCCGAACCGACACCCAGCAGCAGGCCGAGCACATAGTGCGGTGCCACGCCGGCAGGCAGATAGAGGATGCCCGCGCCGGACGCGAGCATCAGCAGTGCCCCGGCGAACAGCACTGGTTTGCGCCGGCCGATGTGATCGGACAGGTAACCCAGCAGCGGACAACCGATGACCCAGCCAAGCGGGACCATGCTCGCCCGGTTTACCGCCTCGGCGTAACCGACTTCCAGCCCGTTACGCAGAAACGGCACGCCCCAGATCATGTCGCCGATGGTGGTCGGAAGGAAGAGCAGACCGGCGCAAAAACCGCACAGATACGATTGCGGATTGGTCAACACTGTCCTGTACGGCGCGAACATCTTTGCCCATGAACCCCGGCTTGCCGGTCCCGCGTCGTGGCCGGACGGTGTGGCGAGAAACACCAGCAAAGCGATCACGAGAAGGCCTGCTCCTGACAGCCACCAGAACTGTTGCCAGGTGACGAGGCCATGGATAAGGGGGCCTACTGCAAACTGTCCTGCCGAGCCGCCGAGCATCCCGAAGCACTGCGTAAATCCGACTGCAGTTGCGAGGTAGCGTGGCGGAAAACCATGCGTCGCGAGATAGACCGCCCCGGTGAACGCGCAGGCGGATCCGGCGCCCTGGAGAAGCCGGCCAATCCCTGCTGACTGGACGCTCCCCAGACCGAACAGGACCGCCCCGACGGCGACGAGCACGATCCCCACCGGAATCACGCTCTTCCCACCAAGCCGGTCGAGGGCCGCACCCGCGACAATCGAAAACAGTGAATAGGTGTAGTAGTACAGGCCGACAAGCGCACTGACACCCACCGCATCGCGGCCGAATGCTGCGGACAGCTCCGGGACCATCACCCCTGGCGCCGATCGCAACGCGTACTGCCCGAAGTAGAAGATGATGCAGAAGAGCCAGGCGATCACAAAGCCGATATGCATCGGCTCACGAGCCGTCAGGGTCGACGAAGAACTGGGCGTTACGCTTGCCATCGGAACCTTCCTGTCTTAACGACTACGTTCAACAACCCGGGAAGTACGCTGCTGGCTACCTCTCCTGCGTTTAAGTGCTCGCTGCAATCCACGCAGCGATTCCGGGCCAGGTGTTTTTCAACGTACGCGAGCCCATGAAAAGACCGATATGGCCGCCCGGCACAAGTTTCTTCACGACGTTCCCGGCTGACGTACCTAGATACTTCGTCGCGTCGAACACCTGTTCCGGCGTTGTAATGTCGTCCGACTCCCCTGCAAGGAGGTAGGCTGGACACGTAATCGACTTGAGGTTCAGCACGCGGCCGAGGGCAACGAACGTTCCCTTCGCCAACCGGTTTTCCCGGAAAATTTGCCGGATGACCTGCAGATACCATCGCCCCGGGAGGTCGAGCGGGTTTTCGTACCAGCTCTCGAAAGCCTCTTCCTTTTTCAGGTAAGCCGGATCATCAATGTGCTCATACAGATCGATGTGTTCCGAGACGTAGTGCTGGTCCGGGTGCATGTTCTTCCATCCCCGAAGCATGAACTTCCCTCGCATCAGGCCGCCCCCCAACCGGACGAGCTCCTCGTAAAACGATTCAGGCCAGGCGTGTGCCATCCGTTTGATCGGACCGTCTCCCGCATCGGTATCTATCGGCGAGCCGGCCAGGACGAGACTGGCTACCTTTTCCGGGAACCGGGCGGCATACATGGCCGACATCCAGCCGCCCTGGCAAAGACCGACGAGATTGACCCGACCGCCCAGCTCGTCAACGCAAACATTGAGTTCCGCGAGATACTGGTCAACCTCAAGGTCCTTCATATCTTCGGTCGCCGACTTCCAGTCGGTCAGATAGAGCCGCGAAACGCCGTTATCACGCAACGTCTCCATCAGGCTCTGACCGGGCTGGTAATCGGCAATCATCGAGTGGTGACCGGCATAAGGCGCGTCCACTATGGTCGGCAGACCCCGGGCATCCGGGCTCGAGTAATCCCGCAGCACCATCGTTCGAAGGTCAAGGACAGGCTGGTTGACCGTTGCGAGCGAAGGTTGGAGTTGGAGACCCGAATGCAGCTTTTCTTCTTCGGCCAGAAATGCGAGGTTTCTCGTGGTCAATGCCGTACCGGCCTCGAACATCGCCGTTGCGGCCATCATCGGCCAGAAGAAAGGAAGTGGCGGAATCGGAGTTCTGTTACGAGGTAAGCGACCCATCAAGCATCTCCGTGCTGGAACTGGCATTGATCACGACCCGGCAGGCCAGGGATGATCACGCCGTTCCGGTCCGAGCAGATCAGCGCATCGGGGGCCTGCCCGACGATCAGTGCGTCCAGAGGCATAGTGTCTGCCATGATTAAGTCCTCGGATCGGGGGCCGCCAGAATCTGATGGCCTCATCGTGAATAGGGTTCAACGATCCGGAAGGCGGATCAGATCGAACGTGACAAAGACAAGGATCAGCACAGGGATGATGAGCGGTTCCGACGTCAGGCCTGCCATGATGGCACCGACGGCTGCCGAAAGGCTGTAGGTGAGCCACGCAAGGCCAGGCAGGAGCACGTCGGCGAGAGACGGGCGCTTTTCCGTCGCACGCCTGCCGCCAAAATATCGGCCAATGAACGTGTCGGAAAACTTCACCATGTTATTGGTCACGACCAGCGTCTGCAGGGAGACGGCGCCGAAGCGACTGATGGTCTCCCCCTGCATCCCGAGCGCCAGTGCCAGAATCGGGAGTTCGGCCGGCACCCGCAACGCGGGATATCCGCGCACGACACCGGCGATGACGAGCAGCACGGCCATGATGCACAGTTCGAGCGGCGGCCGCTTCAGGTGACGCCGGATCACGCTCGCGATCATGCAGCCGATAAAGAACGCACCGATGGCAAACGCAAGCAGCGCAAAACGGGACCATGCGGCCTGCGCCAGACTCCAGCCCAACTGCACCGTATTGCCGGTCATGATGGCCGGATAAATCCCGCCCGCGTCCTTGTACCCGATCACCTCCACGAAACCACAAACGGTCGTGAGCGCGACGACGCGGCGTACGTTGACGCGCAGCGGGAGCGCGGCCGCGGGTGCAACTGACATGTCCATTCCGATTCTCCCCGCGCTCAGGAACTGCTGCGGTCAGTACGGAACTCGGCCCGCAGGGCGGCGCCGTGCTGGTCCAGCGACGGCGCACCGGGTCGTATCGCCGGGTCGGCATAGCTGCTGAGCTTGATCGGATTGCCCGGCATTTTCACTCCGCCGGCCTCGATCACCATGTTGCGTGCGGCTGTCTGCGGCAATGCCGCGGCCTCCGCAATATCGAGTAACGGCCCCACGGGAACGCCGGCCTCGTGAATGACCTTCAGCCAGTGCGCCGCGTCCTGCTCACGCAACGTCACTTCAAGCGCTTCCTTGAGGGCAGCGGCATGCTCCATGCGATGATGGTTGTCCGAGAAGCGCCCGTCGGCCACGAGTTCTGACCGCCCAATCGCATTGCACAGTTTAAGAAACAGCGAATCGTTACCGGCACAGATCACGAACTGCCGGTCGCGTGCTTCGTAGATGTCGAAAGGCGCCATGTAGGGATGGCGATTGCCGATGCGACCCGGCGCCTTCCCGGTTGCCACGTAGGACATGAACCCGTGCTCGAGGAAGGCGAGTGTCGCATCGAACATGGCGACGTCGATATGCGCACCCTTGCCTGTCCTGGTCCGATCGTAAAGCGCGCTCGCGATGCCGCTGAACATGAAGATGCCGCCGCACAGATCGGAGAGCGATGTACCGACCCGGGTTGGCGGGCCGTCCGGGAAACCGGTCGCGTCGATGATGCCGCTCATCGCCTGGACGATCGTATCGTAGGCGGGGTACGCGGCCATCGGTCCGGTCTGGCCAAAACCCGATGAGGACGCATATATCAGTCGCGGATTGATGCGCGCAAGCTCCTCGTAGGAGAACCCGAGGCGCTGCATTGTGCCAGGGCGATAGTTCTCCGCCAGCACGTCGGCCTCGCGCACCATGTTCAGGAAGATATCGCGGTCGCCGTCCGACTTCAGATCCAGGACGATGCTTTCCTTGCCCCGGTTCACAAAGCTGAAATAAAGCGACTGGTCGCCCACGAAAGGGCCAAGCAGCCGCGTATCGTCGCCATGACCCGGTTGCTCGACCTTGATCACCCTTGCTCCAAGATCGGTCAGGATATTCGTCCCGAACGGGCCGTTAAGCACGTGCGTCAGGTCGATGACGAGCACGTCCGAAAACGGGCCGTCCGGGCGCGCCCTTGCTACTGATGAAGAGTCCATTGAAGAGTCCATTATTCTTCCCGTCATGATTTGACGTGGCTGAGTTTCGACCACAAGCGATGCCGCTCACCCAGATGACGCGCGGCGTGACCCGACGCCTGCCTATTTCGTCGCCGCCAACCCGCTTTTCGGATTGAGGTTCTTCAGATGTCCGCTTTCCGTGCCCGCATGGGGGTCAATCACGCAGTTGATCAATGTTGGCGCCTTGGCTGCAAGGGCCGTCGTCAGCGCTGCGATCAGTTCTTCCGGTCGGGTAACGTGATAGCCCTTGCCGCCAAAAGCTTCGATCAACCTGTCGTAACGCGCAGAACCCATCAGAACCGTCGGCCCCGGGTCGGTCCCGCCACTCCGGTTGATATCATCACCGTGATAAATCCCGCCATTGTTGAACACCACAATGACAACCGGCAGGCGGTAACGGCAAATGGTTTCGATCTCCATGCCGCTAAAGCCGAATGCGCTGTCTCCCTCGATCGCCACAACCGGTTGTCCACCGGTTACTGCGGCTCCGATCGAATACCCCATGCCTATGCCCATGACGCCCCACGTTCCCGCATCAAGCCGCTTGCGCGGGAGCTTCATGTCGATGATGTTGCGCGCGAAGTCCAGCGTGTTCGCGCCTTCGTTGACAAGATAGACGTCGGGATTGTTCGCCAGAACATCCCGCACTGCACGCAGCCCGCTCTGGAACGTCATCGGGTCCGGATTGGCCTGCAGATTCGCCGCCATCTTCTCTTCATTGTGCTTGCGGCGCTGGCTGATCGCTTCCGTCCACGCGTCCGGCGTGCGCACGGGCGTCTTTGACAGAGCCTGCCGGAACGCGGCCATCGCCGAAGCGATGTCGCCGGCCACCGGCGCGGAAATCGCGCGGTTACTGTCGAACTCCGTGGGCTCGATGTCGACCTGGATCAGCTTGGCGTCCGCGGACCATTGCGGCGCCTTGCCATGTCCGAGCAACCAGTTCAGGCGCGCACCAACGAGCATGACAACGTCGGCCTGACCCAATACGAAGGAACGCGCCGCTGCGGCAGACTGGATATGGTCGTCAGGCAGCAAACCTTTAGCCATCGACATGGGCAGATAAGGGATGCCGGTCTCCTCAAGAAACGCGCGGATCGCCTCATCGGCCTGCGCATAGGCGGCACCCTTGCCAAGGATAACCAGCGGACGCTGCGCACTTGCGAGAAGCGAAAGGGCGCGTGACACCGACTCCTGCGACGGGGTGCGCGCAGGAGCCGGGTCGACGACCTTAATGAGCGATGCGCGCCCGGATACCGCGTCGGTAGTGGCCGCCAAAGCCGCAGCGGTGAGATCCAGGTACACGCCTCCCGGACGGCCCGACACCGCCGCCCGGATCGCTCGGGCGACACCGATGCCGATGTCTTCCGGCCGGTTGATCCGGAACGCCGCCTTGGCGAATGGCTTCGCGGCGTTCATCTGGTCAAGCTCTTCGTAGTCGCCCTGCTGCAAATCGATGATCGCACGGTCGCTGGATCCGCTGATCTGGATCATCGGAAAGCCGTTCGTTGTCGCGTTCGCAAGTGCAACCAACCCGTTGAGGAAACCGGGTGCCGAGACGGTCAGGCACACACCTGGCCATTGACTGAGATAACCCGAAATCGCGGCAGCATTTCCCGCCGACTGTTCGTGACGGAAACCGAGGTACCGGATTCCCTCGGCCTGGGCAAGGCGTGCGAGGTCCGTGACCGGAATACCGGCGACGCCATAGATGGTGTCGATGCGGTTGAGTTTCAGCGCCTCGACGACCAGATGAAAGCCATCGGTCAGTTCGGCCTGTGCAGGACTGTCTGCCATATTGAATCCCCGTTCTGCTGATTAAGTGACAATGCCGCGAAAGATCAGATCACCTTTTTTTCCCTGAAACCCGCGATCTGATCTTTCGAATACCCCAGCTCAGTCAGAACTGCCTCGTTGTGCTCGCCCAGGAGCGGTGATGCCGTGATGGTCGGCGTGAAAGCCGAGAACTTTGGCGGGCACCCGACGGTGTAATAGGTTCCACGCTCCTTATGCTCGACGGCAACTATGGAGCCGTTGGCGCGCAGCGATTCGTCATGCAGCAACTCTTTGGTCGTCAACACAGGCCCGCAAGGGATCTCGTACTTGCGCATGATTTCGACGACCTCATGCTTGTCCTTGTCGATCGTCCAGGCCTCAACGGCCGCATAGACATCAAACAGATGTGGAATGCGGGCCTCAGGTGTCGCGAACTTTGGATCTGTGATCCATTCCGGCTTTCCAATCACGTTACATACATTCTCCCAGCCCCAAGGCTGAAAAATCACATAAACGTAGTCGTTAGGATCGGTCTTCCAGTTCTTGCACTTGAGCATCCAGCCGGGAACGCCCGAACCCGACGCGTTTTCTCCCCGGGGGACCGTATCGCCGAACGGCTTGTGCGGATATTGCGGGTATTCAGTCAGTTCGCCGTTACGCTCCAGCCGCTGTTGGTCGCGAATCTTCACACGGCACAGGTTCAGTACGGCGTCCTGCATCGACATGTAGACTTTCTGGCCTTCACCCGTCTTCTCGCGATGTAGCAACGCAGCAAGAAGACCGATAAGCAGGTGCATACCCGTATTGGAATCCCCCAGTGCGGCGCCCGACATGAGCGGCGAGCCTTCGACCAGCCCGGTCGTTGAGGCCGCACCTCCTGCTGCCTGTGCAATATCTTCGTAGGTCTTCAGATCACCGTAGGGGGAGTTTTCAGGAAAGCCCTTCACGGTCCCATAGATCAACCGCGGGTTCAACTGGTGCACGTGCTCCCAACCAAAACCCATGCGCTCAAGCGCGCCCGGTGCGAAGTTTTCAACGAGGATGTCCGCCTGCTTTAGCAGTTTGGTCAGGATCTCTTTGCCCTCAGGCGTCTTGGTATTGAGCTCCAGCGAACGCTTGTTCGAATTGAGCATCGTGAAGTACAGGCCGTCCTTATCCGGGATGTCGCGCAGTTGCTGACGGGTCACATCGCCCTTTCCGGGGAGTTCGATTTTCAGGACATCGGCCCCGAACCACGCGAGCATTTGAGTACAGGCCGGCCCCGCCTGTACGCCTGTGAAATCGATAACCTTGATACCGCCAAGTGGGAATTCCATCGCTCAATCCTCTGAAAGAGTAAAAATCGTTTCTTCAATTAAGCATCTTCTGAAAAATAGCAGCGTTGATCCAGATCAAAAGCTGGCGGCCTGGCGACTTTTCGTTCGCTGATCACGTTATGAAACATTACTTGGCAACGTAGGCGCTGTTCCGACCTTTCGTCAGCGAAAGGGGCATGGTGGAACGGGACTATCAACCCCAATTCTCGAACACTGCATTACTCGAACAGGTCCAGTGCGGGGTGTGAGCGCACATGAATCCGTCAAGCGGGCTATACCCGATCATCAACAACATGACGTGCCGCCATCTCGTGAGCTTGTGGGGCTGGACGAAGGTTCACTTCTGGCTTGCTTGATCAATCGTTGAAGCAAGGATCACCCAGCCGGCATTTGCTGGCTTGCGGCCTCGCACTGATGGTCGGAAGACCAGGTCGCCCCGACGGATCTGCGCGCCACTTAACGCGCAGATGGCGCGACCACGTGCGATAGTGAGTTTCCACTTCTGCTCGCCATAGGAGCCAGAAGTCGCATCGCGCCAACTAATCGCAATCGCAGAACTGGAATAGCGTTCAACGATCTCAAGATTTGCGGCCTGCTCGGGAAGTGGCGACACCTTAAGATCGGAAATCAACCGGGCCCCGACCGATTTGCGAAGTGATCGGGCCGGTTTATCAAGGCAAAGGTCCCAAAATGAAATCTGCAGCAGCAAGTCGACGGTATAGGCCCACACTTTGTCGGTTTCAGACTCTTCCATTGCTGCGCTCCCCAATCAATCGTTGTTCGCAAGGCTCCCAAGCGCGTGGCTACGCGCGCTTCAGAACATTGCGAACGGTGCTGCTTCTTGGCGCGTATTCGTGATTAAAAAACTTTCAATAGCCGAAAATTAATTTGCTGAGTGGTGAGCGGCCCATTTTCAGTGGATGTCTGACGCCCGTAAAGTGCCATCAGTTGCCAGTTCTTTGCCGGAAACCATGCAGCACCAACCAGCCACGACGGCGTAGATTGCCGGTTTGACTGTGATACGCCGTTGACCGTTGTCGTGCCACCCAATACGTATGAAAAGCCCGCGCGAATATCCAGTGTGCTGATCAGTTGATAACGCAACCATGCCTGCGTCTGAAAGAGTGGTGACTCCCGCAGACTCCCGCCTGACACTCCGTAGTCGTTGTTCGGTGTAAACACCGTCGCGTCGGCGGTCAGATCAACCAGAATGTGGGGTGTCAGGGCCGTAGTAAAACCTGCTTGCAATGCGAATTTCCAGCGGTGCTCCCCAAAGTCGAGCTCCCGGCCAGGGTGATAGTTTCCAGTCGGTGCGTAAATAAACGGTGTCAACCCAAAGTACGTCTGCGAAGCCGGCCGGTTTATCAACCAAACGGTGGCTGCAAAGATCGCATCCCCGACCGCAGTGGTTTGCCCGAGCGAGGACAACGAGGACCGCCCCTGCGCCCGTCCAAAGGGAAGCAGAATCTGGGGGTCTACCGTGAATCCGTCGACGTCCATAAAATGAATGAAACGCGCGATGCCCACGTCGGAGACAATGTCACCTCCCGAGACCCGTTCTCCGCTCGAATTTATCTGGTCCGCTCGAGAGTGCTCATAATAGAGCAGCCCTACGTCAGCGCCCGGCGGCAACGGATTATAGTCGCCAGCATCCACATTGATCGCGTGTGCAAGGCGTGGGGACATACAGAGAACCGCCACGAACAATGCTCCCGCGAGGCCCGCGCGAATTTCGACCAGTGGTTTGCTCCGGCTTCCTGATTCGAGCCGTCTGTGCTGCCACACCACCTGGTTTCCATGGCTCACACATGTCTGGTCTTCTCCCATTCTCTCCTCGTGATGTTGCGTTGCCTGATCAGCATGCCGCGCGCCCTCTCCAGGGACCGTGCCCCGGCGTCGCGGCGAAGTGTTGTTTCAGCGAGTCGACGGTCTCTGCACCTCCCCGTTGCTCCGGGTTGCCAGACCATGAAAAGCCAGCCCGCCCGTTTTTTACATCGGCACAAAAACTTGCGTGCGAGACAAGGCATCACCGCTTCTGGCGAGCAATGACTGGCATAATCCCGCAAAGCGATGCGCTGCAACAGCAGCGTGACGATGCCGTCTTGCCCGGACACCTTCTGTGCGGATGAAACCGCCTGCGCTGCAAGATACCGTGGCATCCGGTAGTCCAGAGAAAGATCAGCGAAACATGAAATCTACTGCGCCGCTGAACAATCGCTGTCTTCTGGTACGCAGCTTGATAGCGAACTACCGGACGGCTGACCTTCGGCTTATTTGAGATCGTCCACAAACATGGCAGCGCCGTGGCGCGCGAGTGCCTGTGTCGGGGCGTTGGTATTACCGCTGACGATATTCGGCATGATCGAGGCGTCGATGACCCTCAGGTTATCAACCCCATTGACCCGCAGGCGGGCATCGACAACAGCCCTGTCGTCCCTGCCCATCCGGCACGTGCCAACCGGGTGCCACATGGTTGTGGCCACACGCTTGACCCATTCCGCCAACTGTTCGTCGGTGCTGTTGCTGGACCCCGGCTCAACCTCTTCCTCGATGACATGACTCAGTGACTCCTGGGCCATTACTTCACGGATGGCCTTCACCGAACCAATGGCAGTCTCAAGATCCCAAGGATCGCCGACAAAATTCGGGTGGATCTGCGGCATTGATGTGGGATTGCCGTCGGAGAGCCTCACCCAGCCGCGGCTTCTCGGCTGCAGGACGACCAGCTCGAATGTGACACCCGATCGGGTACCCGTGGGACTCAGGCCGTCTTCGGATATTATCGGCACGTGGTAGCACTGGATGGTTGGCTCGGCCGTGAGATCAGTCGGATCCCAGTACGAAACGGTCTCAATTCCGTTCCCGGATGCCGGGCCGTCCTTGGTGACGAAATACCGGACCCCGGCCTTGATTGTGCCAAGACCGTGTGCACTGGCCTGATAGCCGAGCGTGCCCTTCACGAAGGCCCGAACGGGGATGATCGGGTGGTCTTGCAGATTTTCGCCTACCTCGGGCGAATCCACCTTCACATCGATCCCATGCTGGCCGAGCTGCGCCGCCGGACCGACACCAGAGTGCATCAGAATTTTCGGCGAATGCGTCGCGCCGGCCGAGACAATGACCTGATCCGCAAGCACACGCCCGGTGGAGTTGCCACTCAGATATTCAACGCCAACCGCCTTCCCGTTCTCGATGAGTACCCGGGTTGCAGTCGTGTTCACCATCAAGGTAATGCGGCCTGACTCCAGATGCGGGCGCAAATACGCGTCCGCAGCACTGCAACGTCTCTGATTACCGACCGTGGACTGAACCGGGGAGACGCCAAGCTGATACTTTCCGTTGTAGTCAGGGTTATACGAGAGTCCGTATTCCTGGAAAGCCTTCAGGCAATATTGATTCAGTTCGTTAATACCCTTCGGCAACTGAACCGACAAGCCACCACCCACACCATGATATTCGTTATGGAAAGTATCGTTGTGCTCCTGTGCGATGAAGTGCGGAAGCAGATCCACGAAGGACCACTGCCCGGTGTCCCCCACTGCTTCCTGCCACCGCGCATAATCGCGCGGCTGGCCGCGCACGTAGCACATCGCATTGATCGACGAGCCTCCGCCCAGGACCTTTGCCGAGCGGTACGCGCGCACCGTGCCGTGCTGGGGAACCGTGTCATCTTTCCATACATGCCGGTCATGCTGAAGGATATTTGCAAAGCCGGCGGGAATATGGATGAACGGGTCGCTGTCGATATCTCCGGCTTCTATCAATACGATGGATGCGCTGGTGTGCTCTGCAACGTAACTCGCAACCACGCACCCCGCAGCTCCACCGCCCAACACAATCACGTCGAATTTATCTTGCATAGTAATCCTGATTATTGATTTTTGATTTTCGAAAAAATGGATAAATCTTGCATATTACGTCGCCGCAGGCATCCGTACGATCAAGCCTTGTCCCCTTAGACCGAAACGGTGTCCCACTACACCATGGTGCACAGATTGACCCCGTTGCTCACTTCCGACGATGGTCCGCCCGGCTGCCATACGGTATCGAGAACAACCGGCATTCAACGTGCCTCAGAGGGCCGCACACCTGGCATCCGGTTTGAAACGAGAGGCTCATCTTGACGCACTAATTTCGGAAAGTAAAGCCAGCCATAACGGCTAAATCATCTGCATTCCTTATATACACCATCTCACTATTCGAAATA
This sequence comes from Paraburkholderia ferrariae NBRC 106233, assembly GCF_000685035.1. Classification (GTDB taxonomy): domain Bacteria; phylum Pseudomonadota; class Gammaproteobacteria; order Burkholderiales; family Burkholderiaceae; genus Paraburkholderia; species Paraburkholderia ferrariae. Next base: position 37,777 of record NZ_BAYB01000026.1, read on the forward strand.
ATCCGCCACCTGTTCAGTAACTGAACAATGGCTATAAAAATAAATCATTTGAAAACAATAAACTGCTGCATGACTACTCATGACCGATGGCACAAACACTCATGCTAGCCCTAGACTAATAAGAAGCGATCCAATTTGCCAGTGGAGACAACCTGTGCGGACAGCCCCTCTTGATCCCTCCCGTCTCGCGCCCGATGTGCGCGAGCTACTTGCGGCCATGTCCGCTAGCGGGAGTCCACCATTGGAGTCACTGCCGCTCCCGCAGATGCGCAAGGCCTACGGACAGATCGGCGCGCAATTTGGCGGGGAAACGATCCCGGTAAGCGAAGTGCGTGAACTTCAGGCTGACGGACCTGACGGGTTGATTCCGTTGCGTCTGTATGTGCCCAGTCAGAGCGGCGTCGCCCCCCATGCCGCAACCGTCTACCTTCATGGAGGCGGCTGGTCGATGGGCGACCTCGACACCCACGACAAGATCTGCCGCCGCCTGGCACGCGCGGCGGGCTGTGCGGTAATCGGCGTTGGATATCGGCTGGCACCGGAACATCCCGCGCCCGCCGGCCCGGAAGACGTGCTGGCCGCGATCCGCTGGCTAGTCGCGCATGCTGTGGAATTGCGCCTTGCCCCTGAGCGGATCGCCGTGGCCGGCGACAGCGCCGGAGGCAGCCTGTCTGCGGTGGCATGTCAGCAGTTGCGTGGCAGCGAAGTCACGTTGCGGGCGCAGGTGCTGTTCTACCCATCCACCGACCTTTCGCCAGCCTCGCAGGACTTTCCTTCGAGACGCGAGAACGGCGCGGTCCCTCCTCTGACACTAGAACTGATGCATGCGCTTGCTGATCCATTCGTAGCCAGCTTCGACGCCGCAGACCCAAGACTATCGCCATTGCGCGCATCCGACTTGCACGGACTACCACCGGCCCTGATTTTCGCCGGCGAATGCGACGTACTGCGCGATGACAGCCGTTTCTATCGCGACGCGCTTCGGGCCGCGGGGGTACCTGTCGAATATGTCGAGGTCCCAGGTATGGTCCACGGCTTCATCGAGATGGCTGGCGTCCTGCCTGCTGCGGCGCAAGCTATTGAGCACGCAGGGGCGTTCCTGTGTGACCACCTCGCCTGAACAGGTCGTCAGCATCCACGGCACCACAACACAACTCGAGGGAAATGAGAAATACGATGAGTGACAACACATTCCTGCAAGGCAATTTCTGGCACGGTGCGCTGTTCACCGGTCGCTGGACACCTGCCGATCGTACCGCCGACGTGATTGAACCCGCCACTGGCCAGACGCTCGGCTGCGTGGGAATGGCCAGCCCCGAGCAGATTGGCGCCGCAGCGGCCGCCGCGGCCCAGTCACAACGCGAGTGGGCAGCAGCCCCTTACGGACAGCGTGCCCAGGTTCTACGCGAAGCTGCACGGCTCGCTGAGCAGTACGCCGACGAGATCATCTACTGGCTGATACGCGAGAGTGGTTCGACCCGGCTGAAAGCTGGCTTCGAGGCATCGGTCAACACCAAGGCGTTACACGAAGCCGCCACGCTACCATCCCGAAGCCAGGGCGAGGTATTGCCATCATCCCCCGGCCGGCTGAGCCTCGCACGACGCCGTCCGCTCGGTGTAGTCGGCGTGATTTCGCCGTTCAACTTCCCCCTGTACCTTGCAATGCGGGCGGTCGCTCCGGCCTTGGCGCTCGGTAACGCCGTAATACTCAAGCCGGACCCACGTACGGCTGTCTGCGGCGGTTTCGTGATTGCACGCCTGTTCGAGCTGGCTGGCCTACCCGCCGGAGTGTTGCAGGTATTACCGGGCGATGGCGCAGCAGGCGCGGCGCTCACCACCGATCCGAACGTGGCAATGATCCAGTTCACGGGATCCACTGGTGCTGGACGCAAGGTCGGCGAAGCCGCGAGCCGGCATCTGAAGAAGGTTTCCCTCGAACTCGGCGGTAAAAACTCGCTCATCGTGCTCGACGACGCCGATCTCGACCTGGCGATCGCCAACACCGCCTGGGGCGTCTACCTGCACCAGGGTCAAATCTGCATGTCATCCGGGCGGGTGCTCGTACAGCGCGGCATCTATGAACAGTTCCTGGCAAAGCTTACAGCCAAGGCCCGCAGCCTCGAAGTTGGGAATCCTGCGAACGAAAACGTCGCAATCGGGCCCCTGATCAACGCAGCCCAGCGTGACCACGCAGCCAGAGTGGTCGATCAGGCCAGAGCAGCCGGCGCAACGGTGGAAACCGGTGGCGGCTACCGCGACCTGTTCTTCGAGCCGACCGTACTCAGCCACGTCGGCCCGGACAACCCGGCCTTCCACGAAGAGATATTCGGCCCTGTCGCCGTCGTTGTGCCATTCGATACAGACGAGGATGCAATCCGTCTCGCCAACGACACCGAGTACGGCCTGTCGATGGCAATCATTTCCAGCAATGTCGGCCGCGCGCTACGGCTGGGTGAACGTCTGCGTACCGGCCTGCTTCATATCAACGATCAGACCGTCAACGATGAAGTGATCAACCCGTTCGGCGGCGTCGGCGCCTCCGGCAATGGCTCCAGCATCGGAGGGCCTGCCAACTGGGAAGAATTCACCCAGTGGCAATGGCTCACCGTCAAGGGAGAAGCACCCGCCTATCCCATCTAGACAAATCAGGAGACACACATGAACCCAACCGCCGAATTGCGTGACGTCACTGTGGCTGTTGCGCAAGCCCCCGGGCAACCCTTCCGTATCGAACCGGCACGCATTCGCGGGCCGCGCGGGAACGAGGTGCTGGTGCGCGTCGTTGCCACCGGCCTGTGTCACACAGACCTGATCGTGCGCGACCAGTATTACCCGGTGCCGCTCCCCGCCGTCCTCGGTCACGAGGGTGCCGGCGTGGTCGAATCGCTCGGTCCCGACGTGAAGAACCTCAAGGTGGGTGACCATGTAGTGCTGACCTACGGCGCCTGTGGCCACTGCAACCCATGCGCCAGTGGCCACGAAGCCTACTGCCAGCATTTTTACCCACTCAACTTTGGCGGCGTTGGTACAGACGGCCACACCGCACTGCAAACCCCGGAGGGCAAGCCGCTGCACGATCATTTTTTTTGCCAATCGTCGTTCGCGACCTATGCGATTGCGCGGGAAAACAATGCAATCAAGGTTCCGGCCGACGCCCCGCTGGAACTGCTCGGGCCACTGGGCTGCGGTATCCAGACAGGTGCGGGCGCCGTCATCAACTCGCTGAAAGTACGCCCCGGCAGCAGCTTCGTGGCCTGGGGTGCAGGCGCTGTCGGGTTGAGTGCGGTCATGGCTGCCCGTGTGGCCGGAGCGACGACTATCGTCGCCATCGACGTGGTGCCCTCACGGCTCGAACTGGCCAGGGAACTGGGTGCGACCCACACGATTAACAGCCGCGACGGGGATGTGACCGAGGCCGTGCGCTCTGTCACGGGCGGCGGTGCCGACTTCGCGCTCGAATCGACCGGCCTCCCGCAGGTCCTGTCGGCAGCGATTGAAGCCCTCGGCGGATTGGGCACGATTGGCGTGGTTGGCGCCCCAAAACTGGGCACCAGGGCCGAATTCGACGTCAACAACCTGCTGTTAGGCGGGCGCAGCATCCGTGGTATCGTCGAAGGCGACAGCGTGCCACAGGTGTTCATCCCACAACTGGTACAGCTCTACCAGCAGGGCCGGTTCCCGTTCGACAGGCTGGTGAAATTTTACACGCTGGAACAGATCAACCAAGCCGCCGAGGATAGCGCCCAGGGTATCACGCTCAAACCGATCCTCAGGATCGCTGGCTGACCCCAGCTTCGAGCACACCCGGCAGCGTCGTCGAGAGGGATTTCGCATGTCAACGGAAGCGCCGCGTCCGCAGCTGCAGCTGCAGCTGCAGCAACTAGACGATGCCCGCATGCGCTTTGCGGAAGGTGACACGCTTCCAGAGCATCTTCTGCCGGGTAGCCTGGCGCGCTCCTGGGAGCGCTCTCGCACGGCGGGACTCAAACCGTGGAGTTCGCCGAACTATGAGGCCTTGCAGCCACCGGGCAATCCCCGTGCACACCCGAATGACCGTCAGCTCGTGCAATGCGTTCGGGCCGAAATGGAACAGCTCTGGACGGCCTTCGGTGGCCCGCAATGGACCGTATTCTGCGTCAATCCCGACCGTGTAATCGTACATCAGTACAGGAACCAGGACGGCCGCTGCGGCTTGCTGCAACCGATTCAGGTCGGCCGTCGCATTCAGGAATCAGATATTGGCACTACAGCCCCGAGTTGCGCGCTGGCCGAGGGGCGACCGATCGTGGTGCATGGTAGTCAGCATTACCTGAGCGAATTCGACACCGTGTTCTGTCTGTCTGTCCCGCTGCATGGACTGGAGGGCGAACTGATCGGGGCATTGGATATTACCGGTGTCGGAGAGCGGAACCCTGGACTCCTGCTGGCACATTTCCGGCAGGCCGCGCTGGCCGCAGAAAACAGACTGATATCCGGCTTGCAACATTGCCATCTGCTTCGCCTGCGCCACGATCCGCGCTGGGCTGAATCACCGATGCAGGGATTGCTGGCAATCAACGCCGAAGGTCAGCTACGCGCGGCCAATCGCATTGCAAGGAGGATGTTGGGACTGCCAGCTTCGGGCATCGAGCCTGGCCTGCACATTGACGAGATGTTTGCCGAGGCCCGCGTGGTTCAACGCCGACGGCTATTGAAGCCGGGAACTGGTCAATATGTTCCGTTGCGCGACGGCACAACCGCATTCGTGGATCTCCTCCGCGTCGCACAGGGTACACGGCCGCTTTGCTGGCCTGCCCCCAAACACCCGGCATTGCGCGAACAAACATTACAGGCAGTCGCAAAGGCACTGCATGCCAACAACGGAAACATCTCCGCCACCGCACGCGAACTTGGCATCTCCCGTACCACGCTTTACAAGAAAATGCGCGGTCTGCCTGTCCAGTAAGCCGAGCCGATACCGTAGCGGCAAACCACGCTCCATGTCCCTGAGCCCGGCAGCTCCCGGTTCCCGGCGACATACCCCTCAGTCACCGGAGATACGCGCCCGTTCCCTGCGGCGGAAACGCGCATCGGTCGGGTATACGTGTCGCGCCAGGCACGTTCTGGCGAGTCTGTCTGTATCGCCGCAATTGTCTTTTGGTTACTGGACGTCAAGAGGATTTTTCCCTATTGTCCGGCTTTATTATCCCCTGGAGTAGAAAATATGAATCTGAGCCAACTGCCGGTGAAAGCAAAGCTCACGGGAGCGTTTGGAATACTGGCGGTTATCGTGCTGGTCGTTTCCGGACTGTCGCTCATAGAACTGAATGAAGCGCACAACCGATTTGCCGGCTATATCAGTGGCATCAATGCACGTGCCGATATGGCTGAAGCAGTGCGTACGGCGGTCGACGATCGTGCGATGGCGGTGCGTAACCTTGTACTCGTCAGCACACCCGCCGATGTCGAACAGGAGAAGGCTGCGGTCACTGATGCGGAACGACGCGTCGAGTCCAACCTCGAGAAGTTCAATGCAATGGTGGCCAGCGCGTCCGACATGAGCGACAGGGGGCGTAGTCTGGCGGCTGAGCTTCCGCGAATCGAAGCACTCTACCGCCCAGTGGCCCTGGACATCGATCGGCTGGCCCTGAGCAATCAGCGCGATGCGGCGATTGCTGAAATTGACACGAAATGCAGGCCGCTACTGTCGACGCTGATCAAGGCATCCAACGACTATCAGGATTTCAGCCGTCAGTATGCGGCGCAGATGGTGCAGGAGTCGCGCGACCAGTTTACCGCTCAACGGAACCTGTTGATTGCCTTCTGCCTTGTCGCGGTTGCGATCGCGGTGCTGGCCGGCATCGTCATTACGCGAGGCCTGTTGCGGGCACTCGGCGCCGAGCCGGCCGAATTGGGAGAAGTGACCCAACGTGTGGCGAGCGGAGATCTGAGCCCGGTGCGGGGCGCCAAAAGCGCACCTGCCGGCAGCGTGCTCGCATCGATGAGTGAAATGCAGGCGAGCCTCGTTAGCCTGATTGGTCAGGTTCGCACTTCCGCGGATGGCATCGCCACTGGTTCGAGCCAGATTGCTTCAGGCAACGTGGATCTTTCCTCGCGCACGGAGCAGCAGGCTGCGTCTCTGCAGGAAACTGCCGCGAGCATGGAAGAACTGACCTCGACGGTAAGGCAGAACGCCGAGAACGCGCAGCAGGCAAGCTCACTCTCCGCGAATGCGTCCGAAGTAGCAGGAAGGGGCAATCAGGTCGTCAGTCGCGTGGTCGATACGATGGGCGATATCAATGCAAGTTCCAGCAAGATTGCCGAGATCACCGGGATCATTGAAGGTATTGCTTTCCAGACGAATATCCTGGCGCTGAATGCTGCCGTGGAAGCGGCCCGCGCTGGAGAGCAGGGGCGCGGATTTGCCGTGGTCGCAAGCGAGGTGCGCAGTCTCGCCCAGCGTTCGTCCAGTGCTGCGAAGGAAATCAAGGATCTGATCGACGCCTCCGTGCAAAAAATCCAGGAAGGTTCGTCGCTTGCGAATGAGGCCGGAAAAACGATGGCGGAGGTCACACAGGCGGTGGCTCGCGTCACTGACATCATGGGTGAAATCGCTTCCGCATCGACCGAACAGAGCCGGGGTATCGAGCAGGTCAATCAGGCGATCACACAGATGGACGAAGTCACGCAGCAGAATGCCGCGCTGGTGGAGGAAGCGGCCGCTGCGTCGAAATCACTCGAAAACCAGGGGCGGCAGTTGAACCAGGCAGTGTCGTTCTTCCGGCTGGATTCCAGCGCACAGGTATCGGGAATGGACGGTTTTTCGACAACGGCAGCCCTTCCAGCAGGTCGAGCAAATAGTCGCCCATGAACAACCCGGATCTCCCAAGCCAAGCCGCAAAGTGGCGACCGGACTTGAACCGTTGCCCCATAAGGCTTTGATGGTTTTTCAGGGGGTGTCGGAATTTCCGTGTTCAAGGCGGGGTTGAGATTTACACGGATGGCCGAGTGAATCGGTCCGAGTAGAGGATGGCGAATTGGTTCATCGCTGTCTTCCAGTCGTGAGCGGCACGCCCCAATCGGCGGTGATATTGGCCGGCTAAGTCGATCACCCGCCGTACCCCGACGCAACCGTGTCACCCGTATCGCCCTGGTCAGCAAACCGGCATCGGCGGAACTGATGCGTCTGGAAAACCGTCTCCGGGCCAAGCTCAAGACCGGCCGACCCGAGCGATGTCCGGCGCGGCAGGCTGCCCGCGCCGGGCCACCTGAACAACTGCTCAGGGAATCAGCAGCTCGCGGCGCCCATCCGCATGCTCGATGCGTTGGCCCGAAAGCGACAGACGCTGATCGCGGCCATAGTCGTAGAGCGTGCGCGCTGCTGGAATCTGGCCGAAATCCAGCTCGATGGTGTGGTGGCTTTCTTCGCGCCCTGCTTCGAAAATCAGCCGCCCGAACGGGTCCACTGCCGCGCTGCCGCCTGCGAATGTCAGGTCGCCGGCACCTTCGCGCACCCGGTTCGCCATCACCGCGAAAACCTGGTTCTCCTGTGCACGCGCCATGATCGCCGTGCGATGCACCTGGCCGAACGGCTCCATGTTGCCGTTCGTCACCAGCAGCAATTGCGCGCCCAGCTCGACCGTTGCCCGGGCGCTCTCGGCAAATTCGATGTCGTAGCAGATCAGGAGGCCGAGGCGCACACCGCGCCATTCGACCGTGGCGAACCGGTCGCCGGGCAGCACGACACCGTGCTCCGCCACCCACAGATGCGTCTTGCGATAGCTGAGCGCCACGCCGTCCGGCGTGACGAACACCGTCGTGTTGTAGAACTTGCTCCCGTCGTTTTCGATGAGACCCGTGACCACGGCAACATTGCGCTCGCGCGCCGCGGCACGAATCGCGCTCACGCTGGGGCCGTCGATCGGCTCGGCATGCGATGCAAGCTGCCCGACTTCGAGAAAGCCGGTGAGATGCGCTTCGGGAAACAGGACAATGTCGGTATCGGCAGCGCATGCCGAAATGGCCTGCTTCGCGCGGTTCAGGTTAAAGGCCGTGTCGCCGTCGCGGCCGGCCAACTGTACGATTTCGATCTTCATGGATGGACCTGGTTGGGTTGGCGGAACGTTGGCCACTACTCACGTGGCCTTGCCCAAAGGCGCGTTCCAGTATGATGTTGCGCGCCGGCTTTAATATCCGCGTCGATTGATTATCCCGGCGTCTTTTCAGTTAGCCCAGCCAGGCTCCGCATGAACGACTTCGCCCCGGAAGCACGTTTGAACGATCCGGGTCTGCGTGAGCTGCTCCACCGGATGCAGCAGCGGATTGCGGTCGAGAATCGTGAAGCTCGCATCCTTGCCTGCTTCGAGCGACCCGGTGCAATCGTCGAAGCGCAGGGCATACGCCGCGTTGATCGTATAGGCCTCGAGCATCGTGAGCAGATCGAGACGTTCGTCCGGATTCCACGGCGCACCGCCGGGTTCGTCGACGAGCACGCGCGTCACGCCGGTCTGGATGATCTGCAGCGGGTCCATCGTCGTCACCGACCAGTCCGAACCGGCCGCGAGCAGCGCACCCGCATTGCGCAGGCTGCGGAACGGGTAGTTGCACGCGGCGCGCTCCGGGCCAAACAGATCGACATAGAGCTGCTGCTGCTCGGGCCGCGCGGCGCCCCAGAGCGCCTGCACGCTAGCGATCGCACCCAGTTGATGGAAGCGCCCCATGTCGGCCGGATCGACCAGTTGCAAGTGGGCAAACTGCGCGCGGCGGTCGCGCGATCCGTTGCACTGCTGCGCGTATTCGAGCGCGTCGAGCGCCATGCGCACTGCGCGATCGGCCAGCGTGTGGAAGTGCAGGTCGAAACCGGCCGCGTCGGCCAGTTGCGAGATTTCGTTCAGCGCCTCCTGGGTCCACAGCGCGAGACCGCAATCGTCGGTGCCCGCGTACGGTTCGAGCAGCGCAGCGGTCTTCGACTCGGGAACGCCATCGATGAATATCTTGACCGTGTGCAGGCGCAGCGTGTCGCACTCGAATTCCTTGCGCCACGCAGCGAAGCGTTCGATCTGCTCGCGCGCGTTGCCGCGCGGACTAGCCATCAGGCCCGCGCTCATATAGGCCTTGAGCGTACCCTCGCGCTGGGCCGTTGCATAGGCATCCAGTTCCGGCCTTTCGACGCGCGCGTCGAACCAGCCTGTGATGCCGTAGCCATGAGCCATGCGGTGCGCCTTGCCGAGCGCCTTCGGATAACCCGCGGGGCTCAGTTGCGGAATGCGCGAACAGATGCGATAGAACGCGGCTTCGTGCACGACACCCGTAGGCGCGCCATCGGCATCGCGCTCGTGAACGCCGCCTTGCATCTCCGGCGTGTCCTTCGTGATTCCCAGCACCTCCAGCGCCTTCGAATTGAGGCAGCCGCTGTGGACGTCGAAATTCACGACCAGCAGCGGACGGTCCGGCACGATCTCGTCGAGCAACTGGCGCGTCGGATAGGCACCGAACGCGGGTAGATTCGCGCCGCCCAGATAGACCCACGGTTCGTTCGGCGTGGCTTCTGCGCAGGCACGGATGCGCGCGATAATGGCCTGCGGGTCGTTGATACCCGACAGGTCGAAATCGCCAAGGATCAGGTGGCCCTCGAGCGGATGCGCGTGGCCGTCGATGAGCCCCGGCAGCATCATCGCGCCGCGCAGATCGACGCGCTGCGTACGCGGTCCGGCCAGTGCGGCGACTTCCTCGTTCCGGCCAACGGCCAGGATCTTGCCGTTGTGAACGGCCAGCGCTTGCGCAAAGCGTCGGCTGACGTCGGCGGTATAGAGTGTGCCGTTCAGGTACACGACATCGGCGTGTTGCATTTTTCTCCTCCAATCGTGGGAATCATGGGTTCGGGTGCGGCGCACCGGCTGCTCGCCCGCCAATTCCGGCGTATCGAGCGGATTGACTCAATGCTATGGATCACTAATCGTTTGGTCTGCCCTCGTTTTGAGGACAAACCCAAAAGCGGCAGATCAAGCTTCGCTCTACGCGGGGCCGGTGGTGCCGGCAACGATTGCGCCGCCCGCGGTCCACGCGAACAGGCCGGCCCGGTTCGCCACCCCGAGCTTGGCGAGCGCACGGCCAAGATAGGTCCGCACGCTGCAGGGTTCGACCTCGAGCGTCTGCGCGATCTGTGCCACCTGGCGTCCTTCCAGCAGCGCGCAGCACACCAGCCGCTCGCGCTGCGACAGCGCCACGCCATCGCCGGCGAGCCGCTGCTCGAAACGTTGCGCGAGCGTTGCCTGCGCCGAATGGTGCGCGACGCTCGCAAGCCGCGCATGTTGCACGAGGAGCGGCAACAGGAAGTCGCCCAACTGGCGCATCCGGCTCAATTCGTCTAGCGTGAATGAAGGCTCGCCACGGCGCCTGAACAGGGAAAGCGCATACACGTATTCGCCGTAGTCGCTGCCGAGCAGCGTGCATTCCTCGCCGAGCTCGCCTTGTGTGAAATAACGCCCGTATGCGGTGGCCTCGCTCACGTGATGGTTGCTCGAAAATACGATCTGAGGGTCGGTAAGACGCTCCACGTAAGGCAGGATCGTATCGGCGCGCCAGTCGCCGCCCAGATACAGATCGAGCGCGTGGCGCGTGTCGTCGGGATCGATCTCGCCCGCGAAAAACAGCAGATCGACGCCGTCCACGCATCGCGACGGCGCGCGGCGCCGGTAGCGCGTCGCCACCGTGTGGCACGAGTGCGGTTCGAGCGCGTCACATAGCCAACACCACAGACGGCCGGGAAACTGCGCGCTGCCGAGCGCGGCGATCAGGTCGCCGGCACGGCTCAGCGCAATGGCGGCGGGATTCATCGTCGAAGGCACCATGTCGTCGAGTTACGGGCAAAAAGGCCGCCCCGACGCGTTGCCGCACCGTATTCAGCGACCCGTGCGCATGGTACCGGCACCCCCTTGCCGCGTGGGAGCCAAAGCAGCCTTGCCCCCTGCGCGGGGGGGCAGACCGTTCCCCTGGGGCGTCTCTATAGTGAGCCGCATTTCGAACCACAGGAAGATTGCCGATGTCACGCATCATGTGCGGCGCGCCCGTGCCCGCAGAACACCAGGTCACCCTCGCCAACTGGCGCACCGCCCCGCACAGCCAGTGGGCATTCCGCAACGTCCGCCGCCTGCTGCCCACCGCGGCCATCCCGGGTGCGTCCTACCCGGATCGCGCGGTTCAGGCCCGTCCAGGATGCATGATCGATCTCGGCACGCTCCCGTTCGAAACGCCGGCCGGCGAGACCTGGTCCATCGACCGAATGCTGCGGGAGACGAGCACGGACGGCTTTCTCGTCATGCAGCACGGCACGATTGTCGCCGAACGCTACGACCACGGCCTCACGCCGGATAGCCCGCATCTGATCTTCTCGGTCACGAAATCGGTCGTCGGTCTGCTGGCGGGCGTGCTCGCCGATCGGGGCATGCTGGACGTCGATGCGCCCGTCACGGACTATCTGCCCGAACTGCGCCGCAGCGCGTTCGACGGTGCGACCATGCGCCATCTGCTCGACATGACGGTCAGCATCGACTTCGCCGAGGACTATCTCGACACGCGCGGCAATTTCCTGCGCTATCGCCGCGCAATGGGCTGGAACCCGGCCATCGAAAGCGACCCGATCGACCTGAGGCGTTTCCTCATGGAGTTGCAGCGCGGCGAGCGCGCGCACGGCGAGGTCTTCCACTACAACTCGCCGACCACCGACGCCCTGGGCTGGGTGCTGGAGCGCGCCGCATCGCAGCCGATCGACGCACTGCTCTCGCAATACATCTGGGCGCCGCTCGGCGCGCACCACGAGGCATGGATGGCACTCGACCGCCTCGGCGCGCCGCGCGCCGCCGCAGGCCTGTGCGCGACGCTGGGCGACCTTGCGCGCTTCGCGGAAATGATGCGCTGCCGCGGCGTGGCGAACGGCCGCCAGGTGGTGCCCGGCTGGTGGATCGACGACGTGCTCGGCAACGGCAGCCGCGACGCATGGAAACGCTCGACGTGGGCCGATTTCCTGCCCGGCGCGCACTATCGCAGCAAGTGGTACGTCACCGGCGAGGCGGGCAGCCCGTATATGGCCATCGGCATCCATGGGCAGTGGATCTACATCGATCCGGCCTCCGGCGTCGTCATCGTCAGGCTCTCGTCGCAGCCGCTGCCCGTGGACGACGCAGCGGACGCCGCGGCGCTCGCCGCCTACCGGGCCATCGTGCGGCATCTCGCAGATTGAACGCAACGCGACCGTTTTCTCAAGCTATATTTTCGCAACACGAATCATGTCGTCCGCACAGGACGGCCCCATAAAACCATGGAGAAAGGCAAGTGAACAGGAATATCGCAAGCAGGATGAAGGCCGTCTGCGCCGCGCTCGCGCTGGCGGGCGTCGCATGGCAGACCATGCCTGCGGCCCGGGCGGAAGACCAGGTGGTCAACGTCTACAACTGGGGCAACTCGATCGGCAAGGACACCATCGCCAACTTCGAGAAAGCGACGGGCATCAAGGTGGTTTATCAGGAGTTCGATTCGAACGACACGCTGCAGGCCAAGCTTTTGTCCGGCAACTCGGGCTACGACGTCGTAGTGCCCTCCGACATGTACTGGGCCCGCCAGATGCAGGCCGGTATCTTCCAGAAGATCGACAAGTCGAAGATCCCGAACTATGGGCTGCTCGACCCGACCATCATGAAGATCATCTCGCAGGAAGATCCGGGTAATCAGTACGGCATTCCGTGGTCGTGGGGCAGCGACGGCCTCGGCATCAACGTCGAGAAGGTCAAGGCCGCGCTCGGCAACAACGTGCCGCTCGACAGCTGGTCCCTGCTGTTCGATCCGAAGTACGCCCAGAAGCTCAAGAGCTGCGGCGTTTCGATGCTCGACTCGCCTGTCGACGCGTTCGGCATGGCGCTCTTCTACCTGAAGAAAGACCCCAACACGAATAATCCTGCGGACTACCAGGCAGCTTATGAACTGCTCAAGAACATCCGCCCGTACATCACGCAGTTCAACAGCGCCAGCTACATCAACGACCTCGCGGGCGGCGACATCTGTATCGCACTCGGCTGGTCGGGGGACGTGAACTCGGCACGCCTGGCCGCAGAGGCGGCGAAGCGGCCCTACCACATCAAGTACGTGATCCCGAACGAAGGCACGGCACTGTGGTTCGACATGATGGCCGTTCCGAAGGACGCGCCGCATCCCGAGAATGCCATGAAGTTCATCAACTTCGTGATTTCCGCACAGGAAGCCGCGAATCTGACGAACTACACGTCGTATCCCACGGCAGTGCCCACCTCGAAGCCGCTGGTGCGCCCTGAGGTGATGGCCGATACGGCGGTGTTCCCGCCGCCCGAGGTCTACCGCAAGATGTTCGTGAGCAAGCCGATGACGACGGAAATCACGCGCCTGCAGAACCGTCTGTGGGCGAAGCTGAAGACCGACTGACGCACGCTTCTCCGGCGGCGCTGGCGCCTGCCTGAAACCACTGATGCCCGGCAGACCTGGGGGGAGGCTGCCCGGGGCTGCCGGGCATGTCTTTTTAGCACACCCCTCTCCCCGCCTCCCGCTCCTCCTCGTTCGCCGGGCCCTGCTTCGAAGCCATCGTTCATTATCTCGCAGGCTAATCGCAAGGATGCAACGCGATGACCTCTGCCCTGCCACCGGGGGGGCAGACCGGCCTTTTTGCTCCAGCTACATTTTTCGTAACCCAAACCAGGCTGTCCTGACTGGATGGCCCATGAAACTACGGAGGAACAGCAAGTGAAGAGGAGCATCAAGGGGAGAATGAAGGCGATCTGCGTTGCGCTGGCGCTCGCCGGCGTTGCCTGGCAAACCATGCCCGCAGCCCGGGCAGACGAGCAGATCGTCAACGTCTACAACTGGGGCAACTCGATCGGCAAGGACACCATTGCCAACTTCGAGAAGGCCACGGGCATCAAGGTGGTTTATCAGGAGTTCGATTCGAACGACACGCTGCAGGCCAAACTCCTGTCCGGCAACTCGGGCTACGACGTCGTGGTGCCCTCCGACATGTACTGGGCCCGCCAGATGCAGGCCGGCATCTTCCAGAAGATCGACAAGTCGAAGATTCCGAACTACGGCCTGCTCGATCCCGAGATCATGAAAATCCTCCGGCAGGACGACCCTGGCAACCAGTACGGCATTCCGTGGTCGTGGGGCAGCGACGGCCTCGGCATCAACGTCGAGAAGGTCAAGGCGGCGCTCGGCAACGACGCGCCGCTGAATAGCTGGGCGCTGCTGTTCGACCCGAAATACGCGCAGAAACTGAAGGGCTGCGGCATCTCCGTGCTCGACTCCCCGCTCGACGCGTTCGGCATGGCCCTCTTCTATCTGAAGAAAGATCCCAATACGACCAATCCCAAGGACTATCAGGACGCCTATGAACTGCTCAAGGGCATCCGCCCGTACATCACGCAGTTCAACAGCTGGAGCTACATCAACGACCTCGCGGGCGGCGACATCTGCCTTGCGCTCGGTTGGTCCGGCGACGTGAATTCGGCACGCATCGCGGCAGAGAAGGCAAACAAGTCCTACCACATCAAGTACGTGATTCCGGACGAGGGCACGGCGCTGTGGTTCGACATGATGGCGATTCCGAAGGACGCACCGCATCCCGAGAATGCCATGAAGTTCATCAACTTCGTCATCTCCGCACAGGAAGCGGCCAATCTGACGAACTACACGTCGTATCCTTCCGCGGTGCCGTCGGCGAAGGCGCTCGTGCAGGCTAACGTGCTGACCGATCCGGCGGTGTTCCCGCCACCCGAGGTCTACCGCAAGATGTTCGTGAGCAAGCCGATGCCGGCCGAGCTCATGCGTCTGCAGAACCGTCTCTGGGCGAAGCTGAAGACGGACTGAGGATCTCCTCTCCGGCGGCTCAGCCGCCGGTTTTGCCCGGCGGACCTGACGAGGGCCGCCGGGCATGTTTTTTTGTGCGGCGCCCGGCAGATGACTGATGGGCGTGTTGAAAGAGAAGACCAACGCAAAAAAAGGCGGACCGTCGTACAGACCGGCCCGCCAACGTCACACCTTCGCTCAGAACGAATAGATGAGCTGCGTACCCAGGATATCGTTGGACTTGCTGTACGAGCCGTCGCTGCGCAGGAACGTATCCTGCGTCGACCAGTCGTGACGGTATTCCATCTTGATGGTGAGCTGCTGCGTCGGATAGAACAGCAGATCGAGCGCCACGTCCTGGCGCACCGCGCCCTTGCACTCGAAGCCGTAACCGCCGTTCGCCTTCGACGCTTCCAGGCAGCTCGCGCCGATACCCCAGCCGTTGTACGGATCCATGCCATTGCCGTTCAGCACGATGCTGCTCGCGCCGCCGCCGTTCTTCTGGTTGGCCAGCACGTCGTAGCGCGCCGTCACGCCCATGCGGCCAAGGCCCGGCAGGTGGAACTTGCGGTTCGCGAGCAGCGACAGGCCGTACCACTGCGCGGTCCCGCCGTTATACGCCGCGTGCCCCTGCTGGCCGTAGTCGAGTTCCGCGTTGTACTGGAGGTCGGCGGTCTGGTAGGTCAGGTCGGTTTCGCCGAAGAAGAACGTCCCGAACGGATTCGATGCCTGGCCACCCGGACCGTAGACGCCCGGCAGCGGACTGCCGTTCCCGTCGACGCCCTGCACGAGCGACTGGCGCCCGATATTGAACGAGCCGCCGATGTCGAGCGCACCCGACCACGTGTAATCCACGCGCGCCGTGAAGGTCGGCACCTTGTTGCTGGTGGTGACCGGATCGCCCAGCGCGTTGGTGCCGGTCTGGAGCTGCGCGCCCGCCGTGCGGAACTGCTCGTTGCCGAGCATGAACTTCCACGCCCAGTTGCTGCCCTCGCCCATGTAATTCAGACCCACACCCACGTAACTGCCCGGATCCGAGAAGTCGTACAGCAGACCGTGCGTGAGCGTGAGCATCTGGCTGGACTGCTGCACCTCGTAGCCGCCGAAGCTGGGCATGAGGCCGGCGACCACGGAGGTCGTCATCGAGAACGGCACGGTGATGACCGCGGTGTTCAGGATGTTGGAACTGCTGCTGCCATGCTCGGTCATCAGCTGCGTGATACCGTTGCCGCGGTTCGGCATCAGCGTGATTTCCGCGGACGGCGCGAGCGGGCCAACACCGAAGGTCTTCTTGATGTCGAGATACAGGTCGCCGAACGAGCTGTTGTAGTACTGGTAGAGGTTCTCGTGGTTCGCGAACAGAAACGAGGAGCTGCCGAGATCGCGATTGTAGAGATACGTGGGGTCCAGATAGCCGGTGATCGAAAGACCCGCAATCGGACCCGTGGTGGCCGCGTCGGTAAGCGAGTCCACCTTGAGTTGCTGGTTGGAAATCTGCTGCTTCATCTGATCCACTTCGTCGTTGGTCAGATGGGCCGGTGCGTTGCCGTAGTCCGGCGAGGACGCATCCGCGACCGCCGGCTGCGCGGCCGGCGCCGCGGCAGCGGGAGCGGCGCTCTTGCCTGACGCGGCGGCCGTCTGCTGCGCACGCAGTTGCTTCACTTCCTTTTGCAGCGCGTGGAGCTGCGCCTCCAGAGACTGGATCTCGTCGCTGGTGGTGTCGGCAAAAGCGAGGCCGGGCAGAGCCCCCGCCACCATGAGACAGACAAGCTTTTTCCGCATTCTATGTTCTCCTGATTGGTCGTATTGCGAAGCGCGTAGTGAAGTGGACTTCCTTTAAGCCTTGAGCGGACCGAACGCCTTCGTCGTGCGCCCTGCGGTCGGCGTCGTGGCCGTTTCCTCTACCTCGGCCGTGAACGCATGGTGTATGTCGAGCAAGCGCTTCTTTTCGCGCACCTGCATCCAGAGGTTCACGCCGACCACCCCGGTGGTGACGAGGCAGATGAAGATCGTGGCGAGCGCGTTCATTTCGGGATTCAGGCCCAGGCGCACGCGCGAATAGACGACGAGCGGCAGCGTGGTCGAACCGGGGCCGGACAGGAACGCCGAAAGAATCAGGTCGTCGATCGATACCGTGAACGAAAGCAGCCAGCCCGAAACCAGTGCCTGTGAGATCAACGGCAGCACGATCACGAAGAACACCTTGAGCGGCGTGGCGCCGAGATCGAGCGCGGCTTCCTCGAGCGACTTGTTCAGCTCCTTCACCCGCGACTGCACGATGATCGCCACGTACGAGACGCACAGCATCACGTGGCCGATCCAGATCGTTACGAACCCGCGTCCGGCCGGCCAGCCGAACACCTGCTCCATGGCCACGAACAGCAGCAGCATGGAGATGCCCATGATCACTTCGGGAATCACGAGCGGCGCGTTGATCATCGCCGTGAAGAACGTGAAGCCTCTGAAGCGGCCCAGGCGCGCCAGCACATAGCCCGCCCAGGTGCCGATCACGACCGAAGAAAATGCCGTCAGCAAGGCGATTTTCAGCGAGAGCCAGGCACCGGTGAGCAACTCGGCGTCGTGCAGCACGGCGC
>NZ_BAYB01000025.1 GCF_000685035.1 Paraburkholderia ferrariae NBRC 106233
TTGCGCCGCGTGGCGCATCTGGTCGAGGCACGCGCCCATCACCTGCGGCTGGCAGCGCAGCGAGTACGGGTCCTGCACCTTGCCGCAGTCGCGGTGCGAGAGATTGATCGCCGAGCCGTCGAGCAGCGCACGATACGCAGCGGCCGCTTCGATCTGGCCGCGCTGGCCGCGCAGCTCGTGAATGCGCGCGTCGAAAGGCTTGACCGAGCCGGCCGCCGCATCCACGCACAGGGCGCCCGAAACGAGCGCGGTGCGGTACAGGTCTTCGATCGCGAAGAGGTTATAGAGCGCGAGCGCCGTGGAAGCCTGGGTGCCGTTGAGCAGCGCGAGGCCCTCTTTCGCCTGCAGCGCGAGCGGCTTGAGGCCAACGAGGCGCAGCCCCTCCGTCGCACTCATGCGCTCGCCCTTCGCGAACACTTCGCCCACACCCAGCAGTATCGCGGACATATGCGCAAGCGGCGCGAGGTCGCCCGAAGCGCCCACCGAGCCCTTCACCGGAATCACGGGCAACACGTCGGCGTTGAAGAGCGTGATGAGCGCGTTCATCACCTCGCGGCGGATGCCGGAATGGCCACGGCCCATGCTCGAAAGCTTCAGCGCCATCAGCAGGCGCACAACCGGGCGCGACATCGGCTCGCCCACGCCCACGGCGTGCGAGAGCACCAGATTGCGCTGCAGGAGTTCAAGCTGATCGCGCGGGATATGCGTGCTGGCAAGACGCCCGAAGCCCGTGTTGATGCCATAGGCGGGTTCGCCCTTCGCCGTGATTTCCGCAACGGCGCGCGCACAGGCATCGATGGCGGCAAAGCTTGCCGGATCGAGTTCGAGCTTTACCGGATGCTGGTCGGTCTGGCGCGCGATCTGGCGCAGTTGGGGCAGGGTCAGGTGGCCGGGAGTCAGAGTAATCATTTCGCTCAAGTTGTCTGGACAAGATGGCGAAAGATTAAAGCCTTCAACTTGTATATACAAGTAATAAAAGCTTCGTGTATACCCGGATGACGCTTTCCTGACGCTTGAGTTACGCAGCCTTTCAGTTGACGAATCAACGCGCTTCTCGGTAATTACACCGATTGTTGAGCACTGTCAGGACCGATAATTTGTATAGACAACTTTGCATCCATCGATACCCCCCGGAGCCTTCATGAAGAAATTTGCCTTGTGTGTCGCCCTCGCTCTCGCCGCCGGCGGTGCTTATGCGAAAGACTGGTCCACGATCCGCTTCGGTGTGGATGCCAGCTATGCGCCGTTCGAGTCGAAGGCGCCGGACGGCAAGCTCGTCGGCTTCGACATCGATCTCGGCAACGAAATCTGCCGGCGCATGAAGGCAAAGTGTGTGTGGGTCGAGCAGGATTTCGACGGCATGATCCCCGCGCTGAAGGCCAGGAAGTTCGATGGCGTGCTTTCGGCACTCACGATCACCCCGCAGCGCGAGCAGCAGATCGCCTTCTCCTCGAAGCTCTTCAACACGCCGACGCGTCTCGTCGCGAAGCAGGGTTCGAACCTGCAACCGACCATCGCTTCGCTCAAGGGCAAGTCGGTGGGGGTCGAGCAAGGCTCCATTCAGGAGACCTATGCGAAGGAAAACTGGGCGCCCAGGGGTATCAACATCGTGCCCTACGAGAACCAGGATCAGGTCTATCTGGACCTGCAGTCGGGCCGCCTCGATGCCGCGCTTCAAGACGAGATCCAGGCGGACCTGGGCTTCCTCAAGACGCCGCGCGGCGCGGGCTTCGCGTTTGCAGGGCCGGAAATCCCCACGGGCGCCGCGGCCATCGGCCTGCGCAAGGACGACGCCGACCTCAAGGCCGAGCTCGACAAGACCATCGCCGAGATGATCCAGGACGGTACGTACAAGAAGATCGAGTCGAAGTACTTCGACTTCGACGTGTACGGGAGCTGAGTTCCGCCGTCTTCACTTGTATTCCTAAGTGTCATGCATGCTGCGCCAATGCGCGGCACGCTCGCTCCCATCGAGGACACCCTTCCATGTTTTTCCAAGGCTTTGGCCCGCTGCTCCTCGCGGGCACGTGGGAAACCGTCAAGCTCGCGCTGCTGTCGCTCGCCGCGGCCTTTCTGCTCGGCCTCGCCGGCGCCGCCGCGAAGCTTTCGCCCAACCGGGTGCTCTCGCGCATCGGCACGCTGTACACCACGCTGATCCGCGCGGTGCCCGATCTCGTGCTGATGCTGCTGCTCTTCTATAGCATCCAGATCTGGCTGAACGATCTGACCGACCTGGCCGGCATGGACCAGATCGACATCGACCCCTTCGTGGCCGGCGTCATCACCCTCGGTTTCATCTACGGCGCCTATTTCACCGAGACCTTTCGCGGCGCGTTCCTCGCCGTGCCGCGCGGGCAGATCGAAGCCGGCTTCGCCTATGGCATGAGTTCCACGCGCGTGTTCACGCGCATCCTGTTCCCGCAGATGATGCGCTTCGCGCTGCCCGGCATCGGCAACAACTGGCAGGTGCTCGTGAAGGCCACCGCGCTCGTCTCGATCATCGGTCTCGCGGATGTGGTGAAGGCCGCGCAGGACGCCGGCAAGGCCACGCAGCAGTTTTTCTTCTTCACGCTCATGACCGGCGCGATCTATCTCGCCATCACCACCGTGTCCAATTTCGCACTGCATCGCCTCGAAAAGCGCTATTCGACCGGCGTCCGGAGGGCCGCGCTGTGATCGAACTCATTCAGCAATACTGGCCGAACTATCTGTACAGCGACGGCTTCAACTACAGCGGCCTCGTGGTCACGCTCTGGCTGCTGGTGGTCTCGATCGTGCTCGGCTTCCTGCTGGCCGTGCCGCTCGCCATTGCACGCACCTCGCGCAATCCGTTCATTTCGCGCCCCGTGTGGCTCTACACCTACGTGTTTCGCGGCACGCCGCTCTATGTTCAGTTGCTGCTCTGCTACACCGGCATCTACAGCCTGCACTACGTGCATACGCACGAGATGCTCGGCGCGTTCTTTCGCAGTGCGATGAACTGCACGCTGCTGGCCTTCACGCTGAACGAATGCGCCTACGCCACGGAGATATTCGCCGGTGCGATCAAGGAGACGTCGCACGGCGAGATCGAGGCGGCGCAGGCTTACGGCATGTCGAAGACCCGGCTCTACACGCGCATCATCCTGCCTTCGGCGCTGCGCCGCGCGCTGCCCGCCTACAGCAACGAAGTGATCCTGATGCTGCACGCCACCACGCTCGCCTTCACCGCCACCGTCCCCGACATCCTGAAAGTGGCCCGCGACGCGAACTCGGCCACCTATATGACCTTCCAGGCTTACGGCATTGCGGCCGTGCTGTATGCGTCGATCGTCTTCGCCCTGATCTGGGCTTTCCGCCGCATGGAAACACGTATGCTGGCTTACCTGAAACCGCAAGGGCACTAAGCCGCCTGGTGGGAGTGTATTGAGAATGTACAAACTGATTGTCGACGACCTGCACAAGAAGTTCGGCGAAAACGAAGTATTGAAGGGGGTGTCGCTCAAGGCGAAGGCCGGCGACGTGATCAGCCTGATCGGGTCGAGCGGTTCCGGGAAAAGCACCTTCCTGCGCTGCATCAACTTCCTCGAATCGCCCTGCTCCGGGCGCATCGCGGTAAACGGCGAGGAGATCCGCACCAGCACCGACCGCAGCGGCGCCCTGAGGGTGACCGACCCGAAGCAGTTGCGCGCCATGCGCACGCGCCTTTCGATGGTGTTCCAGCATTTCAATCTCTGGGCGCACATGACCGTGCTCGAAAACATCGTCGAAGCCCCCGTGAGCGTGCTCGGACTGAACCGCGAGGAGGCAGAGGCACGCGCGCGCAAATATCTGGCGAAGGTGGGTCTGACTAACGGCGTCGAGCAGAAGTACCCGGCGCATCTTTCCGGCGGACAGCAGCAGCGCGTGGCGATCGCCCGCGCGCTGGCAATGGAGCCGGAAGTGATGCTGTTCGACGAACCCACGTCCGCGCTCGACCCGGAACTGGTGGGCGAAGTGCTGAGGGTGATGCAGGCGCTCGCGGAAGAAGGCCGCACGATGATCGTCGTCACGCACGAAATGGGCTTCGCGCGCAACGTGTCGAATCACGTCGTCTTTCTGCACAAGGGCAAGATCGAGGAGCAAGGCGACCCGCGCGAGGTGCTGAACGCGCCGCGCAGCGAGCGCCTGCAGCAGTTCCTCGCGGGCCGGCTGAAGTAGCGGTGGTGTCGCCAGGCGGGGGGCGGTACGCCGCGCTCAGCTCTGGCGGTAGTACAGATTCTGCGGGTGCCGCGCTTCCGCGAAGAAGAACCAGCGCTCGGCCACGAGCCCCGCATACTGGATCGCTGCCGCAAGCCATAGCAGTGCCAGCGCCGCTACCGGCAAACGCAGGCTGCCGCCCAGCGCCACAAGACAAAACGGCACGACGAATGCGGCCACGATGAAGGTCCATTTCACGCGGTGCAACGTCTCGGGCGTCTTGCCGTGAAAGAACTCCCGCAGGTTGAACGCGCCTGCGGTGAAGCCGCGCGACTGCTGCACCACGCGCCTCCCCTGAATGCCCGTGGCGCTTTGCACCGTCGATTTCGGGTGCAAGCGGGCGTTGCGCACCAGCGAGGCCCCGCGCGAAACGCCGGCCGCCAGCGTAAGCAGGCAAGCGAGCGCCGCGAGCGGCGCGACCAGCCCGGGTACGAGCCACGCCGCGCAGGCAACGGCCAGCGTGGCGCCCGACGCGCAGCCGAGCAGTGCGAAATTGACGACGGTGAGCGGCGTCGCCCATTCCTGGAGGAAGCGCAGGCAGGCGTAGATCATGCCCGTGCAGACGAACAGCAGCACGCCCGCCACCACGCCAAGGCCGCCGATAGCCAGCGTATCAGGCCAGTTCAGCGCATGCGCGAGGCCATACGCGAACGCGCAGCCGAGGAAAGCGGGCAAACACAGGCATTCGCGCGAGAGCCACGACGTGCGCCACATGGCGATGGCCCGCCACGCGCGCTCGGGATGCCCCAGGTGGAAAAACGACGCGAGCAGCCCCAGCGCGCCGAGCACGCACGCAAGCACGGCACCGGCGACGTAGAACGCAGCCGGCACGCCATCGGCACCGGCGAAGCCGAGGCGCGCCGCCGCTTCCACGGCAACGAGCACAATGAGCAATCCCTGCCCCGCTCCGCTCAGGGTCGTCAGGAATACGACGGAAAATGCAGGTTTCAAGTTCGGTCTCCCTCTGGCGGTCCGCGTCTATCCGATCCGCTTTGCAATCGATGCGAGGTGCAGCTCGCCGTCTTCCATCGACGATGCCTCACGCTCGCCCGCTTCGGCACAGCCACACCCGCTGCCGCACGAAGCCACCTGCTTGCGCGGCAAATAATGATTCGAGGGCCGCGTTTCCCACTCGGGCATCAGTTGGTAGCCGCCGCGCTCGCGAATCGCCTTCGAAACCACCGAGTCCGGGTCGTGAATGTCGCCAAAGAGCCGCGCCGAGGTGGGGCATGCCAGCACGCAGGCCGGCTTGCGGTCGCGCTCGGGCAGCGCCTCGTTATGGATGCGGTCCGAACACAGCGTGCACTTGGTCATTTCCTTGCGGCCTTCGTCCAGTTCCCGCGCGCCATAGGGGCAGGCCCACGCGCAGTACTTGCAGCCGATGCAGCGGTCGTAATCGACCAGCACGAGGCCGTCTTCCTTGCGCTTGTAGCTTGCCCCGGTCGGACACACCGGCACGCACGGCGGGTCCTCGCAGTGCAGGCACGACTTCGGAAAGTGGATCGTATCCGCCAGGGGGTATTCGCCCGCTTCGAAAGTCTGCACGCGGTTGAAGAACGTGCCGGACGGATCGGCGTCGTAGGGGTTCAGGTCCGCGAGGCTGCCCGCCTCTCCCGAAGTGTTCCATTCCTTGCAACTCGTCACGCATGCGTGGCAACCCACACAGACGTTGAGATCGATGACGAGGGCCATCTGGGTCATAGCAAACTCCCGTTGTCACGCACGTGGCGGCTTGCGCCGTTTCGACGCCGCCCGCAGGCGCGCCGCGAATTCGCCGCGCCCCGCGAAATACGCCTGCAGGGTGCGGTGAACCACACCGCCCTTCCCTTCGCCTTCCCCCACCACGCCGGGCATCTCCCGCACGGGGTCGAACTGCGGCAGCGTGCGATCCGCATTGGCCTCGGCCGGATAGATGCGCACGCGCACGTCGTACCATGCAGCCTGGCCCGTCACAGGATCGGAATTCGAGAGGCGCCAGGGTCTGGCTTCGGTGGCCGGCAACTCGTCGGTGATCAGGTGATTGAGCAGAAAGCCGCGCTGCGATTCGTTCGCGTCCGGGCCTAGCTGCCAGGCGCCAGCCGCCTTGCCGATGGCATTCCAGGTCCATACGGTGCCGGGCTCCACCGCCTCGCTATAGCGCGCAAGGCAGCGCACCTTGCCCCATTGCGATTCCACATGAATCCAGGCGCCGTCTTCGATACCCTCGGCCGCGGCGGTGCGCGGATTCACATAGAGATAGTTCTCGCCGTGTATCTGCCGCAGCCAGGCGTTCTGCGAGTCCCACGAGTGGTACATCGCCATCGGGCGCTGCGTGACCGCCGCGAGCGGATAGCGCGCCGTATCGGTCTCTTCGCGTTCGAGCGGCGCGTACCAGAACGGCAGCGGATCGAAGTACGTGGCCACGCGTTCGCGCAGGTGCTCGGGGGGCTGACGCCCCTTCGCCTTGCCCTGCGCTGCGAGCCGGAACTTCTGCATCACGTCCGAGTAGAGAGCGATGACGATGGGTTCGTCGAACTTGCGAAAGCCCTTCTCGACCGCGAACTGCAGATACGGCCCGTTGCAGTTGCGCATGTATTGCATCGTTTCGGGCAGCGTGTAGTGATAGACGCAGTTGTTGGCCGCGTACATCTCCCACTGCCGCGGATTGGGTTCGCCCACGAGTGCGGCATCCCCGTCCTTGCCGCGCCAGCCGATCAGAAAGCCCACGCCCGAGTCCGGAGAAGTCTGGTGGTTGACGATGAAGTCGGGGTAATCGCGGTACTTGCGCTTGCCCTCGGCGGTCGTGAACGCGGGAAACTTCAGGCGTCCTGCCAATTCGATCAGCACTTCCTGGAACGGCTTGCATTCGCCTGTGGGCGGCAACACCGGCACGCGCACGGAATCCACGGGTCCGTCGAATTCCGAAATCGGCCGGTCGAGCATCGACATGGCATCGTGGCGTTCGAGGTAGGTGGTGTCGGGCAGGACGAGATCGGCGAACGCGGTCATCTCCGACTGGAACGCGTCGCACACCACGAGGAACGGGATTTTGTACTCGCCGTTCTCGTGGCGGTCCGCCAGCATCTTGCGCACCTCCACGGTGTTCATCGACGAATTCCACGCCATGTTGGCCATGAAGATGAGCAGCGTGTCGATGGGATACGGGTCGCCGCGCCACGCGTTCGTGATGACGCTGTGCATGAGTCCGTGCACGGCAAGCGGGTACTCCCACGAGAACGCCTTGTCGATGCGAACCGGGCCGCCCTCGTCGTCCACGAAAAGGTCTTCGGGCGCCGCCGGCCAGCCCAGCGGCCCGGTGGCGAGCGGCGTGTTGGGACGCACGTCGCCGGGATGATTGGGCGGCTTGGCCGAAGGCGGCACCGCGCGCGGAAACGGCGACTTGTGACGAAAGCCGCCGGGCCGGTCGATGGTGCCGAGCAGCGACATCAATACCGCCAGCGCACGCGTGGTCTGAAACCCGTTCGAGTGTGCGGCGAGCCCGCGCATCGCATGGAACGCCACGGGCGCGCCCGTGACCGTGTCGTGCGTTTCGCCCCAGGCATCGGTCCAGCGTATCGGCAGCGTGATTGGATGATCGCGCGCGACCTCGGCCATTTCGCGCGCGAGGCGCCGGATCGTGGCCGCTGGAATCCCCGTGATCTCCGCGGCCCATTCGGGCGTGCAGTCGGCCACGCGCTCGCGCAGCAGCGCGAAGGCAGGCGCGACCGGCGTGCCGTCCGCGAGCGTATAGCGGCCGTCCAGCGCAGGCCGCGCACCCGGGGTGTGATGCAGCACCTCGCGTTGCGTTTCGAGGTCCCACCACAAGTGGTTTTGCGGGAAGAGGCGGTTGCTTTCGTCCGCGGTTTCGTCGCGCACGAAGAGCCCATAAGTTTCGCTTGCCTCGCGCAGGTCGAGCAGTTCCGCCGCGTTGGTGTAGCGCGCCACGAACTCGTGGTCGTAAGCGTCCTGGCCGATCAACTCGTGCATGAGCGCCATGAAGAGCGCGCCATCCGTGCCGGGGCGAATGGGTACCCACTCGTCGGCAATGGCCGCGTAGCCCGTGCGCACCGGGTTGATCGCAATGAAGCGGCCGCCCGCGCGCTTGAACTTCGAAATGGCGATCTTCAGCGGATTCGAATGGTGATCTTCGGCCGTGCCGATCATGAAGAAGAGCTTCGCACGGTCGAGGTCCGGGCCGCCGAACTCCCAGAACGATCCCCCCATCGTGTAGATCATGCCCGCGGCCATGTTGGCCGAACAGAAGCCGCCGTGCGCCGCATAGTTCGGTGTGCCGAACTGTTTGGCGAAGAGGCCCGTCAAGGCCTGCATCTGGTCGCGCCCGGTGAAGAGCGCGAAGCGTTTCGGGTCGGTGGCGCGCAGATGGGCCAGGCGTTTTTCGAGCAGATCGAACGCCTCGTCCCACGAAACCGGTTCGAACTGCGCCGTGCCGCGCAGCGCCCCGGGCTTGCGGACGAGCGGCTGCGTGAGGCGCGCGGGCGAATACTGCTTCATGATCCCCGACGAGCCCTTCGCGCAGATCACCCCCTGGTTGAGCGGGTGCTCGGGATTGCCGTCGATGTAGCGCACCTCGCCGTCGCGCAGATGCACGCGGATGCCGCAACGGCACGCGCACATGTAGCACGTGGTCGTTTTGACCTCGAGTTGCTCGTCCTGGGTGCGGGCCTTGTGCTCCATCGTTTCTCCGAATTCCGCTTCGGCTGGCGAAGCAGGACGCTGGCTGCGATGCCTCCATCGTAGAGGATCGCGTGCCATCGGAAAAATCGCAAATCCGGATTCGAACTATCGCCGGCCCTGATGCTTGCCCGATCCGTTACAAGGCCAATGAAAGCTTGCGCGATACACACGCGCCAAAGCCGGCTTCAGAGCACCCCGGACTTCCAGATCATCTGCGCCGCGGCGGCCAGCACGCACACGAGCACGACCATGCGAAAAGCGAGCGGATGCAGCCCGTCGCGCAGCGGCCGGGCGAGCCACATGCCCGCGATGGCCGGCAGGCTGGCCGCAGCGGAGAGGGCGAGATCCGTCACGTTCGCATGGGCGCCGCTGCTGAAGGTGGTGAGCAGCGTGACGATCGAAACGACGAGGATGATGGCGATCTGCTTCGTGAAGGCCCGGCCCGTGGCGCCCGTCGCGATCAGATACATGGCGAGCAGCGGACCCGGCACCGAAGCGATGCTTTCCATGAGCGCCGCGCCGAAGCCCAGTACGAGACCCACGGGCTTCACCAGGGCGGGCGCGAACGTGAGCCTCGGCGAAGCGAGCAGCAACGCCGCGGCGAGAATCAGCACGAGCCCCGAGGCGAACTGCGCGCGATGCGGTTCGAGCGAGATCAGCACCCATACGCCCACCACGTTGCCGATCACGGTGCCGACGAGCGGTGCCGCGATGCGCCGCACGGTGGGCAGGATCTGGCCGCCTTCGACCGCCTGCGGGATATTGCCGAGAATGATCGGCATGGAGAGCAGCAGCACCGCCTCCTTCACCGGCATGAAGTGCGTGAGGATGGGCATGGCGACGAGCGGCACGCCGATGCCCGTCACCCCCTTCACCATGCCGCCCAGCACCAGCGCGAACGCGATGCCGGCGAGCGCGGCGGCGCTCAGCGCCTGAAGATGGGGATAAAGCAGTCCGCCGGAGAGTGGGATGGGCAACATCGCGGGTCAGGGTTGGGCGTCACGGTGAAAGGGCGTGCGGCTGGCATGCCGCGCAGCATGATAGCGCACGCCTTCCTTTGCTTCCCGCGCGTCTTTGGCGCGTGGACCGAACGAGAACGCAAGAACTGGAGTGCATGCCGGGGCTGGCCGCACGAAACTGGCCTCACATCCCCTCACCCACTCACCCACTCGACATAAGGCCCCGGCATGTCCTCCACCCATGTTTTGAGCGAACCCGCCATTCTCTATTTCGGCACGCCCGTCGTGCTGGTCGGCACCTGCAACGACGACGGCAGCGCGAACCTCGCGCCCATTTCGTCGGCGTTCTGGCTGGGCTGGCGTTGCGTGATCGGCATTTCGGCCGCCTCGAAAACCACGGCCAATCTCAAGCGCACCGGCGAATGCACGCTGAATCTGCCTTCCGCCGAAGAAGCGGCCGCCGTGGACCGCATCGCGCGCACCACGGGCTCGAATCCGGTGTCCCCACGCAAGCTGGCGCGCGGCTATACGTTCGAGCCGGACAAGTTCGGCCGCGCGGGGCTCACGCCGCTCGCCTCGCAGACGGTGGGCGCGCCGCGCGCGCAGGAGTGCCCGATCCACCTCGAAGCCGCGGTAGCCACGCGCCACGGGCTCGCCGACGACGCACCGGAGTTGCGCGGCGCAATCGAGCTCTTCGAGTTGCGCGTGACGCGCGTGCACGTGCGCGCCGACCTGCTGATGGACGGCCAGCCCAACCGCATCGATCCGGACAAGTGGAATCCGCTCATCATGAGCTTCCAGAAGTTTTACGGGCTTTCGGGCGGCCAGGTACACGCGTCGCGGCTCTCGGACATTCCCGAATCGGCGTATCGCAGCCCCGACGTCGACCGCGCCCGCGCGGCGTGAGGCGTTGACGCATACGGGTGCGTGCCCTGCAAGGCGCGCCGTTTCGGGCTACCCTGTGCGCTGCGGTGACGTCGGCCCGATCAAGGCATCGGCCCGGCGCCGCCAGCCACATCAACCAGGATTCGCCATGAAACAGCCCCTCAAGATCGACTTCGTTTCCGATATCGCCTGCCCCTGGTGCGCGATCGGCCTTTCCTCCCTGCAACGCGCCCTCGAGCGCCTCGACGACAAGGTCGATGCGCAGATCGTCGTGCACCCGTTCGAACTCAACCCGCAGATGGGACCGGACGGCGAATCGATCGTCGAGTATCTCGGCAAGAAGTATGGCCGCACGCCCGAGCAGATCGCCGAGACCCAGGCCATGATCCGCGAGCGCGGCGCCGAAGTGGGCTTTGCGTTCGGTCCGCGCGAACGCGCCTACAACACGTTCGATGCCCACCGTCTGCTGCACTGGGCGGGTCTCGAAGGCAAGCAGTTGCCGCTCAAGCTCGCGCTGCTGCGCGCTTACCACGGCGAGGGCAAGGACCCGAGCGATCGCGAGGTGCTGGTGGCAGCGGCGCAGTCCGTGGGGCTGGACGCCGCCCAGGCGCGCGAAGTCCTGCAAAGCGGCCTCTACGCCGACGAAGTCCGCGCCGAAGAGCAGCAGTCTCAGGCCATGGGCATCCAGTCGGTGCCGTCGATCATCTTCAACGACCGTTATCTGGTGACGGGCGGCCAGCCGGTGGAGGCTTTCGAGCGCGCCATCGAGCAGATCCTGGCGCAGGCCTGATCCCGGCCTTCATCGGTTCTCGCCACTCATCCCGTCCGCGCATGGCCGCCGAACGCCCCGACCCCGCCGGCGCGCGCAGCGTGCGCGTGTGGGACCTGCCCACGCGCCTCTTTCACTGGCTGACGGTGCTGCTGGTGGCGGGCTGCTGGGCCACCCAGCGCCTGAACTGGATGCAGTGGCACGTGCGTCTCGGCGAAACGCTGCTCGCGCTCGTGCTGTTCCGGCTCATGTGGGGTATCGCCGGCAGCGAGACCGCGCGCTTTCGCCGTTTCGTC
This sequence comes from Paraburkholderia ferrariae NBRC 106233, assembly GCF_000685035.1. Classification (GTDB taxonomy): domain Bacteria; phylum Pseudomonadota; class Gammaproteobacteria; order Burkholderiales; family Burkholderiaceae; genus Paraburkholderia; species Paraburkholderia ferrariae. Next base: position 11,802 of record NZ_BAYB01000025.1, read on the forward strand.
GCCTCGCCGTGGGCGGCCTGGCGTCACCTGAAACATCTGCTGCGGCGCGAGCCGGACGTGCAGGTGGGACACAATCCGGCGGGCGCCTGGATGGTGCTCCTCCTGCTCGCGCTGCTGCTGGCCGAAACACTGAGCGGCCTTTACGACTACAACGACATCGCCGACGAAGGCCCGCTCTCCGAGTTCGTGCCGCCCGTCATCGCGAATGCCATCGCGGCCTTCCATGCGTGGGGCTGGGACGTTCTGCTGGGTGCCGTCGTCCTGCACGTTTGCGCAATCGCGGTCTATGCGCTCGTGAAAGGCCACAATCTGCTCAAGCCCATGCTCACGGGACGCAAGCGCCTGCCCGAGGCGATCCGTGCCCCCGCGCGTGCCTCGCCCTGGCTTGCGGCACTGCTGATGGCGGCCGCGGCGATCCTCGTCGCCCTCCTCGCCACCTATCTTTGAGCCTGCCGCCCGCGTTCAATGCAGGCGGAATGCCGCCACGCTCTGACGCAGCGCGCTCGCCTGCTCGCTCATGCTCTGCGCCGCCGCGGCGGCCTGCTCGACCAGCGCCGCATTCTGCTGCGTGACCGAATCCATCTGCCGCATGGCCTGATTGATCTGCCCGATGCCCGTGGTCTGGTGATCCGATGCCGCGGTCACATCGCGCATGAGTGCGGCCACGCGCTCCACGGCGCTGCGCACCGCGCCCATCGATTCGGCCGTGCGCTGCGTGACCTGGGAGCCGCCTCGGATGTCGCGCGTCGTGGTGTCGATCAACTGCTTGATCTCCTTGGCCGCCACCGCGCTCTTTTGCGCGAGGCTGCGCACTTCGCCCGCCACCACGGAAAAGCCCTTGCCCTGCTCGCCGGCCCGCGCCGCTTCCACGGCCGCGTTCAGCGCGAGGATATTGGTCTGGAAAGCAATGCCGTCGATGGTGGCGATGATCTCCGTAATCTTGCTCGCATGGCTCACGAGCGACTCCATACTGCCCGACAGTTCCTGCATGGCCGAGCCGCTGTCCGTCGCAGCGTGCGACGAATGCTCGGCAAGCCGCAGCGCATCGGCGGCAAAGGCGCTGTTGGCGCTCACCGTGGACGTGAGTTCGTCCATGCTGGCCGCCGTCTCTTCGAGCGAGGCGGCCTGTTCCTCGGTGCGCTGCGAGAGGTCGAGATTGCCGCGCGCGATTTCGCCCGAGGCATTCACGATGGAGTCGCTCGACACCTGAATCGTGCCGATGATCTCGCGCAGGCGCTCCTGCATGGAAGCGAGGGCCGCCATCAGGCTCGTCGTGTCCTTCGCCCGCAGCGTCACGCGGGAGGCCAGATTGCCGCCGGCGATTTCGCGCGCCACGGCCTGCGCCTCGGAGGGCTCGCCACCCAGTTGGCGCTGCAACTGCCGCGCGATGAAAAAGCCGAACGCCATGCTCGCAACGAACCCCACCGCCACGAGCGTGGACAGCAGGATGCTCATGTTGGCGTAGAGGCTCGCGGCGTTCCGGGCCGCTTCGTCCGCGCGTGCCTTGCGGTAGGCCGCCAGCTTCGCAATGGCCACCTTCATCTTGTCGCTCGCGGCAATCGCGTCGTGCACCAGCAGGTCGTGATCGGCGTATTGCGGCGCCAGCGGCGTGAAGCCGGCCTCCTGCTTCACGATCGGCTCCCAGCCGTCGTTGGTGCGCTGCAGTTCGGCATAGAGCGCCCGGCCTTCGTCGCTCTGGTTCGCAATCGCGCCGTACTGGCGCATCGAGTCGTCGAGTGCGCCCAGCTTGGCGCGGATGTCGTCGATCAGGCCTTGCTTCGCGGCGTCGGTTTTCGCATAGCCGAGGTTGGCGGCGTCGAGGTCGGTGGAGAGCTTGTTGCGCGCAATCTCGCTCAGCAGGTAGATGCCCTGCACCTGATCGTGCGCGACATCGCGCGTCAAGCCATACATGCGGGACAGCGTCGCGATACCCACGCCCCCGCAGGCGGCGCCGATCACAGCCACGGCGCCGAAGGTAGCCAGCAGTTTCTGCAGCACGGTCAATTTTTTCAGCATGATGTCCAGTCAGTAGGCTTCGGTCTCAGTTTTGCTATCGGCGCATGCTGCACTGCCCTTTAAGCGAATTCCCGTATACAGGTCATTCGTCTGAGTAAAGTGGCCGTAAGCGGGCACGCTATGGCACCTTGCGTTTATGCTCGTGGGGCAGTGCCTGCCCCTGCCTCGTCCATTCCACCTGGAGACGCTTCATGCCCCGCACCACCGCAGAAAAGCGCGCCGCGTTCCGCGCGCTGCACGAATCCGGCTGTTTCATGCTGCCCAACCCCTGGGACGCCGGCAGCGCCTGCTACCTGCAGCACCTGGGCTTCAAGGCCCTTGCCACGACGAGCTCCGGCTTCGCATGGTCCACGGGGCACGCCGACAACTCGGTCTCGCGCGAAGCGGTGCTCGCCCACCTGCGTGCGATCGTGAGCGCCACCGACCTGCCTGTGAACGCCGACTTCGAGAGCGGCTTCGGCAAGGATCCGAATGAGGTTGCGGAGAGCGTCGCGCTCGCGGTGCAGACCGGCGTGGCGGGCCTCTCCATCGAAGACTCGACCGGCGACGGCGCGGCGCCGCTCTTTCCGCTCGAGGTCGCCGTGGCCCGCATCGCCGCCGCGCGGCGCGCCATCGACGCCCAGGGCGGCGACACGCTCCTCGTCGGCCGCGCGGAGCATGTCCTGACCGGCCAGGCCGATCTGGACGAGACGATCCGCCGGCTCACGGCCTACGCCGAGGCGGGCGCCGACTGCCTCTACGCGCCCGGCCTCCAGACTCGCGAGCAGATCGAAGCCGTGGTCGCCGCGGTGGCGCCGAAGCCGGTCAACGTGCTGGTGGGCTCGGCTTCGCCGCTCACGCTCGATGCGCTCGCCGCGATGGGCGTGCGGCGCGTGAGCGTGGGCGGGGCGCTCGCCCGCGCGGCATGGGGCGGCTTCATGCGCGCCGCCCAGGCACTTGCCGAGGGCCGTTTCGATGGCTTCGAAGACAACGCCCCGGGCGCGCAGCTCAATGCGCTCTTCGCGCCCAACCGCTGAGACGCTTGCGTGCTGTAGCGCCGTGCCTTGCAGCGCGGGCCGCGCGCCGGACGCCGGTTACGTAACATCCGCTGCGATGCAGGCCGCGGTGTTACGTAGCGTCGCGCTGCACGGTGCGGGCGAATTTCGTGACGGCACCGGAAGTCGGGATTTGGGCTAAGGGAGCGCTCTTCAGTTGGCCTTTGATTGGCCTTTGATTGGCCTTTAGCTGGCCTTTAGCTGGCCTTTAGCTGGCCTTTAGCTGGCCTTTAGCTGCCCTGGTTGCCCGTACTCCAGACTTGAGCGCATTGGCACGCGTCCTGCATGACGCATCGCGCGCCGCCCGCCCCGGCGCACCCCACGCCAACGAAACCCGCCCGCGAAGAACGGCATGCCCAGCCACAGCCTCTACGAGTCCGCCTTCCTCGCCGGACCCTACGGCGCATTCCTCTGCGATGCAGAAGGCCTCTTCACGCACGTCAATCCGGCGTACGAGCAGCTCACCGGCTTTAGCAGCGAGGAACTCGTCGGCAAGCTCACCTGCGTCGCCCTGCACGACCCGGCCGAACTGCTGCGGCGCATCGCCCCCTCCCGCGACGGGGTTTCAATCGAGTCGCTCGCGCGCCAGCGCACCGAGTGGACCTACGTGCGCCGCAACGGCACGCGCGTGCCGGTTTCGTTTCAGCTCGCGCTGCTGCCGGCTGCAAGTGCGCGGCCGGCGAGGCCCGATGCGGCGCCCGTGCCGCGCTACGTCGGCGTGGCCGTGGACATGTCGCGCCATGCGCATACCGAGGCACGCCTCTGGTACGTCTCCTACCACGACCCCATCACGCAGTTGCCCAACCGCGAACTCCTGGTCGAGCGCCTCGAACTCGCGCTTTCGCGAAGCCGCCGCGACGAAAAACCGCTGACCGTCTGCGTGGCCGAAATCGACGATCTCGACCTGACACGCGCCGCGGTTGGCCCCGAAGGCGCCGACCTCGTGCTAGCGCTCGCGGGCGAGCGGCTGCGCCGGCTTGCGGGCGGCGAAGCCGCAGTGGGGATGATCGGTGGAGACCAGTTCGCGATGGTCTTTCCGGGCGGCGAGTCCCAGGTTGGCGATCTGGCCGCGCGGCTGCATGCCGGCCACGAAGAGAACGGGCAACTTGCCGGCGGCGTGGGCCACGCCGAGGGCGAGCGTGGCGCGTGGCCGCCCGTGAGCCTGAGCATCGGCGCGGCATCGTGGCCGCAGGACGGCAACGACGCGGCCCTGCTGATCCGCCGTGCCGGCGTGGCGCTCTCCGAAGCGCGGCGTGCCGGCAAAGGCCAGCTCTGCCGCTTCTCGCTCGCGCTCGAACGCCGGGCCACGCGCACGCTCGACCTGGAGAAAGGGCTGCGCCGCGCACTCAACACGAGCCAGTTGTTTCTGCACTATCAGCCGCGCGTCTCGCTGCGCACCGGCGGGGTTTCGCGCTCGGAGGCCCTGCTCCGCTGGCGCCATCCCGAGCTCGGCCTCGTGAGCCCCGTGGAATTCATCCCCGTGGCCGAACAGACCGGCATGATCCACGCGCTCGGCGACTGGGTGATGGCCACCGCCTGCCGCGAAACGAGCTACGCGCAGCGGCTCACGGGCGTGCTGCCGCACGTGGCCGTGAACGTCTCGGCCCGGCAGTTCGCGAATCCGCGCCTCGTCGCCACGATCGAGGCGGCTTTGCAGAAGGCCGCGCTCGTGCCGTCGCAACTCGAAATCGAAATCACCGAAAGTGTTCTGATCGGCGACGCCGAGCGGACCGTGAGCACGCTGCAGGCCCTGCGGGCTTCGGGCATCGAGGTGGCCGTGGACGACTTCGGCACCGGCTATTCGAGCCTCGCCTATCTCGCGCGCCTGCCCATCAACCGGCTCAAGATCGACCGCGCGTTCGTGATGCGCATGACCGGGGACCCGCGCAGCGCGGCGCTCGTCCAGGCGATCGTTTCGATGGCGCACGGTCTGGGCCTCGCCGTGACCGCCGAAGGCGTGGAAACCGCGGAGCAGGCCGAGGCGCTGCGCGAGATGGGCTGCGACGAAGCACAGGGCTACTGGTTCTCGCGGCCGATCACGCTGAAGGCACTCTGCAACCTGCTGGAACCGGCCATGTTGCGCGCATCGCGCTAACGCAACGTTAAAGCGCGACCCTGGGCCGGGGTTCATTGACCCGGCACCGCTCAGGGCGACGTGACGAGCCCCGACCAGACGATCTCCAGTTCCACCGCAATCGAACGCGCGAGGCCGTCCAGCCCCGGAAAGAGCGAAGCGTTCGTGATGTTCATGCGATAGAGCCACTTCATCGCGTCCATGCGCATGCTCTTGGGCAGCACGATCTTGTGCAGCAGTTCCTCGTTGCTCTCGTAGCCGTCCAGAATCGCCTGCAAAGACTTGTCGATCACGCCCGGCACGACGAAGGTGCCGGACTGCGCCACGAGCCGGTCGTCCATTTCCGTGGGCTCGCCGGACCACAAAATCTCGTTGGTGTTCGAAAAGAAGTGCTGCTGGAAATTGTCGTGCACGCGCGGATCGATCACATCGCGCGTGAGCAGCGGGTTCGCCCGCGGCAGCGCGCGGTTGTTCCAGAGCGCGGGCGTGTTCAGCGCGAACACGGCGGCGTCGCCGGTGGCGCGCTCCAGCGCGAAGAACGCCGCTACGAACGGGCTCTTCGTGAAATCGAGCAGGCGCGTGGGCGCGCCATGGTGCTGCATCAGCGCGAGACAGCGCAGGTCGTCGCCCAGCAACGCGGGATGCGCGAGAAAGTTGTGCGCCTTGCGCCGGAACACGCGAATCGCGCGCTCCTCGCGCGAGCGCCACTGGCCGCGGTCCTGCACGTAGTCGCGCATGGTGCGCGAGAGCGAGCTTTCCAGTAGCCAGGCTGCGTTCTGCTGGCCGCGAAACGCCCAGCCGTCGAGCTGCGTGGTGAGCGCCATGAACTGCTGCCAGTCGGTGAGTACGGTGGTCTGCATCGTGGGTCCTTCGGTCGGTCCTGCGTGCGACTGCCCTGCCGTCGCGCGAATGATCTTAACGCCAAAGCGGGGCGTTCCGGTGAAGGCGCGCTTTGCATTGCCCGCAGATCTTTTACAATGCGTGCATGATCCGCCACGGCGCCCCACCCGAATCCGCAAGCACTGAGGCGAGAGCCGGCCTGCACCTTTGCGCGCCGGAGCCTGCATGAGGCTGTCCGAAGACGGCATGTTCCGCTCGCTGCGCAGCTTCAACTACCGGGTGTGGTTCGCGGGCGCGCTCGTCTCCAACATCGGCACGTGGATGCAGCGCACGGCGCAGGACTGGCTCGTGCTCACGGGCCTCACGCATCACAGCGCGGCCGCCGTGGGCATCGTCATGGGCCTGCAGTTCGGGCCGCAGTTGCTCCTGCTGCCCTGGTCCGGCTATGCCGCCGACCACCTCGATCAACGCAAGCTGCTCATGGTCACGCAGGCGACGCTCGGCGCGCTCTCGCTCGGGCTCGGCGTGCTGACCATCTCGGGTGCGGTGCAGCTCTGGCAGGTCTACACCTTCGCGTTCCTGTTCGGCTGCACCACGGCGCTCGATTCCCCCGTGCGGCAAACCTTCGTGTCGGAGCTCGTCGGCGACGGCGACCTCGCCAATGCGGTCGCGCTCAACTCCACCTCGTTCAATGCCGCCCGCATGGTGGGCCCGGCAGTGGCGGGCCTCGTCATCGCTTCGGCGGGCGTGGGCTGGGCATTCGTGCTCAACGGCCTCTCGTTCGTCGCCGTGCTGTTCTCGCTCACGCGCCTGCGCACCCAGGACCTGCGCGTGCGCGACCGCGCCCATCCCGCGCGCGGCAGCATGACGGCGGGCTTTCGCTACGTGTGGTCGCGGCCCGACCTCAAGGCGATCATCTTCATGCTGGCGCTGATCGGCACCTTCGGGCTGAACTTTCCGATCTTCATCTCGACGATGGCGGTGAGCGTTTTTCACGCCAATGCGGGCGGCTACGGCCTGCTCTCTTCGCTGATGGCGGTGGGCACGGTGACCGGCGCGCTCTTCGGCGCGAAACGCAGCAAGCCGCGCTTCGAGTCGCTGCTCGTTGCGTCCGCACTCTTCGGCGCCGGCTGTGTGCTGGCGGCCATCGCGCCCGCCTATGGCTGGTTCGGCGCGGCACTCGTGCCAATCGGCATTGCCGCGCTGACCTTCATGACCACCACCAACAGCTTGATGCAGCTCTCCACCGAACCGGCCATGCGCGGCCGCGTGCTGGCGATCCGGCTGGCCGTGGCGCTGGGCGGCACGCCCGTCGGCGCGCCGATCGTGGGCTGGGTGGCCGATCACCTCGGACCGCGCTGGGCGCTGGTGGTGGGCGCGGCCTCCGGCTTCGCCTCCGCATGGGTGACCTGGCGTGCGATGCACGCGCGCGCATCCAGCGAAGCCGATCTCCCGCTTTAAAAAATCTCCCTGGACGCGTTCGCGTCATAAATCTTAAAAGCAGCTTCGCTATGCTCCGGCGTTGGTCTGCCGTTCCTTACCAACTATTACCGGGTCTTGCCGCGGCATTGCCGTGCGCTGCGGGATCCAGCCGATCCGCTGCCCGACCAGCCGCTCGACCGGCTGGTTGAGCCGAGGCAGGGAGACATGCATGACAGCCCGATTCGTGCGGCAAGCTGCGCCCTTGCGGAGCCTGCCACGCAAACGTTTGCGAATAGCTTTCAACACCCGATCGTTGCGCGCGCCAGCAGGGTTCGCCGCCGCGCTGCTGGTTTGCGCGACCGCAGCATGCAGCGGGCATGACGACGACCGCGCCGCACTCACCGATTCCGCCGCACGCGAACTCTCCGGTACTCCCTCGCACAAGGCCGCGAACACGATCACGGCCTTCGACGATGCCCCCGGCGCGCCCGCGGCGGCAAAAAGCGCGGGACCCGGCACCGATGCGGGGGCGAGCGAAGTCGCGCTTCCCGCGCTCGCCGTACGCACTCCCGCCCAGGCGCCGGCCGACGGCAGCCCGGGTATCGATCCGCTCGTCACACCCGTGATTCACACCGCAGATTGAAGTCCCCGTCCGCGCCTGGCCGACCGGAGACCCCGGCGTGCCGCGCGCGTTTGCCCACCCTCGAGAACGACTGGAAAAAGAATGACCAAGAGAACCCGCCGTGACTTCCTGCGTGCCGCCGCAATGACCGCGGGATCGGCCTCCGCGCTGACCCTGCTGCCGCCCGGCATCCGCAACGCGCTTGCCATTCCCGCCAACAACCGCACCGGCAGCATTCGCGATGTCGAGCACATCGTGATCCTGATGCAGGAAAACCGCTCGTTCGATCATTACTTCGGCTCGCTGCGCGGCGTGCGCGGCTTTGGCGACACGCGCGCCATCACGCTGCCGGGCGGCCAGCCGGTCTGGAACCAGCCGGGCACCGGCGGCGTGGGGCAGGTCCTGCCGTTCCACCCCACGGCGCCGAACCTCGGCCTGCAGTTCCTCGAAGACCTCGCGCACGACTGGACCACGACGCACCAGGCGTGGAACGGCGGCCTCTACAACCAGTGGGTGCCGGCCAAGGGCCCGACGACGATGGCGTACCTCACGCGCGACGACATCCCGTTCCACTACCAGCTCGCCGATTCCTTCACGATCTGCGACGCCTACCATTGCTCGACGATGGCCCCCACCGACCCGAACCGCTACTACATGTGGACCGGCTGGGTAGGCAACGACGGCAGCGGCGGCGGCCCCGTGATCGACAACGCGGAACTCGGCTACGGCTGGTCCACCTACCCCGAAGTGCTGCAAAACGCCGGCATCTCCTGGAAGATCTATCAGGACATCGGCACCGGGCTCAACGCCCAGGGCTCGTGGGGCTGGACCGAAAACCCGTATATCGGCAACTACGGCGACAACTCGCTGCTCTACTTCAACCAGTACCGCAACGCGCAGCCCGGCAATCCGCTCTACGACCGCGCCCGCACGGGCACGAATGTCTCCTCGGGCGGCACCTATTTCGACGTCCTCAAGCAGGACGTGCAGAACAACACGCTGCCGCAGGTCTCCTGGATCGTCGCGCCGGAAGCCTACTCGGAACACCCGAACTGGCCCGCGAACTACGGCGCATGGTACGTGGATCAGGTGCTGCAGATCCTCACGTCGAATCCGGATCTCTGGAGCAAGACGGTCCTGCTCGTCAACTACGACGAGAACGACGGCTTCTTCGATCACCTGGCCGCGCCGTTCGCACCGGCCACGAGCGCGAACGGCCTCTCCACCGTCTCGACCGCGAACGAGTACTTCGCGCTCAGCAGCGAGTACCCGGCCGGCCCTTATGGCCTCGGCCCGCGCGTGCCGATGATCGCCGTGTCGCCGTGGTCGCGCGGCGGCTGGGTGTGCTCGCAAACCTTCGACCACACCTCGGTCATCCGCTTCATCGAGAAGCGCTTCGGCGAGCATCACGATCTGCGCGAGTCGAACATCACGCCGTGGCGCCGTGCGGTGTGCGGCGATCTCATGTCGGCGTTCAACTTCGCCACGCCGAACGAGGGCCTGCCGACGCTGCCCTCCACGAGCGGCTATGTGCCGCCCGACCAGAACCGGCATCCGAGCTATGTGCCGACGCCGCCGGCCGTGGGCAGCCTGCCGAAGCAGGAGTCCGGCGTGCGCCCCGCACGCGCACTGCCCTATGAGTTCTTCGTACGCTTCAGCGCGGGGGCGGCAACGGGCGAAGCCGGCATCCGTTTCATCAATACCGGGCGGGCGGGTGCCGCGTTCCTCGTGTACGAAACGGGCAGCAGCACGGCGCCGCGCTCCTACACCGTGGAAGCGGGCAAGCGCCTCGAAGACCAGTTGACGATTGCTTCGCCGGGTGTGTACGACTTCAGCGTATTCGGGCCGAACGGCTTCCTGCGCCGCTACGCCGGCACGCAGCAGAGCGGCAGCCTGGCGGGCCGCGGCACGGCACGGCCGGAGGTGGCGGAAGGCTACGACGTGGCCAACGGCAATCTGGAACTGCGTCTGGCCAACACCGGCAGCGCGGCGTGCCAGTTCACGGTCGTCAACGCCTACGATCCCTCGGCGAAAATCGAGCATACGGTGCGCGGCGGCGACGAAGACCTGCTCTATCTGGATCTGCGCAACGCACACGGCTGGTACGACCTGACGGTCACGGTCAATACCGATGCGAGCTTCGTGCGGCGCCTGGGCGGTCACGTGGAAACGGGCCGGCCGAGCTATAGCGATCCCGCACTGGGGGGCTGAGCGCGCTGTATAGCGTTCCCGTATTCCCGTAACCTGGACATGGGCCGCCGCGAGGCGGCCCATGGTTTTTATGCCCGCTGGCGAGACACGCATGCTTTAATAAGCACTTTCAATGTTGACATCCGGGCGCCCTCATGCCGTTTTTCACCCCCGTCACGCTGACCACGCCCCGCCTGGTTCTCCGTCCGCTGCGCGAAGAAGACGCAGCGCCGCTCTTCTCGATGTGGTCGGATGCGGATGCCATGCGTTACTTCTCGTTCCCGCCCATGACGTCTGTCGAGCAAGCGCGAGAGCGCGTGGTGAGGGGGGAGAAAATGTCCTCCTCGGGCGTCGATCTGATCTGCGTGCTCACCTCGCAAGCTACCGGCGAGGTGCTGGGCGACTGTGCGCTCTTTCGCGTGGACGAGCAGTGCCGGCGCGCCGAAATCGGCTTCAGCCTGCAACGCCGACACTGGGGCAGCGGCTATATGAACGAAGCCGTCTCCGCCCTGATCGCGCATGCCTTCGGCACGGCGGGACTGCGCCGCCTCGAAGCCGATATCGACCCGCGCAACCTCGCTTCGGCGCGTCTTCTGGAGCGCCAGGGATTCGTGCGCGAAGGGCTGCTGCGCGAGCGCTGGATGGTGAACGGCGAAGTGTCGGACAGCGCGCTCTACGGGCTGCTCGAAGGCGACCGCCGCAAGTGAACGCGATCTAGGACACTTGCCCGCGTCCGAGCAGCACGGGGGCTGACGTCACCCACCACACGAACGCGGCCACGAGCGACGTTGCCACGACTACGCCGAGCACCAGCGTCATCGCCGGCGCAAACGAGTGGCCGGTGGCGATGAACGAACCGAAGATCGCAACGCCCAGTGCCGATCCGCTTTGCCGTGCCGAGTTCAACACGGCCGAAGCAATGCCCGCGCGGCTTTTTTCCACGGTGCCGAGCGCGGGTGAAGTGGCCGCCGGGGAGATAAAGCCGGACGCGAGGCCGATCAGCACCATCGGCACGGCTGCGAGCCAGTAAGGCGACGTCGCGTTCGAGAGCGTCATGCCGAGCGCACCGGCTGCATAGAGTCCAAACGCAATACACATCGACCGCCGCCCGCCCATCCGCTTCACGATGCGGCTCGACATCAGGCCGCCGGCTGCCACCATGCCTGTCATCGGCAGGAACGCGAGCCCGGTTTCGAGCGCCGAGTCGCCGCGCACCTGCTGGTAGTACAGGCTGAACGTGAACAGCATGCCGTAGAACACGAAGGCCGACGCCATCGAAACGAAGGTCGAAGCCGAAAACAAGGCATTGCGAAAGAACTGCAACGGCAGCATGGGATGGCGCACCCGCGTTTCGATGACGAAGAAAGCCACCCACGCGGCGACGCTCGTTACGATCCCTGCCCGCGCAAGCGTCGATTGCCAGCCCAGCACCGGCCCTTCGATCAGTACACCGATCAATGTGCCGAGCGCCACGATGGCGGCAAGCTGCCCCTTCACGTCGAAATGGCGCGCCGTCGCGCTCGAAGCCGCCCGATCCACGCACAGCGTCAGCCCAAGTCCGACGATCCCGACCGGCACGTTCACGAAGAAGATACTGCGCCAGCCGAACGCGTGGATCAGCAGGCCGCCGATGAGCGGCCCCGAAGCCATGGCCACGCCACCGCATCCCATCCACACGCTCACCGCCGCGGCGCGGTCGGCCGCGTTCGGGTACGCGCCGTTGATGAGCGCGAGCGAGCACGGCACCAGCATGGCGCTGCCGACGCCCTGCAGCGTGCGCGCGAGCGTCAGCGTCGCGAGGTCCGGTGCGAAGCCGCACAACACCGAAGCGAGCACGAAGATCGCGAGCCCGGCGAAATAGATGTTGCGCGCACCGAGGCGGTCGCCGAGCGTGCCGCCCGTCATCAGCAGACTCGCGAAGGTCAGCGTATAGGCGTTGACGACCCATTGCAGCCCGGACACATGGCTGCCGAGCGTGCGACCGATCTCGCCGAGCGCCACGTTGACGATCGAGGCATCGAGCAGCACAACGGTGTAGCTGATGCTGGTCGCCGCCAGCACGCGGCGCGTGGAGAGATCGCGAGTGAAGGTCATAGGTCGGAGCGTTCGATGAGGAGGTTGCACCGAGCTTACCCAGATCTATCCGCGGATGTTTCACCGCAAAACGAAATGTGGCGGCAATCGCCGAAGGGAATCAGTGCGCAGTGACGGCCGAGCGAATCAGATCGCGCAGCCAGCGATGCGCGCGGTCCGCATCGAAGCGCGGATGCCACGCCAGCGAAATCTGCACGTCCGGCACGCTCACGGGCAGCTCGAACACGGCAATCGGCAGACCGAGATTCGCACCGTGCCGCGCGAGCGAGGCGCCCACCACCGTCACGAGATCGCTGGCCGCCACCGCCAGCAGTGCGGCGTTTTCGTGCTGAACCACAAGCGAGATGCTGCGGGACAGCCCCCGTGCGGCAAGCGCTGCATCGAGCGGGCCGCGCGGCGACACACGCGCGATCGCAACATGCGCGCAGGCGGCGAACTTCGCGGCGTCGATGGTCCGCTTGATGGTCCGCTTCCTTCCTGTACCCACCAGCGGATGGCCGCTCCGCGCCACGCCGACCAGGTGCTCGCGGTAAAGCGCCTGCCGCTTCACTTCGGGCCCGAGGTCGTCGATCACGCCGATATCGAGGTCGATTTCGGCGCTGCGCAGTGGCTCCACCGCCTCGGTCCCCTGCGAGACGAAGCGCAACGTCACGTTCGGTGCCGTTCGCGCAGGCGCTGCGCGAGGACGGGGCCGGCTGTGGTTGCGAACGCATCCATCGCGCGTATCACGAAGGTGCGTTTCAGACCGCCCGGATCGAGGGCGCCCGGCGCGAGCATGTGCTGCGCCTGGTCGAGCAGCGCGCGGACCTGCGGACGCAGGGCTTCGGCGCGCGGCGTTGGCACGAGGCCGCGGCCGGCGCGCACCATCAGGGGGTCGCCCACCATGTCGCGCAGGCGCCCCAATGCCCGGCTCACCGCGGGCGCGCTGAGATGCACACGCTCTGCGGCGCCCACTACGCTCCCCTCTTCCAGCAGCACATCAAGCACGCGCAGCAGGTTGAGGTCGAAGGTCGGCAGAGGTTTCGGCATAACCTGAATCGTGCGTTTAACACAATATATCTTTAACTGGATTTCATTTTACGCAACGGTGGCGGCTTTGCATACTGGGCTCGGATACTCAACCAGGAGAACGCAATGCAATACCGGTTTACCGAAGAAAGCCGAATAGTGGAAGGGATCACGCTTCGCCGGATCGAAACGCTGGACGGCCAGCATGGCGGCTTCATCGAACACGAGTGCAACCTGAGCCGCGACGGCGCGGCCTGGGTGCATGCCGAAGCCATGGCCTATGGCGAATCCCGCGTGCTGGAGGATGCCCAGGTGTTCGGCGTGATTCGCGGCTATGCGGTGATCCGGGGCAAAGCCGCGCTCTATGGCGAGGCATGCGGCACCGCGGTGATCGGCGGCAACGCCAGGGTGTACGGCGCCGCCATCGGATCGGCTGCCGTTTTCGGCGATACCGTGGTCCCGCCCGGCGTATCGGTGACGTGATATGGAGCGCACGCATGCTACGACGTCCGTCATCGACCGGAGCACCTGCTCGGCACTGCTGCCGTTCATGTCGATCGTTTTTTTTTGCTACCTGCCGGTTGGCTTTGCATTTGGTGCGCTCCCGCCGTTCGTTCACGGTGCGCTGGCATTGGGACCGGCCGCGGTTGGGTGGGCAATGGCATTGCAATCCGTAGCGACCGTGCTCACACGGGGGTACGCGGGCCGCGTAGCCGACGATGAAGGCGCAAAACGTGCCATCGTCACGGGTGCCTGGGCGCTGCTGCTTTCGGCGTGCCTCTGCGCGGTGGCCGCAGTGACTGGTTTATGGCCGTGGTTTTCATTCGCTATCCTGATGATGAGCCGTATCGCACTCGGTCTCGCGGAGAGCCTCGTGATGACCGGTGCATTGTCCGCTGCGATTGCGGCCGTTGGGGTGGCGCGCTCGGGGCTGGCCATGGTCTGGATCGGCATCGTGCTGTTCGCCGGAATCGCGGCCGGAGCCCCGGCGGGAGCGCACATGCTCGGCCTCGCGGGGCTATCCGGTGTCGCGCTGGCATCGGTTGTCGCCGGGCTGGGGGTGCTGGCGGTCGGCATCTCCCTGCGTCACGTGCCGCGCTTTGGTGGGCTCAGGCCGCCTTTCATGGCCGCGGCCGGTACGATTCTGCCTTACGGCATGGCGTTGGGTCTCAGCACAGTGGGCTATGGCGCGTTGCTGACCTTCCTTCCGCTCGACTATGCCACCAACGGTTGGGCCGGTGCGTCATGGGGCGTAGCCGTATTCGGTGCGGCTTATATCCTGGGGCGGTTGCTACTGGGGCACTTGCCCGACCGGGTTGGCGGCTATCGTGTCGTGGCCGTCGCCCTGCCGGTTCAGGCTGCCGGGTTCGTCCTGCTCTGGCTTGCCGGAACGCCGGTTGTGGCACTGGCCGGCGCTGCCGTGGCGGGGTCGGGCTACGCGCTGACCTTCCCGGCACTGGGCGTCGAGGCGGTTCGGCATGTGCATGCCCATAGCCGCGGCACGGCAATGGGTGCGTACGTCGCTTTCATCGACATCGGGCTCGCGCTTACTGGCCCGGCAGGTGGATGGGTCGTATCGAGGACCGGTTATCCCTCGATATTTCTCGTTAGCGCGGTGCTCTCGCTGTGCGGGTTGGCGATCTGTTTCAAGGCGTGTCGGGTGCGCCGGTAGCCATGATTCACGCCATATAGCGCGGCGCGTTATTCGAAGTCAGACAAAGTCAGCCGGCAAGCGGATACTGCATCGCACAACATCGCACAGCAAAAATTCACCAGTGAATAAACCCGGCATAGGCAAATGCCCGATATTGAATCGTAGCCAAACCGAGTCGTAGAATCGCGTTGCATTCTGTAGTAAGCGTGGGCGGCAGCCCTGCCCTCACGCGCAGATCCGCACACCCGAAGGCGACACCCGATTCAGGATGCCAGGCAAGGCGACGCCGAAGCCGCCGCGCCCGGCGCTTTCTCAACCGTGCCTCCCGATCCGGCCTTGCGGCCATCGTGGATTTGTCGTGAAAGCCGCGCCATGAACCCGCTCATCTCGGTCACGAAATTCAGCAAGCGTTTCCCCGGCGTGCGGGCGCTGCACGACGTTCAGTTCGAACTGCGGCCCGGCGAAGTGCATGCCCTGATGGGCAAGCTCAAGCGCATTTCCGACCGCGTTACCGTGCTGCGCGGCGGCGAGTACGTGGCCACGGTCGAAACGAAGGACGCGAGCGTGGACGAGATCATCAGCATAATGGTCGGGTGCAAGCTGGCCGAAGCCGAGGCCACGCACGGCGTGGCGCAGCATGGCGAGATCGCGCTGGAAGTGAAGCACCTGAATGCCGGCCCGCTCGTGCGGGACGTGAGCTTCATTTTGCGCAAGGGCGAGATTCTGGGCTTTGCCGTGCTGATGGGCGCAGGCCGCACCGAGGTGGCGCGCGCGGTGTTCGGCGCCGATCCGGTGGACTCGGGCGAAACGTGGGTGCAAGGCGTGAAGGTGTCGGGCAGGAAGCTTGTGCTGATCGGCTTCGGCTCGGGCAAGGAGCAGAAGGACGACATCCATTCCAGCCTGATGCTGGGCGCAATCACGCAGAACCCGGTCGGGATCGGCAAGTGCGTGGTGGATTCCGCGGCGAAGGCGCTCAAGGGCGAAACGCTGCCCAAGCGCATCGATACCGGTTTCTACTGGTACGACAAGAGCAACATGAACGATCCGAAAATCTCGGCCGTGCTCTACAACTGAGCGGGTTGCTTCGACCTGCTTATCTTTGCTTCAATCTGCTTCACCCCATCCAGTGCCGCAATCGGTGCCGGACAGGGGCATGGCGCGGCGTCCGCCGCCGTCGCATCTATGGAGGCGATTCCCATGACCACCATCACCGCGCTTTCCGTCAAGGACATCCGGTTTCCCACGTCGCGCTCGCTCGACGGCTCCGATGCAATGAACGCCGCACCCGACTATTCCGCGGCCTACGTCACGCTCGAAACGGATTCGCCCGCCGGGCTCACGGGCCACGGCCTGACGTTCACCATCGGGCGCGGCAACGAAATCTGCGTCGCGGCGGCCAGAGCGCTCGCGCCGCTCGTGGTCGGCAGGACGCTCGAAGAGATTGCGGCGAACATGGGCGCGTTCTGGCGCGCCATCACGTCCGATAGCCAGTTGCGCTGGATCGGCCCCGACAAGGGCGCCATCCATCTGGCCACGGCGGCAGTCGTGAATGCGGTCTGGGACCTCTGGGCGAAAGCCGTGGGCAAACCCGTCTGGAAACTGCTCGTCGATATGAGCCCCGAGGAACTGGTGCGCTGCCTCGACTTTCGCTACGTGACCGACGCCCTCACGCCGCAAGAGGCCATCGCCCTGCTCCACCGCCACGCCAGGACGCGAGGCGAGCGCGAGGCCCAAATGCTGGCCGGGGGTTATCCGGCGTACACCACATCGGCCGGTTGGCTCGGCTACGACGACGACAAGATCCGCCGGCTCGCGCGCGAAGGCGTGGCGAACGGCTGGACCCACTTCAAGCAGAAAGTGGGCGCCAATATCGAGGAAGACATGCGGCGGGCGCGCATCCTGCGCGAAGAGATCGGCGAGAACCTCAAGCTGATGATGGACGCCAATCAGGTGTGGGACGTCGACGAGGCGGTTGCGAACATGCGGCGCCTGGCCGAATTCGACCCGTGGTGGATCGAAGAACCCACCAGCCCCGACGACGTGCTGGGCCACGCAGCCATCCGCCAGCGCATTGCGCCCATCGGCGTGGCCACGGGCGAGCATTGCCAGAACCAGGTGATGTTCAAACAGCTCCTGCAGGCGCACGCCATCGATTTTTGCCAGATCGACAGTTGCCGGCTGGGCGGGCTCAACGAGGTGATCGTCGTGCTGCTGATGGCGGCCAGATCCGGCGTGCCGGTGTGCCCGCATGCGGGCGGCGTGGGCCTGTGCGAATACGTCCAGCACATCTCGCTCTTCGACTACATCTGCGTTTCGGCGTCGCTCGAAAACCGCGTGCTCGAATACGTCGATCATCTGCACGAGCACTTCGTGGACCCTGTCGTGATCCGCAACGGTCATTACATGCCGCCCCAGCGCCCCGGATACAGCATCGAAATGCACGCGGCTTCGCTCGACGACTACGCGTTTCCCGACGGGGCGGCCTGGCGGCACTGAGCGCTGTTACGCCCTCTTTGCGGGCGTTTTACCAAGATCAGGGCAAGCGGTACGGCAATGCGGGCAAAACGGGCGGTGCGGGTCTTGCGGGAACTGGGTTGAGTCGATGAGCGGTTCATGATGATCGCGTCCGGCGGGTCGATGGAAGCGATCTTGACGAGCCCGAGTGAGGAGAAAGTTAGCGCGCTCTGTCACTTGTCATCCGCGTGCCATCTGCGGCCCCTACTCTCGCGGAAAACAAATTTCCCCCATGCCGCATGCGCCCAGCTAGTGCACAACCAGAACAGGTCACGCTTCGGGCCGCCCGCATTGCCGTGGCGGCCAATGCGGTGCTGATGGCCGTCCAGATCGCCACAGGCTGGCTGACCGGATCGCATGCCATCGTCGCGGACGGCATCCACACGCTCGTGGATCTCGCCATCGACGCGCTTCTGTTCTTCACGCTGCGCCCCGCCGGCATGGCGCTGCTCGCCCGCGCCGGCGCGCTGGGCACGGCGTTTCCCTCCGTTGCCGCTGCCACGCTGCTCACGCTCACGGGCGCCGAGCTGATCCGCCAGGGACTCGCCGAAGCCGGCAGCGCCGCCACGGCGTCGGCTTCGGCCCAGTTCGGCGGCCTCGTGGTCGCGCTGCTCGTGCTGGGCACGCGGGAGGCCGTGGCGCGCTACCTGCACGCCGTGGCGGCACGGGTAGACGCCACGCACGCCCGCGCCGCCGACACCCTCGCCGCGAGCGCCTGGCATGCGCGCGCCGACGCGATGTCGGCGGGCGCCGCGGCCATCGGCGCGCTGGGGACGATGGCGGGCCTCGCCCACCTCGACCAGTTCGCCACCCTGCTCATCGGCACGATGATGCTGGGCATGGGCCTTTTCCAGCAGGACGGGTTGATCAGACGATATTGCCGCCGCATGTGGGCGCGCCCCGCCTGAACCGGAACGGTTCTCTTTCCCGCCATCATTCGCGCGGTCCTCGCGTCGAACGTCTATCCTGCATGGAGATGGCCGATCAGCGCATGGGCGAGAACCAGGAGGGAATATGAAAGCTGCCGATCCGAAGGTTATCGAATATCTGAACGCCGAACTGAAGAACGAGCTCACGGCGATCAACCAGTACTTCCTCCACGCGCGGCTCTACAAGCACTGGGGGCTCGAAGCGCTCGGCAAGCACGAGTACGAAGAATCCATCGAGGAAATGAAGCACGCGGACAAGCTCATCGAGCGCATTCTCATGCTCGACGGGCTGCCCAACCTCCAGGACCTGAGCAAGCTGCTGGTGGGCGAAGACACGCTGGAGTGCCTGCAGTGCGATCTCAAGCTCGAAGTGACCGCCCAGGCCACCTTGAAGGAAGCGATTGCGTACTGCGAATCGGTGAGCGATTACGTGTCGCGCGAGATCTTCGTCGAGATCCTCGACGACACCGAGGACCACATCGACTGGCTAGAAATCCAGATCGATCTCGTGGACAAGGTCGGCATCCAGAACTACCAGCAATCGGCCATGGGCGGCATCGAGAGTTCGAGCTGAGCGTGCGAACGCGCGGGCCGCATCCGAACCGCGCGGCTTCCTACTGATCGCAGTGCAGGTCTTTCTTGAGCACGGCGAGGATGGCCGGCGCGGTGCCGTGGTCGAGATCCACGCGGACCACCACGGACATCATGTTGCTGTCGATGTCGTCGTACACGCTCACGGGCTCGTTGCGGAAACTGTCCAGGCCCGTGCAGTCGGAGGCACGGCCGTCGTCCGAGACCTTGCACTGGACCGGATGGTCGATCACGTAGCGAACCCGGTCGCGATCCGGCGCCGCCAGGTACTCGCGCAGACTCTGTACCGATCCGCCCACACCGGTGAGGTGGGCCACGGAACATTGATCGGCCGAGCTCACGCCGGCGCCGGACGCATCGGCATGCGCGGCCGTGTTGCAGGAGAGCAGGAGCGCTGCAATCGTCGGGACAAGAAGGCTTTTCAAGGTGCAATACCATTTTCTGAGGCGTTGACGACGCATTGTAATGGCATCGGGCACAACGCATCCGGCAGCCGGGACAGCGTACGAACCGCCCCGTTACACCCACAGCCGGTACATCCAGAACGATTCGTCCTCTTCGAAACGGCGCACGAACTCGCCCGGCGAAAAACCCGTGGTGCGCCGGACCGCCCGGCTCAGATGCGCCTGATCGGCAAAGCCTTCCTCGTGCGCGAGCGCCGCCCAATCGACCGCTTCCCCGGCGTCGAACCGCTCCCGCGCCGAAAAGAACGCGCCCTCGGTCTTGACGAGCGTCTGCCATTCGCGCAGCGAGCGGCCGCTGAACGCCTTGATGCGGCGTTCGACCTGGCGCGGGCTATGCGTGGTGCGCCATTCGCGCGCCTGCCAGGCGAGCCGCGCCACCCAGCGGCGCCCCGCTTCGCGCAACGCCGCAGCCGGCGAACTGGCCGGGCGCCGCGCAAGCCAGCGCGGGGCGAGATGATGCACGAGGACCGCCTGGGTCGCGGTGTCGTCGTCCGCTTCGAGCAGCGCGGCGAGAAACGGACGCCAGCTATCGTCGAGCAGTGCGAAGGCATCGCAGAAACGGTCGTGAATGGCGGCAGGATCGACGCCGAACAGGATCTGCGCCACGTCGGTGGTGAAACAGATCATGCCGCCCCGCCCGCTGCCCGGCGCCCAGCTCGCAGTAGGCCGCGACTGGCTGCCCGAGAGCGTGACCGCCGTTCCGAACGGACGCCACTGCGTCCCTTCGGCCGTTTGCTCGACGAGCCCGGCATCCAGCCACTGATACCAGGAAAGGCAAACCAGCGGCGAGGCCGGAAAATGCGTGAGCCGCTGCGCATCGTTCAGGGCGAAGTTGCGCACGTCGCGGCAGACCACGGCCACCACGGCACCGTGCAGACCCGGCGGCGCGACATACAGACGGCTGTGCGGCTCGCGGCCGCTGTGCGACAGGCGCGACGCACGCGGCGCGCGCGCCAGCAGCGGCGGACAGCCTGGCAGCATGGAAGGCGATTGGCTGGACATGAGGGCGCAGTATAGGGATGCGCGGCGGGCCTGTCGATGTCGCTTACGTTCAAGACGCCTGATCGGCGGCCGGCGGACAATGCATCGCATGAACACGCCCACTTCGTCCCGCTGCCCCTTCCATGCCGGGTCGCCCTCGGCCGCCATCGACCGCCACCCGCGGGCCTGCACGACCTCGAAAATTCGTTTTGCACTGCGAATCGTGACGATGCGTTGCTCGACGCGCGAGTTCGTCGCTACGCTTCTGCCCGACTTGCGCGTCGGCGGGTTTTCATGCGACGCTCTTTCAGTTCACGGCGCTCAGGTGTTGCCCCATTCACGGATGCCCACTGCGAGATACCCGCACCGGTTGCGGGCAACCGCTCTCGTATCGCCTCCAGACAGGGTTCGTGCGCCGTCCATACGCCTGCCACACCTGCGGCCTCTCCCTGCTAGCCGCCATGTCGCTTCGTCGCCTAAACGCGAAGACAGGGATCGACACGACAGAACTGGATCGCCTTCGTGCATGGCATCACTACTTCTTCCGCTATGCGCAACTGCTCAGCCCAGACAAGCGCAATATGCGCGATGCGGCCGGGCAGTACCTTCCCGGCGACGAAGTCCAGGCGTACTCGGATATTCCCCGTCGTCTCGTGTTTATCGGCGAGCTGGAGCGACACCTTCGCCGGCCGCCGGAGCTGCCCCGCGTCGATCCCGTACCCGGCGCCAGTGCACAAAGCGGGGGCGGCTCTCATTCGTCAGTGTGCCCGCCGGCCCGCTGCGCCTGGACAGCCGACTGGCCACACGTCGACCACACATGCATCATGCTGTGCGCTGTTTACACGAAGATCCGGAAAAATCGTGTGCGCCGTCTGTCGCGTTCAATCCGGCCCGTACAGCCAGAGGCTAGCTCCGTCCGCCATTCGCCCGAATTCGGTTTGTTGCTGTGCGACGGCAGTACCTCCGTCCAGTCCATTGCCCTGCTGGGATGGCACCTGTCTTGGGAGCGGCGCTTCAGTATTCAGACACTCACGCGCTGCCAGAGAGAATATCCGCCTTTTGGATTGCTCGAGTGGCTGGCCTTCATGCCTGCCCATTTGCCGCCCACAGCTGATCCGCAGGGCTGGCTGAATCGCCATTTCGTTCATGCACTGGGTCAAACCTGGAACGCATGGTGTTCAATCGCTTCCGGCATGCAGGAGAGCGGCCGCTACGTCCTCTCACCGCTGCTTTTCCCCACGCGCCTGCTCTGGCTGAATTTTCCCGGCGACGGGCATCCCCTGAAGTTTGCGGGGCCGGCACGCGCGTTGTCCCGCACATTGAAACCGCAAACGACACCTGACCTGATTCCGGATAGTGTCCATTCGGCTCGCGCCCAAAAATGAGGGGGCCCATGCCTCAATTTTTCCTTGAAGCCAGGAAGCCGTTGGCGGGATAGCGGTGGGCCGGACGCAGTCCCCTAATGCAAATATATATGCTCTGCGTCGGCTAACGTATCGATCAATAGGCGGCCACAAGGGGAAGTTCCACGATAGGACAAAGCGGCTCCCAGACGTTGGCTGAGGACCGGCGGATTCAACCGGTCGATGCAATAGTTCGATGTCATTCGCGCGCTTTTCCCGAGTGCCGTGTCGTCCGCTCAACTCCGTCGTCAAAATCGGGCAACCTAAGCGTTAAGGCGGTTCTCAGTATCGCCGATCATGTCGATCAGCCAGGTACGTAGCGCCACGACCTTCGGGCAGTTGGCGAGATCGCTCGGTGAGACGAGATAAAACGCGCGATCGGTCGTTACAGACGTGCCGAACGGCGCGACCAGTCGGCCGGCGCACAGGTCGTCCTCGACATAGGCGCGCCGGCCGATGCACACGCCGTGGCCATCTACGGCGGCTTGCACGGCCATCAGCGCGAGGTCGAAGGTCAGTCGCGCGCCACTCGTCAGGCTAGTCGGCAACCTGACCGCCTCAAGCCAGATGTTCCAATCGTTGCTGGTTACGCCGCTAACCTGCAGCAGAGTGTGATGAGTGAGATTGTCCAGGCTTGTGAGCGGATGATTGCCCGTTAACAGCTTCGGGCTGCATACGGGGAAAATCTCGTCGGCCATCAGCCAGTCCGCGCGCAACCCTTTCCATTCACCGCTGCCGTAACGAATTGCACTGTCGGCGGCTCCGGCCACGAAATCGATGAAGTCGGTCGAGGCACTTACGCGAATGTCGATCTCTGGATGCGCGAGACGGAACGAGCCCAAGCGCGGCAGCAGCCATTTCGACGCAAACGTCGCAAGCGTGGAAATTGTGAGCGTGGTGTTATTGCAGCCTTCGAGCAATTGTCCGGTGGAGAAGCGCAACTGGTCGAACGCGAGACTCACTCCCTGCAAATAGGCGTGCCCCGAGGCGGTTAGTTCAAGCCGCTCCTTGAAGCGGTGAAACAGACGGATCCCCAGTTCATCCTCGAGACGCCGCACCTGATGGCTGACCGCCGTCTGCGTGACGTTCAATTCGGAGGCCGCCTTTGTGAAACTCATATGGCGCGCAGCACATTCAAATACTTTCAGACCGTTCAGTGATGGAAGTTTTCCCGACATCGGATCACCGCGTGTAGTGGCTATCAATAAGGAAGCGGAGTTTCAGCAACGGCAAATTCCTCACGATTAATTATTTTCAGACAAATCCTATTTTTTTTAAAATATATGTCGAATGAGTCAACCATCATCTGAATTGGTACGTCAATGCTGACCATGACATTTTCTCATAGCGTAGCACGCAAGATGTCATTTGCCGAGAAACCTGCTTCTTGCGATGCTTAGTGCCGTATCCCTGCCGCAAATCCCACCAGTAAGCAGCATATTCAACCGACGGATATACCAATGAATAATCTCAATAACTTTGACATCGGTGCGTTGGCTAAACCGAGGGCACGTAATGCAGCAAGAATGGCAGAAATCAGCGGACCTCATTTCAATGCGGCATATGAGAAAGGATTGATGGGCGTATCGTGCCGTGTGGGTGATTATCGTCGCATCGAAATCGCGACCACCGGGCAGCAGGTGGTCGACTACACACGTTGCGGCTATCTGAACCTCGACAGCCATCCGCGCGTGCTCGCCGCTGCTCGCGCCGCGGCCGACGAGATCAAGTCGGTGCATTTCTCGGTGGCGCGCACGCGCCTGTCGGCGGAGCCACTTGCGCGCCTCGAAAGCGTGCTGTCGAACCTGCTCCAGGTCAACAGTGTGGTGGTGTTCCCGACTGTTGCAGCCGCCAACATGGGCGCGCTACCGCTGCTCGCGGCGGGCCTGTTCACGGGTGGCGTCAAGCCACTGATCGTGTTCGACCGCTTCGCCCACGTCACACTGCAATATCACATCCCCGTGTTGCGTGAGGAAACCGATGTGATCGTGATCGAGCACAACGATCTCGAACAACTCGAACGTCTGTGCCAGAGCCATCCGCTGGTCGCCTATATCGGCGACGGCGCCTACTCGATGGGTGGCGCGGCACCTGTGCGCGAACTGAGCGCGCTGCAGGACAAGTACGGCTTGTTCGTCTATCTCGACGACGCACACGGCATCTCGGTCGTCGGCAAGCGCGGCGAAGGTTTCGTTCGCTCGCAACTAAGCGCACTCGATCACCGCACGATCGTCGCGGCCTCGCTCGGCAAAGGCTACGGCGCAGCAGGTGGAATGTTGATGCTCGGCTCGCGCGACATTGAAAACGCGGTGCGCCGTTATGCGCCAACCTACGGTTTCTCGTGCGCGCCGAGCATGGCTTCGGTGGGCGCGGCGCTGGCCTCGGCCGAGATCCACATGAGCGAGGAACTCGGCATGCTGCAACGTTCGCTGCAGCAAAACCTCGCGCTATTTGACCACGTGATCCCGACCGAGACGATCGGCAGCCAGTTGCCGATCCGCATCTACCGCATCGGCAACGAGGAGCGCGCGATCGCAACAGGCGAATACCTGCTCGAACGCGGCCACTACGCCTCGGTGGTGTTCTTCCCGACCGTACCGCGCGGCGAGGCTGCGCTACGCATGGCTGTAACAGCCGCACACGATCCGGACGACATCCGCGAGCTGTCCGCCCTGCTACGCGCGGCGGAAAGCGAGGAGACGGTGGAAACCAACGGCGTGGCCATCGCGGGTTCGGGCGAAGCCGCACCGGCGCTCGTCTGACGCGGTCCGTTTCGGGAGTATTCACATGAAAAAGATCGATCTGGGTCAATCGTTCGCGACGGCGATCGTCGATTTCGACATCGCCGCGGCGACCGACCGCGAAATCGCCGCGATCCGCGAGCTGATGTTTTCGCGCAAGGTCGTCGCGTTGAAGAACCAGCGGATGAATCGCGACGCGTATCTGCATTTCGGCCGGCACTTCGGCGAACCCGAACAGTTCCGGCTCAAGAACTATCACGACCCCGACTACCCGAACATCCTCGTGATCGACAACCGGAACGGCGGCGCCACCGGGCAATCGGTGGGCGCGCGCAAGCTCGGCAACATGTGGCACAGCGATTCCTCGTATCTGACCGAGCCGCTGCCGCTCACTTTCCTGCATGCGCAGCGCGTGCCGAACGGCGAGGGCCAGGGCGACACGCTGTTCGTCGACATGCAGGAGGCACTGCGCACGCTGCCGGCGCGCCTGCGGAAGCGCATTGAGGGTCGTCAGGCGAAGCACGACGTGCGCTGGACCTACAAGGTCAAGCAGAGCGATCTCGGTGAATCGGTGCAGGAGATCTTCCAGCGTCTCGCCACGACGTTCCCAGCCATCTCGCATCCGACCATCGTGCGTCATCGCCACACAGGCCGCGAAACGCTCTACTTGAGCCCCGGCTACACAACGCATATCGAGGGGTATTCGGACGAAGACAGTCGCGCGTTGCTCGACGAGATCTTCGCGCACGTGCTGCGGCCCAAGCATATCTTCGCCTACCACTGGGAAGCGAACGATCTGCTGATCTGGGATAACCGCTCGGTGATCCACTGCGCGACCGATCTGCCGCGCGAGACGGAACGCATCATGCACCGGATCGGCATCAACGACGGCGGATTCTTCGCCACGCAGAAAGAGGAGGCGACGGCATGACGGCTTCCCAGGCAAACGCCGACGGCAGCAAGAAACGGCTGCTGGTTGCGCATATTCTCGGCCAGACGGGCAAGGACATCCTCGTCGCTCGCGAGGATGTCGAAGTGATCGAGTTCACTAACACGATCGGGCAGGACGCGTTTCGCGCCCTGCTGGCCGCCCAGCCGGCCGTGCATGGCGTGATCCTCGGCCTGACCGCCTTCGGTCGGGCCGAACTAGCAGCCGCCAACGGCCTGCAGGTGGTGTCGCGGATCGGCGTCGGCTACGACGCGGTGGACGTGCCGGCCATGAGCGCGGCCGGCATCCCGGTCATGATCGGCACCGGCGCGAACTGCGACACAGTCGCCGAGCACACGCTGTCGTCCATGCTCGCGCTCACCAAGCGCGTGCACGAACTCGACGCGCTGGTGCGGATGAACCGCTGGCACGAACGCTACCGCTATCTGCCGGGCGAAGTGCGCGGCCGTGAGGTGTTGATCGTCGGGTTCGGCCGGATCGGCTCGCGCGTCGCGCGGCTGTGTCAGGCCTTCGGTATGCGCGTGCGCGTATATGACCCGTACGTGGCCCACGACGCGCTGCGCGCGGCCGGTGTCGATCCGGTCGCCGATCTCAATGCGGCGTTGCCGGGCGCCGAGTTTGTCACGCTGCACTGCCCGAAGACGACCGAGACGATCGGCCTGATCGACGCGGCACGTCTGGCCGGGTTCCGGCATGGTGCGTTCCTCATCAACACGGCGCGCGGCGGCATCGTCGACGAAAACGCGCTGGCCGAGAAGCTGTCGAACGGACATCTCGCCGGCGCCGCCATCGACGTGTTCCTGCCCGAGCCGCCCGTGCCCGACAACCCATTGCTGGAGATGTCGAACGTGATCTGCTCGCCGCATCTGGCGGGCGTTACGCGCGAGGCAGTCGAACGCATGGCGCAGCTCGCGGTGGTCAACGCACTGAGCGTGTTCGACGGCGAGCCGCAACTCGACAACGCCGTCAATCGCAACGCCGTTGCCACGCTGGCGACAGCCTGACACGTGCCGGTCCAGCGGACTGCCGGACCGGCGCTTTACCCAAGCACTGGAGCACAACAATGACAACGCTTCGCTACCGCTTCCTGGAGAACCAGCGCGACGCAATGATTCTGCTCGCGAGGATCATGATCCTCGTGATCTACCTCTATTTCGGCTGGACGTACCTGACCGATCACGCCACGGTGCTCGACTACCTGCGCTCGGTTCATGCACCGGTGCCCGAATTCACGGCGATCGTCGCGACCGTCATCGAATTCTTCGGTGGCCTCGTGCTGCTGTTCGGTTTCTGGACGCGCCCGCTCGCTGCGCTGTTCGCCGTCTACACGATCGGCACGGGCATCATCGGCCACGCGTTCTGGAATTCGACGAATCCGACCGAGCATCACGCCCTCTTCGTCCACTTCTTCAAGAACATCAGCATCTCGGCCGGCTTCCTGTTCCTGTGCGCGCTCGGGCCGGGCAAATACTCGATCGACGGCAAGTAAGGCCAACCGCCTTGCCGGGCACGAAAGGACGAGGTGAAAGCATCGTCCTTTCGTCCATCTTTCCCAAAGAATACGGAGTCCCGCATGACTGACAACACCGGACCGGTCGCCGATCTGCGCGACTGGTTGGCCCGCGTCGAGCGCATCGGCGAGTTGCAACGGATCGACGCCGCCGTCGACGCGCGCGAGGAAATGAGCGCGATCACCTATCTGCTCGCGAAGACCGAAACCTCGCCCGCCGTGCTGTTCGACAGCGACGCGAAGCACTACGGCTTTCGCCATCTCTGGAACCTGTTCGGACCCAGCGTCGCGCGCACCGCGATCACGCTCGAGGAAGACCCGGCCACGCCCACGCTGGAACTGATCCGCCGCACCAAGGACAAGCTGCGCGTCGCGATCGACCCGCGCGAAGGGCCGGCCGCCGAGGCGCCGCTCTACCAGAACAGCCTGTACGGCGCCGACATCGACCTCTCGACGCTGCCGATCCCGCAGCATTGGCCGCGCGACGGCGGCCGCTACGCTGGCACCGCCGACGCCGTCATCACGCGCGATCTCGAATCGGGCTACCTGAACGTCGGCACCTACCGGATGATGATTCAGGGGCCGCGCCAGGTCGGCCTTTCGCTGGCGCCGGGCAAGGACGCGCTGCGCCATATCCACCAGGCCTGGGCACGAGGTGAGGCGCTGCCGGTCGCGGCGGCCTGGGGCGTCGATCCGCTGCTGATGGTGGCGGGCTCGCAATCGCTGCCGCCGGGCGTATCGGAATATGGCTTTGCGGGCGGCATCAAGGGTCGCGCCATCGACGTGGTTCGCGCGACGCAATCCGACCTGCTGGTGCCGGCCGCGGCCGAGATCGTCATGGAAGGGCTGATCCATCCCGGCGCGACGAAGGAGGAAGGTCCGTTCGGCGAATTCACGGGCTACTACGGCACCAAGGACATCGACTGCCCGCTGATTGAGGTGACGGCGCTGCATTTCCGCCACCGGCCGATCCTGACCAACGCACTGATGGCCGACTACCCGTCGAACGAACAGAGCGCGTTCTTCTCGACCATCCGCTCCGCGAAGATCTGGGCCGATCTCGACAAGCTCGGCATTCAGGGTATCAAGGGCGTATATGCGCATCCGGCTGCGGCCGGCGCGTTCGCCCTGGTCGTCATCAGTCTCGAACAACGTTACGCGGGCCACGCCGCACAGGCGCTCTCGCTCGCGGCTCAGGTTCCTGGCGGCGCCTACGTCACGAAATGGATCATCGCCGTAGACGACGACGTCGATCCGACCGACATGGATCAGGTGCTGTGGGCGATGGGCACGCGCACCAATCCGGCCGACGACATCGACATCCTGCGCAACACACGCGGCTCGCCGCTCGACCCCTCGCAGAACCCGCCCGAGAAGCGGCTGTACGGCTCCAAGGCGCTCGTCAACGCCTGCAAGGACTACCGTCACCTCAAGAGCTTCCCGCGCCGCACGCTGCTGCGCGAATCAGTCTACCAGCAGGTTGCCGAACGCTGGCGCGAACTCGGGCTGCCAGGCGAGCCGGCCCGTGTCGAGCGCTTCGACGCGGTGGATGGCGAGGGTGACGCATGAGCGCGCCCGCACCCGTGCGGCGCGTGGTCGTCGGCATCACCGGTGCGAGCGGCATCCTGTATGGGATCCGCACGCTCGAATGCCTGCGGCGCCTCGAGATCGAGACGCACCTCGTCATGACGCGCGCCGCGCACGTCACGCTGACCCACGAACTGCCGCGGACGGCCGAGCAGGTCAAGGATCTCGCAAGCGTCCACTACGCCTCGACCGATATCGGCGCGGCCATCGCCAGCGGTTCGTTCCGCACCATGGGGATGATGGTCGCGCCGTGCTCGATCAAGAGCCTGTCCGAGATCGCCACGGGCGTGACCGGCGGCCTGCTGCCGCGTGCCGCCGACGTCACGCTCAAGGAGCGGCGCCCGCTGGTGCTGATGGTGCGCGAGACACCGCTGCATCTCGGCCATCTGCGTTCGATGACGCAGGTGACCGAGATGGGTGCGATCGTTATGCCACCGGTGCCGGCGTTCTACTCGAAACCGGAGTCGATCGACGACATCGTCGACCACAGCGTCGGTCGCATGCTCGACCTGCTCGGGCTCGACAGCGGCAGTGTGCGGCGCTGGGGATCGTGGTGAGGCCCGCGCCGCGCACGGCGATCCCGCCTTCTTCGAGCGGCCCGTCAGGCCTCGACGGAGGCCACGGCGCGCGCAGGGCGATAAAGGCACGCGAAGCTCAGCGCGGCCGCGCCGCAGAACGCGGCCGCGATGACCAGCAGCGCGAGTCGCGCATCGCCGCGGCCGTTGTTCATCTGCGCGCCGAGGCATGCGATGCCGAGCACACCGCCGCTCTGCCGCGCGGCATTGACCACGCCCGCGGCGATGCCGGCTCGCTGCGACGGGACCTCTGCGAGCGCCGAGGCGACGATCAGCGGCAGCGTCGCCCCGCCCGTGCCGAGCAGCAAGGCAGCCAGTACGAACGGTCCCTGCGCCACGCCGAACAGGCACGAAACGAGCGCGCCGACGGCGCCGGCCAGCATGCCGAGCGCCATCACGCGGCGCGCGCCGAACGCCTCGGCCAGGCGCCCCAAAAGGGTGGTGGCCACGCCGGTGGTGATCGTCATCGGCGCGAGCCGCAGGCCCACCGCCAGCGGCTCGCCGCCATGGACCTGCAAGGCAATGGGCAGCACGAACAGCATGCCGAAATAGGCAAAGGTCTGCAGGAACGCGACGCCGACCGACGCCGCGAAGGCCGGCGATGCGAACAGTTCCGGCGGCAGCATCGGCTCGGCGACGTGCCGCTCGAAGGCGACCAGCGCGCACGCGGCCGCCATGCCCACGGCCACTGCCGTGACGATCGCCGGTGCGCGCCAGCCGAGCACGGGCGCCTCGATCAGCGCGAACGTGAGGGCGGCGAGCGCCACCGCCGACAGGGCCACGCCACACGGATCGAAGGCGCGCGCATGCTCGACGCGCCGCTCGCCGCAACGCAGCGCGGCGCCGATCGCGACCAGGCAGAACGGCGCGTTCAGATAGAAGATCGCGCGCCAGTTGGTCAGCTCGCAGAGCAGGCCGCCGACGACCGGGCCGGCCACCAGGCCGACCGCCGAGATGCCGCCCCACAGCGCGATCGCGCGGGCGCGCCGAGTTGGGTCGGGATAGGCGGCGGCGAGCAGCGCCATAGAACTCGGCAGCATGATCGCCGCGCCCAGGCCCTGCGCCGCGCGCGCCGCAATCAGCGCGCCGATGCCGGGCGCGCCGCCGCAGGCGATCGACGCGCCCATGAAGACGACCAAGCCGGCCACGAAGGTGCTGCGCGCACCGAGCCGGTCGCTGGCCGAGCCGGTCGCGAGCAACAGGCTCGCGAACACCAGCGTGTAGGCACCTGCGATCCACTGCAGCCGGTCGATGCCGACCGCGAACGCGTGCCCGATGCCCGGCAGCGCTACGTTCAGCGCCGTCACGTCGAGCGCGGTCATCAGCGAGCCGAGCGCAACAGCGATGAGCGCGGCGCGCGCCACGGCAGGCGAGGCAGAGGCGGGAACGGAGGACGGATCGCGGGAAAGGCCTGGTGTCATGGCGGCGGGCTCGATGGACGAATCACCACCTTACCCGCCGACCTGCCGCCGGGGAAAATTACTTGTTCAATATTCAACCATAAGTCGGACTACTGATCATGATGAACTTGATGCATTGGCGTTTGCTGGTGGCCGTGGCCGATGCCGGCTGTGTCTCGAAGGCCGCCTCGCAGGTCGGCATCACGCAATCGGGCGCGAGCCAGGCCATCAGCCAGTTGGAGGACATGCTCGGCGTGAAGGTGCTGTTGCGCGATCGACGCCGCACCACTGTGACAGCGATCGGTAAACAGGTGATCGCGCACGCGCGGTGCATGCTGATGGAGTGGGAATCGATCAAGACGCTGGTCGATGCTTCGCGCGGCCTGCATGCGGGACGCATCAAGCTCGCGACGTTCCCGTCGGTCTTCACGAGCTTGCTGCCAAGCTTCCTGCAATCATTCGGGCAGCAGTATCCCGGTATCAACGTCGTCACGCTCGACGGCACCGACGAGGAAATCGAGGCCTGGCTCGCCGACGGCACGGTGGACGTAGGCGTGGTGATGAACCCCGGCGCTGAGCGCAAGGCGTTCGTGCTCGGCCGTGATGTGTGGGTGGTGGTAGCGCCGGCCAGCCATCCGCTCGCGCGGCGCTCGAGCGGGATCGGTGTCGCGCTTGAGGAACTGGCGGACGAGCCGTACGTGCTCGCCACCGGCGGCTGCCGCTTGAACAGCCGGCGGCTGTTCGAGGAAGCGGGCCACGCGCTGTCCGATCTGCGCATCTCGGTGCGCGACTGGCCGACCGCGTTCGAACTGATCCGCGAAGGCATGGGCCTGTCGCTCGTGCCGGAATCGATGCTGCCGGTTGGGCGCCAGGGGCTGCGTGTGCTGAATCTCGCCACGCCGATATATCGCGAGTTTGGGCTGGTCTGCTCCGAGGCCGGCCGGCTCTCGCCTGCCATGCACGCGTTCTTCGATCAATTGCGACGCACACGCAGCGTGGCGCGGCTCGCTGCGCACCGTCATGCGTCGCCGGAACCGCGCCGGGCAGCGGCCAGCCTGTGGCAAGAGAGGGGCATGTCGCCGGGGGCATAAGGATCGCTAATGCTGCTCCGGTCGAATGCTAACTTTACGTGCCGCTTCCGCAGGCCCTAGGATCGTCTCATCCGATGGTCGCGCCGCGATGCGCAGCTCACTCCGCCGTGGCCGGGCCGCCTCAACTTCATCGAAGGATCCAAGCTCATGAAACTCTACTTCGCTCCCCATGCGTGCTCGCTGTCCCCGCACATCGTCCTGCGCGAACTCGGCCTGCCGTTCGAACTGGTTCGCGTCAACAACAAGACCAAGCAGACCTCCGAGGGCCGCAGCTTCCTCGAAGTCAACCCGAAGGGTTACGTCGCTGCGCTCGTACTTGACAACGGCGAGGTGCTGACCGAAGGCCCGGCGATCCTTCAGTACCTGGCTGACCTGAAGCCGGAAGCGAAACTCGCGCCTGCGAACGGTACCTGGGAACGCGTGCGGCTCCAGGAAACGCTGAACTTCGTCACCTCGGAAATCCACGCCGGCTGCAGCCCCCTCTTTAGCAGCGATATTCCCGAGAACGTGAAGGACATTATTAAGGAGAAGTTCCATAAGCGCCTGGACAATCTCGACGCCACACTCACGTGCAAAGACTACCTGCTCGGCGAGTTCGGCGTGGCCGACGCTTACCTGTACACGGTGCTATCCTGGCTGCCGCACTTCTCGATCGACATCAAGCGCTGGAAGGCGCTCGCACGCTTTATGGATCGGATCGGCGCACGCGTCACAGTCAGGGCTGCACTCGCCGCCGAGGAGGCCACGCCCTTTGTGTAAAGCGTGCAGTCGACTGCGCACCAATTCCCCGACAACAGAACAATAGCCATGAGAACCAAGACCATACTGACCAACGACGACGTGAAGAAAATCGCCGCCGCCGCCGAGCGGCACGCATTGGACCGCAACTGGCCAGTAACGATAGTAATCTTCGACGATAGTGGCCATCTGTTGCACCTGAACCGTCTCGATGGCGCCACGCTCAGTTCGATCGAGATGGCGCTCGCGAAGGGCCGCACGGCCGCGCTGGGTCGTCGCGAGAGCAAGTTTTACGAGGATCTTGTCAAGCAGGGGCGCGTAGCCTTCCTCAGCGCGCCGATGACGGGCTTCCTCGAAGGCGGCGTTCCCATCGTCGTGGCAGGCGAGGTGGTCGGTTCCGTCAGCGTATCGGGCGTGAAGTCGGAAGAAGACGCCGAAATTGCGCGTGCCGGAATCGCCGCGTTGGAACTCTGAGAGACTCGCTGAAGCGGGTGCGGGTGCACACCCGTGGTGGGCCTTATTGTTAGCCCTTTGCTTTGTCGCCTTCCTTGCGACGGTCGCGAGGAAGCAATTGTGTAGCCAGCGGTGCTGACCTCGCCGACGGGCTAGAGCTATCGAATGAAAGACAAGCAGAAAAGCGGGTCACTTCGCACCGGACGAACGCGAAAGCGGCCGCCCCCACCAATCCCAGGTCGTTCAGATTTACTTCGGGCGACTCGCCCCGCGGAGAGGAGAATCCAGCCGGTGCTCGCGCCTTCCCGTTGAAAGATCATCTGGAGTATGACCTTTTGCCAAAAAGGGCTCATCCAACTGAAGGCAGGCTGTGTTGGGCTGTCCAATACAGATGCCGATATGGCCAAGCAAACCGCTTTATCGCCTTTCGACACATCGTACAGGTCTACTAGGGCAGTGGCATCGTTCTCCGCGCCCAACGCGCTATAAGCTCCAGCCGCCGTCGCTAGGGATTGATATCGTCGTCGACTTCCCTGAAGCGGCTGCTTTGAATTGAAAAGCTGACCTCGGGGCCACCGATCCCCGATTGGCCGCTTCGGTCTACGCGGGCACCTGCAGGTGCCCGAGATCAGCAAGTGAAGCGGGATAGCCATCGTTCGGCCTGCGAGGAAGCTTGGCACGATGACCGGACGCGCACTAGACTGATAACTTTTCTTATCGGTTTATTAACAAATCTGGACTAAACTCGCAGTCATAAAAACACGCGAGACCGAAACCGCCGGTTTTCCCGACGACGCCGAACTGGCCGCGCTGCGAGCCTGGTACGCCGGACTCGACGCCCGCACGGCTGTCGCACGCTATCTGGGCGATCGCAAGGCGCCGGGGATGTCTGCGCGCAGCATGCCCGGATGCATCCGGCGCGTACTGGGCGCATTTGCGACGAGTCGTCACCGGGCCGACCTGGCTGAAACATTCAATGACCGATTGGCCGCGTCAGCTGATACCGTCGCACATACGATCGAGACGTTGCGCCGTCTGCCGGCACCGGAGCCGTACATCGCCGACGACATCGACCAGTGGCTGCAGCCGCGGGTGGTGGTAGCCCTGCAGGCGCATGGAATCAGGACCCTGGCCGACCTGACTGTGCGGATTCCGCGCCGGAGACGGTGGTGGACAGCGATCGTCGGACTCGGCACGGCAGGCGCACGCCGTGTCGAAGCATTCTTTGCGGCCCATCCCGCACTGACCGAGCGTGCCCGCGCGCTGGTTGCGGCAGCCCCTTCCCGGCCGGTCGTGCCGTGGGAACAACTGCGCCTGCCGCACGAGGTCGACGGATCGCACGGACAGTTTCGCGCACCACAGCACGTCTGTTTGCTCAAGGCGTCGAACGACTACGAGGCGGTGCAGTCCTGGCTGTCCTTGCACGAGTCTACAGCGACCCGGCGCGCCTACCGGAAGGAGGCGGAACGCCTGATCCTGTGGGCAATCGTCGAGCGGGGTTGCGCGTTGTCATCGCTGACCACTGACGACGCTATCGCCTACCGGGCATTCCTGCGACGGCCGACGCCAAGGGACCGCTGGATCGGGCCGTCGCGGCCGCGGCAAAACATGGAATGGCGACCGTTCAGCGGGCCATTATCGTCGAGCTCCGCCGCTTACGCACTCACTGTACTTGCGGCCCTGTTCCGCTGGCTGGTCGAACAGCGCTACGTCCTCGCGAACCCGTTCGCTGGCGTCAAGGTGCGAGGAAGCGCGAAGGCGAGCCTCGACGTCACCCGCGGCTTTACTGAAGGCGAATGGCTGCTGCTCCGCACGATCGCTGATGGCCTCGAATGGTCCTACAGCTGGAGCTGGGCGGCCGCCCAGCGGCTTCGATTCCTGCTGGATTTCGGATACGCGACCGGCCTGCGCGCAAGCGAATTGACAGGCGCAACGCTCGGCGACATCCACATTGACGAGCACGGTGATCACTGGCTGCACCTCGTCGGCAAGGGTGGCAAGACGGGCAAGGTCGCGTTCCCGACGCTCGCGCGTATGGCACTCGATCAGTATCTGGTGCAACGCCGGCTGCCGGCCACGCGCGAACGGTGGGATCCGGCAACGGTGATCGTGGCCAGCCTCGCAGAAGATGGTACGGGCATCGAAACCACGCGACTCGGACGCGTGCTGCGACGCTTCTTCGCACTGGTCGCCGACACGATCAGGGATGAGCGGCCTGCGATGGCGGACAAGCTGCGGCGCGCGAGCCCCCATTGGCTGCGCCACACGCACGCTTCACTCGCGCTCGCGCGCGGAACCGAACTGATCATGGTGCGCGACAACCTGAGGCACGCGTCGATCTCGACGACGTCAATTTACCTGCATGGCGACGAGGTCAAACGGGCGAGGCAGTTCGATCAGGCGTTCGGTATGCACAAGCCCTAGCGACGACGGCGTTCACTTGGCCATCGATCTGGGCACGCGGAAATGCACCATCTTTACTTCGCAAATCTCGCAACCAGTTGATTTTTAGCTGAAATAATTCTTCAGGATTGCGCAAATCCACCTGAATTCAGCGAAGTTTCGACTTTACTTCGCGAAACGCAACATCTTTACTTCGGCGGACGGATGGTGCTGCAGCGTTTCGCGCTGGAAGTGCCGACGGGGGCCGCACCGCCGCGGCCGGTGTTGAATGTCACGTTGCGGCCGGACCGGGCGGTGCGATTGGGGCTGAGGAGAGTATAGGAAGCCGCACGGGCGCCGCAGCTCGGAGCCGGGCTACGGCGCTTTCAGGTGTCGTTCGTTTTGCCGCGAGAATTGGAACGGGTTATCCGGGCTCTCGAAGCGAAGACGGATCGTGTTGTTCGTCGGCGTAAAACTCCCGCGCTCATACGTGAAGTACGAGACAAGCAGCCGAAATAGTTTTGCAGCGTTTCTGCGACGCGGTCGCCGTTGCTCAGGCGCGATCCGGCGGTGGCGAAGAAGCAGGTCCGTGCCGTTTGCTTGTCGTTCATTCTGAATCCCTAGCCCGAGAAATACCGAGAAATACGAAAGTCCTTCCGTGTGCCGCACCAGCTTCGGCAATTTATTTAGCCTTCCTGATTGATATATCGCGAGAGAGCCGCCAGCCTCGTCCGACTCCGACATGCCAAAAATCAATACCCGATGCATCGCAGCCGCGTTCCCGGTTTACGTTGACATCCGGCAGAACGCCCCGCACCATAGCCCCATGACCTTCGCCCTCGCCACGTTCACGACCACCACCACGACCGCCTCGGGCGGGTCGTGAGGGAGCGTACGCGAGCAGGAATCACCGGCAAGTCGCCGTATCCCCCAAGGCCCCGCCCGCAACGGACGGGGCCTTGTCGTTTCTCCGTCCCGCGCGGGCTCAACTGGAGAAACGCCATGCATGAACCCCACCGGCCGCGCCGCGCGCTGCTCATCATCGACATCCAGCAAGGCATGTTCGCCGGGCCCGAGCGCCCGCACGACAACACTCGCGTGCTGGCCAATATCAATGCGCTCGTGCGCAAGGCACGCGAAGCGCACGCGCCGGTATACGCCGCGCGCCATACCGGCCCCGCTGGCTCGCCACTCGCCCCGGGCAGCGCGCTCTCGCAACTGCTGCCCGAACTGCTCGTCGATGAACAGCGCGACGGCGTATTCGACAAAACGCGCCCCAACTGCTTCCACGCCACCCCGCTCGCCGGGTGGCTGGCCGAGGCCGATATCGGCGAACTCGTGATCGCGGGCATGAAGACGCAGTACTGCGTGGACAGCACCTGCCGCGCGGCCGCCGATCTGGGCCTGCGCCCGGTGCTGATCGCCGACGCGCATACCTGCATGGACACGCCCGCGCTCGGTGCCGCGGCGATCGTCGCGCATCACAACGCCACGCTCGCCGGCCCGTTCGTGCGCCTTTCCAGCACGGCGGATTACGCGTTTTGACTGCGGCAAGGGCAGGCGGAAACCACAACTGTCACACGATGCGGATAGATTGAGGTTTCCGTTCGATTCCCCTTCGCTGCACGATTTTTCCGCTGGATGCCGCCATGACCCTCACCCAGATCCGCAGCTTCATCGCGGTTGCCCAGCACGGCGGCTTCACGGCCGCCGCGCGGGCGCTCTCGACGAGCCAGACCACGATCACCTCGCAGATCCAGGCGCTCGAACACGAGCATGGGGTCGAGCTCTTTCATCGCCGCGGCCGGCGGGTGGAGCTTTCGGCGGTCGGGCTGGAGTTTTTGCCGCTCGCGCGCCGCATCAGCGGCGACGAGAGCGACGCCATTTCGCTCCTGCACGACAGCGGCCGGCTTCAGCGCGGCACGCTGAAGATCGGGGCTGTCGGGCCGTTTCACGTCACGGAAATGATCGAGGCCTGGCACGCGCTCCATCCGCGCATGCATCTGTCGCTCACCCTCGGCAATTCCGAGGAGGTACTGCGCGATCTCGAGCAGTACACGTGCGACGTGGGCGTGGTCGCGCGTGCGTTCGAAGACGAGCGCTACGACACGCAGCCCTACGCCACGTTCCCGGTGATCGCGTTCGTCAGCACGGCGCACCGTTACGCGGGACGCGCGTCGGTCACGTTGAAGGAACTGGCGGACGAAGCGCTGCTCATGCGCGAGCCGGGCTCGACCACACGCCGCGCGCTCGAAGAATCGCTGCACGACGCGGGGCTCGCCGCCCGCGTGGCGATGGAGATCGGCAGCCGCGAGGCGCTGCGCGAAGCCGTTGCGCGCGGCCTGGGCGTGGGCACCGTCTCGCAGGCCGAATATGTGCCCGATGAACGCCTGTGTCCGCTCGCCATCGAGGGCAACCCCGTCGTCACCCATATCCACGTGTGCTGCCTGCGCGAGCGGCGCGAGAGCCGTCTCGTGGCCTCGTTCTTTGCGGCGGTGGAGCGCTGCCGCCCCATCGGGCGTCCCGGTTGAACGCCGGGATTCATCAGGCCATTCGCGCGCCGGAGCGCCAAAAGAGCCGCCATTCTGGCGGAATCCGCCGATTGATCTTCACGGCGTTGTAGCCCATATTCAAAGCTACACATCCGTCCACCGCCCATCGATCCGCGTTATCCGGCACGCCGTTGCCCTGCTGCGTGCCCCGTGGCGCTCCATCGTCCCCCGCTGCTACGCCCCCGGGCGCGGCAGCAGG
This sequence comes from Paraburkholderia ferrariae NBRC 106233, assembly GCF_000685035.1. Taxonomy (GTDB): domain Bacteria; phylum Pseudomonadota; class Gammaproteobacteria; order Burkholderiales; family Burkholderiaceae; genus Paraburkholderia; species Paraburkholderia ferrariae. Next base: position 49,815 of record NZ_BAYB01000025.1, read on the forward strand.
TCATTTGATGCTATCGAAGCCGTAGCTCTCCCATGTTCAACGAATCTGGCCGCGGCGGCGCGGGCTCGCTGCAATGCCTCTATTGCGGCGCGAAGCTCAATGCTCCGCTGATATTTTGCCCTCAATGCGGGGCCAACCAGATTGCCGGCTCGCCCCGCATGGCGCCGGCGGGCGACGCCATGGCGCACGCAGCGCCGCACGGCCTCGCGCATCGTCTGCGCGGGTATTGGCACGCGCTGCCGATCCATTTCGGCGGCGCACGCCCCACCATGACCGGCGGATACGCGAGGCCCGAAGCCGGCTTGCGCGTCGAGCGCGAGGAATACGAAGACAGCGGACTGGTCCATTCGCGCCTGCCTTATTACGCGTGCAGCGCGCTGGTGGTGATCGCGCTCGCGCTGGCCGCCTATGTGATTTCGCATCGCGACGACAAAGAGCCAACGCCCGGCCTGCAGGTGGTGGAAGGTACGGTGCTCGAACCGCAGGCCGGCTCGGCGGCGCAAACGCTGCGCTCGCCCGCGTCCCATCATGCGGCGCCCGTCGCCGTTGCCGTGCCGCCGCATCGCGCTCAGCCGCCCGTGCCTGGGGCGACGGCGCAGGCGGATATCACCAGGAGTCTCGCCGACGACCACGCGCCCGCCGACAAGAACGCCGAACCCCCGATGCGCGGCGACGTCGCCCGCAACCTCGCCACCGCCCGCACGAGCCTCGACAAGAACAGTCTCTGGCCGGCCCGGCGCGCTATCGCCACGGCGCTCGCGGAACAGCCCGACAACAGCCAGGCCCAGCAGATGCGCACCGAACTCGTCTCCCGCGAACAGGAGCGCGACGCCCTGCTGGGCTACGCGCGGCTCTGCGAGCGCGAGGCCAAATGGGTCTGCGTGTGGCAGAACGCCGGACACGCCGTGACCCTCGATACGTCGAGCCGCGAAGCGAAGCGCTTGCTCGCGCGCGCCATCGCCGAACAAGGTGCGGGCACGGCACGGCAGGTCGATCCGCCGCCCGGCGCCGACGATTGAGTTTCGCCCACCCTTCCCCCTCCGCACCCGGTCTACGCAAAAAACCCCGCGCCGATGTCACTCCAGACAAGCTGCGGCACCTGCGTTAGCACGCATCGCATCGCGCCTGCCACCGCATGTCAGCGCATGTCACCCTACCTCAGCGCACCGCCGCAGCCGGCTCGGCCCAGGTTTCGGTAGCGCCGTGCGTGCTGCCGTCCTCCAGCGAAACGTTGCGCGTCTCGCGGCCCTGCCACCACCAGAGCGCCGCCGCGAGCGGGCCCGGCAGCGCCAGCACGAGCAGCACGACAAGCGCCGAAGAAGGCGTGCCCGACGAAGCGAACACGCTCGTGAGCATGAGCGGCGCGACCATCGCGCCCACGCGCCCGATCGCGACAGAAACACCCAGCCCGGTAGCGCGAATGCGCGTGGGCAGCACTTCGGAAGAAACTACGTAGCCCGAAATATATGCCCACGTCACGCCGTACTGGATCAGGCAGTAGCCAAGCACCATGCCGGCCAGCGTATGCATCGCGTAGATCACGCCAATCGCGAGCGTCGTGAACGTATAGCTCACGAACAGCGATGCACGGCGCCCCCACGCCTCGACGAGCAGTGCCGCCGTCAGGCCGCCAGCCAGCGCCGCGGCGTTGCCGTAGATGTAGTAGATCGGCATATCGGCGGCGCTGACCTTCATGTACGGCAGGATCACGAGCGCCATCAGCGAGAGCACGCCATAGACGATGGCCGCCTGCGAGAAGTTCAGCGCGCTCGCCAGCGCGCAGCGCATGCGGTACTTGCCGAGGAGCGTGCCCACGTTGCGCCAGAAAGTGGGATGCTGCACCACGAACGCAACGGGCGCATAGCGCTTCGCGACGGCCGCACGCACCTCGGCGGATGCTCCGGTGCGCGAGGACGCGGCGGCAATGTGCTCGACCACGGCTTCGGCATCGGCCACGCGGCCCTGCTGCAGCAGCCAGCGCGGCGATTCCGGAATCACGCGGCGAATCCAGAAAAACAGCAGCGCCATGGTCGTGCCGAAACCGAAGCCGACGCGCCAGGAGACATCGGCTGGCAAGTTATTGAGGACAACCCATGAAACGGCTGCCGAGAGCAGCGCGCCCACCGGAAAGCCAGAAAGGATCAGCGAATCGGTCCGGCCGCGATGCTTTTTGGGAATGAATTCGCCCATCGTCGCGGTGACGGCCGAGTATTCTCCGCCCACCGCAAGCGCGGTCATGGCGCGAAAGAACAGGAACGATTCGTAGTTCCAGGCGAACACGGTAGCGACACTGAACGCCGCGTACCAGAGCAGCGTGGCGAGAAAGAGGCGCTTGCGGCCGAAGCGGTCGGAAAGGTAGCCGAACGCAATCGCGCCGACGAGCATGCCGAACACCCAGATGCTCACGGCAAGCGACCCTTGCGAGGAGGACAGATGCCACTGTGCCTTGAGCGCGCCGAACACGCTGCCGATGATGTTCGTCTCGAACGAGTCGAGCGCCCAGCCCACGCCGAGCGCCACGGTCATCAGCGTGTGAAAGCGCGTCCACGGCATGTTGTCGAGCCGCGTGAGCGCGTCCGTCTGTGTCGCATGAGAAGTCACGATGGGGTTCCTTGATGACAACCGGCCCGGCCCGAAAGAGGCGAGGCACGGTTCGTCAGCATAGGGACGCCACATGACGGCCATATGATCGAAAGGGTCGTTGAAATTCGATGAGTCGAACGGATTTTTCGTTAGACTGGGCTGTAACGTGCGATGCGCGGCCGCTCCACGGCGAGGGACAGAACACACGCGCGCGAAGCGGCCGATAATGGAGCGCACAGCGCCCAAAGAGAGGAGACGACGACATGCGCAAGCTACGCTCGCAAAGCTGGTTCGGCCGCGACGACAAGGACGGTTTCATCCACCGCTCCTGGATGAAGAACCAGGGCATCCCGCACGACCAGTTCGACGGCCGGCCGGTCATCGGCATCTGCAATACCTGGTCGGAACTCACGCCCTGCAACGCCCATTTCCGCGAACTGGCCGACTATGTGAAGCGCGGCGTGCGCGAAGCCGGCGGCCTGCCGCTCGAATTTCCGGTGATGTCGCTCGGCGAAACCAACCTGCGCCCCACCGCCATGCTGTTTCGCAACCTCGCCTCGATGGACGTGGAGGAGTCGATCCGCGGCAACCCCATCGACGGCGTCATTCTGCTGGTGGGCTGCGACAAGACCACCCCCGCGCTGCTGATGGGCGCGGCCTCGTGCAACCTGCCCGCGCTCGCCGTCTCGGGCGGCCCGATGCTCAACGGGCGCTTTCGCGGCCGCGACATCGGCTCGGGCACGGGCGTCTGGCAAATGTCCGAGGAAGTGCGCGCCGGGACCATGAGCCAGGCCGAGTTCGTGGAGGCCGAGTCGTGCATGAACCGCTCGCGCGGCCACTGCATGACGATGGGCACGGCTTCCACCATGGCCTCGATGGTCGAGGCGCTCGGCATGGGCCTGCCGCACAACGCGGCCATTCCGGCTGTCGATGCGCGCCGCCAGGTGCTGGCGCATCTTGCGGGGCGGCGCATTGTCGACATGGTGCGCGACGACCTCACCATGACGAAGATCCTCACGCGCGAAGCCTTCGAGAATGCCATCCGCACCAACGCCGCCATCGGCGGCTCGACCAATGCCGTCGTGCACCTGATCGCGCTCGCGCGCCGCATCGGCGTGCCGCTCGCGCTGGACGACTGGGAACTGGGCTCGAACGTGCCCTGCCTCGTGAACCTCCAGCCCTCCGGGCAGTACCTCATGGAGGACTTCTACTATGCAGGCGGCCTGCCCGCGGTGCTGCGGCAACTGGGCGAAGAGGGCCTGCTCCATCGCAACGCGCTCACCGTCAACGGCAAGACGATCTGGGAGAACGTGCAGGATGCGCAGAACTACAACAGCGAGGTCATCACCGCGTTTGCGCAACCCTTCAAGCCGAAGGCCGGCATCGCCGTGCTCAAGGGCAATCTCGCGCCCAACGGGGCCGTCATCAAGCCGTCGGCCGCCACGCCCGCGCTGCTGAAACATCGCGGGCGCGCGGTGGTGTTCGAAAACGTGGAAGAACTGCACGAGAAGATCGACGACGAATCGCTCGACATCGACGAAAACTGCGTCATGGTGCTCAAGGGTGCGGGGCCCAAGGGCTATCCGGGCTTCGCCGAGGTCGGCAACATGCCGCTGCCGAAGAAGGTGCTGCAAAAGGGCATCACCGACATGGTGCGCATTTCGGACGGCCGCATGAGCGGCACGGCGTATGGCGCGGTGGTGCTGCACGTCTCGCCCGAGGCGGCGGCAGGCGGCCCGCTCGCGCTCGTGCAGACCGGCGACATGATCGAGCTCGACGTGGACGCCCGGCGCCTGCACCTCGACGTCTCCGACGAGGAGCTCGCGCGCCGCAAGGCCGGCTGGAAGGCGCCCGACCTGCCCGAGCGCGGCTACTACCGGCTCTACGTGAAGCACGTCCTGCAGGCGGACGAAGGCGCCGACCTCGATTTCCTCGTGGGCGCGAGCGGCGCGCCCGTGCCGCGCGAATCGCACTGACGCGTGGCGACGACCGGCGGCGCCCCGCCGCCGGGCGCTGTCGCACCGCTTCCACCCCCGGTTCAGCCCCCCGTTTAGCCTGCGGTTGCCCGCATTTGCCCGCATTTGCCAATCGTTTGCGCGAAAGGCTTCAGATTGCCCGGTAAACGTCCGATAAGCAGGTTGGGAAGGTCTCTCCCCCTGCGGGAGCGGCCTTTTGGGTAGCAGAGACCGGGAATTCAGAAAAGTGAAGCGTATATCGTTGAATGGAAAGGCATGGAGCATCGTCGCCCTGCTGTGGGTTTCGCTCGTCGTGATGGTCGTCGCCAATGCCATCATGACGCGCCAGGGCATGCTGGCGGACCGCAAGGACATGCTCGCGCAGCAAACCGAGACCGCCATGGGCCTCGTTGCGTACTATCAGAAAGCGGCGGCGTCGGGCCAGATGCCGGCCGACGACGCAAAGCGCCAGGCCATCGCCGCCCTGCGCAGCATGCGCTACGGTGACGACCAGAGCGGCTACTTCGGCATCTACGACTCGCAGGCCATGGCCCTGCTGGTGCCGCCGAAGCCCGACATGGAAGGCAAGAGCCAGGCCGACCTCGTCGATCCGCAGGGCACTCACGTGGCTGTGGAGATCGTCAAGAGCTCGTCGCCGGGCGGCGATCATTACAGCCACTACGTGTGGCCCAAGCCCGGCCACAGCTCGCCGGTGGGCAAGATCAGCTACGCCGACTTCGTCCCCGCCTGGGACTGGCACGTCTTCACCGGCGTCTATGTGGACGACATCGACGACGCCTTCTACGCCGCGCTCGTGCGCAACCTCGTGCTGGTCGCCCTGATCGGCGCGGCGGTCACGCTCGGCATGCTCTGGCTGATCCGCAGCATCCGCGCGAGCCTCGGCGGCGAACCCGAATATGCGGCCGAAATCTGCTCGCGCATCGCCTCGGGCGACCTGAACGCGCAACTGCAGATCGCAAGCGGCGACGAGCGCAGCCTCCTGCACGCGATGAGCCAGATGCAGCGCCAACTGGTGGAAACGGTGAGCCGCATCCAGACCTCGGCCGAATCGATCACCACCGGAGCCAACGAGATCGCGACGGGCAACCTCGACCTCTCCTCGCGCACCGAAGAGCAGGCCGCCTCGCTCGAAGAAACGGCCGCGAGCATGGAAGAACTCACGGCCACGGTCAAGCACAACACCGATAACGCGCGCCAGGGCAACACCCTCGCCTCGAACGCCGCAGAAGTCGCGGCACGCGGCGGCGCGGTCGTGCGCCGCGTGGTGGCGACCATGCACGAAATCTCCAGCACCTCCGAGCGCGTGGAGCAGATCATCGGCGTGATCGACGGCATTGCGTTCCAGACCAATATTCTTGCGCTCAACGCCGCCGTGGAAGCGGCGCGCGCGGGCGACCAGGGGCGCGGCTTCGCCGTGGTCGCCGCCGAAGTGCGCAGCCTCGCGCAACGCAGCGCGAGCGCCGCGAAGGAGATCAAGGAACTGATCGGGCAGTCGGTCTCGCAGGTGGTGGAAGGCTCGAAGCTCGTGGACGAAGCCGGCGCGACGATCGACGAGGTAGTGCAGTCCGCGAAGCGCGTGGCGGACCTGATGGGCGAAATCTCTGCCGCGTCCGAAGAGCAGCACTCGGGCATTGAGCAGGTCAACAAGGCCGTCTCGCAGATGGACGAGATGACCCAGCAGAATGCGGCGCTCGTGGAAGAGGCGTCGGCAGCGGCACAAGCCATGGCCACGCAGTCGCAGAGCCTGCGCGAAGTGGTGTCGGTGTTCCGGATCGGCGCGAGCGGCCTGGCGGGCGCTTCGGGTAGCTCAGCCACCTCGGCTACGTTCGCCTCGGCCTCCCGCCAGTCGAAGCCCGTGCGCCCCGCCGTGCCGCGCGAGCCCGTGCTCAAGCAACGCGCCGGCGCCGCTGCGGCCACGCCGTCACGCGAGACCGCAACAGCCGGTGCCGACGAAAGCCGCGACTGGGAAACGTTCTAAGCCGTTTGAGGTTTGAATCGCGCAGGCCCTTCGGGGCTTGCGAAGGCTTGTTAAGGTAAGGACTGTCGAGGCCCGCCGATGTCGATCGCGGCCGGCTAATGCCTGCCGCGCCACGCGGCAAACGTCAGCACCCCGGGCTCGGGCTGCACCCCGTCGAGGCGGGTCCAGCTCCAGTGCGTATCCTCGAGGCCCGGCACCGGCGCCGGCGTTGCCATGCGCACGTCGGCCAGGTCCGGGCGATACGCTTCGTACGGCCAGAACACCGGCATCGCCTGGCGCGCCCGCATCGCACGCAGCAACTCGGCCGGCCCGCCTTCGTCGTCGAGCACGTCGCATTGCGCGTCCCAGTCGCGGCTGTCCCATGCGAGAAAGACGCCACGCCGGCCATGCGCATCGAACGTGAGAACCGCGTTCTGCTCGGGCCGCCAGTAGTACTCCACAATCCGCTCGCGCGCCGCGACCTCTTCGAGCACGTCGCGCACGTGCTGGTTGGCGTAGATCGAGCCGACGCCATGCACGCCAATGTAGCCGTGGCCCGCGCAATACTTTTGCTGCGCCTCGGCCAGCACGCGCGCGAGCTTGCGCGCCATGGCGGGGTCGGTCTTCTTCAGGTAGTAGTCGATCAGACCGGCGTTGAAAGCTTCCACCGCGTGCGATTCGTCGGCCGTGCCGGTGAGCAGGATTTTCGAGCAGCGCAGATCCGACACCGAAGCGAGAAACTGGATGCCGTCCATGCCCGGCATTTCGCAGTCCACCACGAGCGCGGCGATATCGGTAAAGCGCGCGGGGTCGGCCATCACGTCGTCGCCCAGCGCATTGCCGCCCTTCTTCTCGAACTCCGACCACGCATGGCCCGACACCGGGCTCTTCGCCGCATGCCGTCCCGCATGCGAGGACACAAAGGCGAGCGCTTCGTGGGGGTCGGTATAGAAGCGATGCAGGGGCGCATCGGGAAAGAAACCGCGCAATGCGTGCAGAAAGTCGGCGCTATCGTCGACGAACACCACGGACACGGGGTAAAGCACCGGCTGTCTGACTATCGAACTCATGATTGCCTCGGTGAATGCGAGCCGGGCCGCGGCGTTCGAGGCGCGCAGGCGCAGCGGAAAGCGTCCTGATTATGCGGCGATATCGCGTTGCAGGGCAACCGGCGAACCTGGAGTGTGGCGTCGAATCCGCCGCCCCGGCGGCGCCGGCGCGAGCCGCGCGCACGCGCGGCACAAAGCCTGTGTGGGCTACGCGGTTTTGGCAACGCGAGAAGAACGCCAGAATGGGCGCATGTCATTTTCAAACATGACATGCGCGACTGCCGCACGCAGTCACACTCAGGAGTTAAACAATGTACGCACGCGAAGCCATTCCGACCGTTCTGACCCGTGGTACGGCGCACCTCTCGGACCAGATCCTGGACGCAACGCCCAGCAAGACGTTTCATCACGTGATCGACATCTATCTCAAGGACTCCAATGCCTTCATGAACACCTATTTCGCGCGGTACTTCGAATGGCAGGGCATTTGCCGCGAACGCTGGTTCCACGAATGCATTCACAACAACCTGCTGGCCGCAGGCGGCATTTTCGTGACCAAGCGCGCTCACCAGGAGTACGTTCAGGAGACGTTCCCGTTCCAGCGCGTCGATTGCTACCTGAACACCTTCCAGGTGCGGCAGTGCTCCGCTTATCTGGTGTTCCGCTTCTGCGTGGATGGGCGGCCGGTGTCGCTCGGCTACCAGCAGATTCTCTTTGCGGGCACCGACAAGCGTATTCGCCGCTTCCCGCCGGGGATCATCGAGAAGGTCAAGGAGTATGAGCTGATCCTGCCCGCAGGCACGAACTAAGCCGCGCGCCTTGCGCTGATTCGCGAATGCATCGACGAAGCAGCCGCGATGCATCAACCCGCGTAGTCCTGCCCCGCCGCCCAGCGGCGGGGCCGCCCCGGCATATCGTGCAGCGCGCGGTCTGCCGGGGACCCCGGCTCAGGCAGGCGCATCGTGAAGGTGGTCTGCACGCCCGGCACCGACTCGCAGGCAATCGTGCCGCCCAGCGCCTCCGCCACGCGGCGGCAGAATGCGAGGCCCATGCCGACCCCGCGGCCATGCGTCTTGGTCGAGAAGAACGGATCGAAGATGCGCGGCATGACCTCCGCGGGAATGCCCGGCCCCGTGTCGCGAAAGGTCAGCACGCAAAAGCCGTTGTCGCGATGCGCGCCGACCTCCACGCGGCCCTTGCCCCCATCGGCATGGATGGCGAAGAGCGAGTTCTTGAGCAGATTGAACAGCACGAACACCACGAGCGAATCCGAACCCGAGAAGCGCAGCGAGATATCGACCGGCTGCACGCTTACCATCTCGCGCTCGCCCGGGCGGAACGGAAAACGTTCGAGCGCCGCGTTGATGCACGAACGCATGGGGCAAATTTCGAAGCTGCGCCGGTCGAGCCGGTCGAGCGTGAACGAGGCCAGCGACATCTCGACCACCGTGCTCGTGCTGTCCACCTGGCGGCGGATCGAGGTGGCGAGCGACGAGAGCCGCTCGGACTGCCCGGGATACAGACCATCGACGCAAAGCTGATGCTGCACGGCCAGCTGATAACCGCGCATGAGCTCGGGCAGCACGCTGCCGATCTCCTCGGCATGCATGCCGATGGCCGCAAGCGGCGTGGCCACTTCGTGGGCCACCGTGGCGGCGAGCAGATACGGCCGCATGAGGCCGTAGCGCACGATCGTCACGGCCAGTATGCCGAGGCTCACGGCAATGAAGACCGCGCCCGCGGGATAGAAGCCCACGCCGTAGTTCACGGCATAGTCGCTCGCGGCAATGCCGTAGAGGCACAGGCTCAGGAGACAGAGATCGAGCAGCTTGCGGCGATCGCGCGCGTGGGTTTGCCGGTGCGCCGCGACCAGCAGCCAGCCGCTGCGCAGCGCGAGCACCACGGTTTGCACGACATGCAGCGGATGCAGCAGGCCCGCGCGCGGGTACTTGCCGAAGAAGAACGTGCCATAGCCGTCCACCACCCAGTTGCTGAACACGAGCAGCACCGCCAGCACCGCGCTCAGGCCATACGAAGCCAGCAGCAGCGGCTTTTCGCCCCGCCGCGCGGTGACTTCGGTCACGAAGTGATAGTAGGTGGTGGGCAGAAACAGAATGAAGAGATAGCCCAGCTTGACGAGCATGCCCGAGAGTTCGGGGTCCGAAGTCTGGAACAGGAATGCCCACGTCCCCTGCCAGATGAACGTGGTCACGCACATCAGCGCAAAGGGCACCGAAAGGCGCGTCACGCCTTCGGTGAGCAGCACGTACACGCCGAATCCGAGAAACTGCGCGGAAACGAACGCGGGCAAGATGGAATACATAAGTTTGTCGCGTGGATTGTTGTTTTTGCAGACTGCACAAACGCGATGCATGCGGCACCGGGGTGCCAAAGCGCTCGGGCCATGCCGTTCGACGTCGATGTCTTCGAACGGCCGGCGCGGCACCGTTGCCGGCTTCCCCGTGGAGCCGGACGAACGATGCCCCGTTGCGGATCAGCCATCCATTCAGCATCAACCGCTCGTAGCGGGCGAACCCATTGATCAGATTATCGCCGGGATTGTGTCCGCAAGGTGAACCGGCGCCACAAACGATGCGCGGCGAATCGCTTTTCGACACAAGCCGCGCTTAATGCTCGCCTGCGTTGCGTTCTGCATCGCTCGACGGGCCCGCAAAACGCCGCCGGTACTCGGCCGGCGTCACGCCCACATGCTTGATGAATGCGCGGCGCAGCGTATCCGCATTCGCGAATCCGCAGCGCGCCGCCACCCGCTTGGGCGCCTCGCCCGACATTTCGATGATTGCACGCGCTGCGTTCACGCGCACGGTTTCGACCCAGGCCGCCGGCGTCACGCCCACCTCGGTCTGAAAGAGCCGCGCAAAATGGCGCGGGCTCAGCCCCACCCGCGCGGCGAGATCGGGCACGCGATGCGGCGCTTCGGGATGCGCCGCCACCCAGCGCTGCACCTCCTGCAGCGCCGATCGTCCCGCGGGTTGCGCCGCGCCGCTGCGGCTGAATTGCAACTGGCCGCCGGGCCGCTTGAAGAACATCACGAGCTGGCTTGCCACGCGCATCGCGATCTCGCGCCCCAGGTCCTCCTCCACCAGCGCGAGCGCCAGATCCAGCCCAGCCGTCACGCCCGCCGCCGTGCGCAGCTTGCCGTCGCGCACGTAGAGCGAGTCCGGCTCGACGACCACGCCGGGGCATGCCTCGCCCAGCCGCTCTGCGGCGGCCCAGTGCGTCGTGACGCGGCGCTTGTTCAGCAGGCCGCTCGCGGCCAGCACGAATGCCCCGGTACAGACCGATCCGAAGCGACGGCTGCGCGAAGCCGTCGTGCGCACCCACTCGTGCACGCGCGCGGGAAGCTGGACCGTGGCGGCATCGGGCGCGCCCGCCACGAGCAGCGTGTCGATGCGTCCGGGGCCCGCGTGCGCGGCATGGGTTGCATCGCCCTGGCCGGCCACCGCGTCGGGCAACAACCGCACGCCCGACGAACTGCGGATGGGGCCGGCACGGCACGCCACCACGCGCAGGTCGTAGACAGTCCGGCCGGCCTCGGCATTCGCCTGCGCGAACACGTCGAGCGGCCCGCTCACGTCCAGCAACTGGACGCCCGGCAACGCGAGGATTGCAACGATTCTGGCCATATTTCTCTCGATTTTCGCGCACGTCCGGATCGCACGCGAAATGGCAGGATTTGGCGCCCTACGCCAATTGAGGACAATTCTCGCACAAACCACAATGAAGTCATCTTTTTTCCTCAGGGAGCCTGCCATGAACTTCAAGCTGAACGACGTCGCCATTCCCGACAGCCAGCTCGCACGCGAAATCACCGAATTCGTGCGCGATACCGAAACGCCCCTGCTGTTCCATCATTCGAGCCGCGTGTACTACTTCGGCGCGCTGGCGGGCAAGCATCGCAACCTGCAGTTCGACCGCGAACTGCTCTATGCGGGCGCCATGTTTCACGACATGGGCCTGATGCACGACCACAGCAGCAAGAACGAGCGCTTCGAGGTGGACGGCGCCAATGCCGCACGCGACTTTCTGCAAAGCCGCGGCATCTCGCAGCAGGACATCGATCTCGTATGGACGTCCATCGCCCTGCACACCACGCCTGGCATTCCTGAGCATATGCACCCGGTGATCGCGCTCGTGACGGCGGGCGTCGAAATGGATGTGCTCGGCCTCACCTATCGCCAGTACAGCGACGCCGAACGCGAAGCGGTGGTGCATGCGCATCCGCGCACCGAGCACTTCAAGGAAGACATCATCCAGGCGTTCTACAACGGCATCCGTCACAAGCCGGCCACCACCTTCGGTAACGTGAAGGCCGACGTTCTCGCCGACAAGGATCCGCACTTCCACTCAGGCAACTTCTGCAGCGTGATCCGGCATTCGGCCTGGCGCGGTTGATGCCTTGAATCGCCTTGCATTGCCTTGACTCGCCTTTCATCGCCTTGAATCGCACGCCTGAGCCCGGTTGCGTGCTGGCCGCCCGCGCGCCGTCTGCAATGCTATCCTTTGCGCATCATCGGGACCGGTCCTGCCTCGCACCTCGCGAGCCGCGGCGCCGGCCTTCGGGCGGGCGCCGCCGGACTTCGCGCACCGCAACGGCGGTTCGAGGAGACCATGGATCGAACGACGGGCCCTACGCGGCACAGCGCGCTCTCCACCATCGTCATGCGGTGGCCGCGCCTCATCGTGACGCTCTGCTTCGGCTGCGCCATGGCGCTCGTGCTGGTCGTGGGCATCCGCCAGCTCTACCTCATCACCCGCCACGACCTGGAAAGCCGCCAGCGCGATCTGGAAGTGCGGGCCGTGGGCGTGAATGCCGTGATCTCCTCCGAACGGCGCCGCCTCGAATTCCTGCGCGAGTATGCGCAGCACATGCTTGCCTCGGCCGATACGCCGGCACCGCCGCACAACGGCAAAGGCCGCCCCGCGGCGCCCAGGCCCGCCACGAGCGTCGATACGTCCCAGCCGGTCTGGCAGGAAGACGGCGCCATGGACGGTCCGCCCGTGTACGGCACGAATGCCGCCGGCCTTGCGGGACTGGCCGGCTTTCGCCGCGACGACGACACCCTGCCCGCCGACCTGGCGCTCGCCCGGCAGATCGGGCCGCTCCTCGCGATCAGCCAGGACGCGGATGCCGCGCAAAAGACGGTCGCGTTCATCTCCTCGAACGGGCTCTATGTGATCTCCCCGGAGCGCGCCGCGAGCAACGTCGAAGCGATGCTGCGCCGCTTCGCCCGGATGCCGTACTACCGTGACCAGCTGCCCGACCGCAATCCGGAGCACGGGCCCATCTGGACGCCGGTCTACACCGAGTTCCAGCAAGGCGAGTCCATCGCGACGTTGAGCGCCCCGGTCTACGCCGGCGGCCGCTTTCGCGGCGTGGTGGTGATGGACGTCACGCCCTCGCGGCTGCTCACACTGCAGCTCTCCTCGGGCCTCCAGGCCGAAGACGATAGCGGCGCCGACTTCGCACTCCTCAACAATAACGGTCACGTGGTCTATTTCCACGACGGCAACATGACAAAAACGCCGCCGGCGGCCTTTACCGAAGACCTGATGCAGGTCGCGCGCGCCTCGGCCGGCGGGTGGGTGGAGCGGGGCAAGGGCCTCGTCGAACGCAAGGGCCATTACCTGCTCTATCAGCGCATCGGCGACTCGCAATGGGAGCTGCTGAGCGCGACCGACGACGTGGAACTCACGCTTGCCGCCGCGCAAAATGTATTCAGCAGCCCGCTGATCGTCGCGTGGCTCGCGCTGCCGGTGCTGCTGTTCGGCACGCTGCGCGTCGTGACGCACATTTTCGGGCGCTATCTGGATGCGAGCGAACAGCTCGCAGCGCTCGCCCGCAGCGACCCGCTCACGGGTCTCGCGAACCGCCGCCACTTCGGCGAAGCCTTCGCCCAGACGCTCGATCGTGCCGCCCGCGCGCCCGGCAACCCGGCATCCGTCGCACTACTGATGATCGACATCGACTTCTTCAAGCGCGTGAACGACCGCTGGGGGCATGCCGCCGGGGACCGGGTGCTCGAAATACTGGCCGGGCTCATGCGTGCGAACCTGCGCAGCGTCGATACCCCTGCGCGCCTGGGCGGCGAAGAATTCGCGGCGCTGCTGCCCGACACGGACCGCGCGACCGCAACGGCCGTCGCCGAGCGCCTGCGCACGGCCGTCGAAGCGCATGTGGCCCAAAACGGCGGCGAGCCCAACGCGGCACGGCCCGAGACGATCCCGTTCTCGATCTCGATCGGCGTGGCGGCAAGCCCCGAGGATTGCCCGGCCGACTACGAAGCCCTGCTTGCCGTGGCCGACCGGCGGTTGTACGCCGCCAAGGAAAACGGCCGCAACCGCGTGGTGTCCGCAGATGGAGCGCCGAGCGCACAGTTGCACACCGGGGCGCCCTCCCGCGAGGTCTGAGGGCGGACAGACGGGGTGGGGAGCGCCGGCCCGGCGTCCACGCTGCACGCGCCCCATCCCGCCTGGTGCGAAAGCCGCTAACATCGGATGCAAAACCGGAATCTGCGCACAGTATTTCGATCCACCGACAGCACCCCAGCCCGTCCCGTTCGTCGAAGCCAGGAGAACCGCCCGCCCGACATGGTCCGCAGACTGACAGCGTTGGCAACGTTCTTGCTCGTCGCGTTCGCCATTCTGGCGACGCTGGCGATCGCCACCTATGCGTTCGACGCCGTGACCGAACGCCATCAGCGCGGCCAGGTGGACGAATACTCGCGGCGCGCGCTGCAGCGCGCCGAACTCGTGACCGACGACGCAGAAGCCGCCCTGCGCGCGCTCTCGCAGTACGACGGACCGCCCTGCACGCCCGAACACCTGCGCCTGCTGCGCCAGGCGGAAGCCGGACACCGCTACGTGCGCGGGGCCGCCTGGAACGACGGCGAGAGCCACGGCTGCTCCACGCTGCCCGAGGCCGGCACGGGCGCGCTACCGCCGCCCGAACTGGCACTGCCGGGCGGCTATACGGCCTGGCGCAGCCGGGCCGGCAAGCCCGGCAGCGAGCAGCAGATGCTCAACATCCGCTACGGCAACCACATCGTCGTGGTCGATCCGCGCTTCTATCTCGACATCGTCCCGCTCGACGACACAATCGAAATCGGCCTGCTGGAAACGCACAACACGCTCGTCATTGCGCGGTGGGCCAATGCCGAGCCGGAAGTCATCCGCACGGCGGTGCGCGACAACCTGACCTCGACCTATGCGGACGGCCGCTACTACGTCGTGGAGCGCTCGAGCCGCTACCCCATCGCCATCGTCGCCTACGAGCCCGAGGACCGCATCCGGCCCAGCTGGCTGCGGCAGATGAAAACGCTGATCCTGCCGGCGCTGATCGCGAGCACGCTCATCGCGTGGCTCGCCGTCGCCTGGCGGCGGCGCCAGCGCACGCCGCGCAGCGCCCTGCTGGAAGGCATCCGGCGGCGCCAGTTCGTCGCCTGGTTCCAGCCTGTCGTGGAGCTGGAAAGCGGCCGCTGCGTCGGCGCCGAGGCGCTGGTGCGCTGGCAGCTCGGCGACGGCAGCATCATCGCGCCGGACTCCTTCATCCCCATGGCCGAGCAGATCGGCCTGATCCAGCCGATCACCGACCTCGTGATCCGGTCGGTGTTCGAGGGCGTGGGCGAACTGCTTGCCGCGCGCCGCGACTTTCACATCTCGATCAACCTCACGCCCGACGATCTCGAGACCTCGCGCATGATGGAAACCTTGCAGGCGTGCCTCGACAAGTACCATGTGCATGGCAGCCAGATCTGGTTCGAAGCGATCGAGCGCGCCTTCATCGACGCGCGCCGTTTCGCGCGCGTGCTCGACCGCTATCGCGCGCAAGGCCATCGCGTCCTGATCGACGACTTCGGCACCGGCTATTCGAACCTCGCGTATCTGCAGGAATTGCCGGTGGACGGCATCAAGATCGACAAGGCGTTCATCCACGCGCTCACCACGGGCGCGGAAGTCAACGTGATCGTGCCGCACATCATCGCGATGGCGCAAAGCCTGGGACTCGCGATGGTTGCGGAAGGCGTGGAAACCGACGCGCAGGCCGAATGGCTGCGCAACCACGGCGTGCAGTTCGGCCAGGGCTGGCGCTACGCGAAAGCGATGCCGGCGGCGGAGTTCGTGCGCTATGCCAGCGCGGCGCCCATGCCGCAACGCACGCCAGGCGCGATGAATCGGATGTGAGCGGACGCGATGCCGATTTCAGGACCGTGCATGGCGCATCATCCTGAACGCATCGCCTCGCAGTGCCTGCCTCACTGCAACAGCGTGACGGGCGTATGCGTCAGGCGGCGCAGCCGGGCCAGCACGCCCCACTTGCGAAAGAAGCCGAGGCGGCTTGCGTCGATCACGACGATGTCGGCGTGGCTGCGCTCCGCGCAGGCGGCGATGATGCGCTCGGGCTGGCCGAACACGCGCTTCCAGGTGTAGGGCACCCCTGCGTCGTCGAGTATCGCGCGCGTGCGCAGCAGCGCATCGCGCATGGCCTGCTTTTCGGAGATCCGCAGTTCGGCCAGCGTGCGGAAGGCGGTGCTCCGATCGTGTCCCACCTCGTCGAGCACCTCCACGATCTCGACTTCGGAAACGCAGCGTTCCGCGAAGAGAAACGCGCCGTGTCGCGCGGCTTCCAATGCCCCGTTGCGGTCGAGTATGGGAATCAACAGTTTTAACACCTGGAACCTCGCTGGGCCGTGGCCCGCTGCTTTGTGATGGACTCGCGTCCGGCTTACCTGATGTCACGATACTGGGCGGCCGCGCAAAATGCTGCAAAGAACCTGGAGAGGGTCGCAAAAATTCCGTAAACGCGCGCGACACCGCAAGCGCCAGGTGCGAGCCTCACGCCTTGAGCCCGGGATTCAGTTCGGCATGCAGGACAACGAGCCAGCGCCGCGGGCATTCCCGCGCGATCTCGATGCCCGGCAGCGGGCCTTGCGCGCCCTTGCGGATATGGCCGTGCTCGCGGGCATGCCGCCACGCATTGCGCGCATCGGCCTGCAGCCAGAAGCTCACGAGCGCGCAGGTCACGCAACTGAACACGAGCGAGGGCATGGCCGATACATCGGGATCGAGAGCCTGCGCCGCCGCGCCGAATAGCGTGGACAGCACCTGGCTGAACACGATCGTGACCAGCACGATCTTGAGGAACGCCCGCCCGCGCATGGCGGCGCGGATGCGCGCTTCGTCGTCGTCCGGTCCCGGTGGAGCGGGCCTGCGTGTGTCGTCGTTCATGCGGGCAGGTGCGCACAAGCGCCGCGCGGCAGCGCAATGGGCTGCTTCCAGGCCGGGAACGGCTGCACGGCGGCGGCGGCCTTGCAGAGAATCGCGCTGTCGTAGCCGCGCCCCGCGAAGCGCACGACATCGACCAGGCTGAAGCCCTGTGCACGGTAGTACTCGATCAGATGCGCGGCGGGAAAAGGCGTATCGAGCGCGAGCTGCGTGAAGCCGCGCGCGGCGGCCCAGTGTCCCGCGAAGGCAAGCAGCGCGCGGCCAATACCGCGGTGCTGCCACGAAGGATCGATGCCGAACTGGTGCACCGAAGCGACGTGACGCTGCCGGTAGTGTTCGCAAGGGGATTCGCTGTCGCGCGCTTCGACCGTCATGGTGCCCACGATCCGGCCGTTGCACACGGCCACGAAGCAGTCGCCGGCCAGCGCGCGCTGCCGGGTTACGCTCGCCGCCTGATCGACGCACGAGCAGTGGAGCCCGAGCGCAGCAAGCTTCGCAAACGCGCGGTGCAGCAGTTTCGTGAGATGTTCCCAGGAATCGTGCTGCGGATCGAACCGACGCAGCACGAGGCGTCCAATGCCCGGCTGCATGCAGGTGATCTTTTCTCCATTCCCCAACGGTACGTGCTGTTTCGACATGGCCACTCCAGTCCATCCCATGTACGAAAGTCTAGGGTTGGCCCTAAGGGGCCACAAGCAAAAATGTCGTAAAAACCCGGGGCGTTTTGTGTTATTGGCGCGTTATGCCTGGGCGTTGCCATGTGCTTTCGCATACCAATGCGCGCCCGCCCGATCGATCCGTTGCACGACGCCTGGCGCCGGCGCGAAAGCCAGGCATCGACGAGCGAGACCAACACCCGGCCCCGGTTTGTTCTATGCGCTGCTGTTCGCAAGCGGGACTGCGCGTGCCGTCACCGAACCTGCCGGCCAGGCGTTGCTGCCCGGTCTTGTGGAAACGGCGGTGCTACCTCGTGCGATTGCCCGTTCGTCTGCGATCTGGCAAATCGCGGTGATTGCAGGACCGGCGCTGGGTGGCGCGGCCTGCGCGTTGGACGCATCCTTCGCCTACGCCGCATGCGGTATCGCGCTGCTCGCGGCAATCGCAGGCACCGTCGCATTACCGGCATGCGAAGCTGCACGAATCGAGCATCTCGCGGCCCTCGCGCTGCTCGGCGCAAGTGACATGGTCAGCGTAAACATCCGCACCACGCTCGTTCAGCTCGCGACGCCCGAGGCCGTGCGCGGACGCGTCGCCGCCGTCAACATGCTGTTTATCGGCGCGTCGAGCGAACTGGGTGCATTCGAGTCCGGCGTCGCCGCCGCGTTGTTCGGCACGGTGGCGGCCGTGGCGATAGGCGGTGCGGGCACGCTCGCCGTCGCGGCCCTGTGGATGGCGCTCTTTCCCGCGCTCAGAAAAGCCGACCGGCTGCCGTTCATGCAGCCTGGTAATTGAACAGGAGTACGAATGAAAAAAGGACGCCAGTAAACCAGGAAACGTCAACGCGCTTTAAACGAACCGCTCCCGCCCAACCACGGCCGTCAGCCGGCGATTCTTCCAGTAAAGATGATGAAGCCGCGACTGCAGGCTCGATAGCGCCGCGCCGTCGATCGAATTGAAAGTCAGCGAAACCGCGGGCTGCGAACCGTCGCCCTCCAGAAAGGCGATGTCGTCGAACGCAGGAAAACCGTATTTCATGATCAGATCGCGAATCTCGTCGCCGGTCGTGCCGGGTTCGATATTGCCGAGCAGCATATGCATCATTTCGCTTCTCCGTCGGCCTCAGCCATTGCGCGGTCGGTCTCACGGCGCCGACGCGAAGCCCATATTAAACACATTTCAGTCCTGCGATGCGCGGCAACGGCGCACCTTTCCGCCCTGCACCGCGCTGTGCTAAAAGAAGCGTGCCCCACGAGAAACGCGGCGCGTTCGCAGCACTACAATCGAAACCGGCCGCTGCGCATCGCGTGCACGTCGCATGCCCCCAGTCCGCCCGCGCGCCGCCTTCCCATAAAACACCCGATAAAGGACGCCTCATGCAGAACGCAACGGCCGCATCCGGACTCGACCACACCGAGCAGCGCGAGCCGGTGCTCGATACCGTGGATCGCGTTTCCGAACTCTGCTTCGGGCTGTTCATGGCGCTCACGTTCGTCGGCGCCGTTTCCGTGGTGAGTGCGGGCCCCGGCACGGGCCGCAAGCTGCTCTATTCGGCGCTCGGCTGCAATCTCGCCTGGGGGCTGGCCGACGCCGTGATGTTCCTCGTGCGCACGATCATCAATCGCGGCAAGCGTCTCTCGCTTGCGTTGCGCATCAAGCGCGAAACCAATGCCACCGCAGCCGTCGAGGCGCTGCACGACGCGCTGCCTTCTTCGCTGCGCGGACTCGTCGCCCTTCAGGAGCTCGAACTGATCCGCGCGCGCATCGCCGCCATGGAGACGCTGCCGCGCCACTCCCGGCTCGGCGCGGCGGACTTCGCCGGCGCGCTGGGGATCTTCGCGATCGTCGTGCTTTCGACCTTTCCCGTGGCGCTGCCCTTCGTTCTGTTCGACAACTTGTCGGTGGCACTCGTCGTTTCGCGCGTGCTCACGCTGCTCATGCTCTTCGCGGGCGGGTACGCGCTAGGGCGCTTTGCCGGCACGAGCGGCCGGCGCGAGGGCGTGGCCATGGTCGCGCTGGGCTGCGCGTTGACCGCCGCCATCGTGGCGCTGGGCGGGTAGGCGCCACCTCGCACCAAAGCTTTCATTTCCCCATCAATTTGTTACACCTCTTACGGGGCAACCCGCCTCGTGGTTACAAAAACCTTTCGGATGGAAGGCTATACTCGCCTCTATCTCAAAAACGAAAGGATTTTCCATGTCGAAGAAGCTCGTCCAACGGGTCGCGGCTGTCTCGTTCGCCGCGCTAACGGCCATCCCGGCCATGGCCAGCGACATGAACAACGCGCTGGGCGGCGCCCTCGGCGGCGTAGCGGGCGCCGCGCTGGGCGGTGCCGTAGGCGGCAGCACCGGCGCGGTGATCGGCGGTGCCGTAGGGGGCGGCGCGGGCGGCGCCGTCACCTCCAATCGCCGCGAGCGCACGGGCGCCATCGTCGGCGGCGCGCTCGGCGGCGGCGCAGGCGTGGCGGCCGGCAACGCGATGGGCGGGCGCACCGGCGGCCTGATCGGCGCGGCCGTGGGCGGCGGCGCGGGGTCCGCGCTGGGTGGCAACGTTTCGCGCTCGAACTCGTATGCCGACGACTATTCGCGCGGCTATCGCGGGGACCATCGTGGCGGGTATCGCGGCAACAAGGGCCACCACAAGCATCGTCACTACGACTAAAGCGGCCAGCCTCAGGCGCGCACGACGCTCACGCCGGCCGCTTCGACCGGCGCGGTCAGCGTCTCCGGCGTCGCGGTTTCGACAATGATCGTCTGCGCCATGGTCAGGTCGCCGATCCGGTATTGCGAGGCCGCATTGAGCTTGGCCGCCGAAGCGAGCACGACGGTTTCGGCCGCGCGATCCGCCAGTGCGCGTTTGATGTAGGCCTCTTCGTAGTCCCCCGTGCTCAACCCTGCCTGCGGATGCACGCCGGTCACGCCCATGAAGTAGAGGTCGGCGTGAATGTGCGAGATCGCTTCCACGGCGGCGGCACCGACCGACACGATCGAATGCTTGTAGAGCCGGCCGCCGATCAGCACGACCTCCAGCCTGGGATGCTCCGCGAGCGCCACCGCGACGCTCGGACTATGGGTGACGATGGTGGCTTCGAGATCGGGGGCGAGCTGCGCCACGAGCAGCGCCGAGGTGGTCCCCCCATCGACGATCGCCACCTGCCCCGGCGCAATCATCGCGGCCGCGCACCGTGCGATGCGTCGCTTGGCGCCCGTTTCCATGTCCTGGCGCTGCGCGAACGGCGCCACGGCGGGCGAAGCGGGCAACGCGCCGCCGTGCACGCGCTGAAGCCGGCCCTCCGCGGCGAGTTCCCGCAGATCGCGGCGCACCGTGTCCTCCGATACGCCGAACCGCTTGCTCAATGCGGTGGCCAGCACCTGCCCCTCGCACTCAAGCGCTTCCAGAATGGCTTTCTTGCGTTGGCTCGTCAGCATGGGTTTGCATGAAATTTCTTGATATTGCACGAAACTGCACGTTACCATGGAAAGACTCGATCTGTCGAAGGGAGCTTCCATGAGTGCAGCCAGCGAGCGCGTCCGCATCGTCGATACGACTGTCCTGTCGGATGACTGGTACGTGCTGAAAAAGGTAACGTTCGACTACCGTCGCGGCGATGGTTCGTGGCAACGGCAGAGCCGCGAGACCTATGATCGCGGCAACGGCGCGACGATCCTGCTGTGGAATCCCGTGACGGCCCATGTCGTGCTGACACGGCAGTTCCGCATGCCCACCTACGTCAATGGCGTGGCCGACGGCATGCTGATCGAGACTGCGGCCGGCTTGCTCGACAATGCCACGCCGGAGGCGCGCATTCGCGCGGAGGCGGAAGAGGAAACCGGCTACCGCGTGCGCGACGTGCGCAAGGTGTTCGAGGCGTATATGAGCCCCGGGTCGGTCACGGAGAAGCTGTACTTTTATCTGGGCGAATACGATTCTTCCATGCGCGTGAGCCGCGGCGGCGGCGTGGAGGCCGAAGGCGAGGAAATCGAAGTGGTCGAACTGCCCTTGAGCACGGCGCTCGAATGGATCGCGCAAGGCAGAATCGTCGACGGCAAAACCATCATGCTGCTGCAATACGCGGCCTTGCACCTGCACAACGCGCCGCGTGCGGAGCGAGTCACATGAACATCAAGCGGCGCTCGTGCTTCAAGGCGGCTTGCCATCGGACATCGTTTCGTACCACGATGCATTCGAGACTCAGGCACCTGAGCCTTAAAAGACGGTTCATCGAGGATGACCAGCGAACGCCGCGCGGGGCCCGGAATCGGGCGAGGTCCCGATGGTTTAAAATCGCGGCTTTTCTGACTTCGAAGCCACCATGCCTTCCACTCTGACGATCCAGCCGACCCAGGTATTCAAGGACAATCTCGCCCAGCTGCCGGCCATTGACGGCATCGAACGCATCGACCTGATCGACGGCCAGGGCGCCGTGGTCGCCAGCATCGAAAACAAGCCGGGCAAGCAGGGATCGCTCGCGGTCTATCACTACCTGAAGCAGGCATTCGGCACGCTGGACACCCGCGCCGCCGAGCACGGGCTGGCTGTGTTCGCCGAGCACACGGCCGATGCACGCAATCGCCCCGGCGCGCATCCGAACGTGGATCGCCTGCTGGCCATCGTGGCCGGCGCAGAGGCGCTGCGTATCGACGTGATTCCGGCGGCCTGACCACCGCCCTTGTGGTACGCCGCGTGGGGCAATCCCATGCGGCGATGCGCAAGCACACGCAGCGCCATCAGAGTTCCTGACTATCTCCCGCCGCCCTCCCGTTGGCCCGCATCTTCCCGGCAAATGTCTATAATTCGCCTAATTTGCTTTATGGATACCCCGGATAACCATGAGGCTCGACCTGAATCTCCTGCGTGTGCTGGTTGCCATCCACGATTCCGGCAGCGTCACGGCAGCCGCGAAACGCCTGAAGATGAGTCAGCCCGCGGTTAGCGCGGCGCTATCGCGGCTGCGCGATTCGCTCGACGACCCGCTGTTCATCCGCCAGTCCGACGGCATGTCACCCACGCCTCGCTCGGACGCGCTGACGCACAAGGCCAGAGAGGTGCTCGATGCCATCGACCACGGCATCCTGAGAGCGCCCGAGTTCGATCCCGCCACGAGCGACGACGAATTCGTGCTGGGGCTCACCGCGATCGGCGAAATCGTCTTCCTGCCGAGGCTCATGGAACGGCTGCGCAAGCACGCGCCCCGCGCCACGCTGAGAAGCATGAGCCTCGCCCCCGAGCATCTGGAGGAAGCGCTCGCCAGCGGCGAGGTGGATCTTGCGCTGGGCCACTTTCCGGATCTTCAGAAGTCCGGCGTCATCCCGCGGCGCCTCTTCTCGCACGACATGGTGTGCCTCGTCCGCACCGGCCACCGCATCAAGGGGCCGTGCATGAGCGTGGAGGAATTCGCCACCGCCGAACACGCGCTCGTGAAGGAGGGAAGCCGGACCCAGGAGATGTTCGAAGCCGTGCTGGTCGAGCACGGCATCCAGCGCAATATCGTGCTTCAAACGTCGCATTACCTCAGCATTCCGGTCGTCATCGCGGAGTCCGACCTGGTGGCGGTGTTGCCACGAACCGTGGGGAACATTCTCGCCGGGTGCGCGGCGGTTCGCGTGGTCGAACCGCCCACGGACATCCCGCCCTTCGACGTCAACATGTACTCGCACCGCCGCTTCACACACGATCCGAAAACAACGTGGCTGCGCGATCTCGTGATCGAAATCTTCGCGGACAGCCCGGATTGAGAGAAGACGCGTGACGGCGATGCGCGCCGGTGCGCCGGCATGAGCGCAACCGGCGCCCCCGAACTCAGCCGTCGCGGAAGATAAAGCTATACGCGCTCAACGCGGGCACGCCGCCCAGATGCGCGTACAGCACCTTCGAGCCCGGCTCGAACTCTCCACGGCGGACCTTGTCGATCATGCCGTGCATCGATTTTCCTTCGTACACCGGATCGGTCAGCATGCCTTCCATCCGCGCGCACAGGCGAATCGCCTCCAGCGTGCCCTCGTTGGGCAAGCCATATTCCGGACCGCCGTAGCGCGTATCGAGCACCACGTCCTTTTCGTCGATGCTGCGCCCCAGATCGACGAGCTCGGCCGTATGGCGTGCGATCCGCGCGATCTGCGCATGGGTCTTTTCGGGCGTGGCCGAAGCGTCGATACCGATCACGCGGTTCGCGCGCCCGTCCGCCGCAAAGCCGACCACCATGCCCGCCTGCGTGCTGCCCGTCACCGAACACACCACGACATAGTCGAACTTGAAGCCGAGCTGCGCCTCCTGCTGCCGCACCTCCTCCGCAAAGCCCACGAAACCGAGCCCGCCGAGCGGATGCTCCGAACAGCCTGCGGGAATCGGATACGGCTTGCCGCCCGCCTGGCGCACGCTTTCGAGCGCGTCTTCCCAGCTCGGACGAATGCCGATGTCGAAGCCGTCCGGCACGAGCCGCACGTCGGCGCCCATGATGCGCGAGAGCTCGATATTGCCCACCCGATCGTAGACCGCATCCGAGTAATTGACCCAGTTCTCCTGCACGAGCACGCATTTCATGCCGAGATGCGCGGCAACGGCGGCCACCTGGCGAGTCTGGTTCGACTGGATACCGCCGATCGACACGAGCGTATCGCAGCCTTGCGCGAGCGCTTCGGGCACGAGGTATTCGAGCTTGCGCGTCTTGTTGCCGCCGAACGCGAGGCCGCTGTTGCAGTCCTCTCGCTTGGCGTACAGCTCCACCTTGCCGCCCAGATGCTCGCTCAAACGCTTGAGCGGCTGGATGGGCGTGGGCCCGAATGTCAGCGGATAACGGGGGTAGCGTTGCAGGTTCATCGGGTCTCTCCTGAGGGGGCGAAGGGGGTCTTGCCGGCAGGAAAATGATAGGCAGGCAGCAGAGAAATGAGCTTGCGAAATAAATGCCATTGGCCTACGTTAATAACTGAGATTTTTGTTATAGAACACTTTTAGTTTGTCTTTGTGGAGTTATACGCAATGAAATTACGGAAGGATTCTCCCGGCGTAGCGGCCGCCGCGCCCACGCTGGATCGCATCGACCGTGCGATTCTCAGGCAGCTTCAGCAGGACGCTTCAATCTCGAACGTGAGCCTCGCGGCGAAGGTCAAGCTGAGCGCGCCCGCCTGCCTGCGTCGCGTGGAGCGGCTCAAGGAAATGGGGTTGATCCGCAGCGTGGTGGCGCTGCTCGATCCGAAGGCGCTCGGCGCGGGGATGCTGGTGGTGATCGGCTTCGTGCTGGACCGCTCGACGCCCGAAGCGTTCGCCGCGTTCGAGAAAGCGGCGCAGAAGGTCTCGGGCTGCATGGAGTGCCACGTGGTGACGGGCGAGTTCGACTACTTCATGCTCCTGCGTACGCGCGACAACGAGAGCTTCAACCGGTTGCACGCGGAGCAACTGTTGTATCTGCCGGGTGTGCGGCAGGTTCGCAGTTTTATGGTGCTCAAGGAGATTCTGTCCACGCATGCGCTGCCGCTGTGAGGCGGGAGGTCGGATGTCTTGCGGGCAGGTTCGCCGTGCGAAGCGCACGTTGAAGTTCATGCCTGGAGGAAGCATGTCTTCATGCCGAGGCGTTGACACCGGCTGATGGGCGTCAACGTTTCAGCACTGCCCCACCCTTGACGCTAACTTGCAGGCCGCTTGATATACTAGCTGCCGATTCAATGAATACAACCGGACGAATAAATGGGCGCCAGAAAGGCCGTTCCAGTTCAAGACGACAGCCTCGATGAGGATCAGCTCCTCACGGACATCGCGTTCTCCCGCATCGAGCAGATGATCGTCACGCGAGAGTTGCCACCTGGGCATATGGTGTCGGAAATCCAGTTGGCGGAAGAATTGCAGATGGGTCGCACGCCCGTGCGCGAAGCACTGCAACGGCTACGTCAGCTTGGGTTCGTCGAAATGCGTCCGCGCCGTGGCACGTCCATCTGCAACGTCGATGTACGCCAGCAACTGGAGCTGCTCGAGGTGCGCCGGCCATTGGAGGAGCTGATCGTCCGTTGTGCATGCGCCCGTGCGACATCTGACGAACGGCTACTGTTGAAGCGTCTTGCGAAGCGAATTGTCGACGCGGCGAAGCGCAAGAACATTGCCGAATATTTCGAGGTCAATCGTGCGATTCATAAAGCGGAGGTCACTGCCGCGCACAATTCAATGCTGACGCATACGATGCTGGCGATCCACGCGCAGTCGCGGCGCTTCTGGTATCAAACCATCGAGGAGGCCGATGCTTTCCTCGACGCCGCGAAACTGCATGCGGCGGTTCTCGACGGCATCGCGGCCGGCACGCCCGCCGAGGCGGTAGCAGCCTGCGGCGAGCTGATGTCTCTGCTCGACCGGCTCACGCGCGCGGCGCTCGACTCGTTTTCGCTCCACGCTCACTGAGCCGCCGCCACCTTTCCGGCGCGAGCTTTTTTGAGGCCGCGATCGTTCCTGAGCCTTTCTATCCTGCCCGAACCGTGACGTCGCGGCGAGCAGGGTCGTCTCAGGTGGAATCGAGACCAGGAGCAGCCTACGCGTCCGTCTTTTCCAGGCTTCTGACGTCCGCAGTCTCGGGTGTAAAAGCCCGATCGTAGAAGTTCCTGACCGCCTCGAAGGCAAGCAAGCGATTCTTCTCGAGCAGCACCAGGTGGGTGGCTTCACCGATCTCCGCCCACTGTCGGTAGGGAGCGTTTCTTAGTTCCAGGAAGAGCGCCTGCGCAAGATCGATCGGTACATCAATGTCCCATTCGCCATGGACAAGCAGCACCGGAACTCGAATCCCGGATGGCTCGTAGTATTTCCGTCCCACGCGCCAATAGTCGCGGATATCCTGGATGGGGCCGTTGCTGGCACGCAGCCGGTCCGGTGCTTGTCCATTGCTCCAGGGATCTTCGGCCAAGGTGAAATCCGCCCATTGCTCGAACCAGCCTTCCGGTACCAGCGTCGCTCGCCCATGTTCAGGCGCGGTGCCGAGCCAGCGAGCCTTGCTTTCACGCACCGGAACGAGCCGGTAGGCAGCGAGCGGACCGCCGGTGTCGATCGGAATCGGCTTGTCGCTGAGCCACTGCGGCGCAAGCAGCACCAGTTTGTGGACCTTGTCGTTATTGCGACTCGTATAGGCACCGGCCACCGTACCACCCCAGGACATGCCGAACACGCTGACTTTCTCCAGCCCCCGTCGTTGAAGGACATGGTCAACCACCGTGCCGAGATCGGCCACGCCCGTGTCGGTCGTGACGACAGGCGGACTTTGGTCGGCTGGCTGCCCCATTTCCACAGGCCGTGCCGAATGCCCGTAGCCCCGCACATCAAGTGCGTAGACGTCGTATCCCGCGGCAGCGAGGTAATCGACGAACGAGACGCCATTGAACGGCACGTCGTAAAGGCTTCCTGATGAAAAGGTCGCACCGTGCACCATCACGATGGTGCGTTCGGGCGTGAAGGTGGTAAGCGACACTGGCCGCTTGTTGCGAACGTAGAGGTCGATGCCGGGTGTGCCGGTCTCTACGCGCAGCTCTTCGAAGACAAGCTTCGTTCCGTTGGCGATGTAGGTTTGGCTCATGATGAATGGCTTCCGTAATGGTTACTCGTAGCGCCACGCGAAACGATCGCCCTGGCGGGTCACGTAGCCCGCGGAGGTTTCAGCGAAGTGCGGAGTGAAAAACAGCAGCTTGTGCTCGGCGGCATGCTCGAGCGCCCAGCGGCGCGACGCGCGTGCCTCGTCCTGCCATTCACAGAACACCGAGTTCCAGTCCGGACGCACGACCTGAAACGGATGGTGCATGACATCGCCGCTGAACAGCGCCTGCTGGCCTTCCGAGCGTAGTTCGATCGACATGTGGCCGATGCTATGGCCCTTGGTCGGTCGAAAAGTGAAGTTGTCCAGATATTCGCCGCCATCGTTGCCAATGCGCTCAGCTTGCCCGGACGCCACGATCGGCGCGACACTGTCTTCGAAAACACCGAGGCTCGGTACGTTGACGTCGTTGTGGCTCTCAGGGCTACCGTAATAGTCCTCCTCCAACTTCGGGAATACATGGCGAGCCTTAGGGAACGTCGGCACCCACTTTCCATCGACGAGTCGGGTGTTCCATCCGACGTGATCGACGTGCAAGTGTGTGTGCAGCACGTAGTCAACCTCCTCCGGTCGCACACCAGCCGCGGCGAGCCGTTGCAGATAGGGCGTATTCAGGTGGTGGAAGATCGGATTCTTCGGCCGCTCCTTGTCGTTGCCAGAGCCCGTATCGATCAGGATCGTGTGGTGCCGCGTGCGGACCAACCACGTGTGGATGCTCTGGATCAGATTTCCGGTCGTCGCGTCCATGTTGCTGGGCGTAAGCCAGTGCAAATTGGACTCGAGTTCCTCTGGTTCCCACGCCGGGTAGAGAAAGGATGGCGGCGCTACGTTCAAGCGCATTTCCTCGATCTTGGTGACGGTGATTTCGCCGATTTGGTACGTCTTGTTCGTGTGAAGGATCATGATGAATCTCACTTGGCTGAAGAGATGCACGTAGTCTATGATTCAAATGTCGAACGAACAAATCGATTCAAATCATGGGCTCCATCGATCATTTCAATTTATGGTCATTCGATCTGAATCTGCTGGTGGCCTTCGATGCACTCATGCGCGAGCGCAGTGTCACCAAGGCAGCTACCCGGCTGAAGATCCAGCAATCCGCAATGAGCCATAACCTCGGCACGCTGCGCGTGCTGCTGGATGACGAATTGTTCATCCGTGTCGGGCAGGTGATGAAGCCGACTCCGCGCGCGGTCGCCTTTGCGGCCCCAATCAGCCAGATGCTGGAGCAGGCCCAGCGAGCGATCACCACGCGCGAGACGTTCCGTCCCGAGGCCGAGCAACGGACTTTCGCGATCGGGTTCTCCAGCGAGATGGAAGTCCTGTTGATGCCAGAGTTGACGGCTCGCGTCCGGCAGTCTGCGCCGGGAATCAGGTTGCTGGCGCGGCCGGCACAACCGGATCAAGTACACCGCATGCTCGACGACGGCGCGATTGATCTAGGCATCGGCTGTTTTGGGGATGGCGGGGAGCGGCATAGAAGAAGACTGCTGTTCGAACAATCCTTGATGTGCTGCTTCAATCCGCGGCTGCTCAATCTGCGGGTGCCGATCCGCCGCAACGTCTACCTCGCCCAGCGTCACGCGCTGGTCTCGCAGAACGCCAGTATCCGGGGATGCCTCGACGCCGCCCTGCGTGCAGCGGGCGTGGAGTTGGAGGTCGCCATGGCGGCCCCCGAATTCCTGACCGTGCTAGGCACGGTCAGGCATGCCCCGGTCCTGGGGACGCTGCCGTCGCGAGTCATCCGTCGGTATGCGCCATTGATGGGGCTCGCCTCGAGCCCCGTCCCACTCGACCTGACCGTTACGCCCATTTCCATGGTGTGGACGGCCCATTCAGACAAGGACCCGCCTTCCGAGTGGCTGCGTCAACAGGTCGAACCTATCCTGAGGGAGATCGAAGACGCAAACCCTGGCCCGACCTTGCCCCCTGTTGAGCAGGTTCTTTGACTTCCGGCATGTCAGCGTGCTCAACGTTTCGTAGCAGTCGTCCCTGCCCGTTGTTCAGCGAATATCGGGCCCAGCGGGGCGATGCGAAGCCCATCACGCAGACGCTTCCACGGAAGATCCCGGGGGTCCGCCTGCATTCCGCCGGGCGCCTTTGCGATGAGCGTGGTTAAAGCAATGGAGTCGAAATCAGCGCGGAAATGCACCGAACTCTTGTTGACGAGAATGCGCATTTTCTCGGGCTCGACGCCGGCCACCCGATAAAGATTGCGATCCATCATTTGAGGAGGACGCTCGCTACTGACGATCACCACGACGCCGCCGATTTTCAGCAGCGCGGTCGGCCCCAATTCGACGGCCATGCCGTTGAGCATCGGACCATCGAACACGCAGTGACCATCGGAAAGCTGGGCGACCTCGAAAGTGCCACGAAAACGTTCACCTTCGGGTAGTCCGGACTCCCCGCCCAGTTCGATCTCGACCGGGTAACCGACGCCGGCCTGTCGGGCTGCAATCACCGCATCTGGATCGTGAACCACACCGAATGCGGCGTTGCGTGCTCCCTCGGAGATGAGCGCCCGCAGCATACCGGTCGTGTTGGACTCGCCCCCTGCCCCAGGGTTGTCCTGCGTATCGGCGATCACGACGGGCCTGCTCTGGCCTTCGGAGAGGCGCATCGCCTGCGCCACAGCATCTTCGGGCGCCAGAAAATCCACGGCCCACCTCGCTTCCGATTTCACTATCTCGTCGAAGAAAGCGTCGACAGCGCCTGCAGCCAGATCTTTTTGCGTTGCATAGGCCCATACGACTGGCCCGCATTCCGGAAAATCCGCGGCGGGGAAGCCTGGCGTGTACGACATGGACGCGAGGCCCGCGTTCTCGAGTTGCGTGAGGCGCTCGTAGGCCCCCTTCGCTGGTTCGACCAGCGTGCACATCGCGTTGAGTGGAATAAGAAACGGGATGCGGCGCCACTCACAATGCCAACGTTCCCCACCGAGGCAGGCTCTCAAAAGACGAGCCGCCCGTGCACCCGTAGCGGCCATGTCGATATGAGGATAAGTCCGATAGGCGACCAGAGCGTGAGCGCATTCAAGCATGCGTTGCGTGACGTTTGCATGCAGGTCGAGCGATGCAACGAGCGGCACGTTCGGCCCGATTACGCTGCGAATGCGGGCTAACAGCTCCCCTTCGCCGTCATCGGCCTGCTCGGCTACCATCGCACCATGCAGATCGAGGTAGACCGCATCCGGCTTGTGCAGCCCGGCCGCGTCCACGATTTCGCCGGCGATGCGCTCAAACGTATCATGCGTGACGTGCGCCGACGGCCCCGCTCCCGCCCATATTGCGGGTATCAGCGTGTGTCCGTCCGGCTCGATCTCGTTGATGAAGCCCCCGACCGGAATGTTGACCTGCCGGAGATCGAGTACCTGCTCGCCGCGCTTCATCGAAGGAAAGGTCTCGCCGTTTATAAAGTTGCGATAGTGCGCCCTGCGTGCGACGAAGGTATTGGTTTCGTGCTGAAAACCTGCAATGAGAATCTTCATGGAAGATGAGCGTTCCTGTTAGAGAGTGGTCCACGTGTTCACTGAACCGGATCGGCGGGCAGGCGGTTCACAATTATCAACAGCGCACCGGCAATCAGCAGACCGACCATCAGCAACAGTCCGGACACCATCGTGCCTGTAAGATCCTTGATCCATCCCATGACAAATGGGCTAACGAAGCCGCCCAGCAGTCCTATCGTGTTGATGTAGGCGATGCCGCCGGCAGCCGTGTCACCCTTCACGTAACCGGAAGGCATCGCCCAAAAGACCGCGTACGCGCCCCACATCAGCCCGGTCGCCACAGTAATGCTGATGAGGGAGATCGATAAATCGCCTGGATGCAATGCAGCTACCGTCAGGCCAACCGCGCCACCAAGCGCCGTCAACGCACTGTGCCACCGTCGCTCGCCGCGACGATCGGAACGTCGACCGAAGTAAATCATGCCAACGATCGCGGCGACGTACGGCAGCGCTGAACAAACGCCAATCTGCAGCATCGACCGCAGTCCGGCCCCCTTCAGGATCGTGGGGAGCCAGAAACTCACCGCGTAAATGCCGCAAATGATGCAAAAGTAGGCGAGTGCAAGCATGATCACACGTGGATCGGCCAAGACCTGCCGAAACGAGTGATGGTGACTTCTCGGGACAGCAAGGTCACCGCTCAAGAGATTTTTCTGGCGCTCGCTGAGCCAGCGAGCGCCGTCCGGCCGATCGTCCATGTACCATAGTGCAAGCACGCCGAGCACCACGCATGGCATTCCTTCCAGCAGGAACATCCACTGCCATCCGGCAAGCCCATGCATGCCTGCAAAGGTCGTCATCACCCAGGTCGACAAGGGTCCGCCCAGAATCCCGCCAATTGGACTTGCACACATGACGATCGCAATCACCTGCGCCATGCGTTCCTTAGGATACCAATACGTCAAATAGAAAATCATGCCCGGGGCAAAGCCGGCCTCGAAAACGCCGAGCAGGAACCGCACTGCGTAGAACAGGTGTTCGCTATGCACGAATACCATGGACGCAGACGTCAGCCCCCACAGGATCATGATCCTGCTCAGGGTTTTGCGCGCACCAACCTTCGGTAGCAGCAGATTGCTGGGGATTTCGAACATCGCATACCCCAGGAAGAAGATACCTGCACCAAGACCATACGCGGTGTCGCCAAGCCCGATATCAGTGCGCATTTGCAACATCGCAAAACCGATGTTGATACGATCCAGATACGCGAACATGTAGCAGATCATCAGGAAGGGCAGAACACGCCACCCAATCTTGCGGTAAAGGATAATTTTTTCCGCGTCTTCTCCGCCATCGGCGCGTAACGTGTACGCCCCGCTTTCGTTCGCCTCACTCAGCATTTTCATGGGTTTCCTCTCTGGGACGCGGCGTTGAACTACGCTTATCGTCGTCATCCAAAAACACGCTGAAAACAGCAACCGCTGCCGTCCCGCGCTGCCTTCCGGGCAGCGCGGGAAATCAATGGCATTCGCTCGGGAAACAGCCGCATGAGATCAGCAATGTGGCTTGCCGTCGACAAATGAGGTCCCATCACGCCGACGGCAGAGCGCGTTGGTCACGGGGGTGTCTGCACGATCACACCAAACCAGCCAAGTCCGCGATAACTTTCATAGCCTGGTGTCGCTGCGTAAGAAACGGTTCTTCCATCGGAATCTCGATAGAAGCCGGCAGTCTTGCCGTTTGGTGATAGAACAACGCGCCTTTGGAACAAACCTGTGTCGTCGGAGCTGGCAATGACTCTGAATGTCGAATCCACGATCATGCAGCAGGTCCGCTTCCACTCTTCGTCCGTCAAGCGCACGCCCTTGACGACTGCAGCGGCTTGGGGGGCCCAGTCGAAAAAGACGACGAGTGCACCCAGGACGCGTCCATCGGTGGCACCGCTCTCTCGAATTGCCGTCGCGTAAGTCGCGACCTGTGCATTCTTGAGCAGTGGCTGGCATTCGATATCGGCAGCCACGAATTCGGAGCCGGACTTCGTATTGACCGCGGCTTTGAACCACCTGGAATCAGCGACGTTTCCGCCGCTCACCGGGTAGTCGTTCCGACGTCCATTCGCCACAATCGTGCCGGACGCGTCAACAATCCAAAGATCGAGATACACCGTATAGCTGGCCAGGATGACCGAGAGTCGCTCCGACGCGTGCCGTGCCGAGTGAGGGGACTCGACGGTTACACAATCCACCACAGCCGAATCCGTCGCCCACCAGCGGACATCGCAGGAGCGCTCGTAGAGATTCCGATCGATGACATCGATCATGTTGAGCGCCAGATCCGCACAGCGCTGCGCCTCGTGCCAGCGCATGCGTTCGATCATGTCGTCGCCAAGATCCGTCAATCTTGAAAGCAGACCAGCGAGTTCCTTGTTGAGAACAGACGTAATGCCCGCAATGCGGGTGGATACATGCTTGACCTGGTTAGCAACGACACCGAATCCTCTTCCTGCATTTCCGGCACGGGCTGCCTCGATCAGCGCATTGAGCGCGAGGAACGTGGTTTCCCGGTTGATGTCATTGATGTCTGAAATTTTACGTGTCGCGAGGTTCTCGACTTGATGGGTAAGTTCAACGATTTCGTGCGGATTAGACATGAATGCCTCGTGGATCTATTGGGCAAATGTAGGTGTTCTGAGTAACGAGCCCGCCTGCCATGCAACCAAATACGATCGTACCGGCGCACGAAGCACGTGACGAAATCGAAGACAAAAATCAACGTATCGACGATATCAATCGACACTATGCAGTGACTGCTTACCACGAAGAACACCAGCAATGTTGCACGATGCAGCAATCCTCTCACCCAGCTCCGATTTCGACGTGGCACCCTCGATATTCAGGAAGCCATGACTGTTGATGCATCGATCCCGGAAGTAGCCGCCGAATGACTCATTCATCGCGTTGTGGGTTGGCTCTCTGACGCAGCCTGATCGATGTCGTCGATACGTTGATTTTTGTCTTCGATTTCCTTGAACCTCGCACGTCAGTACGATTGTTTCCGGCTACATCGCCTGGATTCAATTGATCCGGGTACGCATGCAGGTACTCGTCGTAACGGTCTTTCCTTCAAGGAGTTGTGGAAATGCGGCGGCTTTTGTATTTCATTGGTTTTTCGATTGCAACAACTTGTGCGCACGCACAGTCTTCCGTAACGATTTTTGGCATCATGGACTCGGGAGTCTATTTTCAAAATCGAACCGGAAATGGCGGCTCCGGCGTCAGCGCATTGGATGGCGCCTGGGCGCCTTCCGTCTGGGGCATGACCGGAACCGAAGATCTCGGCAACGGATATCACGCCGTCTTCAAGCTTGGCAGTGGTATTTCGACCACGAGCGGTGGATTCGGGAATTCAAACGGTAACCTTTTCGGCTGGAACACGTACGTGGGAGTTGACGGCCCGTACGGGAATATCCACGCAGGGGTTCAATTCTCCCCATTCTTCCTTTCCATCTTCGGCGACGACGCCAGGGGCGGTCCGCAGTATGCAAGCAACGTTTCCGTGTATTTCGATCGATTTGGGGGGACCGGGCTGTTCGAAAGCAATTCATTGATTTACACCAGTCCGACGATTGCCGGATTCGAAGCATCCGTTGAATACGCCTTTGGCAATGTACCAGGCAGTCCCGCAGCCGGACACCACTATAGTGCCGCACTGAATTATCGCCTGGGGCCGTTCAGCGCCACGCTTGCGTACTTCCAGGCCAACGCGCCCCAAACAAGCCAAACTGCGTTCATCGGGCAGAACATCGGCGTGGGGTATAAGGTTGGCCCGATCGAAGTGCATGCGTCGTATACGAAGTACCGTAACGAACTTCTTGCGAACTGCAACGACGTCGATGTCTATGCCGGCGGCTTGGCATGGCTTCTGACATCCTCGTTTTCGTTCAACGCAGGTGTCTACTACAGCCGCGACGCAAATGTGTCTGCGAACAAGTCGCTCCTCGTCGGTGCCGGTTCCCAGTACGTCCTGTCAAAGCGGACGACGCTCTATACGCAACTCGGCGTTGTCAACAACAAAGGCGAAATGCGGAGCGAGATTGCCTCGAATGCGCCGAATTTCGTACCCGGACTGGGGACGACAACCGGTGTCAATATAGGTATCACTCACAAGTTCTAGTTTCGATAATAAACTCAACCTCCCTGGTAATATTCTGGAAATCCCACATCGACTGCTATTTAGTTAGACTAAAAGTTGTCTTTATCAGTAATTCAATCACTATCTGGAGACAAGCATGTTAATCGCGTACGCCATTTCCGGCGCAATAATTGGTGCAATTGCGACATGGTCATTTTTGGCATTTTCTGGATTACCCGCGTGGTGTGCGTTCATCGCCTGGGCGGCTCTTTTGCATTCTGGTAGCGAAAAGAGTGTCCCGAGCAAGACCATTTCGTGTATGTGCTTCGGTGTTTTCCTGTCCTGGGGTATGGCTGTGGCGCTGATTTCGAACATTCTGCCATTTTCCACCGCCATCAATGGCGCCATCCTGGTTGCGGCAGCAGTTCCTTTAATCATCGCTTCTTCCAGGTGGAGTGCGCTAAGCATCACGCCAGCCGTCTTCTACGGCTTCGCGTCCACCTTCGGATTTTTGGTGCAAACGCCCGGGAAGCTTTCGCTCCCCGCGCTTACCGAGCATGGATTCAATAACCCTGCGATAGTTGTCCTGATGTCGATGGCAATCGGCGTCGCTTTGGGGTATTTGCACGTAAAGCTTGCGAGCATCTTTTACGAATCCCTGAAAGGAAGGCCGGGTTTGACGTCAACAAAGTAAGGTTGCCGAATTTGACCAACCTGCCCTGGAAATTCCGGGGCAGCCGCTGTGATTCCAACCCGCAATAGCAAACACCGGAGCTCAACTTTCGGCAAACTCCGGCAACCTGGACTCTCGTGGCACTGGATTCGACAATGCATTACGAATCTGAGCGCGAAGCCAGACGAGCCCCGAATCTCCCTCCATTTTCGCGTGCCAGACCGTCCAGGTCGGAAATATCCCCATTGGCAACGGAACGGGACTGATTTCCAGGTCGAACTGATGCGCGTACTTCCTGGCAATTCTGGATGGCAATGTTGCAATGACAGGTGCAACATTCAGCATCGTCAATACCGCGAGAAAGTTCGGGGCGGCGCAGGTGACATTGAGCTTGACGCCAAGATTGGTCAAGATGTCCTCAAAACATCCTTGCAGCTTCGTATCAAAAGAGGTCAGGACATGCGGCGTGCGCACATAAGCATCCACATCGACGGGCAAAGAAAGCTGCAGCAGGTGCCGGTTAAAACAACACACCAAAGTCTCATCGAATAGCAGTTCTCTCTTGTGCCACGGGTCAAATTCACTGAAACATCCAATTGCAAGATCTACTTCACCACTGTCAAGCAATCTTCGCGCTTGAGATCGGCTGCAGACGCTTTGAGCGATAAAACGTACACTCGGGGCACTATTTTTCAACTTTGCGAGAAGTACTGGGAGCATCAGGACCTCCAACTCCCCAGTCAATGCAATTCTGAATGTACGCTCGGAATGTGATGGCTCGAACTGTCCCTGCGACGCCAATGTTCGCTGCACGTCCTGCAACATCGTTCGCACGGAGGCGGCCATGGCGGTTGCTTTAGCGGTCGGTTCCATGCTTACGCCTACACGAACGAATAGTTGATCGTCCAGCAATAGTCTCAGGGTTGCCAGCGAATGACTCATCGCAGGTTGATGAACTCTTAGCCGTGTGGCGGCGCGCGTGACACTCTTTTCCTGCATGAGAGCGTCGAACGCAATCAGCAGGTTAAGGTCGAACGTACGAAGATTGAAGTGATCGATGAATGACATGGCTCTCTCTGCGAACACAGAATCGGGGAATCCACTCGGCCCATCCGCCTGACGGGAGCAATCACCGTATCTTTTCAAATTCTGGCAGGCAATTGGGAGAATTAAACAGTGCAAATTTGTCAACGCGGAAGGAAGCGCATCAAAGTCTTTCCGTCCTGTTTTGACGCTGGCCATCGGCCGTCATCGTCACGGTGATATCCTGAAGTCCACCGGTCTTTAGTGCCGCTGCGGCACAAGGTTAAAGGCTGTTCGTAGCAGCGCCAGGAGGCAACCCGTGCCACCGTCAGAGCCAGATCAGGAGACAGTCAAGTGTTCATCGGCGAGATCAACCAACGTCGATTGAGGTACTTTCATGAAGTGCTATCGCGCGGCTCGATACGCGGCGCGGCAGACGCACTGAATACGGCCTCTTCGGTCCTGACGAGACAACTCAAACTGCTTGAGGAAGAAATCGGGACGCCACTCTTCGAAAGAGGAAACCGAGGGGTGACGCCAACCGAGGCAGCCCATGCGTTGCTCGCATACTGGCGCGGGTGCCAGTCCGAAAGGGCGGTTCTCGAAAACACCTTGCAGAATCTTAACGGACTGCAGATAGGCAGCGCGCGGTTGGCGATCAGCGAGGGGTTTGTCGATCCGCTGATGGACCATGTCTTGACGCCGTTCATCAATCGATACCCGCGCCTTAACGTGACGGTCACGACCATGCCGGTCAACGATGTCGTAAGCAATGTGGCAAACGACGACGCCGATATCGGACTTGCGTACAACCCTCCACCGGCGGTGCGAGTCATTCAGCGCGCGAGCGTAGCGAATCCAGTCCGACTGCTGACGTCGCATTCACACCCTCTGGCCACCGCCGCGAAGCCATTGGCACTTGCCGATATCGCGCCTTTTCCAGTCGCCCTGATGTCGCCTGCCTTTGGTCTGGGACAGATCGTCCAGGTCGCCGCCGATCTTGAACACATCCGCCTGAATCCCGCGCTCGTTTCCAACTCTCTGGCTACACTGAAGCGGTTCGTCCGCTCGGGAGATGGGGTAACCTTCCTCAGCCACTCCACCACGACCGGAGCGACGGAAGACCCTGCCTTCATATCGCTGAAGCTCGCTCATCCCGTGTTCGAGACAACCAAGGCTTGTTTGCTCCTACGCGAAAACCGGCATTTATCGAAAGTCGCACAGACCCTTGTGGATCTGATCGTCAATCGTATGTCGATCTTCGGCAGCGAAGTGGAAGACTGAGGCACACGACGTCGGCAGGTGTCACGCGGCAATGCCTCGGACGTCCGCAACGCCGTCGACGCGCGGCTTCGACCGCACGAAACACGCCACCGCGAGCGCACCCGCCAGCGCGACGGCACCGCTCACGACGAACGCACTCTGGAATAACTTCGTCCACTGCACGAGGAAGCCTGTGACTGCCGGCGCAAGAATGCCTGCGGTGTTGGCAACGAAGTGCATGAATCCGCCGACGCCACCCATCCGCTCGGGCTCCACGATGTCGAGGATAATCCCCCAGTAGACGCCCAGCGTCATATTCATGAAGAACACCGTGATCGCCATCAGTGCGACCGCAACATTCACGCTGTCCGAAAGCCCGGCAATCGCGACGCACGCGGCCGAAATCAGGAGGCTGGTCACGATCACGAGTTTGCGGCTGAGCAGCGCGTTACCCGTGACGCGAAACAGCAGATCGGAAACCCAGCCGCCGAGCGCAACACCGACCACGCCGAACGCCCAGGGAATCACGCTGACGAAACTCATTGACGCGATACTGAGGTGCCGTTCCATCGTCAGATAGCTCGGGAACCACGACAGGAAAAAGTACAGGATGTACGCGTAGCCAAAGAACGCGAACGACGTCGCGAGAATCTGCGGATTGCGCAAGTACGTGCCGAGCGGAGTGACGGACTCGAGCGATTTCTCCGTGTGCGCGTGTCGCGTGTCGGCCCGTGCGGCAATCTCCGGATTTCGGCTTTCGACGTCGTGTTCGCCTGGACGGTCGGTCACCGTCGCCGCCCACGTCGCGACCCACACGATGCCCAACAGCGCGATCACGATGAATGACACCCGCCAGCCGATATGTAGTGCAAGCATCCCGACAATGGGCCCAGCGATGGCGCCACCGAACTGCTGGCCCGCGTTTGCGAACCCAACCGCGGTGGTCTGCCTGCGGTGCTCGAACCAGCCGTTCAGCATCTTGTTCGTGCAAGTCGCATACGGCCCTTCGCCCGCGCCGAAGATCACACGCACGATGAGCAGTGACCCCATGCTGAATACGCCGGCAGTGAGCCCGCAGAAGACGGACCACAGGCTCATGCTCGCGACGAGCACGCGCTTTGCTCCGAAACGGTCCGAGGCGTAGCCGCCGACAAAGCAGAACAACGAATAGCCGACGAAAAACGCGCTGAATACGATGCCTAGTTGCGCGGGATCGAGGCCGAGATCCTTCGTGATCAACGGGGCCGCAATCGACAGCGCCGCGCGGTCCATATAGCTGATGGCTCCCGCGAGAAAGAGCATGAGGACGATGAACCAGGACTTCTTCATACTGTCTCCAATTTTTTTGTCGCCGGGCAGGCGTCGTCTCGAGCTACCTGCCCGGCGGGGCGACTGCTGTCGCAACCGCCTTCGCGCGCCACCGCGCGCAGAGGATCAGCGTCCAGCCGACGCGAACGCGGGTTCTTCGTCCGACACCTCGCCGCCAGGCCGGCTGACATGCGGAGCGGGATCGAAGAGCGCCGCATCCATCAGCGGCAGCGGATCGAGAATGCGGTGCGGCGCGAACGCCATCTGTCCGAGTACGTCGCGAGCGACGTCGATGCCGGGCGCCACCTCGGTCAATACGAGACCTTCCGGCGCTACCTCGAACACCGCCCGCTCAGTCACGAGCAGCGCGCTCTGACCTCGCGCGACGCCTTGGGCGACCGAGTACGTGATGCTCTGCGCGTTCCGTACAAACTTGCTCACCTTGCCTTCGCGAACGATGCGCATCCGTCCACCGTCGTAAGCCGCCTCCAGCCCGCCAGTCGTGAACGTCCCGGTAAACACGAGCCGTTCAGCGTTCGCTGCAATATCGGTGAACCCGCCTGCACCGGGGTTTGCCTTGCCGAACTTGCTGACGTTGACACTGCCGTGCGCATCGTATTCGGCGAATGCGAGCGCGGCGAAGCGACACAAGCCGCCGTCGATCACGTCGAACTGCTGAAGGCCATCGATCAGCGACTGCGGATACAGATTGGCGGAGAACTGCCAACCGTTCATCACGATGCCGCCATAGGAGCCGTGCTCCGTCGTGAACCAGTAATCGTCGGAACCGGTGCGCAGATCGACCAGCCCCTGTTCAGCCATCACAAGCGGCACGTCGGCCGCCGCGCCGAAGCCGAAAATGCTCAGCTCGCGCTTTCGCACCTCTCGCGCGGCGCGCCGCGCGATCACCTTATCCGGACCGAACGGAATCACCGGAAACGCGTCCGTGTTGCTGCCCGGCACGAGATAGTTGCGGTCGTAAGGTGTGTCGGTCGTCATCATCATCTCTGGATCGACGACGACCGAGTCGACGAACATTCCAGGCAGCCGCACCTCCGGTGCGCTGCGTTGGCCGCGCGGCACGATGCGCCGGACCTGCGCGATCACCGTGCCGCCGCTCGCCTTCGCGGCGAGTGCGAGCGCGAGGCCTGCGGACACCAGCGGTTCGTCCTCGAACGACAGATTGCCGAATTCGTCGGCGCTGCTCGCGCGGATGATTGCGACATCAAGCGGCCAAGTCGGGTAGAACAGGTAGTCCTCGCCACCGAGACGGATCTTCTGTATCAGGTCGTCGCTGCAGCGCGCGGTAAACTTGCCGCCGCCCTGATCGGGGTCCGCATAGGTGCCAACGCCAACGCGCGTCACGTAGCCAGGGCTCTTGCGCGCCACCTCGCGCAGCCAGTGCATCGAGGCACCAATCGGCCACGAGTACGCCTCGATCTGATTGTTCTGAATCAGTTGCATCAGTGCGGGACGCTGGCCGGTACGCGGATCGACCGGGTTAATGTACGAGCCGGACACGATGCGCTTCATCAGCCCTTCTTTCGCAACATGATCCATGCCCTTGATACCGACTGCATCGCCTGTACCGCATGGAAAATAGAACGTCAGATTGCGTGGCGAACCGGTATCGGCGAACCGCTTGCCGAGCGCGGCAAGCGTCGCGTCTGGCACTACCCAGCCGATTACGCCCACCGACGCGACCGTTTGTCCGTCGCTGATCGACGCGACGGCTTGAGCTGCGGAAATGATCTTGCTCATCGTTTCACCGTGAATTTGGCCAGGGTTTGCTGGGCAGCTGGCGTAGTGCAATTTTCCGCAAAGTGCGTCGAGGCCAGGCGATCAAGCCGTTCGCCGTCGAGGCTGACGAATGGCTCGAAAAAGCGCTTGCACGAGGCGACCGCTTCGGGCGGCAGCCCGGAAAGCCGGCCGGCCAGCGCGAGAGCACTGTGGTCAGCGTTGCCCGGTTCCGCGACGAAGTCCGCAACGCCGAGCCGGTGTGCCTCCTTGCCATCAATGGGAGAGTCGCCCCATACGAGCAATCGTGCGCGCACCGCGCCGACGCGAGCGAGCAGCGCCTGCAGCCCCCAGGGGGGCAACCAGCCATTCACGACCTCGGGCAGATGCCAACGGGCGTTCGAGGCAGTCACCACGATGTCGCACGACGTCGCGAGAATGAAGCCGCCGCCAAGCGCATATCCTTCGACGGCCGCAATCACCGGCTTGCTCATGCCCGCGATGTATC
The DNA here is from genome assembly GCF_000685035.1 of Paraburkholderia ferrariae NBRC 106233. Taxonomy (GTDB): domain Bacteria; phylum Pseudomonadota; class Gammaproteobacteria; order Burkholderiales; family Burkholderiaceae; genus Paraburkholderia; species Paraburkholderia ferrariae. The sequence goes on from NZ_BAYB01000025.1 coordinate 90,933, forward strand.
GGCCGACCTGCGCGGTATCGCGTTCGTGATCGCACATCTCTTCGATCGACAGCCCACCCAGCTCTTTCAGGTCGCTGCCCGCGCAAAAGGCAGGCGGCGCGCCCGACAGGACGATTGCACGGGCGGCCGGATCGCGGTCCGCCACTTCGAGCTCGCGCGCGAGCTGCTGTATAGACTCGGCGCCGAGCGCGTTGCGACGCTCAGGCCGGTCCAACACCAGATGCCGGACGTGACCCACATTTTCGATCTTCATTCACTGACTCCTCAATCAAGACAGTTGGGCGCCATCTGCGGCCAACGTGTCGCGTATCGTCGCGCCGGTGATTCGGCGCGACTCGTTCCGTTCTTTCACTACTAATGCCGCCGCATGGCCGATCGCGTGCCTGTACGAGATGCCCGTACCGCCTGCAACGAGGACGTCGACGCTCAAGCCTTCAGCGGTTCTTTGTCCGGCCTTTACCACACATATTGTCGACGTCTGATATGTCAGAAAGATAATGGTTGCAACACATGTGGGTCAACCGAAGATACTTGCTCGTTTACCCGTGGTCATCGGCTGCTACTTGTCATCGATGACGACGCGTTCGCTGCCTTCCAGATATGACTCTGTGAAGCAGGTGCAGACCCAGCAGAAACGAACTCGACTGTGTCGCTGCGAGACCTCATCAAAGGCGCTCGCTTACAATCCAATGTTGCTCGTGTAAACGCTTCGACGTTGTCGATCAGGTAATCCAGCCACGGTCTTGCTTCATCCCGATCTCATGCGGCGATCGCTTCCGCAATTGCTGCATGCAGCCGCGCAGTCTCGATGAGATTTTCGAATCGCTCTGAATGTACGTACCGGAACCATCTCGCCACCGCGGTGGCTAACGCTCACCCAGCAAGGCACCTCGAAAGCAGTTGCACTAGCCTCGGTTTTTTGAAATTCTCTTCGGACAATGCCATCTCGCGCCATTGCGAGCGGCGTACGGCCCAACCTGTCGTGCCGGGTGTGAAACTGCTGCGAAGCTTCCTTTCATCCACGGTTAGTGCTCGCCACTGTCAGTTGAGTTGCGCGCCATCGCGATCGAGCAGGAGGCGAATGTCTTCGCCGCGAATTGCGCGAACTGGAATGTGCTCCTGGCAGGAGAGTGCCGCCGCATGACCGATCGCGTGACCATACGAAAAGCACTGCGCGGTCACACGGGCAGAGGCCACCGCCTCGTGCTCAGCTGACAGGCAACGGCCTGCCACCAGCAGGCTTTCGCCCTGCGCCGGCACAAAGCAGCCGAACGGCACTTCGTAAAAGTCGTTGAGCAGCCATTCGACGCGTGGCCGGCTGCCGGAATGAAGCTCGATCGGCCATGGCGAACGGGCGATACCGTCGGCGAACTTTGCGCCCGCAAGGATGTCCGCATTTCGCAGTGTCTTGACGCCGGCGACCTGACGCGTCTGGCGCACGCCAACCTGCACGCCAGTGTCGATGACCCAACTGCCCTCACAGCCCGCGAGCGTATCCCGGAAAAAACGCGAGTATTCGCGTACCTGGGCACGACCTTCGAACTCGGCGTCGGTGAAGTCGCGATGGATGACGGCGTTAAGTTCCCGCCCGTCCGCACCCGTGATTCGGGTACAGTTGCATAACAGCTCGCCGGGCCGCGTCGTGGGAAAGAGCCAGATTTTTCCACGCGGCAAGTGATAACCATGCCCATTCGCTTCGGCGATGCGGGCCGATACCTCGGGCGGCATGATCGTATCGAGGCCGTAGGCCGCGCGAAAGCGGTCTACATCAACGCCACCCAGACGGAAGATCATCGTCGGATTCTGTACCTTGCCGTTATCACCCATCGTCGTCGGCCACCCCGCCATCGAAACAAGATCGGCGTCGCCGCTCGCATCGATGGTGACCTTTGCACGCACCCTGACCTTGCCCTGCTTTGTGTAGAGCTGGGCGCCCGCCACCACATCCCCGTCGAGCAGGATGTCGGTCACCGTCGAGTGGTAGAGAGTCGTCACGCCCGCCTCGCGCAGGAAAGCATCCCCCACCTCGCGCCACACCAACGGTTCGTGCACCAATGTCCATGTCTTGCCGTATTTGACCGGCTCACCTAGCCCACCGCGTTCGCGCATCGCGCCCAAGAATTCGTCGACGAAGCCATGCACCACCTGGACCGGTGACGTCCCCGCTTCAGTCGCCTCATAAAGTCCGCACACCGTGCCCGACAACCCGGCGACTGCTCCACCCCCGCAAAACCCGTAGCGCTCCGCAAGCACGACGCGACAGCCGCGGCGCGCCGCGGTCACGGCCACAGCCAGCCCTGCCGCGCCTCCACCCGCCACGAATACATCCGTCTCGATAGTTTCGAGAGGGCGGCCATCCACAACAGCCGCGTTTCGATCTACGCCCATATGTCCCTCCAGCTTGAACTGCATCGTGGTTGACACTTTAAATATGCCATAGGTATCCTGTCAACATGTTACTGACATATCAATGTATCGTGAATTTCTAAAACATGCATCAGGAGACGTCCGTGGCAAAAAGAACGCCGTACCGCTGGATCATCGCCATCGTGCTGTTCATCGCTTACAGCATCCAGTATCTGGATCGCGTGAAGAGTAGCGTGCTCAACCCGGCCATCGCCCACGACCTCGCCCTGAGCACGTCCGACATTGGCACGGGCGCGTTTCTCATGCTCCTGTTCTATGGACCCTCGCAATACCTGTCGGGTCTGCTGACCGACCGTTTCGGCGGGAAGCGGATACTCGTCTTTTCGGTCATAGCATGGTCGCTCATGACGATGTATATGGGTTTGATCCAGACGCGCGAGCAGTACCTGTGGCGAATGGCGCTGTTCGGCATGCTGGTCGGCACGGAATACGTGCCATCGGCGCGTATCCTGATGCGCTGGTTCAACAAGGAGTCACGGGCGCGGGCGCAAAGTGTTTTGGCGTGGGCCTGGATACTCACACCCGCATGGGCGAGCGTGCTCGCGACGCAGTTCGCTGCGCAAGCCCATAGCTGGCGCGTGGTGTTTTTTGTGACTGGAGCACTTGGCGTAATCCCGCTCGTCATGATCGTGCTCGTCGTGTTCGATCGCCCAGAGCAGTACCGTCACGTCACTGATGACGATCTGGAGTACGCGTATCGCGACGAGATCACGGCCGGGACGGTAAAGAAAGGCCAGTACGCGGCTGTCCGGGAAACGATCCTCAAGAACGGCAAGGTGAGTTTCCTGGATTTGTTCCGCAACCAAAGCTACGTCGCGGTAATATTCGTCGATATCGTGATGCAAATCACGCTGTATGGTGCGCTCACCTGGATTCCACTGTATCTGTCGGATAGCTTCGGCTTCAGGCTGCAGACGATGGGCTGGTGGAGCGGATTGTATTTCGCCGCCGGAGCGGTCGGCAGCTTTCTGTCCTCGTACCTGTCGGACCAGGTCTTCCGCGGCAACCGCAAGATCATGATTCTTGTCTGCTTTATCGGGCTCGCACCGTTCGTCGTACTGCTCGGGACCCTGCACCATGCAAATCAGGTGCTTCTTGCAGTGGCGCTCTGCGGCATGGGCTTCTTCGGAAACATGGCCTGGGGCCCGTTTCTCGCACTTCCCGCGGAAATCTTTTCACCCGAGGTGTATGGCAAGGCGATGGGCTTCGTGAATGGCGCCGGCTACTTCGTCGCAGCTTTTTCGGCCAAAATCTTTGCCGCGCTCGTGACCACCGATGCTTCGGGCCACAAGGACTATACGTACGGCTGGTATTTCATCGCGCTGTGCGTAGCAGCAGGCATTCTCGCGGCCGGGTCTATAAGCACGGTCCCCCGCGCGAGAATGGACTATGCAAAGGAAACCTGAAATCTTCCCGTCCGGAAAAATACGTGCCACGTCCACACTAAGTGTTTGGCTTGCGGCCTCAATGCAGGGCAAAGGTGCGCTCAATGGAATGCATGGTCCCGCCGCCAAGCATCATTCAACGGTGACCCTAAGCACGATCCGACGAGTTCGACCGTAATCACGCATCGCGCGGTGCTGGAGGGTACGTTTATCCCAAACCGTCAAGGCCTGCAGCTCCCACCGGAAACGAATTTGAAACTCAGGCGCTCCCTGGACACCCAACATCGTTGCAGAGCACCAGTTGCGGGAACCGCTGGCTTGGTTTACGCATACAGGTCTTTTCTTCAATCCGGAGAGTAGTTCTCACCAACACGATAGATTTGGCCCTGGTGATCACCACGTTGCCCAGAATGACGAGAATTCGTCGCGTGCCTCATCGCCTATATCGGGCGTCGAATTTCGGCCTATCACAATCGAGTCTGAGGAAAATCAAGCCGCTCGCTCCATATCCTGCGGGGAAAATCTCCCCCCTGGATCTGGCTGAACAGACACCACAGAAGTCACCAGTCACTTCGCCCACGAAGCATTGACACCGCATTTTCGTTCATCTAGTTTACTAGACAAACTAATCCATTATTCTGGATCTCATGGATATCCACGTCACGATCGCGCGCCGCATTCGCGAGATTCGCGATGCTCAAGGCTGGTCGCTGGAGGCGCTTGCCGAGCGCAGCCAGGTGAGCCGGTCGAACATCTCGCTCATCGAGCGCGGGCAAAGCAGTCCCACGGCCGTCGTGCTCGACAAGCTCGCCACCGCGCTGGGCGTCTCGCTCGCTTCGCTGTTCGAGGCGAACGAAGGCACGGCGGAAAGCGAACCGTCGCCGCATGCCGCGGCGCGCGAGCAGCCCATCTGGACCGATCCGGAGTCCGGCTACGTCCGGCGCAACCTGTCGCCGCCCGCGTGGTCGCCCATTCAGCTCGTCGAGGTCCGCTTCCCGCCCGGCAAGCGCGTGGCCTATGACACGAGTCTGCGCGACGCCGAAATTCATCAGCAGGTCTGGATTATCGAAGGCGCGATGGAAATGACGGTGGGCGAGCAGAAATGGCGCCTCGAAGCGGGCGACTGCCTCGCGATGAAACTGGATTGCCCCATCGTCTACCGCAATCCCACTCGCAAACCCGCGCGTTATCTCGTGGCGCTCTGCCGTATCGACGGCATGCCGGCAAGGAACACCCGATGACCAATCGATATGCAATGCTAACGATTAAAAAATTGAACGGCGAAGAAGCCGCGTCGCGCGCCCCCGCACTCGCCGACGTGCTGATCGATTGCGTGGAGGGCGGCGCTTCCGTGAGCTTCATGCTGCCAATTTCGCGGGACACGGCGCTCGACTTCTGGCATGGCGTCGCACGCGGTGTGGCGCGTGGCGAGCGTATCCTGCTCGTGGCGGAAGACGCCGAAGAGCACATTGTGGGCACGGTCCAGATCGTGACCGCGCAGCCCGAAAACCAGCCGCACCGCGCGGACATCGCGAAGATGCTGGTCAGCCGCCGCGCACGCCGCCAGGGTGTGGCCCAGCGTCTCATGGCCGCGGCGGACGCAGCCGCGCGCGAGGCTGGCAAGACGGTGCTGGTGCTGGACACGGTTACGGGAGGCGACGCCGAACGGCTGTACCAGCGCGCCGGCTGGCAGCGCGTGGGCTCGGTCCCGATGTATGCGTTGATGCCCGACGGAGCGTTGTGCGGCACGACGTTCTACTACAAGCACCTCGCGTAGCGCCGCGTCAGGCTTTTCAGCCTTGCGTCGCCGCTTCGCACTCCACGCGATTGCGGCCCGCCCGCTTGGCGCGGTACATCGCCGCGTCGGCGGCATCGATCAGCGCGCTTGCCACGTCGCAGGCGGGCGGTCCGTCCAGCTTCATCACCTTGGCCGCCACGCCGATGGAAACCGTGAGCTTCAGGGGCTCGGCCTCATCGTCGAGCACCGTGAGCGCTTCCACGGCGGCGCGCACGCGTTCGGCCACGACCAGGGCCTGCTGCGCATCGCCCTGCACGAGGGCGACGAATTCCTCGCCGCCGTAGCGCGCCACCGTTTCGCCGAGGCGCACCGAGCGCCGGATGCAGGCACCCACGGCAACAAGCGCCCGGTCGCCTACGGCATGCCCGAAGGTATCGTTGATGTGCTTGAACGAATCGATGTCGATGAAAAGGCACGCCGAAGGCGCACCGATGCGCGCGGCGCGCTGGACTTCCTCGTGCAGCCGCGCATCGAAATAGCGGCGGTTCGGCAGCCCCGTGAGCGGATCGGTCACGCCCTCCTGCCGCAGCCGCTCACGGTGCGCGACGTTCACGAGCCCCGCGCTCACGAAGATCGCGAAGCGCTGCAGCAGGTCCGTCGCCATGCCGGCCGCGAAGCGGCCCGGGTCGGCGCTGCCCATGCACAGATAGCCGCACACGCCCTCGCCGCCTTCGATCGGGAGTACGGCAACGCTTTGCGGTTCGTCGGCGGGGTCGAAAAACGCTGCCCGCAGCGGCGGCGCGAGCTCGGCGGGCCGGCCGAGCCAGGGCACGGGCCGCGTGCGCGGCGGCCAGGGCAGATCGCTCCCCAGCGCCTCGGCGCGTCCGCCGCGCAGGTGGCGGGCGTCGGGCGCGAGGCCCGGTTCGGCGTGGAGCAGTTCGCCCACGTGCGGGGCGCGCTCGTCGAGCCACAACGTCACGACCGAAAGCTCGAAGGCGCGGGCGAGATCGGAAACGAGCGCATCCAGGAACGACGCGAAGTCGTCGGCGCTGATGAGGCGGACTTCGATCTGCTGGAAACGCTGGAGGGCCCGCTCGTTCTGCTGGACGGTGTCGATAAGGGTACGCAGGCGCGCGGACAGGGTGTTCTGCTGGCTCACAAGTTGCTCGACGGGAATCGATACCTCCTATAACGACCAATATGCGCCATGGTTTAGGCTTTTGATCCGGCGTTTTTGGCGAGCGCGGCGCATTTCCGTGTCTTTTTTGCCGCAGGGGGTCTCCGGCAACGCAAACTGAGACGCACGGTCAAGCGCCCGCGCCGAATCGGGCTATCGTTCCAACTACAAAAACACGCGCGCTCCGCAAGCTTTCCGAGGGCCGCCGCGATTGCGCACTGGCGCAATCGACGAAAGGGCGCGCAAGGCATGCCACGGGTGTACCCGCCCGTGGCAAAGCCTCGTTCGGGCCGATCCGAACGAACGGACAGAGATCGACATGAGCCGCACGAACACGACACCCGACCTCGCAGCCACCGGGTTGCTGCCGGCCCGGCTGGCCGACGCCCAGCTCGAGCACATGGAGCGCCTCGTTCAGTACTGGACGCACGCCGATGCCGTCCTCGCGCGCCGGGGCATCGATCACGAATACTGGAAGCAGCGCCTGCGCGCGCTCGCGCAAACCTACGACCTCGCGACGAGCCAGCGGCAGCGCCTGCTTGCGATGCTGGACCTGATCGAGCGCGAGGCGGCGCTCAAGGCACAAACCGGATTCGATGCCTGAGGCGCGTGGTCCGGCTTGCGGGTAAGCCCGTGGCTTGGCAGGGGCTTCGCCCGCCGCGCGGGCGCATCTGGCTAGAATGTCCCGTACCTGGCCATCGAGGGCATCTGCATGCGTATCGACTCCGCGCCGCCGTCCGGCTATCACGGCGTGTCGCTCCGGCAACTGGAGCGCACCGATCTCGACGCGTGGTACGCGTATCTTTCGATTCCCGAGGTCGTTCGCCACACGAGCTGGAACCTGCACACGCGCGACGATCTGCTGCCCATGTTCGACGGCTTCGAATCGGCCGCGCCGCAGTCGATCCGCCGCCTCGCGGCGATCGAAGACAGCACGGGCGCGCTGATCGGCACGATTGGCTTTCACACCGTCTCCGAGATCAACCGCACGGCGGAGATCGCCTACGATATCGCGCCCTCGCATTGGGGCAAGGGCATCGCCGGCGCACTATGCAACGCCGTTACCGGGCGGGCCTTCGACCACTATGGTTTCGTGCGCATCCAGGGCACCGTGCTGACGACCAACCTGCCCTCGGCCCGCGTGCTGCAGCGCTGCCGCTTCAGCCGCGAAGGCCTGTTGCGCGCGTACCGCATGGTGCGCGGCACGCCGGGCGACTTCGAGCTTTACTCGCGCCTCGCTACCGACTAACGCGCAACTGAACCGCGGCTGAACTGCGACAGCCTCCACGCCTTTCTCTCGCCCCAAGGCCACCATGCGACCCGAACTCGCCTTGCGCATTGCCCGCCCCGTCTCCGACCTCGCCCGCGCCGAACGCCTCTACAAAACCGCGCTCGACCTCGACGTGCTCGCCCGCTTCGAAGGCCATCAAGGCTTCGACGGCGTGATGCTCGGCCAGGCCGGCATGGCCTGGCATTTCGAGTTCACGTATTGCCATACGCATCCCGTGAAGCCTTCGCCCACGGTGGACGATCTCGTGGTGCTCTACGAGCCGGACGTGCAAAAGTGGCAAGCGTTGTGCGCGAAATTCGAAACGGAAGGCTTCGTGCGCGTGGCGTCGTTCAATCCCTGGTGGGACGTCTCGGGCCGCACGTTCGAAGATTTCGACGGCTATCGCATCGTTTTGCAGAACGGCAACTGGGACGCTTGACGCGGCGACGTTTACGCCGGGACCCACAAGGCCCGCGCGATCAGCGTGCCCCCGATGACGAGTAGCAGCACGCCGACAATCCGGGCCGCCTGGTTGCCGTCCCGTGCGAACCGCTCGGCGGCGATGGCCGTTGCAGTAAACATCATCGCCCATCCGTTCATGACGCCGACGGCGAGCAGCATCGCCGTGAGGCCCGCGCAGCAGCCGCAGCAATGCAGGCCAAGGTGCATGCCGTGGCGCAGCGGCGCGAACCGGGCGCACGGCGCAGCCTCCCGGCACCGAGGCATCGCCCGGCAACAGGCCAGGTAGCGCGCCTTCGCGGAGGAAAGCTGGAAACCGCCAGCCAGCGCAACGATCAGCCCGCTTGCCAGCGGCGCGGCACGCGCGAGCGGCGGAAGCTGCACGAGCAGTGCGGCCACGCCGGCACCCAGCGGATACATGGCCATGCCCGCGGCAATCCACACGGCGAAATAGCCCGCACCCATCAGCACGACGAAGCGCGAGCGGTGCGCCTCCTCCAGCACCGCCTGCCAGCGCCACAACACCGGCAGCAGCACGGGCAGCATCATCGCCACCGTCATGGCCGTCCACATGCCGGCGAAAACTGCAGCCGCGCCGCTCCACGTCTGCCCGCACATGCGCGCCCAGGCCATCGACATCGTCCAGCCGCCCGGCATGGGCATGCCGCCCTTCGACGACATCGACGCGCAGAGGACGATCGTGAGCGTCGTGGCAGCGCAAAAGAGCAACGCTGCGAACAGGATCCAGGTCCGGCTGCCGGACCCATGGCGCTTGTGCAGCCGCGCGGCGGTGGCAGACATCATGCACCTCAGCGCGCCTCGTACTCGTCGTGCCGGTGCCACCACACCCCCGATTCGTTGCGGCCCAGCGGCGCGCGATCGAGCCACGCGTACATGCCCCAGACGGCATCGACGCCGCGCGCGTAGGTCGAATACGTGTGATACGCCGTGCCGTCTTCCAGCACGAAGGCACTGAGGCCGGGCCGGTCGCGGGCATAGGTCCGCGCGTCGGTGCCGCAGTTCGCGGCGAACTCGACCAGGGGCGCCGGCGCGGGCGTGGCGTCCATCGCATGGCCGCCGCGCATGTAGTTGTATTCGACGGTGTCGTCGCGCTGCTGCGCCTCGGTGAACGAGACGTTGAAGTCGTAATTGAAATCGCCGTCGAACGAGGAGGCCCACGGAAACGTCCAGCCCATGCGCTGCCGGTAGGCCAGAAGCTTCGCAAGCGGCGCGCGGGAAACGGCCATCAGCGTCACGTCGTGATGCGCGAGGTGTGTGACGACGCCGTTGAAGCCATCCGCAATCGACGAACACGACGGACATCCCGCCTTGTAGTCGGGTCCGAACATGAAGTGATAGACCAGCAATTGCGAACGCCCCTGAAACAGGTCCGCGAGCGTGGCGCGGCCCTGCTCGGTATCGAATGCGTAGCGTTTGTCCACCCGCACCCAGGGCAGTGCCTGGCGTTGCCGCGCGACTTCGTCGCTCTGGCGCGTGAGCGCCTTTTCCGCCGCCAGCAGTTCGAGGCGCGCCGCCAGCCATGCTTCGCGCGTTCCCTTGGCGTGCTGCTCCGTGTGTTCCGTACCCATGATTCGCTCCTGTGGTTTGTACCGTGGTTTTGCCCGGTGGTGCGGCCGTTCGCTGTGTCTCGGGACGGCCGGCACTCGTGTGCTAGATTAGGTCTGGACCGTGAACAGGCGGGAGTGACAAGTGTGGCGGGATTTCCATGGACTCAAGGATCGCGGAAGCAGCACGCGCCCTCGCAGCCGGTGATCCGCTCGGCGCGCTGAACCGGGTGGCGCTGCGCGACGACGCCGCGGCGCTCGCGCTGCGCGGCATCGCCATGGCGCAGATCGGCGACTTCGAACGCGCGAGCGCGCTCATGCGCAGCGCGGCGCGGGCGTTCGGCCCGCGTGCGCCGCTCGCCCGCGCGCGCTGCGTGCTGGCCGAGGCCGAAATCGCGCTGGCCGCCCGCGATCTCGGCTGGCAGCCGCACGCGCTCGCCGCCGCGCGCGCCGCGCTCGAAGCGCACGGCGACTTCGTCAACGCCGCTCATGCGCGGCTGGTGGAAATACGGCGCCTGCTGCTGGTCGGGCAACTGGACGAAGCCGAAGACCGGCTCGCCGAATGCCATGCCGCGCCGCATGCGGACCGCCTGCCGGCCGCCTTGCATGCCATTCGCGAACTCGCGACAGCGGGCATCGCGCTGCGGCGCCTCGAAGCGAAGCCGGCGCGCACGGCCCTCGCCCGCGCCACCCAGGCCGCGCGCGCGGCCGCCATACCGACGCTCGCCGCCGAAGTCGCCGCAGTGGCGAAGACACTCGATACCCCCGCAGGCCGCCTGATCTCGCGCGGCGCCGAACGCCCGCTCGTAATCGACGAGATCGAGACATTGCTCTTGTCCCAAGCCTTCGTCGTCGATGCCTGCCGCTACGCGGTGCGCGAAAGCGGCACCGTGGTGGCGCTCGCGCGCCGCCCGGTGCTGTTCACGCTGGCCCGCGCACTCGCCGAAGCGTGGCCCGCCGACACCCCGCGCGAAGCGCTCATCGAACGCGCCTTTCGCACCAAGCATCCCGACGATTCGCACCGCGCGCGCCTGCGCGTGGAGATAGGCCGGCTGCGCGCCACGCTGCGCCCACTCGCGGCCCTGCACGCCACAGCACGGGGCTTCGCGCTCGCACCCCACGCCGCACGCGAGGTGGTCGTGCTCGCGCGCCCGGCCGAGGACGCGCACATGGCCCTCCTCGCGCTGCTCGCCGATGGCGAAGCCTGGTCGAGTTCCTCGCTTGCCCTCGCGCTGGGCGCAAGTCAGCGCACCGTGCAACGCGGGCTCGATGCGCTCGCCTGCAGCGGCAAGATCGTGGCGCTCGGGCGCGGCCGCGCGCGCCGCTGGACACTCGCGCCCACCGCCGCCTTCACGACACCGTTTTTGCTCCCCGCCCTGCTCCTCAACGGTTAGGACCGCACCATGAAACGCACACGTGCTGAAATCGTCCGTGAATACGGCCCCTTCGCGGGCGCTGCCAACGTGCACGGCGTCACTTATGACGGCCAGCGCGTCTGGTTCGCCTCCGGCGACAAGGTGAACGCCTTCGATCCCGCAAGCGGCGAAGCGGTGCGCTCGATCGACGTGCCTTCGCATGCGGGCACGGCCTTCGACGGCCAGCACCTCTACCAGATCGACGGCGCGCACATCCACAAGATCGATCCCGCCACAGGGCGCATCGTCACCACGATTCCCGCGCCCGGGGGCGGCGGCAACTCCGGGCTCGCCTGGGCCGAAGGCAGCCTGTGGGTGGGCTGCTATCCGGATCGCAAGATCCACGAGGTCGACCCGCAAACGGGCAAGGTTCTGCGCAGCCTCTCGTCGAATCGCTTCGTCACGGGCGTGACCTGGGTCGACGGCGAACTCTGGCACGGCACGTGGGAAAACCACGAGAGCGAGCTGCGCCACATCGACCCGCACACGGGCGACGTGCTGGAAGCCATCGAGATGCCGCCGGGCGCCGGCGTTTCCGGGCTCGAATCGGACGGCGCAGACCGCTTCTATTGCGGCGGCGGAGACAGCGGCAAGGTGCGCGCCGTGCGCCGGCCCGCGAAGGAATCGGCAGTGGCCGAGGATGCCGCGGACAGTTGATGCACTCTGCGATGCGCGCTTGCCCCGAAGCGCTGGACAAGCCCCCCGTGCGCATGATTACATGGCACTCCTGCACTTGGGGAAGACATCGATCATGGAACGCCCGGCATTCATCCGCCACTGGACCGAACTCGAAAACCCGGAGCCGTCGCACTATACCGGCGACACCGAATTGATGGCACTGGGTGCGCCGCTTGCGCGCGCCCTGGGCCTCACCCGCATCGGCATTCATCACGAACGGCTGGCGCCCGGGCGCCGCACCTCGTATCCGCATGCGGAAAGCGCGGAAGAGGAATTCGTATACGTGCTCGAAGGCACGCCGGATGCCTGGATCGACGGGCACCTGCACCGGCTGCGCCCCGGCGACGCGGTGGCGTTTCCGGCCGGCACCGGCATTTGCCACAGCTTTCTGAACAATACGACCGGAGAAGTGCGGCTGCTCGTGATCGGCGAAACGCCCAAGAGCGAGAACCGCATTCGCTATCCCATGAACGAAGCCCACGAAGCGACGCGCAAGGATCGCTGGACCGACTGGCCGAAGCGGCCACTCGGCCCGCACGACGGCATGGCGCGCGCGGTGCCCGACGTGCCCGATGTGCCGTCCGGCGAAGCGAAGGCCGACTAGCGTTCAGTTCAGTTCGCCTCGACGCGAGCGAACGCGCTGCCGCCGCGCCGCCACCAGAGCAACATCAGCAGCGCGATTACCGCGGTCATGAGCAACGCGAAAACACTCCCCTCCGGCCCGGTATTGCCGCCGCTCAACCAGATGTTGCCGACCGGATGCGCGGAGAGAAGCGCGCCCTCGATCTGCAGGCCGCTGTTGCGCACGCCATAGACGAAGGACTGTGCCCAGTCCCAGCCGAAGTGGCAGCCGATTGCCCACCAGAGCGACCCCGTGTACCAGATGCTCAGGCAAGCGATCAGACCGAAGGCCGCTGCCTGAAGCAGCCCGATCACCGTCTCGCCATGGTTGATGCCGTGGATGGCGCCGAAGATGGCCGAAGTCAGCAGCGTGGCCCACCAGAAGCCGATGCGTCGCGCAAGCGCGTACAGAAAATAGCCGCGCAGCATCATCTCTTCGAAGAAACCCACGGCAAGAAACGCGATGGCCCACAGCACGCCGTACTTCACCGCTTCGGCCATCGGGATCCCGCCCGCTTGCAACTGGACGTAGCCCAGCGACCACAGCACGCCGACCAGCACGGAAATGCCGACCACGCCGGTGACGACGCCGCCCGCAAACCGCGCCCCACGGGCACGGCCCTGCAGCCCGTATGAGAGCGGCGAGCGGCGCTCGATCAACGCCACTGCGGTGGTCGCTACCGCAATGGCCGTGAGTTGCACGGCCTCCGCCACGAGCAGGAACGAAGGCGGAATCGTCTTCATCCCGGACACGTTGACGTGAAGTACGCCCTTCAGGACGAACCCCGCCCCCGCGAACAGCGCGACGAAGATCAGCCAGAACAGTGCGATGCGCCACCCTGCGCGAATGCCCTGCGGCCCCACGAAGATACGCTTGATCCCTTTGGCGGGCCGCGACGACGCAGCGGGTTCGGTGCGGGAGACGGACTGTAGATTGGGCGATTTCATGTACGGGTTGGCTCCTTGTGGTTTTGCTTATGGGATGCGTCGTGCGGTGCGAAATCGGCTGAACCGGCTGAATCGATTAACGGACATTAGATTCGTTAGCCGGGAAACCTCAGCCAGAAATGCCACGACCAGGCGCTGCGCATGAAACGCGGGCCGGAGTTGATGCGGGGATCGGATCGTGGGGCTGGCCGGAACAGGCGGCCTGGGAACTATGCAGCCGGATCAGGATTCTCGTGGAAAGCGGCAGAAGCGAAATGAGAACGCGCAGCAAGGGAAACCATTTCGACTTGCGCCGGTCTGCGTCGGCTACAGGCTGACGCAAGACGGCCGGCACCCAGAAGACGAGGCGGTCCATCGAGGCGAGTGCCGATCTACGCGGTTCTCGTGTCGTGCTTCGCTGCATCGTTCCACCTTGTATGGGTTGGCGCAGGGGCTTTGAGAGGTCCAGGATCACTGGGTAGCCGATTATAGACTTCATTGAACCCTTTACGATATGGCGCAAAAATGCGCCATGCGAATGGAATGGCGAAAAGATTTAAAAGCTTTTTTCCAGAAAGCCAGTTGAAATAAATGCGCGCGGCGAATACGCGAACGAATCTTTCGAACGCTCAGCGCGAAACCCACCGGCAATGGCATGATATCGGCCTCACGTCCTCGTTTCGCCACCACTTCCGAACACCATGTCTAATCTGATCGTCCACGGCGGCCTCCCGCTACGCGGCGAAATCACGCCGTCCGCCAACAAGAACGCCGTTCTGCCCATTCTCTGCGCCACACTGCTCACCGATCAGCCGGTGCGTCTGATCGGCGTGCCGGAGATTACCGACGTCAAGAAAATCCTCGAAATCTTCCGCATGCTGGGCAGCGATGTCGCGGTGGATTTCACGACCGGCGTTCTCGACCTGCATCACCACGCCACCGCGTTCGATCCCGCCGTGCACAAGCTGCCCGTGGAAATGCGCTCGTCCATCATGCTGGTGCCGCCGCTGCTCGCGCGCTTCGGGGTGGCGCGGCTGGAAAACGACGTGAAGGGCTGCACGCTCGGCGTGCGCGAAATCGATCCGCACGTCGAGGTGTTCGAGCGCTTCGGCGCGCGCGTCACGCGCACCGACGACTCGCTCATCGTGCGCAACGACGGCGGCAAGGACGGCCGCATGGCCGCGAACGATCACTGGCTCGACTACGCGTCGGTCACAACCACCGAGAACTTCGCGCTGTGCGCCGCCGCGGCGCCCGGCACCTCGACGCTCGTCAACGCCGCATCCGAACCGCACGTGCAGGAGTTCTGCCGCTTTCTCGCCCTGCTCGGCGTTCGCATCGAAGGCATCGGCACGTCGCGGCTCGCCGTGACCGGCGGAGAAAAGCTCGGTGGCGCCGAGTTCCGCTTCAGCGAAGATTTTCATGAGATCGCGACCTTCCTCGCGCTCGGGGCCGTCACGGGCGGCGACATCGTGGTGCGAAATTCCGCGCCGGAGCAGTTCCCGCTGATCGACCGGACCTTCGCGAAGTTCGGCGTAAACGTCGTGCATCGCGACGGCTGGTCGCGTGCGGTGAGCGACGGTCCGCTGCGGGTGCGCCGCCCCTTCACGCAAAACATTCTCACCAAGGTGGAAGCGGCGCCCTGGCCTTATTTGCCGGTCGATCTGCTGCCCATCTTCGTGGCGCTCGGCGTGAAGGCCGAAGGCAGTGCAATGTTCTGGAACAAGGTCTACGACGGCGCGATGGGCTGGACGAGCGAACTGTCGAAGTTCGGCGCGCACGTGTTCCTTTCCGATCCGCACCGGCTCGTCACGTTCGGCGGCCTGCCGCTCGCGCCGGCGCGCGTGGAAAGCCCGTACATCATCCGTGTGGCGATTGCGCTGCTGATGGTGGCCGCCAGCATCGAGGGGCGCTCCGAGATCATGAATGCCGTGCCGATCCGCCGCGCGCATCCGCGTTTCGTCGAGAATCTGCGCTCGGTGGGCGCGCAGGTGGAATGGACCAGCAGCGAATAACCCGAAAATCGCTTCCATTTAAAAACCGTTTCAATTGGGTTAAGCTGCGCGGCGCGGGACCTCCTTCAATAACAAAAGAACATCTTTCGGCAATGATCGAATTTACGGGGTTATCCAGGCGGTATGGCGAAGTCGAGGCGCTCCACCCGCTCGATCTTCGCGTCGCGCGCGGCGAACTGTTCGGCTTTCTCGGCCCCAACGGCGCAGGCAAGACCACCACGATCCTCATGATGATCGGGCAGCTCGTGCCCACGAGCGGCACGGTGCGCATCGACGGGCTCGATTGCCGGGGCGACGACGTCGAAGTGAAACGGCGCATCGGCTATCTGCCCGACAACCCCATCTTCTACGATTACCTGCGGGGCCATGAAATCCTCCAGTTCGTCGCCGAAATGCACGGCCTTTCGCGCGCGCGAGCCAAATCCCGCACCGAGCAGTTGCTCGCCGAATTCGGCCTCGACCAGGCTCGCGACGAATTTGCCGTGAATTATTCGATGGGCATGAAAAAGAAGCTCGGGCTCGCGTGCGCGCTGATCCACGAACCCCGCGTGCTGATTCTCGACGAACCGATCAACGGCCTCGACCCGCGGGCGGCGCGCGACGTCAACGACCGGCTCGTCGAATGCGCCGCACGCGGCATGACCATCTTCATGTCCACCCATCTTCTGGATATTGCCGAGCGCCTGTGCAGCCGCGTGGCAATCGTCCATCACGGCAAGCTGGCCGCCACGGGCACACTCGACGAAATCCGCGCGGCCACCGCGCTCGGCGGTTCGCTCGAAGAGGTCTTCCTGAGCATTACGACCGACATCCCGCAGGGCGAGGCTTCGCGATGACGCCTTACCGCGAACAGATTCGCGCGACGCGCCTGCTGGCCGGCCTGCGGCTGCGCCGGCTGCGGAACCTGTACGCCCAGGCCTTCCGCGGCCGCGGACAAGCCCTCGCAGGCAAGGTCCGCCAACCGCAGAACACGCTCGCGCGGGCCACGTTCGCGTCGATCGCAGTCCTATTCCTCCTCGCGATTTCGCTTTTCTCCCTCGGCAACTGCATCCGTCACTTCGTGCTTGCCTTGTACTGCCATACCCACGGCGAATGCGAGGGGATTGCGCCCCCTCTCGCGCACGAGGTCGTCGCCCGTATGCAGGCGAGCGTGTTCGGCGACGACATGCTGCGCGGCCTCGCCATGCTGACCGCCGTGCTCTCGTTGATCAGCGTGCTCTACCCCGTCACCCTTTCGATGCGTTCCGGGCCCGGGTGGGACTTCGAGTGGATTTCGACGCTGCCCATGTCGCGGGCCACGCTGCTGGGCTCGCGCATTGTCGAGCGCGGCATCGTCAATCCTGTCGCATGGGCGGCCCTCGCCACGCCCGCAGCGATTGTTGCATGGCATGCCGGCGCCGGCTGGTTGACGCTGGTCGGCGCGATTGCCGTGGTGCTGCCTTTGCTGCTAACGGTGTCTTCGATCTGGACCGTGCTCGACATGGGGCTGCATATCGTCCTCGCACCGAATGCTGTGCGCAATCTCCAGGCAGTCCTGAGCATCGTGCTCGCGCCGGCGTTCTTCTTCGTGTTTTATCTGAATACGCCCGTCGGCGAGCACTATTCGCTCGTCTTTGCCGATTACACACCGGACTGGGTTATCTGGACGCCGCCCGGGGTAGCGATCCAGATTCTCTGCGCCCCCGCTGCGGCAAATGCATGCGGTCTCTATGCGCTGTTGCTGCTGGAAACCTTGCTGATCGTCTTGCTGAGCGTCGTGTTCCTGCGCTTTCAGCTACGTAACGGGCTCGTCGCGCACGGTGCCCGGGAAAGCGGCCGCGTGACGCGCGGCACCCGCACAACACCCGCGCGCGGCGGCAACGGCTTGCAGCTTTCCCCGGTTGTCTGGCGCGAGCTGACCTTGCTGTTGCGCGACCGGCGCCTGCTCGTGCAGTTCTTCGGCGTTCCGCTCGTCGCAATAGGCGGGCAGTTCTTCTTCAACGGCCAGCTTGCGGGCATCCTGGCGCAGAAGCCCGCGGCGCTCGCTTCGGTGGCGTTCGGGGTGGGGGCGTACGTTCTGGCTCAGTCCGCACTGCAAGCCTTGACGACGGAGCAGGGTTCGCTCTGGCTGCTCTATACCTTCCCGCACCCCATCATGCGTATCCTGCGGGAAAAAGTGCGCTTCTATTTCGTGCTTTCCCTGTGCTATCCGGTGCTGCTGTGTGCCGTGTGCCTCGCGCTTTCCCGCGTAGCGCCGTGGCGATTTACCGGTGGCTTTGCTCTCGCCACGCTCGGTCTTGCCATCTACTCGGTGATGGGAGTGTCGATCGGCGTGCTGGCGGGCGTGCGCAGTACGTGGTCGAGAAGCCTCTACACCTACCAGTTCCTGCTGCTCGCGGGCATCTATACCTACGCCCTGTTCACCGACGACTGGCGGGTGGAAACGCCGATCGTCCTGCTCTGCGGCGCACTCGCTTTCGCGCTTTGGCAAAAGGCAGGAGACCGGTTGCCGTATCTGCTGGACCCCACGGCGGCACCGCCATCGGGCGTCGCATTGTCGGACGGCCTGATTGCGGCCACGCTTTTCTTCGTATTGCAGATCATTGCCGGCGCGTGGCTCCGGCACGAGATGCACGGCGACGCGCTCTCCCGCGTCACGCTGGCATACGTCTGCGCCGGCGCCCTCACCTACGCCCTCGCGCAAGGCACGTTCCGGGCGCTGCAAACGCGCGCCGTACCCCGCATACTCGGCCCCGACGTCACGCGCTCGCTTCTCGTGGGCGCCGGGGTTGGCCTGCTTTGCGCGGGTGTGGGGCTCATCTACCTGTGGTTCGCCAACCATTATGATTTCGCGCCGCACAGCGCCTCGGCACATCCTTTGCCGCTGCAAGCGCGCGTTCTTGTCGGCCTGCTGATGGTGTGCGCCGCGCCGGTATTCGAGGAGTTCATATTCCGCGGCCTGATCTTCGGCGGGTTGCGCCGGTCGCTGAACCTGCCGTTCTCGGCGCTGGGCAGCGCCGCACTGTTCGCCGTGGTTCATCCGCCCTT
>NZ_BAYB01000024.1 GCF_000685035.1 Paraburkholderia ferrariae NBRC 106233
GGCGGACGGATTGGACATCGGGGAATGTGTTCTGATGGGGCCGCCGCTGCCCGCCGAAGACCGTCAGCAAGCTGTAACGGCGGTCTGGAAAAGTCGTTATAGTAGCAGGTTTGGTTTCCCTTTCTCCCGCAGGTTCATGGAACAAATCCGTATCCGTGGGGCCCGAACCCACAACCTGAAGAACGTCAACCTGGACCTGCCGCGCCACAAGCTCGTGGTGATCACCGGCCTCTCCGGCTCGGGCAAGTCGTCGCTGGCGTTCGACACCCTTTACGCGGAAGGCCAGCGGCGCTACGTGGAGAGCCTCTCCGCGTACGCGCGCCAGTTCCTGCAGCTGATGGAGAAGCCCGACGTCGATCTGATCGAGGGTCTGTCACCGGCAATTTCCATCGAGCAGAAGGCGACCTCGCACAATCCGCGCTCCACGGTCGGCACGGTCACGGAAATCCACGACTACCTGCGTCTTTTGTACGCACGCGTGGGTACGCCCTACTGCCCCGACCACGAAATTCCGCTGCAGGCCCAGAGCGTTTCGCAGATGGTGGACGCCGCGCTCGCCCTGCCCGAGGAAACGCGGCTCATGATCCTCGCGCCCGTGGTCACCGACCGCAAGGGCGAGCACGCCGAACTCTTCGACGACATGCAGGCCCAGGGTTTCGTGCGCTTTCGCGTGCGCTCGGGCGGCGGCACGGCCAACGAAGGCGAGGCGAAGATCTACGAGGTCGACGCGCTGCCCAAGCTCAAGAAGAGCGAGCGCCACACCATCGACGTGGTGGTGGACCGCCTGAAGGTGCGCCCCGACATGAAGCAGCGCCTCGCCGAATCGTTCGAAACGGCGCTGCGCCTCGCCGACGGCCGCGCGATCGCGCTGGAAATGGACACGGCCAGGGAGCACCTCTTCAGCTCGAAGTTCGCCTGCCCGATCTGCTCGTACTCGATTCCGGAGCTCGAACCGCGCCTCTTCTCGTTCAACAACCCGATGGGCGCGTGCCCCGAGTGCGACGGCCTCGGCCAGATCACGTTCTTCGACCCGAAGCGCGTGGTGGCGCACCCCTCCCTCTCGCTCGCCGCCGGCGCGGTGAAGGGCTGGGACCGGCGCAACCAGTTCTACTTCCAGATGCTGCAAAGCCTCGCGGCGTTCTACGAGTTCGACATCGACGTCGCGTTCGAGGACCTGCCCGAGAAGGTGCGCAAGATCCTGCTCTACGGCTCGGGCAAGCAGCAGATCCCGTTTTCGTACATCAACGAGCGCGGCCGCACGTCGATCCGCGAGCACGTGTTCGAAGGCATCATCCCGAACCTCGAACGCCGCTACCGCGAAACCGATTCGGTGGCCGTGCGCGAGGAGCTCGCGAAGTATCAGAACAACCAGCCCTGCCCGCATTGCGACGGCACCCGCCTGCGCCGCGAAGCCCGTTTCGTGCGCATCGGTTCGGGCGACATGGCACGCGCCATCTACGAGGTGAGCGGCTGGCCGCTGCGCGACGCGCTCGGCTACTTCCAGACGCTGCGGCTCGAAGGCGCCAAGCGCGAGATCGCCGACAAGGTGGTCAAGGAAATCGTTGCGCGCCTCATGTTCCTGAACAACGTGGGCCTCGACTACCTCTCGCTCGAACGCAGCGCCGAAACGCTCTCGGGCGGCGAAGCGCAGCGCATCCGGCTCGCCTCGCAGATCGGCTCGGGGCTCACGGGCGTGATGTACGTGCTCGACGAGCCCTCCATCGGCCTGCACCAGCGCGACAACGACCGCCTCATTTCCACGCTCAAGCACCTGCGCGACCTCGGCAACTCGGTGATCGTCGTCGAGCACGACGAGGACATGATCCGCATGGCCGACTACGTCGTGGACATGGGGCCGGGCGCCGGCGAGCACGGCGGCATGGTGATTGCGCAAGGCACGCCGGGCGAGGTGGAAAGCGATCCCGCCTCGATGACGGGCCAGTACCTGAGCGGCGCGCGCCGCATCGAGTACCCCGACGAGCGCAAGGAGCCCGACGAGCGGCACCTGCGCATCGTCGAGGCCTACGGCAACAACCTCAAGCGCGTGACCCTCGACCTGCCGGTGGGGCTGCTCACCTGCGTGACGGGCGTGTCGGGCTCGGGCAAATCGACGCTCATCAACGACACGCTCTACCACGCGGTCGCGCAGCACCTGTACGGTTCGTCGGCCGAGCCGGCGCCGTTCGAGGCGATCGAGGGCATGGAGCACTTCGACAAGGTCATCAACGTCGACCAGTCGCCCATCGGCCGCACGCCGCGCTCGAACCCGGCCACCTACACGGGCCTTTTCACGCCGATCCGCGAGCTGTTCGCGGGCGTGCCGACGGCCAAGGAACGCGGCTACGAGTCGGGCCGCTTCTCGTTCAACGTGAAGGGCGGCCGCTGCGAGACCTGCCAGGGCGACGGCATGCTGAAGGTGGAGATGCACTTCCTGCCCGACGTCTACGTGCCCTGCGACGTCTGCCACGGCAAGCGCTACAACCGCGAAACGCTGGAGGTGCAATACAAGGGCAAGAACATCAGCGAAGTGCTCGACCTGACGGTGGAAGCCGCCTACGAGTTCTTCAAGGCGGTGCCGGTGGTGGCGCGCAAGCTGAAAACGCTGCTGGACGTGGGTCTCGGCTACATCCGGCTGGGGCAGTCGGCCACCACGCTCTCGGGCGGCGAGGCGCAGCGCGTGAAGCTCTCGCTGGAGCTGTCCAAGCGCGACACCGGCCGAACGCTGTATATACTCGACGAGCCGACCACGGGCCTGCATTTCCACGACATCGCGCTGCTGCTGGAGGTGATCCACCGGCTTCGCGACCAGGGCAACACGGTGGTGATCATCGAGCATAATCTCGATGTCATCAAAACCGCCGACTGGGTGGTGGACATGGGCCCCGAGGGCGGTGCCGGCGGCGGCCAGATCGTCGCCCAGGGCACGCCCGAGCAGGTGGCGAAGTCGAAGGCGAGCTTCACGGGCCGCTATCTGGCGCCGCTGCTCAAGCGCCAGCAGGATGCCGTGGCGGCTTCGGCGGGGCAGTAAGGCACGGGGCCGCGGCGCAAGCCAGGGCCCACAAGCAGCACAGAAGACGCACAAGCAGGACTGCCCGGGGGAACGCGCGAAAGCCGGCGGCAACATCGCCACAACCCGCGCGCGGGCAGCAAGAACGAGGCAGTCAATCGATGGGGGAGCCTGGCGTTCCCCCGGGTCCGAAAACGGGTATTCCGAATTATGGTCAAGCGCAACGAAGCCACCGACGACAAGCAGGTGCGCGACCTCAGGCCGCGTCCGGTCAGGCTGACGAGCGACATGAGCCTGCCGAAGCTCTCGGCCGTCGAGATCGGCAGCTACATCGCGGCCGTTGCCGGCATGTGGGCCGTGCTGCAGCTGAACCTGCTGGGCGCGCTGCTCGCGGGCATGCTGGTCTTCCAGCTCGTCCACACGATCTCGCCGCTCATCGAGCGGCGCATGTCGAGCCAGCGGGCGCGCTGGGCGGCGGTGGTGCTGGTGTCCATTCTGATCGTGGGCGTGCTGTCGGGCCTCACGGTCGGCGTCATCGAGCACTTCGAGGACGACGTGCCGAGCGTACAGAAGGTCATGGCGCAGATGATGGCGTTCGTCGATCAGGCGCGCGGGCGCATTCCCGAGGCGGTGGCCGCCTATCTTCCGGTGGACGTCGACCAGATGAAGCTCAAGGCGTTCGCGCTCATGCACGAGCACGCCAACCAGCTTCAGCAGGGCGGCAAGAACGCCGCGCGCATCTTCGGCCATATCGTGATCGGCATGATCATCGGCGCCATCATCGCCATCGGTGCGCAGAAGAATGCGCAGCGCCTGCCGCTTTCCACCGCGTTCGTCACGCGCGTCGCGCGTTTTGCCGACGCGTTCCGCCGCATCGTATTCGCGCAGGTGAAGATTTCGGCCATCAACACAGTGTTCACGGGCCTCTTCCTGCTGATCGCGCTGCCGCTCTTTCACGCACCGCTGCCGCTTGCGAAGATGCTCGTGGTGGTGACCTTCGTGGTGGGCCTCCTGCCCGTGATCGGCAACCTGATCTCGAACACGCTGATCGTCGCAATCGCGCTGACCGTGAGCCTGCCCGCCGCCGTCACCGCACTCGTGTTCCTGATCGTGATCCACAAGCTCGAGTACTTCCTGAACGCGCGCATTGTCGGCGGCCAGATCGAGGCGCGCACGTGGGAGCTGCTCGTGGCGATGCTCGTGATGGAAGCCGCGTTCGGCCTGCAGGGCGTGATCGCCGCGCCGATCTTCTACGCGTATATCAAGCGCGAGCTGATCTACCTGCGGCTCGTTTGAACGCTTCGTCGCGCGCCAGGTAAAAAGCCGGCTCCCTTTTACGGGCAGCCGGCTTTTTTATGCCAGAGCGCTTCATGTGCGCCTCATATGCGCTTCATGAATGCTTAACGGAACACCACCGTCTTGCTGCCGTTGAGCACGATGCGGTGCTCGGTATGCCACTTCACCGCGCGCGCGAGCGTCACGCATTCCACGTCGCGGCCGATGGCCGTGAGCTGGTCCGGCGTCATGCTGTGATCCACGCGCTCGACTTCCTGCTCGATGATCGGGCCTTCGTCCAGATGGCTCGTCACGTAGTGCGCGGTCGCGCCAATCAGCTTCACGCCGCGGTCGAACGCCTGGTAGTACGGCTTCGCGCCCTTGAAGCTCGGCAGGAACGAGTGATGGATGTTGATCGCACGGCCCGCCAGCGTGTCGCACAGCTGCGGCGAAAGAATCTGCATGTAGCGCGCGAGCACCACGAGGTCGGCGCGCTCGTTCTCCACCACTTCCAGCACGCGCGCTTCCTGCGCGGCCTTGCCGTCGTCGGTGGCGTTGAGCAGCGGGAAGTGATGGAACGGAATGTTGTAGCTCGCCGCGAGCTGATAGAAGTCCTTGTGATTCGAAATGATCGCCGGAATCTCGATGGCGAGCTGGCCCGTGCCGTAGCGGAACAGCAGGTCGTTCAGGCAGTGGCCGATCTTCGAAACCATGATGACGACGCGCGGCTTCACGTTCGCATCGTGCAGCTCCCAGCGCATGCCGAACTCCTGCGCGAGCGGCGCGAACGCATCGCGCAGGCCCGCGAGGCCCAGGTCGCCGCCCACTTGCTGGAAGTGCACGCGCATGAAGAACTCGCCGGTATGGCTGTCGCCGAACTGCGCCGAGTCCAGAATGTTGCTGCCGCGCTCGAACAGAAAGCCCGAGACGGCGTGGACGATGCCGGGCCTATCGGCGCACGACAGTTTCAGAATAAAGCTGTGATCGGTCGACATGACCTGGGTAACTCCCTTCCTGGTGCTTCAACAGGGCTGAGCCTGAGTAAAACCGAGCCCTTTCACAGCGTCGGCGGTTCGAAGATCGCGGCAATGCCCTCGCACGCCTCCTCGTCTATCCAGCGGCGGCGCAAGAGGCAGTCGAGCGTCGCGAGGCTCGCATCGACGGTCATGGCGCCTTCCTCGATCCAGCGCGCGGCTTCGTCGATGCGTGCGAGACGGTGCTCGCCCACTTCGCCGTCCTGGTTGTGCGGCACGAAATCCTCGGGCAGCGCGAGATCGTAGATGAAGATCTGCTCGGCCTGGGTGCCCTCGGGCAAAGACTGCAGCACGTGGGCCGTGCGGCCCGGCGTGGCGAGCGAGGCAATGGCCTCGTCGATGCCCGCCTCTTCCCAGCACTCCTTGACGATCGTGGCCTCGACCCCGAAGCCCCAGCCGATGCCGCCCGCCACGACGTTGTCGAGCATGCCGGGATCGGTGGCCTTGGTCTCGCTGCGGCGGGCGATCCACAACTGCGGCGCCCGGCCCGACCCGGATGCCGGGCCGCCATATTCTACGACGCCGTTCAGATGCACCGCGTACGTCATGGTGCCGAAAAAGCGCGAGGCGGCGCGCTCGATCCAGGCGAGCGGCGGCGCGTCGAAGGCGTTGCGGATCGCGTAGGTCTCGTCGCGCCAGCCCGGAATGCGGCCCTCGGCGGCCAGCGCGCCGATCACGGCGCCCAGCGCCGCGCTGCGCGCGGTCGCCGTGTCGAATTTCGCGGACAGGCTCACGCGCGCGCCGTCGATCTCGAACACGTCGGGCCAGCGCGCGAGCAGCACGGCGTCGGCCACGCGAATCCAGCCAACCCGCTCGCCGCCGATCCAGAACGGCAGATGGGCGCGCACGTCGAAGCGGCGCGCGGCGCTGATACAGGGCAAGGTCATCGCAACGCTCCCGCGGTTCAGTCGCGCAGCGCGACGCGAATGCCGATGGCAATGAAAGTGACGCCCGCGAGGCGGTCGAGCCACACGCCCGCGCGCGGCCGCCGCTTGAGCCAGCCGCCGATGGTGCCCGCGCACAGGCCGAAAATCGAGAACACCACCACGGTCTGCAGCATGAACAGAAGGCCCAGTTCGAGCATCTGCAGCGTCACGGCCTGCGCGCCGTGCGGATCGACGAACTGCGGCAGGAACACCACAAAAAAGAGCGTGACCTTCGGGTTCATGACGTTGCCGAGCACGCTCTGGCGGAACACCGTGGAAAGCGGCTGGCGCGGGCGGTCGCCGGCCGTGGCGAGGCCCTGGCTGCACAGCGCCTTCACGCCGATCCAGATCAGGTACGCGGCACCCGCGAGCTTGAGGATCTGGAACGCCACCGGCGACGAGCGCAGCACGGCGGCAATGCCGAGCGCGGCGAGCGTGGTGTGGAACGTGATGCCGGCGGCAAAGCCGAGCGCGGCGACGAGTCCGGCAGCGCGGCCCTGCGAGATGCCACGCGCGAGCACCTGGAGGTTGTCGGGGCCGGGCGCGAAGGTGATGGCGATCGAGGTCGCGAGAAAGAGGGCGAAATTGGGCATGGAATCAAGGTCCGCGGTGAACAACCGTACGACGGGTGGTCGCGCTCAGTGGCCGAAATAGTGGCCGCAATAGTGGCCGCAATAGTGGCCGCAATCAGTGACCGCCGAAAGAAGTCACGGCGAAGAGCGACAGCCCCGCATCGGCGAGCAGCTTCGAGCCGCCCAGGTCCGGCAGATCGATGATCGCCGCGCCTTCCACCACGGTCGCGCCGAGGCGCTCCAGCAGGAGCTTGCCCGCCAGCATGGTGCCGCCGGTGGCGATCAGGTCGTCCACGATCACGACGCGGTCGCCCTTGCCGCACGCGTCCTCGTGAATCTCGACGGTCGCGGTGCCGTATTCGAGCGTGTAGGTCTCGGAAACGGTCTTGTACGGCAGCTTGCCGATCTTGCGGATCGGAATGAAGCCCACGCCCAGCTCGTACGCCACGATCGGTCCGATGATGAAACCGCGCGCGTCGAGGCCCGCGATGCAGTCGAGCTTCGCGTCCACGTAGCGCTCGACGAACA
The DNA here is from genome assembly GCF_000685035.1 of Paraburkholderia ferrariae NBRC 106233. GTDB lineage: Bacteria > Pseudomonadota > Gammaproteobacteria > Burkholderiales > Burkholderiaceae > Paraburkholderia > Paraburkholderia ferrariae. The sequence continues at coordinate 7,343 of NZ_BAYB01000024.1, forward strand.
GGTCGATCAGCACCCGCAGGCCCTTCGCGTCGCCGATGAGCGGCGTAATGTCGCGGAACTGCACCCCCGGCTGCGGCCAGTCGGGCACCGTGCGGATCAGATTCTTCACGAACTGCGCGGCTTCGACGGGCGCGTTCGCAGGTGCGTTGGACATGATTTCTCCGGGTTGCATCAGGAATACGGAACAGGGGAAAACGATTCAGGGGCCAGATAGCCCCCGCGCACGGCCACGCCGCTCGCTCAGAGTGCCGATGCACCCGCGCCCGCCTTGCGGTGCCGCGAAAGCCGTTCCTCGGCCTCGGCCAGTTGCTCGGGCAGCCCGCGCAGCACGACGATGTCGTTCTCGCGCAACCTGGTCGAAGGGTCCGGCTCCACGCCGCGAATCCCGTGCCGGCGGATCGCCGTGACCTCCACGCCGATATCGGCCAGCCCCAGCTCGGCCAGCGTGCGTCCCACGGCATCGGCGCGCTCGTCAACCGGTACGGATTGTAGCCGCACCTGCTCGTGGCCGTCCTCGCCCACATCGTCGGTGCCGTGGAAGTAGCCGCGCAGCAGACTGTAGCGTTCGTCGCGCAGTTCCTCCACGCGCCGTACCACGCGCCGCATCGGCACGCCCATCAGCACCAGCATGTGCGAGGCGAGCATCAGGCTGCCCTCCACGATCTCCGGAATCACCTCGGTCGCGCCGGCTTCCAGCAGCCGTTCGAGATCGGCGTCGTCCACCGTGCGCACGATCACGGGCAGCGTGGGTTCGAGCTCGTGGACATGGTGCAGCACGCGAAAGGCCGAGGGCGTGTTCGCGTAGGTGATCGCCACGGCCGCTGCGCGGTGGATGCCGGCGGCGACCAGCGACTCGCGCCGCGCCGCGTCGCCGAACACCACCGACTCGCCCGCCGCCGCGGCCGCCGCCACGCGGTCGGGGTCGAGGTCGAGCGCCACGTACGAAAGCCCCTCGTATTCGAGCATGCGCGCGAGGTTCTGCCCGGCGCGGCCATAGCCGCAGATGATCACGTGGCCGCTCTGCTTGATGCTCTGCGTGGCGATGCGCGTCATCATGAGCGACTGCTGCATCCACTCGGTCGAGGAAAGGCGCAGCACGATGCGGTCGGCGTTCTGGATCAGGAACGGCGCGGCAAGCATCGAAAGCAGCATGGCGGCGAGGATCGCCTGCAGGAGCGTGGGATCGACCAGGTGCTTGTCCAGAATCAGATTGAGCAGCACGAAGCCGAATTCGCCCGCCTGCGCGAGCCCGAGGCCCGTGCGCATGGCCACGCCCGGCGAGGCGCCGAACAGGCGCGCGAGCGCCGTGATCATGACGGCCTTCAGCACGAGCGGGCCGACGAGGAACGCCAGCACCATCAGCGGGTGCTGCCAGATCACGTGCGGATTGAGCAGCATGCCCGTCGTCACGAAGAAGAGGCCCAGCAGCACGTCGCGAAACGGCTTGATGTCCTCTTCCACCTGATGCCTGTACGGCGTTTCGGCGATCAGCATGCCCGCGATGAAGGCGCCGAGCGCGAGCGACAAACCGAACTTGTCGGTGATGAACGCGGCGCCGAGCGTGACGAGCAGCACGTTCAGCACGAACAGCTCCTGCGAGCGGCGCCGCGCGACCACGTTGAACCAGCGCGTCATGAACTTCTGCCCGACGAAGAGCAGCAGCCCGAGCGCGAACACGATCTTCAGGCCCGCAAGGCCGAGCGCCTCCACGAGCGACTTCGAATCGCCGCCGAACGCGGCGATCACGATGAGGAGCGGCACGACGGCCAGGTCCTGGAACAGCAGCACGCCGAGGATGTTGCGCCCATGCCCGGACTCGATCTCGAGCCGCTCCGCCAGCATCTTGCTGACGATGGCCGTGGACGACATGGCGAGCGCGCCGCCCAGCGCCACGCACGCCTGCCAGGTGATATGCACCCAGTGTTCGAGCGAGAGCCCGACGAGCAGCGCGACGGCAATGGTCCCGAGCACCTGCGAAAGCCCGAGCCCGAATACCGCATGGCGCATGGCGCGCAGCTTCGAGAGCGAGAACTCGAGGCCGATCGAGAACATCAGGAACACCACGCCGAACTCGGCCAGATTCTGCGCGCCATGCGTGTCCGGCACGATGCCGAGCGAGCGCGGGCCGACGAGGATGCCCACGCTCAGATAGCCCAGCATCGGCGGCAGGTTCAGGTAACGGAACAGCACGACGCCGACCACCGAGGCGAGCAGCAGGAACAACGTCATTTCCAGCGGGGAGATCATCGTGTGAAACGTCCTCGTGCGTGGCGCATGCAGCCTGGCTTGTCGGGCAGCGGCTGCCCGGGGTGCATCGGGCCTTGCGCCGGCCCGGTCCATGATCGGCGCAAAGCGGGACTAAAAGGAAGTGCTGCGAGGGAGCACGGCGAGGTTGGCGCTGCGGCGGCGCGAGGCGTCCGGCGGCACGGCCGCCCGGGGCTTGCCAGAGGCTTGCCACACGGGCCTGGCGGCGCGGCGATCAGACGCCTTTGCTATACTCCGCGAATGATAGCGAAAATCAATGGCGACCGGGCGCTCAAGCTCGCTCGCGACGTGCTCGACATCGAAGCTGACGCCGTGCGCGGGCTTCGCGACCGGCTCGACGACAGCTTCGTCGGCGCAGTCGATCTTATCCTTGGCTGCCGCGGCCGCGTGGTCGTGTCCGGCATCGGCAAATCGGGCCACATTGCCCGCAAGCTCGCCGCCACGCTGGCGTCCACGGGCACCCCGGCCTTCTTCGTCCACCCCGCCGAAGCCAGTCACGGCGACCTCGGCATGGTCACCGCCGAAGACGTGTTCGTGGCCCTCTCGAACTCCGGCGAATCGGAAGAGCTCGTGGCGATCCTGCCGCTCGTGAAGCGCATCGGCGCGAAGCTCGTCGCCATGACGGGCCGCCCCGGCTCCACGCTCGGCCAGCTCGCCGACGTGCACCTCTACGCCGGCGTGGAAAAGGAAGCCTGCCCGCTCAACCTCGCGCCGACGGCCAGCACGACGGCGGCGCTCGCGCTCGGCGACGCCCTCGCGCTCGCCGTGCTCGACGCACGCGGCTTCGGCGCCGACGACTTCGCGCGCTCGCACCCGGGCGGCGCGCTCGGCCGGCGCCTGCTCACCTACGTGCACGACGTGATGCGCACGGGCGAGCAGATGCCGCTCGTGCGCGAAGACGCCACGCTGCGCGAAGCCCTTTTCCAGCTCACGGCCAAGCGCATGGGCATGACGGCGATCGTCGACAAGGACAGCCGCGTGACGGGCATCTTCACCGACGGCGACCTGCGCCGCGTGCTGGAGCGCGCGGGCGACTTCCGCGACCTGCCGATCGCTTCGGTCATGACGCGCGGCCCGCGCACGATCGGTCCCGATCACCTGGCGGTCGAAGCCGTGGAACTGATGGAGCGCCATCGCATCAATCAGATGCTGGTCGTCGATGCAGCGGGCAAGCTGATCGGCGCGCTCAACATGCACGACCTGTTTTCGAAGAAGGTGATCTGATGGCCGCTACCCCGGAACCCGACGCCACGGCGCGCGCCGCGCGCGTGCGTCTGATGATTTTCGACGTCGACGGCGTGCTGACCGACGGCGGCCTGCTGTTCACCGGCGCCGGCGACACCATGAAGGCGTTCAACTCGCTCGACGGCCACGGCGCAAAGCTCCTGCGCGAAGCCGGCATCGACACGGCCATCATCACGGGCCGGCGCTCGGAGATCGTGGCGGTACGGGCGAAGGAACTGCGCATCACGCACCTGTACCAGGGCGCGGAGGACAAGCGCGTGGCCTTCGCGGAACTGCTCGCCGCAACCGGCATGACGCCCGACCAGTGCGGCTATATGGGCGACGACTGGCCCGACCTCGCGGTCATGCTTCAGTGCGGCTTCGCGGCGGCACCGGCCAACTCGCACCCCGAAGTGCTCAAGCGCGCCCACTGGGTTGCCGGCGCGCGCGGCGGCTTCGGCGCGGTGCGCGAAGCCGCCGACCTGATCCTGCGCGCGCAGAACCGCTACGACGCCCTGCTCGCGGCGGCCTGCGCGCCGCACGCTGCGGAGCCGCGATGAACGGGGAGAAGTTCCGTCTCACCTCGCTCGTGCCGCTCGTGTGCGTGGCGGCGCTCGCGCTCTTCACGTGGTGGCTGCTGCAGGCCGTCAAGCCGCACGAGAAGGAAGAGGCGCCGCGCCCGCTCACCCATACGCCCGACTATTTCGCCGACAACTTCTCGGTGTCCGAACTCGACCAGTCCGGCGCGACGCAGTACCGCCTGACCGCGACGCACATGGTTCACTACGAGGACGACGAGAACAGCGACCTGACCCTGCCGGCCGTGCGCGCATTCCAGCCCGGCAAGCCGATCGTCACGGCCACGGGCCTGCGCGGCACCGTGAACAGCGACGCTTCGATCGTCAATCTCTACGATAACGCGCGCATCCTGCGCGCCGCCGGCGACGGCGACCCGGAAATGCAGGCCGATTCCGAACATTTCCGCGTGCTCGTGAACGACGATGTGATCCTGACCGAAAAGCCGGTTAAACTTCGTCGCGGCCAGTCGGTCATGACGGCCACCAACGGCATGAACTACAACAACGTCACCCGGGTCATCCAGCTCTACGGCAACGTCCGTGGCGCGATCGCCCCGGCTGACTCCGGCGGCGCGTCCTGAACGCCGGGCCGTCCACCCAAGGCACGATTGCATGAACGAATCGCTTCCCCGTCCTCCGTCCGGCGTCCTGCGCGCACACCGTGCCGCGCGCGTGCGCCGTGCCGTGTTCGGCGCGCTGGCCGTGCTCGCCGCGGCGCTGCCGCTCGCAGGCTTCTCGCCCGCCGCGCATGCCGAGCGCGCCGACAAGGACAAGCCGCTCAACATCGAAGCGGACAACATGACGTATGACGATCTCAAGCAGGAGACCGTCTTCACCGGCCACGTGGTCGCCACGAAGGGCACGATCCTGATCAAGGCCGACAAGGTGGTCGTGACCCAGGATCCGCAGGGCTACCAGTACGCCACCGGCACGGTGGCGCCGGGCACGCCCGACGCGAATCTCGCCTATTTCCGCCAGAAGCGCGAAGGCGTGGACGAATACGTGGAAGGCACGGCCGAGCGCATCGACTACGACGGCAAGCAGGACCTCACCACGCTCACCACGCGCGCCACGGTGCACCGCCTGCAGGGCCTGTCCACCATCATGGACACGGTGCACGGCAGCGTCATCACCTACGACGGCCAGAACGACTTCTATACGGCGAAGTCCGGCAAGGACGTGGCAGGCCCGGGCAACCCCACGGGACGCGTGCGCGCCACGCTCTCGCCGCGCAACGGCGGCGCCCAGCCGCTTACGGGCGCCTCGGCCACGCTGGTGCCTTCGGCCACGTTGCAGGGGACGCCGCAGCAATGAATACCGTGACTGCTCCGCAAAGCCACGGCCGGCAACTGGCCGGCAAGACCAGCTCGCTCGTCGTGCGCAATCTCAAGAAGCGCTACGGCTCGCGCACGGTCGTCAAAGATGTGTCGCTCGACGTGAAAAGCGGCGAAGTGGTCGGGCTGCTCGGGCCGAACGGCGCCGGCAAGACCACGTCGTTCTACATGATCGTCGGCCTCGTGCCGCTCGACGCGGGCGAGATCGACCTCGACGGCCAGTCCATCAGCCTGCTGCCGATCCACAAGCGCGCCTCGCTCGGCCTGTCGTATCTGCCGCAGGAAGCGTCGGTGTTCCGTAAGCTCACCGTCGAAGAGAACATCCGCGCCGTGCTCGAACTGCAGGTGGACATGCACGGCAAGCGGCTCTCGAAAGACGTGATCACCGAGCGCGCCGAAGCCCTCCTCGACGAACTGCAGATCGCCCACCTGCGCGAAAATCCGGCCCTCTCGCTCTCGGGCGGCGAGCGCCGCCGCGTGGAAATCGCCCGGGCGCTCGCCACCGATCCGAGCTTCATCCTGCTCGACGAACCGTTCGCGGGCGTGGACCCGATCGCCGTGCTGGAAATCCAGAAGATCGTGAAGTTCCTGAAGCAGCGCAACATCGGCGTGCTGATTACGGACCACAACGTGCGCGAAACGCTCGGCATCTGCGATCACGCGTACATCATCAGCGACGGCACGGTGCTCGCCGCCGGCGCGCCCAGCGACATCATCGAGAACGAAAGCGTGCGCCGCGTCTATCTCGGCGAACATTTCCGCATGTAAGACGCACCGGGCGGCGTACTGGCGCGGCGGCAGTGTCGCCGCGCCAGTACGCTACCCGACTCGGCTCGCCTTACAGCTTGCCGACCTGTCCGGCGGCATGCTTCGCGCGCCGCCCTTCCCCAGCTTCCCGCTGTCGCATTCCCAGGCCGCAACCACGCCCAAAAGGCCGCGATGTGCGCCGAACGGTGCACAAAACGCGCCGTGTGCCTGCCCGGCCTCCTCCCGCAGAGGCCGCTTTCGCGCCGATCCCCAGCGCCGGGCTGCCCGCCCGTTTGAGGGCCACACCATTGCGTGGCACGCGTATTTTCGTGAAGGTTGCGTGGTATCGCGGGCGTGGCAAACTCTTTACAATGAATCGCACACTGCCATGAAAGCCAGCCTCCAACTCCGCCTCTCGCAGCATCTTGCGCTGACCCCGCAACTGCAGCAGTCCATCCGGCTGCTTCAGTTGTCGACGCTCGAACTGCAGCAGGAAGTGGCGACGGCGATCTCGCAGAACCCCCTGCTCGAAAACGACGACGACTGGATCGCGAGCCCCCTGCGCGTGGCCGCCGACGGCTCGCTGATCGCGCAGCCGCCGGCTTCCGGCGGCGAGACGATGTCGGGTCCGTCCACGTCTTCCGCGTCCTCCTCGAACGGCGGCGAGAACGGTGACGGCGAGCCGCAGGGCGTGGACGAATACAACGGCCTCGCGTCCGACGCCAACGGCGACGCGAGCCAGTGGAACCTCGACGACTACGGCCGCCCCGGGGGCGCCTCCGACGACGACGACCTGCCCCCGCTGCAGATCCACGAATCCACCACCACGCTGCGCGACCACCTGATGGCGCAGTTGCGCGTGACCCAGGCAAGCCCGCGCGATCGCGCGCTCATCACGTTTCTCATCGAATCGCTCGACGACGACGGCTATCTGAGCGCCACGTGCGAGGAAATTCTTGCCGATATCCCGGACGAACTCGAAGTCGACGGCGACGAACTGAACGCCGCACTCGCGCTGCTGCACAGCTTCGACCCCGCAGGCGTGGGCGCGCGCTCCGCATCGGAATGCCTCAAGCTCCAGTTGCTGCGCGTCGAATCGTCGCCCACGCGAACGCTCGCGCTCGAGATCGTGTCGAACCATCTGGAACTGCTCGCCGCACGCGATTTCACGCGGTTGCGCAAGCAACTGAAGACCGGCGACGACGAACTGCGCGAAGCGCATGCGCTGATCCGCTCGCTGGAGCCGTTTCCGGGCGCCGCCTACGGCAAGGCCGAAGCGGATTACGTGGTGCCGGACATCATCGTCAAGAAAGCGGGCCAGAACTGGCACGCGGAACTGAACCCGGAGGTGGTGCCGAAGCTGCGCATCAACCATCTCTACGCGAACATCCTGCGCAACAACCGGGGCGACCCGGGCAGCGGTTCGCTGCGTCAGCAGTTGCAGGAAGCGCGCTGGCTCATCAAGAACATCCAGCAGCGCTTCGAAACGATCCTGCGCGTTGCGCAGGCGATCGTCGAGCGGCAGAAGAACTTTTTCGCACATGGCGAAATCGCCATGCGCCCCTTGGTTTTGAGGGAGATTGCTGATACGCTGGGCCTACACGAATCAACTGTCTCGCGTGTGACAACCGGTAAATACATGCTGACTCCATTCGGGACACTTGAATTTAAGTACTTCTTCGGATCGCACGTATCAACCGACACCGGGGGCGCGGCGTCATCAACCGCCATTCGCGCACTCATCAAGCAACTGATAGGAGCCGAGAACACCAAATCTCCTCTTTCAGACAGCCGCATAGCCGAACTGCTGGCGGAACAAGGTTTCGTGGTCGCGCGGCGCACCGTCGCGAAATACCGCGAGGCATTGAAGATCCCGGCAGTCAATCTGCGCAAGTCTCTTTAGCCTGTTGCCGGTTTGCTCCGGCATGGGCACTTTCCGGCCGCGGCGCCAGTTCTGGCGGCGATGGCCGGCCGAGGTAGTCCGTCGCGCAGGCCTTTTCGGGGAAGCCTCACGCGGTCCCACCAGTCGACCGGCATCGCCGCGCATGACGCGTCAGGCGGCTATTAGCCTGGAGAAGCACTATGAACTTGAAGATCAGTGGACACCATCTCGAAGTAACGCCAGCGTTGCGAGAATACGTGATCACCAAGCTGGACAGGGTGCTAAGACATTTCGATCAGGTAATCGATGGCAATGTGGTCCTCTCGGTCGACAACTACAAGGAAAAGGATAGGAGACAGAAGGTTGAAGTGAACCTTCATCTGAAGGGCAAGGATATTTTCGTGGAGAGCGCGAACGGCGACATGTACGCCGCCATCGATCTCGTGGTCGACAAGCTCGATCGCCAGGTCGTGCGCCACAAGGATCGCGTGCAGGGCCACCAGCATGAGTCGCTGAAGTATCAGAGCGCTCCGCCGCTTGAAATCCCGCCGCAGTGATCCCTGCGCAATGAACCACGGCAGGATCCCCGCAAGAGCGGCCAGTCACCCGAATGGCCGCTGAAGATCCGGCCCCAGAGACAAGCCGCCCCGCACGGGCGGCTTTTTCATGAGTAGAGGACATCGAACGATCCGGTCTGGTGCAACCGGGCATGAGCGGTTGCACTATGCATGGCGCATCGCACCATCGGTCCGTACGCTTGTTCTATAATGGTCCAGTCGTTTTCGGGGCGTGACGTCCCCACGGTCCCGGCACCGGCTTCGCCGCGAGAGCCGCGCGCCATCGGGGCGTGCAGCAGCGTGTGTCGGGTTTCGCGCTTTTCTGCCGGGGTGAGGAGCATTCAGGCCACGTTTTCGCCTGCCAACATGAATCGTTTAGCCAAAATACTTCCCATCGAGAACGTCGTCCTCGGCCTGTCCGTCACCAGCAAGAAGCGCGTCTTCGAACAAGCTGGCCTGATCTTCGAAAACCAGAACGGCATCGCCCGCAGCACCGTTACCGACAATCTGTTCGCGCGCGAGCGCCTCGGTTCCACCGGCCTCGGCGAAGGCGTTGCCATTCCGCACGGCCGCATCAAGGGCTTGAAGCAGCCGCTCGCCGCCTTCGTGCGCCTCGCGGAGCCCATCGCCTTCGAAGCCCCGGACGGCCAGCCCGTCTCGCTTCTCATCTTCCTGCTCGTGCCCGAACAGGCCACGCAGCAGCACCTTGAAATCCTGTCCGAGATCGCGCAACTACTGTCGGATCGCGAGACGCGCGAGCGCCTCCACACGGAACAGGACCGCGAAACGTTGCATCGCCTGCTCACCCAGTGGCAACCTTGATGTAACGCGCCGCCGAAAGCGGCGAGCAAGCGGCGCCGGGCCCACGCGGCGGCGCCCGGTTCGAACCGTCGCGGCCCTAAACCCGAGTCTTCGCGGAGTCACCGACTCATGGACACGTCCAGCATCAACGCCCAAAGTATCTTCGACGACAACGCCACCACGCTGAAGCTCAGCTGGCTGACGGGGCACGAAGGCTGGGAGCGCGGCTTTTCGGCCGAGACGGTGGCAACGGCCACGGCGAGCGCCGACCTGGTCGGCCACCTGAACCTGATCCACCCGAACCGCATCCAGGTGCTCGGCGACGCCGAAATCCACTACTACCAGCGCCAGACCGACGAAGACCGCTCGCGCCACATGGCCGAGCTGATCGCCCTCGAACCGCCCTTCCTCGTGGTCGCGGACGGCATGACCGCGCCGCCCGAACTCGTCCTGCGCTGCACGCGCTCGTCCACGCCGCTCTTCACCACGCCCATGTCGGCGGCGACCGTCATCGACAGCCTGCGCCTTTACATGTCGCGCATCCTGGCGCCCCGCGCCACGCTGCACGGCGTGTTCCTCGACATCCTCGGCATGGGCGTGCTGCTCACCGGCGACTCGGGCCTCGGCAAGAGCGAACTGGGCCTCGAACTGATCAGCCGCGGCCACGGCCTCGTGGCCGACGACGCCGTGGATTTCGTACGCCTCGGCCCCGATTTCGTCGAAGGCCGCTGCCCGCCGCTGCTGCAGAACCTGCTGGAAGTGCGCGGCCTCGGCCTTCTCGACATCAAGACGATCTTCGGTGAAACCGCCGTGCGCCGGAAGATGAAGCTCAAGCTCATCGTGCAGCTCGTGCGCCGCCCGGACGGCGAATTCCAGCGCCTGCCGCTGGAAAGCCAGACGGTGGACGTGCTGGGGCTGCCCATCAGCAAGGTCACGATCCAGGTGGCGGCGGGCCGCAACCTCGCCGTGCTGGTGGAGGCCGCCGTGCGCAACACGATCCTGCAACTGCGCGGCATCGATACGCTGCGCGACTTCATGGACCGCCAGCGCCTCGCCATGCAGGACCCGGACAGCCAGTTCCCCGGCAAGCTGATCTGATACCGGCGGCCGCGGGCCGCCGGGCACGCTTCTGGCGTGGGCCCTGGCGGTGCGTTGGAGCGCCCGGCGTGTCATCGCGGGAGCCCGGGTCCGATGCTATGATGACCCAATCGGGTTCATCGACTTTTCCATGCGTATCATCCTGATCACCGGTATCTCGGGTTCCGGCAAGTCGGTCGCGTTGACCGCGCTTGAAGACGTCGGCTATTTCTGCGTCGACAATCTGCCTCCGCGCTTTCTGCCGCAACTCGCCGAATATCTCGCCGAAGACGGCTACGACCGCCTTGCGGTTGCTATCGACGCGCGTTCGAGTTCGTCGTTCGAGGACATGCCGCAGATGATCCGCGACCTCGCGCGCGAGCACGACGTGCGCGTGCTGTTCCTCAACGCGAGCACGCAGTCGCTGATCCAGCGCTTCTCGGAAACGCGCCGCCGCCACCCGCTGTCGGGCTCGGCCGCGCACGACGCCAATGTCGGCATGCTGAAGTCGCTCGAAGAGGCCATCGAGCACGAGCGCGAACTCGTCTCGAATCTCGCCGAGTTCGGTCATCAGGTCGATACGAGCAACCTCAGCGCCAATGCGCTGCGCGCGTGGGTGAAGGCTTTTGTCGAGGGCGAGCGCGGCTCGCTCATGCTCACCTTCGAATCGTTCGGTTTCAAGCGCGGCGTGCCGCTCGACGCGGACCTCGTGTTCGACGTCCGCACGCTGCCCAATCCGCACTACGACAGCCGCCTGCGTCCGCTCACGGGCCTCGATCAGCCGGTGATCGACTTCCTGCGCGCGCAGCCGGCCGTGCACGAAATGATCGACGACATCTATGCGTTCGTCGCGAAGTGGCTGCCGCATTTCCGTGCGGACAACCGCAGCTATCTCACCGTCGCGATCGGCTGCACCGGCGGCCAGCATCGCTCGGTCTTCATTGCCCAGACGCTGGCCACGCGCTTCGCGGGCCAAACGAACGTCATCGTGCGCCACCGCGACGCGCCCCTCGACGTTGGAGAGTCGTCCCGGCTGATCGCCTAACCGGCCGCGCACGCGCGGCCTTAACCGAAAGCGTTGCGCCATGTCCTCGTCCCCTGCCGTGCTTGCCGATCTGCCGCTCTTCCCGCTGCATACGGTGCTCTTTCCCGGCGGCCTGTTGCCGCTGAAGATCTTCGAAGCGCGTTACCTGGACATGGTCAGCCGCTGTCTGCGAGAGAAGACGCCGTTCGGCGTGTGCATGCTCAAGAGCGGCGGCGAGGTGGCGCAGCCCGACGAGCCTTCGGTGCCCGAGAGCATCGGCTGCCTCGCCCGGATCGAGCAGTGCGACGCCGAATCGTTCGGCATGCTGCTGATCCGCGCGCACGGCACGCAGCGCTTCCGGCTGCTTTCGTACCGGGTCGAGAGCGACGGCCTGATCGTCGGCATGGCCGAACCGCTGCCCGAAGATATCCCGCTCGAAGGCACCGAGCAGCTTGCGCGCTGCGGCGCGTGTGCAGAGGTGCTCGAACGCATCATTGCGACGATCCGCGAACGCGACCCGGCAAGCGTGCCGTTCGCGGAGCCGTTCCGCTTCGACGACCCTTCGTGGGTCTCCAACCGCCTGGCCGAAGTGCTGCCGATTCCGCTGCGCGCGCGCCAGAAGCTCATGGAGTTGCCCGACGCCGGCGCGCGTATCGACGTCGTGCATCACTACATGCAGCAGCATCAGTTGCTCTGACTCCGATGGCTCCGATACGCCCGGCCTTGCGCTGAGGCGCGAGCCTCACTCAGATCAGCGAGCCGCGCAAGCCGTCCAGCAGTTTGCGCACCGGCGCAGGCACGCCAAACGCGTCGATCTCGCGCAACGGCACCCAGGCCGTCTGCCCGTCGCCGAGTTCGATGGCCGATGCCCCCGCCTTCGCCCCGCGCGCGAGTTCGATCACGCGCGGCTCGATATCGAGCTTGAAGTGCGTGAACGTATGCGAGAACGGCGCCAGCGGCGAGACCTCGCCCGCCGCGCCGAAAGATTGTGCGCGCTCGGCGACCGCCGTTTCGTCGGCGGCTTCCGGCAGGCTCCACAGGCCGCCCCAGATGCCCGTGGGCGGCCGCTTCTCCAGCATCACGGCGTCGCCGTCGAGCAGCACGAGCATCCACGTGCGGCGCGTCGGCACGGCCTTTTTCGGACGCGCCGCGGGCAGTTCGCGCTGGCGCCCCGTCGTGTTCGCCACGCAGTCCACGGCGAACGGACAGCGCGCGCAATCCGGCTTGCCGCGCCCGCATAGCGTGGCACCCAGATCCATGAGCCCCTGCGTATAGGCGCTCACGTCCGCGTCGCTTGCGCCCGCGCCGGGAACGATCGATTCGGCAAGCGTCCACATGCCGTTTTCCACACGCTTTTCGCCCGGAAAACCCTCTACGCCGAACACGCGAGCGAGCACGCGTTTCACGTTGCCGTCGAGTATCGTCTCGCGCGCGCCGAAGGCAAACGACGCAATCGCCGCCGCCGTCGAGCGGCCGATGCCGGGCAACCCGGCAAGCCCATCGACCGTCTGCGGGAACCGGCCGCCGTGCTCCTGCGCAACGACCTGCGCGCAGCGATGCAGATTGCGCGCCCGCGTGTAGTAGCCGAGCCCCGCCCACAGCGCCATCACGTCGTCGAGCGGCGCGGCGGCGAGCGCCTCCACTGTCGGGAAACGATCGAGAAAGTGCGCGTAGTACGGAATCACGGTGCCCACCTGCGTCTGCTGGAGCATGATTTCCGACAACCAGATCCGGTAGGCATCGCGCGTGTTCTGCCACGGCAGATCATGCCGGCCGTGCTCGCGCTGCCACGCGATGAGGCGCGGCGCGAAGCTCGCGACGAGTTCCGATGGATAGGTGCCGGCGGGCAGCGTGCTGGACGAGGACGAAGATCGATACATGGAGAAACCGGAAGTTCAGCGCTGGCAGCGCGGACAGAAATAGGTGGACCGCTGCCCCTGCACGATCTGCTTGATGGGCGTGCCGCACACGCGGCAAGGCGCGCCGGCGCGGTCATAAACGAAATATTCGAGCTGGAAATAGCCGCTTTCGCCATTGCTGCCGACGAAATCGCGCAGCGTGCTGCCGCCCTTCTCGATCGCGGAAGCGAGCACGGCGCGCACCGCATCCGCAAGCAGTTCGTAGCGCGCGAGCGAGACGCGGCCCGCCGGCGTGGTGGGCCGGATGCCGGCGCGAAAGAGGCTTTCCGACGCGTAAATATTGCCCACGCCCACGACGATATCGCCCGCGAGCAGCGCCTGCTTGACGGAAACCTTGCGGCCGCGCGTTTCGCGATAGAGCAGCGCGCCGTCGAAAGCCGGGGTGAACGGCTCGATGCCGAGCCCTGCGAGCAGCGGATGGCCCAGCACGTCGCCCGCCTCGCGCGGATGCCAGAGCACGGCGCCAAAGCGCCGCGGATCGCGAAAGCGCAGCGTGAAGTCGTCGAAGAGCCAGTCGATGTGGTCGTGCTTTTCGGCGGCGGGCGGCCGCGGCATGTTACGTATCACGCGTAGCGTGCCCGTCATGCCGAGGTGGACGATGAACCACCCGTCCTCCACCTCGAAGAGCAGATATTTGCCGCGCCGCCCCACCGAGCGCACGGTCCTGCCGCGCAGCGTGCGCGCGAGCGCGGCGGGCACCGGCCAGCGCAGCGCCGGGTTGCGCACGTCCACGCGCTCGACCCGGCGGCCGGCGACCCAGGGCTCGATTCCCCGGCGGGTGACCTCAACTTCTGGCAGTTCTGGCATGTCTAACGTAGGGCCTCGTCATACCCGGGTCCGATGACGGATCCGGGTTGGTCTGCAACTTGCATAATCGTTTGTGCGCGTTGTGCGCGTATTGTAGCCAGCGCGTTACAATCGACCGAAACATTCGACGGAATTCCATGGAACTGTCTTTCGTAAAGCTGTTTGCGAAGCGCCCGTCCACTGTGGCGCAGCGCCTGCCCGTGGGCATCGGAGCCCGCCGCCTCCTGGGCGCGGCGGTGCTCGCAGCCTGGGCGTTGACCACGTCGAGCGCGTACGCGCAGGATCCGGCCCTCGACACCGACGACACTTCCGTCTCGATCCCCGATGTCTTCGGCCCGGAAACGGCCGATGAGAAGAAGGATCTGCCCGACGTCGCCCTGAACAGCCAGATCGTCTTCCAGGTGCTCGCTGCGGAAATCGCGCTTCAGCGCGACCAGCCGGCGCCCGCCTACCAGACCTACCTCGCGCTCGCGCGCGACACGCACGACCCGCGCATGGCGCAGCGCGCGACCGAGATCGCGCTCGCGGCCCAGAGCCCGTCCGACGCGCTGAACGCGGTCCAGTTGTGGCAGCAGTACGCGCCGGATTCGGAGCGCGCCGCGCAGCTCGACGCCTCGCTCCTGATACTTTCCGGCCGCCCCGACGACGCCGCGCCGCTGCTCGCGCGCGAACTGGCGCGCGTGCCGGCCGACCAGCGCGGCCCCGCGCTGGTCTCGCTGCAACTGTTGATCTCGCGCGGCCCGAACCGCGTGGGCGGCCTGAACGTGCTGAAGGATCTGCTCAAGGACGACATGAACCGTCCCGAGGCGCAGCTCGCGATCGGCCGCCAGCAGTTGCTGGCCGACGACGTGCCCGGCGCGCGCAAGTCGTTCGAGCAGGCGCTCACGATCAAGCCCGACTACCTGCCCGCCGCGCTGATGCTCGCGCAGATGGGTCCGGAAGAGCGCAGCGAAGGGATCGCCGCGATCGAAAAGTACGTGCAGCAGAACCCGAAGTCGCATGAGGGGCGTCTTGCGCTCGCGCAGACCTACCTCGCGGCCGACCGCCTGGACGACGCGCAGAAGCAGTTCGAGATCCTGCACAAGGACAACGCGAACGACCTGATGCCGGTGATGGCGCTCGCGCTGATCGCCGTGCAGCAGAAGAACTACGACGCCGCGCAGAAGTCCCTGCTCCAGTACACCCAGCTCGCGGAAAAGACCCCGGGCGCGGACCCGGGCCAGGGCTACATCTACCTCGCGCAGCTCGCCATCGAACAGAAGGACGACGCCACGGCGCAGAAGTGGCTCGACAAGATCGCCCCCAGCAGCCAGCAGTACATCCCGGCGCAGATCACGCGCGCGCAGTTGCTCGACAAGGAAGGCAAGGTTGACGACGCGCGCCGCCAGCTCGCGAGCATCCAGACCGACGACCCGCGCGACCAGGCGCTGATTGCCCGTACCGACGCCGCGATCCTGTTCGACGCGAAGCGCTATCCGGAAGCGGAGGCGCGCCTCGCGAAGGCCGTTTCGGACTTCCCGGACGATCCCGACCTCGCCTACGACTACGCCATGGCCGCCGAGAAAACCGGCCACTACGACGTGATGGAAACGCAGCTGCGCAAGCTGATGAAGACGCAGCCCGACAATCCGCAGGCGTACAACGCGCTGGGCTACTCGCTCGCAGACCGCAACCAGCGCCTGCAGGAAGCGGACAAGCTAGTCGAGAAGGCTTCGGCGCTCGCGCCGGACGACGCGTTCATCATGGACAGCGTGGGCTGGGTGAAGTATCGCCTCGGCGACAACGCCGACGCCATCAAGCTGCTGCGCAAAGCCTACAGCCTCCAGCCGAATGCCGAAATCGGCGCACATCTCGGCGAAGTGCTGTGGAAGAACGGCGACCAGGACGGCGCACGCGAAGCCTGGCGCGAAGCGCGCAAGCTCGAGCCCGACAACGACACGCTCCTGAAGACGCTCAAGCGCTTTCAGGTCAACGATCTTTGATCCCGGTCCCTGATTTTGGCCGACCTTTGCTAACTCTCGCTGACTTTTGCTGATTTTTGCTGATGGCAGATAACCGAACGACTTTCCGCCCCGCCTCGCCGGCTTCGTATCGCGCCCGCTTTCTGCGGCGCCCGGCGCTCGGCGTGGCGGCGGCCGCTCTTTTCGCACTGGCAGGCTGTGCCACGGCGCCGCATCACCCCGTCAATCAACCCTCCACCGCGAACGCCACCACGTCGCTCACCACGCAGACGAGCCGCGCCTACCACGGCCGCTTCGCGGTGCAGTACGTCGATCAGAACGACCAGCAGCGCAACGCCTACGGCAATTTCGACTGGCGCGAGACCGACTCCACGGTGACGCTGGAACTGCTCAATCCGCTCGGGCAGACGCTCGCGATCGTCACGTCGTCGCCGGCGCAGGCGACGCTCGAACTGCCGAACCGCCAGCCGCTCACCGCGGACAATGTCTCGACGCTGATGCAGCAGGCGCTCGGCTTCGCGCTGCCGGTGGAAGGCCTGCGCTACTGGCTGCAGCCTTCGGTGGCGCCGACCTCGCGCGCGCATACGAAGGCCGATCCGCAGGATCCGTCGCGCCTCGCGCAGATCAAGCAGGATGGCTGGACCATCGACTACGTTGCCTACGCCGACGCACCGGCCACCGGCGTCAAGCGCGTGAACCTCACGCGCGAAGACCCGCCGCTCCAGATCAAGCTCGTGCTCGACCAGTAACAGGCGGCCCGCGCGCCCAACGCATCATGACCGAAACTCAAGACTCGCTGCGCGACTGTCTCGCGCCCGCGAAACTCAATCTGTTCCTGCACATCACCGGCCGCCGCGCGGACGGCTATCACAACCTGCAGTCCGTGTTTCAACTGCTCGACTGGGGCGACACGCTGCACTTCAACCGGCGCAACGACGGCCGCATCATGCGCACGACCGAAGTGGAAGGCGTGCCGGCGGAGCAGGACCTCACCGTCCGTGCGGCAATGCTGCTCAAGCAGCACACGGGCACGCGGGAAGGCGTGGAGATCGACATCGAAAAGCGCCTGCCGATGGGGGCGGGTCTTGGCGGCGGCAGCTCGGATGCGGCGACCACGCTGCTCGCGCTCAACCGCCTCTGGAAGCTCAACCTGACGCGTGCCGAATTGCAGGCGCTCGCCCTGAAACTGGGCGCCGATGTACCGTTCTTCGTGTTCGGCAAAAATGGCTTCGCGGAGGGTGTCGGCGAGGCATTGGAGGCGGTACAATTGCCCCCGCGTCATTTTTTGGTCGTGACGCCGCAAGTGCATGTTCCAACTGCCGCGATTTTCTCGGAAAAAGCGTTGACAAGGGACACAAAGCCTTGCAGAATAGCAGTCTTTCTTGCACAGCAAGCAGCGCAAAAGGGATGGCCAGACAGCTTCGGCCAGAACGACATGCAAGCGGTTGTCGCAGGAAAATACGCGGAAGTAGCGCAGGTGCTGGGATGGTTCGACAACATCGCACCGGCGCGGATGACCGGATCGGGCGCAAGCGTATTTGCAGCGTTCGCCAGCCGGGCCGAAGCAGAAGCGGCGCAGTCGCAACTGCACGATTATTCGGTCAGGACTGAAGCGAACTGGCGCAGCGCAGTGACCTCGAGTCTGGACACGCATCCACTCTTCGCTTTCGCGGCATAAGTTTTAGCCTCATTGAGCGCCCTATCCGTTCAATGAAGCGCAAAGTTAAGTGTAGGGGAGTCGCCAAGTTGGTTAAGGCACCGGATTTTGATTCCGGCATGCGAGGGTTCGAGTCCTTCCTCCCCTGCCAAAAATTCCAGCGGTTCCGATGCAACGCGTCGTGAAGCGCTTGTAGTTCCTCTCGCCCTCCCAAGTCCGCAGCAGGTGCATGATGAGCAGCCATGACGGCCTGATGGTTTTTACTGGCAACGCAAATCCCGCGCTTGCCCAGGAAGTCGTCAATATCCTCGGTATTCCCCTCGGCAAGGCTATGGTTAGCCGCTTCTCCGACGGTGAAATCCAGGTCGAAATCCAGGAAAACGTGCGGGGCAAGGACGTCTTCGTCCTGCAGTCCACCTGCGCGCCGGCCAACGACAACCTGATGGAACTGATGATCATGGTCGATGCGCTCAAGCGCGCATCCGCCGGCCGGATCACCGCAGCCATCCCCTACTTCGGCTATGCCCGCCAGGACCGCCGCCCGCGTTCGGCGCGCGTCGCCATCTCGGCCAAGGTCGTGGCGAACATGCTGGAAATCGCCGGCGTCGAGCGGATCATCACGATGGATCTGCACGCCGACCAGATTCAGGGCTTCTTCGATATTCCCGTCGACAACATCTACGCAACGCCCGTGCTGCTCGGGGATCTGCGCAAGCAGAACCACGAGAACCTGCTGGTCGTTTCGCCTGACGTCGGCGGCGTGGTGCGCGCCCGTGCGCTCGCCAAGCAGCTCAACTGCGATCTCGCGATCATCGACAAACGCCGCCCCAAGGCGAACGTCGCCGAAGTGATGAACATCATCGGCGAAGTCGAAGGCCGCACCTGCGTGATCATGGACGACATGGTCGACACCGCCGGCACGCTCTGCAAGGCCGCTCAGGTTCTCAAGGAGCGCGGCGCGAAGAAGGTGTTCGCTTACGCTACGCACCCGGTGCTCTCGGGTGGCGCGGGCGAGCGTATCGCCGCTTCCGCGCTCGACGAGCTGGTTGTGACCGACACGATTCCGCTCGGCGCCGAAGCGCGTTCGTGCGCGAAGATCCGCTCGCTCACGAGCGCGGGACTCCTCGCCGAAACGTTCTCGCGCATCCGCCGCGGCGATTCGGTGATGTCGCTCTTCGCAGAGAGTTAAACCATTCGCGCCAAAGCGCGGCATTCGCAAGGATGCCGCGCTTTGGTGTAATCGGTGCGAGCGGACGTAGCTTCGCACCGTATAGTCGGGGGCCTTCAGGCACATGGTCCGCTGAGGATCAGCCGAAAAGGCCCCGTTTTACTGCCTGGTCGCGGGCAGTGTAATGAACAGAGAAAACCCATGAAAGTCATCGCTTTCGAACGCAATCTGCAAGGTACGGGTGCGAGCCGCCGCCTGCGCAACGCCGGCAAGACGCCGGGCATCGTGTACGGTGTCGGCGTTGAGCCGCAACTGATCGAGCTCGATCACAATGCGCTGTGGCACGCCCTGAAGAAGGAAGCCTTCCACTCGTCGATCCTCGAGATCGAAGTGGCCGGCAAGTCGCAGCAAGTCCTGCTGCGCGACGTGCAATACCACCCGTTCCGTCAGCTCGTGCTGCACGTGGACTTCCAGCGCGTCGATCCGAACAAGAAGATCCACACGAAGGTGCCGCTCCACTTCCTGAACCAGGAAACCAACCCGGCTGTGAAGCTGGCGAGCGCGATCATCTCGCACGTCGTGAACGAAATCGAAGTGGTGTGCCTGCCGGGCTCGCTGCCGGAATTCCTCGAAGTCGACCTCGTGAAGATCGAAGCCGGTCAATCGCTGCACGCCAAGGACATCACGCTGCCGAACGGCGTGACGCTCGTCGCGCACGTCGAAGCGGAAAACCCGGTGATCGTCTCGGCGACGGTTCCGGCCGGTGCCGTGGCGGCAGCCGAAGGTGAAGCCGCAGCCGAGTAAGCTGCCGGATAGAACCGATATCCTCTCGATCCGTTTCTCTGAAACGGTCGACGTAACCCGCCGCGGTTCGCCCCGGCGGGTTTTTTTTCGCGTTTTTTTCGCGTTTTTTTCGCGTTTTTTTCGCGTTTTTTTCGTGTTTTTTTCGCGCAGTTTTCAGCGCAGTTTTCAGATTCGGGCAACAACACATGATCAGGTTGATCGTCGGACTCGGCAATCCCGGCGCCGAATACGCCGCGACGCGGCACAACGCCGGCTTCTGGTTCGTGGACCAGCTCGCGCGCGAAGCCGGCACGACGCTGCGCGACGAGCGGCGCTTCCACGGCCATTACGCGAAGGCGCGCCTCTACGGCGAGGAAGTGCATCTGCTTGAGCCGCAGACCTACATGAACCGCTCGGGCCAGTCGGTCGTCGCGCTCGCCCACTTCTTCAAGATCCTGCCCGACGAAATTCTCGTCGCGCACGACGAACTCGACCTGCCGCCCGGCACGGTCAAGCTCAAGCTCGGTGGCGGCAGCGGCGGCCATAACGGCCTGAAGGACATTTCCGCGCATCTCACGACGCAGCAATACTGGCGCCTGCGCATCGGCATCGGCCATCCGCGCGACCTGATTCCCGAGGGCGCGCGCGCCGGGGCCAAGCCCGACGTCGCAAACTTCGTGCTCAAGCCGCCGCGCCGCGAAGAGCAGGACGTGATCGACGCCTCGATCGAGCGCGCGCTCGCCGTCATGCCGGTTTTCGTGAAGGGCGAGACCGAACGCGCGGTCATGCAGCTGCACCGCAACGGTTGAGCGCGCAAGCCGCCGCAGCCCCCCCCTGAAGCGATGATTGGAAGGAGAAAGTCTTGAGCCGTTACTGGAGCGACATCGTCCACCGTCTCGTGCCCTACGTGCCGGGCGAGCAGCCCGCGCTGGCGAAGCCGGTGAAGCTGAACACCAACGAGAATCCGTATCCGCCCTCGCCGCGCGTGCTCGATGCGATCCGCGCCGAACTGGGCGAGCACGCCGAGTCGCTGCGCCGCTATCCGGATCCCATCGCGAAGCGTCTGCGCGCGACAGTGGCCGCGCATCACGGCCTGCGCGCCGACCAGGTGTTCGTCGGCAACGGCTCGGACGAGGTGCTCGCGCACGCCTTCCAGGCGCTCCTCAAGCACGATCTGCCGATCCTCTTTCCCGACATCTCGTACAGCTTCTACCCGACGTATGCGCGGCTCTACGACGTGCAATACCGCACGGTGCCGCTCGACGCCGCCTTCGCGATCCGCATCGAAGACTACGCGCAGCCCAACGGCGGCGTGATCTTCCCGAATCCGAACGCGCCCACGGGCCACGCGCTGCCGCTCGCGCAGATCGAAAAGCTCGTGGCGGCGAACGCGAACTCGGTGGTGATCGTGGACGAGGCCTATGTCGATTTCGGCGCCGAATCGGCCATCGCGCTGATCGACCGCTATCCGAACCTGCTGGTCGTGCACACCACCTCGAAGTCGCGCTCCCTCGCGGGCATGCGCGTGGGCTTCGCGTTCGGCCACGCCGATCTGATCGACGCGCTCAACCGCGTGAAGGACAGCTTCAATTCGTATCCGCTCGATCGCCTCGCCCAGGCTGCGGCCGTCGCGGCCTACGAGGATGTCGAATGGCTGCGCAGCACCCGCGAGCACGTCATGGCAAGCCGCGCGCGGCTCACCGCCTCGCTCGCGGCACTGGGATTCGAGGTCGTGCCTTCGGCCGCGAACTTCGTGTTCGCGCGCCACCCCGCACACGATGCGGCAGCCATCGGCGCGAAGCTGCGCGAGCAGGAGATTTTCGTGCGCCACTTCAACGCGCCGCGTATCGACCAGCATCTGCGCATCACGATCGGCACCGACGACGAATGCGATACGCTCGTGGCCGCGCTGAAGCGCATCGTGAAGTAAGCCGCGCGGCCGGGACCGCGGACCACGGACGAAAAAAAACGCGCCTCATGGGCGCGTTTTTTCATGCTGCCGGGGCGGGGCACGGAAGACACGTCAACCGTTCTTCGCCACCATCAGCGCGCGGTACTTCTCCATCAACCGATCGGGCGACTCCAGGTGCTCGGGATTGCGCGGAATGCACTCCACGGGGCACACCTGCACGCACTGCGGCTCGTCGAAGTGGCCGACGCACTCCGTGCACTTCTTCGGATCGATCACATAGATGTCCGGGCCCATCGAAATCGCATCGTTCGGGCACTCGGGCTCGCAAACGTCGCAATTGATGCACTCGTCGGTAATCATCAGGGCCATGCTGTTCTCACTTCATGCCGGCGCGCGGGCCGGCGTCATTCATTGCAGAGCCCTGTAGTTTACGCTGCTTTACGCCGGTTTGCCGCAGCGCTCAGGACTTCGCGGCCGCGCCGTCCAGCGAAGCCACCTTGTCCCGCAGGCGCTTTTCCACCGACGGGAACACGAACTTGCTCACGTCGCCGCCCAGTTGGGCGATTTCGCGCACGATGGTGCCCGAAATGAACTGATACTGATCCGAAGGCGTCATGAACATCGTTTCGACGTCCGGCAGCAGATAGCGGTTCATCCCCGCCATCTGGAACTCGTATTCGAAGTCCGACACGGCGCGCAGGCCGCGCACGATCACGCGCGCGTTATTGCTGCGCACGAAGTCCTTGAGCAGCCCCGTGAAGCTCATGACCTGCACGTTCGGATAATGGCCGAGCACCTCGTGGGCAATCTCGAGACGCTCGTCGAGCGAGAAGAACGGTTTCTTGTTGCGGCTGTCGGCAACACCCACCACCAGCGTGTCGAAAATGCTCGACGCGCGCCGCACGAGATCTTCGTGACCGCGCGTGAGCGGATCGAAGGTACCGGGGTACACGGCGACTACCATGAGGCTTCTCCTCTCTCAACAGAAATGGGGCGCGAATGCTGCGGGCCGCTGCCGGACCACGCCGGTCGCGACCGTCGCAGGGCAGGCGCAAGCACGTGCGTGACGGCCAAACCGTCCGCCGCTTGTTATGAAAGGCGCATTATTCCTCATTTTCGCGCTGCAGCAAATGATAGAAGACCGCACCCGCCTTGCCTTCGCGCACGACGCTCCAGCCTGCGAGAGCGGGCCGTGCGGCCGGGTCGAGACGCTCGCCGGACTCGACGTAGAGCCAGCCGTGGGGCGCGACGAGCGGCAGGGCCGCGTCCAGCGCGCGTGCGAGGAGCGCGGCGTCGCCGAAAGGCGGGTCGAGGAAAACCACGTCGAACGAGCCCGGCGCGAGGCCGGCAGCGAGGCGCAGCGCGTCGGCTTCGGCAATTTCGATGCTGCGGGCCGACAGGCGCGCCTGGTTCGCGCGCAGTTGCGCGGCGGCCCGGGCGTTGCGCTCGACCATCACGACGCGCGCAGCGCCGCGCGAAGCCGCTTCGAAGCCGAGTGCCCCACTGCCCGCGAACAGGTCGAGGCAGCGCAGGCCGTCGAGCTGCTGGCCGAGCCAGTTGAAGAGCGTCTCGCGCACGCGATCGGGCGTGGGGCGCAGCCCATCGAGATCGAGCACCGGCAGCGGCGTGCGCTTCCAGTCGCCGCCGATGATGCGGATCGTATGGGCGCCCGTGCCGCCGCCTTTGCCACGTGCAAGAGCGGCGGAAGCACCGGAGCGCGCGCCGTGCGGGCGCGGGGAGGAAGAACGGGTCATGCTTTTTTCTGGACGGCTGGCGAGTATCTGCGCGGCGCGCCTTGCCGGCGCCGCACCCCTGATGCGCGAACGTTACCACAGGCCCGGGCGCACGCCGCACGCTCACCGCAACGACGCGCCCGGGAGCGCCTGATAAAATGCCGTGTTTTCCGCACGTTGCCGCCTTTTCTCCGGCGTGGCGCGGCCCATTCCGCGCCAAATCCGCAGCGTGCCTCCACGACGCCAGACCATGTTCAGTTTCTTTAAACGACTCCGGGGCACCAAGGCCGACGAGAACGCCCAGGCCGAAGCCGGCGAAGCCACGCCGGCGCCCGAAAGCGAAGACGCAGGGGCCGAAGCCACGGCATCGGCAGCATCGGCAGCATCGTCTGCACCGGCCGCAGCGGCGCCCGCTCCTGCCGCGCCGGCGGCCTCCGCCTCGCTGCCGGCCGCCGCCCCCGCACGACCCGCAGCCGCGCAAACCGCCCAGGCGGACGAGATCGTCCCGCCGCCCGCCCCCGAACCCGCCGCAAAGCAGTCGTGGCTCACTCGCCTGAAGTCGGGCCTCGCGAAGACGAGCTCGAACCTCACGAGCATCTTCGTCAACGCGAAGATCGACGACGATCTGTACGAGGAGCTGGAAACGGCGCTCCTGATGTCGGATGCCGGCGTGGACGCCACCGAGTACCTGCTGGAAACGCTGCGCCAGAAGGTGCGCACCGAGCGCCTCACGGAAGCCGTCCAGGTGAAGGAAGCGCTGCGCCAGTTGCTGATCGACCTGCTCGCGCCGCTGCAGAAGTCGCTGGTGCTCGGCCGCGCGCAGCCGCTCGTGATGATGATTGCCGGCGTGAACGGCGCCGGCAAGACCACGAGCATCGGCAAGCTCGCCAAGCACCTGCAGCACTTCGACCAGAAGGTGCTGCTGGCCGCCGGCGACACGTTCCGCGCCGCCGCGCGCGAGCAGCTCGCGATCTGGGGCGAGCGCAACAACGTGACGGTCGTGCAGCAGGAAAGCGGCGACCCGGCCGCCGTGATCTTCGACGCCGTGAGCGCGGCCCGCGCCCGCGGCATCGACGTGGTGATGGCCGACACGGCCGGGCGCCTGCCCACGCAACTGCATCTGATGGACGAGCTCAGGAAGGTCAAGCGCGTGATCGGCAAGGCATTCGAAGGCGCGCCGCACGAAGTGCTGCTCGTGATCGACGCGAACACCGGCCAGAACGCGCTCACCCAGGTGAAGGCTTTCGACGACGCGCTCGGCCTCACCGGCCTCATCGTCACGAAGCTCGACGGCACCGCGAAGGGCGGTATCCTCGCGGCAATCGCGCGTCAGCGGCCGATTCCCGTGTACTTCATCGGCGTGGGCGAGAAGGTGGAAGACCTGCAGCCGTTCGACGCCGAGGAGTTCGTCGACGCGCTGCTCGGCAACTGAGCAGCCCCGGCGCGCACGGTTGCGTCAGGACGAGAGGACATAAAACAAAGGGCGTCGTTCGCAGGAACGACGCCCTTTTTCATGCGCGCGCCGCCAGCGGCGCGGTCACTACTCCGAGTCCGGCTGCACGCCCGGCGCAGCCTGCGCGAACGCCTCGATCTGCATCGCGCGGTCGTAAATGCGCTCGATGGTCGGGTAGCGCGTGGTGTCGATATTGAAGCGGTTCGCGTTGAAGACCTGCGGGATCAGGCACAGGTCGGCGACGGTCGGCGTGTCGCCGAAACACAGCTTGCCGGTGCGCGGATCGGCCGCCAGACGCGTTTCGAGCGTGCCGAACCCCAGCTCGATCCAGTGCCGGTACCACGCGTCCTTCGCGGCATCGTCCACGCCCAGCGTGTGCTTGAGGTACTTCAAGATCCGCAGGTTGTTCACCGGATGGATCTCGCACGCCACCTGGAGGCCGAGCGAGCGCACGTGCGCGCGATCGGCCGGCGACTTCGGCAGCAGCGGCGGCTCCGGGTGGGTCTCCTCCAGATACTCGATGATCGCGAGCGACTGCTGGATCGCATGCTGATCGTCGTCGATCAGCGTCGGCACGATGCCATCCGGATTGACCTCGCGGTAGGCGGGTTTCAGTTGCTCGCCACCCTCGCGCAGGAGGTGCACCGGCACGTAGTCGTACGGCAGGTTCTTCAGGTTCAGCGCGATACGCACGCGGTAGGAAGCGGAACTGCGGAAATAGCTGTAAAGCTTCATGCTCCTCTCGTCTCTCTTGTTTTCGATGGATTGCAGCGCTGGTTGCCCCGCCGCCGGCCGGCCTCAGACCACGCGCAGCGCGAACTCGCCCAGCCCGTCCACGCCGCCGCGCATCAAGTCGCCCTTCACCACGGCGCTCACACCCTCGGGCGTGCCCGTGTAGATCAGGTCGCCGGGCTTCAGCTCGAAGAGCGTCGAGAGATAGGCGACAGTGTCCGCCACCGGCCAGATCATCTGCGAGACGTCGGAGCGCTGCTTGTCCTCGCCGTTCACGGAGAGCCAGATCGCCCCTTTCGCGACCTGCCCCACCTGCGCGACCGGATGAATCGGGCCGATGGGCGCCGAATAGTCGAAGCCCTTCGCGGTGTCCCACGGGCGGCCCAGCTTCTTGGCTTCGGCCTGCAGGTCGCGGCGCGTCATGTCGAGGCCGAGCGCGTAGCCGTACACGTGATCGAGCGCGCTCGCCACGGGAATGTCCTTGCCGCCCTTGCCGATGGCCGCGACGAGCTCCATTTCGAAGTGCACGTTCTTCGACAGCGCCGGATACGGGAATTCGCCGGTCGAGCCGGGCGCGACGTAGAGGATCGCGTCGGCGGGCTTGGCGAAGAAGAACGGCGGTTCGCGGTCGGGATCGTGGCCCATCTCGCGCGCATGCGCCTCGTAGTTGCGCCCGACGCAATAGATGCGGCGCACGGGAAAGCGCTGGTCGCTGCCCACCACCGGCACCGATGCGGACGGCACCGGTTCGAAAACGTAAGTCATGGAGTTCTCCGTCTGCGTGAAGAGCCGAGCCGCGCGCGGGAGACCCAGGCGTCGGCGCAAATGACGAGTGTAACGCGCACGGCCCGAGCCGCGTGGCGGTGTAAGCAAGAGGGGCTGGCCGGGAAGCGAACGCCTCGTACCTGGCTTGCGTTTGCCCGCCGCCGCCAGCAAGCGGCCTCATGCGATACTGCACGCATCCCCGCTAATCCGAGACTCCTGCCGCCCGGACGCCCCACATGCGTTCCGGGTCCAGAGACTGCCGCACGCCATGAACGCCCCCGACGCCTCCGACACGTTTTCCTGCGCCCGCTTCATCAAGGAGATCGGCCGCGGCCCGAACGGCGCGCGCGCGCTGTCACCCGAAGACACCTACGCGCTCTACACCGCCATGCTCGACGGCCGCGTGCCGGACCTCGAACTCGGCGCGGTGCTGCTCGCGTACCGCCTGAAGGGCGAAACCGCCGCCGAACTGGCCGCGATGCTGGCCGCCGCACAGGCCTCGTTCGCGCCGCTCCACACGCCCGCCGGCGACTATCGCGCGGTCTCGATCCCGAGTTACAACGGCGCGCGCAAGCAGCCGAACCTCGTGCCGCTGCTCGCGTTCCTGCTCGCGCGCGAAGGCGTGCCGGTGCTGGTTCATGGCGTGAGCACCGACCCGGGCCGCGTCACGAGCGCCGAAATTTTCGCCGCGCTCGGCCAGCCCGTCGCGCGCGATCACGCCGAAATCGAAGCGCTGCTTGGCGAAAAGCGCGTTGCCTTCGCGCCGATCGAAGCGCTCGCGCCCGAGCTCGCCAGGTTGCTCGCGCTGCGCCGTCGCATGGGCGTGCGCAACTCCACCCATACGCTCGTGAAACTGCTGCAGCCTTTTGCGCAGCCGGGGCTGCGGCTCGTGAACTACACGCATCCGCCGTATCGCGAGAGCCTGAGCGCCCTCTTCGCGGCGCATCCCGAGGCCGCGGCGGGCGGCGCCCTGCTCGCACGCGGCACCGAAGGCGAAGCCGTCGCCGACACGCGCCGCCAGGTGCAGGTGGACTGGCTGCACGACGGGATCTGCGAAACGCTGATCGAACCGGAGCGCTCCTCGCCCGACGCTGCGGAAGTCGCGCTGCCGGAGGGCCGCGATGCGGCCACGACCGCCGCCTGGATCGGCGCCGTGCTGCGCGGCGAGGCGCCCGTGCCGGAGGCAATCGCACGCCAGGTGGAAACGATCAGGCGTATTGCCAGAGTCTGACAGCCCCGCCGCCCGAAAACCCGGCTGTTGACACGCAAGGCCGTCCTGCCTTACATTGGCCCAATGCGTTCCTTCCCGAACACCCTCCGAATTACCTCCGGCCGCCTGGCGGCCCTATCGCTACGTCTAGCGTAAGCCAAGCGTAGCGCTGCGCGACCGCCTCTCCGGTCGGCAGTCCTCCCAAGCAGTTTCTCGCAGTACCTCAACCCGCAGTTCCCTTTACAACTTGTCGTCTCTATTCGTCCGTTTACCGTTCGGACGAATCGCGAGGGTCAAAATGCACGTTGCATGGGCATCGTTCACGTCCTTTTTTGCCGCGCCGGTTACCGCCGCCACCGTGGCCGTCTTCTTCGCATCCGTGGTTTCCGCCCGGACGCCGGAAGTTTCGCGCATCGTGCTTCGTCGCCAGCCCGCCAGCCGCCCGCTGTCGACCACCATCGCAAACGACACCATGAAGCACGAGGCCCGTCATGTTGCGTAATCCCGCCGAGAAGTACCCCCCCTTTCCCGCCATCCGCCTGAACGGCCGCCGATGGCCCACGCGCACCGTCGAGCGCGCGCCCATCTGGATGAGTACCGATTTGCGCGACGGCAACCAGTCGCTGATCGAGCCGATGAGCATCGAGCAGAAGACCGAATTCTTCGAGATGCTGGTTGCGATCGGCTTCAAGGAAATCGAAGTCGGCTTTCCGTCGGCCTCGCAGACCGACTTCGATTTCGTGCGCAAGCTGATCGAAGAAAAGCGCATTCCCGAGGACGTGACCATCGAAGTGCTCGTGCAGTCGCGCGCGGACCTGATCGCGCGCACGTTCGAAGCCCTCGAAGGCGTGCCGCGCGCGATCGTGCACCTCTACAACGCGATCTGCCCGTCGTTCCGCAAGATCGTGTTCGGCCAGTCGAAGGACGAGGTGAAAGCGCTCGCCGTGGACGGCACGCGCATGATCCGCGAACACGCCGATGCGCATCCGCAAACGCACTGGATCTATCAGTACTCCCCCGAAACGTTCAGCATGACCGAACTCACGTTCGCGCGCGAAGTCTGCGACGCCGTGGCGCAAACCTGGCGCCCGACGCGCGAGCACAAGATGATCGTGAACCTGCCGGCCACGGTCGAAGCGGCCATGCCCAACGTCTACGCCGACCAGATCGAGTGGATGGACCGCAATCTCGCGTATCGCGACAGCATCGTGCTGTCGGTGCATCCGCATAACGACCGCGGCACGGCCGTCGCCGCCGCGGAAATGGCGCTGCTGGCCGGCGCGGACCGCATCGAAGGCTGCCTCTTCGGCAACGGCGAGCGCACCGGCAACGTCGATCTCGTCACCCTCGCGATGAACCTGTACACCCAGGGCATCGACCCCGGCCTCGACTTCTCCGATATCGACGCCATGCGCCGCGTGGTCGAGCGCTGCAACCAGTTGCCCGTGCATCCGCGCCATCCTTACGCGGGCGACCTCGTTTTCACGGCGTTCTCGGGCTCGCACCAGGACGCGATCCGCAAGGGCTTCGCGCAGCAAAAGGCCGGCGCGGTGTGGGAAGTGCCGTATCTGCCGATCGATCCCGCCGATCTCGGCCGCAGCTACGACGCCGTGATCCGCGTAAACAGCCAGTCGGGCAAGGGCGGGGCGACCTGGCTGCTCGAACGCGGCATGGGCTTCACGCCGCCGCGCCGTGTGCAGATCGAATTCAGCCATGCCGTGCAGACGGTTTCGGATGCGTCGGGCGAAGAGGTCACGGGCGACGCGATCTGCGCGCTCTTCGAACGCGAGTACTTCGAAACCGATGGCCCGGCGACGCACGCCGGCGCAGGCCGCGTGCGTTGGGATGACCGCGACGTCGTGGCGCCCTCCTCAGTGGCCGGCACCCAGGAAGCGCATGCTCAGGCCGTCGCTGACGCCATCGCGGCAGCGGCAGGGGTCGCGGTGGAGGTGACGTCGTTCGAAACCGCCCGCACCGAGCGGGGCGCCACGGCCGTATTCGTGGGCTGCCGCGTAGGCGGACAGCCGGTTCGCTACGGCGTGGGCGTGGCCGAAGACGGCGCGCACGCGACGGTCGCGGCTGTCGTGAGCGGTGTGAATCGCGCGGCCTGGCCTCGCGTGGATCGTCGCGCCGCGGCGTAAGGGCTCGTTGGCAATCGGGCGCCGCGCGCGCAACGACGTTCGGCGCGAAGCGGTGCAGCAGGTTCGGCAGTTTCAGCAGGGGAAGACGGAAAAGCAGCAGGAGGCGGGGTTCTGCATGGAACCGGGGTGAGCGGCTAACCAGCGCTCGAGCACCAACCCGGGCCGGCAGAGGGCGTTGGGCGCCAGCGGCAAAACGGGCCGCCGGCGTGAGCCCGGAGCGTCCAGAAGACGCGCCGGAAGAAAGGGCCTACCGGTCTTATTCGAGCGCACAACGCGTCGCCTGCCATGCGAGCAGGCGCCACTGCCCGTCCTCCTGGGTCTGGATGGCCGTATAGGCGATGGGGAACAGCAGCGCGCCGTTGTTGGCTTCCATCTCGATCAGCGCGCGCCCGGACACCACGCAGGTCTCGCGCCCCACGGGCAGCACGTCCTGCGTCTGGATCTCGATCTGGCGGTAGCGGCGGCGGCCCGCCGTGATGGCGTCGATGAACTGCTGCTTGGTCTCGCGCTTGCCGTTCGTGTGCACGTAGATCACGTTGTCCGACAGCAAAGCGTCCAGCGACGAACCGTCTCCGTCCACCATCGCACGGAAACGTTCGCGCTCCAGCCCGCGAATCGCATCGATCACTTTCGCCGCCATCGCTCTTGCCCCTTGCGCGCCCGTCCCGCCCCAGGCGGCAGACCGGCGCTGAAGATGTACCGCACGCGCTTCGCTGAAATTTATACCAGGTTTCGCTGCGTGGATACTTGCGATCAAAAGGCCGGGCGATTCAGCACGCATCGCCCGATGGCCGCCGATCCGTCCCTTTACGCTCTCCAGGATTCCCGCGCCGCCGCGCGACAGCACGCGCCCGATCGACGCAAGCGAGCACTTTTGGCAGCGTCCCCGGTCTATGCATAGTGGCTAGTCCGTTCGGCCAGCGATATTCAGCGCTTCCAGGGCGCTATGGCGGAACAGATCTGCCCCCTATTTATCTCCCCCTCCCAGGATCTGTCAGATCTAGAGGGTTTACTCGCCAATCTCGACCACGGCGTGCCCTCACGGGCTGTCAGCCCCGCCCCGTCAGGCTTCCAGCGAAATCTATCGAAACAACTATTTCGATAGCAGAAGTGGAACCTTGAAGCCCCTACAGACTCCAAGTATTAGCACTCGGTGGAGCAGAGTGCTAACATCCACCGTGGAGTCGCAGTCCGACTTTTGCAAGATATAGAGGAGTTCACTACGTGAGCAACGCACTGGCAATGACCCTTCCTGGTACGCTGAGCCCGACGCCGGCCAAGGCGGCGGGGGCAGGCGTGCTGGCGCTCGCGAATCAGTCCATGTTGCCCGGCCAGCTGGGCAATATCGACGCGTACATTCAGGCCGTCAACCGGATTCCCATGTTGACGCCTCAAGAGGAGCGCCAGTTCGCAACCGAGTTCCGCGAACAAAGCAATCTCGAATCCGCCCGTCGCCTCGTGCTGTCGCACCTGCGCCTCGTGGTTTCGATCGCCCGCAACTACCTGGGCTACGGCCTGCCGCACGCCGACCTGATCCAGGAAGGCAATATCGGCCTGATGAAGGCCGTGAAGCGCTTCGACCCGGAGCAGAACGTCCGCCTCGTGTCGTACGCCATGCACTGGATCAAGGCCGAGATCCACGAATACATCCTGCGCAACTGGCGCATGGTGAAGGTCGCCACGACCAAGGCGCAGCGCAAGCTGTTCTTCAACCTGCGCAGCCACAAGCAGGGCCTGCAGTCGTTCACGCCCGAGGAGATCGACGGCCTCGCGCAGGAGCTGAACGTCAAGCGCGAAGAAGTCGCGGAAATGGAAACGCGCCTGTCCGGTGCCGACATCGCGCTCGAAGGCCAGACCGACGACGGCGAAGAGTCGTTCGCGCCCATCGCCTGGCTGGCCGACTCGCACAGCGAGCCGACCGCCGTGCTGGCCGCGCGTCAGCGCGACCGCCTGCAGTCGGACGGCATCGCGAGCGCGCTGGAAGCACTCGACGCGCGCAGCCGCCGCATTATCGAGGCGCGCTGGCTGCACGTGGCCGACGACGGCTCGGGCGGTTCGACCCTGCACGAACTGGCCGACGAGTTCGGCGTATCGGCGGAGCGTATCCGTCAGATTGAAGCGAGCGCGATGAAGAAGATGCGCACGGCCCTGGCCGATTACAGCTAAGCCCCGACCGGTCTGTCAGACACCGGCACAGCCCCGCCCTCTCACGGCGGGGCTGTTTCTTTTTGGGCACGCGCCTGGCTTGGCCACGAGCGCCTCCGTGGCCACCCTCATCCCATGTTCCCCGATTTTTTCCTAAGATAAATGCGCACCCTGATGCGGTACGCATTCTAATTCGCCCCCAATTTATTGACTTGGGACAAATTAAATCGTAATACTGGTCAGGCGGCCCTGCGTTCGCGACGGGATGTCGCGGGCGGACTGTCGCATGCCCGGTGCCGCAATCTTAAAATTGTTCGTATGCACGATGTGCCTGGCGCCGGGCGGTCAACAGGCCCGGTCGGAAAACGAGTTTTAAGGGCAGTCAACCGATCCACCATGATCTCGACATCCGATCACCCTCCCCGGCCTCGCCTCGCGTTGCACGCGCGGCTCCTGCGCTGGGCACGCGGCCCGACCTTCGCACGCGACATCGTCTTCGTCCTCGCCTTCAAGCTCGTTTTGCTGATGGCGCTCAAATACACATTCTTCAACCATCCTCAGGCGGAAAACATGAACATGCCGCCCGCCGATGTCGCACGCGCCATTCTTTCGGTATCCGTGCCCACTGCGCCATCCCAGTCACCGGCGACGAACCCGACCCAAGGGGACCCCCATGCCCATTAGCGAAACCGTTGATCTCTCGCGGCTGCAGTTCGCGATCACTGCGCTCTATCACTTCCTCTTCGTGCCGCTCACGCTGGGCCTGTCGTGGCTGCTCGTCATCATGGAGTCGGTCTACGTCATGACCGGCAAGCAGATCTACAAGGACATGACGCAGTTCTGGGGCAAGCTGTTCGCCATCAACTTCGTGATGGGCGTCACCACCGGCCTCACCATGGAGTTCCAGTTCGGCACCAACTGGTCGTACTACTCGCACTACGTGGGCGACATCTTCGGCGTGCCGCTCGCCGTGGAAGGGCTCGCCGCGTTCTTCCTCGAATCGACCTTCGTCGGGCTGTTCTTCTTCGGCTGGAGCCGGCTCTCGAGGGGGCAGCACCTCATCACCACGTTCTTCGTGGCGCTCGGCTCGAACCTCTCCGCGCTCTGGATTCTGGTGGCCAACGGCTGGATGCAGAACCCCGTGGGCGCCGAGTTCAACTACGAAACCATGCGCATGGAGCTCACCAGTCTCTTCCAGGTGATCTTCAATCCGGTGGCGCAGGTGAAGTTCGTGCACACCGTTTCGGCCGGCTACGTGACCGCGTCGATGTTCGTGCTCGGCATTTCGTCGTGGTATCTGATCCGGCGCCGCGATGTCGATTTCGCGCTGCGCTCGTTCGCCATCGCCGCGGGCTTCGGCCTCGCCTCGACGCTGTGCGTGCTGGTGCTCGGCGACGAGTCGGGCTACACCACGGGCGAAGTGCAGCAGGTCAAGCTCGCCGCCATCGAAGCCGAGTGGGATACGGCACCCGCCCCCGCGCCGTTCACGCTGTTCGGCCTGCCGAACCAGAAGGAAGAGCGCACCGACTACGCGATCCGGATTCCTTACCTGATGGGCATTATCGCGACGCGCTCGATCGACGAGCCGGTGATCGGCCTGAAGGACCACATCGGCCGCGCCGAGGTGCGCATCCGCAACGGCATGCTCGCGTATGCCGCGCTGCAGAAGATGAAGGAAGGCAGCGCCGACACCGAAACGCGCGACGTCTTCGACGCGCACAAGGCCGATCTCGGCTACGGCCTGCTCGTGAAGCAGTTCGCGCCGAACGTGGTGGATGCGACGCCCGACCAGATCGAGGCCGCCGCGAAGAGCTCGATTCCGCCAGTCGCGCCCGTGTTCTGGTCGTTCCGGATGATGGTGGGCCTCGGCATCCTGTTCCTGCTGACCTTCGTGCTGGCGTTCTGGTTCTGCGCGCAGCGCTCGCTCTTGAAGCCGAGCCGCGCGTGGTTCCTGCGCTGGGCCGTGTGGGCGATCCCGCTGCCGTGGATCGCCGCCGAATTCGGCTGGATCGTCGCCGAGGTGGGCCGCCAGCCGTGGACCATCGCCGAAGTGCTGCCCACGCATCTTTCCGCGTCGAGCCTCGCGCCCGGCGACGTGATGCTGAGCATCGCCGGCTTCGTGGTGTTCTACACGGCGCTCTTCATCATCGAAATCACGCTGATGTTCAAGTACGCCCGGCTCGGTCCGTCTGCGCTGCACACGGGACGCTACTTCCACGAACAGGGCACCGCCCCGGCGGCCGGCAGCGGCAGCGCCGCCTGACGCCCCGCCCCACGCAAGGAACCGACAACCATGGACTACGCAACCCTCAAGCTCATCTGGTGGGTGCTGATCGGAGTGCTCCTGATCGGCTTCTCGCTCACCGACGGCTTCGACATGGGCGCCGCCGTGCTGCTGCCCTTCATCGGCAAGACCGATGCGGAGCGGCGCATCGTCATCAACACCGTGGGCGCGACGTGGGAAGGCAACCAGGTCTGGCTCATCACCGCGGGCGGCGCGATGTTCGCCGCCTGGCCGCTCGTGTATGCCGCCTCGTTCTCGGGCTTCTACTTCGCGATGCTGCTGGTGCTCTTCGCGCTGTTCTTCCGCCCGGTGGGCTTCGACTACCGCGGCAAGCGCGACAATCCCAAGTGGCGCAGCGCCTGGGACTGGGCGCTCTTCATCGGTGGCTTCGTGCCGGCGCTCGTGTTCGGCGTGGCCTTCGGCAACCTGCTCGAAGGCGTGCCGTTCGCCTACGACACCGACCTGCGCGTGACCTACCACGGCAGCTTCTGGGCCCTGCTCAACCCGTTCGCGCTCGTCTGCGGGCTCGTGAGCCTCACCATGCTCACCGCGCACGGCGCCGCCTTCGTGAAGCTCAAGAGCGACGGCGTGGTCGCCGCCCGCGCGAGCAAGGCACTGCGGATCGTCTCGCTGCTCGCGGTCGTGCTCTTCGTGGTGGCGGGCGTGATCGTCGCGACGCTGATCGGCGGCTACACCATCACCTCGGCGCCGCCGCTCGATTCGGCTTCGAATCCGCTGCTCAAGAGCGTCGAAGCCGGCCAGGGGCTGTGGCTCACCAACTATGGCCTCTACCCGTGGATGACCGTCGCGCCCGCGCTCGGCATCCTGGGCGGCCTCGTGGCGTGCGCGCTCGCGGGCTCGCGCTTCGAGAAAACGGCGTTCATCGCCACGGGGCTCATGATCGTCGGCGTGATCCTCACGGCGGGTTTCTCGATGTTTCCGTTCATCATGCCTTCGTCGCTCGACCCGCGCAGCAGCCTGACGGTGTGGGACTCGACCTCCAGCAAGACGACGCTCGAGATCATGCTCGTGGCCGTGATCATCTTCCTGCCCATCGTGCTTGCCTACACCACGTGGGCGTATCGCGTGATGCGCGGCAAGGTGACTGCCGCGGCCATCAAGGAGCAGCACAACTCGTTGTACTGACGAATTTCGAAGGAGTGGAAACGATGTGGTATTTCAGCTGGATCCTTGGCATCGGCGTGGCGCTCGGCTTTGGCATCGTCAACGTGATGTGGCTCGATTCGCAGCGGCAGCAGGCAAGCGCAGCGGTTCGCAAGGACTGAGCGCCTCGCGGGACATCGACAAAAAAATCGGCGCCTCGGCGCCGATTTTTTTACGTCATGCGGTTATGCGGGATGCCCCCGCGAGATGCCCCCGCGAGATGCGCCGCGTGGGAAGCGCCGCGCGGGCAGCGTCAAGCCGGTTGCGGAGCAAGCGCCTGCGCATAGCGCTGCGCGGCCGGGCCCACCACGACGTGCAGCGTATTGTCCGACACCCACGCCACGTCGAGTGCCGCCAGCTTCTGGCGATCGACCGCCGCCGGGTTGCGCACGACCACGCGCAGGCGCGTTGCCGCCACAGCGTCCAGCGTCGCGATGTTCGCCGATCCGCCGAATGCCGCGAGCCAGCGTGCCGGGTCCGGGTCGAGCGGGCCGGCCTCGCCTGCATCCCCCGCGGCCGCGGCCCGAGCGGGTGCGGACGTAGCAGCCTGGGCACCCACAGCGGCCGCCTGCCCCGGCGCTTGCGGCACCGCAGCCGGGCCGCGCTTGATCTCGCTGCGGATCTCGTCGGCAATCATGTCCGCCTCCGGTCCGATGATGACCTGCACGCTGTCGCCGCCGCGCTTGAGCACGCCGCGTGCGCCGATCACCTTGAGCGCCGGCTCCGACACCTTCGCCGGATCGGCCACCGAAAGACGCAGGCGCGTCGTGCAGGCATCGACCACCTTGAGGTTGGCGGCACCGCCCAGCGCGTCGATATAGCGCGCGGCGCGCGAGGTGCCCGCGGCGGCCGCCGGCACGGCGGCACCCGCCATCGACGAGGCGAGCGCGGTGTCGCCCGTCGAGGCCTCGCGGCCCGGCGTCGGCAGATCGAAGCGGCGGATGAAGAAGCGGAACAGCACGTAGTAGACCACCGCGTAGGCAACGCCGAGCGGAATCGCTTCCCAGCCGTGCGTCGAGAGGCCGTAGTTCAGCACATAGTCGATCGCACCCGCCGAGAACGTGAAGCCGAGCTTGATGCCGAGGAGCGAACAGATCGCGAGCGACAGGCCCGTGAGCAGCGCGTGGATGCCGTAGAGCACCGGCGCGAGGAACATGAACGTGAACTCGATCGGCTCGGTCACGCCCGTGAGGAACGAGGTGAGCGCCATCGACAGCAGCAGGCCCCCCACCATCGCGCGGCGCTCCTTCGGCGCCTCGTGCAGCATCGCGAGGCACGCGGCCGGCAGGCCGAACATCATGATCGGGAAGAAGCCCGCCATGAAGCTGCCCGCGGTGGGATCGCCCGCGAAGAAGCGGTGCAGGTCGCCCGTCACGGGCGCGCCGCCGGCCGGCGTGAAGGTGCCGAACACGAACCACACGAGCGAGTTGAGGATGTGATGCAGGCCCGTCACGAGCAGCAGCCGGTTCAGGAAGCCGTACACGAAGGTGCCGATCGCGCCCGCCGTGGTGAGCCAGTGGCCCGCCGCGTCGATCACGGCCTGCACCGGCGCCCAGCCGTACCCGAACACGACCCCCAGCACGAGACACGCGAGCCCCGTGATGATCGGCACGAAGCGCTTGCCGCCGAAGAACGCGAGGAACTCGGGTAGCTTGATGTCCTTGAAGCGGTTGTACAGCATGCCCGCGACGATACCCGCCACGACGCCCGACAGCACGCCCATGTTGAGCTTGTCGTTGATGTCCTTCATCACGGCCGTCTCGACGAGATAGCCGAGCGCGCCCGCAAGCGCAGCCACGCCGTTGTTGTCCTTCGCGAAGCCGACGGCAATGCCGATCGCGAAGAGGAGCGGCAGATTGTCGAAGATCGCGCCACCCGCGTCGGCGATGATCTTGATGTTGAGCATGTCGCTCTGGCCGAAGCGCAGCAGGATGCCGGCGACCGGCAGCACTGCGATCGGGAGCATCAGCGCGCGGCCGAGGCTCTGAATCTTGAGAAACGGATTGCCATCCATTGAACTGCCTCCAGTCCCTGTCTCTTTCGTGACGTCAGTGGGTGATGAGAGTCGCCGGCTGACTTGCGTATGCCGGCGCGTTTTTTATGTAATGCGAAAGACTTCGGTGAATGTGCGCGAACTGCGGCGCGCACTGCGGCCCGTTATTCGAGCGGCCAGATCGAGCGGCTGACTGCCCGCACGGCCTGGGCCGATTCGAGAGTGAGGGCGTCCTGCGCGCGCTGGCGGCACTGCTGCCAGTCCAGGTTGCGCACGCGCGCCTTGATGGAGGGCACCGACACCGGATCGACGGACAGCTCCGTCACGCCGAGGCCCACCAGCAGCGGCACCGCAACCGGATCGCCCGCGAGCGCGCCGCAGACGCCGACCCACTTGCCGTGCTTCTGCGCGCCCTCCACCGCCGCCGCGACGAGGCGCAGCACGGCCGGATGCAGGCCGTCCGCCTGGGCGGCGAGATCGGGCTGGCAGCGGTCCATCGCGAGCGTGTACTGGGTGAGATCGTTCGTGCCGATC
Source organism: Paraburkholderia ferrariae NBRC 106233 (assembly GCF_000685035.1). Taxonomy (GTDB): domain Bacteria; phylum Pseudomonadota; class Gammaproteobacteria; order Burkholderiales; family Burkholderiaceae; genus Paraburkholderia; species Paraburkholderia ferrariae. The sequence goes on from NZ_BAYB01000024.1 coordinate 45,193, forward strand.
GAGAGAAAATCCGCGTGCTGCGCAAGCTGATCGGCGAGCAGCGCGGCCGAAGGCACCTCGATCATCACGCCGATTTCGATGGGCTCGGTGCGGCCCGCCTCTTCGGCGAAGGTTTCGATGCGCTCGCGCAGGCGCACGAGTTCGCCGGCATCGGTCACCATCGGCAGCAGGATGCGCACGGCGCCCGCGGGCTTCACGGCGAGCAGCGCCCGCAACTGGTCGTCGAGCAGATCGGGGCGCACCTGGGCAAGACGGATGCCGCGCAGGCCCAGCGCCGGATTCGGTTCGGGCGGCAGCGTCAGGTAATCGACTTCCTTGTCCGCGCCCACGTCGAGCGTGCGGATGATGGCCGTGCGGCCCGCCAGCGCCTCGACGATCGCCTGATAGCTTTGACGGTGCTCATCGACCGTCGGCGCCGTCGGGCGATGAATGAACATGAGTTCGGTGCGCAGGAGGCCCACGGCGTCGGCGCCGTTGTCCACGGCAGTGGTCGCGTCTTCGAGCGTGGCGATGTTCGCGGCCACTTCGATCGCGCGGCCATCCCGCGTGGCGGCCGCCTGCTGCGAGGTGCGGCGGTTCGCTTCGCGCATGCCCGCAAGGCGTGCGCGCTCCGTGCGCGCGCGCTCGATGTCGAGCGCGCTGGGTGCGTAGGCAAGGCGCCCTTCGCTCGCGCTCACCACCACCTCGGTGCCTTCGGCAATGCTGTGCAGCGTGTCGCCGAGCGCGACGAGCGCCGGAATGCCAGCCTGGCGCGCGATGATCGCCGCATGCGACGTGGCGCCGCCGCGCGCCATCACAAGCGCCGTCACGCGTGCACGGTCGAGCGTAGCGAGATCGGAAGGCGTGAATTCGTCGGCGGCCAGCACGGCCTCTTCGGGCAGCGTGCGCACCGCGGTGTTCGAGAGCCCCAGCGCACGCAGCACGCGCTTTTCGAGGTCGCGCAGGTCCGCCGCGCGCTCGGCGAGCAGCGGGTCGTCCACCTGCCCGAGCACCGCGATCTGCGCGCGGATCGCCTCGCGCCACGCGAAGCCCGCGCTCTTGCCGAGGCTGATGAGGTCGCGTGCGGCATCGACGAGCGTGGGGTCTTCGAGCAGCACGCGGTGCATCGTGAAGATGCCGGCCTCGCTGATCGCGCTGCGCTGCGATGCGGCGCGCACCGCGTTGTTCAATTCGGCGTCCACGGCAGCAATCGCCTTGTCGAGCGCGCGGCTTTCGGCGGCCGAGGTGCCGCTCGCGGCCTCCGGCGGCACGATCTCCGCGTCGTCCCAGCGCACGAGCTTGCCCACCGCAATGCCCGGCGCCGCGCACACGCCCGCCAGCGTACTGGGCACCGCCGCGCCCGCCGCCGGCTGGGCGGCAGCGCTCGCCGCCGCGCGCGGTGCCGGCGAAAGCTGCCGTGCCGGCGCTTCGCCGCCTTCGCCCGGCGCTTCGCGATTCAGTTCGCCGGCAACGGCCTCGACGGCCTGTTGCGCGTCGCGGCCCGTGCCCACGAGCTCGATGGTCGCACCTTCGCCCGCGCCGAGCGCGAGCAGGCCCACCACGCTTTCGATGGCCGCACGGCGCTCGCCGTGGCGCACTTCCACCCGCGCCTCGAAGCCGCGCACGGCCTCGCGCGCCCGCGCCGCGGGCCGCGCATGGAGGCCGCCCGCGTGCGTGAGCGTCAGCGTGCGGCGCGCTTCGTTTTGCACCGCACCCGCGGCGGCCGCCACAGCCGCCGCCGCGCCTTCCCGCGCACGCAGCACGAGGAGCGGCGAAACGCCGGCTTCGACGTTGCCGCCTTGCGCGCGCGCAATCACTTCGAACGCATCGGAGTTCGCAACCGCGACCACCGAAACGAGGCTCGGCGCCTCGCAGGCCACGACGTCGAGATCGAACTCGATCAGCAGGTCGCCGCGGCGCACCTGCGCGCCCTGCTCCACCTTCGGCGCGAAGCCCTTGCCGTTCAGCTCGACCGTGTCGATGCCGACATGCACCAGCAACTGTGCCCCTTCTGCGGTCTGGAGCGTGACGGCGTGGCCCGTGCGCGCGAGATGCATGACAACGCCGTCGCACGGCGCAACAAGCCGGCCGACGAGCGGATCGATACCGATACCGTCACCGAACAGACCTTCCGAAAACACCGGATCGGGCACCGCTGCGAGCGGCACGACCGGACCTGTGAGCGGCGCGACAATGGCGATGTCGCCCGCGGCGGATTGAACCGGGTTCATCAGGCGGGACTCCTGGATGCGTTCCATCAGCTTTCCAATCTAGTGAGTTTCGGTGACTTTGTTCAGGTAGCGCGGCTCGTCGGGATTGCGGCCGCGCGCGGCGGCGAGGTCCGCCGCCATCACGTAGAACGACAGAATCGCGGCCACGGGGTCGAGCGACGCATCGGCGGTCGTCACGAGCGGCAGTGTCGCGTCGGGCACGTCGGCGGGCGCGGCCAGCAGCACGCGCGCGCCGCGCTTGACCATGTCGCGCGCGAAGTCGATCAGGCCCGCCTGCTCCGGTCCGCGCGGGGCGAACACGAGAAGCGGGTAGTCGCGGTCGATCAGCTCCATCGGGCCGTGACGCACTTCCGCGCTCGAAAACGCCTCGGCCTGGATGCCCGAGGTTTCCTTGAGCTTGAGCGCCGCCTCCTGCGCAATGGCAAGACCTGCCCCGCGGCCGATCACGATCATCTGCGAAACCTCGCGCAGCTCGTCCACGGCCTTCGACCAGTCGAGCGAGCCCGCGGCGTGCAGCGCGTCGGGCAGCGCACGGAGCGCATCGACGAAAGCGGCGTCGCGCTGCCAGAACGCCACGAGCTGCGCCGAAAGCGAGAGCATCGCGATATAGCTCTTGGTGGCCGCCACGCTCAGTTCCGGCCCGGCGAGGAGCGGCAGCTCGGCGCCCGCGGCTTCGGCCAGCGGCGAGCCCGGCACGTTCACCGCAGCCGCCGTGAGCGCACCCGCCTCGCGCAGCACGCGCATGGTGGCGACGAGATCAGGACTCCTGCCTGATTGGGAAAAAGCGAGGGCGAACTGGCCGCGCACGCGCAACGGCGCCTGCTGGAGCGTGGCGATCGACATGGGAACCGAGGCCACCGGCACGCCGATGCGGCTCATGGTGAGCGCGGCGAAGTAGCTCGCCGCGTGGTCGGAGCTGCCGCGCGCGACGGTGAGCGCGACCTGCGGCGGCTGGGCTTCGAGCCGGCGCGCGAGCACTTCGACACTGGCGGTGTCCGCGAGCTGCGCGGCGACGACGTTGGCCGAGGCCAACGCTTCTTTAAGCATATTCGACAATCGATTCTCCTTCGACGTAGGTCGCGGTAAGGGCCAGCTCGCGATCGAACACGACGACGTCACCCCATGCGCCGCGCACGAGGCGGCCACGGTCCTCGATGCCGAGGTAGTCGGCAGCGTAGCGCGACAGGCGCGCCGAGACGTCCGCAATCGGAAAGCCGAGCGAAACGAGGTTGCGCAGCGCCTGATCCATGGTCAGCGTGCTGCCTGCGAGGGTGCCGTCGGCAAGGCGCACGCCGCCGAGGCACTTGGTCACGTGCTGGCTGCCGAGGCGGTATTCGCCGTCGGGCATGCCGGTCGCCGAGGTGCTGTCGGTGACCACGTAGAGGCGCGGAATCGCCCGCATGGCCGCGCGGATCGCACCCGGGTGCACGTGCAGCAGATCGGGGATGATCTCCGCGTATTCCGCATGCGCAAGCGCCGCGCCGACCAGACCCGGGTTGCGGTGATGCAGCGGCGACATCGCATTGAAGAGGTGCGTGAAGCCGCGCGCGCCGTGCTTGAGCGCGGCCACGCCGTCGTCGTAGGTGGCGAGCGAGTGGCCGAGCTGCACGCGCACGCCGCGCGCGGCCATCTCCGAAATGATCTCGATGTGACCTGCGATTTCGGGCGCCACGGTCACGACGCGGATGGGCGCGATCGAGAGGTACTTGAGCACCTCGTCGAGCACCGCCGACACCGCCGCGTCCGGCTGCGCGCCGAGCTTGCCCGGGTTGATGTACGGGCCTTCCAGGTGCACGCCCAGCACCCGCGCGCCGCCCGCCGTGCGCACGCGCGCCACGTCGCCGAGGCCCGCGACCACGCGCATGAGCTCTTCGCGCGGCGCGGTCATGGTGGTGGCGAGCAGGCTCGTCGTGCCGAAGCGCGCATGCGTGCGCGTGATGGTTTCGATGGCGTCGCCGCCTTCCATCACGTCGGCGCCGCCGCCGCCGTGCACGTGCAGGTCGATGAAGCCCGGCAGGATGTACGGCGCGTCGTTCTTCGCCGGATCGGCCGCATTGCCCGAGATCGACGTGATGCGCCCGTTCTCGAACGACAGCGTGCCGTGGATCCAGCCTTCAGGAGTGAGTATGTTTCCGCTCAGCATGAAAGTTTTCCGATGGGTTGCGACGAGGCGCGAGGCGTCATGTCAGGGTCGTGCATGGGTGAATCGTTGTGTGGCCGGGCATTCTTCATGGCTGGGCAGACCCGCTCACTGGCGCAGCTCCGCGACGAAATCGTAATAGCCGTCGCGGCAATAGGTGTCGGTCAATTCGATCGCGTGCTGGTCGGCCGAAAAACCCACCCGCGTAATGACGAGCAGCGCCGCGCGCGGCTCGACGCCCATCAGCGCCGCGATCTCGCCCGTCGCGTTCACTGCGCGGAAATGCTGCAGGGCCCGCACCACGGGCATGCCGCGCTCTTCGAGGTACGCGTAGAGCGAGGTGTCGATGGACTCCGGGTTCGGCACGATCGACGCCGGCAGCGTGGAATGCTCCACGGCCATCACGATGCCGTCCGCACGGCGCAGCCGCCGCAGGCTCGTGACCGAGGCGCCCGGCGAAAGGCCCAGTTGCACGATCTCCTCGCGGTGCGCCGGGCGCACTTCGCGCGCGAGCCACACCGAGTCGGGCGTGAAGCCGCGCTGCTCCATCTTCTTCGTGAAACCGGTCAGGCGCGAAAGCGGATCCTCCACGCGCGGCGTGATGAAGCTGCCCGCCCCGCGTGCGCGCCGGATCAGCCCCTGCTCCACGAGCAGCTCGATCGCCTTGCGCGCCGTGATGCGCGAGACGCCAATGGCGTCCGACAGCGTGCGCTCCGACGGCAGCGCCTCGCCGGCCGACCACACGCCGCAATGAATCGCCGTGGCAAGGTTGCGCGCGAGCTGCAGGTAGAGCGGCGTCACGTTGCGCGCGTCGGGCATCAGGGCAGACCAACGGGTTTCCATGGGACTTGTGCCTGGGTTCTGGGATCGTGGGGCGTCCTGGCGCGGGGCACCGGACTGCTTCGAAAGCGAGCCCATTATATAACCACCATAAGACCAGTCAACAGAGTGGCTCCTCACTGCAGAAATCGAATAAATTCGTTTTCCATCAATAGATTATGCAATCACGCTCGACCTCTATCTGAGCCCACTGGGCATCAGGATTTACCCTGAACAGAGCGAACTGGACCGCATGACAGGACCAGATGGACGGCAGGTTGCCATTCCGGGCGGGGAGAACCCTGACGCGCGTCACAGAGTTCCCCTATAGTCACGTTTGATAACGATCAACACAAAACAACATCGAGAGGGGCCTCACTTGGCGACGGAATCCGAGGCAATGCGGCGCGCACAAGCCGTACTGCAATTCAACCGCTTCTACGCGAAGTACCTGGTCGCGCAGCACGACCGGCTGCCGCGCAGCACCTTTTCGCTCACCGAAGTCCGCATCCTGCACGAGCTGGCCACCGGCAAGGCCGACACGGCCGCTGCGCTCGCCCGCAATCTCGCGCTCGATACCGGCTATCTGAGCCGCATTCTCGCGGGATTCGAGCAGCGCAAGCTGATCTCACGGCGCCCGAGCACAACCGACGCGCGCCAGTCGCTGCTGAGCCTCACCGACGAAGGCCGGGCCGAATACGCCCCGCTCGACGCCGCCGCGGTAGACACCGTGGCCGCGGCACTCGCGCAACTCGCGCCGGCCGAGCAGGAGCAGCTCATCGGCGCGCTGCGCACGGCGCAGCATCTGCTCGGCGGGCGTAGCTCGCCGGGCATCGTCACGATACGGGCGCCGCGGCCGGGCGACTTCAGCTGGATCGTGCACCGGCTCACCCAGTCCTTCGCGCACGAACCGGGCTGGGGCAGCCGGTTCGAGGCGCTGGCGGCGCAGCGGATCGGCGCGTTCGCACCCGGTCACGATCCGGCGCGCGAAGCGGCGTGGATCGTCGAGCAGGAAGGTCTCGTGGTGGGCGGCGTCATGCTGATTGCCGCCGGCGAAGAGGAGGCACGCGTGCAGATGCTGTTCGTCGAACGGCACGTACGGCGGCTCGGCATCGGTTCGCAACTGCTCGACGAGTGCGTGCGCTTTGCGCGCCGCGCGGGCTATGCCGCGCTCGCCATCGAACTCGCGCCCGAACTGGACGACGCCCGACGCATGGCCGGGCGCGCCGGTTTCGCGCCGATGCCGCCAGGCGAGAGCGGCGCCGGGACTGGCCCGCTCGCCGAATGCTGGTCGCTCAGCCTCCAGGACACAGGCACCTGGCGGCTCCTCAAACAGGCGTAAAAAAACCGCGGCGCCAGGCCGCGGTTTTCGCTTTGTCGAAGGCATGCAGCAAGGCGCCGCATACCGGAGCGCCGATCAGAACGACGGCACCATCGAACCCTTGAACTGGGTCTTCATGAACTGGCGCACGTCTTCCGACTGATACGCCGCAACCAGCTTCTTCACCCACGGCTTGTCCTTGTCCTGGGCGCGCACGGCGATCACGTTCGCGTACGGGCTGTGAATGTCTTCGAGCGCGATGGCGTCCCGGGTCGGCTGCAGGCCGGCGGCAAGCGCGTAGTTCGTGTTGATGACGGCAGCGTCCACGTCGCCGAGCGCGCGCGGCAGTTGCGCCGCATCCAGTTCCACGAACTTGAGCTTCTTCGGATTTTCCGCGACGTCGAGCGGCGTCGCATTGTTGCCGTCCACGCCCGCACCGGCGCGCAGCTTGACGAGCCCCTTCGACTGCAGAAGCAGGAACGCGCGGTTCTCGTTCGAAGGATCGTTCGGCACCGCGACCTTCGCGCCTTGCGGCAGGTCGCTCAGCGACTTCAGCTTCTTCGAGTACACGCCGATCGGCGAGATGTAGGTGAGGCCCGCGCTCACGATCTTGTAGCCGCGCTGCTTGACCTGGCTGTCGAGGTAGGGCTGGTGCTGGAAGCTGTTGGCGTCGAGGTCGCCTGAGTCGAGCGCGGCGTTCGGCTGCACGTAGTCATTGAATTCGATGACCTTGACGTTCAGGCCTTCGCGCTTCGCGACCTTTTGCACGACGGCCCAGACCTGGGCGTCCGGACCCGAAACGGTGCCGACCTTGATGACCTGGTCGTCGGCGCGCGCGCCGAAGCTGGCGAAGAGCGTGGTGGCGGCGAAGCCGGCGAGGAGAGCCTTGATGAGATTTCTGCGCTGCATGGAGGTGATGTTCCGGCCTGTTATTTCGATATCGCCGGCTTGCACGGCATTGTGTGCCGTTTGCCGGGGGGATGCATGGTCTCACACGGCGCCGGCGCCGCGAAATACCGAAATCGCATACCGGTATGCCGCTCGCGCCCAGTGCGCGAGTCAGCCCAGCAGCAGCTTCAGGTCGTGAACCCAGGGCGTCACGCCCTGCCCGTCGCGGGCGAAGAGCCGCAGCTTGCCGGTCGTGTCGAACACGTAGCTCGCGGCGGTGTGATCCATCGTGTAGTTGTCGGGCGTGCTGCCGGGCACCTTCGCGTAGTAGACGCGGAAGTCCTTCGTGACCTGCTTGAGCTGGGCCTCGTCGGCCGGGCGCAGCGCGATGAAGGTCGGGTTGAACGCCGCCACGTACTGGCTCAGGATCTGAGCCGTGTCGCGCTCGGGATCGACGGTGACGAACACCACCTGAACGCGCTTCGCGGCAGCGGGGCCGATCTGCTGGAGCGCCTGCGAGAGCTCCGCCAGCGTGGTGGGGCACACGTCCGGGCAGTGCGTGTAGCCGAAGAACAGCACCACCACCTTGCCCTTGTAGTCGGCGAGCGAGCGCATCGTGCCGCGGGTGTCGGGCAGCGAGAAGTCCTTGCCGAACTGCGTGTTGCCGGTGATGTCGAGGTTCGTGAAGGACGGCGCCTGCTGGCCGCAGCCCGCGACGAGCGCGGTGCCGCCGAGGGCGCAGACCGTGGCGAGCGCAACGAGCGTGGTGCGCCCGATGCGTGCAAGCGTTTGACGGATCATGTGGGTCACGGCGCGTAAGGGTTTGCCGGGCGGACGCTTCAGGCTGCGATCAGGGCGTGGACGTAGTGATCGACGAGCAGCGCCACGAAGAGCAGCGAGAGATAAACGATCGAGTAGCGGAAAGTCTTCCGCGCGAGCTCATCGGAGTACTCGCGATAGATTTTCCACGCGTAGGCGAGGAACACCGCGCCGAGCACCACGGCCGTCACGAGATAGAGCAGGCCGCTCATGCCCGAGATGAACGGCATGAGCGTGACGACGAAGAGCACCACCGTATAGAGCAGGATGCACAGGCGCGTATAGGCTTCGCCGTGCGTGTTCGGCAGCATCGGCAGGCCGGCTTTCTTGTAGTCTTCGCGGCGGTACAGCGCGAGCGACCAGAAGTGCGGCGGCGTCCAGACGAAGATGATGAGCACGAGAATCCAGGCGTCGCCGGGCACGTGGCCCGTGACGGCGGCCCAGCCGAGCGCGGGCGGCATGGCGCCCGACGCGCCGCCGATCACGATGTTCTGCGGCGTGTTGGGCTTGAGCAGCAGCGTGTAGATGATCGCGTAGCCGATGAACGTGGCAAACGTGAGCCACATCGTGAGCGCGTTGGTGAAGGCGTAGAGCGTCCACATGCCTACGCCGCCCAGCACGAGCGAAAACAGCAGGATCTGGATGCTCGTGATCTCGCCGCGCGCGGACGGGCGCCACGCGGTGCGGCGCATCTTCGCGTCGATCTTCTGCTCGACGAGACAGTTGATGGCGAAGGCGGCGCCGGCCGTGAGCCAGATGCCGACGGTGCCGCCGACCAGCACCTTCCAGGGCACCATGCCGGGCACGGCGAGGAACATGCCGATCACCGCGCAAAACACCGCCAGCTGGGTAACGCGCGGCTTCGTGAGCGCGACGTACTGGGAAATCCGGCTGCCCGGGGGATGGGAGAGGGTTGTACTTTCCATAGGGACGGGTCACGCCGGCGCGGCGTCGCGCGTGGGGACAAGGGCGCGGCCGGGGCGGCTATAAGCAATTCGAAAGTTTAGCATGACGACGAGAAGCAGCAGGATCGCGGCCCCGCCGTTATGCGCCACCGCAATGGCCAGCGGCCACTGCAGCACGATGTTCGAGAGCCCGGTGAGGAACTGGATCAGTACCACGATCAGGACCCCATTGGCGGGACGCCGCAGCGACTCGAAGCGCCGAAGCTTGAGGGCGAACCATACCAGATATGCGATCACCACGAGCGCAAACGTGCGGTGCGTCCAGTGGATCGCCACCAGCGCGTCCTGGGTGATGACGTCGCCGTTGCCATCCATGCCGAGCGCGCGCCACAGATGAAAACCGTGATGAAAATCCATCGGCGGGACCCAGGCGCCGTTGCAGGTGGGAAAGTCGGTGCACGCGAGCACCGCGTAGTTGGTGCTGACCCAGCCGCCGAGGGCGATCTGCACGACGAGTAGCGCGAGTGCCGCGAGCGCGGCCGCTCGCCAGCGTGCGGCGCCCGGCTCCCAGGCGGACAGCGGCGTGAGGCGCGCCGCGAGCCAGCCGAGCGTGCCGAGCAGCGTGAGCCCGAGCAGCAGGTGCGTGGTGACGATGATCGGCTGCAGCTTCATGGTCACGGTCCACGCGCCGAAGACGCCCTGCACCACAATCAGCCCGAGCAGCGCCGTGGGCCACCAGGGCGAGACGTGCAGCGGCAAACGCTTGAGGCGCGCGCGCCAGGCAATGGCCATCTGCGCGATGATGAGCACGCCGATCGCCATGGCGAAGTAGCGGTGAATCATCTCGATCCACGCCTTCGACAGGCTGACGGGGCCGGTGGGCATCAGCGCGTGCGCGGCCGCGATCTGCGCGTGCGCGATGAACGGCGAAGACGTGCCGTAGCAGCCCGGCCAGTCCGGGCAGCCGAGGCCCGAATCGGTGAGGCGCGTGAAGCCGCCGAACATCACGAGGTCGAGCGTCATGAAGGTCGTGAGCCAGACGAGCTTGCGGAACTTGTCGTCGTCGGCCTTCACCCACACCCACGAGAGCGGCAGCAGCGCAATGCACAGGCCGATCAGGCCGAGTTCCAGTACGAACATTCCCTATCTTCCAGCGAATCTGTCAGCTAATGAAGTCTTGCGCGGCACCTTACCCGATGCTCGACCATTTGAGGAGCTTCGAAATGTCGCTCCTGATCTTCGAAGGGTCGGCGTGCTCGGGAAAACGCATCATCAGGTTGCCGTTCGGATCGACGAGGTAGATGTGATCGGTGTCCTTGGTCGTGTCCGTGGCGGGCAGCCATTGGGCCAGCGCCGCCGGGTCGGTGCGCAGCATGCGCGTGTCCGGGTAGGCCGTCTTGATGACGCTGGAGACCGGCACGTCGTCGGTGCGCAGCCAGACCGTGACGACGCGCCCGCGTTCCGCGCCCTGGGTCGCGCGCACCTGGCGCATGAAATAAAGCTTGGTCACGCACGGCTCGCCACAGGCGCCGCCGTCCACCGAAATCATCAGCCAGTGCCCGCGCAGCGTGGCGAGCGGCACACTGCGGCCGTCCTCGCCCGTGACCATGAGGCCCGCGGGAATCGGGCGCTGCGGCTCGATCAGCGTGCCGTAGCTGGTCGTGCCGCCTTTCGGCTTGATCACGTAGTACGTGAAGTACGAGATCGCGATGGGCGCCGCGCAGATGAGCGCGATGAGCAGCAGGGTCCAGCGCCCGCGCTGCCAGGAGCCCTTCGGCCGGCCGCCCGCCGGCGTGGGACGGGACGCGCGCTGCGGCGCGCCGCTGCGGCCGGTTTGCGGGGTGGGAGGAGTTTGCGTGGACACTGCTCGAACCTCTTTCTCTCGTTGAACGCGTGGCGGCGGTGCCGATCGGTCGTCGGGCGTCATGATCAGGCGTCCTTCGGGGCCTGCTTGCCTTGTGCCTGACTGTCTTGCGCCTGAGCTTGCTTTGGCGGATTTTCCTGTACCTGGGTGCGCGCTTTTGTCGCAGCCCGGCGCGCCGCGTAAAGCCCGAAACCGAGGGCCGCGGCGGCCATGCCCCACCACTGGAGCATGTAGCCGTAGTTGCGCTCGACACCCGTGGTCGGCGCGGGCCAGTCGCGCACGAGGCCGTCTTTCGCGGCCGGCAAGAAGCCCGTTTGCTGGATCACGAAGGGCTGCAGCGGCAGCCCGGTTTCCGTGGCGTACGACGCGACGCCGAGATTCTGCCGTATCTTCTGATGCGGCGCAGAGCCGCCCGCACCGAGTTCGAACGCGCGCGAGGCATCCGCACGGGCGATGCCTTCCACGGTCACGGGCCCCGCGGGCGTGTCATACGGTGCGATCCTGTCGCGCTCGGCGATATTGCGCGGCAGCCAGCCGCGGTTCACCAGCACGTAGCCGCCGTCCTGCAGTTTGAGCGGCATCACCACGTAAAAACCGGGCTGGTCGTTATAGGGCCGATTGTCCAGATAGACGGCGAGATCGGGCATGAAGGTCCCGGTCGCGCGCACGCGATGGAACTGGATGCCTGCGAGCGCCAACGGCGCCGCGCTCACGGTTTGCGGCGGCGCCGCTTCATAGCGCTCGATCTGGGCCTCGAGCGCTTCTTTCTGATGAGCGCGGTCGCGCTGCCAGAAGCCGAGGCGGATCGTCACCGCCATCACGACAAGAATCAGCAGAGCGGGAACGAGACGAAACTTCATCGGGCACGTCCAATGCGGCCGGTATGGGCGGCACGGGCGATATCGCCGATCGCACCCCACTGCGGCGCGAAAACCGGTGCCATAATGAGACAGACGTTTTCAGGCATGGCCGATTCCGTGAACTTCATGCACATTCTCGTTCCCATTGCGTTCGCGCTGATCATCGCGAGCTTGTTTTCCGCGCTCTATTTCATGATGCACGACCGCGGCCGGACGAAGCGGATGGTCTGGTCGCTCGCTACGCGCGTGGGACTGTCCATCTCGCTGTTCCTCTTCATCCTGTTCGCGCACTGGATGGGCTGGATCCAGTCCACCGGCATTCCCTACGGGCGCTAGGCGCTCGCCTCCATAAGCAAAACGCCGCGCCGACAAAGTCGGCAGCGGCGTTCGATCCCGTCCTGCGTGCCCGTTGCTGCAAGTGCCGCAAGCGCTGCAACCTACAGCCAGTACACGACGACATAGAGCCCGAGCCACACCACGTCCACGAAGTGCCAGTACCACGCCGCACCTTCGAAGGCGAAGTGATGCTCGGCGGTGAAGTGTCCGCGGATCAGCCGGACCAGCACCACCGTGAGCATCGTGCCGCCGAGGAACACGTGAAAGCCGTGGAAACCCGTGAGCAGGAAGAACGTCGAGCCGTACACGCCCGAGGCGAGCGTGAGGTTCAGTTCGCCGTACGCGTGGATGTACTCGAACGCCTGCAGGCAGAGGAAGCACAGCCCCAGCAAGATGGTCGCCGCGAGCCAGGCGATGGCCTTGTTGCGATGGTTGTCGCGCAGCGCGTGGTGCGACACCGTGAGCGTCGCGCCCGAGGAGAGCAGCAGCGCGGTGTTGATCGTCGGCACCGGATAGGGCTTCATCGAAGCGAAGTGCGAGACGAGCTGCGCCGGCCCCGTGTTCGGCCAGACCGCGCTGAAGTCTGGCCAGATCAGCTTGTAGTCGAGGCTGCCGAGCTGGTGCATCGCGATCTCGCGGGCGTAGAACAGCGCGCCGAAGAATGCGCCGAAGAACATCACTTCGGAGAAGATGAACCAGCTCATGCTCCAGCGGTACGACACGTCCACGCGTTTGCCGTACATGCCGCCCTCGGATTCGGAGATCGCGTCGCCGAACCAGTGCCACAGCGTGAAGAGCAGCCAGAGCAGGCCCGCCAGCACGCCGATCGGCCCCCACGACTCGCCGTTGATCCACGAGCCGAGCGAGGCAAGCATGACGAGAAGACCGACGGCCGCGCTGATCGGGTGCCGCGACGGATGCGGAATGAAGTAGTACGGGCTATCGTTTTGGCCGCTCATGCCTGATTCTCCAGTTTCCAGTAGCTCCGGAAAGTTTCCGGCTGCCTGTCTTCGTTGCCGCCTGCTGTCTGCCGCTGTCTGCCGCTGTCTGCCGCTGTCTGCCGCTGCCTGCCGCTGCCTGCCGCTGTCTGCCGTTACCGAATCTGTGCGCGCCTCATCTCACGACGAGATGCACGACCACCAGCAGCACGCCGATGAAGAGCGCCGCGCCGATCAGCGCCGCCGCGATCAGCGCGACGGGGTGCAGCTGCGCGGCATCCGCTTCGAGGTCCGCGCGCTTGCGCACGCCGAAAAACGACCACGCCACCGCCTTGATGAGCGGCAGCACGCCGCCCTTCTTCTTGCCGCTGCCTTCGCCGTTCGGGCCCGGGCCGTTCATGGGCGTCGCCTCTCCGTGCACGCGTTCGTGCGTCATGTCCTGCCCGGCGCCGCCGCCGGCATGTTCAGCTCGAAGAACGTGTACGACAGCGTGATCGTCTTCACGTCTTTCGGCAGCTTCGGGTCGATCACGAACACCACCGGCATGCGCCGCGCCTCGCCCGCCTTGAGCGTCTGCTGCGTGAAGCAGAAGCACTCGATCTTGCGGAAGTACCCGGTCGCCTGCTTCGGCGCGTAGCTCGGAATCGCCTGTGCGGTCACCGCGCGCCCTTCGCGATTCGACAACTCGTACATCACCGTCATCACTTCGCCCGGATGCACGTCGAGACTCGACTGCTCCGGCTTGAACCCAAGGAGCCCGCGTGCATTCGCGTCGAACTCCACCGACACCGTGCGGCTCATGTCTACCTGCGTGTTGCGCGCCTCGCGCCCGGTCGCGTCGCGCTGCACCAGGTTGTTGATGCCCGTGACCTCGCAGATCGCGCGGTACATCGGCACCAGCGCAAAACCGAAGCCGAACATCAGCGCCGCCACGACGACGAGCTTGACGAGCATCGAACGGTTGAGCGCGCGGTCGCCCGCCTCATGCGTTGACATCGAACTTCCTCGAACGGTCTTCTCGCACGCCACCCCGGCTCGTTGCTCAGTGCGCCGTGAAATACACCTGCTTGACGACGGCACTCGCAAAGAAGAAGGCGACCACGGCAAAGAGGATCAGGCCGAGCCGCAGATTGCCCGCACGGATCTCAGCGGGCGTTCGTCTTTTGGGTGAGTTCCGGGTCATGCTCGAATCGCGTGGCGTTGCACTCTTTTGCACTCTTCTGCACTCTTTCGTTTCGGCCTTCCGCCCGCGCGTGCCTCTGGCGCAGCCGGTAAGCCGATCCCGATGCCGGCGGCGCGTTACTCGACCGTCGGCGGATTTTCGAAGGTGTGGAACGGCGCCGGGCTCGGCACGGTCCATTCAAGGCCCGTCGCGCCGTCCCACGGCTTGTCGCCCGCCTTCTCCAGTTCGCCGCCGCCGCGATACGCCGGCAGTGCGACGAAGAACAGGAAGTACACCTGAGAAATTCCGAAGCCGAATGCGCCGATCGAGATCACCTGGTTCCAGTCGGTGAACTGGGCCGGATAGTCCGCATAGCGGCGCGGCATGCCGGCGAGACCGACGAAGTGCATCGGCAGGAAAGCCAGGTTGAAGAAGATCAGCGAACACCAGAAGTGGATCTTGCCGCGCGTCTCGTTGTACATCCAGCCGGTCCATTTTGGCGCCCAGTAGTACCACCCCGAAAAGAGCGCGAACAGGGACCCCGCCACCAGCACGTAGTGGAAGTGCGCCACCACGAAGTAGGTGCCGTGATACTGGATGTCGAGCGGCGCCATCGCGAGCATCAGGCCCGAGAGGCCGCCGAACGTGAACACGATCAGAAAGCCCACCGCCCACAGCATCGGCGTTTCGAAGCTGAGCGAACCGCGCCACATGGTGGCGACCCAGTTGAACACCTTCACGCCCGTGGGCACGGCAATCAGCATGGTCGCGTACATGAAGAACAGCTGGCCCGTCACCGGCATGCCGGTCGCGAACATGTGGTGCGCCCACACCATGAACGAGAGGATGGCGATCGAGGCCGTGGCGTACACCATCGAGCTATAGCCGAAGAGCGGCTTGCGCGAGAACGCCGGGATCACCTGCGAAACGATCCCGAACGCCGGCAAGATCATGATGTACACCTCGGGGTGCCCGAAGAACCAGAAGATGTGCTGGTACATCACCGGGTCGCCGCCGCCCGCGGCATTGAAGAAGCTCGTGCCGAAGTGGCGGTCGAACAGCAGCATCGTGATCGCACCCGCGAGCACCGGCATCACGGCGATCAGCAGGTAGGCGGTGATGAGCCACGTCCACACGAACATCGGCATCTTCATGAGCGTCATGCCCGGCGCGCGCAGGTTCAGGATCGTCACGACGATGTTGATGCCGCCCATGATCGACGACGCGCCCATGATGTGCAGCGCGAAGATGGCGAAGTCCATGCCCGGGCCCATCTGCGTGGAGAGCGGCGCGTAGAGCGTCCAGCCCGCCGCGGTCGCGCCGCCCGGCGCGAAGAACGAGCCGACCAGCAGGCAGGCCGCGGCCGGCAGCAGCCAGAAGCTGAGGTTGTTCATGCGCGCGAAGGCCATGTCCGGGGCGCCGATCTGCAGCGGGATCATCCAGTTCGCGAAGCCCACGAAGGCCGGCATGATCGCGCCGAACACCATGATGAGGCCATGCATGGTGGTGAGCTGGTTGAAGAACTCGGGCCGCATGATCTGCAGGCCGGGTTCGAACAGCTCGGCACGGATCGCGAGCGCCATCACGCCGCCCGAGAGGAACATCACGAACGAGAAGATCAGGTACAGCGTCCCGATGTCCTTGTGGTTGGTCGCCAACAGCCAGCGCCGCCAGCCGTGGGGCGTCTCGTGAGCGTGTTCGCCGTGGACGTGACCGTGGCCTGCTACATCGTGTCCGATGCTCGACATGACTCTCTCCTTTGTGGATCGCGGCTGCGCTTGCGCACCGACCGCGCTCCCTTGCAAAGCTTCGATCGCCCTTGTGCCCCGGCACCCCGCGCGATCCCATGCAAATAGTTGCGAAAGCAACGACTGCCTTCGCGTCCCCTCATCGACTACCCAGCGGCACCGTATCTCGGCGGCACTTCATTGATCCCTTGACGGCACCTCAGGCTGCCGGGCCGATTTCCACGCGCCGGGCTTCCCTGGCATCGCTGCCGCCCGTGATGGTTTCCGGCTTCTTCAAAATGATGCGGTCTTCGGCAACGCCCGCCGCCTTCAGCGCGTCGCGCACCGCCTGCGCGCGATGCTTCGCGAGTTCGGCGTTGGTGGCGGCGTTGCCGCTCGAATCGGTGTAGCCCGAGAGCGCGAACTTCGCGTCGGGGTGAGCCTTCGCGTAGTCCGCTGCGGCCGCGATCGCGTCCTTCGCGTCATCGGGCAGCGTGCTCTTGCCGGTGTCGAAATAGATGCTGGCCGGCAGCGTCGCTGCGCTTGCGGCCGCACCCGACGATGCGTCGCCGCCGCTCGCTGCCGCCGCACCGCTCGCCGCATCGGCGCCGCTCGCGCCCGCGGCCGCTTGCGCCCCGCTGGCCTGCGCCTCCGCCGCGGCCGTCTGGCCGCCGCCTTCGGGCATCTTGCCGTTGCGCGCATCGGCCACCTGGCGCGGCTGCAGCACGTCGCCCGTATGGTTGCCCCACGAGTTGCGCTCGAAGGTGATGACCGACGCGATCTCGACGTCGTTGAGCGTGGGCGCCCACGAAGGCATGGCGTTCTTGCCGTGCAGGACGATGCTCACGTGAGCGGCGATCGGCCCGTTGGCGATCTTGCTGCCGTCGAGCGCGGGGAAAGCGCCCGCGCCCTTGCCGGTCGGCTGGTGGCACACCGCGCAGTTCGACATGTAGACCTTCTCGCCGCGCTCCTTCAACTCCGCGAGCGTGTAGGTCTTGTTCGGGTCGTCGTTGGCCGCGGCCATCTTCGCCTTCTGCGTATCGACCCACTTCGCGTAGTCGTCGTCGGAGAGCACCTCGACCACGACCGGCATGAACGCGTGCTCCTTGCCGCACAGCTCGGTACAGAAGCCGCGGAAGGTGCCGACCTTGTCAGCCTTGAACCACGTGTCGCGCACGAAGCCCGGAATCGCATCCTGCTTCACGCCGAACGCGGGCACGTACCACGAGTGCACGACGTCGTTGGCGGTGGTGATGATGCGGATCTTCTTGTCGACGGGCACGACGAGCGGGTTGTCGACTTCCTGCAGATACGTGTCGGTGATCGGCTGCTCGCCGTCCACTTCGGCGCGCGGCGTCGCGAGCGTGGAGTAGAAGTTGATGCCCTCGCCCGACCCCTTCACGTAGTCGTAGCCCCATTTCCACTGGTAGCCCGTGACCTTGATGGTGAGGTCGGCGTTGGAGGTGTCCTTCATCGCGACCACGGCCTTGGTGGCGGGCAGCGCCATCAGCACGACGATGACGAACGGCACGATCGTCCAGATGATTTCGACGGTGGTGCTTTCGTGGAAGTGGGCGGCCTGGTGGCCTTTCGATTTACGGTGCGCGTAGATCGAATAGAACATGACGCCGAATACACCGACGAAGATCACGGTGCACAGCAGCAGCATGAACATGTGGAGGTTGTAGAGTTCCTCGGCGATCTTCGTGACCGGCGGCTGGAAATTGATCTCGTTCACCGCCGGGCCGCCGGGGCTGTCTCCTACCGCAAGGGCCGCGCCGGCGAACAGGAGTCCGCTACATGCCAGCACGCCTGAAAGGGTTCGCTTGATTGTTTTCATCGCTTCCTTACCCATGATTTCCATTCAAACCCTCGACCCCGCAGGAAGGTTTCGCATCGTGCACGAACGGACGAGTGCCAAAGAAGCCAGGCACACGCCTGATGCGGCAAGAGCCGCTCAGGCGCCGCGCGCGAGCCACGTACGCAGTTCCCGCGCGAACTGTGCACGCCGGTATTGCGGCAGATGCAAGCCGACCGCGACGGTCTGGCCGCGGGACACGAGACGTACCGGGTCGCGTGGGGTCGCGCCCGGCTCGACCCGGACCCAGCGGGGATTGAGTTCGAACTGAGAGAGCGTGTCGGCGCTCACCTGTTCGATCACCAGCCGGTTCGGATACAGCCTGATACGTTCGTAATCGACTGCATGGCGCGCATAGACGGCGAAGGCGCCACCCACCACCAACAAATCGATACCCGTGAACGGCAGTACCAGCCAGGCGCCGTTGATCAACAGCAGGACGGCGATCGTGACGGAAACGAAAGCCAGCGACACATAGAAGTACACGAATTGCCTGGGCGAGACCGAACAGTTGCGCTTCATCAGCCAGTCCTTGATGACCGGCTCGGGACTCGCCAGCAGATCGGACGTCTGCATCGCTGCCTCCTGCCTCTCACCACTGCAACAACCCGAGACTATCGCTGCCCGGCGCCGCGCACAACCTCGCATAACACTGTAGGCGTTAGGGCTTGACGCAACGGACTGGGTCTCCTCCATGCGACAAACTGACGCATTATAGGCACGAACCGCCAGCCCCCACAAGCAAAGCCAGATCGGCCGAAAACCCAATCCAGACAAGGCTTTACGCGATTTTCAGAGACCTTTTTGAGCGCTTTTCGGTCGCTAATTCCAGGCATAACGAAAGCCCCCTTCCCACGTCATCGATTCCTTGCCGGGCCGCGCCCGATGTCCTCGATCCTGACGATGCCGTGCCCTTCGGCCGTCGTGCGCGGCACGGCTTTCCATGCGTGTCCGTAGATGATTTCGAAGGTGAGCGGGATCGTGCCGCCCTCGGCGTCGCTCTCGCTGCCATCCTTGCGGCGGCGCGCTTCGAGCGCGGCGAGCAGCGCGCGATAGAGGCGCCGCGAGACCGGTCCCGCCTGCGCCTCGCGCTCGCTGCGCTCGAACGGATAGGCGCCCCAGCGGCGCACGTCCGCGAGCAGCTTCGCGGCGGAGCGATAGGTGACGGTGATCGTCTCCTGGTCCATCACCGGAATCTCGAAACCGTTTTCGACGAGCATGTCGCCAAGGTCATGCATATCGACGAAGTCGATCACGTGCTTGCGCGCCGGCACGCCATGCGCGGCCTCGACTTCGGCCCATGCGCCGCGCAACTCCTTGAGCGTGTCGGGGCCGAGCGTGCTGAACATGAGAAGGCCGTTCACCTTGAGCACGCGCTGCCATTCGCCGAACACGAGGTCCGGGCGCGGATGCCAGTGCAGCGCAAGGTTCGACCACAGCAGTTCGAAAGCGCCGTGCGCGAACGGCAGCGCGGCGAAGTCGGCCTGCGCGAAGCGCGGCCCGCGCGCGCCGAGCGCACGGCCGATGGAAGCGGGAAGGAAGCGCCGCCAGCTGGTGTCGCCCGCGTCGTGATGCAGCGCGCGTTGCAGCATGGCGTGCGAGAGGTCGGCGCCGAAGACAGGGGCCTCGGGAAAACGCTGACGCAGGCCGGGCAGATCCTCGCCCGGGCCGCAGCCCACGTCGAGCACGCTCGCGGGACTCATCTTGATGTAATCGAGCCGCTCGCGCATGCGCTGGGCGATCTCGCGCGGCAGGAAGGCGACTTCATCGAAGGTCGCGGCGCGGCGGTCGAAAATGCGCCGCAGAAGCCGGGAATCATAGGCCGGACGGCCGGGTCTGGAGGGCGACGGGGACATGTCGGTCGTATTGGCGAAGTCTGCGAAGTATACTCGCTCACTCCCATCCTTTCAGTTACGCGAGCCCGCCGTCCGCCGATGCCGCCGTCCGTCCCGCCGCCCGCTGCCCGTCGCGCAAGCCGTCAGATCCGCCTGCGCGTCTGTCCGAGCCTGCGGACCCTCATGACACTTGCCCGGCCCCGGCTCGCCCAGTTCGTGCTGCCCAATCTGTGTTCATTATGCGGCAATTTGTCGCGCGCGACGTTGTGCGTGGCTTGCGACGCGGCCTGCTGGAACGAGCCGCGCCTGCGCTGCGCCGTCTGCGCACTGCCGCTCGCCGGCGCACGGCGCGGGGCGGCGCACCGGCGCTACCGCTGCGGAGCGTGCCTTGAAGCGCCGCCCGCGTTCGACGCGACGCTCGCGCTCGGCGACTATCGCGCGCCGCTCGACCTGCTCGCGCGCGGCCTGAAATTCCGCGCGCGCCTCGCGCTCGGCCGGACCTTCGCGCAGCAACTCGCGCACGCGGCCGCGGACGCCCTCGATCCCGCCGACCGGCCCGACGTGCTCGTGCCGGTGCCGCTCTCGCGCCAGCGGCTGATCGAGCGCGGCTACAACCAGGCATGGCAGATCGCGCGGCCGCTCGGACGCACGCTCGGCACGCGCACCGATGCGACGCTCGTGCGCCGCGTGCTCCATACGCCGGCGCAGTCGCGGCTCGACCGCGCCACGCGCCGCCGCAACGTGGCGCGCGCCTTCGTGCTGACGAAGCCGGTGCGCGGCCTGCATGTCGGCGTGGTGGACGACGTGATGACCTCGGGCGCCACGCTCGATGCGCTCGCGCATACGCTCAAAGCCGCCGGCGCGCGGCGCGTGACGAACTTCGTCGCGCTGCGCACGCCGGGAGACTGATCCCGCTTTTGGCCTTTTTGCTTTAACTGCTGCTTAACGAGTCTTGTTCATCATGTTCAACGTCGTTCTCGTCGAACCGGAAATTCCGCCGAACACCGGCAACGTGATCCGCCTGTGCGCGAACACGGGCGCCCGGCTGCACCTGATCGAGCCGCTCGGCTTTCCGCTCGACGACGCGAAGATGCGCCGCGCCGGCCTCGACTATCACGAGTACGCGCAAATGCACGTGCACCGCGACTGGGACGCCCTGCTCGCCGCCGAATCGCCCGATCCGTCGCGCATGTTCGCCTTCACCACGCGCGGCTCGGGACGCTTCCATGCGCACGCGTTCCTGCCCGGCGACTGGTTCGTGTTCGGCGCCGAAACGCGCGGCCTGCCCGATGCCGTGCTCGCGCGCTTTCCCAACGAGCAGCGCGTGCGCCTGCCCATGCGTCCGGGCAATCGCAGCCTGAACCTCTCGAACACGGTGGCCGTGGTCGTGTTCGAAGCGTGGCGCCAGGCGGGATTCGAAGGCGGAGAATAAGGCGCGGCCGAGGTTCGACCGGGCCGCGGCGCTCGCTCAGCGCTTGCCGAACTCGCGCTGATAGCGCGCGTCCATCGCGTCGTCGAAGCACGCGAAGATCACGTGTTCGAGCCCGGCGTAGTCCGGCAGCGCGTCGATCACCGTTTGCGTGGCGATGGCAACGGCATCGTCGGCGGGGAAATGGTAGACCCCGCAACTGATTGCGGGAAACGCGATACTGCGCCCGCCCGCGGCCCGCGCGCATTCGAGCGAGCGGCGGTAGCACGAGGCGAGCAGCCGCGCCTCGTCATGGCCGCCGCCATGCCAGACAGGGCCGACGGTATGGATCACATGGCGGGCAGCAAGCCGGTAGCCGGCCGTGATTTTGGCGTCGCCGGTCGGGCAGCCGTTCAGGGTTTCGCACTCGCGCAGCAGGTCGGGGCCGGCCGCGCGGTGTATCGCGCCGTCCACGCCGCCGCCGCCCAGCAGCGAGGTATTCGCGGCGTTGACAATCGCATCGACGTTAAGCGTGGTGATATCCACCACGCGCGATTCGATCCGGCAGTTTCCGATGGTCAGCATGTCGAGCTCCTTCCTGGGTGCTCCCGCCAGACCCCGCTTTGTCTATTCCGCCCGGGCGTCCCGCTTGAGCAATGCGCTCACGGCGTCGCGCGGCGCCACGCCGTCGAACAGGACGGCGCACACCGCCTCGGTAATCGGCATGTCGATGCCGTGCTCGCGCGCGATGGCCAGCACGGCCTGCGCGCAGCGCACGCCTTCGGCGACATGGCCGAGCGCGCCGAGAATGTCGTCGAGCGTGCGGCCGCTCGCGAGCTGCACGCCGACGGTGCGGTTGCGCGACAGGTCGCCCGTGGCCGTCAGGATGAGATCGCCGAGGCCGGTGAGACCCGTGAACGTCTCCGCCCGGCCGCCCAGCGTGACGCCAAGGCGTGACATCTCGGCGAGCCCGCGCGTGATGAGCGCGGCGCGCGCATTCAGGCCGAGGCCGAGTCCGTCCGCGATGCCGGTTGCGATGGCGAGCACGTTCTTGACCGCGCCGCCCACTTCGACGCCGACCACGTCGTCGCCGGTGTAGATGCGCATGGCCCGGTGATGGAACGCGGCCAGCGTGCGTTCGCGGCACGCCGCCGAGGTGCTGGCCACCGTCAGCGCGACAGGCAGCCCCTGGGCCACCTCGCGCGCAAAGCTCGGTCCCGAGAGCACGCCGTTGCTGGCGTGCTCGGGCAACTCCGCCGCCACCACCTGATGCGGCATGAGCTGGGTCTGGGCTTCGAAGCCCTTGCAGAGCCAGACGAAGTGGGCCGGCACGCGGCCGAGATCGCGCATCGTGCGCAACAGGCCGCGCATACCGGCCACGGGCGTTGCGACGACGACGAGCGCCGCCTCGCCCGAAGCATGGTCGAGCACGGCGGCGAGATCCGTTTCGTAGTGAAGATTGTGCGGCAGCGAGACGCCCGCCAGATAGCGGGCATTCTCGTGCGTGCTGGCGAGGGCGCCGATGAGCGCGGCATCGCGCGCCCACAGCACCGTGTCGTCATGGGCGCGGGCCAGATGGCCGGCCAGCGCGGTGCCCCACGCGCCGGCGCCGAGAACGGCGACTTTCATTGCGATACTCCGCACCGGCGGTCGGGGTTAGTGCGTGGCCGTGCTTTGCGCGGCGCCGTCTTGCTGCGCGAGCTGCTGCAGGCGTTGCTCGTAGAGCGCCTGGAAGTTGATCTCGGCAAGGTGGATCGGCGGGAAGCCGGCGCGCGTGATCGCGTCGGCGATATTCGAGCGCAGGTACGGGAACAGGATCGTCGGGCACGCAATGCCGACGAGCGGGTCGAGCTGTTCGACGGGGATGTTGCGGATGTCGAAAATGCCGGCCTGCTTGGCTTCGATCAGGAACGCAACCTTGTCCTTCACCTTGGCCGTCACGGTGCCGGTGACGAGAATTTCGAAGACGGATTCGGCGAGGCGCTCGGCCTTGACATCGACTTCCACTTCGACCGAAGGCATGTCCTGCTCAAGGAAGATGGCCGGCGAATTCGGCTGCTCGAGCGACATGTCCTTGAGGTAGATGCGCTGGATATTGAAGAACGGCTGGTTGTTCTCGTCAGACATGGTGAATGGCTTCCCTGATTAAATGGATTGCAGCAGCAAACTACATTACAACGCGTACTTCCCCCGCGCACAGCGGCGGCCCTGCATGCGAACAAGCCCGCGCCGGCCTGACACGAACCAGGCCGGCGCGGGCTCAAAGCCCTGCGGCATCGCACCTTGCGAGGCGCGGCGCCGCGGCTTCGCTCGGGACGTCAGGCTGCTTTTTCGAGCAGCGGCATCAGGCCGCCGGCGCGGTCGAGCGCGGACAGGTCGTCATAACCGCCCACGTGCGTCTCGCCGATGAAAACCTGCGGCACGGTCCTGCGGCCGGTGCGGGTCATCATTTCCTCGCGACGGGCCGGGTCCCGGTCGATCAGCACCTTCTCGATATGCTCGACGCCGCGCGACTTTAAAAGACGTTCGGCCATCTGGCAATACGGGCACACCTGGGTGCTGTACATGACCACTTTGCTCACTTCGGACCTCCTTGTTTCACGACCGGCATGCCGGCCTGTTGCCAGGCGTTCACGCCGCCGTCCAGGACGTGGACTTCGGCAAAACCGGCATCTTTCACGAGGCGCTGCGCCTTGTGCGACTGCTGGCCCGTCTGGCAGACCAGCAGCACCGGATTGCTCTTGTTCTTCACGAACTGGCCCGCTTTGGCCTGCAGCTCGGCAAATTCGAGATGACGGGCCGAGGGCAGGTGCCCCTTCGCGAAGTCCTCTGCGGAACGCAGGTCGATCACCACCGCATTGCGGCGGTTGATGAGCTGCGTGGCCTCGGCGGCGGAAACGCCGCGACGGCCGCCGCGCTGCAAGGTCGGCCACAGAAGCAACCCTCCTGAGATGAGGGCGATCGCGATGAGTACAAGGTTGATGTAATTGCTAAAGAACGTCACGGAAAATCCGCCGGGAAAAGGAGAAATCGGAGAAATCGTGGGAAATCCAGATCAGACAATCCGGTCATTATAAAATAACCGTTTGTCGCGAGGGTGGCGCGCCCCAGCCCGGGTTCGCGGGTCGCTTGCGCGACACGGCGGCCCTGCTTCGACGGATTCCCCGCGAGGCCACCCGGACGGGCCTGGTTTTTCTCCCGTCCCCGATTACTGCTTCCTCACTACCGACCGGCATCCCATGTACAAACTCGTACTCATCCGCCACGGCGAATCGACGTGGAACAAGGAAAACCGCTTCACCGGCTGGGTCGACGTCGACCTCACCGAACAGGGCGTGCGCGAAGCCCAGCAGGCCGGCCGCCTGCTCAAGGAATCGGGCTATACGTTCGACATCGCCTACACCTCGGTGCTCAAGCGCGCCATCCGCACGCTCTGGCACGTCCAGGACCAGATGGACGAGATGTACCTGCCGGTCGTCCACTCGTGGCGCCTGAACGAGCGCCACTACGGCGCGCTTTCGGGCCTGAACAAGGCCGAAACCGCCGCGAAATACGGCGACGAGCAGGTGCTCGTCTGGCGCCGCAGCTACGACACGCCGCCTCCCGCGCTCGATCCGGCGGACCCGCGCACGTCGTACAACGACCCGCGCTACGCCCGCGTGCCGCGCGAGCAGCTGCCGCTCGCCGAATGCCTGAAGGACACCGTCGCGCGCGTGCTGCCCATGTGGAACGAGTCGATCGCCCCGGCCATCAAGTCGGGCAAGAAGGTCGTGATCGCCGCCCACGGCAACTCGATCCGGGCGCTCGTGAAGTACCTCGACGGCATCTCGGACGACGACATCGTCGGCCTGAACATCCCGAACGGCGTGCCGCTCGTCTATGAACTGGACGAGAACCTTAAGCCGCTCACGCACTACTATCTGGGCGACGCCGACGCCATCGCGAAGGCCCAGGCCGCCGTCGCGAACCAGGGCAAGGCGGGCTGAACGCGCCCTCGCCTGTGCGGCACGCCAGGGCGGCACGGACCGGCATCGGCCGGTTCTTGCCGCCGGTTCTTGCCAATTCTTGCTGCCGCTTACCGTTGCCTGCCGGAAGATCATCGCGCGAAACGCGCGGCGCGCCGGCGGCACGCTTGCCTGTCCAAACTGCCAGCCCCGCGCCAGCGTCATGCCTGGCAAGGCTTTGCGGCCGATTTCATGCGAACCGGGCACACGCTTCGCTGTCGAATGGCCATCTTCCGTTCATGATGCACAGCCCCGGCAGGTGTGCAGTTATACTTGTCCGTCGCTTTTCCATTGGACGCTGCCACGCGCCTTTCGACCGCACGCAACAATCTCTATGCGAAAGAACCTGAAAAACATCGGCCTGATTGCCGCTGGCCTCGCGACCGGCGTATTTGCCACCCTGCAGATGTCCGCCTCGGCGCAGCAGACCACCACCGAGCCGTTGCCGCTCGACCAGCTGCGGCTCTTCGCCGAAGTGTTCGGTCAGATCAAGCATGATTACGTCGTGCCGGTCGACGACAAGAAACTGCTCATCTCCGCGATCAAGGGCATGGTGTCGAGCCTCGACCCGCACTCGTCGTATCTCGACAAGACCGACTACGCCGAGCTCCAGGAGCAGACCAAGGGCCGCTTCGCCGGCCTCGGCATCGAGATTTCGGCGGAAGACGGCCTGATCAAGGTGATTTCCCCGATCGAAGACACGCCCGCGTTCCGCGCCGGCATCCGCCCGGGCGACCTGATCACGCGCATCAACGACAAGCCCGTGCGCGGCATGACGCTCGACCAGGCCGTCAAGCAGATGCGCGGCGACCCGGGCACGAAGGTCACGCTCACGATCTTCCGCAAGACCGACGACCGCACCTTCCCGCTCACCATCACGCGCGCCATCATCAAGGTGCAGAGCGTGAAGTCGAAGATCCTGCAGCCGGGCTACGCGTACATCCGCATCACGAGCTTCCAGGAGCGCACGGTGCCGGACCTCGCGCAGAAGCTCCAGGACATCGCGCGCCAGGAACCGAACCTGAAGGGCCTGATTCTCGACCTGCGCAACAACGGCGGCGGTCTGCTGCAAAGCGCGGTCGGCGTAGCGGGCGCGTTCCTGCCGCCGGATTCGGTGGTCGTTTCGACCAACGGCCAGATTGCGGACTCGAAGCAGGTCTACCGCGACACCTATGAGAACTACCGCCTGCCCTCGTTCGACGGCGACCCGCTGAAGAACGAAGCCGCCGAGTTCAAGACGGTGCCGATGATCGTGCTGACCAACGCGTACTCGGCGTCGGCCTCGGAAATCGTGGCGGGCGCGCTGCAGGACCAGAAGCGCGCGCTGATCGTCGGCAAGACGACCTTCGGCAAGGGCTCGGTGCAGACGGTGCGCCCGCTCACGGCCGACACGGCGCTGCGCCTCACGACGGCGTACTACTACACGCCGTCGGGCCGCTCGATCCAGAACAAGGGCATCCGTCCTGACTACCCGGTCGATCAGTACGCGGACGGCGATCCGGACGACGCACTCGTGACGCGCGAAGTGGACTACTCGAACCACCTCGCCAACACGCAGGATCCGAACGAGAAGAAGGAGCAGGATCTGCGCGAGCAGGAACGCATGGACATGCTGCGCCAGCTCGAGGAGCAGAACGACAAGAAGACGCCGGAGCAGCGCGAGAAGGACCGCAACCGCAAGCCCGTGGAATTCGGCTCGCCCGACGACTTCATGCTCCAGCAGGCCATGAACGAGCTGCAGGGCAAGCCCGTGATCGAGTCGAAGTCGCCGATGGAGCGCCGCCTCGCGCAGGAGAAGCCGGAGCAGTCGGCTTCCGCGCCGATCGCGGTGAAGCCGGCTGCCTCGGCAGTGCCGGGCGCCTCGGCACCCGCTGCAACGCCGGCCCCCGCATCGGCCCCGACTCCGGCCTCGCAGGCGAAGTAACGTCTTGAGCTGCACCCGCCCCGGGGCCCGCACAATGCGGGCCCCGGCGGCAAAACCCTTCGCGCGACTACAATAACGATTCCGCATTCACAGCGCGCGCTCCCCCGGTTCCGGTTTGTCGCCGCGCCCTACTCTGCGCTTCCCCCGCGCTTCGCGATGAACGACGATCAACTCCTCCGCTATTCCCGCCACATCCTCGTCGACGAAATCGGCATCGAGGCGCAGCAGCGCTTTCTCGACGCCCATGCGATCGTGGTGGGCGCCGGCGGCCTGGGCTCCCCGGCGGCGATGTATCTGGCGGCCGCGGGCGTGGGCACGCTCACGCTCGTCGATAACGACACGGTCGACCTCACCAACCTGCAGCGGCAGATCATGCACGAGACGGCTTCGGTGGGCCGCGCAAAGGTGGAGTCGGGCCGCGAGGCGATTGCCCGCCTGAACCCCGAGGTAAAGGTGAACGCGGTGGAGGCCCGCATCGACGACGCGTGGCTCGATGCGCACGTGCCGGGCGCCGGCGTCGTGCTCGACTGCACCGACAACTTCGCGACCCGCCACGCCATCAACCGCGCCTGCGTGCGGCACGGCGTGCCGCTCGTCTCCGGCGCGGCGCTGCGCTTCGACGGCCAGATCAGCACCTTCGACCTGCGCGATCCCGCCTCGCCCTGTTACGCGTGCGTGTTCCCCGAAGACCAGCCGTTCGAGGAAGTGGCGTGCTCGACGATGGGCGTGTTCGCGCCCACGGTGGGCATCATCGGCGCGATGCAGGCGGCCGAGGCGCTGCGCGTGATCGGCGGCATCGGCGAGACGCTCGTGGGCCGGCTCATGATGCTCGACTCGCTGCGCATGGAATGGAACACCATGCGCATCGCACGGCAGCCGGATTGTCCGGTGTGCGGCGAGCGCCACCCGCGACCCTGACGGCAACGCCCCGGCATGCCGGGGCGTTTTGCTTGATGAGCCGCGAAACGCGAAACCTCAGGCGTCGCTCACGCGCCTGAGCGCCGCCTGCAGTTCCTCGGGCTCGTAGGCGGCCAGCACGTCGGCCACCGGCTTCTCCAGCGTCTTCAGTTGCGAGCGCAGGATCTCCTGCTTCACCACCAGCAACTGGCTCGGGTGCATGGAGAATTCGGTGAGCCCCATGCCCAGCAAGAGCCGCGTGAGCGCCGGGTCGCCCGCCATCTCGCCGCAGACCGAAACCGGCACGCCCGCGCGCTTCGCCTCGCGCAGCGTGTGCGAGATCAGTTGCAGCACGGCCGGATGCAGCGGGTCGTAGAGATCGGCCACGGCGTTGTCCGCGCGGTCGATCGCGAGCGTGTACTGGATCAGGTCGTTCGTGCCGATGGAGAGGAAGTCGAGACGCCGCAGGAACATCGGCAGCGAAAGCGCCGCCGCGGGAATCTCGATCATCGCGCCCACCTGCACGTTCGGATCGTAGGCGAGGCCTGCGTCGTCGAGCTGGCGCTTCGCTTCGCGGATCAAGTCGAGCGTCTGGTCGATCTGCTGCGCATGCGCGAGCATCGGAATCAGGATCTTCACCGTGCCGAACGCCGAAGCGCGCAGGATCGCACGCAACTGCGTGAGGAACATCTGCGGCTCGGACAGGCTCCAGCGGATCGCGCGCAGGCCGAGCGCCGGGTTCGCCGCCGTCTCGTAGCCATCCGCCGCGGTCATTGCGTCGAGCGGCTTGTCCGCGCCCACGTCGATCGTGCGGATCGTCACCGGCAGCCCGTTCATCAGCTCGGCCGCGCGGCGGTAGGCGAAGAACTGCTCTTCCTCCTCCGGCAACTGGTCCTTGTGATTCATGAACAGGAACTCGGTGCGAAAGAGCCCCACGCCGGTCGCGCCCGCGTCGAGCGCGGCCTGGGCGTCCTCGGGCAGCTCGATGTTCGCGTAGAGCTGGATCTTCGCGCCGCACAGCGTTTGCGTGGGCGAGAACTTCAGGCGCTGGAGCTTGCGCCGCTCGAGCGCCATCTCGCTCTGCCGATACGTGTACTCCTCCAGCACGATCGGCGCGGGATCGACGATCACGACGCCATGATCGCCATCGACGATGATGAGGTCGTCCTGACGGATCAGCGCGCTCGCCTGCTGCACGCCCACCGCCGCCGGAATGCCGAGGCTGCGCGCGACGATGGCCGTGTGCGAGGTACGTCCGCCCAGATCGGTGACGAAACCCTGGAAGGTCTGGGTCTTGAACTGCAGCATGTCGGCGGGCGCAATGTCGTGCGCCACCACGATCATCTCGTCGCAGCCGCCGTGCAGCGCCGCGGGCGACGCGCCCGCCAGCGCCTTGAGCACGCGCTCCACCACCTGCTCGATGTCGGCCTTGCGCTCGCGCAGGTATTCGTCCTCGACATCGTCGAAGTGGCGCGTGAGGCGTTCGAGCTGCTCGGTGAGCGCCCATTCCACGTTGAAGCGCCGGGTGCGGATGAGGTCGATGGTCTCCTGGACGAGCATCACGTCCTTGAGGATCATCAGGTGCACGCCGATGAAAGCGCCCATCTCGGTGGGCGCATCGGCGGCGAGGTCGGCGCGCAGCGTATCGAGCTCCTGTTCGACCGCGACGAGGCCCGCGCGAAAGCGCTCGATCTCGGCTTCGATCTTGTCGGGCTCGATCAGGTAGTGGTCGACGTCGAGTGCGGCCGGGGCGATCAGATAGGCCCGCCCGATGGCAATACCGCGTGACACGGGAATTCCATGCAGCGTGAACGGCACGCGCACCTCCTCTGGTTATGTAATGCCGCGGCAAACCGCTGCAATGCGCTCTCTCAGACCCCGACGGCGATTATAAATTCCGTGCGCGCCTCGTGCTTCATTCCGGACCCGTGTTAAGCCCTTTTAATGCGAGGGAAATATCGGCGGCAAGCCACGGCGGAACTCTTATGCACGCGCTAAAAAAAAAGCCGCGGGCGGGCCGCGGCGTTCTTGCGTCGGATGACGACGGCAACGATGCGCGCCGGTCACTGGCCTTCGCCGAACTTGTCGGCGATGAGCTTCAGGAGCGCGCTCATGGCATCGGCCTCGTCCGGGCCTTCCGTCTCGATCACCACCGTACTGCCTATGCCCGCGGCCAGCATCATCACGCCCATGATGCTCTTCGCGTTGATCCGGCGGCCGTTGCGGCTCATCCAGATTTCAGACTGATAGTTGCCGGCCAGCTGGGTCAGTTTCGCCGACGCCCGCGCGTGCAGGCCGAGTTTGTTCACGATGGTCGTTTCTTGTTGCAGCATAGGTTCGATCCGGGCGCTATCTATGTGTTGGAGTGAAACATGGACGGTTGGCGGGTTCGGGCGTCGGGCCTTTCGCAGTGACCGGAACGCTTAGACTCCTGCCGGTTTGAGCTTGCCTGCCGCGAGGTCCGAGGCGGCTTCGGCGCACGGCGTGGGCGCACAGGCGCACTCGGTCGACGGGGGCGGCGCGGCCGGGCCGATCGCCTGGATGCCCTTGCTCGCGCCCGCCAGCGCTTTCTCGACCAGCGTGTCGAGCGGCGTCGTGCGGTAGCAGACGGCGCGCACCAGCATCGGCAGATTCACGCCCGCCAGTACCCGCACCTGGGGCTGCGTGGCGAGGCGCGACGCGATGTTCGAGGGCGTCGCGCCGAACATGTCGGTGAGCACCAGCGCGCCGTTTTCCTCGCGCAGCCGCTCGATTTCCGCGTTGGCCTGCCGGACGACCTCGGTGGGATCGCTGTCGGGAAGGACGTCGAGCGCGCCGACACGCGCCGGACAACCGCCATAGATGTGCGCAATGCAGTCGCGTAGCGCGGTGGCGAGCGGTGCGTGCGCGATGATCAGAATGCCAGCCATATCAGTACTCGCCAGGCCGCCCTAAAACGACTGACGTCCCCGCGGGGGGCAGCGGGCGCAGGGAACCAGGGGATCGTTTCATTTCAGCTTGACTGCCAAAAAACGGCTCGGGTTAGATGCCCGGGCCGATCCCGTCGATCGCGTCCGGCAGGGCCGATCCCGAGGCCAGCCGCGAGCCTTCAGGGTCGGAACACACGCCGCGCAGCCATCGTGCGGGCGCCGTGTCGAGCGCCCGCCGGCCTGCCCGGAACGCGGGCTCGCGGCATTGTAGCAGGGTCATTTTCGCGCGGGCGAGGAGCTTTTGCTCGCGCCGCGACCGCACTGTCTCGCCCTGCTACGTCTTTCAATTCCCTACATGCAGACGCAGCGCGCCGATTCAAGCCGCCGCCGCGCGCTCCAGCGCATCGACGAACATCGCCGCCACGTCGAAGCCCGTCTGCTCCATGATCTCGCGAAAGCACGTCGGGCTGGTGACGTTCACCTCGGTGAGCCAGTCGCCGATCGCGTCGAGCCCCACCAGCAGCAGGCCGCGCGCCGCGAGCACCGGCCCGAGCGCCCGCGCGATCTCGAGGTCGCGCGCGGTGAGCGGCTGGGCGCGGCCAAGGCCGCCGGCGGCCAGGTTGCCGCGCACCTCGTTGCCCTGCGGAATGCGCGCGAGCGAAAACGGCACCGGCTCGCCGCCGATCAGCAGAATGCGCTTGTCGCCGTCCTTGATCTCGGGGATGAACTTCTGCGCCATCACGCTGCGCGCGCCGTCGTGGCTCAGCATCTCGATGATCGAGCCGAGGTTCATGCCGTCCGCCTTCACGCGGAACACGCCCATGCCGCCCATGCCGTCGAGCGGCTTGAGGATCACGTCCCGGTGCTCTTCGTGGAACGCGCGCAGGCGCGCCGCGCTGCGCGTGACGAGCGTGGGCGCCACGAACTGCGGGAATTCGCCGATCGCGAGCTTCTCCGAATGATCGCGGATCGACTGCGGGCGGTTGAAGATCTTCGCGCCCGCGCGCTCGGCAATCTCGAGCAGCCAGGTCGAGGTCACGTACTCCATGTCGAAGGGCGGGTCCTTGCGCATCACGACCGCATCGAAGCCCGTGAGCTCGCGCGCAGCGTTCTGCGCGACGAACCACGTTTCGCGGTGCAGGTCCGCCAGATCGCCGACGATCTCGAAGCGCCGCACGTCCGCCTCCACCCGGCCGTTCACCCAGGCGAGATGCTGCGGCTCGCACGCGTAGAGCGTGTGGCCGCGGCGCGCGGCCTCGGCCATCATCGCGTAGGTCGAGTCCTTGTAGATCTTGAACCGCTCGAGCGGATCGGCGATGAAAAGAATGTCCATGTCGTCCCTGCGGCGCCCGCTTCGCGGGCGCGGGTTATCCGTTATCTGAAGACTGCGTGAAAAAGGCAGGCGCAATGCCCACCCCGCCTGCCTGTTCTATCCGGTCGGCCCATTACACCTGGATCGCCTCGGGGTCGGTCTTTTCCAGCTCGACCGACGCCGCCAGCAACCCGAGCCGCGCCACCACGCCGTACATGTAGAAGCGGTTGGGCGGCGCCGCGCCCGGCTTCGCGCGCGTGTCGGGCAGCGCGGTGTGTTCGAAGCCGAGCGGCACGAAGTGCATGCCCGGCGCGCTCAGGTTCTGGTCTCGCTCGCGGCTGCCGTGCGCGCGGTAGAAGCCGCCCACCACGTAGCGGTCGATCATGTACACCACAGGCTCGGCCACTTCTTCGCCGATGCGCTCGAACGTATACACGCCTTCCTGCACGATCACGTCGCGCACTTCGAGGCCGTCCTTCGTCGCCGACATCTTCGCACGTTCGCGCCGCGTGAGTGCGGCGACCTCGGAAGCGTCGTGCACCATCATCACGCCGCGCCCGTCGGTGCCCGCGTCGGACTTGATGACGACGTAGGGCTTTTCGGTGATGCCGTACTCGCGGTACTTCTTCGCAATCTTCTTGAGCACGGCGTCGATGGCCGCGGCAAGCGCTTCCTCGCCCGTGCGCGCCTCGAAGTCCACGCCTTCCACGTGCGCGAAGTATGGGTTGATCATCCACGGGTCCACGCCCACCATCTTCGCGAACTTCTTCGCCACGTCGTCATAACAGGCGAAATGCGTGGACTTGCGGCGCACCGCCCAGCCCGCGTGCAGCGGCGGCAGCACGTACTGCTCGTGCAGGTTCTCGAGCACGGGCGGAATGCCGCCCGACAGATCGTTGTTCAGAAGAATCGAGCACGGGTCGAAGTTCTTCAGGCCCACGCGGCGCGCCGTGCGCTCGAGCGGCTCCAGCACGATCTTCTGGCCGTCGGCGAGCGGGATCGTGACCGGTCCGGCGATGTTCTCGTCGAGCGTGCCGAAGCGCACGTTCAGGCCCGCCTGGCGCATGATCGTCGCGAGCCGCGCGACATTTTCGAGATAGAACGCGTTGCGCGTGTGCTGCTCGGGAATCACGAGCAGGTTCTTGGCGTCGGGGCAGATCTTCTCGATGGCGGCCATGGCGGCCTGCACGGCGAGCGGCAGCACTTCCTGCGGCAGGCAGTTGAATGCGCCGGGAAAGAGATTGGTGTCCACCGGCGCGAGCTTGAAACCGGCATTGCGCAGGTCCACCGAACAGTAGAACGGCGGCGTGTGCTCCTGCCATTCCAGGCGGAACCAGCGTTCGATGGCCGGCGTCGCGTCGAGGATGCGCTGCTCCAGTTCGAGGAGCGGCCCGTTCAACGCCGTAACCAGATGCGGGACCATAAAGTCGTACTCGCGGACTAAAGCAACGATTGTAGGGAAAGCGGGAGTCTATCTGGGGACGATTCCGCGCGG
The DNA here is from genome assembly GCF_000685035.1 of Paraburkholderia ferrariae NBRC 106233. Classification (GTDB taxonomy): domain Bacteria; phylum Pseudomonadota; class Gammaproteobacteria; order Burkholderiales; family Burkholderiaceae; genus Paraburkholderia; species Paraburkholderia ferrariae. Next base: position 78,824 of record NZ_BAYB01000024.1, read on the forward strand.
TACAAGATGCTTTTTCCCTTACGCTGCGCAGGGTCAATCGAGGTGCCCCCACCCCGCTCGCCGTCTGCGTGCGCCTCGTCTCATTCTGGACCGCGCGAGCCCGCATGCGCAATGGGTGCGCCCGAAGTGCGCCCCGGGGTGCGCCCGGGGTGCGCCGCCAGACTCGCCGCCCGAAGGCCACTGGCCGCACTCGCTCCGGCATCCGGCGCCCCGAAGAAAAAGGGCCCGCCATGAAGGCGGGCCCAACTCGCTGCGCTGCTGTAAAACGGCTTACCCCGTAGGAGACGCTCCCGGTCCCGGCCGGAAGCGTCCAGAGTCTTACTGGTTACTCGACACGCTCGCCGTGCAGGATCACGTCGAGACCTTCGCGCTCTTCTTCTTCCGTGACGCGCAGGCCCATCACCATGTCGATGACCTTCAGAAGGACGAAGCTCACCACGCCGCTGTAGATGAGCGTCGTGAGAACGCCCTTGCACTGCAGGATGATGCTGGCATCTTGCCCGCTGAGGTCCTTGACCGCGAACACGCCGGTCAGGATCGCGCCGACGATGCCGCCGATGCCGTGCACGCCGAAGCAGTCGAGCGAGTCGTCGTAGCCGAGCTTGCCCTTGAGCCACGTGGCCGACCAGAAGCAGATCACGCCTGCCGCAATACCGATCACGATCGCACCCGCCACACCGACGAAGCCCGAAGCCGGCGTGATCGCCACGAGGCCGGCGACGGCGCCCGAAGCGATGCCGAGCACCGACGGCTTGTCCTTGAAGATCCATTCGGCGAACATCCAGCCGAGTGCGGCACAGGCGGTCGCGACTTGCGTCGTGAGCATGGCGAAGCCGGCACGGCCGTCAGCCGCGACTGCCGAACCCGCATTGAAGCCGAACCAGCCCACCCACAGCATCGCAGCACCGATCAGCGTGAGCGTGAGGTTGTGCGGCGCCATCACTTCGCGGCCGTAGCCCACGCGCTTGCCGAGCACGAGACAGCACATGAGGCCGGCAATACCTGCGTTGATGTGCACGACCGTACCGCCTGCGAAGTCGAGGATGCCTGCGGCGGCGAGCCAGCCGGTCGGTTCCCAGACCATGTGCGCGATCGGCGAGTAGACGATGATCGACCACAGCGTCATGAACACGAGCATCGACGAGAACTTCATGCGGTCGGCGAACGCACCCGTGATGAGCGCCGGCGTGATGATCGCGAACGTCATCTGATAGACGAAGTACACGGTCTCCGGAATGGTCGGCGCGAGGTGGCTCACGGTGAGCGTCACGCCCTTGTCGCCGTGGATGTAGTTCATGCCGGCGAGGAACACGCGCGAGAAGCCGCCGATGAACGAGTTACCCGGCGTGAACGCGAGCGAGTAGCCCACCACCGTCCAGACCACCGTGACGACGCAGGTGATCGCGAAGCTCTGCATGAGCGTCGCGAGCACGTTCTTCTTGCGGACCATGCCGCCGTAGAAGAGCGCGAGACCCGGGATCGTCATGAACAGCACGAGCGCGGTGGAAGTCAGCATCCAGGCGGTGTCGCCGGAGTTGATCTTCGAGGCATCGACGGAGAACGGTGCGGTCGGCGCGGCCGGTGCGGCGGCGGCCGACGCATCGGCGGGGGCGCTTGCCGCGGGGGCGGCGGCCGTTGCCGGAGCGGCTGCGGACGCGTCGGGAGCGGACGCCGCGGCGGTGGGCGCCGACGCGGCGGCAGGCGCGGAAGCGTCGTCCGCCAGCGCGGCGCCGACGCCGCCAGCCAGCAGCGAGCCGGCCATCAGCAAGGACATCAAAAGTTTGCGCATCTCGGTTTCCTCTTGTCTCTCTCTAATGTCACTGGGCGATCACAGGGCGTCTGCGCCGGTCTCGCCGGTGCGGATGCGGATCACTTGTTCGATCGGCGTGACGAAAATCTTCCCGTCGCCGATCTTGCCCGTGCGGGCTGCGCGTTCGATGGCCTCGATGGCCTGCTCCACGATGTCGTCGGACACGGCGGCCTCGATCTTCACCTTGGGCAGGAAATCGACGACATACTCCGCGCCGCGGTACAGCTCCGTGTGGCCCTTCTGGCGACCAAACCCCTTCACCTCGGTCACGGTGATCCCCGAGACGCCAATGGCCGACAACGCCTCGCGCGCCTCATCGAGCTTGAACGGCTTGATGATTGCTGTAATGAGCTTCATGTAGTCCTCGCTGTGGTTGCTTCATCCCTTTATTCGCATATGCAACGGGCGCCGGATGGACGGGTCACGTGCAGCCGGCGCACCGCAAGCCAACCGCTGTTCGGTGCGCGGGGCAGTATTAGCAACACCCGTGCCAATCTGCACGAAGCCGATACCGGCCCGCTTCGATGCAGGAATCGCGCAAGGCGGGGACAATGCCGGTCCGCGGGCCGCCAGCCCCGGCCTGCGGGGCCTGGCCGGATGGCCAACGTGGCCTGCGCGCGGTGGCGTGGCGTAGGGAAGGTTGCTAGAGTGTCTTCAGGCTCCGTGGCCCGGGGGCATCGCCGAAGCACCGCGGAACGCGCGTGGAATCGCCGCAGAACGGGCGCAGGCGTCGTGGCAAGCCACTTTTCGCCGGGCGCACGGCAACGCGGCCGTGCAGTTCGTGGCGGCACGCACCAGATGCGCCCATGAGCGCCGCCGGCTCCGCATTGACGCACCAAGTTCGCTCATGACGGGGTGCGAGGCACAGACGAAACGAAACACGCACATTTTTTGTGCAGAGAAGGGGAATCGAATGAAACAACCGAACGACGTATTTAATGATCTGCAAAATCGCGTGAGCGAACTGCTCAAGAATTCGCCCGCGCGCGACGTCGAGCGCAACGTGCGCGCCATGCTCTCGCAAGGCTTTTCGAAGCTGGAACTCGTGACGCGCGAGGAATTCGACGCGCAAACCCAGGTGCTCGTGCGTACGCGCCAGCGCCTCGAAGAACTGGAACGCCGCGTAGCCGAACTGGAACAGAAGCTGCCCGTGACTGGCCAGTCGTCCTGATCATTGCCCGCGCGCACCTGCTGCAAGCGAGTCGTAGCTTGACCGCAATGGAACCGTAAAGAGGCGCGAGCCTCACCAGCCTGGCGCATCGGGAGTCCCGGCTCCTCATCGCGCCATCCTTCGGAGAATCCCATGTCGCTTGCCGTGGTGCGCAGCCGCGCGCCGGCTGCTGGCCGCGCGCCGGAAGTGACCGTCGAAGTTCATCTCGCCAACGGGCTGCCGTCGTTTTCCATCGTCGGCCTGCCCGATCTCGAAGTCCGCGAAAGCCGCGAGCGCGTGCGCGCCGCCCTGTCGAACTGCGGCTTCGATTTCCCCGTGCGCCGCATCACCGTCAATCTCGCGCCCGCCGACTTGCCTAAGGAGTCCGGACGATTCGACCTGCCCATCGCGCTCGGCATCCTCGCCGCCAGCGGGCAGATTCCCGTGGATTCGCTCGGCCAGCGCGAGTTCGCGGGCGAACTCTCGCTCACCGGCGCCGTGCGGCCGATGCGCGGCGCCTTCGCCATGGCGTGCGGCACGGCGCGCGGGCAACGCAATGCGAGCCCGCCGAGCCCTCGCGCGCCCGAGCTCTACTTGCCGGCGGAAAACGCCGCCGAAGCGGCGCTCGTGCCGGGCGTCGATGTGTTCGGCGCGGCCGACCTGCGCTCGCTATGCGCGCACCTCGCCCGCCTGGCCGGCGAAGAAGGGGCACGGCTTGCGCCCGTGCGCGCCGGCCCGCCGGACGCAGGCGCGGCCGGCGCCACGACATCCGTGCCGGACATGGCCGACGTAATCGGCCAGCGCGGCGCACGGCGTGCACTCGAAGTCGCCGCCGCAGGCGGCCATCACCTCCTGATGGTCGGGCCGCCCGGGGCGGGCAAATCGATGCTCGCCGCGCGCCTCCCGGGCCTCCTGCCGCCGATGACCGACGACGAAGCGCTCGCCTCGGCCGCCCTGCTCTCCGCGAGCCCGGCCGGGTTCTCGCCGCAGCACTGGCGGCAGCGGCCGTTTCGCGCGCCCCATCACTCGTCGAGCGCGGCGGCGCTGATCGGCGGACGCAATCCGCCCCAGCCGGGAGAGATCACGCTCGCGCATCTCGGGGTGCTGTTCCTCGACGAGCTTCCGGAATTCGACCGCCACGTGCTGGAGACACTGCGCGAACCGCTCGAAGCAGGCGCCATCACCATCTCGCGCGCCGCGTGGCAAACCGACTTCCCGGCGGCGTGCCAGCTCGTGGCGGCCATGAACCCCTGTCCGTGCGGCTGGCGTGGCGATCCGTCGGGCCGCTGCCGGTGTACGCCCGAAAGCGCCGCGCGCTATCTGCGCAAGCTCTCCGGCCCCCTGCTCGACCGCATCGACATCCAGATCGAGATTCCCGCGCTGCCCACCGCCGAACTCGCGGCGCGCGCCCAAGCCCCCGGCGAGCACAGCGCCGCTGTCGCCGCCCGCGTGCACGCGGCGCGCGAACGCCAGCTCGCGCGCCAGGGCAAAACCAATCGTGAATTGAGCGGCCGCGATACCGACGCGGTCTGCCGCCCCGACGCCGCGGGCGAAACACTGCTGCGCGAAGCGGGCGAACGTTTCGGCTGGTCCGCCCGGGCCTACTATCGCGTGCTCAAGGTTGCGCGCACCATCGCCGACCTCGCCGGCTCGGCCATGCCGGCCGCGGCCCATATTGCGGAAGCCATTCAGTATCGACGCGTATTCGCGGACCGTTAGGGTCGGCGCAGGTCATCACCGCGTCAAAATTGAGACGTCAAGACTTGACTTATGCACATTCCTTCATATGGGTGCCGGAATTGTGAACAACCGGCGTCCATCTGGACGCGCTTACACAAGCCATTGATTCAACTGGATTTTTAAAACTGCCAGGAAGCCGGGCAAACTAACAAAAAGCCCACAGCGCGGCCTTCCCCGGCCAGTTCTCCGGCTTTTTCCACAAAGTTACCCACAGCATCTGTGGGTAACCCGTAAACCCTCAATCAAATCCGGGTATTAGCGCAAAATCCTGGAGTGGAACCTTCAGTCCTGCCCGCAGTCTCCCGACGTGCAAGGCATTCAACATCTGCCCTCAATATTCAATAGAGCCGAAACGACTGGAAGAACTGATCGACCTGCTCGACGGGCGGCTCCGTGCGCCCCACGATCGCCACCTGGTAAGCGTGCGCGCCCTTCGCGACAAGGCGCGCGTGGATCGTGCGCGGCTCCGTCTTGCCCCCGGACGATCCCGCGTTGCCCGTGAGCCGCATCTCGATGCCATCGACCGAGCCGCCGCCCACGAGCGGCACGGCCACCTCGTGCGTCTCGGGCGGCGCGCCGACGTTGCGCGCGAGGCCGTCGCGCAGGAAGGCAATCGCGGCCCGCTGGGTCGCGGGCTGGGCATCCGGCAGGTCGAGTGTGCCGACCACGAACACCGCGCCGTCCACTTCGACCGTCTGCATGCGCATGCGCATGGACGTGCCGTCCACATTGACGTCGCGCTGGTCGGAACCCGGCTTCGCGGGCAGATCGACACTGTAGCCGCTCGTATTGTTCGTGACCGTGCGCCAGTTGTAGTCCGGCGAGCAGGCGGACAAGCCCGCGATCAGCCCGGCCACCAGCCCCGCCGCCAGCGCCACAGCGCCGGCCGTGCGCGGCATCCCCCCGCGAGCGGAATGGGGACGAAGCACGCGGGCCGGCAAAACACGAAGCATTCGAAGCGCGGTCGTGAGCATGAAGCGCGGTAGCCACAGTGAAAGGAACGCGACATTATCCGCCGCCGGTTCCGGACATAGCGGCCCGCAAACGCTATACCGGGAAATTCGGCGCTAGAATGGTTGCGATTCGCCGCCTGGCGTCCGAGGTTCTGCCCATGACCGCTGCATCCCAAACTCCCCCGAAAACGCCCCGCAAGGGCCCGATCCCCCGCATCGCCGCGGCGATCGTAGTCGTTGCGCTGGCCGTGGCCGGCTACTTCGCCTTCTTCGGCAGCCAGCAGCGCGTGCCGGACGCCACCTTCACGCTGCTCTCGGGCCAGAAGATCTCGACTGCGGACCTGAAGGGCAAGGTCTATCTCATCAACTTCTGGGCGACGAGCTGCACCACCTGCATGCAGGAGATGCCGCAGATGGTTCAGACCTATAACCGCTTCAAGGGCGACGGGCTCGAATTCGTGGCGGTGGCGATGAACTACGACGCGCCCATGTACGTGGCGAACTACGCGCAAACGCGCCGGCTGCCGTTCAAGGTGGCCATGGACGACGGTTCGGCGGCGAAGGAGTTCGGCAACGTGCAGCTCACGCCCACCACCTTCGTCGTCGATCGCAACGGCAAGATCCTCAAGCGCTACGTGGGCGAGCCGCAGTTCGCCGAACTCGATCAACTGCTGCAAAAGGCGCTTGCGACCTGATCGCCACGCCTCAATCACCACGCTTCACCCCGCGGAAAACGGCAGCGCCACAATGCGCTGCCGTTTTGCTTTTTTGCCTAGCCGCGCGCGTCCTGATCCGCTCGCACGACGAGCCCATAGCGGCGGATCTTTTCGTAGAGCGTCGCCTTCGCCATCTGTAGCTGCTCGGCGGCCTGCGCGACCGCGCCGCCCGCCTGGGCCAGCGCATCCGCAATCAGCGCGCGTTCGTACTGCTCCACACGCTCCTTGAGCGGCTGCGGCGCCGCCCCGCTGCCGTCCGCGGGCGCGGCGGCATCGTCGGGAATCCCCAGCACGTAGCGGTCGGCCGCGTTGCGCAGCTCGCGCACGTTGCCCGGCCAGTCGCGCTGCGCGAGGCGCATGCGGTCGCGTTCGGTGAGGAGCGGCGCGGCGCGCTGGTAGCGCACGGCCGCATCGAGCAGGAAGTGCTCGAAGAGCGGCACGATATCCTCGCGGCGCTCGGCGAGCGGCGGCAGCGCGATGGTCACCACGTTGAGCCGGTACAGCAGGTCGCGCCGGAACGTGCCCGCCGCCACGTGCTCGCTCATGTCGCCCTTGGCGGCCGCCACCACGCGCAGGTCCACGCGCACCGGCTGGTTCGATCCCAGCCGCTCCAGCACGCCGTCCTGCAGCACGCGCAGGAGCTTCACCTGGAGCGAGAGCGGCATGCTCTCGATCTCGTCGAGAAAGAGCGTGCCGCCCGCAGCGTGTTCGAGCTTGCCGATCCGGCGTTTGGTCGCGCCCGTGAAGGCGCCCGCCTCGAAGCCGAACATCTCCGATTCGAACATCGGCTCCGGCAGCGCGCCGCAGTTCACGGCGACGAACGGCCGGTCGCGGCGCGGCGAAAGCTCGTGCAGGCTGCGCGCGATCAGTTCCTTGCCCGCGCCCGTGTCGCCGTTGATGAGCACGGCGGCGTCGGTCGGCGCCACGTTCGCGATCAGGCGGCGCACCTGCTCGATGGCCGGGCTGCGGCCGATGATGCGCGGCGCGAGCGGATTCTGCCCCGCCAGCTCGCGGCGCAGCGCAAGGTTTTCGAGCACCAGCATGCGGCGCTCCAGCGCGCGGCGCACGGTTTCGGTCAGGCGTTCCGCGGCGAACGGCTTTTCGATGAAGTCGTAGGCGCCGTCGCGCATGGCCTGCACGGCCATCGAAATGTCGCCGTGGCCGGTGACGAGGATCACGGGCACGTCCGGCGCGCGTTCGTGGCAGTGCGCGAGCAACTCGAGCCCGCTCGCGCCCGGCAAGCGGATGTCGCTCACGACAACGCCCGCGAATTCGGCGCCGATCAAGGGCAGCGCGGCTTCGGCCGTGGCGAAGCCGGTGGCGTCGAAGCCGGCCAGTTGCAGGCTCTGCACGCCCGCGCGCCGCACCAGTTCGTCGTCCTCGATATAGAACACCCGGCCGGCGTGTTGAGTCACCATGTTCGTTCGCTATCCTGATTCATCCGGTTCAGACATCGGCGGCCGGCACGCGCGCCGCGCTCACCTGCGCCCGGCGCAGCGTCAGCACGAAGCGGGCGCCGCCGCCGGGTTCGTTTTGCGCGGCCAGCGAACCGCCGCAGTCGCGCGCGATCGACGACGAAATCGCCAGACCAAGGCCCATTCCCTGCCCCATCTCCTTCGTGGTGAAGAACGGCTCGAAGAGGCGCGGCATGACGTCGTCGGGAATGCCCGGGCCGTTGTCGCGCACGCCGATCGCGAGCGTCGCGGCCTGCACCTCGATGTCGATCGCGATGCGCGGCGACGGCACGTCCGCGACGGCGTCGAGCGCATTGCCGATCAGGTTGATCAGCACCTGTTCGAGCCGCAGGTCGTCGCATTGCGCCACCAGTTCGGCATGGCCGCGGTGCGGATCGAAGGCGACGCTGGCCGCATCGGCGGCATCCGTGCGGTCGGTGAGCGTGAGCGTCACGCTCACGCCCGCGAGGCGCTTGCCGAGCAGCGCGAGCGCATTGCGCAAGGCGCCCGCCACCGGCGAGCGCAAGCTGCGCGGCCGCGCCCGCCCCACGAAGAGCTTGAGCTGGTTGACGATCTTGCCCATGCGTTCGGTGAGCGAGCCGATCGCCTCCAGATTTTCGTGCGCCGCCTCGTACTGGCCGCGCTCCAGAAACACGCGCGTGTTGTCCGAGAAGCTGCGCAGCGCCGCGAGCGGCTGGTTGAGTTCGTGCGTGATGCCCGCCGCCATCTGGCCGAGCGCGGCGAGCTTGCTCGCCTGGATCAGTTCGTCCTGCGCGGCGCGCAACTCGGCTTCGGCGCGCGCGCGTTCGTGCACCTCGCGCTGCAACTGTTCGTTCGCCTGCGAGAGATCGGCGGTGCGCTCGGCCACGCGTTCGTTGAGCATCGCATAGGCTTTTTGCAGCATCGCGCGGCTCTTCATCATCTCGTTCACGCGCGCGCGGCGCTGCCGCCAGTAGAAGCCGAGCAGGCACAGCGAGACGTAGCCGAACCCCGTCATGACCGTCACGCTGCGCGCCGCGTCGACCACGGGGCCCACCGGCGACATCGTCACGAGATGCCAGTCCGGCTCGCCCAGCGCGCGGCGCGTCTCCAGGTAGCGCGGCGCGCGCAGGCCGCGGCCGATGCGCACAATGTCGGCGTCGCCCTCCAGCACGCGCTCGACATGTGCGGGCAACGGCGCGATGGTCTGACGCGCGTACTGCTGGGTCTCGTCGATCGAAGCGAGGATGTCGGCGGGGAGCGGGCGCACGGTGCGGTACTTCCAGGCCGGCACCGACGACAGAAAGATCACGCCGTGATCGTCGGTGACGAGGAGCGGCTCGGTGGGATCGGTGCCCGGAAACCATTCGAGATTGAGCTTCACCACCACCACGCCGACGATCTTGCCCTCGCGGCGCACCGGCTGCGAGAGGTAGTAGCCGGGATCGTGCGAGATCGTGCCGATGGCGAAGAAGCGGCCGACGCCGCCTTTCGCCGCATCGATGAAGTAAGGCCGGAAACGGTACTGCACGCCGACGAAGCTGTCCGGGTCGCGCCAGTTGCTGGCCGCGATGCATTCGCCGTCGGCGCCGATGATGTAGGTGGTGGTCGCGCGCGCGTGGCGGTTGACGTCTTCGAGGTAGCGGTTGGCCGCCAGCACCCACTCGCGCTTCGGGTTCGCGAGCACGTCCTGCACGAGCGGGTGCTCGCCCACGATATAGGGCAGCGATTCGTAGCGCTCCAGCGTGCTCTTGAGCGCGGCCGTGGTGCGGTCGCCGCGCACGGCCGCGTCGCGGCGCAGCGAGTCGATGCCGCTCTTCCACGCGAGCGTCCACGTGAGGGCGCAGACCGCGGCAAGCCCGGCGGCGAGCACGAGGAGGATGAGCAGGCGGCGCGTCACGAGAGCGGCTTCAAGGTGAATCGAACGGGATGGGGTGATTGTGGCACATGCCCGGCACGCAGCAGCATGCCTCGGCTCGAACCCCGGCAGCCGATGCAACGCATGGCGCAAACCGTATCGGCCCCGCATCCGGAGAAAAAAAGCAGCGCGCCGCAGGGGAACGACGCGCTGCCGGGCGGCGGAGGGAAGCCGCAACAAGCTGGGGTTGCGCGCGGGGCCGCCAGGGCATTCCGCGCGGCGACGGGCAGTCTCCTGACAGTCTCTCAAGCGCCTCTTAACCGCCTCTCAAGCGCCCGCGCCTTCCTTCACTTCGACCTCGCCCGCCAGCACGGCGCGCAGCTTCTCGCGGTCGAGCTCCTTCTCCCAGGCGGACACGACCACCGTGGCCACGCCGTTGCCGACGATGTTGGTGAGCGCCCGGCACTCGCTCATGAAGCGGTCGATGCCGAGAATCAGCACCATGCCCGAGAGCGGGATCGTGGGCACCACGGCGAGCGTCGCCGCGAGGGTGATGAAGCCCGCGCCCGTCACGCCGCTCGCGCCCTTCGAGGTGAGCATCGTCACCGCGAGCAGCGTGAGCTGCTGGGCGAGCGTGAGGTCGGTGTTGGTGGCCTGGGCGATGAAGAGCACCGCCATCGTCATGTAGATGTTGGTGCCGTCGAGGTTGAACGAGTAGCCGGTCGGCACCACGAGGCCGACCACCGGGCGCGAGCAGCCGAGCCGCTCGAGTTTCTGCATGAGTTGCGGCAGCGCCGACTCCGACGAGCTCGTGCCGAGCACGATCAGCAGTTCTTCCTTGATGTACGAAACGAAACGCACGATCGAGAAGCCCACGTAGCGCGCAATCGCACCGAGCACGATCAGCACGAACAGCACCGAGGTCAGATAGAACGTGCCGATCAGCTTGAGCATGGGAATCAGCGAGCCCACGCCGTACTTGCCGATGGTGAACGCCATCGCGCCGAACGCGCCGATGGGGGCGAGCTTCGTGATGATCTTGACGATCCCGAACAGCACGCCCGACACACCTTCGATGAACTCCGTCACCACCCGCCCGCGCTCGCCGATCTGCGCGAGCACGGCGCCGAACAGCATCGCGACCAGCAGGATCTGCAGGATCTCGCCCTGGGCAAACGCCGAGAACAGCGTGTCCGGGATGATGTGCATGAAGAAGTCCACCGTGCTCTGGCCGTGCGCCTTCTCTGCAAACGAGGCGACCGCTTTCGCGTCGAGCGTCTTCACGTCGACGTTGAAGCCCGCGCCCGGTTTCAGCACGTGAGTGGCGATCAGGCCGAACACCAGCGCGAAGGTCGAGACGATCTCGAAGTAGAGCAGCGCCTTGCCGCCCACGCGGCCCACCTTCTTCATGTCCTCCATGCCGGCGATGCCGGTCACGACGGTGCAGAAGATGATGGGGCCGATCACCATCTTGATGAGCTTGATGAAGCCGTCGCCGAGCGGCTTCATGTCGATGGCGAGCGCCGGCGAGTAGTGGCCGAGGATGACGCCCACGACGATCGCAACGATCACCTGGACGTAGAGGACTTTGTGGAAGGGTTTCTTCACGATCTTTCCTGAATCTGAAAGTAAGACGATGGCCGGGCGCAGGCGGGCGGCGCGGATGCACGATCCGGGCAGCAGCCGCGCGGCGCAGGCCGCGACAGAACGGGGAATCAGCGAAACCGGGAAGGGGTAACGGACATCGGCTGTCTCCTTGCTGTAGTTGTCGGACCTGGGTGGCCGTGGGCCCCTTTTTGCAAGGTTGATGCCAGCGGCATCGTGCGCGGGAAGCCTTGATTTACAAGGCTTTTCGGGTTCGGGAACGGCGAGGGAATCTGGATTTCCAGAAAGCGCGGCGGCGCGCGTCCGGGTTTCCGGAATGACAAAGGCCGCGGGCTGGCCGCGGACTTGAGAAAGGGGACGCCGGAAGCGCCGCTTGCGAGCGGGGTCTACGGGGGCAAATATCAGGCAAACGCCAAGCCAATGCCAGAAAACCGCGCCTTAGCCGCGTCCCTTCCAGGGCACGAGCCGCCGCTCCAGCACGCGCATGCCGAGATCGAAGCCCCAGGCGATGAGGCCGATCAGCACGATGCCCATCACCACGACGTCGGTGCGCAGGAAGCTCGACGCATTGAGCACCATCTGGCCGAGGCCCGCCGTGGCGGCGACCATTTCGGCGGCGACCAGCGTGGTCCAGCCGAAGCCGATGGCAATGCGCAAGCCGGTGAGGATCTCGGGCAGCGCGGCGGGCAGCACGACGAAGCGCACGATCTGCCAGAAGCTGCCGCCCAGCGAACTCGCGGCGCGAATCTGCTCGACCGTGGCGCTGCGCGCGCCCGCGCGCGCCGCCATGGCGATGGGCGCGAAGCAGGCAAGCCAGATCACGACGATCTTCGCGGTCTCGTCGATGCCGAACCAGATCACGACGAGCGGCAGGTACGCGAGCGGCGGCAGCGGCCGGTAGAACTCCAGCGGCGGATCGAGCAGCCCGCGCGCGACGCGCGACACCCCCATCAGGATGCCGACCGGAATCGCGGTCGCGGCCGCGAGCGCAAACGCGCCGAACACGCGCAGCGCGCTCCAGGCGAGATGCTCGGAGAGCGGCAGGCCGCCCTGGATGCGCCCGTGCCACGCATCGACGAAAGCCTGCCAGACGGCTTCGGGGGTCGGCAGAAAGAGCGGCGGCAGCCAGTGCAGATGGGTGGCGAGCCACCAGAGCAAGGCCAGCCCCGCGACCGATGCGGTGGAAAGCGCCGCGGTCGGCCCTTCGCCGGGCATGCGCCAGACCCTGGCGCTCGAAGCGAGGTCGGGCGCATCGGGCACCGCCGCCGCGCGCGCCGTGTTCTCGGCCCGCGCAAGCGGCCCCTTCAGCGCCGCCTCACGCAACGGTTCCTGTGCAACGCTCATGACCTTCCCCTCCCGGTCGCGACGGCCGCTTGCGCACCCGCTGCCACCCCATGCAAGGTAGCCGGCACGGCCGGCTCGCCCTCGCGCGCATGCAGCAGATGAATCAGCCGCTCGCGCCATTCGATGAATTCCGGCGAAGACTTCACCGCCCGCGCATCGCGCGTTTGCAGATAGCGCCGCGCGAACGGCAGCGCGTACTCGTGCCCGATACGGCCCGGCCCCGGCGTCATCACCACCACGCGGGTGGCGAGAAAAAGCGCCTCCTCCACGTCGTGCGTGATGAAGAACACCGTCTTCTGCGTGCGGCCCCAGACGTCGAGCACGAGTTCCTGGATCGACTCGCGCGTCATGGCGTCGAGCGCGCCCATCGGCTCGTCCATCAGCAGCATCTGCGGATCGCTCGCGAGCGCGCGGGCGAGGCCCACGCGCTGCTGCATGCCGCCCGAGAGCGCATACACGCGCGAGCGCGCATGCTGTTCGAGCCCCACCAGCGCGAGCTGCTCGCGCGCCACGCGCTCGCGCTCCGCCTTCGGCACACCCTGAAAGCGCAGCCCGAGCGCGACGTTATCGAGCACGTCGAGCCACGGCATCAGCGCATGCTTCTGGAACACCACGCCGCGCCCGGCGCCCGGCTCGGTCACGCGCGCGCCGTTCACGCGCACTTCGCCCTGCGCGGGCTGGATGAAGCCCGCGATGCAGTTGAGCAGCGTGGTCTTGCCGCAGCCCGACGCACCCAGCGCCACGACGAACTCGCCGCTCGCCACGTCGAGATCGACGTTGGCGAGCGCGACATTGGCGGGCGCGCCGCGCGTCGCGCCTTCATAGACGACGCTCAGGTTGCGGATTTCAAGCGTGCTCATGGTGCGGCCTTCATGCAAGGATCGGGCGATGAGCCCCGGTGTGCCCGTTCAATGCGAGGACGCGCGCTGAACGTACTGCGGATCGACGCCCACCGAGTAATCGGGCAGCACGTTCTGGATCGTCCCCTGCGCCTTGAGGAAGGTCGCGGTGGCGAGCAGCGACTGCGCCGCGCCCGACTGGGCGCCGCCGCCCAGCCATGTCTTCGAAGACTGCTCGGCCGGCGTCGGGAATGCGTAGAGCGCGAGGCTCGCGGGCACGTCCTGCGCATTCGCGCCCGACTCCTTCGCCACCGCCTGCACCTGCGGCGAGGCGGCGCTCCAGGCGCTGCGATGCGCGCCGTAGTCGGCGTCGGTGGCGGCCAGCACCTTCACGAACTTCGCGACGAAGTCGGCGTTGTCTTTGGCAAAGCGCCGATCGACCACGAAGCCGTCGAAGGTCGCCTTGCCCGTGGCTCTCGCCACCTGCCCCGAGGTAATCAGCACGTGGCCGCTCTTCTTCACCTGCGCGAGCACCGGGTCCCAGATGTAGGTGGCGTCGATGTCGCCGCGCTGCCAGGCCGCCGCGACTTCGGGCGGACGCAGGTTCACGATCTTCACGTCGGCAGGGTTGACGCCCGCGTTCTCGAGCGCCACGAGCGTATGGAAGTGCGAGGTCGAAACGTAGGGCACGCCGATCGTCTTGCCCTTCAGGCCCGCCACGCTCGTCACGCCCGAGCCGTCGCGTGCGACGAGGGCTTCGGCGTCGTTGATGTTGTCGAGAATCCAGAAGAGCGAAATATCCACGCCCTGCGAGAGCCCCGCCGCAATCGGGCTCGATCCCGCCTCGCCCAGTTGCACCGAGCCCGAGGCGAGCGCACGGATCACGTCGGCGCCGCTCGCGAGCTTGCGGTAAGTGACCTTGTAGCCGGTTGCCTTCTCCACTTCGCCCGTTGCCTGCGCGTAGCGCCAGGGCACCACCATGTCCTGACAGGCGATCACGACTTCGTGCCGATCGCTGTCCGCGGCATGGGCGGCATTCGCGCCGAACGCGCACGCCAGCGCGGCGGCGAACGCCAGCGAGGCCGCGAGGGGCCGCGCGAAAGAACGCTTGATCGGCGACGAGGCAAAGGCGCGTTTCATCTGTACAGACTCCGAAGGATGTTCGATGGCAAGAAGGAGAACCCGACTATAGGGAGTCTGGCGGCAACCGGTTCTAATTTATCCGCGATAGCTAATGACGCCGCTCGGGCATTGCTTTTCGCGTTGAAGTGGAAAAGACGGGCGCGGCAGGCGGAGCTCGTATCGTGCACTGCAAACGCGCCGCGCATAGGCGCAAAAAAGCCCGCATTTAGCGGGCTTTTCGCGGGATGAGCCGCATGGGCAACCGGTGTCCGGCTCGACGCTTCAGGAAAGCGTCACGGCGGCTTTCAGTGCGACTGCGGGCGGCTTACGCCGCACCTTTCGGTCAGACCACGCCTGCGCCGTGCGCCTGCAGGTCGGCGTGATAGCTCGAGCGCACCATGGCGCCGACGGCGGCATGCGTGAAGCCCATCTTGTAGGCCTCTTCCTCGTACATCTTGAAGGTGTCGGGATGCACGTACGCGCGCACCGGCAGGTGGTGCTCCGAAGGCTGGAGATACTGGCCGATGGTCAGCATGTCCACGTTGTGCGCGCGCAGGTCGCGCATCACCTGGAGAATCTCTTCCTCGGTTTCGCCCAGCCCCACCATCAGGCCCGACTTCGTCGCGACATCGGGATGCAGCGCCTTGAAGTCCTTGAGCAGCTTGAGCGAGTGCGCGTAGTCCGAACCCGGGCGTGCTTCCTTGTAGAGGCGCGGCACCGTTTCGAGGTTGTGGTTCATCACGTCGGGCGGCGCGGCGTTGAGAATTTCCAGCGCGCGGTCCAGACGGCCGCGGAAGTCGGGCGTGAGGATCTCGATGCGCGTTTGCGGTGACTGC
This sequence comes from Paraburkholderia ferrariae NBRC 106233, assembly GCF_000685035.1. Classification (GTDB taxonomy): domain Bacteria; phylum Pseudomonadota; class Gammaproteobacteria; order Burkholderiales; family Burkholderiaceae; genus Paraburkholderia; species Paraburkholderia ferrariae. Next base: position 94,230 of record NZ_BAYB01000024.1, read on the forward strand.
TCGCGCACCTGGCGGATGCACTCCACGAAGTGGCCGGCGCCGCCGTCGCGCAGATCGTCGCGGTCCACGCTCGTGATCACGACGTACTTGAGCTTGAGCGCGCCGATGGTGCGCGCGAGGTTCGCGGGCTCGTCCGGGTCGAGCGGATCGGGGCGGCCGTGGCCCACGTCGCAGAACGGGCAGCGGCGCGTGCACTTGTCGCCCATGATCATGAACGTGGCGGTGCCCTTGCCGAAGCATTCGCCGATGTTCGGGCAGCTCGCTTCCTCGCACACCGTATGCAGGTTGTGCTCGCGCAGGATGTTCTTGATTTCGTAGAAGCGCGAATTGCCGGTGGCCGCCTTCACGCGGATCCATTCCGGCTTCTTGAGCTTCTCGATCGGGATGACCTTGATCGGAATGCGCGAGGTCTTGGCCTGCGCTTTCTGCTTCGCGGTGGCGTCGTAGGGGACGGCCTCGGGGGCGGGTGCAGCACCTGCGCTGGCGCCTGCGTTCGTGATTGCGTCACTCATTCTGTCGATCCAGTCAGGCCGCCGCTGCAACGCCGGCCTGCGGTTGTGGCGGTTGCCCGCCTTCTCAGGCCGCGCGGGCGGCCGGTCAATCTCTAGCCGCCTGCGGCCGGGTCCGGTCGAGCCGCTTCGGCTGCCGGGTCTGCGGCGGCCGCTTCGGCCACCGAAAGCGTTGGCGCGAGACTCGCGCCGGGGTCCTTTGCCTCCTGCGCCGCAGGGCGGGCAGGGTGCGCAGCGAGGTTCGCCTCGAGCCGCGCGGCGAGCGTGGCGGCCACGTCCTGCCAGCTCGCGCTTGCGCCGAGCGTCGCCATATCGACGGTTTCGAGGCCTGCGTAGCCACACGGATTGATCGCGAGGAACGGCTTCAGATCCATCGACACGTTCAGGCTCACGCCGTGATAGCTGCAGCCGTTGCGGATCTTGAGGCCGAGCGCGGCGACTTTGGCGCCCACGTGGGCAGCGCTCGCGGCGCCAGCGCCTTCTGCATCTTCTGCGCCTTCTGGCACGTAAATCCCGGGGGCGCCGGCTTTGCGCGCACCCGCGAGATTATACGCCGCCAGCGTTTCGATCACGGCCTCCTCGATGAGCTCGACCAGCTCGCGCACCATGAGCTTGCGCCGCCTGAGGTCGAGCAGCAGATAGGCCACCACCTGGCCGGGGCCGTGATAGGTGATCTGGCCGCCGCGGTCGATCTGCACGAGCGGAATGCCGCTGTCGGCAACGAGCAGGTGCTCCGGCTTGCCGGCCTGCCCCAGCGTGAAGACGGGCGGATGCTCGACGAGCCAGATCTCGTCCAGCGTTTCGGCGGTGCGGGCGGCGGTGAATTCGCGCATCGCGTCGAAGCTCGCCTGATAGGGCTCGAGGCCGCGCCAGCACAGCACAACGGGAGCCGCCGATGCGAGATTCGATGGAGAAGCCGGCTCCGCCAATGCGGGGTCGGATGTCATTTGTGAGGGTGAGACCGGGGTGGCGCACATGATTTTCGGAAGTTTACCGAAATCGGCGCGAAGCCGCCGGATGCGAAAAGGGCGGGCGCATCGTCCGATCCGCCCGCCCCCACCCGCACCTTTTCAAGTCCGGCCAACCCGAACCGCCAAACCTGCGGCCTCAAACGGAATACCACCCGTCACCCTTATGAATGCCAAAGCGCGTTGCATAGCGCGCGAGTGCATCGAACAGGCGTTCGCCCAGCCGGGCCGGCGACTCGAACGCCACCCACGCGGCCCCGCCGCCTTCCGCGCCGATCCACAGGCGCTCGCCGCGCCGCAGCCGCAGCGTGTGGCCGGGTTCGAGCCAGTAATCGGCCGTGTCGTCGCTGCGCGTGAGCCACACGGCGCCGCAGCGCACCGTCACCCGCGTGCTGCGCGTCACGCGCACCGAAGCCACCTGATCTGCGAGCACCTCAAACGTGATATCCGAAGAAATTTCTCTCATTTCCGCCTCCGCCAAAGCTGCTTCCATGGCTACAATCGTAGGCGTAGCAAGGACTTAGGGAAAACGATCAATTTTCACGGCTATGTGAGAAAAATTACGATGGACCTTCGCCAGCTCCCCGCACTGAATGCGCTTAAGGCGTTCGAAGCCGCCGCCCGCCACGAAAGCTTTTCGCGCGCCGCCGACGAACTCTTCGTCACCCACGGCGCCGTCAGCCACCAGATCCGGGCGCTCGAAGGCGAGCTCGGCGTCGCCCTCTTCGCACGCGACGGCAAGCGCGTGCGCCTCACCGACACGGGGCGCCGCTACGCGCTCCAGGTGCGCGACGCCCTCACGCAGTTGATCCACGCCACCCAGGAAATCCGCGCCGGCGATCGCGACCGGCGGCTCGTGGTGTCGATCCTCTCGTCGTTCGCGGCGCGCTGGGTGACGCCGCGCATCGGCCGCTTCATCGAGGCGCATCCCGAATGGGACGTCGAACTGCAATCGACGAACCAGCTCGCCGACCTCGCCCGCGACGACGTGGACGTGGCGATCCGCTTCGGCTACGGTCACTATCCGGGCCTGCACGCCGAACTGCTGCTCGACGAAATTTTCTTTCCCGCCTGCTCGCCGGGCTTCAACGGCGGCCGGCTGCCCACCGAGCCGCGCGAGCTTGCCGGGTTTCCGCTGCTGCGCTCGGACGACGAACTCTGGCGGCCTTGGTTCGACGCCGCCGGCCTCACGGACTTTCCCGAACCCAAACGCGGCGTGCTTTACCAGGATTCGTCGAACCTGCTGCAGGCGACCATGGACGGCCAGGGCATCGCGCTCGTGCGCCGCTCGCTCGCGGTGCACGAGATCACGCTCGGGCGCCTCGTGCGGCTCTTCAAGGACATCGACGGTCCGAGCCCCTGGCGCTACTACTTCATCTGCACGCCGCAGCGGCTGGAAACCGGGCGCGTGCAGGCGTTCCGCACGTGGGTGTTCGACGAGGTCGCGCGTTTCAGGAAGCTCTACGAGGATGCCTGCGAGGCCGGCCCGCTGATGACGGCCGCTGCCGCCGCGCTGCGCGAGCGGGCCGGAGAGGCGCCCTGAGCCGCGCGCACGTGCGCCCCGAAAAAGGCAAGGGCCGCTCGAAAGCGGCCCTTGCCTCGCGACATGAAACGGGAATCGCGCTTACAGCACGATCTTCACCATCGGATGCCCGGTGAGCGCGCGATAGATGTCGTCGAGATGCGCCTGGCTCTCGGCGCGCACGCTCACGGTGAGGCCCGTGTAGTTGCCGCCGCTCGAAGGACGCGTTTCGATGGCGCGCTCGTCGAAGGCGCCGTCGAACGTGCGGATCACCGCGACGATGGTCTGCGTGAATTCCGGGTGGGTCTTGCCCATCACCTTGATCGGGAAATCGCACGGAAACTCGATCAGCGATTCCTTCGCGGTGTTTAGCGTTTCGCTCATTTTTCTACTCCTTGCAACGATTCGGCCTGCGCCTGTGCAGCTTCGGCCGCCGAGCGCGCCTTCACGCGCTGATAGGCCGCGTAGAGCGCCGCATACACGGGGCCGGGCTTGCCGCTGCCCACGGCCGCGCCGTCGAGCGACGTGACCGGCAGCACTTCCTTGGTCGCCGAGGTGACGAGAATTTCGTCGGCGCGGCGCAGCGCGGCTTCGTCGATCTGGCGCGCTTCGAAGCGAATGCCGCACTCGCGCGCGAGTTCCTCGACGAGCCCGTAGCGAATGCCTTCGAGCAGCAGGTTGCTCTTCGGCGGCGCGTAGAGCGCGCCGTCCTTCACGACCCATACGTTCGACGACGACGCTTCGGTCAGCAGACCGTCGCGCAGCTGGATCGTCTCGAACACGCCGTGCTCCACGGCGTACTGCGCCATCAGCACGTTGCCGAGCAGCGACGTCGATTTGATGTCGCAGTTCAGCCAGCGGCGATCCTCGGCGCTCACGCAGGCCACGCCGCTCGCACGCTGCGCGTCGGTGGGCAGGCGCATCGGGTTCGCCATTACGAGCACCGTGGGCCGCACACCGGCGGGAAACGCGTGGCCGCGCTTCGCCACGCCGCGCGTCACCTGTATGTAGAGGTTCGCGTGTTCGTCGCGCGCGAGCGCACCCGCGGCTTCGTTCGCCTCGATCACCTGGGCGATCAGCGCGCGCCAGCCCGCCTCGTCGAACGGATTCGCAATCGCAACCTTGTCGAGCGAACGCGCGAGGCGCGCAAGATGCTGCGCGATGCGAAACGGCACGCGCACCTTCTCGCTCGCGCCCTCGGCGGCGAGCGCATAGACCGGCACCACTTCGTAAATGCCGTCGCCGAAGATGAAGCCGCGATCCAGCACCGGCACGCGCGCTTCGGACAGCGGCGTGAGTTCGCCGTTGAGCCAGACGAGCAACTCCGGTGCCGCCGCCGCGCCCGCCTCGGACGAAGGGGCCTGCGCGCTCATTTCTTCTTGTTGAACATGAGCATCAGCGAATCCCACACGCGGCCCACGATGCCGGCCTGCGGCACCGTTTGCAGCGCGACGATCGGGAACTGCGCGAGCACCTTGCCGTCCGCGCCCACGAACTTCGCCGAGCCGACCTGCTGACCGTCGGCGAGCGGCGCGATGAGCGGGTTCGTGAGTTCGACCTGCGGCTTCGCCTTGTCGGCAGCACCCTTGGGCAGCGTCACGTACTGGTCCTTCTTCACGCCGACCTTCACCGTATCGTCGGCGCCCTTGTAGACGCGCGGCGTCGCCACCACCTGGCCCGCCTGGTAGATGCGCGTGGTGTCGTAGGCGCTATAGCCGTAGTTCAGCATCTTCATGCTGTCCTGCACGCGGTCGTGTTCCTTCTGCTCGCCCATCACCACCGAGACGAGACGGCGCTCGCCGCCGCCCGCGATCGGGCGCCGCGCCGAAGCGATCAGGCAGTAGCCGGCCGCCTCGGTGTGGCCGGTCTTCAGGCCGTCGACGGTCGGGTCGATCCACAGCAGGCGGTTGCGGTTCGGCTGCTTGATGTTGTTGTACTTGAATTCCTTGACCGAGAAGATGCTGTAGTACTCGGGATAGTCGCGGATCAGGTGGGTCGAGAGCGTCGCGAGGTCGGCCGCCGTCGTGTAGTGATTCGGGTCGGGCATGCCGTTCACGTCGGCGAAGTGCGTGTGCGTCATGCCGAGCTTCTGCGCTTCGGCGTTCATCATGTTGACGAAGTTCGCCTCGCTGCCGCCCACGAGTTCGGCGAGCGCGATGGCCGCGTCGTTACCCGACTGGATGATCATGCCGTACACGAGGTCGTGCACGGACACCGGCTTGTTCGCCTCGATGAACATGCGCGATTCGTCGTTCTTCACGCGGCGCACGGCGTCGCTCGGCGTGACGATCTGATCCATCGAAATTTTCTTCGTCTGCAGCGCCTCGAACACGAGGTAGGCCGTCATCAGCTTCGTGAGCGAAGCCGGCTCGACGCGCTCGTCGGCATTGCCCGAAGCGAGCACCTGGTTGGCCGTCGCATCGACGAGCACCCACGAACGCGCGTTCACCGCGGGCGGCGGCACCTGCGCGAAGGCGCTGGCCGACGCGAGCAGCGTGGCCGGCAGCAGAGCGCCGAGCGTGACTTTGCGAACGAGTGCAGGGGAAACGAAAGCGGAGGAAGACTGAAGGCCGGAGGAGAGAAAACGCATAGGTTCGAGTCGGGCAGAGTGAACGTTGCGCGCCATGCGGCGCACGGTCTGAGAGAGCCGGTGAGGACGCGTGAGCGCGCGGGTTCGCCGAAGTCCGGCGCGAAGGTGCGCGCGAAATCCGGCATGAGCTGCGGCGCAGGCGGCGAGCGTTGGACCGGCGGCGCAGCGACAGGTTCGCGCGCGGCGCCATGGGCGCACCGGCCGGTCAAACGGCGCCTCGCGCCGCGAACCGCGGGCTGCGGCGTCCACAAAAAGAACGGCCATTATACGCGCCGCGTTGCGGCGTTTTTTCGCTAACGCCGCTTTTATGCGGACCTGTCGCGCATTTTTCGCAGGCAGGCCCGCGGCGCCGCGAGAGGCCGCCGCAGGCTGTGGCGCGGATAAAACGGGGGATGAACGGGAAACGACGGGGGACGCTGGGGGCGATCAGCCGCGCTCAACGCCAGGCATCGACGATGATGCGCTTGAGGATATGCAGCTTGCGGTGCAGGAAGTGTTCCGCCCCCGGAATCACGACCACCGGCAGTTCCTGCGGCCGCGCCCACTCGTACACCGAGAGGATGGGCACCGTATCGTCGAGTTCGCCGTGCACGACGAGCGTGTTTTCGGGCACCGGCGCGACCTCCCAGCGGCTCGCGGCCGTGCCGACGAACACCATGCGCTCGATGGCGCCGCCCGCTTCGGCATAACGCTTCGCGACGTGCGAGAGCACGAAGGTGCCGAACGAGAAGCCCGCGAGCACGAGCGGCAGATCGGCCTGGCCCGGCTGGGCGCGCATGTAGGCGAGCAGTTCGAGCAAATCGTCCTGTTCGCCGATGCCGTTGTCGTGCGTGCCGGCCGTTTCGCTCACGCCGCGAAAGTTCGAGCGGTAGGTGGTGTAGCCAAGCTGGACGAGCGTGCGCGCGAGGGTCTGCGCGACCTTGTTGTCCATCGTCCCGCCGAAGAGCGGATGCGGATGCGCCACGAGCGCGATGCCGCGCACGGGCGTGCCCGCGTCGGGCGCGTCGAGCGCGCACTCGATCTGGCCAACGGGGCCGTCGATGTGGAATTTCTGGGTCTGGGCGTTCATCGCGCGGCAGTCCTTATCGGTCGATCAGAGGTCGATCAGCAGTCAATCAGCGGTCGGTGAGGGGGCAATGACAAGTCAAATCTTCAGACGTTCGACCACCTGGCCGTTCTGCAGATGCGAGACGACGATTTCGTCGATGTCGGCTTCGTCGACATAGGTGTACCAGGTGCCCTCCGGATACACGACGACGGTCGGGCCTTCCTCGCAGCGGTCGAGGCAGCCCGCCTTGTTGATGCGCACCTGGCCCGGGCCCGCAAGGCCCAGTTGCTTCACGCGCTTCTTCGCATACTCCTGCATGGCCTGGGCGTTGCAGTTCGCGCAGCTCGGGCGTTCGGCGCCGGGTTCGCGCTGGTTCAGGCAGAAGAAGACGTGGTACTTGTAGAACGAGTCGGTCATGGCGTGGGGTACCTGTGCAGATCGCGCGCCGGGTGCCGCCGGGGCGCCGCGCGCGGTTCGATGCGTTTGCGGTTCGCGCCATGCGTCTGCCACGCGAGGGGACAGACGCGCAGCGCGTCGTAGGGACCGGTCGATTATAGCGAGCGCCGCGCGAATGCTCCCGCCCCCACTCGCGCCGGCCGGCCCCTCGCGCGCCCGGCCTTCGCCGCCATCAGCGCGCCCGCCGCGCGAGCCAAGCGCGTTCCAGCGAAAACGCGCTCCAGATAAGCGCGGCCCACGGCCAGCTCCAGGCCAGCCAGCGCGCGAGCCCGTTGAAGTGCAGATAGCGCCCCTGGCGCCAGTCCGCGAGCAGCACGTCGAAGTAGGGATTCACGGGCAGCAGGTTCACCAGCACGAGCGACACCGCGATCGCTGCCGTGGCCGCCGCTGCGCGCGCGGGGCGCGGCAGACGCAGTGCGGCGAGCGCCGCGAGCGTGCCGCACGCGATGCCCGCGACGGCGGCTGGCGTCGCCCAGTCGAACACGAGGCCGCTTTGCGACTGCAGGAAGGTGGCGCCGAGCTTGATGCCCAGCGTCGCCGCAATCAGTGCGAGCAGGAGGCGCACGCGCGGGGCGCGCTCGCGCATGGGCAGCGAGGCGAACGCCGCCGCACCGAACAGGTTGAGCGCCGTGACGAGCGTTTCGGAGACGCCATCGGAGAAAGCGCCCGCCAGCGCGCCCGGCCACGCGCGCACGTGCCAGGCGAGAGGCAGCCAGGCGAGCATGGCGTCCTGCATCGAGGTGTCGAAACGCTGCCAGAGTTCGGCCGGCCAGTCGCCCAGGCCGAACAGGCGCGGCTGCGGGAACATCGTCGCGAATGGCCAGAGGCCGGCCAGCACGAAGAGCGCGGCCGCGTCGCGCTCGAACCAGCGAAAGCGCAGGCGCCTCACCCAGCCGCGTTCGAGCAGCGGACCGGTCGCGGGGGCGGCGAGGAGTGCGCCCAGCAACGCGCCGAGCGCGTTCGTGGCGAGGTCGAGATTGGAGGCGACGCGGGTGGGCAGCCACGTTTGTACGGCCTCCATCAGCGCGGAGAGCAGCGTGCCCGCGGCGAATGCGAGCGCGATGGCCCGCGCGCCGCGCCAGCGCGGCCAGGCGGCGAGCACGGCCAGCGCGCCGAAGGGCATGTAGCCCAGCACGTTGGTAACGACGTCGAAGACGGTCCAGTAGTGGGGAAGCGGGTCGGCGAGATAATCGAAAGGGCCGAGGCCGAGCGAGCGCCAGCCGCTGAACGGATACCACGAGGCATAGACGATCAGCGCGCCATAGAGGAGGAGCGCCTCGCGCGCGAGCGTCGAAGGCCGGCCGCGCCAGCCGTTGGAAGCGCCGTCGCCATCGCCGCCGCTTCCGCGCTTGCCGCCGTTATCCCCGTCGTGGCCTCCGCCTCCTCGATCGCGGCTGCCCGATGGGTCCGGGGCGCCGGAATCGCCAGAATCGCGGGGGCCGCCGCCCGGCGTTGCGCGGCGGACGCCCTCGTCTCGCGGCGCCCGGCGCTTCACGCGCCCTTTCCTCACCATGGTGCTGCCCCGCCGCCGCCCGCGTCCTCGCGCTCGACGCCCGCTGTCGAACGTGGCCCGAGTCCGGACGCTGCGGTCAGGGCGTGCCCGCCAGTTGCTGCGATGAGAGCCACGTGCTCACCTGGCTCACGAAGTCGTCGCTGGCCGCGGCGAGCGCATGCACGCCGCCTGCCGCATCGGGCGTGCCGGCCGGCGCGCGCGCGACGAACTCGCGTTGCGCGATCACCTTGCCGCCGCGCATCAGCGTCGCGCGCGCGGTAAGCACGCCCGAGCTCCGGTTCGGGTTGTCGAACACCTGTTCGAACTGGTCGAGCTCGACCTTAAGCATCGGCGCCTGCACGGCGTCGGCGCCCGAGAGCACCGTCGCGCGCGCGCCGAGCATGTTGCGCAGGCGCAGGGTGAGCAGGCGCGCCGGCGACATCGTCCAGCGGCTGTCCGCGTAGCGCGCCGTGCGCTGCGAATCGGCGCTCAGGCGGTAGAGAATGCCGTCGTTGTCGAGCGGCGGCGGCGCGCTCACGTCGAGCACCTTGAGCGGCGGCAGCGGGCCCGCCGCGCTCGCCTGCGCCGGCGGCCCCAGGTCGTAGCGGATGTCGGAGAGCGCCGCGGAGTTGCCCGCGCACGCCACGAGGAGCGTGGCGGCAGCGCACGCCGCGAGCACTGCCAGCGCCTTGGAGACGGCGCGGCCGAGGTGGGAAGTCGAGCGTGACATTGCAGTTCCTTCTGGGTCGTGCGGCGCCGTGGCGGCGCCGCGCTTCATGCGTCGAACGTATTGCGGATGGGCCCGGTGCCGCACGCTTCGCGGCGCGGCCCATGCGTGCTGCACCTGATTGGGCATCCTCCTGACCACCCCGCCGGCCACCTTACTTGCCACCTTACTTGCCACCTTAGTGGCCAGCCGAGCCGCCGCCCGCGGCGGGCCACACGAAGCCGGGCTCGCCCGGCCCCGGTGCGAGCCGCGGCGCGCCGCCGAACAGCACGCTGCTCGGGCTCACGCTGAAGGTGCCTGCTGCGCGGTCCACCGAGCGCACGGCCGAGCGCACGTCCTCGGTCAGCGAATCGACGCGCGGCAGCGTGTCGTAACCAAGCCGCGCCGAAAGATCCTGGATCGACGCATCCATCGAGGTGAGCGCCGCACCCGCCTGCGCCGCCGCCGTGCCGGCCTTGTTGAGGTTGGTCTGGAACGGGCCGTCGGGGCGGTTCACGTTCTGGATCAACTGGTTCGTCGATTGCAGCGTGCGCTGCAGGTCGGTCACGGCGCCGGGCAGGCGGCTCGTGGTCGGCTCCAGTTGCTTCGCGAGCGTGTTCGCGCTGTCCGCGGCCTGTTGCAGGCTCGTGACGGCGGCCATCAACTGCTTGCGGTTGTCGTTGGAGAGCAGGTCGTCGATGTCGCCGGCGATGTTGTCGAGCTTGCGCAGCAGCGCGTCGCCGCGCCGCTGAAGCTGGTCGAGCAGCCCCGGGCGCAGCGGCAGTTCGGCCACGTGCGCCTCCGAGGAATGCAGCGGCGAGAGGTCCTGGCCGTTGTCGTCGAGCTGCACGAAGGCGATCCCCGTCACGCCCTGCAGCGCGAGCGTGCCGAAGGTGGAGCGCGTCATGGGCGCCTTCTGGTCCACGAGAATGCGGATGCGGATCTCGCCCGGCTGGTTCGGGTCGAAGCGGATGGTCTCCACCTTGCCGACGTCGATACCGCGATAGCGCACGGCCGCGTCCGGATAGAGGCCCGTCACGCTGGTGCGCGAGATCAGGTCGTAGGGCACGTGCACGGCATGGTCGGCGCTGAAGAAGAGCACCACCAGCGCGATCACGACCAGCAGGCCGATCGTGAAGAGGCCGGCCCAGAACGCATGCGGTTTGTTTTCCATCGTCAGATTCCCTCGTTGGCGGCTAGCTTCGCCGCTGGCACCACTGTGCGCGCATCGGTTTCCGGCCCGGTGTCCGGCTCGATTCCCGGCTCGATTCCCGGCTCGATTCCCGGCTCGATTCCCGGCTCGATTCCCGGCTCAGTTCCCGGCTCAGTTCCCCGACGTGCCGAACGCCGGCGCGAGCGCCGCCGGCGGCAGCTTCGCGCGCCGCTCGGGCGGCAGCGCCTGCAGCGCGCGCCGCCCTCGCATACCCAGAAAATATTCGCGGATGAACGGATCGTCCACGCCCGCCACTTCCTCCACCGGCGCCGCCACCAGCACGCGGCGCTCCGCCAGCACGGCCACGCGCGTGGAGAGCGCGACCATCGCGTCGAGATCGTGCGTCACGAGCACCACGGTGAGCCCGAGCGCGCGGTGCAGCGTGCTGATGAGTTCCACCACTTCGTCCGACGAACGCGGATCGAGCCCCGCCGTCGGTTCGTCGAGAAAGAGCAGCTCGGGCTCCAGCACGATCGCGCGCGCGAGCCCGACGCGCTTGACCATGCCGCCCGAAAGCGCCGCCGGCATCTTCGATGCGTGCTTGCACGGCAGCCCCACCATCTCGAGCTTGAGCATCACGATGTCGCGCAGCAGATCCGCGGGCATCTTGCCCAGCTCGCGCACGGGCTGCGCGATGTTGTCGAACACCGTGAGCGAAGAAAAGAGCGCGCCGTGCTGGAACAGCATGCCGGTGCGCGTGCGCATCAGACGCGCGGCTTCGGAGTCGATCTTCGTGAGGTCCTCGCCGAACAGCTTGATGGTGCCCGACGTCGGCCGCTCGAGCCCGAGAATCTGCCGCACGAGCGTGGTCTTGCCGGAGCCCGACCCGCCCACGATCGTCACGATCTCGCCGCGCCGGATGTCGAGGTCCAGATGCTGGTGCACGATATTGCGGCCGTAGCGCTTCGTGAGGTTGCGCACCTCCACCACGGGCTCGCCGATCTGCGGCAGCGGCAGGTCGCGCACGGCTTCCTTGAGCGGCGTGCTGCGGGTGCCCGTCGTGCTGGTCGCGGCGATCCGGCCCGCCGTGCCCGTGGTGCCTGTCGTGCCCGCCGTGCTCATGACAGCCCCACGTTCTGGAACAGGATGGCGAACACGGCGTCGGCGAGGATCACGATCGTGATCGAGGTAACGACCGAGGTGGTCGTGCCTTCGCCGAGGCTCTGCGAATTCGCCTTGATGCGAAAGCCGAAGTGGCAGCCCACGATGGCGACGAGCATGCCGAAGGCCACGCCCTTGCCGAGCCCGATCCACAGGTTCGCAATCGGCACCACGCTGGGCAGCGAGCGCACGAAGTACGAAATGTCGATGCCGAGCACGAGCTTGGCCGCAAGCGCCCCGCCCAGCAGCGCGATGATGTCGGTCCAGGTCACGAGCAGCGGCATGGCGATGCCGAGCGCAATCACGCGCGGCAGAATGAGCCGCAGGCCGTGCGAGATGCCCATCACGCGCATGGCGTCGAGTTCCTCGGTCACGCGCATCACGCCGATCTGCGCGGTGATGGCCGAGCCCGAACGCCCGGCCACGAGGATCGCCGAGAGCACCGGCCCGAGTTCGCGGATCACCGCCAGCCCGAGAATATTGACGATGTACTGGTTCGCGCCGAAGAGCCGCAACTGCTGCGCGGAAAGATACGAAAGCACGATGCCGATCAGGAACGCCACCAGCGCCGTGATGGGCAGCGCCCGCGCGCCCGCGTTGTAGATGTTCGCGGAGATCTCGATCCAGGGCGTGAGCCTCGGCTGGCGCAGGATCCGCAGCAGGTCGAGGATCACGCGCCCGAGCATGCCGATGCCGCCGTACAGGTGCTCGAAGAACGAGAAGATCGCGAGCCCGAGCCTGGTCACCGGGTCGATCCGCACCACCTGCTCGGCGGGTTCGCGCACGGAGTCGAGGAGCGCGATGCGCTGGAAGATGTCGCGCTGCGTGTCGGTGAGCGCGATCAGGTTGGCCGGCAGCTTGTGGCCCCAGACGCGCCAGAGCGCCTGGCCGCCCACGTGATCCATGCGCTGGATGCCCGAGAGGTCCCACTCGCCGATGGGCTCGCGTGCGAGCGTGCGCAGGCGCAGCGCCGCCTTGCCGCGCTCGCGGTCGCGCGCGAGGGCAAGCGCGGTCCACTGCCCCGAGAGGCGGACGATCTTTCCTTTGGAGCCGGCCGTAATGTCGAGGCCGGGTGGCGTCTCTTGAGTCAAGGCTGGGCGCTCGGGCGGGAGGGGAGCAGCCATTGTAGCGAACGCACCCCCTTTTGGCGTTCATTTGGGCGCAACGGGCACACTGCGGGGCGCACTGCGTTTGCCGCGCCGCCAGCCACTACAATACGGCACATGAACGCCACCTCCTCTTCCCCCGCTAACCCGCCCGCCGGCGACTGGCGCATCGACCGCGACCGCGCGATCACGCTGTTCGGGCCGGTGGCCCACGACTGGCCCATCGAGATCGTCGAGGAAACCGGCTCGACCAACGCCGACCTGATGGCGCGCATGAGGGCGCTGCCCCAGCGCGCCGATGCGCTCGCGCGGCCGCTCGTGCGCGTGGCCTACCTGCAGACCGCGGGCCGGGGACGGCGCGGGCGCAGCTGGGTCGCGCAGCCCGGCGACGCGCTGCTGTTCTCGCTCGCCTGCGTGCTGCCGCGCCCGATCGACGGCCTCGCGGGCCTGAGCCTCGCAATCGGCTCGGCGCTCGTGGACGGCCTGCGCACGCTGCCCGTGGCCGCGCCCGGCCAGATCGCGCTCAAGTGGCCCAACGACGTGCTGCTCGAAGGCGACAAGCTGGTGGGCATCCTCGTCGAGACCGCGTGGAGCACGCCCGATGCCACGGCCGTCGTGATCGGCATCGGCACGAACGTGCGCGGCGCCGACGCGCTGGCCGCGAAGATCGACGCGCTCAACGCGGGCGCCGACGCTCCGGCGGTGCCGGGCACGACGCCCACGGCGCTCTCGCGCGCGTGGCCCAACGCGAATCTCACCGATACCCTCGCCGCCGAGCTCAACGCCCTCGAAGCCGCGCTCAAGCGCTTCGGCGAAGCGGGTTTCGCGCCGTTCCAGGCACGCTGGAACGCTTGCCACGCCTACGCGGGCCGCCAGGTGACGCTGTTCGAGCAGGGCAAGGAGATCATGCGCGGCGCGGCGGTGGGCGTGGACGAACGCGGGCAGTTGCTGGTCGATACGGCGAGCGGCCGCGAAACGGTCACGACCGGCGACGTTTCGTTGCGCATCACGGGCGGCGGCGCATGAGCGCGGCGCCCGGGCCCGCTGCGAAGCCGCCTTTCCTGCTGATCGACGCCGGCAACAGCCGGATCAAATGGGCCATCGCCGACACGGCAGGCACGCGCACCCATGCGGGCGCGGCGGATCACGACGGCCTCCGGGAGGTTCCGCCCGGCGCGCGGGGATTGCCGGAGTGGGCCGATCTGCCCACGCCCGCGAGCGCGTGGATCTCGAACGTGGCGGGCGAAGCGGTGGCCGCGCGCCTTGCCGCACTCGTGGAGGCGCGCTGGCCGGGCCTGCCGCGCACCGTGATCCGCGCGTGCGCGCAGCAATGCGGCGTGACCAACGGCTACACGACGCCCGACGCCCTCGGCAGCGACCGCTGGGCCGGCATGATCGGTGCGCACGCGGCCTTTCCGGGCGAGCCGCTCCTGATCGCGACCTTCGGCACGGCCACGACGCTCGAGGCGCTGCGCGCGGACGGCAGGTTCGTCGGCGGCCTGATTGCGCCGGGCTGGACGCTGATGATGCGCTCGCTCGGCGAGCACACGGCGCAGTTGCCGGTGCTCGACGCGCCCGCGGTGCGCAGCCTGACCGGCGCGGCGGCGGAAGATGCCGGCGATGCAGCCGACGCGCAGCCGGGCCCGCGCTTTGCCACGGATACGAAACGCGCCATCTCCGCAGGCTGTGCGCTTGCGCAGGCCGCGCTGATCGAGCGCGCGTGGGCAGACCTGCAGGACGAGTGGAAGGAGCCGGTGCGGCTGGTGGTGAGCGGCGGCGCGGCCGCGGAAGTGACAGCCGCACTCAAGGTGCCGCATACTCGCCACGACGCGCTGGTGCTCGCGGGGCTCGCGCTGATCGCGGCACAGTCCTGAGCACGCTCTTGCTGCACGCACAAACGCCGCACGCGCGCTGCGCCGCGGCGGCGGACCAACGAAACCGATATCGACGGAGCTTCCTACGATGCTGCGCTGGCTGATCGCCATTCTGATTCTCGCCAACCTCGTCGCCTTCGCGGCGATTCGCGGCGTTTTCGGCCCGACGCCCGCCTCGGGCTCGCGCGACAGCCTGCCGCTGAACCGGCAGATCCATCCTGAGCGCCTGACCGTGCGGCCGATCGCGGCTTCCGAATCGGTCGACGTGCCCGTGGTGGGCGGCCCGGTGGCCGAGCCCGCGGTGCAGGCCTCGGCGTTGACGCAGTAAAGCCTTCGTTCGATGCCCCCGAGGCCGTGCAGGAACTCAGGCAGCGCTCGAAGCCGCGGCACTCAAGCCGCGTCGCCGCGCACCTTCTTCAGCAGCTTCGTCGTCGAGCGGTCGTGCTCGAACGGAATCGCCAGCGCCCGCCCGCCCCAGCCGCGCACGAGCGCCGACTCGGGCAGCACGTCCATGTCGTAGTCGCCGCCCTTCACGAGCACGTCCGGATGCACCGCCTCGATTAGCTCGATCGGGGTGCGCTCGCCAAAGCCCACCACCCAGTCCACGCTTTCCAGCGCCGCGAGCAGCGCCATGCGGTCCGCTTCGGTGTTGACGGGACGGTCGTCGCCCTTGCCCAGCATGCGCACCGACGCATCGCTGTTCACGCCGACGATCAGCGTCGCGCCGAGCGCCTTCGCATCGGCGAGATAGGTGACGTGCCCGCGGTGCAGGATGTCGAAGACGCCGTTGGTGAACACCACCGGGCCGGCGAGCGTGGGCCGCAGTTGCGCGAGCGCTTCGCGGGTCGTGATCTTGCGTTCGAAGGAAACGGGCATCGGGCGAAACCTGGTCGTGAAGAAAAGCGAAGCACCAAAAACAACGGCCCGGAAACGCGAACGCCCGGGCCGTCTTTGCCGTGCGGTGCGCGTGCGGGCTACGGCCGGCGCGCGCGTGCCGCTCAGGCGGGTTGCTGCTGCGAGCCCTGTTCGGACTGCAGGCGCGAAACCACTTCCTTGCGGTAGCGGTTCAGTTCCTGCGCCGTGGTGAACGTGCGCTCGAACAGGATCGAGAGGTTGTGCAGAATGCGCTCGACCACCTTCTTTTCCCAGCCGTCGTCGAAGCGGATCTGCTCGTCGAGCCAGCGCTCGAGCCATTCCGGGTCGGGCAGGCGCGACTGCACCGTGTCGCGCGGGAAGAGCGCCTGGTTCACGTGCAGGTTCGTGGGGTGCAGCGGCTTTTCGGTGCGGCGCGCCGAAGCCATCAGCACGCCGATCTTCGCGAACGCCGCGCGCGCGACGTCGCCGCAGTTCGTGAGCGCCTTCTTCATGTAGCGCAGGTAGGCGCCGCCGTGGCGCGCCTCGTCGCGCGAGATGGTCTCGTAGATCGCCTTGATGACGGGTTCCGTGTGCCATTCGGCCGCGCGGCGGTACCAGTGGTTCAGGCGAATCTCGCCGCAGAAGTGCAGCATCAGCGTTTCGAGCGGCGGCGCCGGGTCGAATTCGAAGCGCACCGCGTGCAGTTCCTCTTCGGTCGGCACGAGCTCGGGCTTGAAGCGGCGCAGATACTCCATGAGCACGAGCGAGTGCTTCTGCTCTTCGAAGAACCACACGCTCATGAACGCGGAGAAGTCGCTGTCGTGATGGTTGTCGCGCAGGAACATCTCCGTGGCCGGCAGCGCGGACCATTCGGTGATGGCGTTCATCTTGATGGTCTTCGCCTGCTCGTCCGTGAGGAGCGACGCGTCGAACTGGTCCCAGGGAATGTCCTTTTCCATGTCCCAACGGACCGATTCGAGCGATTTGTAAAGTTCCGGATAAAGCATCGTGTTCATAGTCCCGCCCCTGATCTGCGCGTGACGCACGCGTGACGCGCCCCTAACGAATGTTGCGTGCCGCGTGAGCGCGGGGAAAACGCGGCACGCAGGCGAAAAGCATTCAATTTTACGCGGTAATCGGCCGCCCAGAACCATCCGGCAGCGACTTGCGTCTGCCGCACGGCAATCCTTGTACCCGTCTTGTACCGGTTTGAGAGCGGCCTGGCGGGTTCTGGGTAGCTGCTCCGTGCCTCGAACCCGGTTGTCGATGTGTTCATGCGGGCTTGCGCCCGTGACGCCGGCCGCGCCCGGGACCACGAGAGCCCGGCGAACCGCTGTCATCGCCATCGTCATCGCCGTTCCCATCGCCGCTGTCATCGCCGTTACCCTCAGCGATCCGCAGCCGATTGCCGCAGCGCTGCGGGTCATCCCTGCTCCGGTTCGGGATGGCTTTCGTCGCGGAAAGCTGCCCGAACCCTGTCAAACGACGCCAAAACGGCCGAAAAAACCTTACACCATGATAGCACGCCGATCTTTCAGATCCGCCGCCCCTCCGGATGCTCGCCCGCGCCTGCGCCCGGGGCCTTGAGCCAGGTCAAAAGAAGCTCGCGCCGGGCCAGCGTATCGCGGTAGCCAAGCTCGATCAGCTCGCGCGTGAACGCCTCTTCGAACAGCAGATAACTCGCGAACGCGGCCCCCGACGCGCGATTGCCGCCCACCGCCCCCAGCAGCACCCGCACCGAAGCCGGCAGCGCCTGCAGATGGCGCGCCGCGATCAGTTCGATGCGCTCGCTCGGCGCAATCGCCAGCACCTCCACATGCCGCCAGCCGCTTTCGGGCTCCACCGTTTCCGGCAGGTGCCGCACCATGCGATTGATGTGCTCCACGCGCTCGATGTCGGCGCCGAGCGCATCGAGAAAAACGCTCGCCATGACCTGCTGGCCGATCTGCGCGAGCGTCGGATAGGTGTCGATGTCGGGGCGCGCGGCGGGCACCTCCGGCGCGGGCGCGGCCGCACCGATCACGACGATGCGCTGCGCGCCGAAGTGGATCGCGGGGCTGAGCGGCGCGATCTGGCGAATCGAGCCGTCGCCGAAATACTCGTGGCGGCCGTCGAGTTCGAGGCGCACGGCCGGGAATACGTAGGGAATGGCCGCCGAGGCGAGCAGATGCGCGGGCGTGAGCGCCACCATGCGTGCCGTGCGCTGCGCGCGGCGCCAGGCGCTGATGGGTTCGCACGCCTGATAAAAGGTGAGATGCCGGCCCGACGAGTAGCTGAGCGCCGTGACGGAAACCGCATGCAGACGCCGCTCGTCGAGCATCTGCTCGATGCGGTGAAAACTCAGCGTGCGCGCCAGCAGGCGCGCAAGCGGCGCGTTATCGAAGAGCGTGCGGGGCGTGCGCCGCGCGGCAAGCCCGAAGGTGGCCCAGCCGAACGCCAGTGCGCCGAGCCAGCGCGCGCCCGCGGCGGCCACGCCGGGCCAGTCCGTGCGGTACACCTGATCGGCGCTCAGGCCCGACCAGACTTTCACGAGTTGCTCGGCGCCCTTCGCGAAATGATCGGCGTGGCTGGCGATGGAGGTGGCGTTGATCGCGCCGGCCGAAGTGCCGCAGATCACCGTGAACGGCATGGCACGGCGTCCGGGTTCGGCCGCCTCGGCAAGTTCCGCCAGTGCGCGCAGCGCGCCGGCCTGGTAGGCCGCGCGCGCTCCGCCGCCCATCATCACGAGCGCAAGCCGCATGATGCAGACGCTCCCCGTAAGCGCCCTCGCGGACGCGGTTCAAGCGTGCGCCGCGCGCCTCACTCGGGCTGCGCCGGCGCCTTTTTCGTGCTGCGCGAGGCGGACGGCTTGCCCGCCGCGCGCTTCGCAGCGGGCTTTTCGCCCGCGCCCGCCGGGTCGCCCGCCGCAGCCGCTGCGCCTTGCGCCGCGGCCGCGGGCTGCGCCACCGCAAACTGCGCGAGCTGGTTGAACTGGGCCTGCAGCAGGTTCCACCATGCCGACGTGTCGAAGCCCGGCGGCGGCGCTGCGTTCTCCGCCGAGCCGGCTGCGTCGGCCGGGTCGGCCGCGTGAGCCGGGCCAGCCGACGAGGAAGCCGCCGCCTCCTTTGCGCGCGCGGACTGCGCACTGCCATGCGAGGGCTCGTGCGCGGGCGGTGCCATCTGCGACTGCGCGAACGCGCCGAACGCACGCAAGGTGGAAAGCGTCGCCCGCTGCACCTCGAGCGCCTGGATGGCCGACTGCAGCATGCTCAGATTGAGCTTGAGCCACTGTTCGACGGCACGCAGGTCGGTGATGCGCTTGTCGAGCTCTTCGATGTTGGTGAGCGGCGTCATCATGTCCGACATCATCGAGAGCGAGGGGCCGAAGCCCTGCGCGATGCCCGGCTCGCTGCCGGGGAACGCGCTGCCGAACGGCGTGAGGCGCATCATCCCCCACATGCGGTCGAGCATCTCGGCGGGCGGGAAACCGGGAAAGCCCGGAAACGGCGGCACGGAGCCGGCGGGGTCAGTCATGCGGATCTCCTCGCAGGGGTTGAGTGACACGGTGGCTGTTCGAGCGGCACAGCATGCCGGTGTCTTGTCCGATCATACCGCGCGCGGCGGCTTGCGTTACAGCATCAGAATGCGAACGGATCGCCGCCCGGGAAGTCCGGCGCCCGGCGCTCGCGCAGCGACTGCACGCCCTCGCGCACGTCGGGGCCGGCAAAGCCCATGAATTCGAGCGCGAGCGACGTATCGAAGTTCGGCCCCGCCATGCGCAGCCAGTTGTTCAGCGCGTACTTGGTCCAGCGCACCGCCGTCTGCGAGCCGTTCGCGAGGCGCTTCGCGACCTCGAACGCCTTCGGCAGCAGATCGCTTTCGTCCACGGCGAGCGAGACGAGGCCGATGCGCTCGGCCTCCTCGCCGCTCACGGGCTCGCACAGCAGCAGGTAGTACTTCGCCTTCGCCATGCCGCACAGGAGCGGCCACACGATCGCCGCGTGGTCGCCGGCGGCCACGCCAAGGCGCGTATGGCCGTCGATGATGCGCGCCGTCTTCGTCGCGATCGAGATGTCGGCCAGCAGCCCCGCGACGAGCCCCGCGCCCACCGCCGGCCCGTGCATCGCCGAAACGATGGGCTTGCCGCAGTTGATCACGTTGTAGACGAGGTCGCGCGCCTCGCGCCAGACGCGTGCGCGCACATCGAAATGCGTGGCCATGTCCTCCACGAGCGCAAGATCGCCGCCCGCCGAAAAGCCCTTGCCTTCGCCGCGTATCACGGCCACGCGCGCGTCCGGATCGCGGTCCACGTCGCGCCAGATTTCGGCGAGCTCGCGGTGCATGTTCGCGTCGGCGGTGGCGAGGCCGCTCTTGTTCGCGCCTTCTCCGCTCATCACGATCTCGACGATGCCGTGCTCGTGCCGGCGCACGCGCAAGGCGTGATAACGGGCGTAGGGAGAGTCGTTCATGGCGCTGCCTCCTGCTTCGGATGTTCGAGGGTTGCGGCTTCGATGCACGCGTCAATGCGTCAATGCGGCGGCTGATAGATCCACTTGCCGTCGCGGATCTCCACCATCACGCGCGCGTGCGCATCGAGGCCGAGGTGATCGGTCGCGCTCATGTTGACCACGCCGTTGGTGTCGCCGAGCCCCCGGGTGGATTCGAGCGCGTCGCGCAACGCCGCGCGAAACGCGGGCGTGCCGGGCGCGGCGGACTTGAGCGCCACCGGAATCGCGCCTTGCAGCAGCAGGCCCGCGTCCCACGTATAGGCGCCGAACGCCGACACGCTGAGCGCGCCGTAACGTGCTTCGTACCGCGAAATATAGTCGAGCGCGAGGCGCCGGCCCGGATAGTCCTCGGGCAGTTGCGCGGCGACCAGCACGGGGCTCGCCGGCAGGAAGGTGCCGTTGCAGTCCGCGCCGCACACGCGCAGGAAGTCGCGGTTGCCCACGCCGTGATTGTGATAGATGAGGCCCTTGTAGCCGCGCTCCTTGAGCGCTCGGGGCGGCAGTGCGGCGGGCGTGCCGGCCGCGCCCACCACCACGGCGTCCGGGTTCGCGGCCACGATCTTCAGCACCTGGCCCGTCACCGAAGGATCGGTGCGGTTGAAGCGCTCGTTCGCCACGATCCTGATGCCGTGCTGCTGCGCGGCCTTCGCGACTTCGGCATAGAACGTCTCGCCCAGCGCGTCCGCCTGGCCGATGTACGCGAGCGTCTTCACGTTGCGCGCCACGGCGTGCTCGACGATCGCGCCGGCCATCATGGCGTCGGTCTGCGGGGTCTTGAACATCCAGCGGCGCTTCTCGTCCACGGGTTCGATGATCTTCGCCGACGAAGCGAGCGAGATCGTGGGCGTCTGGCCCGCGGCGATCACATCGAGCATCGCCAGCGTGTTCGGCGTGATCGACGAGCCGATGATCGCGTCCACGTGGTCTTCGTCGATGAGCTTTTTGGTGTCCTGCACGGCCTGGGTGGTGTCCGAAGCATCGTCGAGCACGATGTACTGGACCTTCTGCCCGGCGATCTCGGTGGGGAACATCGCGGCCGTGTCGCGTGCGGGGATGCCGAGCGACGCGGCCGGCCCCGTGAGCGAGAGCACGAGGCCGATCTTGACCTGGGCGAGCGCGAGCGCGGGGCAAAGCAGGAAGGCGAGCGCCGCCAGCCAGTGCGAAGCGGCGGGACGGCGGGTGCGGGCGTGCTGCATGGCGTCTCCTCGTTAAGGGTGCGTGACGTATTCTTCGTACGACTTCCGGCCTTGCCGGCCCGTCATGCTCATCGGGCGCGTTGCCCCGGCGGGCGCAGCAGGCTCTCCTCGCCGCCGCGCCTCGTGAGCGCGGGCGGCGAGCGTTCGCCAGTGTAGCCGCGCGCCTCGCCTGCGGCATCGGGCGAAACCCTTTCGCGCCGATGCGGTCGATGCCGCGGTGGGTGCCGCAGCCGGCGCTTCAGCTCGCGTCCGCCGCGGGCGCCACCGCCTGGTCGATCGCGCCGAAGATCGACTTGCCCGTCTCGTCGAGCATCTCGATCTTCACGGTATCGCCGAACTTCATGAACTCCGTGCTCGCCGCGCCGTGCTCGATCGTTTCGAGGCAGCGCTTCTCCGCGATGCAGCAGTAGCCGCGCTTCGGGTCCTTGTTCGAGACCGTGCCCGAGCCCACGATGGCGCCGGCCCGCAGGTTGCGCGTCTTCGCCGCGTGCGCGATCAACTGGCCGAAGTGGAACACCATGTCCGTGCCCGCGTCGGGCTGGCCCACTTTGCGGCCGTTCCAGTGCACGAGCAGCGGCAGATGCACGCGGCCCTCGCGCCAGTGGCCGCCGAGTTCGTCGGGCGTCACGGCGACGGGCGCAAACGACGTGGCCGGCTTGCTCTGGAAGAAGCCGAAGCCCTTCGCGAGCTCCGCGGGAATCAGGTTGCGCAGCGAGACGTCGTTGGCGAGCGTGACGAGACGGATGGCGCGCAGCGCCTCGTCGGGCGCGACGCCCATCGGCACGTCGCCCGTGATCACCGCCACCTCGGCTTCGAAGTCGATGCCCCAGGCCTCGGACGCGCACACGATGTCCTCGGCCGGCCCGATGAAGTCGTCGCTGCCGCCCTGGTACATGAGCGGATCGGTCCAGAACTCGGGCGGCATTTCGGCGCCGCGCGCGCGGCGCACGAGTTCCACGTGGTTCACATAGGACGAGCCGTCCGCCCACTGGTAGGCGCGCGGCAGCGGCGCCATGCAGTCGCGGGCGTCGAAGCCGAACGCGTTGCGCGCGCGGCCGTGGTTGAGCGCGTCGTAGAGGTCGAGCAGTTGCGGCGCGTGGAAGCGCCAGTCGTCGAGCACGCGTTGCAGCGTCGGCGCGATCGTGTCGGCGATCGCCGCCGTGCGCAGGTCGCGGGAAACGACGATCAGCTGACCGTCGCGGGTGCCGTCCTTCAGCGTGGCAAGTTTCATGGAGGCTCGTGCGTTGTGCGGATGACGATAGAGGAAATGTATTCTACGATGGTGAATCGGCGCGGCCCAAGCGGGGCTCGCAGGCGAGGCTCCCCGCCTCGCGCGCCGCTTGCTTCGCTTCGATCAAAACGACCTCCATGCCGCCATCCGCCCGCTCTCCCTCGCTGTCCTCCCGCCGTGCCGATTCTGCCGAAGCAGACGATCCTGGCGCCGATGCGTTCGCCGATGCCGGCGAGGCCGCCGAGGCCGCAGAATCCGGCGAAGAAAAGCTGCGCTCGGGCATCCAGTCGATCGAGGTGGGGTTTCGTCTGCTCGAAGTGCTGACGAGCGAGCCGCGCGCCATGATGCTGCGCGACCTCGCGCAGCGCGCGGGCATGAGCCCCGCGAAGGCGCACCGCTACCTGGTGAGCTTCCTGCGGCTCGGCGTGGTCGCGCAGGACCCGCTCTCGGGCCGCTACGAACTGGGCGGATTCGCGCTGCAACTGGGCCTCGCGCGGCTCGCGCGCGTGGATGGCGTCAAGCTCGCGCGCATCGCGCTCGCGCAACTGCGCGACCGGCTGGACGTGACCATGGGCATCGCCGTGTGGGGCAACCAGGGGCCGACCGTCGTGCACTGGATGGAGTCGAGCCATCCGGCCAAGGCGTCGCTGCGCCTCGGCGACGTGATGCCGATGCTCAGTTCCGCCACCGGCCTGCTCTTTGCCGCCTACCTGCCGCGCAGCAAGACCGGCCCGATGATCGAGCGCGAACTGGCGAGCGCGCGCCAGTCCCATTGGGCCTCGACGCCGCGCACGGCCGAGGAGCTCGAGCGCGCGCTCGCCGAGGTGCGCGAGCACGGTGCGGCGCGCGTGGAAGGCATGCTGCTGCCGACGATCCATGCGTTCTGCACCCCGGTCTTCGACGCCGCGGGCGATCTCGCGCTCGGCCTGATCGCACTGGGGCACGAAGGCGCATTCGACATCGACTGGAACGGAGCGGTGGATACGCCGCTGCGCGAGTGCGCGCAGAAGCTTTCGTGGGAATTGGGGTACAGTCCGGTCCCGCGTTGACGGCAGCCGGGGCCAACCGCGGCTTCCGCGATGCCGGAACACCCGTCGCGCCGCCCGGGTCGAAGCGGCTTCGCCGCGGCGTTCTGCACGCGCGCCGCCCGGCGTGCCACAGTATGGCCCTGAGGCTCACCTTTACCGCACGATAGATGCCGAGCGCCACCGCCCGCCCCGATCCGACCCGCACCGCCACCGCGCCGCGCTCGCGCGTATGGCGCTGGGTGGCCGTGTTCGTCGCCGTCACGCTCCTGCACTGGCTCGCGGCGGAGTGGATCGAACGGCATCGCGGCGTGCCGCCGCCCGCACGGGACGTGCACGTGCCCGTGCAGGTCGCGCTGCTCAAGCCCGAGCGCGTCGAACGCGAAGCGCAGCCTGCCGCAAAGACCGCCGCGCCGAAAGCCGCGCCTCGCCCGGCGCATCGCGAAGCGCACGCGCCGCACGAATTGCGCGCGGTGACGCCCCCGAAGCCGCATCCCGAAGTCGCGGCCGCGCAGCCCGCCTCCAGCCCGGCCACGCCCGATACGGCCGCGTCCGACACCGCCGCCAGCCGTGCTGCCGCCAGCGCGGCCACCGGCACCGGACCCAACGGCGGCACCGCGCAGGCCGGCGCAGGCAACGGCAACACACCTTCCGCACCGGCCACCGAAGCCTCGCACGGCGTGAAGTTCTCGATCCCGCCCTCGGGCGAACTGCAGTACGACACGTTCTACAACGGCGTGCGCAACCAGCCGGGCACGATCCACTGGGCCAGCGACGGGCAGCGCTACGACATGGTGGTCTCCGTGCCGCTGCCGTTCGTCGGCACGTTCAGCTGGACGAGCCGCGGGCATGTGGATGCGTTCGGCATCGCGCCGGATCAGTACATCGAAAAGCGCGGCCACCGCCCTGAAGACGTGACCGTCTTCAACCGCAGCGAAAAGCAGATCGTGTTCACGCGCACGCCGAATTCGCTCGCGCTGCCCGACGGCGCGCAGGATCGCTTCAGCATGGTGATGCAACTGGCGAGCCTCGTGCGCGGCGACCCCGCCGCCTACCAGCCGGGCGTGACGCGCGAGTTCTACGTGGCCGATAACGACAGCGGCGAAATCTGGCCCGTGACCACCATCGGCGACGAAACCGTCAGCACCGATCACGGCTATGTCACGGCGCGCCACTTCATGCGGCTGCCGCGGCACGACGGCGACAAGCGCCGCATCGACGTGTGGCTCGCGCCCTCGCTCGGCTGGCTGCCGGTGCGGCTCGTGCAGACCGAGCCGAACGGCAGCCAGTTCGAACTCGTCTGGCGCGGCCCGCTCACGATTCCTGCGGCGAATGCGGCAGGCAACCGTTCGGGCACTTCGGGCACGAACGACGCAGGGGAAACGGCCGCGCCGGGCAACAATGGCAGCAGCGAAGCACCGGCGAGCGCCCCCGCGGTCGAGCCGGCCAGCACGCCCCAGTCCAACGAGCCCGCGGCCAACGCAGCGGAACAACCCGCAGCTACCGCACCCGCCGCACCCGCCGCGCCTTCCGGGTCCGATGCCGCTCAGCCGCCGGCCACGCCCCCCTCCGAGCCGCCGCCAGCGCCGGCAGCCTCCCCTGCACCGCCGCCCACTGGCAGCGCTCCCACAAACGACACGCCCGCCCAGCCCTGAACGCTGCCTGACCACGCCGCCGAAGGTCCGCCTGCGCGCACCCGCCAGAACGTTGGCCGCTTCGGCCACGCTTCGCGGCAAGACGCGGCGAAATAGCGCATACTGGAACCGGTCGCAGCAGAGTTCGCCGCAGCGTTTGCCGAACGGGCACGAGCACACAGCCATCGCTCCCTTCGACAAAACGCGGCGCTTCGAAAACCGCAGCACATCGAAGCGAAAACAACCCATCGCGAACTCAGCGGAACGCAGCAAAAAGCAGACAAAAAGCCCCTGCTCGCGGCCTGAATCTACGAACCGAGGACAGCAGCAAACATGTCCCGCGCACCTTCGGGCGCGCGGGTTGCGCAACCGGCATCGTGCACACAGCACCTCGCAGACGGCCTGACTCCCGACCCGGCAACGTGAAGGAGGAAACCATGCAAGTGACTGTCAACGGCATCGATACGCACTACCTCCTCGACGACCGCAGCGGCGGCCCTGTGCTCGCGTTCGTGCATCAACTGGGCGGCGACCTCACCGTGTGGGACCAACTCGCAGGCCATTTCCGCCATCGCTACAGCGTGCTGCGCTACGACGTGCGCGGCCACGGCGCGAGCGCTCTCTCGCGCGAGCCGTTCGGCGTCGCACAGTTGGCGAGCGATCTGGGCGCCATGCTGGAGGCAACAGGCATCGCGAACGTCCATCTCGTGGGCATGTCGATGGGCGGCATGGTCGCGCAGCAGTTCGCACTCGACGCTCCCTCGCGCGTGCTCTCGCTCGCGCTCTGCGATACGTCGAGCCGTACCGCGCCCGAAGCGCGCGAGATGTGGAACCAGCGGGCCGCGCTCGTGCGCCGCGAAGGCACGGCGGTACTCGCGACGGCCACCATGGAGCGCTGGTTCACACCCGACTTTCGCCGCACGCACCGCGAGACAGTCGAAAAAATATGTGAAGTTTTATTACGGACAGCTTCGGAAGGATATGCGATGGCGTGCGAAGCCCTACGCGATTTCGATGCCCACGATCGCCTCGCTGCGCTGAGGGTGCCGACGCTCGCCGTTGCGGGCCGCTACGACGCCGGCACGCCGGCCGCGCTGACCCAGGTGCTTGCGCAAGCGATTGCCGGCGCGCGCTTCGAGATTCTCGACGCCGCGCATCTGGCCCCGGTAGAGGAGTCGCACCGCTTCGCAGCCTTGCTTGAAACGTTTCTCCATCAGTCGGTCTAACCCATTGAACCCGGGAGGACAGCAGCCAAGGCGGTAACAGGCGGAAGGAAAAGGGAACGCAGGCGAGCAGGCAGTGAAAGAGGGAGCCCCTTGAATTCCGGACCGAACGCTCCACGTATTGGCCAAGGATAAATTCGGTCAATACCAGGAAGATGCCAGGAAGCACAGGAAAAAGGAGTGTCGCCATGCAAATGATCTACAACAGTCCCAACTATTGCGTTGTCGAATTCCCCCCGCAGGACGGCCACAATGCGATGCGGGCCGGCGGTTACGAAATCGTGGACAAGAACGCGCGCCGCGAGATCTTTATCGACGGCATGATGGCGGCAAGCTTTCGCGAACACGTGCAAAAGCTGATGGAAGAAGAGCAGTCGCTGGACGAAGTCGACGAGTTCCTCGGCCGCTTCGACAGTCTCATGCAGCAACCGGTCGTGCTTCATTAAGTTCGCGCGGCCAGCGCCAGCGCGGCGATCACGTAACAGCGCGTACCAGGCGCGCACCAGTACGCACCAGCGACATCGACGGTAACAGCGGCACTCACGCTCAGGGAACCCCGTCCGCTTCGGCGGCCGGGGTTTTTCTTTTGTCCGCGCATTGCACAAGCGCGCGCACGCCCACTCTCGCGAGCGCGCCCGGCGAGGCGCCCCGGCTGCGGCTACAATATTGGGTTTCCTCGTTCAACTGGCGTCTAAGCCCGTCCGCCCTCATGAACCCGTCCGCTGATACCGTCTCCCGCCCCGCTGCCCACCGTCCGGCCGCGAGCGCGCGCTATACGCGCGGCGCCGCGCTGCCGGCGCTGCTCGCCTCGCGCATCCTGATCCTCGACGGCGCCATGGGCACGATGATCCAGCGCTACAAGCTCGACGAAGCCGCCTACCGCGGCGAGCGCTTCAAGGACTACCCGCGCGACATCAAGGGCAACAACGAACTGCTCTCGCTCACGCAGCCGCAGGTCATCAGCGAGATTCACGAGCAGTACCTCGCGGCGGGCTCGGACATCATCGAAACGAACACCTTCGGCGCGACCACCGTGGCCCAGGACGACTACGGCATGGGCGAACTGGCCATCGAGATGAACCTCGAATCGGCGAAGCTCGCGCGCGCCGCATGCGACAAGTATTCGACCCCGGACAAGCCGCGCTTCGTGGCGGGCGCCATCGGCCCGACGCCGAAAACGGCGAGCATCTCGCCCGACGTGAACGATCCGGGCGCGCGCAACGTCACGTTCGAGGAACTGCGCGTGGCGTACTACGAGCAGGCGAAGGCGCTGCTGGACGGCGGCTGCGATCTGTTCCTCGTCGAGACGATCTTCGACACGCTCAACGCCAAGGCCGCGCTCTTCGCGCTCGACCAGCTCTTCGAAGATACGGGCGAACTGCTGCCCATCATGATCTCGGGCACCGTCACCGATGCCTCGGGCCGCATTCTCTCGGGTCAGACCGTCGAGGCATTCTGGAACTCGCTGCGTCATGCGAAGCCGCTTACCTTCGGCCTGAACTGCGCGCTCGGCGCGGCGCTCATGCGGCCGTACATCGCCGAACTCGCGAAGCTGTGCGACACCTATGTCTCGTGCTACCCGAACGCGGGCCTGCCGAACCCGATGAGCGACACCGGCTTCGACGAAACGCCCGCCGATACTTCCGGACTCCTGAACGAATTCGCCACGGCCGGCCTCGTGAACGTGGCCGGCGGCTGCTGCGGCACGACGCCGGACCACATCGCCGCGATTGCGAAAGCGCTTGCAGGGATCAAGCCGCGCCGCTGGCCCGGCCAGTATCGCGACGCCGCCTGACGACCCGCGCACGCTGCACGCCTTTGAAGCAACGCCTCGCCGACACCCCCGACAACCTGACGACCCGGTCTCACGCCATGACTGACCATACCCTGCGACTCTCCGGCCTCGAACCCTTCAACGTGGGCGAAGGCACGCTGTTCATCAACGTGGGCGAGCGCACCAACGTAACGGGCTCGAAAGCGTTCGCGCGGATGATCCTGAACGGCCAGTTCGACGAAGCGCTCGCGGTCGCGCGCCAGCAGGTGGAAAACGGCGCGCAGGTGATCGACGTCAACATGGACGAGGCGATGCTCGACTCGAAGGCGGCGATGGTGCGCTTCATGAACCTGATCGCCTCGGAGCCGGACATCGCGCGCGTGCCCATCATGATCGACTCCTCGAAGTGGGACGTGATCGAGGCGGGCCTGCAGTGCGTGCAGGGCAAGGCGATCGTGAACTCCATCTCGCTGAAGGAAGGCAAGGCGCCCTTCATCCACCATGCGAAGCTGATCCGCCGCTACGGCGCCGCGGCCGTGGTGATGGCCTTCGACGAGCAGGGCCAGGCCGACACCTTCGCGCGCAAGACCGAGATCTGCAAGCGCTCCTACGACGTGCTCGTGAACGAAGTGGGCTTCGCGCCCGAAGACATCATCTTCGACCCGAACATCTTCGCGGTGGCCACGGGTATCGAGGAGCACAACAACTACGCGGTGGACTTCATCGAAGCCACGCGCTGGATCAAGCAGAACCTGCCGTACGCGAAGGTGAGCGGCGGCGTCTCGAACGTGTCGTTCTCGTTTCGCGGCAACGACCCCGTGCGCGAGGCGATCCACACCGTGTTCCTCTACTACGCCATTCAGGCGGGCATGGACATGGGCATCGTCAACGCGGGGCAGCTCGGCGTCTATGCCGATCTCGATGCCGAACTGCGCGACCGCGTGGAAGACGTGGTGCTCAACCGCCGCGCCGACGCGACCGACCGCCTGCTCGAAATCGCCGACAAGTTCAAGACCGGCGCCGCGAAGAAAGAAGAGAACCTCGAGTGGCGCAACCAGTCAGTCGAGAAGCGTCTCGCGCATGCGCTCGTGCACGGCATCACGAACTTCATCGTTGAGGATACCGAAGAAGCGCGCCAGAAGATCATGGGCGGCGGCGGCCGTCCGATCAACGTGATCGAAGGCCCGCTCATGGACGGCATGAACGTCGTCGGCGACCTGTTCGGCCAGGGCAAGATGTTCCTGCCGCAGGTGGTGAAGTCCGCTCGCGTGATGAAGCAGGCCGTGGCGCACCTGATCCCGTTCATCGAGGAAGAAAAGCGCCTGCTCGCCGAAGCGGGCGCCGACGTGCGCGCGAAGGGCAAGATCGTGATCGCCACCGTGAAGGGCGACGTGCACGACATCGGCAAGAACATCGTGTCGGTGGTGCTCCAGTGCAACAACTTCGAAGTGGTCAACATGGGCGTGATGGTGCCGTGCAACGAGATCCTCGCGAAGGCGAAGGTCGAAGGCGCGGACATCATCGGGCTCTCCGGGCTCATTACGCCCTCGCTCGAAGAGATGGCCTACGTCGCTTCGGAAATGCAGCGCGACGACTACTTCCGCGTGAAAAAGATTCCGCTGCTGATCGGCGGCGCCACCACTTCGCGCGTGCACACTGCCGTGAAGATCGCGCCGAACTACGAAGGACCGGTGGTGTACGTGCCCGACGCGTCGCGCTCGGTATCGGTGGCGTCGAGCCTGCTTTCCGATGAAGGGGCGGCAAAGTACATCGACGAACTGAAGGTCGATTACGAACGCATTCGCGACCAGCACGCGAACAAGAAAGCGCAGCCCATGGTCACGCTCGAAGAGGCGCGCGCGAACAAGACGAAGATCGACTGGGCGAACTTCAGGCCGGTGCGGCCGAAGTTCATCGGCCGCCGCGTGTTCAGGAACTTCGACCTGAACGAGCTTTCGAACTATATCGACTGGGGTCCGTTCTTCCAGACCTGGGATCTGGCCGGCCCGTACCCGCAGATCCTCAACGACGAGATCGTGGGCGAGTCGGCGCGCAAGGTGTTTTCCGACGCGAAGTCGATGCTCTCGCGCCTGATCCAGGGCCGCTGGCTCCAGGCCAACGGCGTGATCGCGCTCCTGCCCGCGAACACGGTGAACGACGACGACATCGAGATCTACACCGACGAGTCGCGCAGCGAGGTGGCGCTCACGTGGCGCAATCTGCGCCAGCAGTCGGTGCGCCCCGTGGTGGACGGCGTGATGCGCCCGAACCGCTCGCTCGCCGACTTCATCGCGCCGAAGGACTCGGGCGTGGCCGACTACATCGGCATGTTCGCGGTGACGGCCGGCATCGGCGTGGACGTGAAGGAGGCGCAGTTCGAGAAGGACCACGACGACTACAGCGCCATCATGCTCAAGGCGCTCGCGGACCGCTTCGCCGAAGCCTTCGCCGAAGCCCTGCACGCCCGCGTGCGGCGCGATTTGTGGGGCTACGCGAGCAGCGAAACGCTCGACAACGACGCCCTGATCGCCGAGAAGTACTCGGGCATCCGCCCGGCGCCGGGCTACCCCGCGTGCCCCGATCACCTCGTGAAGCGCGACATGTTCGAGGTCCTGCAGGCGGGCGAGATCGGCATGAGCGTGACCGAATCGCTGGCGATGCTGCCGGCCGCCAGCGTTTCGGGTTTCTACCTCGCGCATCCGGACAGCACCTACTTCACCCTGGGCAAGATCGGCCAGGACCAGCTTGCCGACTATGCCCGCCGCATGGCGCTCTCCGACGAGGACGCCCGCCGCGCGCTCGCGCCGCAGCTTTGAGGCATGGGCGGCGCCGCTGCCGCCCTCCCGCCATCTTTCGCTGCGCGTGCT
Source organism: Paraburkholderia ferrariae NBRC 106233 (assembly GCF_000685035.1). GTDB lineage: Bacteria > Pseudomonadota > Gammaproteobacteria > Burkholderiales > Burkholderiaceae > Paraburkholderia > Paraburkholderia ferrariae. The sequence continues at coordinate 125,107 of NZ_BAYB01000024.1, forward strand.
GCCGCTTCCAGCCGCTTCCGGCCGCTTTCGGCCGTTCCGCGCCATGTCCCGCCGGGCGGCCGCAACCGTTGCGTTGCAGCCGCCCGACATATGCCGTTCCATAGACTAAATATTTGGCGCGCGCGACTTTTCGTCTTTGTAAGATGGACCGGCACTACCCTCGGCCAGTCCGGCCGGAGGGGCCAAACCGTGCCCAAAGCGAGTCGAAAGAGGCAGAAAGCTCGCTCATCAGCAGATCCTTAAAAGCAATTATCGACGGAGAAATCGTATGAAGAAGCTGGTGTTGATGTTGACGGCATTCGGCATCGCAGCCCTCGCGCAGCCCTCGTTCGCCCAGCCGGCCTCGCAGCCGGCCGTCGTCCATCAGGAAGCAAGCGCGGCGACGTCGTATTCGACGCCCACCGAAAAGCACGTGAAGAAGCCGAAGAAAAAGAAGGTGAAGAAGGGTGCGGCCTCGGCGGCCGAGATGGCGCCGGCAGCGGCGAGCCAGTAAGCGGAACACCGCGGAACGCGGTGCGCACAAAAGACAAGAGCCCGCTTTCGAGCGGGCTCTTCTTTCTGGAACTCGGTTTCTGGAACTCGGCGGAAAGCCGGGGCGGAGATAGCGCCCCGCCCGCACCCAGATTCAGATCCCCCACACGATGTCGCTCTGCTCCTTGTGCGCCGCGCGCAGCATGTCGAGGAACGGGAACGCGCGCTGCGCGAGACCCACCGGCGCCTCATGCGGGTGCTGCTCGTAGCCTTCTTCACCCTCGTGGAAATGGCCTTCGTGTTCGGCGCGTTCGCGCTTGTCGGTAGCGATCGCCACTTCGAGCTTGCTGATTGCAACCTCGAGTTCGTCGTGCGAGATCACGCCGCGCGGTCCGAGCCGCTTGCCGATGATACCGAGCAGGTACTGAGCGAGATTTTCAAGCATCAAGACATCAGGCGATGCGTGGCATTTGAATGTAACCAGCATGACAGTTCCCTTTTGATTTTTTGAGGGCCGCGCCCCGGCCAACGGGTGCCTGGCTCTCCCCAGGGCGCCCCGGACCACGCGGCCGGCGAGTTCGTCCCGGCGGCGAACCCGCCGCGACAGCCGCACGCGGGCGGTGTTCGCCCTTACGGGCTTCTCATGGAACATATTAGCACCCTGCTAAAATCCCTCTGAACGGAATTACCCGCACGGGCCGGCCGGCAGGACGCCGGGAGCCCCGGGGCACGATGCCCGCCCCCACCCAGTACCCGATGGCAAGGCGCGAGGCCCGACCGGCCGAAGCGCCCGCCATCACCCGCACAGGACCTGCAACAAGCATGCTGCCCGCACAGAAACTCACTCTGGAGACCCTGTTCGCCGACGCCGTCGGCCAGGTGGCCAAGGCCCTCGAAGGCGCCTCCGAAGCCGCGTTCATCGCGCCCACGATCACGCTCGAGCGCCCCAAGGTGGCCGCTCACGGCGACGTCGCCTGCAACGTGGCCATGCAGCTCGCCAAGCCGCTGCGCGCCAATCCGCGCCAGCTCGCCCAGCAGATCGTCGATGCCGTGCTCGCGCTGCCCGCCGCCGCCGGCCTCGTCGAGTCGGCCGAAGTGGCCGGCCCCGGCTTCATCAACCTGCGCCTCACCGCCAACGCCAGGCGCGCCGTGATCGGCGCCGTGTTTGCCGAGGGCGAAGCCTTCGGCCGCTCGCAGCGCGAGGCGGGCAAGCACGTGCTGGTCGAATTCGTCTCCGCGAACCCCACGGGTCCGCTGCACGTCGGCCACGGCCGCCAGGCCGCGCTCGGCGACGCCATTTCGAACGTGCTGGCCTCGCAGGGCTACGACGTGCACCGCGAGTTCTACTACAACGACGCGGGCGTGCAGATCGGCAACCTCGCCATCTCCACGCAGGCGCGCGCACGCGGCTTCAAGCCCGGCGACGCCGAATGGCCCGAAGCCGCCTACAACGGCGAATACATCGCCGACATCGCGCGCGACTATCTCGCGGGCGAAACCGTGAGCGCGAAGGACGGCGAGCCGGTGAAGGGCGCGCAGGACCCCGAAGATCTCGACGCGATCCGCCGCTTCGCCGTGGCCTATCTGCGCCACGAGCAGGATCTCGACCTGCTGGCCTTCGGCGTGAAGTTCGACCAGTACTACCTCGAATCGTCGCTCTATACCGAAGGCCGCGTGGAGAAGACGGTCGAGGCGCTCGTCGCCTCGGGCGAGACCTACGAGCAGGAAGGCGCGCTGTGGCTCAAGACCACCGACTACGGCGACGACAAGGACCGCGTGATGCGCAAGTCCGACGGTACCTACACCTACTTCCTGCCGGACGTGGCCTACCACGTCACGAAGTGGGAGCGCGGCTTCACCAAGGTCATCAACATCCAGGGCTCGGACCACCACGGCACCATCGCGCGCGTGCGCGCCGGCCTGCAGGCGCTCGGCGTGGGCATCCCGAAGGGCTATCCCGACTACGTGCTGCACAAGATGGTCACCGTGATGCGCGACGGCCAGGAAGTGAAGATCTCCAAGCGCGCGGGCAGCTACGTGACGGTGCGCGACCTGATCGAGTGGTCGGGCGGCGCCGATGTCAGCCCCGCGGGCAGCGAAGTCTCGCCCGACCTGCTCGACGAAGCGACCATTCGCCGCGGCCGCGACGCCGTGCGCTTCTTCCTGATCTCGCGCAAGGCCGACACCGAGTTCGTGTTCGACATCGACCTCGCGCTCAAGCAGAACGACGAGAACCCCGTGTACTACGTGCAGTACGCGCACGCCCGGATCTCGACGATCCTCTCCGACTGGCAGGCGAAGCACGGCGGCAACCTCGCCGCGCTGCCCAGGGTCGATCTCGCGCCGCTCGCGAGCGAGCGCTCGCTCGCGCTCGTGGCGAAGCTCGCCGAGTTCCCCGACATGCTCACGCATGCCGCGGGCGAACTCGCGCCGCACGCCGTGGCGTTCTATCTGCGCGAACTCGCGGCCGAGTTTCACTCGTTCTACAATGCCGAACGCGTTCTGGTCGACGACGCGGCCGAGCGCGACGCCCGCGTCGCCCTGCTGGCCGCGACGCGCCAGGTGCTCGCGAACGGCCTCGCGGTGATCGGCGTTTCGGCGCCGGAGCGCATGTGACGCATGTGACGCATGTGACAAGCGCGCGGCACCACGCGAGACGGGCAAACGTGCGTAGCGAACTTCCGGCTTAAACCGCACACGAAGCAACATGCATGGGGCCGCCCGCGCCTGACACGCAAGGCGCGGGCGGCCATTCCAGATTCTCTTGTTTGCAGGTGATTCAGACGATGGCACAACCGCGCCGCACTACGAAGCAGCAGTCGAAACAGTCCGGGGGCACTTTCCTCGGCATCGTGCTGGGCCTGATTGTCGGCCTTGCGATCGCGGTCGTGGTGGCGCTCTACATCACGCGCGCACCCACGCCGTTCGTCTCGAAGGTCGCGCCGCCCGCCTCGGACGCGAGCGACGCCAGCGCCCAGTACGACCCGAACCGCGCGCTGCAGGGCAAGTCGCCGGGCCAGCCCGTGCCGCAGGCCGCGCAGAGCACGCCGCCCAACACGGCGCCGGGCCAGAGCACGAACCAGTCGCAGTCCTCGGGCATGCTCCAGGAGCCGCAGATCGTGGAAGTGCCGCCGTCGGGCTCCACGACGGATAACGGCACGGGTGCCGCGAACGGCGTCGCCGTCGCGCCGGCGCCCGCCGCCGGCAACAACGGGTCCGCGAGCGCCAACAACGCTCCGAAAACGCCGCAGTCGTCGAGCAACCCGGCGCAGATCCTCGCGAACAACCCGCCCCAGAAGCCCGCCACGGCCATCCCGGCGCCGGGCGCGAAGCCCGCGCAGGGCGGCACGGCCGCGCCCGCCGCGAGCGACGCCAACACCGGCTACTTCCTCCAGGTGGGCGCCTACAAGACCTCGGCGGACGCCGAGCAGCAGCGCGCGCGCCTGGCCTTCCAGGGCTTCGAGTCGAAGGTCACGCAGCGCGACGCGGGCGGGGTCACGTATTATCGAGTCCGCATCGGCCCGTTCGGAAAGTTCGACGACATGAACTCGACGCGTCAGCGCCTGTCCGACGCCGGTATCGACACGGCGGTCATCCGCTTCACGAAACAGTAACGGAACCGGCCGCGCGCGGCCGGCGATCTCCACACGAGTCAGAAGAACATGAAACGACTTCTTGGTACGCTTTTGCTTTCCCTTTCGATGGTGGCCGGCGCGGCGCACGCTTCGCCCGCCGCGCCCGAGGCCGGCAAGGACTACACGGTCCTCGCGCAGCAGCAGCCGCTCGACGTGCCCGCGGGCAAGATCGAAGTGATCGAATTCATGTGGTACGGCTGCCCGCACTGCAACGAATTCGACCCGTACCTCGAAGCCTGGATCAAGAAGCAGGGCCCGGATGTCGTGTTCAAGCGCGTGCCGGTGGCGTTCCGCGACGACTTCATCCCGCACTCGAGGATGTACTACGCGCTCGACGCGCTCGGCCTCGCGAACAAGCTCACGCCCGTCGTGTTCCATGAAATCCACGTGAACAAGGACTACCTGCTCACGCCGGAAGATCAGGCCAAGTTCCTCGCCACCCAGGGCGTGGACCCGAAGAAGTACATGGAAGCGTACAACTCGTTCTCGACGCAGAGCGCGCTGCAGCGCGACAAGGCGCTCCTCGACGCGTACAAGATCGACGGCGTGCCGACGCTCGCCGTGCAGGGCAAGTACGAAACCGGCCCCGCCGCGACCAACAGCCTGCCGGGCGCGATCCAGGTGCTCGACTTCCTCGTTTCGCAGGTTCGCGCGAAGAAGCTGTAAGCCCTGGCGCGCCGGTATGAGTCAACCGCTGAAGGTCTTCATCACCGGCGCATCGAGCGGCATCGGTGCCGCGCTCGCCGCCGAATACGCGCGGCGCGGCGCCGTTCTCGGGCTCGTCGCACGCCGTGCCGAAGCCCTCGCCGGCTTCCGGCAAGCCCACTCGCAGCACCCCATCTCCCTCTACCCCGCCGACGTGCGCGACGCGCAAGCCCTTGCGAACGCGGCACGCGCCTTCATCGCCGAACACGGCCTGCCCGACATCGTGATCGCCAACGCCGGCGTGAGCCGCGGCGCCGTGACGGGCCAGGGGGACCTCGCGGCCTTCCGCGACGTGATGGACACCAACTACTTCGGCATGGTCGCCACCTTCGAGCCGTTCGCCGCCGCGATGAGCGAGGCGCGGCGCGGCACGCTCGTCGGCATCGCGAGCGTGGCGGGCGTGCGCGGACTGCCCGGCTCGGGGGCCTATAGCGCGTCCAAGGCCGCGGCGTTCGCCTATCTGGAGGCGCTGCGCGTGGAGATGCGGCCGTTCGGCGTGAAGGTGGTCACGATCGCGCCGGGCTACATCCGTACGCCGATGACGGCGAAGAATCCCTACCGCATGCCGTTTCTCATGGATGCCGACCGCTTCGCCCGCAAGAGCGCCGATGCGATCGCGCATGGCGCGTCGTTCGCGGTGTTTCCGTGGCCCATGCGGGTGGTCGCCGCATTGCTCCATGCGCTCCCGCGATGGCTCTACGACCGCGCATTCGAAAAGGCGCCCCGCAAGCCGCGTGTCACGGCTGCCGGCGAGTAAGCCCCGGGGGCGCGCCGCACGCCCGAAGCGATCACACCCCCATAAGGGTATGCGGATTAATTTGTTGTCTCGTCAATTTCCCTTCGATAAGCTTTCCCGAATCGGGCCGCTCCCCGCACGCCAGGTCGCGCGCACAACCACCAGACGCAACCGGACGCCGCCCGCTTCCACGGACACAGTACCGCGGATTTACTCGCAGACAACCGGAGATCCCATGCGTTTCACCTTGCCTGTCCCTGCGCTCGTCGGCCTGCGTGCCGCCGCCGCGTGCGCCCTCGGCGCCGCACTCGCCTTCGCCGGCACGAGCGCGCTCGCGAAGCCGCTGACGGTCTGCACCGAATCGAGCCCGGACGGTTTCGACGTCGTGCAATTCAATTCGCTCGTGACGACCAACGCCTCCGCGGACGTGATCTTCAACTCGCTCGTGTCCTACGACGAAGCCGCGAAGAAGGTCGTGCCCGCGCTCGCCGACAAGTGGGAAGTGAGCGCCGACGGCCTCACCTACACGTTCCATCTGCGCCCGAACGTGCAGTTCCAGACCACCGAATGGTTCAAGCCCACGCGCGCGCTGAACGCGGACGACGTCGTCTTCACCTTCGAGCGCATGCTCGACGCGAACAATCCGTGGCACAAGGTGGCGGGCGCGAGCGGCTTCCCGCACGCGCAGTCGATGGGGCTGCCCAAGCTCATCAAGTCCGTTTCGAAGGTGGACGGCAGCACGGTGAAGTTCGAGCTCACCGAGCCGAACGCCACCTTCCTCTCCATCCTGACGATGGGCTTCGCGTCGATCTATTCGGCCGAGTATGCCGATCAGTTGCAAAAGGCCGGCAAGGAACTCGATCTCAACGCGAAGCCGGTCGGCACGGGCCCGTTCCAGTTGAAGAGCTATACGAAAGACGCGCTGATCCGCTACGAGGTGAATCCGTCCTACTGGGGGCCGAAGCCGAAGGTGGACCGCCTGATCTACGCGATCACGCCCGACGCGGCCGTGCGCGCGCAGAAGGTGAAGGCCGGCGAATGCCAGATTGCGCTCTCGCCCAAGCCGCAGGACGTGGCCGCGGCCAAGGACGACAAATCGCTCAAGGTCGTCGAAACGCCCGCCTTCATGACCGCGTTCGTCGCGCTGAACACGCAGAAGAAGCCGCTCGACAACCAGAAGGTGCGCCAGGCGCTGAACCTCGCGTTCGACCGCACGACCTACCTGAAGACCGTGTTCGACAACACGGCCACCCCCGCCACCAATCCGTGGCCGCCCATCACCTGGGGCTACGACAAGTCGATCCAGCCGTACCCGTACGATCCCGCGAAGGCGAAGCAGCTGCTCGCCGCCGCAGGCTTCCCGAACGGCTTCTCGACCACGATCTGGGTGCGCCCGAACGGCAGCGTGCTCAATCCCAACCCGCGCGTGGGGGCCGAGCTGCTGCAGGCCGATTTCGCGAAGATCGGCGTGAAGGCGGACATCAAGGTGATCGAGTGGGGCGAGCTCATCAAGGAAGCGAAGCAGGGCCAGCATGACACGCTGTTCATGGGCTGGGCCGGCGACAACGGCGACCCCGACAACTACCTCTCGCCGCTCTTTAGCTGCAACGCGGTGCAGTCGGGCATCAACTTCGCGCGCTTCTGCGACCCGCAGCTCGACAAGCTGATCGCGGACGGCAAGGCCACCGCCGATCAGGCCAGGCGCGTGAAGCTCTACGAAGCCGCGCAGAAGATCATCCACGATCAGGCGCTGTGGATTCCGCTCGGCTATCCCACCGCGGCCGCCATCACGCGCACGGACGTGAGCGGCTACCAGGTGAGCCCGTTCGGCCGCCAGAACTTCGGCAGCGTCGCGGTGCAGTAAGCCCTGGCCCGAAGGCGCAGGGCCGGACTCAGTCCCGGCCCGCGCCGGATGCGGGCCGCGCGAACTGCTTGAGCGCCTCCACGGCGTGACGCCAGAGCGGCAGCCCCGCGCGCCGGCGCTGCGCCCAGCTATGATCGGGGAGCGCCACGGCGGACCATTGCTGGGCATGCGTGGTGAAGCGCTGCATGCCGAAGCGCTCCGGCGCCTCGAACAGATCGAGATAGGCGCGCCGGTAGTGGCCGACGAGCGTGGCCTCGTCGTAGTACGTCTCCATCCAGCGGCGCGACGCCGCGCCTACCTCCTCGCGCAGGCGCCGGTCGGCAAGCAGCGCACGCAACACCGGCTCGGCCTCCTCCAGCCGCACATCGACCCACGGCAACTCGACCGCACCCGTCAAATGACGCAGTTGCGACTGCACGCGCGCATCGAGGTGGCCGATGGTCGGCTTGCCTTGCGAGAGCGCCTCCAGGCCGCTCAGGTGATAGTTGCCCGTCACGCATTCGTCGACGGCCAGCGCCGCAGCCTGTTTGATGCGCAAACACGCGTCGTGCGGCGTATCGACGATCACCTGCACGCGGCACAGGCCCTTGCGTTCGAGCTTGCGCAGGAGCGCGAGCGTCTGCGGCGCGCCCTTGGTTTCCCAGCGGGTTTTCCAGGCGGAGGCGCGCCCGCTCGGCGAATAGACCACGACGGGCGGCCCATCGGCCTCCGGCCCCGGCAGATAGCGCCCGTCGTAGAGCGGCACGAGATTGGGCACCACGCGCGCGAACGGATAGTAGCGCTCGGGCCCCTGCGCGATCACGAGTTGCGGCACGGGGTCGGTGACGATGCGCGTCAGCAGCGCGGAATCCTGCTTCGCCCACAGCGCAGGCGCGGAATGGTACTGGCGGATGAGCTTGCGCCCGCCGAAGCGCTTCGGCAGATCGTCGCCGAATGTTTGATAAAATTCGAAGTACTGATGAATATGAATGACATCGGCCGCGTCGATGGCGGCGAGCGCTTCGTCGCGCCGGGTCTGCCAGTCGATGTCCACGGCGAACGTGCGCGCGCCGTAGGCCGATGCGTTGAACACCACATGGCGCGCTTCGATGTCGGTGTGGCGGTTGAGCGCCGAAACGATATTGCCGGGGCTGCCCGCCACCGGCGTGTTCGAAAGATGGACGACGCGCATGATCCCTTGCGTGAAAGGCGGCGCAGTGTCAGGCGAACGCGTGCGCGTCGCGCGTCAGCGCCTGCCACGGCAGCTTGGGAAACACGTCCTCGCCCAGCGCGCTCTTCATCGAAAGATTCATCACCTGCACGCAGCGGCTGCGCAGGAGCGCCCCGGCGTGGCGGAACGACGGTTCGATGAAGCCGTGGTAGTGCCGGTCCAGATGGCTCGGCTGCATGGACTCGCGCGATTCGTAAAAGCGCGGCGTGCGCGCCGTATCCACGAGATCCACCCCATGCAGGAAGATGCGCGCGAACCCGAGCGACGCCAGCACCTGCAACGCCGAATACGCGACGGTGCGGCCGTCGAACACGCCGCGGCGGATATCGAGGCTGAAGCCCAGCGCTTGTGGCGCGTCGAAGAGCGCGAGCGCGCCGTGGTCGTGCGCCGCGCGCAGTTCGTCGAGCGTGCGGGCACGCTCGCCCGCGGGAAAAAGCATGTCGTCGAGCAGGAAAACGCGGCAGCGCATGCGGTCGATCGCAAAATGCTGCGCGATGTACCAGAGCACGAGCGGCGTGGTGTACAGCACCAGCGGCTCGCCGATGATGCGCTCGACGAGGTCGGGCCGCTGGCGCACGAAGCCCGTATCGACGATGCAGTAATAGTCGAAGCGCACGCCCTGCTGCTGCAGCATGATGGCGCCGTTCACGCCCATCGCGCGCCCGATCGGTAACGCGCGGTAATCGATTTCGTTCACCGACGGGCCGGTGGCGATCAGGTGACATGCCTGCCGGCACTCCGGCGCATCGGCCGCGGCGAGCGGCATGCCGTTCGCAAAGGGCAGGCTGCGGCCGCGAATGCTCATGCCTTCGAGGCGGCCCAGCTCGTCGCGCAGAATCGAGACGCCATGCGCGAGCCGTTCGTTGTGGCGGAACGCGCGCGAGTGCGTCCAGCGGTAAAGCAGCTTGAAAAACGTGTTGCCGGCGCGTTGCGCCGGCGTGGACCATACGCGCGCCTGCGTGCCCACCCCGCCGTGTGCGCACGAGGACCGCATGGCGGAGCCTTCGGTGACCATCGCAGTACCTTGCATCGAGGCGAAGCCGGCGGCTTCGTGCCTTAATGGAGGGCCAGTCTACGTTTCACCGCTGTTACAAGGGTTACAGGACAGGTCGGCTTTATTACGCGCGCTTACGCGCGCCGCGGCAGTTCGCCGGGCGCGGGCAGGCCGCACGGGCATGCGTGAGAACGTACGCTGTCCGCACCCCCTTCGCGCTGGAATATTTGGCCCGACATTGTTGCAGTTTCGTAACTCAAAGCGGGGCGCAATCCCCTAGATTAGAGCCATGCAATCGTTCTTCCACCACCGAAGGGGGCTCTAATGAAAGCGAAACTCTTTGCTGCTCTCGGCGCCGGCGCACTGATTCTGGCCGCATCGCAAAGCGCCATGGCGGGCGTGGCCATCGGCCTGAACATCGGCGTGCCGGCACCTGTGTATGTCGCACCGGCTCCGGTGTACGCACCGCCGCCTCCGCCGCCGGTGGTCGCCTATCAGCCTGGGTATCAGCCGGTCTATCAGCCCGTGGCAGTGGTTGCGCCCGCAATCGTGATCGGCTGGCACGGCGACCGCTACTGGGACGGCCGTCACTGGTGGGGCCGCCGCGACTGGTACGCGCATCATCGCTACTATTGATCGCGTTGCCTCGCGTCCGGCTGCTTTCATGACCGGCCGGTAAAAGCGCAAACGCCTCGCGGTTCATTCGCGAGGCGTTTCGTTGTCTGCGCAACCGTGCGGCGGAGTTCGGCAGCGTTACTTGCGATCGGAAACGATCTGGTCGAACGTACCGCCATCGGCGAAGTGCATCGCCTGCGCGTTCTGCCAGCTGCCGAACATCTGCTCGACAGTGAAGGTCTTGATGGGCTTGAACTCGCTGGCGTGCTTCGCGAGCACACCGGCATCGCGCGGACGCAAATGATGCCGGGCGATGATCTCCTGCGCCGCCGGTGTGTAGAGGTAATCGAGATACGCCTGCGCGACCTTGCGCGAACCGCGCTTGTCCACCACCTTGTCGACGATCGTCACCGGCGGCTCCGCTAGCAGGCTCACCGAGGGATAGACTGCTTCGAAGTCCTTCGCACCCACGCCGGTATCAATCAGCGCCACTTCGTTTTCGAAGGTGACGAGCACGTCGCCAATGCCGCGCTGCGTGAACGTGGTGGTCGCGCCGCGCCCGCCCGTGTCGAGCACCGGCACGTTCTTGAGAAGAGCGCGCTCGAAGTCGAGCGCCTGTGCATCGGTCGCGCCCTGCTGCTTGCGGTAGCCCCATGCGGCCAGGTACGCATAGCGGCCGTTGCCCGAGGTCTTGGGGTTGGCGATCACCACCTGCACGCCCGGCTTCGCGAGGTCGTCCCAGTCTTTGATGTGCTTGGGGTTGCCCTTGCGCACGAGGAACACCATCGTCGTGGTGTAGGGGGCGCTGTCGTCGGGCAGGCGCGTGCGCCAGTTCGCGGGCACCAGATGGCCGCGCTCGGCCAGCAGGTCGATATCGTTCGGCTGGTTCATGGTGACGACGTCGGCCTGCAGGCCCTGCAGCACCGAAAGCGCCTGCGCGCTCGAAGCACCGTGCGACTGCTTGATCGAGACGGTTTCGCCGGTCTTCTTCTGATAGTCGGCGATAAAGCTTGCGTTGATGTCCTTGTACAGCTCGCGCGTCACGTCGTAAGAGACGTTGAGCAGCGACGTTTCCGCGTGCGCCGTCTGGGCGGCCGCCGCCAGCGCGACGATGCCCGCGCCCACTCCGCGCAGTGCGCGTCCCCAACCTGCCATGGTGTTCCCCGTATGTCGTTGAAAGGCATGAAGGCCGCCGCATTACAGACAGCCGACACCCGATTCTAGCGGGACGCCACGCGCGCCTTATAACGATGCGAGCTTTGCTTTTCTCGTTTTTCGATAAGTGGGGAACGTCATACCCGGCTCACGCCATGACGTGCGAGCCGCCGTCGATATAGACGGTATTGCCGCTCATGCGGCGTGCGTAGCGCGTGGCGAGATAGGCGGTGGCGTAGCCTACGTCCATGATGTCCACGAGTTCGCCGAGCGGCGCGCGATCGACGGCTTCGGCCAGCATGCGGTCGAAGTCGGGCAGCCCGGAGGCCGCGCGCGTCTTGAGCGGCCCCGGCGAGATGGCGTGCACGCGTATGCCGAGCGGCCCGAGCTCGTAGGCCAGATAGCGGCACGATGCTTCGAGCGCGGCCTTCACGGGGCCCATGAGGCTGTAGTTCGGCACGACGCGGTTGGCGCCCTCGTAGCTCATCGCGAAGAGCGTGCCGCCGTGCGGCATCAGCGGCGCGGCGCGCTTTGCCATGCGGATGAACGAATGGCACGACACGTCCATCGCATACGCGAAGCCTCGCGCCGACGAATCGAGCAGGCCGCCGTGCAGATCCTCTTTCGGCGCGTAGGCAATCGAATGCAGCACGATGTCGAGCTTGCCCCACGTCTCGCGCACCGACTCGAACACGGCCTCCATCTGCGCGTCTTCCTCCACGTCGAGCGGGAGAAACAGCTTCGCGCCGAGTTCGTTGGCGAGCGGTTCGACGTAGGGCTTCGCCTTGTCGTTCAAATACGTGACGGCGAGTTCCGCGCCGAGGTCGGCGAAGGCGCGCGCGCATCCGTAGGCAATCGATTCGGCATTCGCGATGCCCGTCACGAGCGCGCGCATGCCGGCCAGCGGACGGTCGGGAAGAGTCTGCTGCATGGCCTACCTCGCTGCGGGATGCACGGAGCCGCTCATGCGCGGATACCTCACTCGCCCGCCGCGCGCGTGGTGCGGCGGCGCGAGGCGGGCGTGCCTGCGGCATGCGCCGGCGCCGCGGAGGCGGCGGGACGCGCGCGCCGCGCCGTCTTCGCCGCGGGGGATGCCTTGCTGCCGGCAGAAGCCGTTGCCGTGCGCGGCGCCGCTGCCTTTGCCTTCGCAGCCGTGCGTTTGGGCTTCGCAGCCATAAGCGGGGCGTCGCTTTCCGTGCCGGCTTTGCTGGTGGCCATGCGCTTCGTCGCTCTGGCCGTTGCGCGTTTGGGCGCTTCCGCGCTCGCTGTCGCTGTCGCTGCCCCCGTCACCGTCGCCGCCGTCGCAACAGCAGCAACAGCCTCGGCCCCCACGGCGCCCGCCACCGCGCCGCCCGCGGCACCCGCCGCGCCAATCTCACCCGCGGGTGCGGCGCCGCCCGAAGCCGGTCCGTCGGGCGGCGGCAAAACGCTCTTCTCGCTGCCCGGCTCCACACCCAGCGCCCGCTGCACTTCGCGAAAGCGCTCGCGCAACTCGCCTTCCAGCGGCGAAGATACCGTGGCGATGCGATACACGGCCGCGAGCAACGCGCGGCGCGTCGGCATGTCGGGGACGATGCCGGCCAGCGCCTCGATGGCGCCCTTCGGGTCCAGCGCCACGATCGCGCCCTGGCGCCGCGCGGCCTCCTTCAGCTCGGCAATGGTCGGCTGCCGGTCGCCCAGATACTCGCGCGCCATCTCGCGCATGCGCTGGAACGGGCGGTACTGCACCGTATGCATTTCATCGACGAGGTAGGCCATGATGCGCATAAACGCATCGAGGAGCGTGCCGTTGTGCACGTGCTCGCGCGCCGAGCGCAGGCGCAATTGCGCGAGTTCCTTGCGCAATTCCATCATGGGCGGTGCGATCGGACCGAGCGGCTGGTTCGGCGCCACGCCCACGAGCGCCTGCACCCACGGCGCCGTATAGACGCTGTAGAACGTGCTCTCGACCCAGGCGTCGCGCGTGTCGCGATACAGATCCCACGCGGCTTCGATGCTCGCCGAAACCTGCTGCTCGATCTGCGTGAAGGGATTGTCGGGCGCGGCGGGCTTGCGATGCTTGCGCACGGCCTCGGCCACGACAGGCAGCGCGGCGAGCGCGGGATTGGCGTCGCTCAGCACGCTGCGCTCCACGCGCGACGGATGCGCCTCGCGCAGCACATGCGCCGTGAGCGCATTGCTCGACGCGCGCACGAACGGCGAAACGACGAGGTCGTAGAGCCGCTGATTGTTCTCGGCGATGCGGCGCACCACTTCGAAGGGCTGCTCGTCTTCGCGGCCGTCGTCGAGCGCGAGGATATCTTCGATCGTGCGCCGTTCGAAGCGGATCTCGTAGCGCCCTTCGAGCGATTCGAGGCGGGCCGCTTCCGGTGTCGTATCGGTGATCTTCGCTTCGTACAGGCCGGGCGGCAGCACGTCGATCAGATCGAGCGCCGAAAATAGTTCGGTGTGCTCCTTGTTCGCCACGCTCGCCGAAACGAAGATGCCGAGGTGCCCCACCTTGTCGTGCAGGCAATAGACGATCACCTGCTCGTTGGCGACGACCTCGTCGACGCTCGCGTAGAGATCGGGGATCCAGTCCAGCGCCTGCTGCGGCGGCGTGATGTTGTCGCCCCACGAAGCGAGCACGATGATCGGCGTGCGGATGTTGCGCAGATCGACCGGCGCGCGTGCGTTTTTCGCGTACACCTCGTTGCGCGTGAGGTGATTGCCGACGAACAGGTTCTGCACGATCCAGTCGATTTCGGCGCGATTCAGCTGGAAATGGCCGCCCCACCAGCGCTCGAATTCGAGGAAGCGCTCGCGCTCCGTATCGACCTTCGAATAGAGGCCGTAGAGCTTGCCCCAGAACGTGTTCGCGGGATTGAGGTTCTCGAAGTTCTGCACGAGGTGCGCGCCGTCGAAGCGACCGTTGCCCAGATCGGCCGCGAGCGAGGACATCCACGAACCGCCGAGCATGCCGCCCGAATAGCGCATGGGGTTCTTGCCCTTGACGCCGGCCCAGTACGACAGCGGCGAGCCCGCCAGCATGAGCGGCCCCACCAGTTCCGGCGCGGATGCCGCGAGCAGCGCCGCGGCCCAGCCGCCCTGGCAGTTGCCGATGATGAACGGCAGGCCGTCCGCTTCGGGATGCAGTGCGCGCACCTTGCGGATGAACACGGCCTCCGCCTGCCCGACCGACTGGATCGTCTGCGTGGGGCACGGCACCGGGAAGAACGTCACGAAGTAGCACGGATGGCCCTTGCGCAGCGCGATGCCCACTTCGCTGTCCATCTTGAAGCCCGCGATGCCGGGGCCGTGGCCCGCGCGCGGGTCGATCACGACGAAGGGCCGCATGCGCGCATCCGTGGGCACGCCCTCTTCGGGCAGGATGCGCAGGAGCGCGTAATTGCAGGGGTCGTCGAGTTCGCGGCCGTCCGCCACCACTTCGTAGTCGAAGCGCAGCACGGGCGGCATGCCCTCCTGCTCGTGCACATAGGTCTGGTTGCCGCGCTCGCGCAGCACGTCGAAGACCAGCACGCTGCGCTGCCAGGCGTCCAGCAGATAGTCGTAGAGCGGCTGGATGGCGGCGGGCGCGGGCAGATCGGCGAGAGGCGCGGAAAGAGGCGGAACGAAGGCAGCGGCGAGAGGCGTAAGGGCGGGAACAGCCACGAGACGAATCTCCAGTGTGAGGCAGCGTCATGCTGCATTGCAGTATTTCAATGTAGGCAGCGCGCTATCGAAAGTCAAGACACGCAACAGGAGTAGGGCGGCCGCCTGCGCGAGCCATCATCGGCCTCTGCCATGAACGAAGCGTGACAGGCGCCATTCACCGCGACACAGCGTCGCAGCGCACTTTTCCTACGGCGACGCGCGCGCTGAACTACACTGTTACCGCATTGCGCGCCGCAACATGCGGGCGGCTTTACCGGTCCAGTCAAAACGGAAGGGCATCGTCATGGCTTCATCGCACGACAAGTATTCAGTCCTGCTCGAACGCTGCAGCGGCCTCGCGCCGGTGCCCACTGCGGTGGCGCACCCGTGCGACGCGTCCTCGCTCGCGGGCGCGCTCGACGCCGCGAGCCTCGGCCTCATCGTGCCGCTCCTGATCGGGCCGGAGGCGAAGATCCGCGCGGTGGCCGACGAAGCGCAACTGTCGCTCGCGGGCGTCACCCTCATCGATGCCGCGCACAGCCACGCGTCCGCCGCGCGCGCCGTGCTCGCGGTGCGCTCGGGCGAGGCCGAGCTGCTCATGAAGGGCAGCCTGCACACCGACGAGCTGCTGCACGAAGTGGCCTCCGGCACGACGGGCCTGCGCACCGAGCGGCGCCTCTCGCACGTCTTCGCCATGGACGTGCCCTCGTATCACAAGCCGCTCTTCATCACCGACGCGGCCGTCAACATCTATCCGAAGCTGCCCGACAAGGCCGACATCGTGCGCAACGCGATCGAGCTCGTGCAGGCGCTCGGCATCGAGCGCCCCAAGGTGGCGATACTCGCGGCGGTAGAAACGGTCTCCGACAAGATGCCCTCCACCATCGACGCCGCCGCGCTCTGCAAGATGGCCGACCGCGGCCAGATCGTGGGCGGCCTGCTCGACGGCCCGCTCGCGTTCGACAACGCGATCAGCACCGAAGCGGCGCGCATCAAGGGCATCGTCTCGCCCGTGGCGGGCGACCCCGACATCCTGCTCGTGCCCGACCTCGAAGCGGGCAACATGCTCGCCAAGCAGCTCACCTTCCTCGCGGGCGCGGAGGCGGCCGGCATCGTCCTCGGCGCGCGCGTGCCCATCATCCTCACGAGCCGCGCCGACAGCGTGCGCTCGCGCATCGGCAGTTGCGCGATTGCCGTGCTCGTCGCCCATGCGCGGCGCGCGCGCAAGACCACGGAGACACTGTGAGCACATCGCCCGGCGCCCACGGGGCGCATCACGCCGCCGCAGAAGGCCACGTCGTTCTCGTCGTCAACGCGGGGTCGTCGAGCATCAAGTGTTCGGTGTACCGCGTGATCGACGACGACAAGGTGGAGGGCGGCGCGCGCGCCCTGCTCGGCGCGGGCGGGCAGATCGAGGGGATCGGCGTCGCGCCGCGCGTGGTCGCGCACATGGCCGACGGGCGGCTCATCGTGGACGAGCAGTTCCCCGTCGCGCAGGTCGCCGATCACGACGCCGCGTTCCGGCTGCTGCGCCTCGTGCTCGCCGTGGGACTGCGCGACACGCCGCCCGCGGCCATCGGCCACCGCGTGGTGCACGGCGGCGCGCATTACGCCGACGCCGTGCTCATCGACGACACGGTGATCGCCGAACTCGACTCGCTCACGCCGCTCGCGCCGCTGCATCAGCCGCACAATCTCGCCGCGATCCGCGCGGTGCGGCAGGCCGCGCCCGAACTCGTGCAGGTGGCCTGCTTCGACACGGCCTTCCACGCGAGCAACGACATCATGGCGCAGCTCTTCGCGCTGCCCTACAGCTACTTCACCGACGGCATTCGCCGCTACGGCTTTCACGGCCTCTCGTACGAGTACATCGCGCGGCATATGCACGTGGTCGCGCCGGACATCGCGCGCGGGCGCGTGGTGGTCGCGCATCTCGGCAACGGCGCGAGCCTGTGCGCGATGAAGGACGGCAAGAGCGTGGAGACGACCATGGGGCTCACGGCTCTCGACGGCCTGCCCATGGGCACGCGCTGCGGCGCGCTCGACGCGGGGGCGGTGCTGTGGATGATGGCGCGCGGCATGGATCACGACGCCATCGAAAAGCTGCTGTATCACGAGTCGGGGCTGAAGGGCCTTTCGGGCGTGAGCAGCGATATGCGCGAACTGCTTGCGAGCGCAAGCGATCAGGCGAAGCTCGCGATCGACTTCTACACGTACCGCATTGCGCAGGAGATAGGCAAGCTCGCCGTGGTGCTGGGCGGGCTCGACGGGCTCGTGTTCACGGGCGGCATCGGCGAGCATGCGGCGCCCATCCGCGCCCAGGTGTGCGAGCGGCTCAAGCCGCTTTTCGGCATCGATCTCGATGCGGATGCGAACGCGGCCAACAAGGAACGCATCGGCACGCGCGAGAGCCGCGTGCCGGTGTTCGCGATTCCCACCGATGAAGAAGGCATGATCGCGCTGCACACGGCGCGTCTCTTGCGCGAGGCGAAGCGGATCTGACGCGCCGCGCGTCTGGCTGGCAGTCCGTGCCAGGCGCACGGACTAACCCGACGCGCTTACCACGCAAACGCCGGTTCGCCGCCCTCGACCCTCTCGTCGCGCAAGCGCCGCGGCGCTTCGCAGTGCACGAGCGTATCGATGAAGTATTTCGCGCGCGGCCACGGCCCGAAACCCGCTGCCGAGTTGATGTGGCCCGCGTCGCCGAGATTGACGAACGCGCTGCCCAGGTGCTGCGCGAGTTCGCGCGCGCCGGCCAGCGTCATCCACGGGTCGGTTTCGCTGCCGATCAGGATGGAGGGCACTTTCAGGCGCCGTGCCTCGAACGCGCCCGCAAAGCGGAATTTCGCGGGGCTCGCAGGCGCGACGAACAACACGCCCGCGACATCGGCGCCGAGAATCCCCGCCTGCAACGCATGAGCCGTCACGAGGCAGCCGAAGCTGTGCGCGGCGAGCACGAACGGCCCGCGTTCGCGCGCGAGCGAGGCGGCGAGCGCCGCGCTCCAGACCGCGAGATTGGGCGCGTCCCAGTCGGCCTGCTCCACGCGCAGCGCACGCGGGAACTGGCGCTCGAGCCAGGTCTGCCAGTGCGCGCCGTCGCTGCCGTGCAGCCCCGGCACGGTGACGAGTCTGGGCGGCCAACGGGTAGGTGCGCTCGAAAGCATGATTTTTTCCTCGCAACGACCAAGCGTGAAGAGATTGTGGCCTGCACCCCGCGCCGGCCGAACCAATTTTTTTTGCTTTGCTTTGCAGGGCGCCCACCCGCGGGGCCGCGCGCGCCGCCCACGTGGTGAAAGCCCGGCGGGCACCGGCCCGAAAAAGTAGAATGTGGCCAGGACATCTGTCACGGACATCCCCATGTCGCCTCGCAACGCGCCTCCCCCTGCGGCCTGTATGGGCCTTACGGCCCTTCCGCCCCGCATTTGCGGCGCACACGCGTGCTGCGCCGCCCAACGAACGAGGCACGCCGCATGAAGATCCTGTTCTGGCTGCCGCAAGCCGATGCCTCCACCTGGCTGCACGGTCTCGCCCGCGCGCTGCCCGGCGCCGAGCTGCGCGAATGGCAACCCGGCGACAACGCGGCGGCCGATTACGCCGTCGTCTGGCGCCCGCCGCGCGAGCTGCTGTCCGCGCGCCCCGGCCTGCGCGCGATCTTCAATCTGGGCGCGGGCGTCGATGCGATCCTCGCGCTCGAACGCGAACAACCGGGCACGCTGCCGCGCGATGCGTTGCTGGTGCGCCTCGAAGACTCGGGCATGGCCGACCAGATGTGCGAGTACGTGCAGCATGCCGTGCTGCGCTATCTGCGCCGCTTCGACGACTATGCGCTCGCGCAGGCGCGCGGCGAATGGCACGTGCTCGCGCCGCATCCGCGCGAAACCTTCACGGTGGGCGTACTCGGGCTCGGCGTCCTCGGCGCCCAGGTTGCGCGCTCGGTGGCCGCGCTCGGCGTGCCGGTGCGCGGCTTCTCGCGCAGCGCCAGGCATCTGGACGGCATCGCCACATGGTCGGGCCCGCTGCATGGCGAGCAGTTCTATGCGTTCCTCGACGGCGTGAAGCTGCTCGTGAATCTCCTGCCCGCCACGCCCGACACGGAAAACATCCTCGACGCCCGCGTGTTCGCGAGGCTCGAACGCGGCGCCTACGTGGTGAACGTGGCGCGCGGCACGCACCTGGCCGAGCAGGATCTGCTCGATGCGCTGGCCGACGGCACGCTCGCGGCCGCCACGCTCGACGTGTTCCGCGAAGAGCCGCTGCCCCCCGATCATCTTTTCTGGCGCGAGACGCGCATCACCATCACGCCGCACAGTTCGGCCCTGACGCTGCGCGACGAAGCGATCTCGCAGATCGCCGACAAGATCGAAGCGCTTGCGCGCGGCGAAACGGTGAGCGGCGTCGTGCATATCGAACGCGGTTACTGAGCGGGGCTTGCACCGAAGCCGCGCCAGACCCACCAAGGAGACACCCCATGACCCTGCCCGCAACAGTCAAGATCGTCGAAGTCGGTCCGCGCGACGGTCTGCAGAACGAAAAGGAATTCGTTTCCACCGCCATCAAGATCGAGTTGATCGACCGCCTTTCGGCAGCCGGCTTTCCGAACATCGAGGCCGCCTCGTTCGTCTCGCCCAAATGGGTGCCGCAGATGGCCGACGGCGCCGAAGTGATGGCCGGCATCGCGCGCCGCCCCGGCGCGATCTACTCGGTGCTCACGCCGAACCTGCGCGGCTTCGAAGGCGCACTCGCCGCGCGCGCAGACGAAATCGTGATTTTCGGCGCCGCGAGCGAAGCGTTCTCGCAGAAGAACATCAACTGCTCGATCGCGGAAAGCATCGAGCGTTTTGTCCCGCTCGCGCAGGCAGCCAAAGAGCACGGCATCCGCATTCGCGGCAGCGTTTCGTGCGCGCTCGGCTGCCCGTATCAGGGCGAAGTGCCGGTGGCTTCGGTGGTGGATGTGGTCGAGCGCTTCGCCGCGCTCGGCTGCGACGAGATCGATATCGCCGACACCATCGGCGTGGGCACGCCCGGGCGCACGCGCGAAGTGTATGAGGCCGTGACGAAGGTGTTCCCGCGCGAGCGCCTCTCGGGCCACTTCCACGACACCTACGGCCAGGCGCTGGCGAACATCTACGCGGCCCTGCAGGAAGGCATCGCGATCTTCCACGCCTCCGTGGCGGGGCTCGGCGGCTGTCCATATGCCAAGGGTGCGACCGGCAACGTCGCGACCGAAGACGTGCTGTACCTCCTGAACGGACTCGGCATTCAAACCGGCATCGACCTGAACCAGGTGGTCGCGGCCGGCGATTTCATCTCGACCGCGATTGGCCGCAACAACGTCTCGCGGGCAGGCAAGGCACTGCTCGCAAAACAGCGCAGCGAAAGTGCCTGTGCGTAAGCGCCCGTGCATCAGCACTCGATCGTCGAATCGCAGTACGAAGGAAAGAAACCCATGACGGATACGCACGCCTCCTCTCAGGGCACACTGGATGCCCTGCCCGAATCGGCCCGACGCGTCGCGCTGTTGCTGCGCGATCGCGGCCACGCGAAGCCGGTCGTGATGCTGCCCGAAACCGGCAAGACCTCGGCCGAGGCCGCGGCGGGACTCGGCTGCGAAGTCGCGCAAATCGCCAAATCGATCCTCTTTCGCCGCCGCGAAGACGACGCCCCCGTGCTCGTGATCGCCAGCGGCGCCAACCGCGTCGACGAGAAGAAGGTCGCCGCGCACGTGGGCGAAATCGGCCGCGCCGATGCGAAGTTCGTGCGCGAAAAAACCGGCTACGCGATTGGCGGTGTCTGCCCGATTGGCCACGCGACGCCGCCCGTCACGCTCATCGACGCCGATCTGTTCGAGCTCGAAAGCCTGTGGGCCGCGGCGGGCCACCCGCATGCGGTGTTCAATCTCTCGCCGCAGGAACTGGCCGCGCTGACCGGCGCGCCCGTGGTGGACGTCGCGCTGCGCGACGCGTGAGCATGACGTCTCGCGCCGCGCCATCCCAGGCCTCCCCCGCTTTGCAGGCAACGCCGTCGCCCTGCATCGGCATCTGCCGCATGAACGACGCCACGGGTCTATGCGATGGCTGCCTGCGCACCCTCGACGAAATCGCTGCGTGGTCTACGCTCGACGATGACGCGAAGCGCGCCGTGTGGGACGCGATCGACGCGCGGCACACGCAATGGATGGCACGGCGTTTCGACGGAGCGCGCGCAAGCACGAGCACGTCGGGCCACCCGGGAGATACGCAATGAACGCGCCGCCCCGCGTGGTCACGATCGGCGAAATCTGCCGTTCCACGTTCGCGCTCTCGCCCGCTTCGGTGAAGTCGTTCGCCACGCTGGTGAACGACCTGAACCCGCTCCATCACGACGAAGCCTATGCGGAGCAAAGCCGCTTTGGCGGCCTGATCGCATCCGGCACGCAGCCCACCGCGCATTTCATGGCCCTGCTCGCCACGCATTTTTCCACCTACGCGCAGCCGCTCGGCCTCGAATTCGACCTCAAGCTCAAGCGCGCCACCTTTGCGCACGACGTGCTCACGTTCGAATGGCGCGTGGAGGATGCGTGGTGGAAGCCGAGCCTCAACGGCGACCTCACGAAGCTTGCCGGCACCGCCATCAATCAGGATGGCGAAATAGTGACCGCCGGCCATGCGACGATCCTTGTGATGCCCAGGCCATGAGCGCGCCCGTTCAACTGCCTGGTTCGATCCGCGTATTCGAGCGCGGCTGGCTCTCGTCGAACAACGTACTGCTGGTGGACGAAGCCCACGCGGCACTCGTCGATACGGGCTACGCCACCCATGCCGCGCAAACCGTCGCGCTCGTGCAGCATGCGCTGGGCGCGCGCGCGCTCGATCTGATCGTGAATACGCATCTGCATTCCGACCACTGCGGCGGCAATGCGCAGTTGCAGGCCGCGTGGCCGTGCGAAACGCGCATTCCCGCACGCAGCGCAGCCGCAGTACGCGACTGGGACGAAGCACGCCTCACGTTTCGCGCGACCGGGCAAACCTGCGAACGCTTCGGCTTTACCGGCACGCTCACGCCGGGCGAGCAACTCGCGCTCGGTGGCTTCGAGTGGGAAGTGATCGGTGCGCCGGGCCACGACCCGGATTCGGTGATGCTCTATGCCGCCGGCCCGCGCCTTTTGATCAGCGCCGACGCGCTCTGGGAACACGGCTTCGGCGTGATCTTCCCCGAACTCGACGGGGAAAGCGGCTTCGCCGAGCAGCAGGCGGTGCTGGAGGCGATCGCGAAGCTCGATGTGAGCATCGCGATCCCGGGGCACGGCGCGCCGTTTGTGAACGTCGAGGCCGCGCTCGAACGCGCGTTCTCGCGGCTCGCCTGGTTGCGCGCCGATCCCGCGCGCAATGCGCGCAACGCGCTCAAGGTGCTGATCGTGTTCAAGCTGCTCGAAGTGCGCACGATGACCCTCGCGACGCTCGAAGCGATGCTCGACGACGCCGCGGCCATGCGTGCGGCGGCCTCGCAACTGGCGCCGCGTAGCGCATGGCGGGCGCTGCTCGCCGAACTCATCGGCGAACTGGCGAAGAGCGGCGCGCTCGTGCTGAACGGCGAGCGCATCGAGGCGCCGGCCTCGGCCGTATGAGCGGAGCATGAGCGAAAAAAACGCTCGTCCGTTTCCGGACGAGCGCGAGTATCTTGCTCTGACGTGGTCAATCTGTGGACGCATCATACTCGCGCCTATCGGCGCGAAGCATCGGTGATTTCCCTAAAAACGACCGACACGCAATCTGCGGCTTGACACGCACGAATGCAGACATCCGAGCGCACCAATTGATTCGGCATCCTTATCAAATGACGACTTCAGGCCGAACGCACGCCACTGCGTTGCGGCACGATCCGCCAGCCCAGGTTCACGCCCGCAGCCGCCAGCAGAATCAGCACCGCACCGGCCACCTGAATCCATGAAAGGCGCTGCCCGAACGCGAGCCAGTCCACGACTATGGCGACCACCGGGTAGATGAACGAGAGCGCGCCGGTCATCGCCGTGGGCAGCTTCTGGATCGCGCCGTAGAGCAGCACGTACATGATGCCGGTGTGCACGACACCCAGCGTCACGATCTGCGCCCAGTGCAGCGGCGTGGCGGGCAGCGTGTCGTAGTGGATGAACGGCGCGAGCGCGAGTGCGCCGAACAGCACCTGCACGAGCGCGATCAGGTGGGGCGGCGTGCCCTTGAGGCGGCGGGTGATGATCGACGAGACGGCATAGAGAAAGGCCGCGCCCGCCGCGCAGGCTACGCCTTGCAGATACTCGCCGGGAACGGCAAGCACCGCGGGCTGCACCTCCACCACGCAGACGAGCCCGACGAACGCAACCGCAAGCCACGCCACAGTGGAAGCGCTCACGCGCTCGCGCAACAGGAGCGCGCCGAGGCCCACGAGCATGAACGGCTGGGTGTTATAGACGGCGGTGGCCATCGAAATCGACGCCCGCGAATACGCCGCGAAGAGCAGCACCCAGTTCGCGACAATCGCGGCGCCGCCCAGCATGGCGAGCAGCAGCGTGCGCGGCGTGAAGTGCGCGCGGCGCAGCAGCCCGAGCGCCGTGCAGATGAGCGCGAGCGTCGCGCCGCCCAGCACGCAGCGCAGGAATACGACGTTGATGGCCGGCTGCCGCGAAGCGACGACGAGCCAGCCGATCGTGCCGGACATCAGCATCGCGACGACCATCTCGGCGGCGCCGCGGCGAATTTCGGTAGTAGCCATGGAAGCGATTCCCTGTCGAAGCGAAGGCGGCATGGCCCGCGAAGCGAGCAAGCCCGAAGCCATGACAGGAAGTTTACTGGCTGCATTCCCCGGAATACAGGGCTAAACTGAGGCCGTTCGTCTTATTCGCCTTGCAATCGAAGGCTATCGAAGGCACAACCCCTGCAAACCATCATGAAACGTCCAGCCAGTACGCCGGTGCAGCCGGCCAACCTCGATGAGATCGACCGCGCCCTGCTTGCCGCACTGGCCGAAGACGGCCGCGCGAGCGTGAGCGAACTCGCGCGCCAGGTCGGCCTTTCGGCGCCGAGCACGTCGGAGCGGTTGCGGCGCCTGGAAACGCAGGGCGTGATCGGCGGCTACACGGTGCAGATCGACCCGCGCGCGCTCGGCTACACGCTCCAGGCCATCGTGCGCGTGAAGCCCCTGCCGGGCCAGCTTCATCTGGTCGAAGAGGTGATCCGGCGCATTCCCGAGTTCGTGGAGTGCGACAAGGTCACGGGCGACGACTGCTTCATCGCGCGGCTTTATCTGCATTCGATCGGGCAGCTCGACGAAATCCTCGCGAAAGTCACCGAGCGCGCGGAAACGAGCACGGCCATCGTCAAATCGACGCCGGTGGCACGGCGCCTGCCGCCGCTCGAATGACGGGCGGGAGCGGTCCGCAACGGCAAATCACAGGCCGACGAATACACGCAGCCACTCGAAAAGCTGCGAGCACAAATAAAGGCCGAAGCCGATCGCCCCGCCCAGCACCGTGCCGTTGATGCGAATGCGCTGCAGGTCCTTGCCGATCTTCTGCTCGATCAGCGTGGACATGCTGCCCGCGTCCCAGTTCTTCACCGTATCGCTGATATGGCGCGTGAGGAACGCCGCGAATTCCGGCGCCATGGCGTGCGCCGCCTGCTCCAGATGTTCGTTCAGCGAGGCGCGCAGCTTCGGGTCGGCCGCCAGCGCGCGCCCGAGCCAGCCGCCCGCCGCCGCCACCTTCGCGTGCAGCACCGAATCCGGCGCCTCCAGGTCGCGCCGCAGCCACGCGCGCAACTCGTCCCACAGCGTGCGCGCGTAGTCCGCGAACGCGGAGCCGTCGCGCAAACTGGCCTTCAGCTCCTCGCCCTTGGCGAGAAACGCGGGATCGGTCTTCAGCCGCGCGATGAGGCCGTACACCACCTCGTCGAACCGGTGGCGCAACTGGTGCTCGCGGTCTTCGCTGATTTGCAGCAGCAGCCGCTCGACTGCGCTCGTCAGCACCCGCGCGCCGCTCTCGCCGATCCAGGCGGTGGGCAGCACCTTCTCCGTGATCGGATACTCGCCCTTGAGCCCCTCGACGATGCGGGCGGCCACGAAGCTGCGCGTCTCTTCCACGCGCAGCAGCGCGGCGAACTGGTCGATCAGCTTGTCGAGCAGTTCCTGGTGGCGGCCGTCCCGCGTGAGCGTATCGAGCACCGCGCCCATCGACTTCGAGAGATCGACGCTGGAGAGCGCCGCGCGCAGGCCGTCGCGGATCAGCAGCTCGATGCGGGGGTCGTCGGCGAGTTCCAGCACCCCCGCGGCGAACTGCACCGCGTAGTCGCCGAGGCGCCGCGCGTTGCGCGTGTCGGAGAGCCAGCCGGCCACCCGTTGCGCCGGGTCGTGGCGGCGGATCAGGGCGACGAGCGATTCGGCGTCGAGAAAACGGTCCTGGACGAAGCGCGCGAGCTCGTCGGCAATGCGGTCCTTGTTGTGCGGAATGACGCCCGTGTGGGCGGAAATGAACGGCACGGGCAGACGGCGGAAGAGCGCCGCCACGGCGAACCAGTCGGCCAGCGCGCCGACCATCGCCGCCTCGCTGCACGCCTTGAGCGCACCGACGACGAACGCGCTGCCGTAGCCCGGCGGCCAGCACGCCGTGACGACGAAAACGCAGGCCGCCGCCGCGAGCAGCAGCAGCGGGCGGCGCTTGGCGCGCCGCAGTTCGGCTTCGTC
This sequence comes from Paraburkholderia ferrariae NBRC 106233, assembly GCF_000685035.1. Classification (GTDB taxonomy): domain Bacteria; phylum Pseudomonadota; class Gammaproteobacteria; order Burkholderiales; family Burkholderiaceae; genus Paraburkholderia; species Paraburkholderia ferrariae. Next base: position 150,814 of record NZ_BAYB01000024.1, read on the forward strand.
GGAGAGAGGGCGGGTCGCGGGCGGGGGCATGGCGAAGGCAGGCAACGGGACCGCGCCATTATGCGGTCAACGCGGCGGCGTCGCGCCGCCACGAACCAGTTGGGCCAGGCGAGTCAGGCGAGTTACGTGGAGCAAGCGGCCCGCCAAGAGCGCCGTCCTCACCGGCCGTACCTCACCGGCCGCACCTCGCCATTGTTCAACTCAAGACCAACTCAAGGCCAACTCAAGGCCCGCTGGCCTCGAAGAATGCCAGCATCTCTTTCACGAGATCCTCGCTCGCCTCTTCGGGGATGTAGTGTCCGCACGCAAGCGAGCGCCCACTCACATCGCGCGCCACCTTGCGCCATTCGGCGAGCGCGTCGAAGCAGCGGCCGATCACGCCCTGCTCGCCCCACAGGATGCGCAGCGGGCAGCCCACCTTGTGGCCGCGCTCGATGTCGGCGCGATCGTGCTCCAGATCGATCGTCGCGGAAGCGCGGTAGTCCTCGCACATGGCATGCACCGCGCCCGGCTGGCGCAGCGCCGCGTGGTAGGCGGCGAGCGCCTCGGGCGCGAACGGCGCGAGGCCCGCGTGGCGGTTGCCCATCACGCGTTCGATGTAAAGATCGGTGTTCGCACCGATCAGCGACTCGGGCAGCGGCGCCGGCTGGATCAGGAAGAACCAGTGGAAATAGGCTGTGGCAAAGGCGCGGTCGGTCTGCTCGTACATCGAGAGCGTGGGCGCGATGTCGAGCAGCATCAGCCGGTCCACGGCCTCCGGGTGGTCGAGCGCCATGCGGTGCGCCACGCGCGCGCCGCGGTTGTGCGCGCAAACCAGAAATCGTGCGTGGCCGAAGTGGCGCATCACCTCCACCTGATCGGCGGCCATCGCGCGCTTCGAGTAGGTGGCATGCGCGGGGTCGCCGGCCGGCTTCGACGACGCGCCATAGCCGCGCAGGTCCGTCGCGATCACGGTGAAGTGCTTCGCGAGTTCGTCGGCGCAGCGATGCCAGATCATATGCGTCTGCGGGTGGCCGTGCAGCAGCAGAAGCGGCGGCCCTTTGCCGCCCTTCATCCCGTAGATGTCGATCCCGCTCGCCGTGCGAACGGTGAATGGCGTGAATGCATCGAACGGCATGATGTCGTGTCTCTTGTCGTTGTTGGTCTCACACTATTGTAGGAGGCCCCTTATCTCCGCTTGCGCGATTTCGGGGCGGCAACCGTAGAAACCGAACACTTGCTCGAAAGTCGTGGCCGAAAGGGCCGCCTTCGGCGCGGTTCGTACAGAATGACGCGCCTACAATCGAACGATCGTTCATAACACAGTGCACAGCGCGATACCCGCGCGGCGCCCGAGCGGTACGATCCGAACCACGGCCAGCCATCCCGGCGCCGCGCTTGCCCGATCGCGCCGCCGGCTCCGGCCGCCCAAGGAGACTTCTGTCATGGCATTGCCCGCCGTCCTGCAAAACCTGTCGCTGCCCGTCGTCGGTTCGCCGATGTTCATCGTCAGCTATCCCGAGCTCGTGCTTGCGCAGTGCAAGGCCGGTATCGTCGGCGCGTTCCCGGCGCTCAACGCGCGCCCGGCCGAACAGCTCGATGCGTGGCTCACGCAGATCCAGACCGGGCTCGCCGCACACCGGGCGGCTCACCCGGACGCGACCATCGGCCCGATTGCCGTGAACCAGATCGTGCATCAGTCGAATGCGCGGCTCGAGCACGACGTGCGCGTGTGCGTCGATCACCAGGTGCCGATCTTCATCACGAGCCTGCGGGCGCCGGCGCGCGAGATCATCGACGCCGTGCACAGCTACGGCGGCATCGTGCTGCACGACGTCATCAACCTGCGCCACGCGGCGAAGGCGCTCGAAGCGGGCGTGGACGGGCTGATCCTCGTGGCGGCCGGCGCGGGCGGCCATGCGGGCACGACCTCGCCGTTCGCGCTGGTGGGCGAAGTGCGCAGGATGTTCGACGGCCCCATCGTGCTCTCGGGTGCGATTGCGAACGGCGGCTCGATCCTCGCGGCGCAGGCGATGGGTGCCGATCTCGCGTACATGGGCACGCGCTTCATCGCAACGAAAGAGGCGCATGCCGTGGACGCCTACAAGCAGGCGATCCTCGACGCCAAATCCGCCGACATCGTCTACACGAACCTCTTCACCGGCGTGCACGGCAACTACATCCGCGAGAGCATCGTCAATGCGGGACTCGACCCGGACGCGCTGCCCGAATCGGACAAGACGAAGATGAACTTCGGCGGCGACAAGGCGAAGGCGTGGAAGGACATCTGGGGCGCGGGCCAGGGCGTGGGACTGATGGACGATGCGCCGACGGTCGCGGAGCTCGTCGCGCGCCTGAAGCGCGAATACGACGACACGAAGGCACGGCTCGGCATCGCGCGTTAAGGCGCTGGAGCACTGGAGCGCGGAAGCACCGCCCGGCCCGGCGTCCCGGCGCCTACGAAGCCGCCGCCGCGCGGATCGCCTCGACGCCGGGCCACAGCCCGCGGTCCGCGAAGCGCTGCGCGAGAAAATCGACGAACGAGCGCACCTTCGCCGAAAGATGCCGCCGGCTCGCGTACACGGCGTAGATGGGCAGCTCGCGCGGCGGCAGCGCATTGACGAGAAGCGGCACGAGACGGCCCTCGGCAATGTCGTCGCCAATCACCTCGGTGCCGAGCATCGACAGCCCGCCCCCTTGCAGCACCACCACACGCAGCGCTTCGAGGTGGTTGACGATCAGGTTGCCGCCCGGCTTCGGGCGCGCGCCGCCGTCGGCGAACGGCGCAAGCTCCTGCGCCGAGGCCCCCGCGTATTGCACGAAACTGTGGTGCGCAAGATCGGCCACCGTCTTCGGCACGCCGTGGCGGCGCAGATACCCGGGTGACGCGCACAGCACGATGTGCGCGGTGGCGAGCGGCCGCGCAATGAGCGACGACGACTTGAGCCCCGAGGGCGCGGCGCGGATCGCCACGTCGAAGCCTTCGTCGATCAGCTCGACCACGCGGTCGGAGAGCGTGATATCGACGGTGACCTCGCGGTGCCCGGCCGCGTAGTCGGCCACGGCGCCCATCACGTGCCGCAGCCCGAACGCCGTCAGCGACGAGACGCGCAGGCGCCCGCGCGGCACGACGCTTTCGGCGCCCACGGCTTCGCCCGCCTCGTCGAGTTCGTTGAGCGCCTGGGCCAGCCGTTCGTAGTACTCGCGGCCCGCCTCGGTGGGCGCGACGCGGCGCGTCGTGCGGTTCAGGAGGCGCGCGCCCAGTTGCTGCTCGAGGTGCGCGACATGCTTGCTCGCCATCGCCGCCGACATGCTCATGCGCTCGGCCGCGGCCACGAAACTCCCCGCCTCCACCACCTGGCGGAACACTTTCATGCTTACGAGCGTGTCCATCGCGCGCGTCCGGAAGGGTGTGGAAGAAGAGACATAAGACACCGGGAAGAATCAATCGCCGCCATTGTGCGCGCTTTATCCATTCCTGGTAGGCAAACGCGCCGCCGCGAAGGCCGCCCGGCCCCCCCAAAAAAAACAAAACCCCGCGCTCCGAAAGAGCGCGGGGTTCGTGGCGATGCGTCGCGGGCCTGAAGGCCCGTGCCGCTTGCTTAGAACTTCGTGCGGATGCCCGCGCCGTACGTCATGCCCGACGACATGTTGTCGTAGTGGTCGTACATATAGGCAGCGTACAGGTCGGTGCGCTTCGAGAGCGGGTAGTCGTAGCCAATGGCCGCCGTCTGGTGCGTCTGGTTCAGGCCACCGTTGTCGCGCGAGTATGCGTACGAAGCCATTGCCGTGCCCGGGCCCACCGGCACCGACACGCCGCCTTGCGCCGTGTTCACGTGCCAGCCGCTCAGTTGGCCCCAGTTCGCCGTGTACATGTACTGGCCGTAGAACTTCACGAACTTGAGGTCGTAGGTCAGGCCGACCTGCGCCACGCCCTGGCTCTTCAGGCCCGCGGTCGTGATCGAGCCGCTCGGGTCGATGGGGATGGTGCTGATGTCGCCCGGCGTGTTGTTGAAGTTCACGTACTGGTACACGGCCGTCGCCGCGAACGGGCCGTGGAAGTACAGGGCCTGCACGCTCCACTTCTTCTGGCCGTTTTCGCCGGCCTGGTTGCCGAACGCGTACATCGCCGAACCGGACAGGCCGTTGAAGTCAGGCGTCGAGTACTGGATCGCGTTGTTCCAGCCCGAGTCGCCGATCACGCCCTGGTCGGTCGTGTAGGTCGGGAACGTCGAGAGGCCCAGGTACACGTGGTACACCATCGGCGAGAAGGTGTACGAATCGATGAACGGGTTGAACAGGATCGTCGAAACGAACAGTTGCGTCGTCAGACGCCCCGCCGTGACCGTGCCGTACGGCGATTCGAGGCCGACGTACGCGTTGCGGGCGAAGAACGTGTCGCCTTCGAAGCGGCCGTACTGGCCGTTCTGCGCGCGGAAGAAGCTTTCGAGGGTGAAGATGGCCTTGTAGCCGCCGCCGAGATCCTCGTCGCCCTTCAAGCCCCAGTACGACGTGGACATCCCGCCGCCGCCCACGCCCACCGAGGCGTTATCCCCCGGGAATTTCGTGACGCCGGCCCATTCGTCGACCTGGCCATAGAGCTGGACGCTCGACTGCGCAAAGGCCGACGACGAAGCGGCGGCAAGCACGGCTGCGAAGGCGCTCGCCTTCAAGGTGGTGCGCAGCGCGCGGCTAACGGCTGTATTCATGGGTTCTCCTGTCTTTGTCAAAAAAAGAGGTGTGACTGGCGGCTGTTGGCGCTCGCGCAAACCGTTTGTTTTTCGTCGTTCGCAGGCGTGGCCGTTCTTGGGCGGGACCATCTTCGCGGACCAATTCCGTCGCCAAAAATATCCGGTGTTATCGCCGGTATATCGGACCGATTAGTTTGCTGGCCTTAAAACCTGTTTTGCGCGCCCCGGCATCTTTTTTTGGTGCGTCGCAACAGTCACATAATTTGTGCGTCTAGCCGCGTGGGCGGGAATTCTCCGGGGCGTTCGGGCTTCGATTGACGCGCCGCCATATCGAAGTCGGGATTTGATGACGAAAGGCTTATGTATGACGAGAGATTTCAAAAAAAGTGTGGTATCTACGCGTCAGATTGGCATTGGCCACGCGCGGGAACGTGCAAAAAACCGGCGGGAATTCGTGTGATGAACATCAGAAGACCGAAACAGCCTGGGGAATGCGCTCGGTCTGGGGGGAGGGGATGAAGTAAGGAGAACCTGGAGGATGCGGCTTCGAGGCGGAGCCGCTCGCGGAATTCGAGGTCTGGCTTCGGGTCCGGTTCTGCGCTGGATGGCGTGCCGGGTTCCGTGCCGGGTTCCGCGCTTAATTCCGATAAGGCGACGGCATGGGCGGACGCGGCACATCGCCGCCGCCGCGCGGGAACGGACGGAACGCGCCGCGCTCTTCGTTGTAGCGCGCCACGTCTTCGCGGATCGAGCCCGTGCGCACGGGAGAATCGGCCGGCGGGTGCGGCACTTCGCGGGTCTGGGCGCTCACCGGCGTGATGGGGCCGCCCCGGCTGCCGCCGAAGCCATTGCCGTAGGGGGCGCCGCCCGCGGGTTCGCGATTGCCGCCACGGTCGCCGCCACGCTCGCCGCCGCCCTCGCGCCAGCCGCCCTGATCGGCGACATGCATAGGCGTTGCGCCATAGCGGCCGGCGTTGCCGTAGCCGCCACCATAAGCGCCAGTCGCGGCCTCGCGGCGCACGGGCGCCGCCGGGCGCATAGCCTGCGCGGAGGCATGTTCGCCCCAACCGCCACGCGCGGCGCCTGACATCGGCCGCATCGCGGGCGCGTGCGAAAAACCGCCACCGCCGCCATGCGGCGCAAACGCAGGCTGTGCGTGGGCAAGCGCAACGAGGGCCGTCAATCCGGCCCCCAAAACCCACTGTCCCATTCGTGACAACCCTGCGTACATGATGTCGATCGCCTGCCCGACGTTCCGCCTGAAAACCCGCCACTCGGGCTGTGGCGGGCCAGTCCCGGCGCCCTCACCTTCACGGTTCGCAATGCTTGCTGCCGCAACGGGGTGACGCGCCCTCTGACCGTAATTTATGGGCGTGCCGAATAGGTGTCGAGCCAAAAAGTGTTATGCCTCCTGAAGGGTTGTAACGCCATGTTACTGCTGGTTTTTTCGGCTCAGGACGGCCGTCCGGCGTGGCTTTGGGGGCAGGGCCGCCCGATGCTCCGAAGATCTTTGGTTAGATGTTTGCACAACGGATGCGGCACACGGGCAGCGCACGAAAAACGGCTGCCCGGCAGTGTCAAATCCGGGGCCGAAAGGTGCCCTGGCGGGCTCCACACCAGGCACCACACTGGGGTTCCGCACCGCTTCGGCTGCTCCAGCAGACAGTCGGCCAACTCATGCCCAATACTCATTAATCGATTCTTCAAATGAATTTGATTTTTCAATCGCTTTGCAGGGACAATAGTGACTCCTGTTCCGTACTCCGATTCAATGCCGCGCCCGCTTCGAAACCGCGCGCGGCGCTTTGAAATTGCTCCGAGATTGCTCGATGGCCCGTCCGAAATTCCTGCCCGATAACTTCACGCTGTGCCTCGTCGGCACCGTGATCCTTGCGAGCCTGCTGCCCGTGCACGGCCAGGCCGCCATGGCCTTCAACTGGCTCACGAATATCGCCGTCGGGCTGCTGTTCTTCCTGCACGGCGCCAAGCTCTCGCGCGAAGCGATCATCGCGGGCGCGACGCACTGGCGCCTGCACGTCGTCGTGCTGGCGAGCACCTTCGTCCTCTTTCCGGTGCTGGGGCTCGTGCTCAAGCCGGTGCTCTCGCCGCTCGTCACGCCAGCCCTCTACGCGGGCGTGCTGTTTCTCTGCACGCTGCCCTCCACGGTGCAGTCGTCCATCGCCTTCACGTCGATCGCGCGCGGCAACGTGCCCGCCGCCGTGTGCAGCGCGTCCGCTTCGAGCCTGCTCGGCATCTTCATCACGCCCGCGCTCGTGAGCGTCGTGATCTCGAACCAGAACGCGGGCGGCGCCTCGGCCTGGCATACGGTCTGGAATATCGTGCTGCAACTGCTCGTGCCGTTCGTGGCGGGCCAATTGCTGCGCCCCGTGATCGGCCGCTGGATCGAGCGCAACCGCGGCGTGCTGAAGTTCGTCGATCAGGGGTCGATCCTGCTCGTCGTCTATGGCGCGTTCAGCGAGGCCGTCAACGAAGGGCTCTGGCATCACGTGCCGCTCGCGGCGCTCGGCGGCCTCGTCGTCGTGAACGCCGTGCTGCTCGCGCTGGCGCTCGCCATCACCATATTCACGAGCAAGAAGCTCGGTTTCTCGCGCGCCGACCAGATCACCATCATCTTCTGCGGTTCGAAGAAGAGCCTCGCCGCCGGCGTGCCGATGGCCAAGGTGATCTTCGCCTCGAACGCCGTGGGCGCCGTCGTCCTGCCGCTCATGCTGTTCCACCAGATCCAGCTGATGGTGTGCGCGGCGCTCGCGCAACGCTGGGGCGCCCGCGACATGAGCGGGGAGCGCGGGGCCCCGACCGGCGACGAATCGCATTCGGGCAGCGGCGAGCGCGGCACGGCCACCGCCCAGCGCTAAGGCACTGACACGCGGCGGCGCCATCTGCAGCGCCGCCCCCGAGCGGCGCGCGTTGCGCGGCGCTGCCAGCCACCCTCCCCGGCTTGTCACTAAAAATTCACTTAATTCTTTGCGCGTGCTGCCGTTAAGCGTGGCGTCCTTGCCTGAAAGGCTTAGCCATGTCTTCTCACGCGTCGTCCTCGCCCACCGGCTTATCCGGCATAGCAGGCCTGATCGGCCGGCGCCATCTGCGCGCCGTCTTCCAGCCGATCGTCGATTTCGAGGACGGCGCGATCCTCGGCTATGAAGGCCTGATCCGCGGCCCTGCCGGCTCGCCGCTCGAAACGCCGGCCGCGCTGTTCGCACAGGCGTTCGAGGAAGGCTGCACCACCTCGCTCGAACACGCCGCCGCGCGAACCTGCATCGAAGCCTTCGCGCGGCTCAATTGCCACGGCAAGCTGTTCCTCAATTTCAGCGCGACCGCGCTGCGCCAGCTCACCGACGCCGGCCGCGACACGCCCGCCCTCTTCGACGGCACGCTCGACGCACGCCGCGTGGTAATCGAGCTCACCGAGCAGAGCGCGATCGAGGACCTGGGCGAATTCACCCAGATCGTCGATGCCCTGCGCGCCGCCGGCGCCCAGTTCGCACTCGACGACTACGGCACCGCCAACGCGAGCATGAATCTGTGGGTGCGTCTGCAGCCCGATGTCGTGAAGATCGACCGCTTCTTCATTCACGACATTGCCCACAGCGCGCTCAAGTTCGAGGCCGTGCGCGCGATGCAGCACTTCGCGCAGGCAAGCGGCGCGCGGCTCGTGGCCGAAGGCATCGAAAACGAAGCCGACCTGATCGTGCTGCGCGACATGGGCATCGGCAGCGGCCAGGGCTTTTTCTTCGGCCGCCCGGACATGGCGCCCGCGCAAAGCCTCCCGCAGGAAACGCGCGAAGCGCTGCGCGCGGACCACATCGCCGTGTTTCCGGAACCGGCGCGGCGCGCCGCCGCGAGCCGGGCGGGCGGCAGCGCCCCCGCGGAAAAGATGATCGTGCACGCGCCCGCGGTGCCGCGCCGCGCCACCAACAACGACGTGCTGGAACTCTTCAACCGCCAGCCCGAACTGCACGCGGTGGCGGTGGTGGAGGACGACCGTCCCGTTGCGCTCATCAACCGGCGCGCGTTCATGGACCGCTACGCGCTGCCGTATCACCGCGAGCTGTTCGGCAAGAAAGCCTGCCTGCAGTTCGCGAATGCCTCGCCCGTGCTGATCGAGCAGTCGATGACGGTCGAGCAGATGGCCACGCTCCTCGCGAGCGACGACCAGCGCTATCTGGCCGACGGCTTCGTCATCACCGACAACGGCCGCTATGCCGGCCTCGGCACCGGCGAAAGCCTCGTGCGCGCCGTGACCGAAGTGCGCATCCAGGCGGCGCGCTACGCGAATCCGCTCACCTTCCTGCCGGGCAACATCCCGATCAGTTCGCACATCGAACGGCTGCTCTCGCACGACGCCGGCTTCTACGCGTGCTACGTGGATCTGAACCAGTTCAAGCCGTTCAACGATCAGTACGGCTACTGGCAGGGCGACGAAGTGCTGAAGTTCGCAGCCACGGTGCTGGCCGACGCCTGCGACCCCACGCGCGACTTCCTCGGCCACGTGGGCGGCGACGACTTCCTGATCCTGTTCCAGAGCGAGACCTGGCTCGACCGCGCGCGGCGCGCAATCGAAACGTTCAATGCGGGCGCGCTGCGCTACTACGCGCCGGCGGACCGGATGGCGGGCGGCATACGCGGCGAGGACCGCCACGGCAACCCGGCCTTCTTCAGCTTCGTGACGATGGCGATCGGCTGCGTGCGCATCGCGCCGGGCGACGGCGCGCAGCACAACAGCGAGGCCATCGCCTCGCTCGCGGCGCTCGCCAAGCGGCGCGCCAAGCAGGAGTCGATGGGCCTCGTGGTGATCGACAGCAACGACAGCGCGGCGCTCGTGCCCGCGCACGGCGAACCGGTCGCAGCGGCGAACTGACCGCCCCGGGCTGACGCTAAAGGCCGCGGCGCCGCCCCGCTACGGGCGGCATCCCCATACATCAGGACTCCCTGGCGGCACGCTCGCGCGAGCGTGCCGCCTGTCGTCATATCGTCCCCATCAGCAAGAGCACGACCAGCACGACGACGATCACGCCGAGCGTGCCCGACGGCGCATACCCCCATGAGCGGCTGTACGGCCAGGCAGGGAAGGCGCCGACCAGCAGCAGGATCACGATGACGAGCAAGATGGTGCTGAGCATGGTGCGTCTCCCGAGCTTCGAATGATGATGGACCTCGTAGCGCAACCGCCATGCCCGGCCAAACGTGTTTAGTTACTTTTACTAAACGCATAAATTTACGTTTATACGCTTGTATACGGGTATTTACGGTGATTTTACTTGCCCATCTTGCGTTGTTCGCACGAGTTTTTACTATACAATCGCCCCACATCTGACCTTACCCGCACGGCGCCCTCGCGCGCCGCCCGCCAGGAGCCATGGGGACAACCATCCGCGAGGTCGCGCAGGCAGCCAACGTGTCGATCGGCACGGTGTCGCGCGCCCTGAAGAATCAGCCGGGCCTTTCGGAGGCCACGCGCGCGCGCGTCGTCGAAGTCGCCAACGCGCTCGGCTACGACTGGGGCCAGTTGCGTCCGCGCATCCGCCGCCTCACGTTCCTGCTGCATCGCCAGCACAACAACTTCGCCGCCAGTCCGTTCTTCTCGCATGTCCTGCACGGCGTGGAAGACGCGTGCCGCGAGCACGGCATCGTGCCCGCGCTGCTGACGGCCGGCCCCGCCGACGACACCGTCCAGCAACTGCGCCTGCACGCGCCCGACGCCATTGCCGTGGCCGGGTTCGTCGAGCCCGAAATGCTGGCCGCGCTCGTCGCGCAAGAACGGCCGCTCGTGCTGATCGACCTGTGGGCGGCGGGCCTGCGTTCGGTGAACATCGACAACCTTCCGGGCGCCGCGCTCGCGATGAACCATCTCTTCGAACTGGGGCGGCGGCGCATTGCGTTCATCGGCGGCTCGCTCGCGCACTACAGCATCGCGCAGCGCGCGCTTGGCTACCGGCGCGCGTTCTTCGAAGCGGGCCTGCTCTTCGACCCCTCGCTCGAGGTGACGATCGACGCCGGGCTCGACCCCGATACCGGCGCCGCGCGCGCGATGGAGCGCCTGCTCGACTCCACGCGCGGCGCGCCGCCCGACGCCGTGTTCGCCTACAACGACGCCGCCGCGCTCGCGGCCCTGCGCGTGTGCCAGCAGCGCGGGCTGCGCGTGCCCGAGGACATCGCGATCGTCGGCTTCGACGACATTGCGGGCGCCGCGCACGCGGTGCCCGCGCTCTCGACGATCGCGGTGGACAAGGAAGCGCTCGGCCGGCGCGGCGTCGAGCTGCTGCTCGACGCCGCGCCGGCCGCGAGCGAGATCAGCCTGCCCGTGCGCCTGATCGTGCGCGGCAGCACGGTGGCTCAAACGGCCACTGCGGCTCCCGCCGCTGCTCCCGCCTCCCCGTCTTCGCGCAGGGCGACGCCGCACCCCGGCGTCGCCACGCTCAAGCCCTGATGAGAAAGCCATGACGAAGCTCACCGATACCGCTCCCTCCCACGCCGGCACCGGCGCCGATGCCGATGCCCAGGCGGCCGCCGTGCCGCCGGTCGCGAACTTCCGCGACCGCGCGTTCCTGCTCTCGCACGTGCAGGACACGCTGCGCTTTTACGCGCCCAACGTGTACGACCCGACGGGCGGCTTCTTCCACTACTTCCGCGACGACGGCTCGGTGTACAACGCGCATTCGCGGCACCTGGTGAGCAGTTGCCGCTACGTCTTCAACTACGCCATGGCGTACCGCGAGTTCGGCGACCCGCAGCACCTGGAATACGCGCGCCACGGCCTGAAGTTCCTGCGCGACGCGCACTGGGACCCGCATCACGAAGGCTACGACTGGGAAATCGACTGGCGCGACGGCAAGAAGCGCACGCTCGACGCCACGCGCCACTGCTACGGCCTCGCGTTCGTGCTGCTCGCCTATGCGCATGCGGCGATGGCCGGCATCGAAGAAGCGCGCCCGATGATCGCGGCCACGTTCGAGCTCATGGAGCACCGCTTCTGGGACGCCGCCGCGGGCCTCTATGCCGACGAAGCGAGCGCCGACTGGGTCGTCTCGACCTACCGCGGCCAGAACGCGAACATGCACGGCACCGAAGCGCTGCTCGCCGCCTACGAGGCGACCGGCCACCTCGTCTATCTCGACCGCGCGGAGCGCATCGCCTCGAACCTCACGCTGCGCCAGGCGAAGCTCTCGCAGGGGCTCGTGTGGGAGCACTATCACGCCGACTGGTCGGTGGACTGGCACTACAACGAAGAGGACAGCTCGAACATCTTCCGCCCGTGGGGCTTCCAGCCGGGGCACCAGACCGAGTGGGCGAAACTTCTCTTGATCCTCGAGCGGCACCGTCCGCTGCCGTGGCTCCTGCCGCGCGCCGTCGAACTCTTCGACGCGGCCATGGCGCACGCCTGGGACAACGACCACGGCGGCCTCTACTACGGTTTCGGCCCGGACGGCACCGTGTGCGATCACGACAAGTACTTCTGGGTCCAGGCCGAAACCTTCGCCACGGCGGCGCTGCTCGGCAAGCGCACGGGCAACGAGCGCTACTGGGACTGGTACGACGAACTCTGGCGCTATGGCTGGACGTATTTCGTCGATCACCGCTACGGTGCGTGGTATCGCATCCTCACCTGCGACAACCGCAAGTACAGCGACGAGAAAAGCCCCGCCGGCAAGACCGACTATCACACGATGGGCGCGTGCTACGAGGCGCTCAACGCGCTGCCGGGCCGCGGCATGGCACCGGCCGTCGGCCGCAGCGCGGCGTTCGCACAGTAAGGAGGAGACGCAATGAGTACCTGCAACACGGGCCCCGACTTCTCGTCGGGCTTCCCGGCCTTCGTTTCGGCCGGCGACATCCTCACCGATCTCGTACGCACGCCGGCACCCGACGGCACCCCGGCGCATGCCGATTCGCAATGGCGCGCGCACCCGGGCGGCGCCGGCTGGAACGTCGCGCGCGCGGTCGCGCGGCTCGGCCTGCCCACGGCCTGCGTGGGCTCGCTCGGCACCGACAACTTCTCCGACGAACTGTGGAACGCGAGCGTCGCGGCCGGCCTCGACATGCGCTTCATGCAGCGCGTGGAGCGGCCGCCGCTTCTCGCCATCGTCCACGAAACGCATCCGCCCGCGTATTACTTCATCGGCGAGCAAAGCGCCGACCTCGCCTTCGATCCCGCGAAGCTGCCCGAAGGCTGGCGCGCGCAGGCGAAGTGGGCGCACTTCGGCTGCATCAGCCTCGTGCGCCAGCCGCTCGGCGAAACGCTCGCCACCCTGGCGGCCGAACTGCGCGCCGCCGGCGTGAAGATCAGCTTCGACCCGAACTACCGCAACCTGATGGCGCACGGCTACGAGCCGATCCTGCGCCGCATGGCGGCGCTCGCCGATCTCATCAAGGTCTCCGACGAAGACCTGCGCATGCTGTTCCCGGGCCAGAGCGAAGCCGAGGCCATCGCGTCGGTGCGTGCGCTGAATCCGGCCGCGACGGTGCTCGTCACGCGCGGCGCGCAAGCGGCCTCGCTGTACACCGCCGGAGGCGAGGTGCTCGAAGCGGCGCCGCCGCGCGTCGAAGTGGCGGACACGGTGGGCGCGGGCGACGCCTCGATCGGCGGCCTGCTCTTCAGCCTCATGAGCACGCCGCAGCGCACGTGGCGCCAACACCTGGCGTTCGCGCTGGCCGCGGGCGCGGCGGCCTGCCGGCGGCCCGGCGCGCATTCGCCGACGCTCGACGAAGTGGTCGCGCTGCTCGCGGACTAGCTGTCATCTGCGTGCCCCGCAACCGCGCGGGCAACGTGCTAGCATGGAATTTCCTCCCGGTGCCGCGTGCCGTGCGGGCCACGCGCCGGGCAGGTATTTCCTTTCCAGAGGAGCGCGCTATGGACGACGTCACCTACACCAAGGGGATCTACACGGCGGTCGCAACGGCGCGGCCCGTGGACGGCGGCCAGTATCAGGGCCTGGTCTCACTGGCGCGCGACGACGGCGAGGAACTCGAAAACGCGGTCTACGAAGTGGACGGCGTATCGGGCACGCCGGAAGAAGCTCTGGAAGAAGCCAAGGCACTGGCGCACCGCATTCTTGGCGAGCTCGAACTGTAGGGCGCCCTGCCAGGCCCGGCGCGCGGAATTCGAGGCGTTCACCGGTAATCCGGCTGGAGGCGATCATGGCCGATCAGCTCTTTCTCTATGGCGTCTACGCGATCCGCGTGCATCCGCTCGAACTGCAGGGTGCGCGCTGGGACGCCGAATATCAGATCACGCACCGCGACAAGCCCGTGCAGCCGTGGATCACCCTCGGCGGCAATGCGGGCTTCGAGGCGCCGGAGGTTGCCGTCGATGCGGCTCGCCGCCAGGCGATTGCCGATATCGAGCACGGCGCGGGCATTCCGAGGCCGCACGCGTTCCCGTGAGTTGTCGCTGAGTCTTCCCTGAGTTGTCGCCGAGGTTCGTGCCGAAGCCTAGCGCGCGCGGCGCGCCATGCCGCACCACATCCCGCTTGTCCACTCTCTTCGGCGTTGCTACGCTTGTGCGCATTTCAGCCCGAAGAGACCCCGCCATGACGCCCGAGCCGTCGCAACCGAGCGCATCCGCGCAAGCCGCTCAAGACCGCGCCGGACCGGCCGAGCGGCAGCGTCGCTCCGGCGGGACGCCGCGCAAGCTCGCCATCGGCTCGCGCAAAATCATCGTGCACGGCATGCCGGCCACGAACTGGCGCGACCTCTATCACAGCGCGCTCACCATGCGCTGGCCCACCTTCTTCGCCTCGCTCGCCGGGCTCTTCCTGATCCTCAACACGGTCTTCGCCTGCCTCTATCAACTGGGCCACGCGCCCATCGCCAACCAGTACCCGGACGGCTTTGGCGGCGCCTTCTTCTTCAGCGTCGAAACGCTCGCCACGGTCGGCTACGGCGACATGCATCCGCAGACCGTCTATGGCCACCTCGTCGCGACCTTCGAGATCTTCGTCGGCATGTCGGGCGTGGCGTTGGCCACGGGGCTCGTGTTCGCGCGCTTCTCGCGCCCGCGCGCGAAGATCATGTTCACGCGCGAAGTGGTGGTGCATCCCATCAACGGCCACACCACGCTGATGGTGCGCGCGGCCAACGCGCGCCAGAACGTGATTGCCGAAGCCCGCGCGAAGCTGCGGCTCATGCGCGTGGAAACCACCTCGGACGGCTACACGGCGAGGCGCATCTACGATCTCAAGCTCGTGCGCGACCAGCACCCCATCTTCACGCTCGGCTGGAACCTCATGCACGTGATCGACGAAGCCAGCCCGCTCTATGGCGAAACGGCGGAATCGCTCGCGCACAAGCACGCCTCGCTGCTGGTGATGATCGAGGGCTCCGACGAATCGACGGCGCAGACCATGCAGGCGCGCCATAGCTGGTCCGATGGCGAGATTCGCTGGCATTACCGCTACGTGGATCTGCTTTACGAAGTGGACGGCGTGAGCCACATCGACTACGCGAACTTCCACGAAATCGAGCCCTACGACGGGCCGCCTGCGTACGGGTCGCAGTTCGTCTGAAGCGGGCTTTGAAGCGGCCTTCGGGGCGGGGTCCGCCACACCCTCCTGGCGGGTAGCGGAAAATTCATCTCAAAAAATGGCATTGCTGGGCAGCATCTCGCGCAAGCCGCCCGGCGGCAGAGGCAGTTAGCAAAATATTTCCCTCATTGGCGCGAAAAAATAGAGTCTCTTTCGACATGGGCCGGACAGCCGCCGCGTCGAAGCACTACAACGGAGACTCCCCCAATGACTGCCCGCCCCGCGTTCGGCAACTCGCCCGCGTTTGGTCCCGCCTCGCCGCCGCTCGCCGACTACCGCCTGAGCGACAACCTCACCGCCACGCGCGGCCGCATTTTCCTCACCGGCACCCAGGCGCTCATCCGCCTCGCGCTGATGCAGCACGCGAGCGACGCCGCACACGGCCTGAACACCGCGGGCTTCATCAGCGGCTACCGCGGCTCGCCGCTCGGCATGGTCGATCAGCAGGCGTGGAAGGCGAAGAAACTGCTCGACGCGGCCGGCGTGCGCTTTCTGCCCGCCATCAACGAGGAACTGGGCGGCACGGCGGTGCTCGGCACGCAGCGCGTGGAAGCCGACCCGGAGCGCACCGTCGAAGGCGTGTTCGCGATGTGGTACGGCAAGGGCCCGGGCGTGGACCGCGCGGGCGACGCGCTCAAGCACGGCAACGCCTACGGTTCGTCGCCGCACGGCGGCGTGCTCGTGGTGGCGGGCGACGACCACGGCTGCGTGTCGTCGTCGATGCCGCATCAGAGCGACTTCGCGATGATGTCGTGGCACATGCCGGTCGTGAACCCGTCGAACGTGGCGGACATGCTCGAATTCGGGCTGTACGGCTGGGCGCTCTCGCGCTACTCGGGCGCATGGGTGGGCTTCAAGGCGATTTCGGAAACGGTGGAGTCGGGCTCGACCGTCGATCTCGATGCGATCAAGACCGACTGGCACGCCCCCGAAGGCTTCACCGCGCCCGCGGGCGGCCTGCATAACCGCTGGCCCGATCTGCCGAGCCTCGCCATCGAAGCGCGCCTCGCCGCCAAGCTCGACGCGGTGCGCCACTTCGCGCGCGTGAACAGCATCGACAAGTGGATCGCGCCGAGCCCGCACGCGAACGTGGGCATCGTCACCTGCGGCAAGGCGCACCTGGACCTGATGGAAGCGCTGCGCCGCCTCGATCTCTCGCTCGACGATCTCGACGCGGCGGGCGTGCGCATCTACAAGGTGGGGCTCTCGTTCCCGCTGGAGATGTCGCGCATCGACGCGTTCGTCGCGGGCCTCACCGACGTGCTCGTGATCGAAGAGAAAGGTCCGGTGATCGAGCAGCAGATCAAGGATTACCTCTACAACCGCGAGGCAGGCGCGCGCCCCGCCATCACCGGCAAGCACGCCGAAGACGGCACCGTGCAGCTCTCCGAACTTGGCGAGCTGCGCCCCTCGCGCATCCTGCCCGTGTTCGCCGCCTGGCTCGCGAAGCACAAGCCGGCGCTCGACCGCCGCGAACGCGTGGTCGATCTCGTCGCGCCGCAGATCCTCTCGAACGTGGCCGACGCCGTGCGCCGCACGCCCTACTTCTGCTCGGGCTGCCCGCACAACACCTCGACGAAGGTGCCCGAAGGCTCCATCGCGCAGGCCGGCATCGGCTGCCACTTCATGGCTTCGTGGATGGAGCGCGACACCACGGGCCTGATCCAGATGGGTGGCGAAGGCGTGGACTGGGCCGCGCACTCGATGTTCACGAACATGAAGCACGTGTTCCAGAACCTTGGCGACGGCACCTACTTTCATTCAGGTATCCTTGCGATCCGCCAGGCCGTGGCCGCGAAGGCCAACATCACCTACAAGATTCTCTACAACGACGCCGTGGCCATGACGGGCGGCCAGCCCGTGGACGGCAGCATCTCGGTGCCGCAGATCGCGCGCCAGGTGGAAGCCGAAGGCGTCTCGCGCTTCGTCGTGGTGAGCGACGAGCCCGAAAAGTACGACGGCCATCACGGCCTCTTCCCGAACGGCACGACGTTCCACCATCGCAGCGAACTGGACACGGTGCAGCGCGAGTTGCGCGACACCCCGGGCGTGACCGTGCTGATCTACGACCAGACCTGCGCCGCCGAAAAGCGCCGCCGCCGCAAGAAGGGCGAATTCCCCGACCCGAACAAGCGCCTCTTCATCAACGAAGAAGTGTGCGAAGGCTGCGGCGATTGCGGCGTGCAGTCGAACTGCCTTTCGGTGGAGCCGGTGGAAACCGGACTGGGCCGCAAGCGCCGCATCGACCAGTCCTCGTGCAACAAGGACTACTCGTGCGTGAACGGCTTCTGCCCGAGCTTCGTGACGATCGAAGGCGGCAAGCTAAAGAAGGCCGCGGGCGCCGCGTTCGATCCGCAGGCGCTCGTCGCGCGCGTCGAAGCGCTGCCGGTGCCGCAGACGCATCTGGACAACGCGCCCTACGACATCCTCGTGACCGGCGTGGGCGGCACGGGCGTGGTGACGGTGGGCGCGCTCATCAGCATGGCCGCGCATCTGGAAGGCAAGAGCGCTTCGGTGCTCGACTTCATGGGCTTCGCGCAAAAGGGCGGCTCGGTGCTCTCGTTCGTGCGTTTTGCCGCGACCGACGCGCTGCTCAACCAGGTGCGCATCGACACGCAGCAGGCCGACCTGCTGCTCTCCTGCGACATGGTGGTGGGCGCGAGCGCCGACGCGCTGCAGACCGTGCGCCACGACCGCACGCGCATGGTGGTGAACACGCACCAGATTCCGAACGCCTCGTTCGTGCAGAACCCCGAAGCGAATCTGCATGCGGACGCACTGCTCGCGAAAATGCGCCACGCGGCAACGAATGGCGCGGCCGGCGCGCAAGACCCGCTTTCGACGTGCGACGCGCAGGCCCTCGCACAGCGTTTTCTCGGCGACACCATCGGCGCGAACATCGTGATGCTCGGCTTCGCCTGGCAGCTCGGCCTCGTGCCGGTCTCGCTCGCGGCGCTCACGCGCGCCATCGAGCTCAACAACGTGGCCGTGCCGGCGAACCTGCTGGCGTTCTCGATTGGCCGCCTCGCCGCCGCCGATCCCGCCGCGCTCGAATCGCTCGATGCCGCGCGCAAGCAGATCGCCGCGCCGAAACTCACGCAAACGCTCGACGAACTGATCGCCGACCGCGAAGCGCGCCTCGTCGCCTACGGCGGCGCAAGCTACGCGAAGCGCTATCGCGCGCTCGTCGATGCAACGCGCGCCGTGGATAAACCCGCGGACAAGGCGCTCACGCGCGCCGTCGCGACAACGTTCTACCGCCTGCTTGCGGTGAAGGACGAATACGAAGTCGCACGCCTGCACACCGACCCGGCGTTCCGCGCCGCGCTCGAAGCCCAGTTCGAAGGCACGGCGGGCCGCGATTTCACGGTGAAGTTCAACATGGCGCCGCCGGTTCTCGCGCGCGCAAAACATGGCGAAGTGCCGCGCAAGATGCAGTTCGGCCAGTGGCTCTGGAGCGCGCTCGCGCTGATTTCGAAGGGTCGCGGCGTGCGCGGCACGTGGATCGATCCGTTCGGCAAGACGCTCGAGCGCCGCATGGAGCGCGCCCTCGCCGACGACTACGAAGCCACGCTGCGCGCCGCCCTCGCCGGCCTGAACACCGAAAACGCCGACGACATCGCGAAGCTCGCGAGCCTGCACCAGCGCGTACGCGGCTACGGCCACGTGAAGCTCGCAAATCTCGCCGCCGTGAAGCGCAGCGAACGCGAACTCGCGGCGCGACTGGGCATCGAGCCCGCGACGAGCGCGGCGGTCAAGGAAGCGCTCGCACAGGCGAAAGGTGCGGGCACGCTGCGCGGCATTCCGGTTGTCGTCGCCAGGTAAGGTAACGCGAGGCATAGCGAAGCAAGGAAGCGCGCGCCGTTCATCTGGACGGCGCGCGCCAACGTGAACCGTATGCACCCGCGCCGCGCTCGTCGCGATGACTTCGAGCACTACCCGTTCGTGTTGCCGCGGCTGTTCCATGCGAGCGCACCGTGTCGTGGAGACCACGGACATGATCGCAGAAGCGCGCCTACTCCACCCAGTCGATGTCGCCGCACAGCACGCCCAGCCGGTCGCCCACCTGCACGGCCATCGACAGCGTCACGCACGGCAGCGCCTCGTTGATCGACAGATACGGCGCGGTCACGTGCACGCGCCCGGGCGTGACGAGGGCCGCGCGAAAGTACGGACGGCGCAGCCAGTTCGCGCCTTGTGCGTCGTCGAGCGGCAGGAAGCGCGCATCGCCCTGGGCGCGATCCACGCGCAGCACCACGTTGCGCCCCGTCTGCCGTCCGCTCGCGTCGAGCAGGAAGCAGCGCGCCGCGTGCGCGAGGCCGAGGAAGTTCCAGCACACCTCCTCCAGCGGTTCGCCCGCGGAAAGCCGCTCCGCCGCGCGCTCGAAGGCGCGCACATAAGGCGCAAGACGGCTTGCCATGCTGCGCTCGCGCTCCTCGGTCTGGGTGCGAAAGCGCTCCGTCGCCTCGGCGATCACGCATTGCGCCTGGCACGCGTCGGTGAGACCCGGCGCCGGCCGCGCGAAGAAGAAGCCTTGCGCGAAGTCCGCGTTGCAGGAGAGCGCGAGCTGCGCCTCCTGCTCTGTCTCCACGCCCTCGATCAGCACGAGCTTGCCCGCCTCGTGCAGCAGCGTGACGAGCGCGGGCAGCGTAGCCGCCATGTCCGAGCGATGCGCCGCGTGCAGCAGCATGATGCGGTCGAGCTTCACGATGTCGGGGTTGAGCTGCCACACGCGGCCGATATCCACGTGGCCCGCGCCGAAGTCGTCGAGCGCCACCAGAAAGCCGCGTTCGCGAAACGACGCCACGGCGCGCGCGAGGGCTTCGAGGTCGGTGACCTCCTCTTCGAGCACTTCGAGCACGATGCGCCGCGGCGGCAGGTCGAGCCGCCGCAGGTTCGCCAGCAGCGCCGCCGTGTGATACGGCTCGATCAGCGTGCCGGGGTGCACGTTGAGAAAGAGCCATTCGCGCTCGGCGCCCAGCAGCTTGAAGTTCTCGATATGCAGCCCTTGCGCGAGGCGGTCCACCTGCAGCGCCTCGCCCACGCGCGCCGCGTCGCCGAACACGTCGAGCGGCGAGACCGGCCGGTCGAAGGCGTCGTGGGCGCGCAAGAGCCCCTCGTAGCCGATCGCCCGCATATGCGAGAGGCTGAATACGGGCTGGAATACGCTCGTCAGCGTGAGGTCGCCATGTTGGGCGCTATAGCGCTGCAGGCCCGAAGCGACGCTCAAATTGAAACCGTGCGGAACCACCGCCGGTCTGTCCTGTTGCTCTATGGTCATGCCTTCCTCTCGCGCGAGAACGGCGCTGGCGGTGGCGCGACACGCTCGCGCGCTGTGGCCGCCAGGCCGGTTCATTGCGTCACAGGCTGCTGGAAAGCAAGGTCCGTGCTCACTCGCACTCCGATGTGGCACGCATCGAAGTGCGGGGGCCGAACGCGCTGCATGCGCCGCGAGCGGGCATCGCGCGCACCAGAATCGTGCGCGGCCGGCGCCGGTGGTTCGTGCCGCGGCGGTCTGCGTCTGCTTGGGTTGCTGCGCCTGTGTCTCCTCCAGCAACGGCTTCTTCGTTCCTCCTGCTTCTCCGGCAGGCGCCCCTCGCCGGCGCGCCTCAGCCCATCCCGGCCCAGGCTTGCCCAGCCTTGCGTGCCGGCTTCGGGACGCCCGCGGCCGGGCTCGGGCTAAACTGTCGCCACCCTGCCGGTCTTCGGGCCGCTCGACCCACCTTCCGCTTTGAAGGGACACCCGGGTGTCCCGCGCTTCGCACGTTCGATGGAAATCTTCTTCACTGTTCTCATTCTGCTCCTGGCCGTGGCGCTTTCGGGTGTCGTCATGCGTCTTTTGCCCGTGAAAGTGCCGCTGCCGCTCGTGCAGATCGGCATTGGCGCGCTGCTCACCTTTCCGCGCGTGAATCCGCACGTCACGTTCGACCCCGACATCTTCATGGCGCTCTTCATTCCGCCCCTGCTGTTCGCCGACGGCTGGCGCATCCCCAAGCGCGAGTTCTTCATGCAGCGCCGCGCGATCCTCATGCTCGCGCTCGGTCTCGTGCTGATCACCGTGGTGGCCGTGGGCTACTTCGTGCACTGGCTCGTGCCGGCCGTCTCGCTGCCCGTGGCGTTCGCGCTCGCCGCCGTGCTTTCGCCCACCGATGCCGTGGCGCTTTCGGCCATCGCCGGCAAGGACCGGCTGCCCGCGCAGCTCATGCACATTCTGGAAGGCGAAGCGCTGATGAACGACGCCTCGGGCCTCGTCGCCCTCAAGTTCGCCGTGGCGGCCGCGCTCACCGGCTATTTCTCGTTGCGCGCAGCCGCGCTCAGCTTCGTGGCGATCGCGGCGGGCGGCCTTGCTGTTGGCGCGGCGATCGGCTGGATCTGCAGCTACATGTCGGCGCGCTTTCTCAACGTGACCGACGACGGCGACCCCGCACCCGGCGTGGTGATGACCATGCTGATCCCGTTCGCGGCCTATCTCTTCGCCGAGCACCTGGAATGTTCAGGAGTGCTTTCCGCCGTGGCCGCGGGGATGATGATGAACTACACGAGCGTCGCGCACCTGGGGCCGGTTTCGGCGCGCGTGCGCGCGGCGAGCACCTGGACCATGATCGAGTTCGTCTTCAACGGCATGGTGTTCACGCTGCTCGGCCTGCAGTTTCCCGGCATTCTCGGCAAGGCGCTGCTCGACGCGCATCACGCGGGCAACGCGCAGATGGCGCGGCTGATCGGCTATATCGGCGCGGTGCTCGCTGCGCTCTACGCCATGCGCTTTGCGTGGGTCTGGCTGCTGCGCTGGGTGGCGAGCCGAAATGCCGCCCGCCAGGGCGTGGCGAACGCCGTGCCGGGGCTGCGCACCGTCGCGATCACCACGGTGGCGGGGGTGCGCGGTGCGGTCACGCTGGCGGGCGTGCTCTCGCTGCCGGTGGCGCTCGCCGACGGCAGCGCGCTGCCCGGGCGCGACACGGCGATCTTCATCGCGACCGGCGTGATCCTGGCCTCGCTGCTGGTGGCGATCGTGGGCTTGCCCGCGCTGTTGCGCGGCGCGGGCCGCTCGGGCGTTCCGGCGCATCTGGCCGAAGAACGCGCGGCGCGCACGCAGGCCGCGCAGGCGGCGATACGCGCGGTCGATGCGCTGCACGACGAGGTGAGCGAGAACCTGGACGAATCGGAGGCCGCCTATGCGGCAGATACGACGGCGCGGGTGATGGACACCTACCGGCGGCGCCTCGCGACACTCGACAGCAACAGCGACCGCAGCAATCACGCGCGCCGGGCCGAGGCGCTGGAGATACGCATGCGCCTTGCCGCCATGCGTGCGGAACGGGCCACGCTGCTTGCGCTGCGGAACCAGCACAAGATCAACGATGAAACGATGTCGAAGCTGGTGCGTGAGGTGGATCTTTCCGAAACGGCGATGACTAGCCGGAAGCGGGGGCGGGGGTAGGGAGTTATGGGGCGGGTGTTGCCCCGCGCAGACCCTGGCGCGTGGTTTGACGTTTCCTGTGCTTGGGGCTGGGTGGCTTGGCGGTTTTGGGGTTTCTTGTTTTCGT
>NZ_BAYB01000023.1 GCF_000685035.1 Paraburkholderia ferrariae NBRC 106233
AACCCTGAAGGTTTGGACGCCTGACACCCTGCATTATGCTTTCAAATACGGGTTTTGGCTCATACGCTGAGCGGCCCGGGCGCAATCGCGTCGATGAAGCGTGCGAGCGCGATGTCGCGCGAGGTGAGGCCGTTGGCGTCGTGGGTGGAAAGCGTGATCTCGACGCGGTTATACACGTTGAACCACTCGGGATGGTGGTTCATCTGCTCGGCCTTGATAGCCACGCGCGTCATGAAGCCGAAGGCCTCGTTGAAGTCGGCGAAGCGGAAGCTGCGCTGGATGGCGTCGCGCCCGGCCACGGCCTGCCAGCCATGGAGTTCGGCGAGTTGGGTGGCGCGTTCTTCGGATGTGAGTCGATTGATCATTTCTACACCTGTCGTGATGCGGGCCCGGTGCGGGTTCTCGGGGCCGATCAGCCATTTTTTCACGGATGGCGCCGGGGTGCGAGCAAAGTGGGCGGCCGGTCCGACGCGCAGCGGCGCCGGCGGGGGCTAGACGTCCCCGTCTTCGAGCCAGCCTGCGCCCGTGCCGCGCGTGAGCACCGTATCGCCGGCGAGAACGTCGCCCGCGCCGAATGCGGGTCCATCCAGCAGCGCCGCGGGATCGGCCAGACGCGCGGCCACCCCTTCGCCCAGCGCTTCGAAAAGCTGCCCGAACGACTCGATCACGAAGTAGGTCTTCTGGAACGTGTCGATGCGGTAGCGCGTGCGAAGCACCCGGTCGAGATCGAACGCGATGCGGTTGGGCGCCTCGCTTTCCACGCTGTAGAGCGATTCGCCCTTGCTGGAGACGATGCCCGCGCCGTAGATCTTGACGCCATGCGGCGCGCCGGCCTCGCGCATCAGGCCGAACTCCACCGTGTACCAGTAGAGCCTCGCGAGCAGCGTGAGCGCGCGCGCATCGCGTGCGTGCGCGGCAAGCGCCGCCTGACCATAGGCACGGATGGCATCGGCGAAAACCGGGTCGGTCAGGAGCGGCACGTGGCCGAACAGGTCGTGAAAGCAGTCCGGCTCCTGCAGATAGTCGAGCTGGTCCGGGCGGCGCATCCACCAGGTCACCGGAAAGCGCCGGTTAGCAAGGTGTTCGAAGAAAATGCGGTCGGGAACGAGGCCCGGCACCGCCACGATGCGCCAGCCCGTGGCCGGCATCAGGCGCTCGCTCACGGCCTCGAACGACGGCACGTGCGCAACGTTCAGCCCGAGGCTCTGCGCCCCCGAGAGAAAGGCATCGCTCGCGCGGCCTGCGAGGAGGGCGCTCTGGCGGCGGTACAACTGGTCCCAGACGGCGTGATCGACGGCGCCGTAACGCGCGAGCGGCTGGTCGATCGTGAAATCGGGACGGGTTTGTAGCCCGGCGTCGAACTGCTCCTGCAGCTTGGCGGTGGCGGCAGCGGCGGCCATGTTTGTAACGCTCCACTCAATACGAATACGGAGATGCAAGTGTAGAGCGGGGTACACGCGGCGTGTGCGCGTATTGGGTGTCAGAAAGCGCTATTATGCAATAATCGCGCATCATAAACGGAATCGATGCGGAATTCATTCATGCTTGAACTCGATCACTTCGATCTCGCGCTGCTGGACGTCCTGCAGCGCTTTGGCCGCGCCACGCATCAGCAACTGGGCGAACAGGTGCCGCTCTCGCCCTCGCAGATCGGCAGGCGCCTGCAGCGCCTCGAAGCTTCGGGGGTGATCGACGGGTATCGCGTCGTGCTGCGGCCCGAGAAGCTGGGCCTCGGCGTCACCGCGTTCACGAGCCTGAAGCTCAAGCATCACGGCGACTCGATCATCGAGCAGTTCCAGCAGCAGATCGACGTGCTGCCCGAAGTGCTCGAATGCCATGCGGTGGTGGGCGACGCCGACTATCTGCTGCGTATCGTGGCGCCCGATCTGAACGCGCTGTCGTCGTTCGTCATGAAGAAGCTGATGCGCGTGCCCGGCGTGGATAGCGTGCGCTCGAACATCGTGCTCACCACGTTCAAGCGCAACGGGCCGCTGCCGCTGTCTCACCTGGAGCCGGGCGCGGGCGCGCCCTGACTCCCGCTTCCGGCCGGCGCCGGAAACTCAAGCCGCGACCGGCGTATTGAGCAGATCGACGTAGGCGACCGCCACAAGGTCGCCCTCTTCTACGCCGAGCTTCTTGAACATCGCGTGGGCTTCGGCCTCGCCGCCCTCGTCGTCGTCGTCGGGGCCGAGCACCACTTCGAGCTCGACGAAGTCGCCGAGGCCATCCACACGGTCCAGGTGGATGCGCGTGCGGCCCACCAGGTACACGTGGCGCTCCTTCGAGACGATGCCGCGCGTGGTCAGCGCCGTGGCGAGCAGCGCGTGCATGGCCTCCGCATTGGTCACCGGGCTGCGCGTGTAGTACGAGGCCTTCGGGCCGTCGCGGTCGTCGCGCTGGTAGAAGATCAGCTCGGGCGGCGTGCCGTCGTCGAACTGGCGCAGCTTGAGGCGGCCGCGCGGGACGTCGTAGAAGAAGTCCTGCTGGCGAAAGATCAGCGGAGCGTCGGGGGCGATCCGGGCGGCGCGCTCGCGCAGCGCGTCGAATTCGCGGGCGCGGGCTTTGATTTCAATGTTGCGGGCCATGCAAGCTCCTGTCTGTCGAGGGTACGAAGGGGGCGGAAGGCTACGATTCGCGCGGGCGAAATTCGAATCTAGCAAAACTTGCGTGACGCCGCTGTTACACCGCGCTGGCCGCAGCGTTGGCTTCACGCGCGCCCTCATGAGCGGCGCTCATATCGCCCATTGGGTCTCGATGGCCTTGAGCGCGGCCGCGATGGCCGGCTCGTCGCGGCGCGAATCGAGCGTAATGAAGGTGAGTTCGGTGGGCACCGTCACGCCCTCCACGATGGTGAGCGCGTGCGCGTGCGCCTCGGCAATCGCGGTGGCGTCGCGCGCCAGCGTGAGTCCCACGCCCGACTTCACGAGGTCGAGCATCGACGGCTCCTGGTCCACCTCGGCAACCTTCACGGGCCTGGCGTTCGCGGCTTCGAACAGGTGCGTCAGCAGCCGGTTGTGCGCGGAGGCGGGCGGTGTCCAGATCCAGGGGAGCGCGGCGAGCGAACGCCAGTCGCGCGCGCCTTTCACGCGGTCCTTCCAGCCCGCGGGCGCGAGCACACGGTACTGGAAGCGCGTGAGCGTGAGGGTGTGGAAGGCGGCCGCGTCCGGGCCCGGCTGGCCGATGTAGTAGCCCACGTCGAGTTCGCGCGCGCGCACCTGGTCGAGCACCCAGCCCGACATGCCGTGGCGCAGCGCCGTTTCGATCTGCGGCCAGTTTTCCACCAGTTGCCGCAGGAAGCCGCCGAGGCGCAGGAACGCGGGATCGAGGATCGTACCGATGCGCAGGCGCCCGCGCACCTCGTGGCGCAGCGCAGCAGCGGCGCGCTGCACGTCGCCGGCGGCGGCGAGCGCCCGTTCGGCATGCGGCAGCAGCGCCTGGCCGTCGCGCGTGAGCGCGAGGCCGTGCGAGGTGCGCGTGAAGAGCGCGACGCCGAGTGTCTCCTGGAGGTGCTTGATCTGCAGGCTCACGGCGGGCTGCGTCAGATGCAGATGCCCCGCCGCGCGCGTGAGATTGCCCTCGCGGGCGACCGTGACGAAGGCGCGGAGCAAGGTCAGGTCCATAGCCTGATATTAACCCGCCTTATATCGCTATTGAGCATTAATCATTGGATCGCCGCGCGCATTGGCGATTACGCTTCTTGCTGATTCAGACGAACAGACAAAAGAGGCACACATGGGCGAGACACATCTGAACGACACGGGCGTACGCACGCTCGCGCACCACGTCAACGGCAAGCCGCAAAGCGGCACGGGCGAGCGCTACGGCGATGTCTTCAACCCGGCCACCGGCAAGGTCGGCGCGCGCGTGCCGCTCGCCACCGTGACCGAAGTCGATGCCGCCGTGGCCGCGGCGAACGCGGCGTTTCCCGCCTGGAGCGAGATGCCGCCCGTCAAGCGCGCGCGCATCCTCTTCAAGTTCAAGGATCTGCTCGACCAGCACCATGACGAGCTCGCCGAACTCATCACGCGCGAGCACGGCAAGGTATTTTCGGACGCGAAGGGCGAGGTGATGCGCGGCATCGAAATCGTCGAGTTCGCGTGCGGCATTCCGAATCTCCTGAAGACCGATTTCACCGACCAGATCGGCGGCGGCATCGACAACTGGAACCTGCGGCAGCCGCTGGGCGTCGTCGCCGGCATCACGCCGTTCAACTTTCCGATGATGGTGCCGTGCTGGATGTTTCCGGTGGCGCTCGCGTGCGGCAACACCTTCGTGCTGAAGCCTTCGGAGCGCGATCCCTCGGCGTCGCTGCGCCTTGCCGAACTGCTCAAGGAAGCGGGCCTGCCCGACGGCGTTTTCAACGTCGTGCACGGCGACAAGGTGGCCGTGGACGCCCTCCTCGCGCATCCCGACGTCACGGCGCTCTCGTTCGTCGGCTCCACGCCGATCGCCGAATACATCTACACGGAAGGCACGAAGCACGGCAAGCGCGTGCAGGCGCTGGGCGGCGCGAAGAACCACCTCGTCGTGATGCCGGACGCCGACCTCGACCAGGCGGTCGATGCGCTGATCGGCGCGGCCTACGGCTCGGCGGGCGAGCGCTGCATGGCGATATCGGTGGCTGTGGCCGTGGGCCACGTCGCCGATGAACTCGTCGAGCGCCTCACGCCGCGCGTGAAGGCGCTGAAGATCGGCAACGGCATGGACAGCGCCTCCGAAATGGGCCCGCTCGTCACGGGCGCGCATCGCGCGAAGGTGAAGGGCTATATCGACGCCGGCGTGAGCGCGGGCGCGAAGCTCGTGGTGGATGGCCGCACGCATGCGGTCGAGGGCCACGAGGAGGGCTTCTTCCTCGGCGGCACGCTGTTCGACGACGTGAAGACCGACATGACGATCTACAAGGAAGAGATCTTCGGCCCGGTGCTTTGCGTGGTGCGCGTGCCCGATTTCGCGAGCGCGGTCGAGCTCATCAATCGCCACGAGTTCGCCAACGGCGTGTCGCTCTTCACCTCGGACGGCGGCGTGGCGCGGGCGTTCTCGCGCCAGATCAAGGTGGGCATGGTGGGCATCAACGTGCCGATTCCGGTGCCCATGGCGTGGCACTCGTTCGGCGGCTGGAAGCGCTCGCTGTTCGGCGATCACCATGCGTATGGCGAAGAAGGCGTGCGTTTCTACACGCGCTACAAGAGCATCATGCAGCGCTGGCCGGACAGCATCGCGAAGGGCGCCGAATTCACCATGCCCGTCGCGAAGTGAGCACGCAGAACAAGAACGCGTAGGAAAGCGAAATAACGGATGCGGGCGGCGTACCGGCGCCCGCATCGGAAGTGCCAGAACAATCAGGCCGAAGCAAGGCTGAGCCGAGGCCACAGTCAGGCCGAAGCGTGGCCAAAGCGTGGCCAAAGCCAACCCGGCCATCGAGCAGGAGACAAGCATGCCCGCGACCCAGGAACCCACGGGAGGACGACCGTCCTCGCGCCGCCTCGAAGGCGAGTTCGATTACGTGATCGTGGGGGCCGGCACGGCCGGCTGCGTGCTCGCCAACCGCCTCACCGAAGATCCGGCTGTTTCCGTGCTGCTGCTCGAAGCAGGCGGTCAGGACGACTACCACTGGATTCACATTCCCGTCGGCTACCTCTACTGCATCGGCAATCCGCGCACGGACTGGCTCTACAAAACGCAGGCGGAAGCGGGCCTGAACGGGCGAGCGCTGTCTTATCCGCGCGGGCGCGTGCTGGGCGGGTCCTCGTCGATCAACGGCATGATCTATATGCGCGGCCAGCGCGAGGACTACGACGCCTGGGCACGCGAGACCGGCGATGCGTCGTGGTCGTGGGACGCCGTGCTGCCCGTGTTCCGGCGCAGCGAGGACTATCACGGCGGTGCGGGCGAGTTCCACGGCGCGGGCGGCGAATGGCGCGTGGAGAAGCAGCGCCTCAAGTGGAAGATTCTCGAATCGTTTGCGCAGGCAGCCACGGAGCAGGGCATTGCCGCCACCGACGACTTCAATCGCGGCGACAACAGCGGCGTCGGCTATTTCGACGTGAACCAGAAGCGCGGCGTGCGCTGGAACGCATCGAAGGCATTCTTGCGCGCCGCGATGAAGCGCCCGAATCTCACCACGGTGACGGGCGCGCTCACCGAACGTGTGATCTTCGAAGGCAAGCGCTGCGTGGGGGTCGAATACCGCGGCGGCGGCCTGGATTACGTGGCGCGTGCGCGCGGCGAAGTGATTCTCTGCGCGGGCGCCGTGAACTCGCCGCAGTTGCTCGAACTTTCCGGCATCGGCGATGCCCGGCGGCTCGCGGATCACGGCATCCCGGTGGTGCAGGACCTGCGCGGCGTGGGCGAGAACCTGCAGGATCATCTGCAACTGCGCATGGCGTATCGCGTGAACGGCGTGCGCACGCTCAACACGGCTTCCGCGCACTGGTGGGGCAAGCTCATGATCGGCCTGCAGTACGCGCTCCTCCAGAGCGGGCCGATGTCGATGGCGCCATCCCAGCTCGGCGCTTTCGCGAAGTCCGACCCCGACGATCCGGCGCTCACGCGCCCCGACCTCGAATATCACGTGCAGCCGCTCTCGCTCGAACGCTTCGGCGAACCGCTGCACCGTTTCAATGCGTTTACGGCCTCGGTGTGCAATCTGCGGCCCACGTCGCGCGGCAGCATTCACATCGCCAGCCCCGATCCGGCGGCCGCGCCCTTGATCGCACCGAACTATCTTTCGACCGATCACGACCGGCGCGTGGCCGCGAACGCCCTGCGCCTCACGCGCCGCATCGCGGGCTCGCCGGCGCTCGCGCGCTACCGGCCCGAGGAAATCCTGCCGGGCACGGCATTCCAGACCGAGGCGCAGCTGCGCGAGGCGGCGGGCAACATCGGCACGACGATCTTCCATCCGGTGGGAACCTGCCGCATGGGCCGCGCCGACGATGCCGGCGCCGTGGTGGATTCGCGCCTGCGCGTGCGCGGGGTAGAGGGGCTGCGCGTGGTGGATGCGTCGGTGATGCCGTTTATTACATCGGGCAATACGAATTCGCCGACGCTGATGATTGCCGAACGCGCCGCCGCCATGATGCGCGCCGACCGCAACGAAGGGGCGAGCGCGCGCTCGAGCGTCGATGCCGCTGCTCCGTTGGCCGTGAGCTGACCGATGCGCTGAAACACGGCCAGCGCAGCGCACTATCCAGGACGCGCGCCCGAGGTTTCGGGCGCGCGCGGCGGCGCTCATCCCAAGCCCGCGAGCGTGCGGACGGCCCACGCGAACGCACCGATAATGTGCTGCGATCGCACGCCCATCATGTAGCCAACTCCTTTCATCCCAGCATGGTCACATCGCGACCCGCGGGCGCAAACCCTAAGTGCAAATCCCAATGATTGCGGTGCATCATTGGTGAGACAATGCGCGAAACCGGTCGGTGTGGAGACGCTTCCAGCGATGCTGAAAAGCGGGCCCGCCGATCGGTGTCTGCATTCGTGCGGCGGCTCGCGCGAACAACGTGCGCAGTAACGCCTTTACATCGCGTGGAAGGGGACATGATTCTCGGCGACACGATTCTGGAAACCCGCGGCCTCACCAAACAGTTCAAAGGCTTCACGGCCGTGAACGGAGTAAACCTGCGCGTGTGCCGCGGCACGATACACGCGCTGATCGGGCCCAATGGAGCAGGCAAGACCACCTGCTTCAACCTGCTCACCAAATTCCTCGAACCGAGCGACGGGCGCATCGTCTTCAACGGCATCGACATCACGCACGAGCGGCCCGCGCAGATCGCGCGGCGCGGCATCATCCGCTCGTTCCAGATCTCGGCGGTGTTTCCGCATCTCACGGCGCTGCAGAACGTGCGGATCGGGCTGCAACGCGCGCTCGGCACCACCTATCACTTCTGGAAGAGCGAGCGCACGCTCGCCGAACTGGACGATCGCGCCATGGATCTGCTCACGCAGGTGGGCCTGACCGATTTCGCGGGCGTGCCCACCGTCGAGCTCGCCTATGGACGCAAGCGCGCGCTCGAAATCGCCACGACGCTCGCGATGGAGCCCGAACTGATGCTGCTCGACGAGCCGACCCAGGGGATGGGCCACGAAGACGTGGACCGCGTGACGGCGCTCATCAAGAAGGTGTCGAGCGGCCGTACGATCCTGATGGTCGAGCACAACATGAACGTGATCGCGGGCATCTCCGACACGATTACGGTCCTGCAGCGCGGCGAGGTGCTGGCCGAAGGCAGCTACGCCGAAGTGTCGAAGAATCCGCTCGTGACGGAGGCCTATATGGGCAGCGCGGACGCGGCCCTGGCGGGAGCCCACGCATGAGCACGGTGACGGAAAAAGAACCGGTGGCCGAGGGCGCCGCGGCGCCCGCCGAGCCGGCACTCGCGATTGCGGGGCTGCAGGCGTGGTACGGGGAATCGCACATTCTTCACGGGGTGGACATCACGGTCGGACGCGGCGAAGTGGTCACGCTGCTCGGTCGCAACGGGGCGGGGCGCACCACGACGCTGCGGGCCATCATGGGCCTCACGGGGCGGCGCACGGGTTCGATCCGCATCGGCGGCCGCGAGACCATCCACATGCCCACCTATCGCATCGCGCATTGCGGCGTGGGCTATTGCCCCGAAGAGCGCGCGATCTTCGCGAGCCTCTCGTGCGAGGAAAACCTGCTGCTGCCGCCGCAGGTCAACGCGAGCGTGCCGGGCATGTCGCTCGACGAGATCTACGCCATGTTTCCCAATCTCGCCGAGCGGCGCCACAGCCAGGGCACGCGGCTCTCGGGCGGCGAGCAGCAGATGCTGGCCGTGGCGCGCATCCTGCGCACGGGGGCGAACCTGCTCCTGCTCGACGAGATTTCCGAAGGCCTTGCGCCCGTGATCGTGCAGACGCTTGCGCGCATGATTCTCACGCTCAAGTCGCGCGGCTACACGATCGTCATGGTCGAGCAGAACTTCCGCTTTGCGGCGCCGCTTGCCGACCGCTTCTACGTGATGGAGCACGGCCATATCGTCGAGCAGTTCGGCGTTGCCGAACTCGACGCCAAGATGCCCGTGCTGCACGATCTGCTCGGTGTCTAGGATCCAGAGGGACACGCGTCGCGGCCGGCGCAATGCGCCTGCCGTGCCGCGTGCGATGTGCCTGTTTTGCTGTTTTGCCTCCGCTGTCAAGCCCGGATAACAATGCAACCAGAAAAGAAGGAGACTGCAATGAAGAAAACGACGTTCGCGCGGCTCGCCGCGCTCTTTGCCGCCGCAGCGGCTGCAACGGCGATGAGCGCTGGCACCGCGCAGGCTGCCGACGACGCGGTGAAGATCGGCTTTATCACCGACATGTCGGGCCTGTATGCGGACGACGACGGCCAGGGCGGTCTCGAAGCGGTCCGCATGGCGGTGGCGGACTTCGGCGGCAAGGTGCTCGGCAAGCCGATCGACGTGCTGTATGCGGACCACCAGAACAAGGCGGACATCGCGGCTTCGAAGGCGCGCGAGTGGATGGACCGCGACGGTATCGACATGCTGCTGGGCGGCACCAACTCGGCCACCGCGCTCTCCATGAATCAGGTGGCGCTGGAAAAGAAGCGGGTGTACTTCAACACAGGCGCGGGTACGGATGCGCTGACCAACGAGCAATGCACGCCGTACACGGTTCACTACGGCTATGACACGGTGGCGCTCGCGAAGGGCACGGGCCTCGCGGTGCTCAAGCAGGGCGGCAAGACCTGGTTCTTCCTCACGGCCGACTACGCGTTCGGCAAGTCGCTCGAAAAGAACACCGCCGACGTCGTGAAGGCGAACGGCGGCCAGGTGCTCGGCGAGGTTCGCCATCCGCTCTCGGCTTCGGACTTCTCCTCGTTCCTGTTGCAGGCGCAAGCATCGAAGGCGCAGATCCTCGGCCTCGCCAACGCGGGCGGCGACACGGTCAACTCGATCAAGGCCGCGAGGGAATTCGGCATTACGAAGACGATGAAGATCGCCGCGCTGCTGATGTTCCTGCCGGACGTGAACAGCCTCGGGCTCGAAACGACGCAGGGCCTCGTGCTGACGACCGGCTGGTACTGGGACCAGAACGACGCCACGCGCCAGTGGGCGCAGCGCTATTACGACAAGATGAAGAGGATGCCGTCCGAGCTGCAGGCGGCCGACTATTCGGCGGTGACCACCTACCTGAAGGCCGTGCAGGCAGCCGGTACGACCGACGCCGACAAGGTGATGGCGCAACTGAAGAAGACGAAGGTCGACGACTTCTACACGAAGGGCGGCTATATCCGTCAAGACGGCGTGCTGATCCACGACATGTATCTGGTGGAGGTGAAGAAGCCGTCCGAGTCGAAGCGTCCGTGGGACTACTACAAGGTCGTGCAGACCATTCCGGGCGAGCAGGCCTATACGACGAAGCAGGAGAGCCGCTGCGCGCTGTGGAAGTAGACGCAGCGCGAGCGCGGCACGCGGCGTGGCGCCCGGGGCAACCCGGGCGCCGCGGCGTGTGCCGCACGAATGCGATCTTGAGGGGGTGGCAGCTTCCATGACTATCTTTGGCATTCCGTTGCCGGCCATGCTGAGCCAGTTGTTGCTCGGGCTCGTGAACGGGTCGTTCTACGCGATCCTGAGCCTTGGCCTCGCGGTGATCTTCGGCATGCTCAACGTGATCAACTTTGCGCACGGCGCGCTGTTCATGCTGGGCGCGATGCTCACATGGATGGGGCTCGCGTACTTCAATCTGCCCTACTGGGTGATGCTCGTCGTCGCGCCGCTCGTGGTGGGCGCGTTCGGCATCCTGATCGAGCGCTCGATGCTGCGCTGGCTCTACCAGCTCGATCATCTCTACGGACTCCTGCTGACTTTCGGCCTGACGCTCGTGGTGGAGGGCGTGTTCCGTGCGGTCTATGGCTCGTCGGGGCAGCCCTACGACGTGCCCGAGGCGCTCTCCGGCGCAACCGATCTGGGCTTCATGTATCTGCCGAACTATCGCGCGTGGGTAGTCGTCGCGTCGCTCAGCGTGTGCTTTGCCACCTGGTACGTGATCGAGAAGACGCGCTTGGGCGCCTACCTGCGCGCGGGCACGGAGAACCCCAAGATCGTGGAAGCGTTCGGCATCAACGTGCCGCTCATGATTACGCTCACCTACGGCTTCGGCGTCGCCCTCGCGGCGTTTGCGGGCGTGCTGGCCGCGCCCGTGATCCAGGTCTCTCCGCTCATGGGCCAGTCGATGATCATCACGGTGTTCGCCGTGGTCGTGATCGGCGGCATGGGGTCGATCATGGGGTCGATCCTCACCGGCCTGCTGCTGGGTGTGGTCGAAGGCTTCACGCGCGTGTTCTGGCCCGAGGCGTCCGCCACGGTGGTGTTCGTCATCATGGCGATCGTGCTGCTGATTCGCCCCGCAGGCCTCTTCGGCAAGGAACGGTGATGCAAAGAAAAGTGCTCTATGGACTGCTGCTGGTGGGCCTGCTGGCCGCGCCGTTCGCCGGCGTGTATCCGCTCTTCGTGATGAAGGTGCTCTGCTTCGCGCTCTTCGCTGCCGCGTTCAATCTGCTGATCGGCTACACGGGCCTGCTCTCGTTCGGCCACGCGATGTTCCTCGCCACGGCGGGCTACGTCACGGGCTACATGATGCAGTCGCTCAACGTCACGCCCGAGCTGGGGGTGCTGGCCGGCACGGTGGCGGCGACAGTGCTGGGCCTCGTGACCGGCATCTTCGCGATTCGCCGCCAGGGCATCTACTTCGCCATGGTGACGCTCGCGCTCGCGCAGATGGTCTATTTCGTCTATCTGCAGGCGCCCTTCACGCACGGCGAAGACGGCTTGCAAGGCGTGCCGCGCGGCAAGCTGTTCGGCCTGCTCTCGCTCTCGTCGGACCTCGTGCTCTATTACGTCGTGCTCGTCGTGATGGTGCTCGCGTTCCTCTTCATCGTGCGCGTCGTGCATTCGCCGTTCGGGCAGGTGCTGGTCGCCATCAAGGAGAACGAGCCGCGCGCCATTTCGCTCGGCTACGACACCGACCGCTTCAAGCTGCTCGCCTATGTGCTCTCGGCGGGGCTTGCGGGTCTCGCCGGGTCGCTCAAAGTGCTCGTGCTGGGCTTTGAGACGCTTGGCGACGCCTACTGGACGATGTCGGGCCTCGTGATCCTGATGACGCTGGTGGGCGGCATGGGCACGCTGTTCGGACCGCTTCTCGGCGCCGCGCTGATCGTTTCGCTCGAAGACCGGCTGGGCGACATTGGCGGCGCGCTCGCCTCGGTGACGGGCGTGGACTGGTTCAACTCGCTCGGTGAGTCCGCAACGATCGTGACGGGCCTCATTTTCATTGCCTGCGTGCTGGCGTTCCGGCGCGGGATTGTCGGCGAAATCGTGGCGCGGGTGAAGCCATTGCGGGCATGATGTTTTTGAATGCTGTCGGGCGCGGGCGGGGAGGGGGATTCTCGTATAGTCTTGCTGCGCTGCATGCCGGATTTGCGCATAACGAAGTCCGCGACTACGACAGAATCGTGTCGGCTCGCCCCAAATCGGTGCTGCGCTGCACCACTAGGGTAAATGCTAGTTGTAGCAGAGGGGGCGGAAGTTTAAAGTTCACCCAGTTCTGATGCACCGAATTTGCAGGTGGAGAACGAGGAGACAACTGAGGCACCAAGTGCCCGGACAAGAAGGCGCTGTTGGGCGGGAGCCCAACAGCGCTTTTTATATTTGGTTCGTCATTTTTAGTTTTCCATTTTAGCCGGCGATTTTTCGTCGATTATCCATTTCCCCCGCCTTTTCGCTTTTTCTCCCGCGCTTTTTCCGTTTTTCCAGCACACGCCATTTCATTTCCCCGATTTACGCAAATCGCCATGCTGCGCAGCAAAAGCCACGTGGCACATGCCTTCTGGCATTACGCATTTTTCCATTGCTCCCGCACGCCTTGTAAGGTTCTGGAAAGCGCTTGCGGGCGCAACAGCCGGTCCGCTACACTCGGCATTCGCTGACTATCCGGTCGGCATAATGCGTCGGTCGCGGCCGGCGCATTATCGCAATCGCTGGAACCAGACCCAACGAAGGTCCGGCGCGATGGGTGCGACGAAGCATCGGAAAAGGGCACAGCGGGTTCTCCGGCGTGCCCTTTTTTGTTGCATCGAATATCGGCCGCAGCGGCATGCAGGAGCGGTCAGGGAGCCAATAAAGCGGTTCGCGCAACAGGCAGGGAAAACCATGCGTTACACGCGCGATCCCGATTACTACACTCAAGGGCCGGCGCCGATTTACGAAGATATTAGTGATCGGCGCCAGGTCAATCGACACGCAGGCAAAGCGTTTGGAGACGCGCAATGAAAACGATGAAGTGGGCTTTGAGGTCAGTGAGCGCCGGACTCGCAGCGGCGCTGATGGGCACGGCCGGGGTGGCCGTGGCACAGGTGAAGATCGGCGTGACGCTTTCGGCGACGGGGCCGGCGGCTTCGCTCGGCATTCCCGAGAAGAACACGATTGCGCTGCTGCCCAAGGAGATTGCGGGCAAGAGCGTGCAGTACATCGTGCTCGACGACGCATCGGATACGAGCAAGGCCGTGCAGAACACGCACAAGCTGATCGACGAAGATCACGTGGACGCGATCATCGGTTCTTCCGTAACGCCGAACTCGCTCGCGATGCTCGACGTGATCGAGCAGGGCAAGACGCCCATGATCTCGCTCGCGGCGTCGGCCGCGATCATCCAGCCCATGGACGACAAGCGCAAATGGGCCTTCAAGACGCCGCAGAACGACAGCCTGATGGCCGACGCGCTGGCCGGCTATATGGAGAAGCACGGCGTGAAGACGGTGGGTTTCATCGGCTTCACCGACGCCTATGGCGACAGCTGGCTCAAGGAGTTCGGCGCGGCCGCGGCGAAGCACAACCTCAAGATCGTGGCGACCGAGCGCTATAACCGCACCGATTCCTCGGTCACGGGGCAGGCGCTCAAGCTGATGTCCGCGAACCCGGATGCCGTGCTGATCGCCGGTTCGGGCACGCCGGCGGCGCTGCCCGCCACGACGCTGAAGGACCGCGGCTACAAGGGCAAGATCTATCAGACGCACGGCGTGGCCAACAACGACTTCCTGCGCGTGTGCGGCAAGGATTGCGATGGCGAGCTGCTGCCCGCCGGCCCGATCCTCGTGGCCGATCAGCTGTCGGACGCGAATCCGGTCAAGAAGTCGGCGCTGGCCTATAAGACAGCCTACGAGAAGGTCTACGGCGCCGGGTCCGTCGCAACGTTCGGCGGCCATGCGTGGGACGCCGGCCAGATGCTCCAGCGCGCGATTCCGGTCGCGCTGAAGTCGGGGCAGCCGGGCACCGAAGCGTTCCGTGTCGCGCTGCGCGATGCGCTCGAAAACGTGAAGGAGCTGCCGCTCTCGCACGGCATCATGAACACGACTCCCACCGATCACAACGGTCTCGACGACCGTGCCCGCGTGATCGTGGAGATCGTCGACGGCAAGTGGAAGCTGCAGGGCGAGTGACGACATTGCCGGGGTGAGCGCGGGCCGTCCGCCATTGGGGTTGGGCCCGGTGGAAGACGGTTCCGCGTGTTTCGCTTGTTTCGCGTGTTCCGTGCGAAACGCTCGCTCACTCGCCTGCGCGTCATTCTGTCGATCGACAATGATGAGCGGCGCGCCGGGCGCCGCTCGCGTTGCTGTTGTCGCTGTTGCCGTCCGGCACTGCGTGCCGTGGCA
This sequence comes from Paraburkholderia ferrariae NBRC 106233, assembly GCF_000685035.1. Classification (GTDB taxonomy): domain Bacteria; phylum Pseudomonadota; class Gammaproteobacteria; order Burkholderiales; family Burkholderiaceae; genus Paraburkholderia; species Paraburkholderia ferrariae. Next base: position 14,678 of record NZ_BAYB01000023.1, read on the forward strand.
TACCGCCGGCCGGCTGGCCGGCGGCGCTTTCCGCACTTTCCGCACGCAATCGCATTTCCGTCGTTCGACGTTCCAGGTTCCAGAGTTTCAGGAAGAGGGGTGTATGGATTTATCGATCGCCGCGATCCTCGCGCAGGACGGCATTACCACCGGTGCCATTTACGCGCTGCTGGCGCTTGCACTGGTGCTGGTGTTTTCCGTGACGCGGGTGATCTTCATTCCGCAGGGCGAGTTCGTCTCGTATGGCGCGCTTACGCTCGCTGCGCTGCAATCGCAGAAGTTTCCGGCCACCTGCTGGCTGCTCATGGCGCTCGGCGCGGCATGCTTTGTCGTGGAGACGGCGGGGCTCGTGCGGCACGCCGAGCGGCGCAGGCATGCGGCGCGCACGCTCGTCACGCTTGCCGGGAAGTATCTGCTGTTTCCCCTCGCGCTCTATGCACTCACGCGCGGGCTCGCGGCCCAGCCGTTGCCGATGCTCGTGCAGATCGCGCTCACCCTGGCGATCGTGGTGCCGATGGGGCCGTTCATCTACCGTCTCGCCTACGAGCCCATCGCCGAAGCCACGACGCTGCTGCTGCTCATCGTCGCCGTGGCGGTGCACTTCGCGATGGTCGGCCTCGGGCTCGTGATGTTCGGCGCCGAAGGCTCGCGCACCAACGCGTTCTCCGACGCCACGTTCAACATCGGCAGCCTCTCCATCTCGGGGCAGAGCCTCTGGGTGATCGGCACGGCAGCCGTGCTGATCGTCGCGCTGTACGTCTATTTCGGCCGCACGATCTCGGGGAAGGCGCTGCGCGCGACCTCGGTGAACCGGCTGGGCGCGCGGCTTGTCGGGATCGGCACGACCCAGGCCGGGCGGCTCGCGTTCACGCTTGCCGCCGGGCTGGGCGCGCTGTGCGGCATCCTCGTCGCGCCGCTCACCACCATCTACTACGACTCGGGTTTCCTGATCGGCCTGAAGGGTTTCGTGGGCGCGATTATCGGCGGCCTGGTGAGCTATCCGCTGGCGGCGGCGGGCTCGGTGCTCGTTGGTCTGCTCGAGTCGTATTCGTCGTTCTGGGCGAGCTCCTATAAGGAAGTGATCGTGTTCACGCTCATCATCCCGGTGCTGCTGTGGCGCAGTTTCGCGACACCGCATACCGAAGAAGAAGAGGAGTGATGCGATGAAACGGATCATCATGCATAACCGCTTCTTCTGGCTGTTCCTCGTGGTGATGTTCGCGCTGCCCGTGCTGCCGGGCGCCGTGCACGTGCCCGAGTACTGGATCACGCTGCTCAACTACATCGGCCTCTATTCGATCGTCGCGATCGGGCTCGTGCTGCTCACCGGCATTGGCGGGATGACCAGCTTCGGGCAGGCGGCGTTCGTCGGGATCGGCGCCTATGCCACCGCATATCTCACCACGCAGTACGGCGTTTCGCCGTGGCTCGCATTGATTGTCGGCATGGTGGTGACGGGGCTCGTGGCGCTCGTGCTCGGGCTCGTCACGATGCGGCTCTCCGGCCACTTCCTGCCGCTCGGCACGATTGCCTGGGGCCTCGCGCTGTACTTCCTGTTCGGCAACCTCGACGCATTGGGCAAGTACGACGGCATCAACGGCATTCCGGTGCTGAACGTGTTCGGCATCGCCCTGGAGTCCGGGCGGCATATCTATTACCTGATCTGGGTAGTCGTGCTGCTTTCGGTCGTCTCTGTTCAGAATCTGCTTAATAGCCGCACCGGGCGAGCGATTCGCGCGCTGCGCGGCGGCGGCTTGATGGCGGAGGCGATGGGTGTGAATACGGCGTGGATGCGCGTGGTGATCTTCGTCTATGCGGCCGTGCTCGCCGCCGTTTCCGGCTTCCTCTACGCGCATTTGCAGCGGGCCGTGAATCCCACGCCGTTCGGGCTGAATCACGGCATCGAGTATCTGTTCATGGCGGTGGTGGGGGGCGTGGCGCACGTCTGGGGCGCGGTGCTGGGCGCTGCGATCCTGACCGTGCTGCAGGACTGGCTGCAGACCATTCTGCCGAAGCTGCTGGGCGAGAACGGCAACTTCGAAATCATCGTGTTCGGCATTCTGATGGTGCTGCTGCTGCAGTACGCGCGTCGCGGCGTCTGGCCGTTCGTCGCGCGTTTCTTCCCGCGCGGTCCGCGGGCCCACGTGCCCGAAGATGCCGAGCCATTGCCGCAGCGCAGCAAACCGGCCACCGGAGAATTGCTGTTGACGGTCGATAAGGCGCGCAAGCAGTTCGGCGGTCTCGTGGCCGTCAACGACGTGAGTTTCGAGGTGAAGGCGGGGCAAATCGTCGGGCTGATCGGTCCGAACGGCGCCGGCAAATCGACGACGTTCAACCTCGTGACCGGCGTTCTGGAGCCCACGAGCGGCGAGATCATGTTCCGCGGCGAGCGCATCGATCGCCTCACTTCACGTGAAATCGTCGCCCGCGGAATTGGCCGGACGTTCCAGCACGTCAAGCTGCTGCCGACGATGACGGTGCTCGAGAACGTCGCGATCGGCGCGCACCTGCGCGGCCATGCGGGCGTGCTGCGCAGCGTCGCGAAGCTCAACGTCGCCGAGGAAGGGCGGCTGATGAGCGAGGCGGCGAAGCAGCTTCGGCGCGTCGGGCTCGAACAGCATATGTACGAAGAGGCAGGCAGCCTCGCGCTCGGCCAGCAACGGATTGTGGAAATTGCGCGGGCGCTCTGCTGCGATCCAACCCTGCTGCTGCTCGACGAGCCGGCGGCGGGCCTGCGCTATCAGGAGAAGCAGCAGTTGGCGGCGTTGCTGCGCAAGCTGAAGGAAGAGGGGATGAGCGTGCTGCTGGTGGAACACGACATGGATTTCGTGATGAACCTCACGGACCGGCTGGTCGTGATGGAGTTCGGCACGCGCATCGCAGAAGGCTTGCCGGAGGACGTGCAGAAAGATCCGGCGGTGCTCGAGGCTTATCTGGGCGGGGTGGAGTGATGAGTTCAAATCCTGTTCTGGAAGTCTCCAATCTTTCGGTGCGCTACGGGAAGATCGAGGCGCTGCACCACGCCGCTATCAAGGTGGGGGCGGGGCAGATCGTTTCCGTGATCGGGCCGAACGGCGCCGGCAAGTCCACGTTGCTCAACGCCATCATGGGCGCGCTGCCCGTAACCGGGCACGCGAGCGGCCGGATTACATACCGGGGCGATGAAGTCGGCGCGCTGCCGATCGAGCGGCGCGTGGCGCGCGGCATGTGTCTCGTGCCCGAAAAGCGGGAGTTGTTCGCTTCGATGACCGTTGAAGACAACCTCGTGCTTGGTGCGTATCGCCGCAAGCAGGCTGGCGAGCGTAATTTTCTCGATCAGCTCGACCACGTGTTCGAGCTGTTTCCACGGCTCAAGGAGCGGCGCACGCAGGCGGCCGGGACGCTTTCGGGCGGCGAGCGGCAGATGCTCGCGGTGGGCCGCGCGTTGATGGGCAAGCCCGATCTACTGATGCTCGACGAACCGAGCCTTGGTCTCGCGCCGCTGATCGTGAAGGAGATTTTCCATATCATCAGTGCGCTGCGGCAGACCGGTGTGGCGACGCTGCTGATCGAGCAGAACGCGCGCGCCGCGCTGCAAGTCTCCGACTATGGCTACGTGCTTGAAACGGGCGATTTGGCGCTGGAAGGTGCGGCAGACGAGCTTGCGCAGAACCCGCGAGTAATCGAAACCTACCTCGGACTGGTGAAGAAACCGGTCTGAGTTATCTGTATGTTGTTCACGAAGCGGGGTGTTTCACGTGAAACACCCCGTTTTTTTCGTTCTTTCGTCGGCAAAGTGCGGAACGAAATTCGGGCGTGAACGGCCCAAAACCCGAAACCGTTATAATTCGTCCATCCCACTAATTTCTGAGAAGGCTCACGCGGCTTGCCGTGCGTGAGGTCCGGCCATGCTTTATCCCACAGAGTTTGACGTAATCGTCGTCGGCGGCGGTCACGCCGGCACCGAAGCTGCGCTTGCTGCCGCCCGCATGGGCGTCAAGACGCTTCTGCTCACGCACAACATCGAGACGCTCGGCCAGATGAGCTGCAATCCGTCTATCGGCGGCATTGGCAAAGGCCATCTGGTTAAGGAAGTCGATGCGCTGGGTGGTGCGATGGCGGCTGCCACCGACGAGGGCGGTATCCAGTTTCGCATCCTCAATTCGTCGAAGGGGCCGGCGGTGCGCGCCACCCGAGCTCAAGCCGATCGCATTCTGTACAAGGCTGCGATCCGTCGGCGTCTGGAGAATCAGCCTAACCTCTGGTTGTTCCAGCAGGCGGTTGAGGACCTGATGGTGGAGGGCGATCGCGTCGTGGGGGCGGTGACGCAGGTTGGTATCCGTTTTCGCGGCCGTGCAGTCGTGCTGACCGCGGGGACCTTCCTCGACGGCAAGATTCACGTGGGGTTGAACAACTACACGGGTGGCCGCGCGGGCGATCCGGCGGCGGTGACGCTTTCCGCCCGGCTGAAGGAACTCAAGCTGCCGCAAGGCCGTTTGAAGACAGGCACGCCGCCGCGTATTGACGGCCGTTCGATCGATTTTTCGGTGCTCGAAGAGCAGCCGGGCGACCTCGATCCGGTGCCGGTGTTCTCGTTCCTGGGCCGTGCCGAACAGCATCCACGCCAGATTCCCTGCTGGGTCACGCACACGAATGCGAAGACGCACGACATCATCCGCAGCGGTCTCGACCGCTCGCCGATGTACACGGGCGTAATCGAAGGGGTAGGGCCGCGTTACTGCCCGTCGATCGAAGACAAGATTCATCGCTTCGCTTCGAAGGAGTCGCACCAGATATTCCTCGAACCGGAAGGGCTGACGACCAACGAGTTCTATCCGAATGGGATCTCGACGAGTCTGCCGTTCGACGTTCAGCTCGACCTTGTGCATTCGATGCACGGTCTCGAGCATGCGCACATCCTGCGTCCGGGCTATGCAATCGAGTACGACTACTTCGATCCGCGCGGCCTGAAAGCGTCGCTGGAAACGAGGGCGATTCAGGGGCTGTTCTTTGCGGGCCAGATCAATGGCACAACCGGCTATGAAGAAGCGGCGGCCCAAGGCCTGCTCGCGGGGATCAATGCGGGTCTGCAAGTCCAGGGTAGGGATGCCTGGACACCGCGCCGCGACGAAGCCTACCTCGGCGTACTGGTGGACGACCTCGTGACGCGCGGCGTTTCGGAGCCGTATCGCATGTTCACGAGCCGCGCCGAATATCGCCTGAGCCTGCGTGAAGACAATGCGGATATGCGCCTGACGGAAATCGGCCGGGAGCTTGGCGTGGTGGACGATGTCCGCTGGAATGCGTTCTACCGCAAGCGCGACGCTGTTTCACGTGAAACAGAGCGCCTGAAATCGACTTGGGTGAATCCGAAGACGCTGTCCGCCGATGAAGCGACCGCCTTGCTCGGCAAGTCGATCGACCGCGAGTACAACCTGGCAGACCTGCTGCGCCGCCCCGGTGTGAGCTACGACGGCGTGTGCGGTTTGCGCGAAGGCGCTTGTGCGCCCGCAGCGCCGCTGGCCGACGACGAAGTCCTGCTCGGCCAGATCAAGGAGCAGATCGAGATTGGTATCAAATATCAGGGCTACATCGACCGTCAGGCCGATGAGATCGAGCGCAACGGCGCGCAGGAAAATACGCGCCTGCCGGAAGGCATCGACTACGCCGAGGTGCGTGGCCTTTCGTTCGAAGTGCGCCAGAAGCTGACGCAGCATCGGCCGGAGACCATCGGCCAGGCGTCGCGCATTCAAGGTGTCACGCCCGCTGCGATCTCGCTGCTGATGGTGCACCTGAAGCGCGGCCTTGGCCGCCGGCGCCAGAATCCTGCCGATGCCAGTACAGATAACACGCCGGTGGCGCAATGACGGGCCGCTCGCGGCAACCCGGCGTGGCGGATCGCGACGCCTTGGCCGAGATGCTGAAGGAGGGCGCGCAGGCGCTCGGTGTGGAACTGAGCGAGCGGCAGCACGCGCAACTGCTTGACTACGTGGCGTTGCTGGCCAAGTGGAACGCGGTCTATAACCTGACCGCCATCCGCGACCCGCGCCAGATGATGATCCAGCACATCCTCGATTCGCTTTCGATCCTGCCGCACCTGCCTGCACGCGATGGGGCGGCGGTGCTGGACGTCGGTTCGGGCGGCGGCCTGCCGGGCATCGTCATCGCCATCGCACGGCCGGACTGGTCGGTGACGCTCAACGATATCGTGCACAAGAAGACGGCCTTCCAGTCCCAGGCGAAGGCCGAACTGGGTCTGAGGAATCTCTCCGTCATCACGGGACGCGTCGAATCGCTGCGTCCCGGGGTCGAAGTACCAAAAAAGTTTGATCTGATTGTCTCGCGGGCATTCGCGGAACTCGCCGATTTCGTTACACTGGCCCGGCATCTGGTTGCCGAGGGCGGTGCGATCTGGGCGATGAAGGGCGTGCGCCCCGAGGGCGAAATCGAGCGGCTGCCGGCAGGTGCCGAGGTGCGGCAGACTGTGCGCCTCGTCGTGCCGATGCTGGAGGCCGTGCGTCACCTCGTCGAAGTCGCGGTCGAGCCGGTGGTGGCCTGATGCGCCGGTTGCAGCGCGCGTTGGCCGAACGACCGGATTGATGCCGCGGCCGCGTGACGCTATAACGTAAGCAAACTTTTCAAGGCAGTAAAAGGGACACACGAAAGATGGCAAAAATCTTCTGCGTTGCGAACCAGAAGGGCGGCGTCGGCAAGACGACGACAACGGTCAATCTCGCCGCGAGCCTCGCATCGCAGGGACAGCGTGTCCTTCTCATCGATCTCGATCCGCAGGGCAATGCCACGATGGGCAGCGGCATCGACAAGGCCGCCTGCGAGAACACCGTGTACGAAGTGCTGGTCGATGGCGTTACGGTGTCCGACGCATGCACGCGCCCGGAAGCCGTGGGCTACGACGTTGTGCCCGCCAATCGCGAGCTGGCCGGTGCGGAAGTCGAACTCGTCTCCATGGAGCAGCGCGAACGCCGTTTGAAGAACGCGCTGGAGCAGGTCGATGCCGACTACGACTTCGTGCTGATCGACTGCCCGCCGGCGCTTTCGCTGCTGACGCTCAACGGGCTGTGCGCGGCGCACGGCGTGGTGATCCCCATGCAGTGCGAGTACTTCGCGCTCGAAGGTCTCTCCGATCTCGTCAACACGATCAAGCAGGTGCACGCGAACATGAACCGCGACCTGAAGGTGATCGGCCTCCTGCGCGTGATGTTCGATCCGCGCATCACGTTGCAGCAGCAGGTGTCGGAGCAGTTGAAGGAACACTTTGGCGACAAGGTGTTCGACGCGGTGATTCCACGCAATGTGCGGCTCGCGGAGGCACCCAGCTACGGCTTGCCGGGCGTGGTGTTCGATCGCGCATCGCGCGGCGCGCAGGCGTATGTGCAGTTCGGTGCCGAGATGATCGAGCGGGTGCGCGCGCTTTGACGCTGGTTTTGACGCCGGTTTTGACATATCTCGCGGCCAATGCAGACTGAGGAAGCACGATGAACGCAGTAGCACGGAAGAAAGGGTTGGGCCGCGGACTGGAGGCGTTGCTGGGCGGCAGCGCGGACATCACGGAGGCCGTGAAGATCGAGGGCGCACCCAATACGCTGCCCCTCACGAAGATGCAGGCGGGCAAATACCAGCCGCGCACGCGCATGGACGAAGGCGCGCTGCAGGAGCTGGCTGCGAGTATCCGCGCGCAGGGCCTGATGCAGCCCATCCTCGTGCGCCCGGTGGACACCGACCGGTACGAGATCATTGCGGGTGAGCGGCGCTTCCGCGCGGCTCACATTGCCGGGCTGACCGAAGTGCCCGTTCTCGTGAAGGACGTTCCGGATCAGGCCGCCGCCGCGATGGCGCTGATCGAGAACATCCAGCGCGAAGATCTGAACCCGCTGGAAGAGGCGCAGGGCATCCAGCGTCTTCTCGACGAGTTTCGTTTCACGCATGAGCAGGCCGCGGAGTCCGTGGGCCGTTCGCGCAGCGCCGTGTCCAATCTGCTGCGTCTCCTGAATCTGGCCGCGCCGGTGCAGACCATGCTGCTCGCGGGCGATCTCGACATGGGGCATGCGCGCGCGCTGCTCGCCGTCGATGCCGCGACGCAGATCACGCTTGCCAACCAGGTCGTGAACAAGCGCATGTCGGTGCGCGAAACCGAAAAGCTCGTATCGAGCACGACGAAGGCTGCGCCCGCCGTGAAGGCGAAGACCCCCCACGATGGCGGCCGCGACACGCGCCGGCTCGAAGAGGAGCTCTCCGACCTGCTGGCCGCCACGGTGAAGATCAAGCTGGGCAGGCGAGGGCGCGGACAGTTGACCGTCGATTTCGGCGACCTCGACGCACTCGACGGCATTCTGCTGCGCCTGCGCGGCGAAACCGCGACCTGAGCGCGGCCTGAGTCGACCGCGACAGACGCGCGTGACAGACTTGCGAGACGATAGTCAGCCCTGGTCCGGGCCGCGTGCGGCGGCGCTCGGCATGCTGCGCCGCGCCGGCGCGCTCGTGATGGCCGAGCCGGTGCTCGCCATTCTGGTCGTGGCCTTCGTGCTGCTCCAGGGGCTTGCGCCGCGGGCCTGGACATCGCTGCCCGCGCTGGTCGACTGGCAGACGGTGATGACGCTCGCGGGCCTGCTGATTCTGACGAAGGCCATCGAATATTCAGGACTGCTGACCTGGCTGGCGCATCGTCTCGTGCGGCGGATACATTCCGAGCGTGCGCTGGCCCTGTTTCTGATCGCGCTGGCCGCGGCGCTCGCAACGGTGGTGACGAACGACGTAGCCCTTTTCGTCGTCGTACCGCTGGTGCTATCGCTGCATCGGCTCACGCCGTTGCCGCTCAGGCAACTCGTGATCGTCATTGCGCTGGCGGTGAACGCGGGCTCGGTGCTCACCCCGCTTGGCAATCCGCAGAATCTCTTTCTCTGGCAATTGAGCGGCGTGTCGTTCGGCCGCTTCGTGGTCGCGCTTGCGCCGCTTTGCGCGATCTTGATGGCGATGTTGTTCGCTCTCGCCGCGCTGTCCTTCAAGTCGCGGGCGCTCGATCTTTCGACGGACGCCGATCCGCATCCGGTGGACCGGCCGCTCGCCAGTGTCGCCGGGGTGCTCTTCGTTGCGTTCGTGCTGCTCGCCGACGCGCACCACGCCGGCATCGCACTCGCGGGCGTGGCCGCGGGCTTCCTGATCTGGCGCGCGCGCATCGTGCTGAAGATCGACTGGCTGTTGCTCTGCATCTTCGTGCTGATGTTCATCGTCTTGCGCAGCGCCGCCGCGTTGCCATGGATACACGCTTTGCTCGCGGGACTGGCTCTGGAAGCACCGCTGCGCGCATATGTCGCAGGGGCAGTGTTGTCGCAGGTTATCAGTAATGTTCCGGCGGCCATCGTGCTCGCGGACTTCACGCACGACTGGCGGGCACTGGCCTTCGGCGTGAGCGTGGGCGGCTTCGGATTCGCCATCGGCTCGCTCGCCAATCTGATTGCCGTGCGTCTCGCAAAGGAGCGCGGCATGTGGCTGCCGTTCCATCTGTATTCCATCCCGTTCTGGCTGGTCGGCGGCGCGGCGGGCGGTTGGTGGCTGTCACGCTTCTGAGTACATTGCGCATTTTCTGCGCGTGTGCGGCAACCTTACAGTCCTCATCCGCCATCGCTCCGAAAGCCTGCTTTTTCGCATCATGAAGCGTTGTTTCATAGGCGTTTCCGAGCAGTTCAAAATCTTGAATCACCTGCCACTATCGCTTACAATCTGGCCGGATTGACAGTTTGATGCGCCTGAAGGCCTTGTGTAAGGCGTGGGCCGTACCAAGGATCTGCATGATGCGCAAATCGCCTGATCTGCCGCCGTCCAGGGCGGCAGCGCCGCGCGGGGCGCTCGAGCGCTCCGACGATCGAACCTTGTCCCAACGGGACGATTGGGACCTCGATCAAGAAAACACAATTACACCACTCACTCGGGATGAAGCCAGGAAACTGTTCGGCCCGAAAGTGGATCGCCCGTCGCGCGTAACGCCGCTGCGGGTCGTGGCAGCACAAATAGCTTTGTCGGTGCTGGTGGCGCTTGTCGTCTGGCTGTTTTTCGGCCAGTCTCTGCACGCCGTACTGTCGGCCCTGCTCGGCGGCGCCGCGTGCTGGGTTCCGGGCGGCCTGTTTGCGCTGTACCTCAAGCGTGCGGGAAGCCGCTCGAGGATGGCGCTGGTGGCGGGCGAAGCGCTCAAGACCGGAATGACGTTGGCGCTCTTCGTCGTGATCGGCGAGACGTATCACGAGGTGCACTGGCTACCGATGTTGGCGGCCTATGCGGTGGGGCTCAAGGCATATTGGGTCGCACTGGCGTTTTGATCAGTGTTTGTCGAGTTCGGTTATCGTGCGCGCGCCCTGGCGGCCGGCGTGCCGATGGACCGAGGGCGGCAGGCAGAACGTATTTTAATATTGCTAGGGTGTAAGAAAAAATGGCAGCAAGCGAATCGCACCTGCTCGATCCTGCGGAATACATCACGCACCACTTGACGTTCTTCTCGAGCAAGCCCCAGTCGAGCGTCGTCGATTTTTCCATCATCAATTACGATACGCTGTTCTGGTCGATACTGACCGGGCTCGTCACCATCCTGATTCTGTGGCTCGCAGCGCGCAAGGCCACCTCGGGCGTGCCGTCGCGTTTCCAGTGCGCGATCGAATGGCTGGTCGAGATGGTCGAGGATCAATCCAAGACCATGATCCACGGCAGCCGCACCTTTATCGCACCGCTGGCATTGACCGTTTTCATCTGGGTTGCCCTGATGAATTCGCTGGACCTTTTGCCGGTCGATCTGGTCACCCGTGTCATCGGTGTGCTCGGCCTTTCTTCCGTGATTCCGCATCAGCGCATCGTGCCGACCGCCGACATCAACGCGACCTTCGGCATGGCGCTCGGCATCTTCATTCTGATGCTCTACTACAGCATCAAGATCAAGGGCCTCGGCGGCTGGCTGCACGAACTGGTGACGGCTCCCTTCGGCGCGCATCCGCTGCTGTGGATTCCCAATCTGGCGCTGAACATCATCGAGTACGTCGCCAAGACGGTTTCGCTCGGCATGCGGCTGTTCGGCAACATGTACGCAGGCGAACTGCTGTTCCTGCTGATCGCGCTCCTGGGCGGCATGTGGGGTTTCGGCCTGGATTTCGGCGTGCTCGGCTTCATCGGACATGTGATTGCGGGCAGCGTGTGGGCGATCTTCCACATTCTGATCGTGCTGCTGCAGGCGTTCATCTTCATGATGCTGACGCTGGTCTATCTCGGCCAGGCGCACGACAAGCACTGAGCCCTGCACTACCCGGATCGTCAGGTTGTGGTTCTGGTTTCGCTTTACCGGTTTTTCTAACAGGTTTGCGGTTTTTTAAATCAAGTAATTAAGTCTTTTCAGAGGAATAATCATGCAAGAATTGCTCGCCAACATCCACGCTCTGACCGCTCTCATCCAGGGGCCGACCGCCATCGGCATCGGCATCATCATCGGTCTGGGCGCTTGTGGCGCATGTATCGGTATCGGCATGATGGGCGGCAAGTACATCGAGGCATGCGCACGCCAGCCTGAATTGATGAACCCGCTGCAAACGAAGATGTTCCTGCTGGTTGGCCTGATCGACGCGGCATTCCTGATCGGTGTGGGTATCGCAATGCTGTTCGCGTTCGCCAACCCGCTGTTGTCGAAGATCGCGGGATAAGTTTCCCTGGATTACCGCGTCTCGCCCATACTGGGACTGGCGGCGACTGCCGCCTGCGACTCCGCTCGAGGAGTTCGCCAACCGGGCAAGGCGGGACGCGGAACCAGTGACGGGATGCTCGGCCGGGTGGCGATCCACAGGATCCAGCCACCGATCGCCGGGCATCTCTATAGCAACGTTTGGAAGGAAACACCGTGAATCTCAACGCAACCCTGTTTGCGCAATTGATCGTGTTCCTGATCCTCGCGTGGTTCACGATGAAGTTCGTGTGGCCGCCGATGGTCAACGCCCTCGACGAGCGCTCGAAGAAGATTGCCGACGGTCTGTCGGCAGCTGAAAAGGGGCAAGAGGAACTGGCGGCGGCGCACAAGCGCGTCGAGCAGGAACTGGCGCAGGCCCGTGTTGACGGCCAGCAGCGGATCGCCGACGCGGAAAAGCGCGCACAGGCGCTCGCCGAGGAAATCAAGGCTAATGCGCACGCAGAAGCGTCGCGCATCGTCGCCCAGGCGAAGGCCGACGCCGAGCAGCAGGTCGTCAAGGCGCGCGAAGGACTGCGTGCGGAAGTGGCCGCACTCGCCGTCCAGGGCGCCGAGCAGATCCTGAAGCGCGAAGTCGACCAGTCGGCGCACGCCGACCTGCTGAATCAACTGAAAGCCGAGCTCTGATCATGGCGGAACTTGCAACCATCGCCCGCCCGTACGCAGAAGCCCTGTTCGGCGTGGCCGAAGCCGGTGACGTCGCTGCCTGGTCCTCGCTCGTCGCGGAGCTGGCGCAGGTTGCGGCCCTGCCCGAGGTGCTGTCGATCGCGTCGAGCCCGAAAGTGAGCCACGGCCAGGTCGTCGATCTGCTGCTGTCGGCGGTGAAGTCGCCGCTGAAGGACAGCGCCGAGGCGAAGAACCTCGTGCAGATGCTGGTCGCGGGTCATCGTCTGGAGCTGCTGCCGCAGATCCACGCGCAGTTCGAAGCGCTCAAGAACGCCAAAGAGGGCGCGGCGGACGCATTGATCGTCAGCGCGTTCCCGCTCGAAGGCGCACAGTTGAACGACCTCGTAGCCAACCTCGAACACAAGTTCAAACGCAAGCTGAAGCCCACGGTTGAAGTCGACAAGTCGCTCATCGGTGGCGTGCGCGTCACGGTCGGCGATGAAGTGCTCGATAGCTCGGTCCGCGCGCGGCTCGCCAGCATGCAGGTCGCACTGACCGCCTGAGCGCATGGATCGCGCGCCATGGCTGGCACGCAACAGAATTGAACATCAGGAGCGAATAATGCAACTCAATCCCTCTGAGATCAGCGAGCTGATCAAGAGCCGGATCCAGGGCCTTGAAGCGAGCGCAGACGTTCGCAACCAGGGCACCGTGATCTCCGTGACGGACGGTATCGTGCGCATCCACGGCCTGTCGGACGTGATGCAGGGCGAAATGCTCGAATTCCCGGGCAACACCTTCGGCCTCGCGCTGAACCTCGAGCGCGACTCGGTCGGCGCGGTGATTCTGGGCGAATTCGAGCACATCTCGGAAGGCGACATCGTCAAGACGACGGGCCGCATTCTGGAAGTGCCGGTCGGCCCGGAACTGATCGGCCGCGTGGTCGATCCGCTCGGCAACCCGATCGACGGCAAGGGCCCGGTCAACGCGAAGCTGACCGATGCGATCGAAAAGATCGCCCCGGGCGTGATCTGGCGTGAAGGCGTGTCGCAGCCGGTGCAGACGGGCCTCAAGTCGATCGACTCGATGGTGCCGATCGGCCGCGGCCAGCGCGAGCTGATCATCGGCGACCGCCAGTGCGGCAAGACCGCGGTGGCCGTCGACACGATCATCAACCAGAAGGGCAAGGACCTCATCTGTATCTACGTCGCGATCGGCCAGAAGGCTTCGTCGATCCAGAACGTGGTGCGCAAGCTCGAAGAAACGGGCGCGATGGAGTACACGATCGTCGTGGCCGCTTCGGCTTCGGAATCGGCTGCGCTCCAGTATCTCGCGCCGTATTCGGGCTGCACGATGGGCGAATACTTCCGCGACCGCGGCCAGGACGCGCTGATCATTTATGACGATCTGACCAAGCAAGCCTGGGCGTATCGCCAGATCTCGCTGCTGCTGCGCCGTCCGCCGGGCCGCGAAGCATACCCGGGCGACGTGTTCTATCTGCACTCGCGTCTGCTCGAGCGCGCCGCGCGCGTTTCGGCCGAATACGTCGAGAAGTTCACGAACGGCGAAGTGAAGGGCAAGACGGGCTCGCTCACCGCACTGCCGGTCATCGAAACGCAGGCAGGCGACGTCACGGCATTCGTTCCGACGAACGTGATCTCGATTACCGACGGCCAGATCTTCCTGGAAACCGACCTCTTCAACGCGGGCATCCGTCCGGCTATTAACGCCGGCGTGTCGGTCTCGCGCGTGGGCGGTGCGGCTCAGACGAAGATCATCAAGAAGCTGTCGGGCGGCATCCGTACCGACCTCGCGCAGTACCGCGAACTGGCAGCATTCGCGCAGTTCGCCTCGGACCTCGACGAAGCGACCCGCAAGCAGCTCGAGCGCGGCCGCCGCGTGACGGAACTGCTCAAGCAGCCGCAATACCAGCCGCTGCAGGTGTGGGAGCTGGCGGTGGCGCTCTTCTCGGCGAACAACGGCTACCTCGACGACCTCGAAGTGAAGGACGTTCTGCCGTTCGAAAAGGGTCTGCGCGAATATCTGAAGACGAGCCATGCTGACCTCGTGAAGCGTATCGAGGACACCAAGGATCTGTCGAAGGACGACGAAAACGCGCTGCACGCTGCGATCAAGGACTTCAAGAAGTCCGGCGCATACTGATCCGTCCGGGAATCCACAACGATAAACGGACTGGGACCCGAGTGAGCGCTTCAAGCGCCAGTTCGGGTCGACAAAGGAGCAAGCTATGGCTGGAATGAAGGAAATTCGCGGCAAGATCAAGAGCGTGCAAAACACGCGCAAGATCACGAAGGCGATGGAGATGGTGGCCGCATCGAAGATGCGCCGCGCCCAGGAACGCATGCGCGCGGCTCGCCCGTATGCCGACAAGGTCCGTGCCATCGCCGCGCACATGAGCCGTGCAAACCTGGAGTACCGCCATCCGTTCATGACGTCGAACGAAGGCACCGGGTTGGCCGGCCTCATCCTCGTCACGACCGACAAGGGTCTGTGCGGCGGGATGAACACCAACGTGATGCGTGCGGCGCTGCAGAAGTTCAAGGAGCTGGGCGACAAGGGCGTGAAGGTCGAAGCCACCGCGATCGGTAGCAAGGGCCTTGGTTTCCTGAACCGTTTCGGCGCGAAGGTGGTGTCGCAGGCGGTGCAGCTCGGCGACACGCCGCACCTCGAGAAGCTGATCGGCGCCGTGAAGGCGCAGCTCGATCTGTATTCGGAAGGCAAGCTGTCGGCTGTCTATCTCGCGTACACGCGCTTCGTCAACACGATGAAGCAGGAAGCGGTGATCCAGCAGCTGCTGCCGCTGTCGGCCGAAGACTTCGACGCCGCAGACGGCACGCCGAAGGCCTCGTGGGATTACATCTACGAGCCGGATGCGCAACTGGTCATCGACGAGTTGCTCGTACGTTACGTCGAGGCGCTGGTGTACCAGGCGGTCGCGGAAAACATGGCGTCGGAGCAATCGGCGCGCATGGTCGCGATGAAGGCCGCGTCGGACAACGCCAAGACGGTGATCAGCGAACTGCAGCTGTCGTACAACAAGAGCCGGCAGGCCGCGATCACGAAGGAACTGTCTGAGATCGTCGGCGGCGCCGCCGCTGTGTAAGCGGACGGGAACCCGGCTCGAGAGTGCGCCTTTGCGCGACTGAAGAATTCAGGTATTGAAAGGAAAATCGATGAGTACAACTGCTTTGCCGGAAGGCAAGATCGTACAGTGCATCGGCGCCGTGATCGACGTGGAGTTCCCGCGTGAGCACATGCCGAAGATCTACGACGCACTGATTCTCGAAGGCACGGAACTGACCCTCGAAGTGCAGCAGCAGCTTGGCGACGGCATCGTGCGCACCATCTGTCTGGGTGCGTCGGACGGCCTGCGCCGCGGCACCGTGGTGAAGAACACGGGCGAGCCCATCAGCGTGCCGGTCGGCAAGCCGACGCTCGGCCGCATCATGGACGTGCTGGGCCGCCCGATCGACGAAGCGGGCCCGATCGTCAGCGAAACGAAGCGCGCGATTCACCAGAAAGCGCCGGCGTTCGATCAACTCTCGCCGTCGGCCGAGTTGCTCGAAACCGGCATCAAGGTGATCGACCTGATCTGCCCGTTCGCCAAGGGCGGCAAGGTGGGTCTGTTCGGCGGTGCAGGCGTGGGCAAGACCGTCAACATGATGGAGCTCATCAACAACATCGCGAAGGAACACGGCGGCTTCTCCGTGTTCGCGGGCGTGGGCGAGCGTACCCGTGAGGGCAACGACTTCTACCACGAAATGAAGGACTCGAACGTTCTCGACAAGGTCGCGCTCGTGTACGGCCAGATGAACGAGCCGCCGGGCAACCGTCTGCGCGTCGCGCTGACGGGCCTCACGATGGCCGAGTACTTCCGCGACGAAGGCCTCGACGTGCTGTTCTTCGTCGACAACATCTACCGTTTCACGCTGGCCGGTACCGAAGTGTCGGCACTCCTCGGCCGTATGCCGTCGGCCGTGGGCTATCAGCCGACGCTGGCTGAAGAAATGGGCAAGCTGCAAGAGCGGATTACGTCGACCAAGACCGGCTCGATCACGTCGGTTCAGGCCGTGTACGTCCCTGCGGACGACTTGACCGACCCGTCGCCGGCGACGACCTTCGGCCACCTCGACGCAACGGTCGTGCTCTCGCGTGACATCGCTTCGCTCGGTATCTACCCCGCAGTGGATCCGCTCGATTCGACCTCGCGCCAGATCGACCCGAACGTGATTGGCGAAGAGCACTACTCGATCACGCGCCGCGTGCAGCAGACGCTCCAGCGCTACAAGGAACTGCGCGACATCATCGCGATTCTGGGCATGGACGAACTGTCGCCGGAAGACAAGCTGGCCGTTTCCCGCGCGCGCAAGATCCAGCGTTTCCTGTCGCAGCCGTTCCACGTCGCTGAAGTCTTCACGGGCTCGCCGGGCAAGTACGTGCCGCTGAAGGAAACGATCCGCGGCTTCAAGATGATTGTCGACGGCGAGTGCGATCACCTGCCGGAGCAGGCGTTCTACATGGTCGGCACGATCGACGAAGCCTTCGAAAAGGCCAAGAAGATCCAGTAAGGATATTCCGTTGCTACCAGGCGGGAAGATAACGTCAGATAGCCAGGGCGTTATCGGCCCACCACCGCAACTGAATCACCCAGCCGTGCATGGGATCGGAGCGGGCGCTCAAGCGCCGGCTTCGATCGACAGGAGTCGACACATATGGCAGCAACCATCAAGGTAGACGTCGTCAGCGCCGAAGAGAGCATCTTCGAGGGCCGGGCGAAGTTCATCGCGCTTCCGGGCGAAGCGGGCGAACTGGGCATTCTGCCGGGCCACACGCCGCTGATTACGCGCATCCGTCCGGGTGCCGTGCGCATCGTCGCGGAAAACGACGAGGAAGAGTTCGTGTTCGTCGCCGGCGGCATTCTCGAAGTGCAACCGGGCGTCGTGACGGTGCTGGCCGACACCGCGATCCGCGGCGAGGACCTCGACGAGGCGAAGGCCGCCGAAGCGCGCCGTCGCGCCGAAGAGGCACTGCAGAACTCCGGTTCGAACCTCGAGTACGCAACGGCGCAGGCTGAACTGGCCTACGCAGTGGCGCAACTCGCGGCGATCCAGCGTCTGCGAAAAATGAACCAGCATTAAGCCGGTGCACACGGCCGGCGCTTGCGCGCCAGCCGTGCTGTCCGAAGCGAAAAGGGCTCCTATCCGGAGCCCTTTTTCTTTGATCCATCCGATTGCGTGACTTTTAAGAATCACTTGACGTTTACGGAAAGGTAATGCGAAATCATGCCTTCGTAACTGACAGTGGCGAACGCTTCGTGGCCGCTTGCGCCCCATGCGCTGCGGGTAAAACTTGATGCCGCAGCCCAATGGGGCGGCGCAAAATCGGGCACAAATCGGACACAAGCGCTTTTCAAATATATTTCAAACGGGAGCGACCTCCCGGGGAGACGGCCACCATGGCAATGGACGCAGCAGGTGCGCGCGAAGCGCTCATCGCGCCGAAGGACGGACTTTCCTACGTCCGGGGCACGACCGACACACCGCTTTCCGACGCCACCATCGGCGCTTTCCTCCGGGAGACGGCAACGCGGTTCCCGGAGCGGCCAGCCGTGGTGTTTCGCGAGCAGGGCATCCGCTGGAACTGGCGCGAATTCGCCGAGGAGGTCGACGTGCTGGCCGCGGGCCTCCTCGCCATCGGCGTCGGCAAGGGCGACCGCGTCGGCATCTGGTCTCCCAACCGGGTCGAGTGGCTCCTCACGCAGTTCGCGACCGCGCGCATCGGTGCCGTGCTCGTCAACATCAATCCGGCGTATCGCCTGGCCGAGCTCGAATACGCGCTGAACAAGGTGGGCTGCAAGGCGATCGTCGCAGCCGAGAGCTTCAAGACCTCGAAGTATCTGGAGATGCTGCAGGCGCTTGCACCCGAACTCGCGGATGCCAGGCCGGGCGATCTGCATGCGGCGAAGCTGCCCGAACTGCGCGCAGTGATACGCATGTGCGACAGCGAAACGCCCGGCATGCTCAATTTCAGCGAGCTGATCGAACTGGGCCGCGAGCGGCTCGCACAGAACGGCCGGGCGGAGCTCGATGCGATCGGCGCCACGCTGCACGCCGACGACCCGATCAACATCCAGTTCACGAGCGGCACGACGGGCAACCCGAAGGGCGCGACGCTCACGCATCGCAACGTCGTCAACAACGGCCGCTTCATCGCCGCGGCGATGCGCCTTACCGAAGCGGATTCGCTGTGCATTCCGGTGCCGCTCTATCACTGTTTCGGCATGGTGCTCGCGGTGCTGGCCTGTGTGTCCGTGGGCGCGAACATGGTGTTCCCCGGCGAGGCGTTCGACCCGCGCGCGACGCTCGAGGCCGTTTCCGAAGAGCAGTGCACGGCATTGCATGGCGTGCCCACCATGTTCATCGCAGAACTCGATCATCCCGACTTTGCACGCTTCGATCTCTCGCGCTTGCGCACGGGCATCATGGCCGGCTCGCCTTGCCCGATCGAGACCATGAAGCGCGTCGTCTCGAAGATGCATCTGGCCGAGATCACGATTGCCTACGGCATGACGGAGACGAGCCCGGTGTCGTTCCAGAGCGCGACCACCGATCCGCTCGACAAGCGCACGACCACGGTGGGACGCATCCAGCCGCACCTTGAGGTGAAGATCGTCGATCCGCTCGGCAACGTCGTGCCGGTAGGCGAAACGGGCGAGCTGTGCACGAAGGGCTATTCGGTGATGCGCGGCTATTGGGGCGACGACGCGAAAACGGCCGAGGCGATCGTCGATGGCTGGATGCACACCGGCGACCTCGCGACGCTCGACGCCGACGGTTACTGCAACATTGTGGGCCGCCTGAAGGACATGCTGATTCGCGGCGGCGAGAACATCTACCCGCGCGAGATCGAGGAATTCCTGTTCCGGCATCCGAAGGTGCAGAGCGTGCAGGTGTTCGGCGTGCCCGATGCAAAGTACGGCGAGGAAGTGTGCGCGTGGATCGTTTTGCGCCCGGGCGAAGCGGCCAGCGCCGAAGAGATTCAGATTTTCTGCCAGGGGCAGATTGCGCACTACAAGATCCCGAAGTACATCCGCTTCGTGGACGAGTTGCCGATGACGGTCACGGGCAAAGTGCAGAAGTTCATCATGCGCGCGCGCATGATCGACGAGCTCAAGCTCAACGAACAGAAGACAGCGTGACGGTCTTGGTCCCCGACGTGCCATGCATGCAGGTCAGGGGCCTTCTCTCGAAGATAATCGGGAAACCGAACGATTGAATTCCGAGGGCGCGCAGCGTGGGCAACCAAGGGGAAAGGCGAAAGGGAGAAAAAAGCGGGCGAAAAAAAAGCGGGCCTGGAGCCCGCTAAAAACCACACGCTACGGGGTTAGCGCGAGGAGACCAAAGGAGGAGCCCGGTGTGTGACGTACTACACGACGCCGGTCACGGCTCCAACAAGGATGCCCCTTGAAAGGGCTTCGGCATCATGCCGACCGGCTGGTGATTTGTGTCCGCTCACACTGACACCTGCCACATCCGTGTTGAAACCGTTGAAGGCATTGTGGGCGAATTAATGGGGGTTGGCGGTAACAAAGTGTTTCAGGTTGTAACGCCCGCCAGATAAGGCTCCGAGGGATTTTTTGCCGTCCTGATCGTTATTTTGAAGTCATTTTTACCGCAACGTGCGCTACCGAACAGACGACGTCATAGCCTGTTCTTCGGCGTCATTCGCGCTGCATGAGCGAATGTCCGCCTCATGGGCATGCAGTGATCGGGACACCGAAAAACATGCATGCCACGCATGAATGCGAATGGCATGGAGGCGGTCCGGCGCATGGCAAGCGGGCCATGTTTTCGCAAGACACTGCAATGCGCCGTTGCAACTCTTCTCGCCATTTAACAGGCGATTCGAGCGGCGTACCGGACATCGGGCCGCCTGCATCGGCCATGCGAATTCAATCAGCTTACTTCAGCCACTTGTCGGAGATGGCCTGGTAGTCGCCGCTTGCGCGCAGCAGATGCAGCCATTGATCGACGTACTGCTGGAACACCACGTCGCCGCGCGGCACCATCCATGCCTTCTCGCCGTACTGGAACGGCTGGTCCGGATGCACGGAACACAGGCCCGGATTGAGCTTTTGCTGCAGCAGCGTTTCGGAGGCATCGGTGACCATCACGTCGGCCTTGCCCGCGAGGATCTGCTTGAAGATGGTCACGTTGTCGGGGTACACCGTGAGCGCGGCCCGCGGCAGGAATTGCCTCGCGAAGCGTTCATTGGTGCCGCCCGGATTCACGATCACGCGCGTGGAGGGCTGGTCGATCTGCGCGACGGTCTGATATTTGGCCACGTCGTCGCAGCGTACGATGGGCACCTTGCCATCCACCTGATACGGCTCGGTGAAGAACGCGCGCTTCTGGCGTTCGAGCGAGGTCGAGACACCGCCGACTGCCACGTCGCATTTCGCGAGGAAGTCGCTCATGAGGTTCGACCACGTCGTCTTCACGAACTCCGCCTTCACGCCCAGCGATTTCGCGAGCGACTCCGTCATGTCGATGTCGATGCCTTCGAACGTGCCGTCTGGCCGATAGTACGAATAGGGCTTGTAGTCGCCGGTCGTGCAGGCGCGCAGCGTGCCGCGCGCGATCACTTCGTCGAGACGGGACGGGGCCGCCGCGGCCGCAGCCGCGGGCGCCGTCGCCACTGCGGCCGCGCTTTGCGCGCTGGCCGGCAGCATATGGGCGCCGGCGCACAGGAAGGCGAGGGCGGCAGCGGTGCGAACGACAGCGGTCTTGTTCTTCTTCATGGAGTCTCCTCAAACCGGGGCCCTGTAACCAGGGCGATGTAATCGTCTGGAAAGCCGCACGATGATAGCTCGCGCATGCGCAACGGTTAAGCCGCGGCTGACCCGATGGCGCCGGTGCGCCGGTTATGCCGCCCATCAGCACCATCGGCGCGCGCCCGCTCCGGTAAAATAATGCCTTGCTCCTGAATTCTGATGCGCGCGAAGCGCTCCCGCCCGTGGCTCACACCCTTCTGAACGACACCTTCCTGCGCGCGCTGCTGCGGCAGCCGACCGAGTACACGCCGATCTGGCTGATGCGCCAGGCTGGCCGCTACCTGCCGGAGTACAACGCCACGCGCAGCCGCGCCGGCAGCTTTCTGGGTCTTGCGAAGAACCCGGACTACGCGACCGAAGTCACGCTGCAGCCGCTCGAACGCTTTCCGCTCGACGCCGCCATCCTGTTCTCCGACATCCTGACGATTCCCGACGCCATGGGCCTCGGCCTCTCGTTCCAGCAAGGCGAGGGTCCGAAGTTCGCGCATCCCGTGCGCACGGAAGCCGATGTCGCAAAACTCGCGGTGCCGGACATCGGCGCGACGCTGGGCTACGTGACCGACGCCGTGCGCGAGATTCGCCGCGCGCTCACCGATGCGCAAGGGCGCCAGCGCGTGCCGCTGATCGGCTTCTCGGGCAGCCCGTGGACGCTTGCCTGCTACATGGTCGAAGGCGGCGGTTCGGACGACTTCCGCACCGTGAAGTCGATGCTGTACGCGCGGCCCGACCTGATGCAGCGCATTCTCGAAGTGAACGCGCAGGCCGTGGCCGCTTACCTGAACGCGCAGATCGAAGCGGGCGCGCAGGCCGTGATGATTTTCGACACCTGGGGCGGCGCGCTCGCGGACGGTGCCTATCAACGCTTCTCGCTGAAGTACATCGAGCAGGTCGTGGCCGGCCTCAAGCGCGAGCACGACGGCGAGCGCGTGCCCGTCATCACGTTCACCAAGGGCGGCGGCCTCTGGCTCGACGAAATCGCGGCAACCGGCGTCGATGCCGTGGGCCTCGACTGGACCGTGAACCTTGGCCGCGCCCGCGAGCGCGTGGGCGGCCGTGTCGCGCTGCAGGGCAATCTCGACCCGACCGTGCTGTTTGCCTCGCCGGCGGCCATTCGTGCCGAGGCGCGCGCCGTCCTCGACAGCTTCGGCGCCCATGCGGGCCACGTCTTCAACCTCGGCCACGGCATCTCGCAGTTCACGCCGCCCGAACATGTTTCAGAACTCGTGGACGAGGTGCATCGCCACAGCCGGGCCATTCACGCGGGAACCCGCTGACAGATTCGGTGACGTTTTTGTTGCGGCGCAACGGGCTGGGCTCTGGACATCAGGGTGGAACAAGGCCGGGACGGCCATCCAGACGTGCTTTCGCCGATGTCAAGACTTGACTTATGCACACTTGTCTCGTTGCGGCGCGCAAGAGGAAAAAATTGCCGCCACAGCAGATCCCGACCGGCGATTTGACAATCGAACCCTTGACAGGCAAGGCTTTCGGCGCTCCACGGCGATTTGTGCGCCATCCCACAGAATGGCCATGCGGCGGCCCCAGCGGCGCGCCAACGGCAAGTTCTCAACAAAGTTATCCACAGGCGCGCGGCTGGGGGCACGATTGTTCTGCGGAATCCAAAACTTAGCGCCGAATGTGAAGTATTACTTTAAGTGCGGCCCAGTATGCGTTGGCGCACAGACAGCGCCTGGGAGAAACCCGTGAGCGCGGGGTTCGTGCGCGTGGCGCTCGATCATCCGCTGTCGGCGCTTTACGACTACCGCTATCCCGCGGATGCCCCCGCGCCGCAGCCGGGCATGCTCGTGCGCGTGCCGTTCGGCCGGCGCGACGTGGTTGGGCTCGTTTGCGAAGTGAGCGCCCACAGCGAGGTCCCGGCCGACAAGCTGCGCGACGTCGGCGCCGTGTGCGCGGCCTGCCCCCCGCTTTGTGCCGAATGGCTCGCGCTCGCGGAGTTCGCCGCGGACTACTATCAGCGCGGTCTGGGTGAAGTCGCGCTGCCCGCCTTGCCGCAGGCGCTGCGCGACCCGTCGCGCTGGGGGCGCCTGCTCGCGCCCGAGGAGCGCTATCGACTCTTGCCGGCAGGCCGCGAGGCGCTGCCCGACGCGTTGCCCGCCCGCGCCCAGGCGCTGCGGCGCCTGGCGCAAGCGCTGGCCGAGCGGGGCGAACTCGATGTGGCCGATGCCCGGGCGCTGCACCCGAAGGCGCTGCCGACCCTGGAAAGCTGGCGCGACGCGGGCTGGGTGGCGTACGAGCGCGTGGAGTTCGGCGCGCGGGCCGCACAGGATGCCGCGCGCGAGACGGCAATCCTTGCGGATGCGCCGATCCCGACGCTCAGCGACGAGCAGGCCGAAGCGGTGGAAGCGATCGTCGCCGCCCGCGGTTTCGCCCCGTTCCTGCTGCACGGCGTGACGGGCAGCGGCAAGACCGAGGTCTATCTGCGCTCGCTTGCCGCGCTGCTCGCGCGCGAGCCCGATGCCCAGGCGCTCGTGCTCGTCCCCGAAATCAATCTCACGCCGCAGTTCGAGGCCGCGTTTCGTACGCGCTTCGCCGCGACCCTCGCCGACAACGCCATCGTCACGCTGCACAGCGGCCTTGCCGAGGGCGAGCGCGCGCGCAACTGGCTCGCCGCGCACACGGGCCGCGCGCGCATCGTGCTCGGCACGCGGCTCGCGGTGCTCGCTTCGCTGCCGCGCCTCGCCATGATCGTGGTGGACGAGGAGCACGACCCGGCCTACAAACAGCAGGAAGGCTTGCGCTATTCGGCGCGCGATCTGGCCGTGTGGCGCGCGAAGCAACTGGATATCCCGGTGGTGCTCGGCTCGGCGACGCCGTCGCTCGAAAGCTGGTGGCAGGCGGAGCAGGGCCGCTACACGCGCCTCACGCTCTCGCGGCGCGCGGTCGCGGACGCCGTGCTGCCCGCCGTGCGTCTCGTCGATCTCGAAGAGGAGCGGCGGCGCGGCCGGGCGTCGTTCGAAGGTCTTTCGGGACCGCTCGTCGCGGCCATGAAGGCGCGGCTCGAACGCGGCGAGCAGAGCCTCGTGTTCCTGAACCGGCGCGGCTATGCGCCCGTGCTCTCGTGCGACGCCTGCGGCTGGGTGGCGGGCTGTCCGCGCTGCAGCGCCTACGTGGTCCTGCACAAGCCCGAGCGCGCGCTGCGCTGCCATCACTGCGGCTGGGAATCGCGCATTCCGCGCTCGTGTCCCGATTGCGGCAACGTCGATATCGCGCCGATGGGGCGCGGCACGCAACGCATCGAGGAAGCGCTCGCGAGCGCGGTGCCGGGCGCGCGCGTGCTGCGCATCGACGCCGACAGCACGCGCCGCAAGGGCAGCGCCCAGGCGCTCTTCTCGGATGTGCACGCCGGCGATGTCGATATCCTCGTCGGCACGCAGATGATCGCGAAGGGGCACGACTTTCAGCGCGTCTCGCTGGTGGGCGTGCTCAATGCCGACAACGCGCTCTTTTCCCACGACTTCCGCGCGAGCGAGCGCCTCTTCGCGCAGCTCATGCAGGTGAGCGGCCGCGCGGGCCGCGGCGGGCTGCCCGGCGAGGTCCTGGTGCAGACGCGCTACCCGCGCCACGCGCTCTATCACGCGCTGGCGCGCCACGACTACGTGGGCTTCGCGAACGCGCAGCTTGCCGAGCGGCGCGACGCGCATCTGCCGCCGTTCGTCTATCAGGCGCTGCTGCGCGCCGAAGGGCGCACCCTGGAAGCGGCGCTGGCATTTCTCGGCGAAGCCGCTGCCGCATTGGCCGGAATTCCCGCTGCCGGGCGGGTCACCGTCTACGACGCGGTGCCCTTGACGATCGTGAAGGTCATGAACGTTCACCGCGCGCAACTGCTGATCGAAAGCCAGTCGCGCGCCGCACTCCAGGCCACGCTGCGCGCGTGGCAGCCCGTGCTGCGATCGCTGCGCGGCGTACTGCGCTGGAACCTCGAAGTCGATCCCCTCGACATCTAGCGGCCGGGCGGACCCTTTGGCGCGGCCCGCTCCCTCACTTTCCTTCATATCCATAGAGCGAAAGATCGTTTCGTTTTCCGAATCGACCCGCCTATATTTCGCGTAATCGGCACGGTTTTAACAACAATTCCGCTCGATACCGACGCGCCGTGCCGGGGCATCTCTACCACCAGGGGCATGACGCAATGAGCGATACCAACCACACCCTGCCGGCAGGCCACGCGCCGGCGCAACCCTCGCAGACCGCAGCGCAGACCGCCACATCGCGCGGCGGCGGACTCTTTTCCACCGAAGACTGGTGGGCCGTGTGGATCGGCCTGTTCGTCATCGTCGTCGCGTGGGCGCTTTTTGCGAGCGGCAGCAGCATCAAGTGGCTCGCCGTCGCGCCGGCGAAATGGTCCGATATCGGCCAGGCCGGCGCCGACCTCGTGCGCCATCTGCCGAACTACGCCGCGCTCTTCATCGCCTTCGCCGTGCTGTTCGGCGTGAGCCTCGCGGCGCTCAAGCAGCGCCTCGCGCACTTCCTGCCCGCGTTCCTGATCCTCTTCGTCGCGGCCACGCTCATCTTCATCGTGGGCGCATGGACGAGCGCCTCGCGCCTGAACCTGGAGCCGCCGCTCGTTGCGCTCGCGCTCGGCCTCGTGATCTCGAATGCGTTCACGCTGCCCGAGTGGTTCCAGGCGGGCCTGCGCGTGGAGTTCTACATCAAGGTGGGTATCGTGCTGCTCGGTGCGACGCTGCCGTTCACGCTGCTCGTCTGGGCGGGCCCGGTGGCGGTGGGCCAGGCCTCCATCGTCTCGCTCGTCACGTTCTTCGTGATCTTTCTCGCGGGCCGCGCGCTCGGACTCGACAAGCGCTTTGCCGCCGTGCTCGGCGTGGGCGGGGCGGTGTGCGGCGTTTCGGCGGCCATCGCCATCGCCGGGGCCGTGCGGGCGAAGCGCGAGCAGGCTTCGGTGGCGATCACGCTCGTCGTGCTGTGGGCCATCGTGATGATTTTCGTGCTGCCGTTCGCCTCGCGCTCGCTCGGCCTTTCGACCGCCGTGGCGGGGGCGTGGATCGGCACCTCGGAGTTCGCCGACGCCGCCGGCATCGCCGCGGCTCAAGCCTATGGCGACTTCGCGAAGCACGCCGCCGGTGCGATTGCGGGCGCGCCTGAAGCCGCGGTGCAGGCGTTCACGCTGATGAAGGTGGTGGGGCGCGACATCTGGATCGGCATCTGGGCTTTCCTGCTCGCGCTCGTTGCCACCACGCGCTGGGAAACCGATGAGAGCGGCGTGAAGGCGAAGGCCGATGCCCGCGAAATCTGGGCGCGCTTTCCGAAGTTCGTGATCGGCTTCGTGGTGGCCTCGGCGCTCGTCACGTGGATTGCGAGCCACTATTCGCTCGTCGACTACCGCAAGGTGGTCACGCCCGAATTCGTCGCGCCGATCACGGCGCTACGCACGTGGGCCTTCACGTTCTGCTTCCTGAGCATCGGCCTCACCACGCGGCTGCGCGCGCTTTCCGCCACCGGCACGAAGCCGTTTCTCGCCTTCACGGCGGGCGTGGCGGTGAACATCGCGCTGGGCTATGCGCTCTCGGCGCATCTGTTCGCACCGTACTGGAACAGCCTCGGGCTGGCCGTGCGATGAGCAAGGTGGCGCGGCGCGCGGCGCTCTTGCTCGAGGCCGCCGATCTGGATGCGACGGGAGGCATGCGCGAGACGACGGGCGCGGCCGCCGTGGCGCTGCCTGTCGTGCCTGGGTGCGCCCGCTGCGCCCATCGCGAGGACGACCGGCACGTGCTGGAGCAGCGCGTGCCCGGCTTGATCGTGTTCAGCTCGGGATTCGGTGCGAGCGTGGCCGCCAGCCGTCTGTGCGTGCTGCACGACCGGCTGGTCTCGCCGGGCGACTATTGCGGGCAATTCGTTGCGCGCGCTTGAACTGGGCGAGCGCCTTTGAGTCCGCCTGGCGTGGCTTGAGAGGTCCGCTCAAGCTTCCTGAGCCGCAGCGCTCCGGCCTTTCCATGCCGGCCACGTCACGTCTACCGCGCCGTATCGGCCCTTTCGGCGTCGCCCACTTTCACCCGCCGCATGGCCGGCGCCGTCGCGCCGCGCATGAACAGGACGGCACACAGCGCGCACATGCTCCAGATCCCCGCCACCACCAAGACTTTTTCCATTTCAAGACCCCACCGCTTGTAATGACTGCTTTCCCCGTAGTTACGCTATGTATAACGGCGCGGCGGCGGTTTCGATAAGGGTTGTCAAAAAAAGTTTGGGCCAGGGAAAATACTGAGCGCAACCGGCCACGCCCGGCTGGCGCGGATCTGGCGCAAACCCAGGCGCCACAAGGGCTTCAGGTTGGTGCAACCATGCTAAAAGGATGGTTGCACCTTTTTAATTGGAGGGTTACGATTCGCCAACTTTTTGTCTTTGGCCGGTGCGGGTCAGCCGGCATACGAAGGAACCATGGCTAGCACCACCCTCGGCGTCAAGGTTGACGACCTCCTCCGCTCGCGGCTGAAAGACGCCGCCACGCGCCTCGAGCGCACACCGCACTGGCTCATCAAGCAGGCCATCTTCGCCTATCTGGAGAGGATCGAACATGGCCAGTTGCCCGCCGAACTGTCGGGCCACGCCGGTGCTACCGATCTGGCCGACGGCGCCACCGTCGATGCCGAGGACGAAGCCTCGTCGCACCCCTTCCTCGAATTTGCGCAAAACGTGCAACCGCAGTCGGTCTTGCGCGCCGCCATCACGGCCGCGTACCGCCGCCCCGAGCCGGAGTGCGTGCCGTTCCTGATCGGCGAGGCGCGCCTGCCCGCGAACCTCACCGGCGACGTGACGAAGCTCGCCACGCGCCTTGTCGAAACGCTGCGCGCGAAGCGCACGGGCGGCGGCGTGGAAGGGCTGATCCACGAGTTCTCGCTGTCGAGCCAGGAAGGCGTGGCGCTGATGTGCCTCGCCGAAGCGCTGCTGCGCATTCCCGACCGCGCCACGCGCGACGCGCTCATTCGCGACAAGATCAGCAAGGGCGACTGGAAATCGCACGTGGGCCACGCGCCGTCGCTGTTCGTCAACGCGGCCACCTGGGGTCTCATGATCACGGGCAAGCTCGTCACGACGAACAGCGAGACGGGTCTTTCCTCGGCGCTCACGCGCATGATCGGCAAGGGCGGCGAGCCGCTGATCCGCAAGGGCGTGGACATGGCCATGCGCCTGATGGGCGAGCAGTTCGTCACGGGCGAGAACATTTCCGAGGCGCTCGCGAACAGCCGCAAGTTCGAAGCGCGCGGCTTCCGCTACTCGTACGACATGCTCGGCGAAGCGGCCACGACCGAAGCCGATGCGCAGCGCTACTACGCCGCGTATGAACAGGCGATCCACGCGATCGGCAAGGCCGCGGGCGGCCGCGGCATCTACGAAGGCCCGGGCATCTCGATCAAGCTCTCGGCGCTGCATGCGCGCTATTCGCGCGCGCAGCAGGAACGCACGATGAGCGAACTGCTGCCGCGCGTGCGTGCGCTCGCGGTCCTCGCGCGCCGCTACGACATCGGCCTGAACATCGACGCCGAGGAAGCCGACCGCCTCGAAATCTCGCTCGACCTGCTCGAAGCGCTCTGCTTCGATCCCGAACTGCAGGGCTGGAATGGCATCGGCTTCGTGGTGCAGGCGTACCAGAAGCGCTGCCCGTTCGTGATCGACTACATCGTCGATCTCGCGCGCCGCAGCCGTCACCGCATCATGGTGCGCCTCGTGAAGGGCGCGTACTGGGACACCGAAATCAAGCGCGCCCAGGTGGACGGCCTCGAAGGCTATCCGGTCTATACGCGCAAGATCTACACCGACGTCTCGTACCTCGCGTGCGCGAAGAAACTGCTGGGCGCGCCCGACGCCGTCTATCCGCAGTTCGCCACGCACAACGCGTACACGCTCTCGGCGATCTATCACCTCGCGGGCCAGAACTATTACCCCGGCCAGTACGAGTTCCAGTGCCTGCACGGCATGGGCGAGCCGCTTTACGAAGAAGTCACGGGCCCGCTCTCGGCCGGCAAGCTCAATCGTCCGTGCCGCGTTTATGCGCCGGTCGGTACGCACGAAACGCTGCTCGCGTACCTCGTGCGCCGCCTGCTGGAAAACGGGGCGAACACCTCGTTCGTGAACCGCATCGCCGACGAAAGCATTCCGGTGAGCGAACTGGTCACGAATCCCGTGGACGATGCCGCGAAGGTCGTGCCGCCGGGCGCCCCCCACACGAAGATTCCGCTGCCGCGCGATCTGTACGGCAGCGAGCGTCTGAACTCGATGGGTCTCGACCTCTCGAACGAGCATCGCCTCGCGTCGCTCTCCTCGGCGCTGCTCGCGAGCGCGCATCACCACTGGCGCGCCGCGCCGATGCTCGAAGACAACGAGATCGCCGTGGGCGAGGCGCGCGAAGTGCGCAACCCTTCCGATCACCGCGACCTCGTGGGCACCGTGGTCGAAGCGAGCGCGCAACACGTGAGCGCCGCGCTCGCGCACGCCGTGGCCGCCGCGCCGATCTGGCAGGCCACGCCCGTGGAAGCGCGCGCCGACTGTCTCGCGCGCGCCGCCGATCTGCTCGAAGCGCAGATGCATACGCTCATGGGCCTGATCGTGCGCGAAGCGGGCAAGTCGCTGCCGAACGCCGTGGCGGAGATTCGCGAAGCCGTCGATTTCCTGCGCTACTACTCCACGCAGATCCGCGACGAGTTCTCGAACGACACGCACCGGCCGCTCGGCCCCGTGGTCTGCATCAGCCCGTGGAACTTCCCGCTCGCGATCTTCATGGGCCAGGTGGCCGCGGCGCTGGCCGCCGGCAACACCGTGCTCGCGAAGCCCGCGGAGCAGACGCCGCTGATCGCCGCCCAGGCCGTGCGCATCCTGCGCGAAGCCGGCGTGCCGGCCGGCGCCGTGCAACTGCTGCCGGGCGACGGCGAGACCGTGGGCGCGGCGCTCGTCGGCGACACGCGCACGCGCGCCGTGATGTTCACGGGCTCGAC
The DNA here is from genome assembly GCF_000685035.1 of Paraburkholderia ferrariae NBRC 106233. Taxonomy (GTDB): domain Bacteria; phylum Pseudomonadota; class Gammaproteobacteria; order Burkholderiales; family Burkholderiaceae; genus Paraburkholderia; species Paraburkholderia ferrariae. The sequence continues at coordinate 44,814 of NZ_BAYB01000023.1, forward strand.
CGAAGTCGCGCGTCTCATCAACAAGAAGCTCGCGGAGCGCCTCGACTCCGAAGGCCGCCCGATTCCGCTGATCGCCGAAACCGGCGGCCAGAACGCGATGATCGTCGATTCGTCGGCGCTCGCGGAGCAGGTGGTGGCCGACGTGCTGCAGAGCGCGTTCGACTCGGCCGGCCAGCGCTGCTCGGCGCTGCGCGTGCTGTGCCTGCAGGACGACGTGGCGGAGCGCACGCTCGAAATGCTCACCGGTGCGATGAAGGAACTGTCGATTGGCAATCCTGATCGTCTTTCGACCGACGTGGGCCCCGTGATCGACGTGGAAGCGAAGCGCGGTATCGACACGCACGTGGCGGCGATGCGCGAGAAGGGCCGCAAGGTCACGCAACTGCCGCTGCCCGAGGGCTGTGCCGCAGGCACCTTCGTGCCGCCCACGCTCATCGAGGTCGAAAGCCTCGACGAACTGAAGCGCGAGGTGTTCGGCCCCGTGCTGCACGTGATCCGCTATCGCCGCAGCCAGCTCGACCGCCTGCTCGAACAGATCCGCGGCACGGGCTACGGCCTCACGCTCGGCATCCATACGCGTATCGACGAGACCATCGCGCATGTGATCGGCCGCGCGCACGTGGGCAACATCTACGTGAACCGCAACGTGATCGGCGCCGTGGTGGGCGTGCAGCCGTTCGGCGGCGAAGGCCTTTCGGGCACCGGTCCGAAGGCCGGCGGCGCGCTCTATCTCTCGCGTCTGCTCGCTACGCGTCCTGCCGGTTTGCCGAAGTCGCTTACGGCGGCGCTGGTGGTGGATGTGCCGCAAGGCGGTGCCAATGGTTCGAACGGTGCGAATGGAGCAAACGGCGCGGGCGGCGAAGCTGCGGAGCGTCCGCATTCGGCGCAAGCCGCGCTTGCCGCGCTGCGCGACTGGCTGATCGCCGAGCGCGAACCCGCGCTTGCCGCGCGCTGCGAGGGCTACCTCGAATACGTCCTGGCCGGCGCGACCGCCGTGCTGCCCGGCCCCACGGGCGAGCGCAACACCTACACGCTTTCGGCGCGCGGCACGGTGCTGTGCGTGCCGTCGACGGCCACGGGCGCACGCGCTCAACTGGCCGTGGTGCTGGCCACGGGCAACCGCGCGCTCTTCACGGGCGCAGCCGGCGAGGCGCTCGTGCACTCGCTGCCGGCCTCGCTCAAGGCTTATGTCGCCGTGCAGAAGGGCGCCGATGCGCAATACGACGCCGTCCTCTTCGAAGGGGACAGCGATGAACTGCTCGCCCTCGTGAAGGAAGTCGCGAAGCGCCCGGGCCCGATCGTATCGGTGCAGGGCGTGGCGGCCCACGCGCTCGCGAACGGCGACGAAGATTACGCCCTCGAACGTCTCCTCACCGAGCGCTCGGTCAGCGTGAACACCGCCGCGGCCGGCGGCAACGCAAATCTGATGACGATCGGCTGAGCAGAAGCCATAATTCGTCCGGTCGTCTCAGGACAAAAGGAAGCGGCAAAGTCCCCGGCCCAAGCCGCTCCATTCATACCTGGTATCAAGGAGAAGCTATGCAACACACCATGAAGCAGCTGGCAGGCGCCGCGATCGTCGCGGCCATGTCGCTGGCGGGGACTGCGCACGCGCAGCAGGCTGAGGACGTCAAGATCGGTTTCGCAGGCCCGATGACGGGCGCGCAGGCCCACTACGGCAAGGACTTCCAGAACGGCGTCACGCTCGCCGTGGAAGACATGAACGCCACCAAGCCGGTGATCGGCGGCAAGCCGGTTCATTTCGTGCTGGATTCGGCCGACGACCAGGCTGACCCGCGCACCGGCACGACCGTCGCGCAGAAGCTCGTCGACGACGGCATCAAGGGCATGCTCGGCCACTTCAACTCGGGCACGACGATTCCCGCTTCGCGCATCTACGCGAACGCCGGCATTCCGGAAATCGCCATGGCCACGGCGCCCGAGTACACGCAACAGGGCTTCAAGACCACGTTCCGCATGATGACCTCGGACACGCAGCAAGGTTCGGTGGCGGGCACGTTCGCAGTCAAGCAGCTCGGCATGAAGAAGATTGCCGTGGTTGACGACCGCACGGCTTACGGCCAGGGCCTCGCCGACCAGTTCGCGAAGGCGGCGAAGGCGGCGGGCGGCACGATCATCGACCGCGAATACACGAACGACAAGGCCGTGGACTTCAAGTCGATCCTGACCAAGCTGAAGGCGCAGAACCCGGACCTGATCTACTACGGCGGCGCCGACTCGCAGGCAGCCCCGATGGTCAAGCAGATGAAGTCGCTTGGCATCAAGGCGCCGCTGATGGGCGGCGAAATGGTGCACACGCCGACCTTCCTGCAGATCGCGGGTGATGCGGCCAACGGCACGGTGGCTTCGCTCGCCGGCCTGCCGCTGGACGAAATGCCGGGTGGCAAGGCGTACGTCGAGAAGTACAAGAAGCGCTTCGGCGAAGACGTCCAGACCTACTCGCCGTACGCCTACGACGGCGCAATGGCGATGTTCGCGGCAATGAAGGCAGCGAACTCGACGGATCCGGCGAAGTACCTGCCGTTCCTCGCAAAGACCAACATGCCGGCCGTGACGACGAAGGATCTGGCGTACGACGCGCAGGGCGACCTGAAGAACGGCGGCATCACGCTGTACAAGGTTGTCGACGGCAAGTGGACGACGCTGCAAAGCGTGGGCGGCAAGTAATGCCTGCGCGCCTCGCGGTGTGAAGTGGCGGGCGGTTTTCCGCCCGCCATTCGCCGCCGCAGGTCGTATAAAAAACCCTGCAGGGAGAGATCCCTGCAGGGTTTTTGTTTTTGCGCCTGGTGCGTAGCAGGTGCGCCGAATGTGTGTGGAATGTGCGCGCTTTAGGCCTGGGCCTTCAACGCCGCATCGCGAATCTGTTCGAGCGTGGCGGACGGCGTGCTCGCATCCTTCGGAATGCGAATTTCGATCAGGGCGGGCTTGCCTGCATCGAGCGCGCGATTCAGCGCGGGCAGGAACGCCGCCGTCGATTCAACCGTTTCGCCATGCGCGCCGAACGACTGCGCAAAGGCCGCGAAATCCGGATTCGTGAGCTGCGTGCCATGTACGCGGCCCGGATAGTGGCGCTCCTGGTGCATGCGGATCGTGCCGTAGTGCGCGTTGTTCACGACGATGAACACAACGTTGAGCCCGTACTGCATGGCCGTGGCGAGTTCCTGCGAAGACATCATGAAGCAGCCGTCGCCGGCGAGCGCGATCACCGTGCGCGAAGGATAGAGCGACTTGGCCGCGATGGCCGCGGGCACGCCGTAGCCCATCGCGCCGCTCGTCGGCGCAAGCTGCGAACGGAAGTGGCGGTACGCGTAGTGACGATGCAGCCAGGTGGCGTAGTTGCCGGCGCCGTTCGTGATGATTGCGTCGCTGGGCAGGCGCGCGCGCAGCTGCTGCATGACCTCGCCCAGTTGCACGTCGCCGGGCATGGGCCGCGGCTCGCGCCATGCGAGATACGAGCGGTGCGCTTCGTCGGCGGCACCCTGCCACACGGGATTGGCCGGGGCGTCGAGTGCGGCGAGCTGCGCCGCCATTTCGGGCAGGCCCGAGACGATCGGCAGATCGGCCGCGTAGACGCGGCCCAGTTCCTCCGCGCCCTGGTGAACGTGGATCAGCGTCTGCTTCGTCTTGGGGATGTCGAGCAGCGCGTAGCCGCCCGTGGTCGCTTCGCCGAGCCGCGGGCCGAGCACGAGCAGCACGTCCGCCTCGCGAATGCGTTGCGCGAGTGCCGGATTGATGCCGAGGCCCACGTCGCCTGCGTAGTTCGGGTGATCGTTGTCGAGCGTGTCCTGGAAGCGGAACGCGAGGCCGATGGGCAGATGCCAGTGCTCGACGAAGCGTTGCAGATCGGCGCAAGCCTCGGGCGTCCAGCCGTGGCCGCCCGCAATCACGAACGGCTTTTTCGCGTTCGCGAGCAGCGTGCGCACGCGTTCCATCTGCGCGGCCGAGGGCGAGGCCTGCACGCGCTGCGCGGCAGGCGCCACGGCTTGCGCCTCGCCGGCGGGGAACGGTTCGCTCAGCATGTCCTCGGGCAACGCGAGCACCACGGGGCCGGGCCGGCCCGAGGTCGCAACGTGGAACGCGTGGCTCAGATATTCGGGCACGCGGCGCGGGTCGTCGATCTGCGCAACCCACTTCGCCATCTGGCCGAACATGCGCCGGTAATCGATCTCCTGGAAGGCTTCGCGGTCCATCTGTTCGCGCGCCACCTGGCCGATCAGCAGGATCATCGGCGTGGAATCCTGGAAGGCCGTATGCACGCCGATCGAGGCGTGCGTGGCGCCCGGCCCGCGCGTGACGAACGCAATGCCGGGCTTGCCGGTGAGCTTGCCGACCGCTTCCGCCATGTTCGCGGCGCCCGCTTCGTGGCGGCACACCACCGTTTCGATGCGCCCGGTCACGTCGTGCAGCGCGTCAAGCACCGCGAGGTAGCTCTCGCCCGGCACGCAGAACACGCGCGTCACCTCGTTGGCGACGAGCGCATCGACGAGCAGGCGCGCACCCGTGGTCGTGGTGGAAGAAGCGGAATCGTTCGGCTGCGTCATCTCGGTCATGTCTCCAGTTCTATGTCTTCATTCAGGTAGCAGGCGCGACGCGCGCGGCAATCAGCACTCGACGATATTCACCGCGAGGCCGCCGCGCGAGGTCTCCTTGTATTTCGTCTTCATGTCGGCGCCGGTCTCGCGCATGGTCTTGATGACCGAGTCGAGCGAGACGTAGTGCGCGCCGTCGCCGCGCAGCGCCATGCGCGCGGCGTTCACGGCCTTCACCGACGCCATGGCGTTGCGCTCGATGCAGGGGATCTGCACCATGCCGCCGACGGGGTCGCAGGTCAGGCCGAGGTTGTGCTCCATGCCGATTTCGGCGGCGTTTTCCACCTGCAGCGGCGTGCCGCCCAGCACGGCGGCAAGTGCGCCCGCCGCCATCGAGCAGGCGACGCCCACTTCGCCCTGGCAGCCCACTTCGGCGCCCGAGATCGAGGCGTTGAGCTTGTAGAGAATGCCGATGGCGGCGGCGGTGAGCAGGAAGTCGATCACGCCCTTCTCGTTCGCGCCGGGCGTGAAACGCACGTAGTAGTGCAGCACGGCGGGGATGATGCCGGCGGCGCCGTTGGTGGGTGCCGTCACCACGCGGCCGCCCGCGGCGTTTTCCTCGTTCACGGCGATCGCGTAGAGGTTGATCCAGTCGATCATCGAGAGCGGGTCTTGCAGCGCGCGCTCGGGGTGGGCCGTGAGCGCGCGATAGAGCTGCGCGGCGCGGCGCTTCACGTTGAAGGGCCCGGGCAGCGTGCCTTCGGCCTCGGGGTTGCCGATGCCGCAGCCGCGCGCCACGCACGACTGCATCACGTCCCAGATGCTCAGGAGACCTGAGCGAATTGCTTCGTCGCTGCGCCAGACGCGCTCGTTTTCCAACATCAGCTGCGCGATGCTCTTGCCGGTGGAGGCGCACAGCGCGAGCAGTTCGGCGCCGGTGCGGAAGGGGTGCGGCAACTGCTCGGCGGCGGCCAGCACCTTGGTGTTCGGCGCGCCGGCCGTCACTACGAAGCCGCCGCCCACCGAGAGATAGGTGCTTTCGCGCAGCGTTTGCCCGCTGGCGTCGAGCGCGCGCAGCTTCATGCCGTTCGGATGTTCGGGCAGCGCCTGGCGATAGAAGGCAATGTGCTCCTTCTGCACGAACGGGATCGTGTGACGGCCGAGCAGCGCGAGCAGGCGCGAGGTGCGCACGGCTTCGAGACGCTCGGCGATGGTGTCGGGGTTGACCGTGTCGGGCGCGTCGCCCATGAGGCCCAGCATCACGCCGCGGTCGGTGCCGTGGCCCTTGCCGGTGGCGCCGAGCGAGCCGTAGAGCTCCACCTTGACCGATGCGGTGGCCACGAGCAGGCCGTCGCGCTCGAGTCCTTCGGCGAACATCAGCGCCGCGCGCATCGGCCCGACGGTGTGCGAGCTGGACGGCCCAATGCCGATTTTGAAGAGATCGAAAACGCTGACTGCCATGATGAGTACTGCTCCTGCTTCAAAAAACCCAACTCTGTTTCAATCGATCGCGCAATAAGCGTGCGCGGCGGCCGGCGCCGTTAGCGCGCGGGCAGCGGCAGACACACGGCGAGCCATGCGGGCGGCGTCGGCGCGAGCTTGAGCGCGATCGGCGTATAGCGGCCGTCCAGTCGGGCGGCCAGGTGATACAGCTCGGCGGCGTTCTTCGGGTCCCACGCGCCGGCATAGCCGGGCAGGCCCGCTTCGCGCCGCCGCGCGTCGAACGGCACGCTCGAATGCACGAATTCCTCGTGCGTCTTCTCGCCGAGCGCGTAGGGCGTGAGCCAGTCGAGCGCCTTCGCGAGCGTCGCGCCGTTGGCCGCCTTCTCGGGCAGCCAGTTGCGGTTGTGGCGGCGCGCGGCGAGCGCGGCGGTCACGAGCGGCTGCAGGTCGTAGGTCACGTAGTGCAGCGCGTCGCGCTCGCCGAAGTCGAGCGTCGAGCCGTCGGGCGCCACGTTGTCGCCGATGTGCTCCACGAACAGGCGCTGCGCCGCCGCAATCATCTTGCGGTTGTCCAGCGTGAACGCGATCATCGCAATCAGTTTGACCCGGTGGCTCTGCCAGTTGTTCGCGAACGTGCCTTTCAGCGGCCGCGGCTGCGCATCGACCTGCGCGATATAGCCGCTGCCCATGCGGTTCAGGAACGCCATCGTGGCGTTGCGCGTCTTCACGGAAAGCGCGCTCGCGGTCATGTCGTACGCGAGAATCAGGCCTTCGAAGCGCGTTTCGTCGATGGGGTTGAAGCTCGGCTGATAAGTGCTCACCCACGCGGCGAGAAAGCGGTCGACGAGCTTCAGATAGCGGTCGTCGCTCGTCGCGCGCCACGCGAGCGCGGCGTTGCGCATGAGGTCGAGTTCCTTCTCCGCTTCCACGCTCTGGTCGTAGATGCCTTCGTGCGGCAGCGTGCCTTCGGTGTGCAGCTTCGCGAGCGGATGCGGCACGTCGTTCACGTGTTCCTGCACTTGCGCCACCAGCGCCTTCACGCCCGGATCGGCACTGGTGCGCTCGCTCGACTGCAGGGCGGGCGCCGCGCAGAAGTTCATGGCCGCGTGCGCCGCGGGCGCGGCGGCAAGCCAGGTGCAGGCGGCCGCGAGCACGGCGGCGAGCCGGACCGGGGCAGCGCGCAAACCGTAACGAGGAGACCGGCCGCCCGGATTGTCCGCATCGGACGAGCGCGCGCCGCCGCGCGCCTGCCGGGTCGAAGCCCGGGTTGAGACCGTTCGCACCTTCCGCGCCATGCGGGACTCCCTGGTTCAAGGCTGACAGGTGTGTGATGTTAACGGTTTGCGGCGGCAAATGTGAGTGCAACGGCCGCCGCCGGCATCCACCCCGGCGACAGGGCGATGCCGGGGCGTGCCGAGTCTCGTGCCTGAGCGCGGCGGCGGACGCTGCGCTCAGGCTTCGCTCGCCTCCTGCGCGGCGTCGCCGTACTCGGCAATCGGCACGCACGAGCAGAACAGGTTGCGGTCGCCGTAGACATTGTCGGCGCGGCCGACCGGTGGCCAGTACTTGCGCGCGACCAGCGAACGCACCGGGTAGGCCGCCTGCTCGCGCGAGTAGGCGTGCTTCCAGTCGTCGGCGACCACCACGGCGGCCGTATGCGGCGCATGGCGCAGCGGGTTGTCTTCCTTGTCCGCGCGGCCCTCTTCCACGGCGCGGATTTCGGCGCGGATCGCGACCATGGCGTCGATGAAGCGGTCGAGCTCTTCCTTCGATTCCGACTCGGTCGGCTCGACCATCAGCGTGCCCGGCACCGGGAAGCTCATGGTGGGCGCGTGGAAGCCGTAATCCATCAGGCGCTTGGCCACGTCGTCCACGGTGATGCCGCTCGCGTCCTTGATGGGGCGCAGGTCGAGAATGCACTCGTGCGCGACGAGCCCGCCCGGGCCGCTGTAGAGCACCGGGAAGTGCGGCGCGAGCTTCTTCGCGACATAGTTCGCGTTGAGGATCGCGGTTTCGGTGGCGGCCGTGAGATTGGCCGCGCCCATCATGGCGATGTACATCCACGAGATCGGCAGGATCGAGGCCGAGCCGTAAGGCGCCGCGCTGACCGCGCCGATGCCGTGCCCCGCGTCCGCCGAGCGCTTGTAGCCCGTGGAAAGCTGGTTCGGCAGGAACTGCGCGAGGTGCGCGCCCACCGCGACCGGACCGACGCCCGGGCCGCCGCCGCCGTGCGGAATGCAGAAGGTCTTGTGCAGGTTCAGGTGCGAGACGTCGCCGCCGAACTGGCCCGGGGCCGCGAGGCCGACCATCGCGTTCATGTTGGCGCCGTCCACATAAACCTGGCCGCCGTGCGCATGCACGATCTCGCAGACTTCGCGCACGTTCTGTTCGAACACGCCGTGCGTGGAGGGATACGTGATCATGATCGCGGCGAGCTTTGCCGCGTGCTGCTCGGCCCGGGCCTTGAGGTCGGCGAGATCGACGTTGCCCTGCGCGTCGCAGGCCACGACCACCACCTGCATGCCGGCCATCTGCGCGGAGGCGGGGTTCGTGCCGTGCGCCGACGCGGGGATCAGGCAGACGTCGCGATGCGCTTCGCCGCGCGAGGCGTGGTACGCCTGAATGATGAGCAGGCCGGCATACTCGCCCTGCGAGCCCGCGTTCGGCTGCAGCGAAACGGCGGCGTAGCCCGTGGCGGCCACGAGCATCTGCTCGAGCTGATCGACCATCTCGCGATAGCCGACCGTTTGCTCGGCCGGTGCGAACGGGTGGATGCGGCCGAACTCGGGCCACGTGACCGGCAGCATTTCGGACGTGGCGTTGAGCTTCATCGTGCACGAGCCGAGCGGGATCATCGAGCGGTCGAGCGCGAGGTCCTTGTCGGAGAGGCTGCGCAGGTAGCGCAGCATTTCCGTTTCCGAATGATGGCGGTTGAACACCGGATGCGTGAGGTACGCGCTCTGGCGCACGAGCGCGGCCGGGAACGACGCGGCGGCCTGCGTGGCGAGCCCGGCGTCGAGCGCCTCGACCGAGGGGGCTTCGCCCGCGAACGCGGCTTGCGCGAACACGGCGAGCAGATCGGCGAGATCGGCGCGCGTGGTGGTTTCGTCGACGGCAATGCCCACGCGCGTTTCGCTCACGTGGCGCAGGTTCATGTCGCGCGCGAGCGCCGCGTCGTGCAGCGCCTGGGTGCGTGCGCCCGATTCGAACGTGAGCGTGTCGAAGAAGGTTTCGTTGACGAGCGTGTAGCCCAGTTGCTTCGCGCCGGCCGCAAGGATGGCCGCGACGCGGTTCACGCGCTGGGCGATCGTCTTGAGGCCCTGCGGGCCGTGGTAGACCGCGTACATGCTGGCCATGATGGCGAGCAGCGCCTGCGCCGTGCAGACGTTCGAGGTGGCCTTCTCGCGGCGGATGTGCTGCTCGCGCGTTTGCAGCGCGAGGCGCAGCGCCGGGTTGCCCTGCGCATCGACGGTCACGCCGACAAGGCGGCCCGGCATCTGGCGCTTGAATTCGTCCTTCACCGCGAGGTAGGCGGCGTGCGGGCCGCCGAAGCCCATCGGCACGCCGAAGCGCTGCGAGTTGCCCACGGCCACGTCCGCGCCCCATTCGCCCGGCGGCGCGAGCACGGTGAGCGCGAGCAGGTCGGCGGCGGCGATCACCGCGCCGCCCGCCGCGTGGACGGCGGCGGCGAGTTCGCGGTAGTCGCGCACGTCGCCGTTCACGCCCGGGTACTGGAGCAGCACGCCGAAGGCATGGGCCTGAGCGGCTTCGGCGGCCGGCCCGACCTTCACTTCGATGCCGATCGGCTTTGCGCGCGTCTTCACCACTTCGATGGTCTGCGGCAGCACGTCGTCGGCCACGTAGAACACATTCGACTTCGACTTGCCCACGCGCTGCACGAGCGTCATCGCTTCGGCGGCGGCCGTGGCTTCGTCGAGCAGCGACGCGTTCGAGATCGCGAGACCCGTGAGGTCGATGATCATCTGCTGGAAGTTCAGCAGGGCTTCGAGGCGGCCCTGCGAGATTTCCGGCTGGTACGGCGTGTACGCGGTGTACCACGCCGGGTTTTCGAGCACGTTGCGCAGGATGACGGCCGGCGTGTGCGTGTCGAAGTAGCCCTGCCCGATATAGGAGCGGAACACCTGGTTCTTGTCGGCGAGCGCTCGCAGGCCCGCGAGCGCTTCGGCTTCCGTGCGCGGTTGCGCGAACGGCCCGAGCGGCAGCGTTTCCTTGCGGCGGATCGCAGCCGGAATCACCGCTTCGATCAGCGCGGCGCGCGAGGCGAAGCCGAGTGCGTCGAGCATCGCCTGCTGGTCGGCCGCATCGGGGCCGATGTGGCGGCCGGCGAAGGCTTCGTGCGTTTCGAGCGCAGCGAGGGTGAGGGGGGTGTTCATCAGACGATCCGGGTGTTCGAGCTTCATGGGCGTTCCTGCGGGCGCGGCGGCCGGGCTCGTGCCGCCGCGCGGGTGCGGTGTGGGCGGTTGGGTTAGGCGCCGATGGCCTTTTCGTAGGCGCTGGCGTCGATCAGGCGGTCGAGCGCAGCGCCCGCGGCCGGCTTGATCTTGAAGAGCCACGATTCATAGGGCGCGCCGTTCACCTGGTCGGGCGTATCGACGAGCGCGCTGTTCGATTCGACGATCTCGCCCGAAACCGGGGCGTAGATGTCCGAGGCGGCCTTCACCGACTCGATCACGGCAACGGCGTCGCCGGCCGTGACCGCGCGGCCCGCTTCGGGCAACTCGAGGAAGACGATGTCGCCGAGCGCTTCCTGCGCGTGGTCCGTGATGCCGACGGTCAGCGTGCCGTCGGCTTCGGTGCGGACCCATTCGTGCGATTCGGTGTATTTCAGATCGGCCGGGATGCTCATAGGATGCTCCAGTGCGTGGTTGCTTGCGAATGCGTGAAAAGAGGGGGGCGTGCGTGCCCGGTTCAGGCGGCCAGCACCTTGCCGTTGCGCACGAACGGCAGTTTTACCACGCTTGCGGGAAGGGCTTTGTCGCGGATCTGCACCTGCACGACGTCGCCCGGCTGCACGCCTTGCGGCACGCGCGCGAAAGCGATGGATTCCTGCATGGTGGGCGAGAAGGTGCCGCTCGTGATTTCGCCTTCGCCGTGCGCGGTGAGCACTTTCTGGTGCGCGCGCAGCACGCCGCCGGCCTTGCCGTTTTCCTTCTGCAGGATCAGGCCGACGAAGACCATGCGCGAGCCGTTCGCTTCCAGCGCGGCGCGGCCGACGAAGTCGCGCGGCTCTTTCAGGTCGACGGTCCAGGCGAGGCCCGCGTCGAGCGGCGAGACGCCTTCGTCCATGTCCTGGCCGTACAGGTTCATGCCGGCTTCGAGGCGCAGCGTGTCGCGGGCGCCCAGGCCGCAGGGCTTCACGCCCTGGCGCTGCAGCGCGTCCCAGAGTTCGCACACGGCCGCGGCGGGCACGATCACTTCGAAGCCGTCTTCGCCGGTGTAGCCCGTGCGCGCGATCATCAGCTCGCCGAACGGCGTGCCTTCGATCTTCGCGGCGTTAAAGGGCTTGAGGGTTTCGGTGCTGCTGCGCGCGGAGGGCGCCACCTGCCAGACCTTCTCGCGGGCGTTCGGGCCCTGCACGGCGACGATCGCGAGGTCGCGGCGCGGCGTGATGGCGAGGCCGAAGCCTTCTTCGGCGTTGAGCTTCTCGAGCCAGGCGATGTCCTTGTCGGCCGTGCTCGCGTTCACCACGGTGCGGAACTGGTCGTCGGCGAAGTAGTAGACGATCAGGTCGTCGATCACGCCGCCTTCGGGGTTCAGCATGCAGGTGTAGAGCGCGCGGCCCGGCGTGGCGAGCTTCGCGACGTTGTTGGCGAGCGCGCGCTGGAAGAACGCGCGTGCCTTCGGGCCGGCGAAATCGACGACGCACATGTGCGAGACGTCGAACATGCCGGCGTCGGTGCGCACGGCGCGGTGCTCGTCGATCTGCGAGCCGTAGTTCACAGGCATGTCCCAGCCGCCGAAATCGACCATGCGCGCGTTGAGCGCACGGTGCGTAGCGTTGAGCGGGGTGTGTTTCAGTTCGGTCATGGGGGCAGCCTCGGCACGGTCGAAAACGAAAAGGGCCATGCATGACGCGCCGCAGACACAATGCCTGTGGACGTTTCTTGCATGGCCCCTCTGTCCTCGGTACCTGAGAGATTGCGCCGCGCGCCGCGGTGATCGGCGCTGGGCGGCGCGCGCCCCTTCGGTGGGCAGTTTGAACGCGGCCTGTCTTGCCGCCGTTCTGCTGCCGCTCTCCAGAGTGCGGACCTCGTTGCGTTTCCGTTCGCCGCGCGCGTGGCGCGCAAGGCGGGCGGATAGGCGGTCCGGCGCGCACGGTCCTTTTGCCTGAGAGTTTGTGGGTTGCCCCTTCGGCGGCGCCGGCTGCGCTCAAAGCGCAATCGGCACGCTCTCCCGGCGCGCGCAGCGATTGTGCGCGACGTGCACAGGGCGTGTCAATGCGGAAAATTTTGCGCGGGAGGGACAGATGGCGCCGTGACGCCTGGCGGCATGGCATGCCGCGGAGGGAGCCGGTGTGCGGAGCGCGTTGCGGCGCCCCGCACACCGGAAACGGGCGCTTAACGCGCGCCGCGAAGGAATCGACCGCTTTATTCGCCGATCGCGTGAGCGGCCTGGTCGAGTTCCTGGTTCAGCACGCGTTGCTCGTCGCCGGAGAGGCCGCCGCCGTGCTGGGCTGCCATGTTGTGCGCTTCGCCGCGGATCTCGTCGAGGCGGTGATGCAGCGCGCCACCCTGGGGCGGCGGATAGTAGCCCTGGTTCACGTGCACGTCGATGCGGTGGCTCAGGTTGTCGATCCGGCCATCCACCTGGTGCAGGCGTTCGACGGCGATCTGGTGCGGCGTCGGGCCGGGCGGCGGCGGAGGGGGAGGCGGCTGGTTGACGACGCATGCAGCGAGCGTCGAAACGAGGGCGCTTGCGGCAAGTGCGCGGACGATACGGGACATGAAGACTCTCCTTTTGGTCGTTGTCGCTCTTTCTGGCGTTGTCCGAACGCCCAACGTTCGAAATACCATTTCAGATGACCGGGCTGGCGCCGGGACTTGTAACCGTTTGTATTCATCTTTCATGAGTGTCGGGGCAATGAAAGATGCGGCGCGGGACATCGAAATCTTTGGCCGCGGCGCGCGCAGCCTCGCGACCACGAAAACGGCGCGGGAACGCCCGCGCCGTCTGGCTCCGGGGGCCGCCGGCCCGGCTTTCAGTTTTCAGTGGCTGCGCGCGAAGGGCAGCGTGCGGCCCTCGGCGGCGCTCTGGATCGCGAGCTCGATCACGGTCATCACGTCGATGGCGTCCTGCGGGCTCACCGGGAACGGCACGCCTTCGCGGATCGACGCGGCGAGCGCCCGATAGAGGCCCGTGTAGTCGCCGTCGCGCGTCGGCAGGGGGCGATCGGTTTCGCTGCCGTCGTCGAGCACCACATGTAGCCGACCGGCTTCGTTGCCGGCGCCGAAACCCGCCTGGCCCGGACGCAGCCCCGCCTTCAGCTGGTCCTCCTGGGTGTCGAGGCCGTTCTTCAGGTAGCCGCCGCTCGTACCGTTGATGACGAAACGCGGCGAGAAGGCCGCGAGGGCACTCGCGTGCAGCACCGCATCGTGCTGCGGGTAGCCGAGCACGAGATGCGCGTAGTCGGGGGCCGTGGCGTTGTCGCGGCGCGTGTGCACGAAGGCCGTGACCGTGTCGGGCGTGCCGAAGAGCGCGAGCGTCTGGTCGATCAGATGCGGCCCGAGATCGTAGAGCAGGCCGCCGCCGCGCGCGGCGTCTTCGCGCCAGCGCTGGCGCACGAGCGGGCGGAAGCGGTCGAAGTGGGATTCGAAGTGCGTCACGCGGCCCAGCTCGCCGCTTTCGAGGAGCGCGCGCACGGTGAGGAAGTCGCCGTCCCAGCGGCGGTTGTGGAACGGCGCGAAGACGAGCCCGCGCCCGGCCGCGAGTGCGGCGAGCGTGCGGGCTTGCGCGGAAGTGAGCGTGACCGGCTTGTCCACGAGCACGTGCTTGCCGCGCTCGAGCGTGCGGCGTGCGAGGTCGAAGTGTGTGTCGTTGGGCGTGGCGATCACCACGCATTCCACCTCGGCGAGGGCGAGCAGCGCGTCGAGATCGGGGACGATCGCGGCGGCGGGAAAGTCGGCGCGGGCGCGTTCCGGCTGGCCCGTTGCGACGGCGGCAAGCTCGACGGCCGGGCAATGCGCGATCACGGGGGCATGGAAGGTCTGGCCGGCAAAGCCATACCCCATCAGGCCGATTTTCAGCGGAGAAGTCATCAGGCGAATCCTGCAAGGACGGCGCGGCAGACATGAAACATCGCCGCGGCCGCAGTGGGCGGGAGGGCGTTATTGTGGCACGCGGTGGGCAGCGGGTGGGACGGGGGCGCGGCCGGTTGCGCACCGCACGCCGGCGCTGCAACGCGGCGTGGGGCAGCGTGGGAGTAAGGCGGGGGCAGAGCGGTCGCCGCGGTGCGGACGCTGCCCCGCGCGACCCGGCGGCGGCGTTCGATCGTGTTAACATCGCACCTCGCGCGTGCTTCGCGCTTCCGGCCGTTTCAGCCGGCCCCTCAGCCGTTCCACCTGTTTTTCCCAATCCAGCAACGATGTCCGCAGGCCTGAATCCCGCCCAAAGCGAAGCGGTGCGCTATCTCGACGGTCCCTGTCTCGTGCTCGCCGGCGCGGGCAGCGGCAAGACGCGTGTGATCACGCAGAAGATCGCGCACCTGATCGAAGCGAAAGGCTTCGAGCCGCGCCATATCGCGGCCGTCACCTTCACCAACAAGGCCGCCGCCGAAATGCGCGAGCGCGTGGGCAAGCTGCTCGAAGGCAAGACGCTCACCACGCCCGGCAAGGAAGGCCGCAAGGTGCCGACCAACCAGCTCACGGTCTGCACCTTCCACTCGCTGGGCGTGCAGATCCTGCGCCAGGAAGCCGAGCACCTGGGACTCAAGCCCCAGTTCTCGATCATGGATTCCGACGATTGCTTTTCCATGATCCAGGAGCAGGTGGGGTCGACGGACAAGGGCTTCATCCGCAAGATCCAGTCGATCATCTCGCTCTGGAAGAACGGCCTCGTGATGCCCGAAGAGGCGCTCGCCACGGCATCGAACGAAGACGAGCACCAGGCCGCGATCGTCTACCGCAACTACGTGGCGACGCTGCACGCCTACCAGGCGGTGGACTTCGACGACCTGATCCGCCTGCCCACCGAACTCTTCGCGCAGAACGAGCCCGTGCGCGAGCGCTGGCAGAACAAGCTGCGCTACCTGCTGATCGACGAGTACCAGGACACCAACACCTGCCAGTACGAACTGCTCAAGCTGCTGGCGGGCCCGCGCGCCGCGTTCACGGCGGTGGGCGACGACGACCAGGCGATCTACGGCTGGCGCGGCGCCACCATCGAAAATCTCGCGCAGCTCGGCAAGGACTACCCGAAGCTGCACGTCATCAAGCTTGAACAGAACTACCGATCGACGGTGCGCATTCTCACGGCGGCGAACAACGTGATCGCCAACAACCCGAAGCTCTTCGAAAAGAAGCTCTGGTCCGAGCACGGCATGGGCGACACCATCACCGTCACGCCCTGCAACGACGAAGAACACGAAGCCGAATCGGTGGTGTTCCGCCTCTCCGCGCACAAGTTCGAGCGCCGCGCCCAGTTTCGCGACTACGCGATCCTCTATCGCGGCAACTTCCAGGCGCGCATCTTCGAACAGGTGTTGCGCCGCGAACGCATTCCCTACGTGCTCTCGGGCGGCCAGTCGTTCTTCGACAAGGCCGAGATCAAGGACATCTGCGCCTACCTGCGCCTGATCGCCAACCACGACGACGACCCCGCGTTCATCCGCGCGATCACCACGCCGCGGCGCGGCGTGGGCAACACCACGCTGGAAGCGCTGGGTGCGTTCGCGGGGCAGGCCAAGGTGTCGCTCTTCGAGGCCGTGTACATGGGCGGCATCGAGGCGCGGCTGTCCGCGCGCCAGATCGAGCCCATGCGCGTGTTCTGCGACTTCATGCAGCGCCTCGCCGAGCGCGCGGAGAAAGACCCGGCGACCGTGGTGCTGGACGACCTCATGGAAGCGATCCACTACGAGGCGTATCTCTACGACGCCTTCGACGAACGCCAGGCGCAGTCGAAGTGGCAGAACGTGCTGGAGTTCCTGGAGTGGCTGAAGCGCAAGGGCACGAAGCCTGAACAGGAACCCGGCGAAGACAGCGAAGCGACGGGCTACGACAACGCCGACGGCCTGGCCGACACCGGCAAGAACCTCATGGGCCTGATCCAGACCGTGGCGCTCATGTCGATGCTCGAAGGCAAGGACGAAGACCCGGACGCGGTGCGGCTTTCGACCGTGCATGCGTCGAAGGGGCTGGAGTATCCGCACGTCTTCCTGGTGGGCGTGGAGGAGGGCATCATGCCCCACCGCGGCGGATCGGAAGACGACGTGATCGACGACGCGCGCATCGAGGAAGAGCGCCGCCTCATGTACGTGGCGATCACGCGCGCGCAGCGCAGCCTGCATCTGAACTGGTGCAAGAAGCGCAAGCGGGCGCGCGAGACGGTGGTGTGCGAGGCCTCGCGCTTCATCCCGGAGATGGGGCTGGACGATGGGCCGCCGCCCACGGCGGAAGAAGCGCCGATGTCGCCGAAGGACCGGCTGGCGAGCCTGAAGGCGCTGCTGCAGAAGGGTTGAGCGCTGCCTCGCCTCTTCTCGCCTCGCCAAACGAAAGGGCTGCATCTTGCGATGCAGCCCTTTGTTTTTGCAGCTAGCCGGCTTCTGGCGCTTACTCTCGGATCTGGTGGTGGCCCGTGAGTGGGGACTTACTTCGCGGCGCTGACCATGTAATCGACGGCGGCCTTCACGTCGGCGTCCGCGGCGTTCGAACCGCCCTTGGGCGGCATCTGGCCTTTGCCGTGCAGCGCGTAGTTGTAGATGGTGTCCATCGGATCCTTCAGACGCGGCGCCCAGTCGGCCTTGTTGCCGAACTTCGGTGCGCCCAGCACGCCGGCCGCGTGGCACGCCTGGCAGACCTGCTGATAGAGCGCCTTGCCCGCTTGCGAGGCATCGGCGCTTTGCGCGGCGCCGCCGGCAGCGGGCGCGGAGGCCTGCGGAATGGCGGCGATGGCCGCTGCGGCAGCCGCGGCCTGGGCGGCGTTCGCATCGGCGCCTGAAGCACTGGAAGCACCCGAGGCGCCCGCAGCCGGCGCGGCGGCCGCACCCGATGCGCCTTGTGCAGCGCCCGGCGCGGGCTTGGGCGGGTCCTGGAAGTTCGCGCCGCCGTGGTTGGCCATGTAGGCCACGGCGAGGCCGATTTCGTAGTCGCTGTAGTCGTCGGGGCTCGTGCCGCCGCGCGGGGGCATGGCGCCCTTGCCGGTGAGCGCGGTGTGCCAGAGCGTGTCGTAGCCCTGCGCGATGCGCGGCGCCCAGTCGGATGCGTTGCCGAACTTCGGTGCACCCGCGGCACCCGTGGCGTGGCAGGCCGAGCAGACGGCCTGGTAGACCTGCTCGCCGGTTTTGTAGACGTGCGGGGCGTTGGCGTCGCGTATCGAAACCTGCGCGATGGGTGCAATGCGCTGGGCGATTTCGGCGGGGGCGAGTTCATCGGTCCCGGCGCCCGTACGCGTGGTGCTGTCGACGTAGTAGGCCAGCAGGATGATGATGACGATGGGGACGGCAAACCCGGCGACAATGGCGGCAATCAGTTGGCCGGGCGTTTTGATCGGGGCTCCGTGGGGTGCTTCGCTCATGCTTGTCTCGTCTCCCGTTGGTATTGTGGTGAGCGGTACAACCTGGCGATGGATCAAACACCGACGATTATAGACGCAAGGTTTCGCGGCAGGTGCGGGCGGCCCGGGGCTCTTCAGCGGGCGTTTACCCGGAGCGGGACTGAAGGGATGGGGGCTGGAGATGCGGCCCTTTTTGATGGCTCTTTTTGGGGCCGGCTCGATGTGGCCGTGGGCTTGGGCATTCGCCCGGCAACCCTGTGCGGTGGACGGTTTAACCGAAACCGGGTATTCTCTCGGTCTCACTGCGGCGCCGCATTTCCCCCGTGTCTAGCGGGCTGGTGGCAGCGTCAGCGTCTCAACGCGCCCGTAGCTCAATGGATAGAGTACTGCCCTCCGAAGGCAGGGGTTGCTGGTTCGATCCCAGCCGGGCGCGCCAAGTTAGTTTCGAGAAATCAAAGGCTTAAAGCAAATTGCTTAAGCCCTTTTTTGTTGCCTGCTGCAAAAGCCGCAAACCTGATTTCTTTCTTGGCGCACGCCGCGCGTCCTGTATGAGTCCGATGATTTCTGCTTGATTGCCACGAAGCGGAGTGCTCGGGTGCCGATATTTTACTCTGCCGGACTCGAAGGGCAGTTCTGCCTTGGTGCGGGCGGCCTCGCTATCATAGCCTCGCCGCGACAAATCGCCGGCCAGCCACCAATCAGACTCGCTCCTTCCGGTCGCAGATTGCATCGAGCGTTGCGGCTCTGCCCAGCATTCCTATAAACGCGGCGATGAAGTTTGTCTCCCAGCAGGGCACACCGGAACTGACGCAGATACGTTCGAGCAGATAGTTCTTGAGCGGGTCGAACTTCGTCGGGCGTGGCTCGCGTCGCTTGCAACGGGCCGCCTGCTCTCCGCGCAGATAGCGGCGCACCGTGTTGCGCGACACGCCCGTTTGCCGCGCTATCTCCCGCACCGCCGTTCCCCGTCTCGCCAGTACCTTGATTTCCACTGCTTGCTCCTGAGTCAGCATCGGCAGCAAAAAACCGCCATCCTCTCCCAGGTGGGTCAGGTTTACTTCGGCGCTAACAGATGCCTTGGCATCAAGGCTCCGCGACCGGCTTTTACCTCCTTTGAGCCTGCCTCGTGAGAGTCAGCAAGCGCCCCGCGCGTTTATCTCCCGAGGAGAAACACCTCCATTAGATGGCCATTATCTCAAATTACGCCCTATCTTAAAAATTAGGGAATCCTTATTTTGAGATGAAATCGGGCTTAATCTCCGATGTTTAAACACATCAGAGGAATACATGGCGTACAACGCAACCGGCGCCGCGCAGTACGCCGACGCGCAAGCTCATGCACACAGTACAGGCAACTGCGCAAGGTATGTGCGTCTTGCAATCGCGCGGGGCGGCATATCGCTTACGCCGACCCACCATGCTAAAGACTTGGGACGATCCCTTGCGGCAGCGGGCTTTCAGTCTGTTGCCGGATCGGCATATAGAATTGGCGACGTCGCAGTGATCCAGCCGATCCCGGGCCACGCGGACGGCCACGCGGCAATTTTCGACGGCGTTAAGTGGGTATCGGATTTCAAGCAGCGCCCTGGGCCAAATGGTTTTTACCCCGGGCCGGAGTATCGCCATTTGAAGCCGTCTTACACGATTTATCGCCACAACTAGCCCATCATGAAGCGATTTTTCCTGTTCATCGTGGCGCTGGTAATCGGGTCATCGAGCTTGTTTGCATCCGCGGCAAACTCAGCGCCGCCTGCCGAACCTCAAACGCAGGTTCAGGCGTTCTACGCGTGGTACATCAAGCTCAATTCACGCGGCGATTACCCCTTGCTCGACAAAAAAATCTACGCCTACGTATCGAGAGCCACAGTGGATCACCTTAGGGCGGCGTATGTACACGACAGCCTCCCCGGCGACTCGGACTATTTCCTGAAAGTGCAGGATTACGACGATCAAGACTGGCTAAGCCACATCGTTACGGCCTCTCCCTCACGCGAGGGGCAATATGTCGTGGTGCCGGTCACGTTCGGATCTACGGATCAGGTACGAGTCCGCGTGTGCGTCGTTAAGGAAGGCGGTGCGTGGAAGGTCGTTAAGGTTGAAAATGGCAAGCGATAGCGTTCACCACTGAGAGGCTGGCGCCGTGCATCACTACTCGGGGCTTGCCCCAATCGACCTGCTGTCAGGCTGTCGACCATCAAAATGCATCTCCTGCGCATAGTCGTTACGAAACGGGCCGCCAAATGAAAATACACGTGCTATCGATGATGCTTTGCACCTTCACGGCGGGCTTCGCGGCGACAGCAACCGCACAGAACCCGGCATCGGCCGCGGCTACCGGCATGCCCCCGACCATGGTGAGCGGCGATTACGGCGACGGCATGCTGATAGGCGTGAACCCCGCGACCCGAGCTGTCACGGGCTATTACTCGGCAGATAACGTCAATAGGCAGTTCAACTGCATTTTCTATCTGACCGGCAAACTGGGCAAATCGCCCATTTCCGTTTCGACCTATTTTCCAGAGGCGCCTGCGGACAAGATCAAAGGCAAGCTGTTCCTGGAAGCACCCGATAAATTCAAAGTGCGCTTGTCAGCCGAACATGGCGGTTGCTGGAACGTGATGCATTTTGCCGACGATAGTTACCCTGCCGAATTCACCGTGGTGACGAAGCATCCCTGGTTGTCGATCGCGGTGATCCAGAGCGATCGAGCCTACTTCTTCGGCACGCCCACGAGTTCGCAACATCGCAAAGCCTATCTTGTGAGGGGAGACGGCGTCGGCGTACGGGCGGTGCAGCCGGGCTGGCTTCAAGTGGACTTCCTGGGAGAAAACAAGATGACGTCGGGTTGGATCAAGAAGACTGAGGTATATCCAGTCGAATAAGCGCCTTATCTGTTTTGCATAAAATCATTAAGGCACTCGCGAACGTTTTCGACCGGCATGCCGCTGGGCACAAGACTTCTTCACCAGAAAATTTTCGCATCTCCCCCTCAAGTCTCTCTGTTTTCAACCGTTAATTAAATCTGATTAATAACCCATAATAAGGAGAAAGGGTTTAAATGAAGAAGGCAAGGATTTCTGCAGTTGCCGGCCTCGTGGCCGCTACTGCTGTGATGCTCTCAGGGTGCCAGACGACGAATTCTTCCGTGCCCTATGAAGTTTCGACCGACAACGTCATTGCCATCCAGCAGGGGCTGCAGTCGAAAAAGATCAGTGTGAGCAACATCGAACTCGCGCAAGGGGTGAACGAGCATCTGCTGTGCCGCCTCGACGGGGACGTGAAGGTGGCGCCTGGCAAGACGCTCTCGCAGTACATCAAGGAAGCGCTCCAGAAGGAACTGTTCACGGCGCAGGCGTATGACCCGCATGGCCCGGCCATCGCGGGCAGCATCGAGGAACTGAGCTTCAGCTCGGTATCGCCGGCTTACTGGCAGATCACGATGCATGTGCGCTCGCAAACCTCGCCGGGCTATACCGTTTCGGTGAAGTACCCGTTCGACACGAGCTGGATCGCGGCCAATGCGTGCAAGAACACGGCGGATGCCTTCGCACCCGCGGTGCAGGAACTGATCAAGCAGGTCGTGACCAATCCGCAGTTCGCTACGCTGGCGGGTAAGTAACCGTACCGCTTGCGAATCACGGGTACTGTGCCGCCGAGGCTGGCGGCACACGACGACAGTCGATGCCCCTCGCGTCCCTTATCCGAGCTTGCGGCGTTCCTGGTGGCCGTGAGTCACATAGTGCGTATACGCATCGGCAAAAATACCGTTGGCCATTGCAATCGCGACATCGGGATTGGCGACGAGATAGGCGCTTTCGTCGAAGGCCACGCGTTCCAGCAATTCGGGTGCTTCGCCAACTACCGGCGAGGGCGTTGCGGCCGGTTCGGCAAACCGCATGCAATGCTGGTTCCACAGCGAGGTGAAGAGTGGCAGCACTTCCGATTCGATAGCAATTTTACCGCCATGATGATTCGCAATGCCGCGCGTGCTGGTGATCATCAGATTGCCGGCTCTGCCGACCGCCGTGATGTAATCGCCATCGTCCTTTAGCAAACCAAACTGTCGCGCTGCCTGAATCTGGTGTAGCCAGTCGGCGATGCCGAGTAGATGCATGGACAGTTCGTGGGACTGCTGTCCCTCATGAACGCGTAAATAACTCAGAGTGGCATGGACATAGCCCAGCTTGCCTTTGCACATGAGCGGGATCCACGATGCCATGTCGGCATTGCAGCCATATGCACGGCCGGCGAATACGCCGTACGGTTCATCGAGACTGTCCGCGCGGAACAGCACTGTCGTCGGCTCGCCGATATAGTTGAAAACGTCACGCAGGCAAATGTTGGCGATCGCTTTACCGGGCAGGATTGCGTCCCGCTGCAGAAAGGACGAAAGGCTCGCTATCTGGGCTCCGATTGCGCTCGACTTGTCGATCATGGCTCTTGGCGACGTGACGATTGTGACGTCCGGATCGGCCGCCACGATTGCCATCATTCTCTCGATCTTTTCAGGGTGAAACAGATCGTCGTCCATCAGATAGTTGATGTACTCCCCGCGCGCGAGGCTCATGCACTTGCGGAAGTTGCGGGCAGCGCCAAGACCAGGGCGGTTTCTTACGTAACGGATATTGTCGTACTTGCTTTGATAGTTGACGACCAGCGCTTCGGTGTCGTCGGTTGTGCTGTCGTCGGTCACGACGATTTCGATGTTCTGCCAGGTTTGCGCGAGTGCGCTTTTGAGCGCCGCTTCGAAGTAGTCGGGGCGGTTGTAGGTCGGAATAAGAATACTGACCAGTTTGTTCGTCGCGCTCACCGCGTTTGCTCCCACTCGTCTCTCAAAAGACCCATGTTGAGGACGTCTCGCCACGCCCCTCTGGAATAGTGATCGCTACGTAACGTGCCCTCGTCGACAAAGCCCACTTTTTTGTATAGCGAAATGGCGGCGCTGTTGTCACGAAAAACCTGCAGATAGATACGATTCAAATTGAGTTCGTCGAATCCGTAGCGCAGCGTCTCTCGCAGCGCGATCATGCCGTAACCTTTTTGCCTGAATTGCGGCTCGCCGATCAGAAGGCGGCCGAATTCCGCCTTCTGGTTTTTGTGGTCGATGTTGTCGAGCCCCACGGTGCCGACCGGCGTGCCTTCCGCGGTGCAAACCACGAACAGAATAGCGTCCCGCTTGCCGAGGTAGGACTCGTACCAGCGGCTTTGCCCGGAATGCGTAAGCGGTGCATGACTGAAGAAAAAGCCCCGATTGTCTGCGTCATTGCGCCAGGTGACGAGGAGGCCCAGATCGGTGGCCTCCAATGGTCGGAGTTTGACAGCAGGCGTGCTCATGCCGGTACCTTGCTATTGACATAGCTCGTGACTTTTTCCGCTATGTATTGGACATCGCTGCGCGTCAGGCGCAGATGCAAGGGTAGCGAGAACAGACGTTCGCTCTTTTCACGCGCACGCGGGCAGGTTCCACTTCCGGAGCGGTACATCGAGTAGTGCGTGTTGTCACGATAATGAACGCCCGGAAAAACTTCCGACTGATTCAACGCCAAAATCATCGAGTCGCGGTCGTCCACGAGGATCGGGAAAATATGGCGCGACGATTCGCAGCCTCGGGGCAGCGGCACCATTCCTATCAGGTCGTTTCCGGCGAACGCCTCTTCGTACCACTGGCAGATCTGCCGGCGGTAGGCGTTGTCAGCGTCAAGGTAGCGCAGCTGCACGAGGCCAATGGCAGCCATGATCGAATTGCCGTGATACTTGTATCCGACGTGTTCGACGTCGTAGTGCCACTTGTAGGCTTCCTTGCTGTTGCTGCGGGAGTACGTGTCCTTGTTGATGCCGAGCCACGAGAGCTTGCGGGCCAGTTCGTCGTCTTGCGCGCGGGCAAAGCAGACCATGCCCGAATCCGCGGTGGGCAGGTTCTTGACCGCCTGAAAACTGAAAACGGTTGCGTCGGCCTCAAGTCCCACGGCCTTGCCCTCCAGGCGGGTGCCCGCCATGTGCGCCGCATCGACAATCAGGGCGAGTCCGTGTTTACGGCACAGGGCGAGGATCTCCCGATAGGCGCCGCTGCTGCCGGCCATGCCGACGAACATGACCGCCCGCGTGCGCGGAGTGATCCGGCGCTCGACATCCTGTGGGTCGAGGCACAGATACTCGTCCACATCCGCGAATACCACCGAGAGATTCTCGTACAGGATGGCATGGTTCGTGGAGACAAACGTGAGCGGAGTGGAGATCACTTCGTCGCCGTCTTCCCAGCCAAACCGCTCTTTCAATACCTTGACGGCCAGATGCAAGCCGGCCGTTGCGGAATTGACGAAATGGCAGTGCTGGAATCCCGTGTATTCCTTCCACGCCTTTTCGAATTCGACGGTCTTGTAACCGAGGCCGGTCCAGCCGATCTCGAGACATTGCCGAATTTCCTGCAGGCACTCGTCGATGCGGTAGGTCGGAACGAATAGTTGCTTGGCCATGGTCTTTACCTTGAAATCGATAAGGTGAGGTCTCGTATGGAGTCCGATGTTTGACGGCGCGCGATGGCTGGCTTGTCCGCGCAGCAAGACTGTAGGGGCGGTGCTTGCCAGGCTCGGTTAGTTCATCCGGGAACCCGCGGCGCTTTGCGTCCTGATGGCGTGAAGGCCATCGAACTGAATACCGCGATCCTTCGGATCCTTTGTTAGTCTAGTGACGAAGGCATGAAAGTATTCGGCGAGTAAAGGCCAATTCGCCCCGCATTTCGCTCCCCTCGTCACGCGTGTCGAGCGCCACGCCCGGTTTTCAGTGCGCCGCCTTTCCAGCCTCCACCGTGTTCAGGCGTTCGATCACTTGCGTCCGCTTGCGCAGATAAGCCGCGAAATATTGCACAAACCCTGTTTCCTTCGCCATATGCTTCAGGGCGTCGAGTGCCAGCAGATCGTCGCCGAACTGGGCTAGCATCGCATTGCCGATCGGCAGCGTAACGGGGTTGAAGTGGCGGACCTTCCATTTGGACTGCGTAGCGAGAATCAACGACGCGATACGTTCGATAACGAACACCTTGGCCGGTGCATGCTGAGACTGGTACTTGACGTCGCCATTGAGCTGCTGGCCAAGAAGGCTGTCCCCCGCTTCGGCAACGTCGAAGATTTGTTCGCATTTTTCGAGCCATTGCTGCCAGAAGGCAGGCTTGGCGACGAAGTAGTTGCAAAAAATAGTTTGCTGCGAACTCATCACGATCTCGTTGACCTTCAACTCAGGGGCAATCAGTTTCGCCGTGTCCTCGACGATGGGGCCGATGCCGGGATGGCAAAGTGCCGCGTGCTCGAACGCGTTCTGAAAAAGCGCCGCCTGGTCGAAGAACGGTGAGAAGGCCACGACGTCGACGTCGTCCGGCATGCCGTTCACGAACGCCTTCGCTTCCAGGGCCGTCAGCCCGGTCTTTTCCGTGAATTTGGGCGACAGGAAGCCATAGCGGGCGTTCGGGTCCAGCGTGTTCTCGCGCAAAAACCGCCGCATGGGCCAGTACTCGCGCCAGTCGGGACGCTGCCCGGTGTTGTCGAGCGGGATGAAGCCCGCATCGATCTGATCGAGCGTCGCGTCCGAATAGTAGATCTGGAAGATGTGGTTTTTCATTGCAGGTCAGTGCGGCAATTCGGGCACTTCGAACGATTCGGCAGGCAGGCCCTCGCACCACCGGCGCCACATGGCGCGCAGCGCGCGGCTCATGCCGTCGGCAACAGCTTCTGGCCGGAACATGGGAGATTGCGCGCAACGTTCGCGCATGCCCGCGCGCAGCGCGGCGAGCCTGGCGGGATCGGAGCCGAGCGCGACCGCGCGGCGCACGTAGTCGTCCTTGCCGGTTGCGATGAAATCGTGCAGGCCGACGTGCGACATGGCGGTGAGGCCGCTGCGCCCCGGGACCGTTTGCGACGGCAGTGTCAGCGTCGGCACGCCCATCCAGAGCGAATGGAGTGCGGTAGTGAGACCGGAGAACGGGAAGCTGTCGAGACAGATATCGACATGGTGGTGCTGCTGCAGATAGACGGGCACGCTCGAGCGCGCCCGGAAATCGAGCCGCTCGCTCGCAATGCCTTCTTCGGCGAACCATTTGGCCACCTCGCCGTTGCCGCCGTCGCGCGGCATGGCGCCGATCAGCAGGCGTGCGGTTGGCATTTCGCGCAGGATGCGCGCCCACAGGGCGATCACGTCGCGGCGGAGTTTGTCGAGCCGGTTGAAGCTGCCGAAGGTCACGTAGCCGTTGTGCAATTGGGGCAACAGGTTGACCGGCGGGCAGAGCCGGTCCGCTTCGAACGGAGCCAGCGCGGGCAGGTACGCAATCTTCTCCGTGAACTGGTTGCGGAACTGCTCGGACGGCACCCAGAAGCGGTCTGCAATGAAGTAGTCCACAGCGTCGAGACCCGTCGTACCCGGGTAGCCGATCCAGCATGCCTGGATCGGCGCCGGCTTGCGCGCGAGCGTGAGCAGCCGGTTCATCGCCGTATGGCCGGAGAGGTCGATCAGGATGTCGATGCCGTCCGCACGAATGCGTTCGCTCGCCTCGTCCTCGGTCATGCCCACAACGTCGGTCCAATGGCCGAACAGACCGCGCAGCCGGGCCGTCACGTGGTCGTTCTTCGCCGTATTGGAGTAGGCGTGCAGAGAGAGGCTGGCGTCGCGGCCAAGCGGTGCGAGCACCGGTTCGATGAAGCTTGCGACCGCATGGTGGCAGAAGTCGCCGGAGATGAAGCCGATGCGCAGCTGCCGTTGCGGATCGCGGCTGTTCGTGTGGGGCTTCCAGTGCGGCTTGAGCGGCGCCTCGAAGTGCTCGGCGAAGCGGCGGTGGGCGGAGAAGACTTCGGCCGGCGTGACGGTTTCGCTATGAGTCAGGCAGAACGCGAGATTGTTGTACATCATCGCGTTGTTGGGGTCGAGGAGGGTGGCCTGCCGGAACATGTCGGCGGCATTGTCGAGACGCCCCTGTTTCATGAGCGTCACGCCTAGCGAGTTATACGCGAGCGGGGCTTTGCTCACCTCGATCGCGCGGCGGCCGAAACGCTCGGCTTCGTCGAGCCGTCCCAGATCCATCTGGATGACGCCCATCAGGCGCAGACCCTCCGGGTGGTCGGGATTGACTTCAAGCAGATGGCTGCAGTTGTGGTAAGCGCCCTCGAGCTCATGGCGCAACTGCTCGAGTCCGGCGAGCACCGCGAGCGCATCGACATCGTCGGGAATCCGCGCGAGTGCGTTGCGGCAGTTCGTCATCGCTTCGTCGTAGCGGCCGAGACGGTGCTGCGCAATGCCCACGACCTTCCAGGGAAATCCGTGCCACGGATAGCGCGCGGCGGCTTCGAGACCGCCCTTGAGCGCGGCTTCGATATTCCCCTGATTGAAGAGCGCGGCGAGCGCGTGGAATTCGCTCTCTTCGGCCTGCGTCAGCGGCCGGGCCTTGGGAGCGTCCCGGCTTACCGTTGCGCCCGCGTGCGGGGCCGGCTGGGCAGCGGATTGTCCTGCCGCCGGCGCGGCTCCAGGGCCAGCCTCGGACTTCGGCACCTTGACGGCCTGCTGCGTCGAAACCTGCGTCATGATGTTGATGAGCGTGTCGATCGCCGGTCCGGAAAGGCCGCGCTGCTGCGCCATTTCGAGCGCCAGCCAGGCCGCCTTCAATTCGTCGTTCTGCAGCAGGGCATCGATGTAGTTTGCCCAGTACTGCAGATTGTTCGGATCGGCGCCGATCGCTTTCTCCAGCATCGGAATCGCGGCTGCGGGCTGGCGCAGGCGGATCGCAATGACACCGAGCCCGTGGTTCGCAGCCGGATGGTCGGGATAGGCTTCGAGCACGGTCCGATAGTACGGTACGGCTTCTTCGTAGCGCGCGGCGCTATTGAGCGCGGTGGCGGTGTGCATCGCGCGTGCGGCGTCGAGGTGGGCGCCGAGTTCGCGATCCGTCTCGCAGAGCGCATGCGCTTTCTCGAGCGGGCTCAGGGCGCCCTCCAGATCGCCGCGCCGCAGATGCGCATAGGCGAGCGTTTTCCAGCCGAGCTCGTGGTCCGGGCAGACCTCGGTCATCTGCTTCGCGAAGGTCTCAGCCTTGTCGTTCTGGCCGCGTGCGAGCAAAGCATGGATGGCCGATGCGAGGCCTTCGGCGATGGGGTCCTCGCCGGGGGCGTCGAGCGGCGCGTGCGCGTCCTCGCGGTGAGCCGCGTGCAGCGAGAATCCATGGGCGCGTGCGGACTCGCGTACGCGCTGGGCCTCGTCGTGCTGGCCGCCCGCGATCAGCGCATCCACGTAGCTCGACCAGAACTGGCGGCGTTGCGGGGCGGCGTCCAGGGCGTTCTTGAACAGGGCGATGCCCTCGGGTATCAACCCCATTTGCAGATGCAGGAGGCCGAAATTGTGATTGGCGTCGGGATTTTCCGGTTCGCTCAGCAATATCGATCGATAGAGCGCTTCCGCTTCGGCGTAGTGCTCGGTGCGGTGAAGGTTGACTGCCTGCTGGAGTTCTGCGTCGATGGTCATTTCGGTCCTCGATTGCGCGCGTTCGGATCTGAGCCCTGCCGGCGATGGATGCGGCGCGCGGCCAGCCAGGCCGCGCGTTGGCAGCGCTCAAAACGGGCGCATTTTCCTGTGATTAGTCTAGTGAGGCGCGCGTGGGACGATTGGCCGAGCAAAGGCCGGATTGCCCCGCATTTCGCGGCCTTGCGGGCGCAGGCGTGGCCGGGACCTGAAACGAAAAAGCCCGCGCAAGGCGGGCTTTCGGGGACATGACGAACCCGGGCTGGGCCGGGGCAGGCTGCGGACTACTGTGCCTGCCAGGGCTCAATACCGCGCCATGCTCTGGTACTGGCGCGCAGCGTTCATGCCGGCAACGGCCGCGTGATACTCGTGCGACAGTTCGGTCTGCGCCGTGCGCGCGGCGTCGAGCCGAGCGATGTCCAGTGCCCGGATGCGCTGAATCAGTTCGAGCGAAGCCGGCTCCTGCGGCACGGCAATCCTGTGCAGCAGCGGCGAACGTTCGCTGGTGATGCGCGATGCGCGCCGCCAGTCGGAGAGCTGGACCGCCTCTTCGATTTCCAGTGTCATCGTATAGACCTGCTCGACCAGCTGCGTCTGGTTCATCTGCGCGTTCGCGTTCATTGCCTGGTCCTCGACGGATTACGAGCTCTTGTTGAGCGTGCCCGAGCTGTTGGAGCCGCCGAACAGCGCGGTCAGGTACTGCTGGTTGCTGTTCGTGGTCGCCATCAGCGTGTTCAGCGCCGTGAATTCCGCATTGTATTGCGACGTCAGCTGGCTCGAATAGGCCGTTAGCGCGTTGGTCTGCGTGGTCACGCTCTGCAGGTCGGCGGTGAGCGCGCTCGTGCGCGTATCGAGCAGGCCGCCGGTTTGCGTATAGGGCGTGGTCGCTGCGTTGATCTGCTGCGCGATACCGTTGGTCAGGTTGAACACCGCGGCTACTTGCTGCGGGTCGCTCTGCACGGCCGTGCTGAGCGTCGACGAATCGAGCGAGAGCGTGCCGTCCGCATTGAGCGTGATGCCGAGGGAAGCGAGCGTGCCCGTCACGCCGTCGCTCGAAACACTGCTACTCACGATGTTGCCGAGCGCGACCTGCAGGCTGGTCGTGAGCGAATCGCCGAGCAGCGGGCCGCCGCCGGAGCCGGCCGCGGCAGTCGAATCGAAGGACGTGAGCGAGCCGATCGTGCTCATGAGCGAGTTGTAGGCCGTCACGAAATTGCTGATGTCCGTGACTTCGGTGGACGTGTTGGCCGCCACCGACACCGTTTGCGCGCCGTTCGTCACCGCCGCCGAGGTCAGGTTCATCGTCACGCCGCTGATGACGCTGCTCACGGTATTGCTCGGACTCGTTGCCGTGGCGCCGTTCACCGTCATGATGGCGTCGAGCGCGGCGGAGGTCTGTTTCCAGGTGCCGCTGGACGGGCTGATCGTCGAAGTGCTGTTGGCCGTGGCGTCCACCGCGGCGGTCGTCGTCACGTCGAGGCTCTGGAGTGCGGAACTCGACGTCGAGCTCGCCGAAATGTTGATCGTGTTCGACGCGCCGCTGTTGGTGGCCTGGAGCACAAGGTGCTGGCCGTCCGAGCCGGTGATCACCGAAGCCTTCAGGCCCGGGTTGTCGTCGGCCGAATTGATGGCCGAAGCGATCTCGCTCAGGCTGTCGTTCGACGAATTGATGTTGATCGACATCGAGCTGCTGCCCACCGAGATGGTCAGCGCACCCGTGCCGAGCGATGCCGCCGCGGTCGTGGAGAACGCAGTGGAGGTGAGGGTCTGCGCGCTCGCGATCTGCGAGACGTTGACCGTGTAGCTGCCCGGCACGGCGCCGCTGCCGGCCGTGGCCGCGATGCCGGTGCCGCTGGCCGTCGCCGTGAAGGCCGTGAGCATCGAGCCGTTATAGAGCGGTGCGGAGGCGACCTGCAGACCCGAGATCGAGGCCATGAGCTGGCCGATCGCCGTGATCTGCGTGTTGTCGTTGGTCGATTCGGCCGTCAGCGAGGCCGTCTGGCCGGCAACCTTCGAGGTCACGAGTGCGGAGACGAGCGACTGCACGTCGATCGAGCTGTCGCCGGTTGAGCCGCCGATAATCGACTGGGCGGCTTCCTGCAGCGCGCTCTGGGCTGCGGCCTGCGCGGCGGCGGCCGCTTGCTGTGCCGTGGTGGTCGTGCTGCTGGTCGAAGAGGTGACAGTCGACATGGGGGCTCCGTACTCGCTCGTGAGAGCGTGGCTGCGATTGTATCCGGACGGGTGATCGAGCTTCGAAAACCGCCACAGGCGCAACGCCTATGGCAAAAATGGCTGCGCGGGCGCGCCGTGTGAGAGGTTCACGGCGCGCCCGCGTTCAGGGACCGAAGTCCGTTTGACTACCTTACTGCAGGAGCTTCAGAACTTGCTGCGGCTGCGAGTTCGCTTGCGCGAGCACCGAGATACCGGCTTGTTGCAGAACCTGTGCCTTCGAGAGGTTGGCGGTTTCCTGCGCGAAGTCCGCGTCGGTGATCTGCGATTGTGCGCTCGACAGGTCGGTCGACTCGGCTTGCTGCGACGTTGCGATACCCGTCAGACGGTTTTGAGCTGCACCGAGCGTTGCCTGGATGTTGTTGATCGTCGCGAGTGCGTTGTCGATCGATTCCATCGCCAGGTTTGCGCCGGCCGTCGTGCTGACGTTGACCTGGGCAACCGAAGTCGGCTGGTTCATGAAGTTGATCTGCTGCAGCGAGTCGCCGGTCGCGCTGGCGGTGGTCGTTGCGGCCGAGCTGCTTGCACCGTAGACCGTGCTGCTCGGCGTGCCGGCCGAACCGAAGCTGATGCCCGTACCGCCCGACGAGAAGATTGCGGCTGCTGCTGCGCTTTGCAGCTGGTTGCCGTTCTGGTCGAAGTACGAGAAGCCGCCCGAGCCGTTCGATTCGACGGTGATCGACGTGATGACGTTCGCTGCACCTGCCGATGCCGCCGAACCCGTTGCCGAGTTGAGGTTCAGGCCCGAGAGCACGCCCATCACCGTGCCCGACGCTGACGTCGAACCGCCGCCCGTGAAGTTCGAGTTGATTGCCGCGAGTTCGTTGGTCAGGCTGAGGCCGTTGCTCGTGCCGCTCGCGAGGCCGATGCTCGAGATGCCGTTCGAACCGCCCGTCACCGTGAACAGGTTGCCCGTGACCGAGCTCGACAGAACCTGGTTGTTCTGGTCGGTGAACGTGAAACCGCCCGTGCCGTTCGCGAGGATGTTGATCTGCGTGATGGCGCCCGTGCCGCCCGACGAGTTGGCCGCGCCGGTCGAGGTCAGGTCGAGACCCGTGATCGTGCCGACCGTGTTGCCAGCCTGCACCGTGCCGTTACCCAGCGATGCTGCCGAAACGCCCTGGCTCAGGTTGATCGAGATGGTCTGGCCGACGTTCGCGCCGACTTGCACCGAAACGTTGCCGGCCGTGCCGTTCAGCAGGTTGATACCGTTGTACGTCGTTTGCGACGCGAGACGGTTCACTTCCGAGATCTGCTGCGCCACTTCCTGTTGCAGAGCCGACTGGTTGCTTGCCGACAGCGAACCACCTGCCGCTTCGTTGGCGAGCTGGCGGATGGTTTGCAGGCTTTGCGTGATCTGGCTCAGACCCGTGCTGGCCGTCTGCACCATCGACACGCCGTCGTTCGCGTTCGAAACGCCTTGCGTGAGGCCGTTGATCGCGGTTTGCAGGGTCGTCGAAATGGCGAGACCGGCTGCGTCGTCCGCTGCGCTGTTGATGCGCTTGCCCGACGACAGGCGGGTGATGGCCTGCGAGAGTGCGCTGCCCGAACCATTCAGGTTTTCCTGAGCAACGAGCGACGGGATATTACTGTTAATGCTAAGCATGGAATTCTCCGTAGAGGCAAGAGTCTGAAAAACCTGGCCACGTTGAAATCGGCGGAAGCTTTCTTTCGTTCATTGCTGGCCGCCTCAGTGAAGGATGACGGCGGGGGTGAAAAAAACTTGAGGGGCCCAATCGATAATCCCGACCCGATTGGGCCTGGCCCGCCGCCCTCCGGCCGCCGCGCTGCAGCGGCGGCGGGCGCGGCGTATGCTTTGCGGGTGATTTCGATTTCGAACCCAGGCGTTATGGAATCCGGGCCGGCGCCCAGGTACCAAAGTGCTGAAGCGCCAGCCCGGACCGACACCGGAGACATCATGGAACTACGCAGCATCGGCAACGCTGCCTTGCAGGTTGCGCCGCTCATGTTCGGCGGCAATGTGTTCGGCTGGACCGCGGACGAAGCCACTTCGTTTTCGATTCTCGACGCCTTCACGGACGCCGGCCTGAACTTCATCGACACGGCCGACGTGTATTCGGCATGGGTGCCGGGCAACCAGGGCGGCGAGTCGGAGACGATCATCGGCAAATGGCTCGCGAAGAGCGGCAAGCGCGAGAAGGTGGTGATCGCAACCAAGGTGGCGAAGGATGCGCGCCGCCCGGGCCTCGCTCCCGCCAATATCGCCGCTGCAGTGGAGGATTCGCTGCGGCGTTTGCAGACCGACTACCTCGACGTCTATTTCTCGCACGAAGACGACCAGAAGGTGCCGCTGGAAGAGACGCTGGGCGCCTATCAGCGTCTGATCGAAGCCGGCAAGGTCCGCGTGATCGGGGCTTCGAATTACAGCGGCGCGCGTCTGGAGGAGGCGCTGGCCGTGTCGCGCAAGGCCGGGCTCCCGGCGTATCAGATCATTCAGCCCGAATACAATCTGTATGACCGCGCCCACTACGAAGCCGACCTCGAACCCGTGGCGCTGGCCCAGAAGCTGGCAGTCGTGCCCTATTACAGCCTCGCGAGCGGCTTTCTCTCGGGCAAATACCGCTCGCGCGAGGATCTTTCGAAGAGCGCGCGCGGCTCGCGGGTGGAAAAGTACCTGGATCACCGCGGCGTGCGCATCCTTGCGGCGCTCGACCATGTTGCGCAGCGCCATGGCGCCACGCTGGCGGCCGTGGCGCTCGCGTGGCTGATCGCGCGGCCGAGCATCACGGCGCCCATTGCCAGCGCAACTTCGCTGGAGCAGTTGCAAAGCCTCGTGGCGGCGGTGCACCTGAAGCTCGATCCGGCGGATATTCAGGCGCTCAACGACGCCAGCGCCTGATTTCGCGGGGCGTATCAAATGGCGCCAGAACGACGCACTGCGGCTCGGGCACGCAAGTGTCTGAGCCGAATCAAGAAACTGTGGCCGGCATGATCTTTTCCTGATATCATTGAGAGTGAATTGAGATCTTTGCCTGTTTTGTTGCCGTGTTCGTTACTGTTGGCGGCCGCAAACCGGCGGTCAGGCGTGAAGCTGCAAGGTAAGCCTGGTCGCGTTCCGCAGTGAACCCCCTACTTCTCTTTTCCGGCCTCCGTGGCCGCCTTGCCTTTCGTTACGCCCCATGCGGCGAACGACCGGAGGGCCGGTGCGCGAGCGGTTTTACGCTTGCGCCTTTGAACCGTATCAAGCGATTGAGTTAGGAAATACATGACGACGATTCTTCTGAAGGAAAACGAGCCGTTCGAAGTGGCGATTCGCCGCTTCCGCCGTGCAATCGAAAAGAACGGCCTGATCGCCGAGCTGCGTGAGCGCCAGTCTTACGAAAAGCCGACGGCCGTTCGCAAGCGCAAGAAGGCCGCTGCTGTGAAGCGCCTCCACAAGCGCCTGCGCAGCCAGATGCTGCCGAAGAAGCTCCACTAAGCTTCTTTCGCGCTTACTGCTGTACCGCCAGACGGCGGCGCATGCTTCTTTCGAAGCTGCGCCGCCGTTTGCATTGGTGCGGCCGATATGCAGCCGATATGCAGCCGAT
This sequence comes from Paraburkholderia ferrariae NBRC 106233, assembly GCF_000685035.1. GTDB lineage: Bacteria > Pseudomonadota > Gammaproteobacteria > Burkholderiales > Burkholderiaceae > Paraburkholderia > Paraburkholderia ferrariae. Next base: position 78,802 of record NZ_BAYB01000023.1, read on the forward strand.
ATGCAGCCGATGTGCGGCCGATGTGCGGCCGACCGGTGTCGATCCGGGCCGCCGCACCGGGCGCTCAGGCCTTGTCCGCCGCGCGCCGCTTCTTTCCCTTTGCCGCACAGCCCGCACGGCACATGCAGTCGCGCTCGTGGTCGTTGACCATGCCCACGGCCTGCATGAACGCGTAGCAGATCGTCGTGCCTACGAACTTGCAGCCGTATTTCTTGAGCGCCTTGCTGAGCGCATCCGAGACTTCGGTGGAGGCCGGCGCGTCGCGATACGACGGCCAGTCGTTCTGGATGGGCGTGTCGTTCACGAACGACCAGATGAAATTTGCGAGCGAGCCGTGCTCGGCCTGGATCTCCTGTACCACGCGTGCGTTGACGATGGCCGCCTCGATCTTCGCGCGGTTGCGCACGATCGACGCGTCCTGCATGAGCGTTTCGACGTGCTTCGGCGTAAAGCGCGCCACCTTGGCGACATCGAAACCGGCGAACGCACGCCGGTAGCCTTCGCGTTTGTTGAGGATCGTGGACCACGAGAGGCCCGCCTGCGCGCCTTCCAGCACGAGCATTTCGTAGAGGTGCTGGTCGTCGCGCGACGGCACGCCCCATTCGTTGTCGTGATAATGCGCAAGCGCTTCGGTGGTCGCCCAGTTGCAGCGGTGAGTCACGGTGTCGTCTCCTTGCCTCGGGTTCGGTCAGGCCCCGTCAGCATAGCGGATCGGTGCCGCTCCGCCACCCTGGCCGAGTGGCCGATTGTGCGAACGCGCGAGGTCCGTTAGTCTCTGCGGCAACTCATCGCGACCTCGCGCGCAAGCCGCGCTCATCATCATGCAGACATACACCTGGCTCGTTGGCGTGGACGGCGGCGGCACCGGCACGCGTGTGGCCATCGGCGAAGCGAATGGCACAGAACGGGCGCGCGCCGCCGCAGGGCCTTCGGGGCTCGGTCTCGGCATTGCGCGCGCGTGGGAATCCATCGAAACCGGATGCCGCGCGGCGTTCGAGAAGGCGGGGCTCGCCTTCGACTGGTCGCAGTGCGTGCTGGGCTGCGGGCTCGCGGGCGTGAACAACCCCGACTGGCTTGCCGCGTTTCGCGAGCAGGCGCCGCCGGTGGCCGGACTCGCGGTGCAGAGCGATGCCTACACGACGCTGCTCGGCGCGCACGGCGGCGAGCCCGGCGTGGTGGTCGCACTGGGCACCGGCAGCATCGCGGCGGTGCTCGACGCATCGGGTGCGTGCCGCATTGCCGGCGGCTTCGGTTTTCCGTCCGGCGACGAAGCGAGCGGCGCCTGGTTCGGCCTGCGCGCCGTGGTGTGGGCACAGGAAGCACTCGATGGGCGCGCGCCGTTCGATGCCTTCGCTCAGGCGCTGCTGGCCCATACGGGCGCGACCGATCGCGACAGCCTCATTGTCTGGCTGTGCGCCGCCAACCAGACGGGGTATGCGAGCCTTGCCCCGGTGGTGCTCGCTCACCGCGAGCATCCGTTCGTGGCGAAACTGCTCGCCGAAGCCGGCGAAGCCATTGCGAAGTTCATCGTCGCGCTCGATCCTACGACCGCATTGCCGGCGGCGCTGTCGGGCGGGCTCGGCCAGCCGTTGCGGGAATGGGTGCCGCAAGCCGTTCGAGAGCGGTTGCGCGCGCCGCTGGCGGATTCCACGAGCGGCGCGCTCATGCTGGCGCAGCGCGAGGCCGCGCGACTCGCCGGGGCTTGATGAGGCTTGATGAGGCTTGACGGGGCTTGACGGGGCTTGACGGGGCTTGGCAGGGTTTGAGGGCGCCGCGCAGCGGCAACGCCGTGCTCGAGTCCTGGCCCCTGCCTGTGCGCCCGCGTTTGGCGTCGCGCCCCCTGCGTAGATGCTACGATTGGACGTTTCTCGCCTCGCTGCCCGCGCTTTCTCCCATGTACCAGGTTATCGCAACCGATCTCGACGGCACGCTGCTCAACTCGGATCATCAGCTCGATCCCTTCACGGTCGCCACGCTCAACCGGCTCGATGCCCGGGGCCTGCCGTTCATCATTGCCACGGGGCGCCATTATTGCGACGTTGCGGGCATTCGCGACGTACTCGGCATCCGCCCGTATCTGATCACGTCGAACGGGGCGCGCGTCCATGCGCCCGACGACACGCTGATTCACGCCCGCAATCTGCCCGAGCCGGTGATCCAGCGCCTCGTCGCGCCCGATGTGACGGGCGAGCATGGCCGGGTAATCGTCAGCCTGTTCTCGGACGATGCATGGTTCATCGACCGCGATGCGCCCGAGCTGCTGGCATTCCATCAGGACTCCGGCTTTACGTATCGCGTGACCGACCTGCGCGCGCACGACGGCGTGGGCGTCGCCAAGGCGCTCTATATCGGCGATCCTGCGGATCTCGCGCACATTTCGCGGAGTCTGGAAGAAGAGTTCGGCGACGCGCTCTACATCACCTATTCGCTGCCCGACTGCCTCGAAGTGATGACGGCCGGTGTCTCGAAAGGCCGCGCGCTGCGCGTCGTGCTCGAACGACTGGGCATGGCGGCGTCGGGCTGCGTGGCGTTCGGCGACAACATGAACGATATCGACCTGCTCGAAACCGCGGGCCATCCGTTCATGATGAACAACGCGAACCCCGACCTCATTGCCCGTCTGCCTGCTGTGCCGCGTATCGGCAACAACTTCGAGGCAGGCGTCGCGCATCATCTGCGCAAGCTCTTTGCACTCAGCGACGCTTAACTCGCCTTAACGGCGTACGCCGGAGGCTATTGCGCGGCGCCGGGCAGCGCGGCGCAGGGGCAATCCGTGGAACGGCCGTCGAGGCCCTCGTGGTCGTGCGCGAAGCTCACGCGAGGCGCGTCTGCGCTCCAGTCGATGCGCAGTACGTAGATGCTGTCGAAGTCGGCGCTCTTCCACTTCGGTACGGTGCCCGGGTCGCCGCCGTGCGCGCTCACGATCTGACGCACGAGCTGTTCGATCTCGCGGTGTTCCCAGCCGACCAGCACCGTGCGGTTACGCCATTTCGGATCGACTAGCGTGTCGGCCAGCTTGCTGATTTGCGCATAGCCGTACGGCGTTTGCACCGGCAGGCCGAACTGGATCGCCGCAGGCTCGACCGTCGCGAGCGGGCGCACGTAGTAATAAGACTGGCCGCCGTCTTCCTTCTGCTGGCCGGGGTCCGGTGCGTAGACGGCGTCTGGCTTGCCGTATTTCGCGGCAATTACGGCCGGCAGCGCGAGCGCGCGGTTCAGGCCTTTGCAGTTCAACTGGCCGAGGCCGGCACCGGGCTTTTCGCCGTGGCGCACGAACACCAGCGTTTCCACGTTGTTCGCGCTTGCCGGCGCGGCGGCATCGGCCGCCTGCGCGCCGGCGCTTGCCGTCGCCAGCGAGGCCGCGATCAGGGCTGATGCGAGAGCGGGCGTGAGGCTCGAGGCAAGCTGCCTCAGCCGGATGTGTGAGCGCTTCATGATGCGGACCCTGGACGGTAGAGGTCGATGAGTCGCCCGATTCTAGCAGCGCTGCCGCGTCGTGCCGGGCGGCGCGCGCAGCGTCTTCGCACGCATTTGAGCGATGAAAAGACGAACGGGCGCCGCGGCGCCCGTTCGATCAATGTGGAATATCAGCTCGCGAAACGCCACGAAGGCGCCGAGAATTGCGCCGAGCACCTGCGCCACGATGTACGGCAAGAGGTCGCGCGCCGGGATGCGCCCCGCGACGGCGAGGCCCACGCTCACGGCCGGATTCAGATGGCAGCCCGAAATATGCCCGATGGCGAACGCCATGGTGAGCACGGTCAGGCCGAACGCGAGCGCCACGCCGACGAAGCCGATGCCGAGCCCGTGAACCGGGCCGGCAAAGCTGGCCGCAAGCACCGCGTTGCCGCAGCCGCCCAGCACGAGCCAGAAAGTGCCGAACAGCCCGGCGGTGAGTCGTTTGGATCAGTGCATCTTCTGATACTTCGAAAGTCGATTAGAAGTGGCCGGTAAAAAGTCCGCTTCCAGCGAGTCGCAGATTCCAGGCAGTCAACCGGTTCGAGACTGTGGAGAATTGTCAATTCCGGCGCGAATGATCGAATTATTGCGTAGGGCGGACGCCGGATTTCATCGTGGCAGGCCAATCGTTAAATATCGGAAATTGACTGATAAAACCGTATTACCAGCGATTGCTAATTCCCGTATTTACGTCTAATCTCCTTTTTAGTCGATTTTCGTGACAAAGAAGGGGGGAAAGGAATGTCGCAATATTCAGAACTCAAAGCCCAGATCGCCAAGCTTCAGGCCCAGGCCGACGATGCGCGGCGTACCGAAATTGCGGACGTCATTGCCACGATCCGCGAGAAAATTGCCGAGTACGGGCTGAGCGCCCAGGACCTCGGCTTTGCAGCCGGCGCCCGGCGCGGGCGTCCGCCCAAGAAGGCGCCGCTGCCTCCGCGCTACCAGGATCCGAAAACGGGCGCGACATGGAGCGGGCGGGGCAAGCCGCCCAAGTGGATCGCGGGCAAGAATCGCGAACGCTATCTGATCGGTTAGCGCAGGCGGCTTGCGGGCCGCTTACGTTTTCGTGAATAAAGAGCCGCGTGCTTCCACGCGGCTCTTTATCAAGATATGTTCGTCAATTGTCTTAATGCGGCATACGCAAACGATACACCGCGTGTATTCGTCGGCTTTATCCGGTATGCGAGTGCGCGCCGGATACCGCCGCGTTATCAGCCCGCTGCAACACGGCGCAGCATCGGCCGGCGTTCCGCTTCGATCAGCGCCGTATACGTTTCCACGTAATTGCGCGCCATCGTATGCGAGGTAAAGCGGCGTTCGAACTGGGCGCGAATCGCTTCGCGTGAAAGCGAATCGATATTTTGCAGTGCCGCCACGGCACCCTGCGCATCCTCCACGATAAAACCCGTTACGCCCGGATCGATCACTTCCGGCACCGAACCGCGATTGAACGCGATCACCGGCGTGCCGCAGGCCATGGCTTCGATCATCACGAGGCCGAACGGCTCCGACCAGTCGATCGGGAACAGCAGCGCTTTCGCACCCGAAAGGAACGCGGGCTTCTGCGTTTCGTCGATCTCGCCGACGAATTCCACATGGGCCTGCGAGAGCAGCGGCTCGATTTCGGTCTTGAAGTAGTCGCGGTCCACCTTGTCCACCTTGGCGGCGATCTTCAGCGGCAGGCCGGACAGCGCGGCGATGCGGATGGCGGTGTCCACGCGCTTTTCCGGGCAGATGCGGCCGAGGAAGGCGAGGTACTCGGGCTTGCGGCCGGGCTCCGGGGCGAGCAGATTCTTCGGCAGCCCGTGATAGATCGTGTTTTGCCAGTTGGCCTGCTGAAGCGGCTGGCGCTGCGAATCCGAAATCGATATTACCGGCGCGTCCGGGAACGAGTCGAACACCGGTTGTAGTTCGGGCAGATCGAGCCGGCCGTGCAGCGTGGTGACGAATGGCGTATCGAGCGTCGAGAAGAGCGGGAACGGCAGATAGTCGAGGTGGAAGTGCAGCACGTCGAACTCGTGAGCCGCGCGGCGCACGCGTTCGAGCAGCACGATGTGGGGCGCCAGTGCGTCGCGAACGGTCGGATCGAGCCGCAACGCGCGTGGCCAGGCGGCTTCGAGCTTCGCCGAGGTGACCGAATCGCCGCTGGCGAACAGTGTCACGTCGTGGCCAAGATCGACGAGCGCCTCGGTCAGATACGAGACGACGCGCTCCGTGCCGCCATAGAGCTTGGGCGGAACGGCTTCGTAGAGCGGCGCAATTTGGGCGATTCGCATGAGTTGGATCTCCTTGGAGCCTGGGCCGCGACGGTTGACGCCTGAGCATCGCCCCGCGGAAAGCGCCGCACGGCAGGTGCGGGCGCAAGGGCATTGAGCGGTATGTCGAGATATCGGGGTATGGGGTTATCCCTGAGTCCCATTATGAAGATGTGACTCGCCGATACGAGTTCTTTTGCAAACGCTTAACCTTGTTACAGCGGGAAACACCGTCCCACCGGCATTTTGCGGCCCGCGCGCCGCGGCGGGCCGACGCTCGTATGCAAGCGGCGTGCCCGGCGCCGGGAAAAGCGGCACGCCAGTATTACAAGGTAATGAAACCGTTTTATAATCCGTGCATTACGAGGTCATCTATGCGCATGACATAACATCTGCGCCCATCCCCCCCTCCCCCCGCCTCGTTGTCAGAAAAATTCCTACACGGTTGCGAAGCGATTTCCTGCAAATCGTCGCGGTGTCCGTCCAATTTCCAGTTGCGCACGGCCTGGCCACAATGCCGCTATGACCATAAACGGGCCGCTCGTCCAGATTTTCTGGACGCAATCGAGCAAACGTTTCCGTAACCGGCCTGACCAGCCGATTCGCATTCGGGGGTATCCATGAGCGCGACGACTCACAGTGACATGCTCAGCGAGATCAAGGAAGTGAACCTGTCGTACCTGTTGCTCGCGCAACGCCTTTTGCGTGAGGACAAACCGACGGGCATGTTCCGCATGGGGATCTCGGAGCAACTCGCCGAGGTCATCGCCAATCTCTCGCTGGCACAAACCGTCCGGCTCGCCGCATCGAACCAGGTGCTGTGCCGTTTCCGCTTCGACGATCACGCCATCCTCAGCGCACTGGCCGAGAAGGGCAAGTCCGCTCAAGCGCACACCGCCATCCTGATGGCGGGCCAGCCCGTCGCCCAGTTCGACTGAACCACCTGCCGTTGCGGCACGCCTTCCTTCGCGACTGCCTGTCCTCGCGACCGGCCCGGCGAGCCCGCTGCGCTTGTCCGCACTTCTGCGCCGGCGAGCGGGGCGGCCGCCGAAGCCGGATCAGGCGGATTAAAGCTGCGCACCCGAAAAGCCGATCAGAAAAGCGAAAACCCAGCCGGAGGGCTATGGCGACAAAGAGCGTGGTACTCGAGGTCAAGGAGATTGCTCTCGCGATCGAGCTGATCGAACTCGGCGCGCGGCTGCAATTGCTCGAAGCGGAAACCACGCTGTCGCGCGACCGCCTGATCCGGCTCTACAAGGAAGTCAAGGGCGAATCCCCGCCCAAGGGCATGCTGCCGTTCTCCACGGACTGGTTCATGACCTGGCAGCCCAACATCCAGTCTTCGCTCTTCTACAACACCTTCCTGTTCATGAGCCGGCAGGCGCGCTGCGAGCCGGTTCACGCGATCGTGAAGAGCTACCGGCTCTATCTCGAGCATATGCAGTTGCAGGGCGACGAACCGGTGCTGAGCCTCACCCGGGCCTGGACGCTCGTGCGCTATTTCGCCTCAGGCCTGCTGCAGATGACGCCGTGCAGCCGCTGCGGCGGCCACTTCGTGGCGCACGCCCACGACCCGCAGCGCGGCTTCGTCTGCGGGCTCTGCCAGCCGCCTTCGCGCGCCGGCCGCACGCGCCGCAGCAGCGAAGCCGCCACGGCCGAGGGCTGAGCGCAGCGGGCAGGGCGCCGCGCCCGGCGCGTTGCCCACGGCAGCGGCCGCAAGCGCCGCCGCCGGCCTTCCCGACAGGCCGCGAGCCCGCCGACCCGGCACCAACGCTGCACCAACGCGGCCCCAGCAGGGCGCTTTGTCTGATCAATCCCTCCCGCGGGCTAGCCCTAACGGGGCATACCCCAATCCCAAAGTTTTCCGCATCGATGCCGTAAACCAGCTAAGGACGCGGGCCGACGGCGGTGCGCGGCACTTTCTTAGTGAGGACCCAGCTGTGCTGATTTTCGTGGGAGTACTCGTGACGATTCTGTCCGTCTTCGGCGGTTACGCGCTCGAGGGCGGCCATCTCGGGGCCATGATGCAGCCGATGGAACTGCTGATGATCGGTGGTGCGGGCGTTGGCGCGTTCATCCTCGGCAACGGCATGAAGACGATCAAGTCGACCCTGAAAGTGGTCCCGACGCTCTTCAAGGGGTCGAAGTACAACAAGGACGTGTACATGGAGCTGCTCGCGCTGCTCTACGTCCTGCTCGCGAAGGCACGCAAGGAAGGCACGCTCACGCTCGAGGCCGACATCGACGATCCGATGAAGAGCCCGATCTTCACGCAGTACCCGAAAATCCTCGCCGACCACCACATCGTCGAGTTCCTCACCGACTATCTGCGCCTCATGGTGGGCGGCAACATGAACGCTTTCGAAATCGAAAGCCTCATGGACGAGGAAATCGAAACGCACCACCACGAGGGCGAGGCGCCCGCGCATGCGCTCGCCAAGGTCGGCGACGCGATGCCGGCCTTCGGTATCGTCGCCGCGGTGATGGGCGTGGTGCACACCATGGCTTCCGCCGACAAGCCTCCGGCGGTTCTCGGCGAGATGATCGCCCAGGCGCTGGTGGGCACCTTCCTCGGCATTCTGCTTTCGTATGGCCTGATCGGCCCGCTTTCGAGCGTTGCCGAGCAGCGCGTGGCCGAGTCCACGAAGATGTTCCAGTGCATCAAGGTGACGATCCTCGCGAGCCTGAACGGCTATGCCCCTGCCATCGCGGTGGAGTTCGGCCGCAAGGTGCTGTTCTCGACCGAGCGTCCGTCGTTCTCCGAGCTCGAAGAACACGTGCGCCGCGTGAAGGCGAAGTAAGGCCTGCACGATGAAACCGGCAAGGAACGCGCGATGAGCAAGGACAAGAGCCAACCGATCGTCGTCAAGAAGTCGGCGCCCGCGAAGGGCGGCCACCACGGCGGCGCGTGGAAGCTCGCCTACGCGGACTTCATGACCGCGATGATGGCGTTCTTCCTGCTGATGTGGCTGCTGTCCTCGGCTTCCACGACGCAGTTGCACGGCATCGCCGAGTACTTCAACCAGCCGCTGAAGATCACGCTCTGGGGCGGCGATCGCAGCGCGACGGATTCGAGCATCGTGAAGGGCGGCGGGCGCGACATCTCCACCGACCAGGACGGTGTCCAGCGCCGCACCGACGGCTCCACGGCGCGTGCCGAGCACACCGCCTCGAAGAGCGACGACGAGGCGATGAAGCAGTTGAAGGGCTCGCTCGAGCGTCAGGAGCAGGTGCGCCTGCACGACCTGCAGATCAAGCTGATGGCCGCGATCGAGGCGAACCCCGTGCTGCGCCAGTTCAAGCAGCAGATCCGCATCGATTCGACGCTCACGGGCCTGCGCATCGAGATCGTGGATTCGCAGAAGCGCCCGATGTTCGCCACCGCGCGCGCCGTGGTCGAGCCGTATATGCGCGACATCCTGCGCGCCATCGGCGAGACGCTGAACGACGTGCCCAACCGCATCATCGTGCAGGGCCACACCGACGCCGTGCCCTACGCGGGCGGCGAGAAGGGCTACAGCAACTGGGAGCTTTCGGCGGATCGCGCGAACGCCTCGCGCCGCGAGCTGATTGCGGGCGGGATGGATGAGTCGAAGGTAATGCGCGTGATCGGCCTCGCCTCCACGCAGAACCTGAACAAGGCCGATCCGCTCGACCCCGAGAATCGCCGCATCAGCATTCTGGTGCTGAACAAGAAGTCGGAAGACGCGCTGATGCACGACGACTCGACCACCACGACGCTGTCGGACGACGCCGCCGGGTCGGGCAAGTCGCTGTCGCCCGATCAGCTCGTGCCGGGCGCGGCGCCCGTGAAGGTGCCGCCGGTGGCGGTGCCCGGGCCGGTGAAACTCCCGCCCGTGCCCGCGCCGATGGTGGTAGCACCGGCGGTAGCCCCGCCGCCGCCGGCGGTGGGACCGGCAGAGCAGGCGGCACACTGAAAGCGCGACGGCAACAGGAAAAGTGCGAGGAGCGGATGATCAGGAACATTCTGGCGATCGACGATTCGGCGTCCATGCGGGAGATCCTGCAGGCGGCGCTGGGCGGAGCGGGTTACGAAGTGACGTTGGCCAACGACGGCGAGGACGGGCTGGAGCACGCGCTCGCGCAGTGCTTCGACCTCGTCCTCACGGACCTGCACATGCCGCGCATGAGCGGCCTCGACCTGATCCGCAAGCTGCGCGCGAATCCTTCGTACCTCGAAACGCCCATCCTCGTGTTGACCACGGAATCGGACGAAACCTTCAAGGTGGCGTTGCGCGATGCAGGCGCGACAGGCTGGCTGGAAAAACCGGTGGACCCGGAACTGCTTGTCGATCTGACGAGCGCACTCGGCGAGACGCGCGCCTGACGGCGCAAGACTCGCGGCGCGCACGACACGACAGTACTGGCACCCCAAACAGGCATATATCGCGGTGAAAGAGGCATGACACTCGACATCACTCAGTTCTATCAGACGTTCTTCGACGAGGCGGACGAGCTGCTCGCGCAGATGGAGCAGTTGCTGCTGAATCTGAACGTTGGCCGGCCCGATCCCGAGGACCTCGCGGCGATCTTTCGCGCGGCGCACTCGATCAAGGGCGGCGCGGCGACGTTCGGCTTTACCGCGCTCACCGAAACGACGCACATCCTCGAATCGCTGCTCGACCGGGCTCGCAACAACGAGCTCGTGCTGCGCAAGGACATGATCGACACGTTCCTCGAAACGAAGGACGTGTTGTCCGACCAGCTCGCGGCCTACCGCGCGAGCGCCGAGCCCGACGCGGCCGCGGCGGCCGCCGTGCGCGCGAAGCTCGAGCGCCTCTATGCGGAAAGCCGCGGTTTGCCGGCTCCGGCGGAGGCTGCGGCGCCCGCACCGGCTCCAGCCCCTGCCCCCGCTCCTGCGGTGGCGCCCGCGCCGGTTGCCGCGAGCGCGCCCGAAGTGGATAGCGAAGCCGATCTCGACGCGGCCTTCGAAGCGAACCTGCCTTCGGCCATGGCTGCGGCCCCGGCGGCTGAGGCTGCCGGCGCGCCCGAGCACGTGGTCGATCAGGCGATTGCGGCCGCGCCGGCGCAAGTCGCGGGCGGGGCAGCCGAAGGCCCGCATCTGCGCATCACGCTGCGCCGCGTCGATCCGAAGGACCAGGAGCTGCTGCTCGAAGAGCTCGGCAACCTGGGCCGCGTGCTGGGTCAGGTGAAGACCGGCGACGACATCACGCTCTGGCTCGAAACCGACGTGCCCTCGGACGACATCATCGCCGTGTGCTGCTTCGTGATCGACGAAAGCCAGATCTCGATCGGCCGCGGCGCCGCGCCGCAAGGCGAGGGCGAAGCGGCGCCCGCCGTCGTGGCTGCGGCGCCCGCGCCGGTTCAGGCGGCGGCGCCTGCTCCGGCACCTGCCGCCCCTGCCGTTGCACCCGCGGCACCCGCCGCACCCGCCGCACCCGTTGCGCCGGTTGCCGCGGCACCGGTTGCGGCGCCTGTACAGGCGCCCGCGCCGGCCCTCGTTCAGGAGGCGGCGCCCGTCGCTGCCGTGGCCGCCGCCCCGCAAGCGGCCGCACCCGCGGCCGAAGCCGACCGCAAGCACCGCCCGGCCGCCGCCGCCGCGTCGGCCGAAGGCAGTTCGATTCGCGTGGGCGTGGAAAAGGTCGATCAACTGATCAACCTGGTGGGCGAGCTCGTCATCACCCAGGCGATGCTGGCGGAAACCACCAGCACGTTCGACCCGGCGCTGCACGACCGCCTCTTCAACGGCATGGCCCAGCTCGAGCGCAACGCGCGCGACCTGCAGGAAGCCGTGATGTCCATCCGCATGATGCCGATGGATTACGTGTTCAGCCGCTTCCCGCGTCTCGTGCGCGATCTCGCGGCCAAGCTCGGCAAGGAAGTGGAGCTCGTCACGTTCGGTCAGGCGACCGAACTCGACAAGAGCCTCATCGAGCGCATCATCGACCCGCTCACCCACCTCGTGCGCAACTCGCTCGACCACGGCATCGAAACCGTGGAAGCGCGCCGCGCCGCGGGCAAGGACGGCACGGGCCAGCTCGTGCTCTCAGCCGCGCACCACGGCGGCAACATCGTGATCGAGGTGAGCGACGACGGCGCGGGCCTGCGCCGCGACAAGATTCTCGCGAAGGCCATGAAGCAGGGCATGCAGGTCAGCGAAACCATGGCCGACGAAGAGGTCTGGAACCTCATCTTCATGCCGGGCTTCTCCACCGCCGAGCAGGTCACGGACGTCTCGGGCCGCGGCGTGGGCATGGACGTGGTCAAGCGCAACATCCAGTCGATGGGCGGCCACGTGGAGATCACCTCGCACGCGGGCAAGGGCACCACCACGCGCATCGTGCTGCCGCTCACGCTGGCGATTCTCGACGGCATGTCGGTGAAGGTGGGCAACGAGATCTTCATCCTGCCGCTGAACTTCGTGATGGAGTCGCTGCAGCCGCGCCACGAAGACATCTACACCGTGACGAACGGCGACCGCGTGGTGCGCGTGCGCGGCGAATACCTGCCGCTCGTCGCGCTCCACCAGGTGTTCAACGTGGAAGGCGCGCGCACGGAGCCCACCCAGGGCATCGTGACCATCATGGAAACCGAGGGGCGGCGCTTCGCCATGCTGATCGACGAACTGGTCGGCCAGCAGCAGGTGGTGGTGAAGAACCTCGAAACGAACTACCGCAAGGTGCACGGCATTTCGGCGGCGACCATCCTCGGCGACGGCAGCGTCGCGCTGATCGTCGACGTGGCCGCGCTCAACCGCGAAACGCGCGCGAGCCATGGTGTCAGTTCCGGCCACGGCGCGGGCGCGAGCCAGAACGCCGGCTCGTTCGCAGAATTCGCATGACCGCATGAAGCTCAAGCAGCGCTTTATCCCAACCATCTCCCAACAGTTCAGGGGCTAACGTGGCAGAAGTCCAATCCATTCATGGCGCCGGCGCGCACCGCCGCGACGCGCAGCAAGCCGACGCGGGCGGTGCGGAATTCCTCGTCTTCACGCTCGGCGCGGAAGAGTACGGCATCGACATCCTCAAGGTGCAGGAAATCCGCGGCTACGAGAGCGTGACGCGCATTGCGAATGCGCCCGAGTTCATCAAGGGCGTCATCAACCTGCGCGGCATCATCGTGCCGATCGTGGACATGCGCATCAAGTTCCATCTGGGTCGCGTCGAGTACGACCATCAGACCGTCGTGATCATCCTGAACGTCGCGCATCGCGTGGTGGGCATGGTTGTGGACGGCGTGTCGGACGTGCTCACGCTGCAGATGGACCAGATCATGCCGGCGCCGGAGTTCGGCGCCACGCTCACCACCGAGTACCTCACGGGCCTCGGCACGGTGGACGGCCGCATGCTGATTCTGATGGACATCGAAAAGTTGATGACGAGCCGGGAAATGGCATTGACCGAGGTACTCGGCTGAAACATCGCGAACGGTTAATCGGGGGTGGTCCCCTTGCGGGGACCCGCGCGGGAGAGCGGAAGCCGCCGTCAAGAGCGGCAAACCGCCTTGCTGGCGGCGCACGCCGCCGAACCGGCTGACGCGAAGCTCGCCGCAAGACTCGACACGACACTCGCCGAACGCCCCGCTACAGGACAGGAGCAATCGAGATGCTGCACAGGTGGTCGATCCGCACGACGCTCACGGGCGTCGGGGTCATTCTGGTTGCGCTGACCCTCGTGGTCGGCGCGCTCGGGCTGGTCGCGCTCGGCAATGCGAGCGACTCGCTCGGCGCGATTGCGCGCGGCGACCTCGTCGCCATGCGCTCGCTCAACGACGCCTCGTCGTATCTGCTGCGCTCGCGGGTCGCGCTCGAACGCGTGAGCGCGCTCGCCGCCGCGAACCAGACCGACGATGCGAAGAAGGCGCTCGATCGCGCCGAGGAACTGCTCACCAAGGGCAACGACGCCTGGAAGGCTTTCCAGGCCGCGCAGAAGAACGGCCTCGACGCCGCCGCGCTCGACGCGCTGGGGCAAAAGCGCGCGGCGCTGCTGCAAGACGGCGTGCAGCCCGAGCTGGCGGCGCTGCGCGCGAACGATCTGAACGCGTATCACGCGATTGCCGACACGAAGATCAGCCCGATGTTCGTGGACTACGACAACGTCGCGGCCCCGCTCGAGCAGGCCCTGCTGGACGGCGCCCAGGCGCGCGAGGCAGACGCGCGCTCGCAGATCGCGCTGATGCGCACGCTGATCGCCGGCACGGTCGTGATCGCGCTGCTGATGGTGGTGCTGATCCGTTTCGCGCTGCGCGGGCTCATCGTGCAGCCGCTGAACGACGCCGTGGACTGCTTCGAGCGCATCGCCCAGGGCGACCTCTCGCAGCCGATCGAGGTGTACAGCCGCAACGAAATCGGGCGCCTCTTCGCGGGCATCAAGCGCATGCAGGAAAGCCTCATCAAGCTCGTGAGCGCCGTGAATACGGGCGCGAGCTCGATCGACATCGGCGCGCGCGAAATCGCGATGGGCAACACCGATCTCTCGCAGCGCACCGAACAGCAGGCCGCTTCGCTGCAGGAAACCGCGTCGAGCATGGAACAGCTCACGGGCACCGTGAAGCAGAACGCCGACAACGCGCGCCAGGCGAGCCAGCTTGCCGTGAACGCCTCGGACATCGCCACGCGCGGCGGCGAGGTGGTGGGCGAAGTGGTGCATACGATGCAGGACATCGCGGCAAGCTCCGCGAAGATCGTGGACATCATCAGCGTGATCGAGGGCATTGCCTTCCAGACCAACATCCTCGCGCTCAACGCGGCCGTGGAAGCGGCACGCGCGGGCGAGCAGGGCCGCGGCTTCGCGGTGGTGGCGGGCGAAGTGCGCAGCCTCGCGCAGCGCAGCGCGAGCGCGGCCAAGGAGATCAAGGAGCTCATCAACAACTCCGCGCAGAAGGTGCAAAGCGGCTCGGAACTGGTGGGCCGCGCGGGTTCCACGATGGACGAGATCCTCCAGGCCGTGCGCCGCGTGACCGACATCATGGGCGAGATCAGCGCGGCTTCGGAAGAGCAGTCGGGCGGCATCGAACAGGTCAACCGCGCCGTCACGCAGATGGACACGGTCACGCAGCAGAACGCGGCGCTCGTGGAAGAAGCCGCGGCCGCGGCCGCCTCGCTCGAAGAGCAGACGCGGCAGTTGCAGACGGTGCTCGGCATCTGGCGCACGGGTAGTGCGGGCGCGTCGGGCCATGCTTCGGTTGCGGGTGCAACGAGCGGTGCGGGCGGCGCAAGCGGCGGTGCAGGCGGCGCAAGCGTGCGCAGCCCTGCGGCGCGTTCGGTTGCGCTGCCTTCGGCGGCATCGGCCAGCGCCGCGCCGGCAGCGGCAGCGGCTGCAGTCAAGCGCGCGCCAGCGGCATCGGCTGCCCATGCCGCACCGGCAAAGCCGGCGGCCGAAACCGCCCCGGCGGCCACTGCCGCGCCCGCGCACAAGCCGGCGCCGAAGGTGCTGCCGCAGCGTGTGGAACCGGTGGTGAAGTCGGCAGCGTCCGACGACGCCGACTGGGAAACGTTCTAGCCAAGACGATTTGACGACCTGAAGAGCAACCGCAATGCACACGAGCGCACAAGAACGGGATGAGTCGTTCCGCGCGGCCGTCCGCGAGACCGCCGCCGCGCACGACGCGCTGCACGCATTGCGAACCGGCACGCGTGCGGCCGGACAACGGGGAGGCGCAAGACGATGAAGGGTTTGCGTTTTTCCCGTGAGGGACGCGGCGAGAGCGCCGCCCCCACCAGGAGCGCCTCCGCCGGCATGCCGGGCGCGGGCGGCGAGAGCAACCGCGACTTCGAATTCACGACGGCGGACTTCGAGCGCATTCGCGCGCTGATTCACCGCCGCGCGGGCATTTCGCTCTCGGACCACAAGCGCGACATGGCGTACAGCCGTCTTGCGCGGCGCCTGCGTGCGCTCGGTCTGGAGAGCTTTCGCGAGTATCTGGATCAGCTCGAATCGCGCCAGGACGTCGAAGAGTGGGAGGCGTTCACGAACGCGCTCACCACGAACCTCACGGCGTTCTTTCGCGAGGCGCATCACTTTCCGATTCTCGCGGAGTTCGTGAAGCGCCGTCCGCAGCCGGTTTCGGTCTGGTGCTCGGCGGCTTCGACGGGCGAGGAGCCGTACTCGATCGCGATGACGCTGATCGAAGCGCTCGGCGAGCGCGCGGCGCGCGAGGCCAGGGTGCTCGCCACCGACCTCGACACCCAGGTGCTCGCCAAGGCCGACTCGGGCGTCTACGCCTGGGACCAGGTGAAGCATCTCTCGCAGGAGCGGCTCAAGCGTTTCTTCCTGAAGGGCACGGGCGCGCATGCGGGCCTCGTGAAGGTGCGCCCGGAACTGCGCGCGATGATCCGCTTCGAGCAGCTCAATCTCACCGATGCGGACTACGGCCTGCGGCAGACCTTCGACGCGATCTTCTGCCGCAACGTGATGATCTACTTCGACAAGCCGACGCAGGGCCAGGTGCTGACCCGCTTCGAGCCGCTCATGAAGCCGGACGGCCTGCTCTTCGCCGGTCATTCGGAGAACTTCACGTACGTCACGCAGGCGTTCCGTCTGCGCGGCCAGACGGTGTACGAACTCGCGCGCGGCGGCCGCCGCGACGAAGGCGGGTCCGCGGCGCCGGCATCGGCGGCATCGGCCGCCTCCGGCACGCAGCGCGCCGAGAAGATCGGAGTGACAGCATGAGCACCAGCCTCCCGATCGCCACGAACCGCTATTTCGACGCGCACTTTCAGCGCCCGGGCGTGAAGCTCCTGCCCAACGAGTTCTACACGACCCACGAAGACATGGTGCTCGTGACGGTGCTCGGCTCGTGCGTGGCCGCGTGCATCCAGGACCGCACGGCGGGCATCGGCGGCATGAATCACTTCATGCTGCCCGACGACGGCGCCGATGTCGCCCAGGCCGCCTCCGACGCGATGCGCTACGGCGCCTACGCGATGGAAGTGCTCATCAACGAGCTCATCAAGGCGGGCGGGCGCCGCGAGCGCTTCGAAGCCAAGGTGTTCGGCGGCGCGGCCGTGCTCGCGGGCATGACGACCATGAATATCGGCGACCGCAATTCGGCGTTCGTGCGCCGCTATCTGGCGATGGAGAACATCCGCATCGTCGCCGAAGACCTGCAGGGCTCGCACCCGCGCAAGGTTGCTTTCCTGCCGCGCACGGGCCAGGTGATGGTGAAGAAGCTGCGCCTCACCCAGGACCCGAGCGTGACCGAGCGCGAGCAGGCGCTCGCGCGGCAAACCCCCGAAGCGCGCGCAGAACGTCTCGCGAAGGCGCGCGCCCGGGTCGAGCTGTTTGGCCTCGCTTCGTCGCGGGGGGCCGCGACGGGGCAGCAGGCCGCTTCATCCCAGCCGTCGCCTGCGCGCGGCCGCATCGAGCTCTTCGGTGCGGCCGGCGCAGCGCCGCGGCCCACAACAAATCAAGACAACGCCAGGACAGTAGAGGAGGCGTGAACGCTGTGCAAAAAATCAAAGTACTCTGCGTCGACGATTCGGCGCTGATCCGCAGCCTGATGACGGAAATCATCAACAGCCAGCCGGACATGACCGTAGTCGCAACCGCGCCCGATCCGCTCGTGGCGCGCGAGCTCATCAAGCAGCACAACCCCGACGTGCTCACGCTCGACGTGGAAATGCCGCGCATGGACGGGCTCGATTTCCTCGAAAAGCTCATGCGCCTGCGGCCGATGCCGGTCGTGATGGTGTCGTCGCTGACCGAGCGCGGCAACGAAATCACGCTGCGCGCGCTCGAACTGGGCGCCGTGGACTTCGTGACGAAGCCCAAGGTCGGCATTCGCGACGGCATGCTCGACTACGCCGAAAAGCTCGCCGACAAGGTGCGCGCCGCGGCCCGTGCGCGCGTGCGCGTGCGGCCTGCCGCAGCCCATGCGCCGGCTGCCGCCGGTGCCGTGGGCGGTGCAGCGGGCGCCGCCGCGAGCGCGCACGCCGCGCCGGCGAGCGCGAGCCCGGCGCCGATGCTCAACAATCCGCTCCTCTCGACGGAAAAGCTCATCATCGTGGGCGCCTCGACGGGCGGCACCGAAGCGATCCGCGAAGTGCTCACGCCGCTGCCGCCCGACGCGCCCGCGGTGCTGATCGCGCAGCACATGCCGCCGGGCTTCACGAAGTCGTTCGCGCAGCGCCTGAACGGCCTGTGCCGCATCACCGTGAAGGAAGCGGAGCACGGCGAGCGCGTGCTGCCGGGTCACGCCTACATCGCGCCGGGCCACGCGCACCTGCTGCTCGCGCGCAGCGGCGCGAACTACATCGCGCATCTCTCCGACGAGCCGCCGGTGAACCGGCACCGCCCTTCGGTGGACGTGCTGTTCCGTTCGGCGGCCGCGCACGCGGGCAAGAACGCCATCGGCGTGATTCTCACGGGCATGGGGCGCGATGGCGCCGCGGGCCTGCTCGAGATGCGCAACGCGGGCGCTTACACGCTCGCGCAGGACGAGGCGAGCTGCATCGTGTTCGGCATGCCGCGCGAGGCAATCGCACTCGGCGCGGCAGACGACATCTCGCCGCTCGCCGACATGAGCCGCCGCGTGATGGCGCGTCTCGCCATGATGGGCGAGCGCGTGCAGCGCGTGTAACGGGTGCGTCAAACCCGGCCTGTGCAACACCCGCATGGCGCAGCAAAAAGCGCCTGCGAAGCAAGATTGAGCGATGGCGTCGGCGTTGGACGACGGCGCGATCGATCGCGATTAATTTATCTGGATCGGTGTCGCGCTTGTCTGGATAATTGCCCGGGGTTAAGCCTGGAGGAATGAAACGAGATGGATAAGGGAATGAAGATTCTGGTGGTGGACGACTTTCCGACGATGCGCCGGATCGTCCGCAACCTGCTCAAGGAACTGGGCTATTCGAACGTGGACGAAGCCGAAGACGGCGCCGCGGGCCTCGCCCGCCTGCGCAGCGGCAGCTACGACTTCGTGATCTCCGACTGGAACATGCCGAACCTGGACGGTCTCGCCATGCTCAAGGAGATCCGCGCCGACGCCTCGCTCACGCACCTGCCGGTGCTGATGGTGACGGCGGAATCGAAGAAGGAGAACATCATCGCGGCGGCCCAGGCCGGCGCGAGCGGCTACGTGGTGAAGCCCTTCACGGCCGCGACGCTCGACGAGAAGCTGAACAAGATTCTCGAAAAGATGGCCAAGGCCGGGAGCTGACGTGAACGAGCCCATCAGCGCCGAGGCCGGCGGCCCGCACGCCGACCTGCACGAGATCGGGAGCGACCGCATCCTTGCGCGCATTGGTCATGTGACGCGCACGCTGCGCGATTCGATGCGCGAGCTCGGCCTCGACAAGCACGTCGAGCGCGCGGCGGAAGCCGTGCCGGACGCGCGCGACCGCCTGCGCTACGTCGCGAACATGACCGAGCAGGCCGCGGAGCGCGTGCTGTCGGCCATCGAGATCGCCAAGCCAATGCAGGAGCAGCTCGAACGCGACGCGAAGGCCCTTTCGGAGCGCTGGGCGACGTGGTACGACGCGCCCATCGGCCGCGAGGAAGTGCGCGCGCTGATGGACGACACGCGCGCCTTTCTGGGCGGCGTGCCCGAAGCCACCACGGCGACGAGCGAGCAACTGCTCGGCATCATGCTGGCGCAGGACTTCCAGGATCTCACCGGCCAGGTGATCAAGAAGATCATGGACGTGGTGTACCTGATCGAGCAGCAACTGCTGGGCGTGCTGGTGGAGAATATCGCGCCGGAGCGGCGCGAGCAGTTCGCGGCCACGGCGGCGCAGCTCGCCGGCCCGGCTGCGGTGTCGGCGACGGGCAGCCCCGAAGGGCTCCTGAACGGCCCGCAGATCAACCCCGAAGGCAAGGCCGACGTGATGCAGGACCAGGGGCAGGTGGACGACCTGCTCGCAAGCCTCGGCTTCTAGCTTCCGGGGGCCGCGGCCGCATGCCTGCGCGTTGGCCGTTTGGCAAAGCTGCCGGCTGTAATGTGGGACAGGCATACTAGCGAGGACAAGCTGATGCGACGGCCATGGCGACTGCCGTGGCCGCATCGCTCACGTTGGCTCCTCGTCGCCGCGCCGCGCCCGGCACCGCTTCGGTGGAGCACGTCATCGAACGGGAGGGGTATGGCTGTCTTGTCTACGAACGCTTCGTCTATCCCGAGGCGCCTTGCCGCGCTCACGCTCGCCGGCGCTGCCGCCGCGGCGCTGGCGGCAGCGCCTTCCGCCTTTGCCGCGCTCGGCGGCGCACCGATGGCCACGCCCGCAGGCGCCAGTGTCAGCACCTCCAGCGGCATGCCCAATGCCGTGGCCCGGCAGGCCGTTCAGACCGCTTCCGCTTCGTCCGCTTCTTCTTCGGCTTCTTCCGCCTCCTGGACGGTCCGCCAGACCACGCTCGGCAACGGCACGGTCGTGCGCGAGTATCTCTCGCAGGCCGGCACCGTGTTCGGCGTCGGCTGGACCGGGCCGCAGCCGCCCGACCTCTCGGCGCTGCTCGGCAGCTACTTTCCCCAGTACGTCGCGGGCGTGAAGGCGAGCCGCGCCGCGGGCGTGCACGGCCCGGGTGTCGTGGATCAGCCCGGACTCGTCGTGCATTCGGGCGGCCACATGGGGGCCTTCTCGGGGCAGGCCTGGGTGCCTCAGGACCTGCCCGCCGGCGTCAGCGCCAGCGATATCCAGTGATTGGCGATCAAGGGGAGGCGACGCGTGCTCACACAACGACTTCAGACAACCATCCTTCACTGGCTGCGCCGCGGCGCGCTGTTCGCCGTCGCTGCGCTCGCCCTGGGCGTGGCGGCCTGCGGTGGCGGGGGCGGCAGCAGTAGCAGCAGCAGTGGCAACAACACGAGCGGCGGCGTCGATACCTCGTCGCTGCCGCCCTTGCCGAGCCAGCAGCCCATTGCGGCTACGGCCCCGAACACCGTGCCCGTCACCGTAAACGGCGGCGTGGCCGGCGTGCCGAATATTCCCACGGTGAGCGTGACCGTCTGCGTGAGCGGCACGAGCACCTGCACGACCGTGAACAATGTGCAGCTCGATACGGGTTCCTTCGGGCTGCGTCTCGTGGCCTCGGCGCTGCCGGCTTCGTTCACGAGCGCGCTGCCCGTGAGCACGGCAGCGAGCGGCGGCACGCTCGCCGAATGCACGGCGTTCGCCGACGGCTACACCTGGGGCACCGTGCGCACGGCCGACGTGAAGATCGGCGGCGAAACGGCAAGCCGCATTCCGATCCAGTTCATCGGCGATCTCGCTTCCGCCACCGTGCCGCAAGCCTGCTCGAACATCGGCGCGGCGCAAAACACGGCGAGCGACCTGGGCGCGAACGGCATCCTCGGCATTGGCGTGGCGCTGTGGGACTGCGGGCCGAGCTGCGCGAACAGTGCCGCGAACAGCAACTACTATTCGTGCCCGAGCGGCGCGAACTGCACCAGCACGACGGTGGCGACAAGCCTGCAGGTGGCCAACCCGGTCGCGAGCTTCGCCGCCGACAACAACGGCGTGATCCTGCAGATGGCCCCGGTTTCGTACAACGGGGCGGCTTCGGCCACCGGCACGCTGGTATTCGGCATCGGCACCGAGTCGAACAACACGCTGAGCGCTTCGCACCGTTTCCAGACCACGCAGTGGGGCGACCTGAGTGCCGCGTTCAACGGCGCGACGCTCACTTCGTTCCTCGACTCGGGCTCGAACGCGCTGTTCTTCAACGATAGCGCGCTGCCCCAGTGCGGCGGCTCGCTCGGCACGTTCTACTGCCCGTCTGTGCCGCAGTCGCTCAGCGCGGCGCTGACCGGCGTGGACGGTTCGAGCGGCGCCGCCACCTTCGCCGTGGTGAGCGCGGCCACGCTCCTCGGCAGCGGCGGCAACAACGGCAATTTCGCCCTCAACGATCTGGGCGGGCAGTTCGGCTCGTCGGCGGACCTCGACCTCGGCCTGCCGTTCTTCTATGGCCGCTACGTGTACTTCGGCCTCAACACGGCCGCCAATGGCGGCAGCCAGGCGCCGTACGTCGCTTTCTAGCGCTAGACCGGGCCGATCCGGGGCAATTCGGGCCGGTCCGGGGCAATTTGAGCCAAAGCCGGGCGGGCAGGCGCGCCGTACTGCGCCTGTGCCGATCCCCCGGCCGTGTGTCCCCACGACCCCACGGCCCCACGGCCCCACGGCCCCACGGCCCCACGGCCAGCTTCCTCCCCCATTTTCCCGCCGGCACACCGCGCTCCCGGTGCGCCGGCCACCCATCCCCTGAAATACCCCCGTTTCTCCGCCTTACTCCGTCAATCGCCGCTGGCGCCCCGCGGCAATAATCGCTGTCACTGAAAATGGGTGTGCGCCGCCTCGCTTGCGCCGCACGCCACCGACCGGAGCAGCCGTGGCTGAGGACAGCGACCTCGAAAAAACCGAACCCGCCACTCCCAAGCGCCTGCAAAAGGCGCGGGAGGAGGGGCAGGTTGCGCGTTCGCGGGAGCTTTCGACGTTTGCGCTGCTTTCGGCGGGCTTCTACGGCACGTGGATGCTCTCGGGCACGATCGGCCTGCGCATGCAGGACATGCTGCGCGGTGCGCTCACCTTCAACCACGCGATGGTCTTCGATACCAGCCGCATGCTGATCGGCGCGGGCGCCGTCGCGAGCGAAGGGTTTTCGGCGATCGCGCCGGTGCTCGCGCTCACGGGCCTCGCGGCCCTGCTCGCGCCCATGGTGCTCGGCGGCTGGCTCTTCAGCACGGCTTCGCTCGAACCGAAATTCAGCCGCCTCGACCCCATCGCCGGGCTCGGGCGCATCTTCTCGCTGAACGGCCCGATCCAGCTCGGCATGTCGTTCGCGAAAACGCTCGTGGTGGGGGTGATCGGCAGCCTGGCCGTATGGAACCATCGCGAGGAGATCCTGGGCCTCGCCATGCAGCCGGGCCTGCGCGCCTACGCTGACTCGTTCCACCTCATCGCCGTGTGCTGCGGCACGACGGTCGCGGGCATGTTCGTGGTGGCCGCGCTCGACGTGCCCTACCAGCTCTGGCAGTACCACCGCAAGCTGCGCATGACGAAGGAAGAGGTCAAGCGCGAGCACCGCGAAAGCGAAGGCGACCCGCACGTGAAGGGCCGCATTCGCCAGCAGCAGCGGGCCATGGCGCGCCGCCGGATGATGACGCTCGTGCCGAAGGCCGACGTGGTGGTGACCAACCCGACGCACTTCGCCGTGGCGCTCCAGTACGCCGACGGCGAAATGGGCGCGCCGAAGGTCATTGCGAAGGGCGTGAACCTCGTGGCGGCGCGCATCCGCGAGATCGCCACCGAACACGGCGTGCCGCTGCTCGAAGCGCCGCCGCTCGCCCGCGCGCTCTATTACAACGTCGATCTGAACCGCGAGATTCCCGGCCCGCTCTACGGCGCGGTCGCGCAGGTGCTGGCGTGGGTGTACCAGCTGAGGCGTTTTCGCGAGCAGGGCGGCGACGTGCCGATGGCCCCGACCGATCTCGACGTGCCGGCCGATCTCGACAAGGGTGCCGTGAGCGAGAACGACGCGAGCGAAGAAGCCGAAGACGCCCTGGGCGCCGAGGCGGCAGCCGCGGCCAGCGCCGCCGCCGATGCAGCGAATACCGTGAACGCGTCGAATGCGGCCAACGCCGCCAACGCACGGAACCCGTCGGCCCAGGCCGACGACAGCACCACAAAGCCGGCCGGCACCGCCGACGGCACCGCAAGCAGCGACGGCGCAGGCAGTTCATCCAGTGACGCGCGCCGCGGCAACGAAGGAGTCTCTGAATGAACGCCCGCACCGGTTTTCTCGCGCGCCGCCCGGAAGTGCTGCAAAGCACGAACCTGCGCGCGCTCGCGGGGCCGATCCTGATCTGCATGATCCTCGGCATGATGATCCTGCCGTTGCCGCCGTTCCTGCTGGATCTGCTGTTCACGTTCAACATCGCGCTTTCGGTGATGGTGCTGCTCGTCAGCATGTACACGATGAAGCCGCTCGATTTCGCGGCCTTCCCGAGCGTGCTGCTGTTCTCCACGCTGCTGCGGCTCTCGCTGAACGTGGCGTCCACGCGGATCGTGCTGCTCGAAGGCCACACCGGCCCCGCCGCCGCGGGCAAGGTGATCGAGTCGTTCGGCCACTTCCTCGTGGGCGGCAACTTCGCGGTGGGGATCGTGGTGTTCGTGATCCTGATGGTCATCAACTTCATGGTGATCACGAAGGGCGCGGGCCGGATCGCCGAAGTGGCCGCGCGCTTCACCCTCGACGCGATGCCCGGCAAGCAGATGGCCATCGACGCCGACCTGAACGCCGGCCTCATCAACGAAGAGGCCGCGCGCAAGCGCCGCAGCGAGATTGCCCAGGAGGCCGAGTTCTACGGGTCGATGGACGGCGCGAGCAAGTTCGTGCGCGGGGACGCCATTGCCGGCCTCATCATCATGGCGGTCAACATCATCGGCGGGCTGATCGTCGGCGTCGCGCAGCACGGTCTGGACTTCGCGACCGCGGGCAAGACCTACACGCTGCTCACCATCGGCGACGGCCTCGTCGCGCAGATCCCCTCGCTCGTGATCTCCACCGCGGCCGGCGTGATCGTCTCGCGCGTGGCGACCAACGAGGACATCGGCACCCAGCTCACGAGCCAGCTCTTCACGAACCCGCGCGTGCTGATGATCACCGGCACGATCATCGTGATGATGGGCCTCATCCCGAACATGCCGCACTTCGCGTTTCTGCTGCTGGGCGCCGGGTCGATCCAGCTGGGCCGGGTCATGAAGAAGAGCGCCGAGGCGAAGAAGGCGAGCGCCGTGCTGGTGGACACCGCGCCCACCGCGCTCGCGCCCGCCGAAAACGCCGAGGCGAGCTGGGACGACGTCGTGCTCATCGACACGCTGGGCCTCGAAGTGGGCTACCGCCTCATCCCGCTCGTGGACAAGAACACCGACGGCGAACTGCTCAAGCGCATCAAGAGCATCCGCAAGAAGTTCGCGCAGGAAATCGGCTTCCTGCCGCCCGTCATCCATATCCGCGACAACCTGGAACTGCGCCCGAACGCCTACCGCATCACGCTCAAGGGCGTGGAGGTGGGCACGGGCGAGGCGTATCCGGGCCAGTGGCTCGCCATCAACCCGGGCCAGGTGAGCGCCGTGCTGCCCGGCACGCCCACGGCGGACCCGGCCTTCGGCCTGCCCGCCATCTGGATCGACACGAACCTGCGCGAGCAGGCGCAGGTGTACGGCTACACGGTCGTCGATTCGAGCACGGTGGTCGCCACGCACCTGAACCACCTCGTCGTGACGCACGCCTCGGAGCTGCTGGGGCGCCGCGAAGTGCAGGCGCTCATGGAGCGCGTGCAGAAGGACACGCCGTCGCTCGTCGAAGACCTCGTGCCGAAGGTGCTGCCCGTCACGACGCTGCAGAAGGTGCTGCAAAACCTGCTGGAAGAGGGCGTGCCGATCCGCGACATGCGCACGATCATGGAGGCGCTCGCCGAGCACGCCGGGCGCGTGACCGACGCGCACGAACTCACGGCGGCGGTGCGCATTGCGCTGGGCCGCGCGATCACGCAGCAGTGGTTCCCGGGCAACGGCGACATGCAGGTGATGGGGCTCGACGCGAACCTCGAACGCGTGCTGTCGCAAACGCTCACCTCGGGGCCGAACCCGGGGCTGGAGCCGGGCCTCGCGCACACGCTGCTCACCCAGACCGAAAACGCGATGGCGCGCCAGCAGGGCCTGGGGCTTGCCCCGGTGCTGCTCGTGCAGCACGCGCTGCGGCCCATGCTGTCGCGCTTCCTGCGGCGCAGCCTGCCGCAGTTGAAGGTGCTCTCGTACGCCGAGGTGCCGGATACGCGCAACGTGAAGGTGGTGAATGTGGTGGGGGGCGGCTGAGGCCCCCGGGGCCGTCACGGCGAACGGGAAGCCCGCTTTATCGCACTTCAGCCCGCTTCGGCGGGCTTTCGTTTTTGTGTTTCTCCGGCGCGGCGCCCGCCACGGGTTCCCCGTCTTTGCCCCGCCCGCCGCCCCATTGCGCGAATTGCCCGCATTTCCCCGCCTTGATCCATCGATCGTGAAGACGCCGGCTTCGAAATAATTCCAACATCGGAAAAGGTCTTGCGCCCGGGCGCCGCATCTGACGCCCGGGGTCGCCGGGAGGCCAAACAGCACGAGACCAGCAGCAAACGAAGGCGGCACGCGTGCCGCTCACCTCTATCGGGGGCTCAGCTTGAACATTCGCAAATTCATCGGCGGCACCAGCCGCGACGCGCTGCGCCTCGTGCGCGAAGCGCTGGGCGCCGACGCCGTCGTCCTGTCGAACCGTACGCTCGACGACGGCAGCGTCGAAATCGTCGCGCTCGCGGATAGCGATCTCGCGGCGATCGCGCCGGCCGATGTCGCCGCGGCAGCCGGCCAGCCGCTCGCCAGCGCGACGAAGCTCGGCCGTCCCGCGGCTTCCGCGGGCACGGCAGCGCCTGCCGCCGCCGCGATGGGCGGTGCGAACCCCTACGCCGGCGGTGTGCCGGACGTGTTCTCGTCGGTCTTCGGCGCGAGCCCCGAAGTGGGCGCGCAGCCGGGCACGGCGCTCACCTGGGCCGACGCCTCGGACGACAGCGACGACGGCGACGCCGCCGATGTCTCGATTGCTTTCGAAGGCGTGCAAAAGCCCGCCGTGTACGGCACGCCCGCGTACACCGGCCCCGCAGGCATGCCCGGCCAGACGCAGCACGGCGCGCCCCCGATGCCGGGTGCGGGCGCCCCGGGTGCAAGCGCTGCCGGTTTCATGGCTTCCGCGGCACAACCGGCCTCGCCGATCCCGCCGCTCGCACAGGGCGCCCCGCGGGCCGCGCAGCGGCCGCTCGCGCCGCGCGAAGCCGCGGCGATGCTGGAGCAGGCCGCGGCCCAGTCGATCCTTCCCGATCCGCCGCCCATCGCCGCGCGCGAGCCGCGCACGATGGCCGAATCGAACCCCTGGCTCATCGACCACGCACGCCGCATCGCGAACCAGCAGGAAGCCGCGCGCGCCGCGGGCATCTCGCCGGCCGACGCCATCGCGAAGGGCCTCGGCATGCCCGCCGATCCGATCCTGCCGCCCGACGTCGACGCGAGCACGCCTGAGTGGGCGCGCGAGGCCGCCGAAGTCGCAGCCCGCCGCGCCGCGGCGCGCCTTGGCCACGGCCCGGAAGCGGTCGGCCCGGCGCCTTCCGCGAGGGCATCGGCGAACGGCGCGGCGAACGGAGCAGCAAATGGAGCCGCAAATGGAGCCACAAGCGGCGCGGCCGCCGGCGCAGCGGCGAACGCGGCGCAAACCGTCAGCGAAGCGATCCGCTCGCGCATCGAACAGGTCGTGAACGAGACCGTGATGAACGAGCTCGCCTCGATGCGCGGCATGATGGAAGAGCAGTTCGCCGGCCTTCTGTGGGGCGAGCGCCAGCGCCGCAGCCCGGTGCAGGGTGCGCTCACCAAGCAGCTTTTCGCGGCCGGCTTCTCGGCCCAGCTCGTGAAGATGATGATCGACCGCATGCCCGCCGTCGAAACCGACGAAGCCGGCATGGAGTGGGTCCAGTCGGTGCTCGAATCGAATCTGCCGGTGCTGGAGAACGAGGAAGCCCTGATGGAGCGCGGCGGCGTGTTCGCGCTGATGGGCCCGACCGGCGTGGGCAAGACCACCACCACGGCGAAGCTCGCGGCGCGCTGCGTGATGCGCTTCGGCGCGAGCCGCGTGGCGCTCCTCACCACCGACAGCTACCGGATCGGCGGCCACGAGCAACTGCGCATCTTCGGCAAGATCCTCGGCGTTTCGGTGCACGCGGTGCGCGACGGCGCCGACCTGCAGCTCGCGCTCACCGAACTGAAGAACAAGCACATCGTGCTGATCGACACGATCGGCATGAGCCAGCGCGACCGCGCCGTGGCCGACCAGATCGCCATGCTGTGCGGCGCGGGCCGTCCGGTGCAGCGCCTCCTGCTGCTCTCGGCCACGAGCCACGGAGACACGCTCAACGAAGTCGTGCAGGCCTACCAGAGCTCGCCGGACAAGGCGCCGCTCGCGGGCTGCATCCTCACCAAGCTCGACGAAGCGACCAACCTGGGCAGCGCGCTCGACACGGTGCTGCGCTACAAGCTGCCGGTGCACTACGTTTCGACCGGCCAGAAGGTGCCCGAGAACCTGTACGTGGCCACGCGCCGCTTCCTCGTGCGCAGCGCGTTTTGCGTCCCGCGCGATCACTCGCCGTTCGTGCCGCACGAGGACGACATCCCCGCGCTGCTTTCCGCGCTTTCGCTGCGCACGGGTTCGCAGTCTCACGAGGTTCAGTTTGGATAAGTTCGTGATCGATCAGGCAGAAGGGCTGCGGCGGCTGCTTGCACGCGTCGGCTCGCGCGTGGTCGCCGTCACGGGCGGCGCGGGCGCGCCGGGCCGCACGACGACCGTGGTGAACCTGGCCGCCGCGCTCACCGAGCAGGGCAAGGACGTGCTCGTGATCGACGAGTGCCTCGGGCCCAGGTCGGTGTGCACGACGCTCGGCGGCGTGCGCGGCGCGGGCAACTTCGAGGCCGTCATGCGCGGCGAGATGGCGCTGGCCGACGCCGTGGGGCGCCATGGGCTCGGCTTCAGCGTGCTCGCCGCCTCGCGCGAGAACCGCGCGCGCTACACCGGTGCGCAGTTGCAGAAAGTGCTGGCGGGGCCCGCCGACGTCGTGCTGATCGATGCCCAGCTCGACGCCGAAGGCGCCCTGTCACCGCTCGCGCTGCATGCGCACGACGTGCTGATCGTCATGCGCGTGTGCGCGCAGTCGATCACCGACACCTACGCGAGCGTCAAGCGCCTGCATTTCGCGCACGCGATCGGGCAGTTCCGCGTGCTCGCAAACCAGGTGGCGAGCGTGGAGGAGGCGCAGTCGGCCCTCGAAAACCTCGCGGGCGTGGCAAGCCGCTACCTGAGCGTCACGCTGGAAAGCGCGGGCTGGGTCGCCGCCGACCCGCACATGCCGCGTGCGGTGCGACTCTCGCGCTGCATCGTCGATGCGTTTCCCTCGACGGTCGCCGCGCGCGATTTTCGCCATCTCGCCGATGCACTGCCGCACTGGCCGATGCGGCCGGCGGTGTCGTCGCGCTCGCCGGGCACGTCGCGCCTGCTGGGCGCGGCGGCCGCAGCGGCCGCGGACGCATTCGTTTCAACCGTTGCTGGCGTTACATCCGCCCCCGAGCCGGCCCATGCGGGCTGGCGGGCCGATCCGCCCGCGCAGCGCCCCACGACGCAGCCCGCTTGAAGCGGCGCCGCGGGACGTTGCAGAGGACATGTTGCAGGAGAGCACGATGTACAACGCTCAAGGAAAAATCTCGCAGGCCGAAGTGCTGACGAAGTACGCGCCGCTCGTGCGCCGTCTCGGGCTGCAACTCGTCGCCAAAATGCCCGCGAGCGTTGACCTCGACGATCTGATCCAGGCCGGCATGATCGGCCTGATGGATGCGGCCAACCGCTACAAGGAAGACCAGGGCGCGCAGTTCGAGACCTACGCGAGCCAGCGCATTCGCGGCGCGATGCTCGACGAACTGCGCAGCAACGACTGGCTGCCGCGCAGCCTGCGCCGCACCTCGCGCGAGGTGGAGTCGGCCGTGCACCAGGTGGAGCAGCGCCTCGGGCGCGCGGCGAGCGAAACCGAAATCGCCGGCCACCTGAACATGCCGCTCGACGAATACCAGTCGATGCTGCAGGACCTGCACGGCAGCCAGCTCATCTACTACGAAGACTTCGACCGCTCGGCCGAGGACGAGCCGTTCCTCGACCGCTACTGCGTCGATCATTCGGACCCGCTTTCGGCGCTGCTCGACGACAGCCTGCGCGGTGCGCTGATCGAGGCGATCGACCGCCTGCCCGAGCGCGAGAAGCTGCTGATGTCGCTCTACTACGAGCGCGGCATGAACCTGCGCGAGATCGGCGCGGTGATGGAGGTGAGCGAGTCGCGCGTGTGCCAGCTGCACAGCCAGGCCGTGGCGCGCCTGCGCACGCGGCTGCGGGAAATGGCCTGGGCGGGCTCGGAGAACTGAGGCGGGCAGCCTGACGGTTGTTCTGCGAAACCGCAAAGCAAAAAAGCCGAAGCGCACAACGCTTCGGCTTTTTGCTTTCTACCCGCGAGAAGAAGGGCTGTTCAGAGCCCGAACGCCGGCAGGCGGCCATCCGGGCCGTACAGCATCGGCGCGGCATTGCCGGTGTCGCCGCGCAGGATCGCGAGCGCCCGGCGGTTATGTTCCATGCGCGTGCGGATCATCATGCCGATCGTGAGATTGGCGCGGCGCGCGCGTTCGGTCGAACCCTTGAGCAATTGCCACTGGCCGGCGAGCCGGTCGTCGCGCTCGCACGCCATCTCGATGCCCTTGGGACCGGCCGGCAGGCCGAGGCCCGCGAGCTCCGCGTCGCGCACCTTCTCCAGACCGGCGAGGCGCTGCGTGAGCGTGGTCTTCTGCTCGACGATCTGCGGCAGCGACGTCATGCCGTCCAGCGACGTGAGCGCCTTCTGCTCGACGGCGAGAAGCGATGCGAATGCCTCAACGGTGGCGTGTTCGTCGATCAGCGTGGCTAGCAGGGCGTCTTTCATCGTTGCTCAATAAAGGGTCGCCGGTCAGGCGGGTGTCAATTCCCCGAGGTCGGCGCCAGCAGGTCGCGCGCGGTTTGCAGTACGCCGTCCGCGATCTTGCCAGTGTCGATCTGCAGGGTGCCGTTGCGGATCGCGCTCTTGATCGACTCGACCTGGGCCGTGTCGATGTCGGCGGAGCCGCTTGCCGCGAGCGAGCGCAGCGAGGACGAAAGCGCCGAGAGGCTCACGTTCGAGTCCCCGCCGGCGCTGCCGGAAGAGGCTTGAGCGGATGCGCCCGCGGTGGCGCCACCGGCGCTCGCGGTGCCGGCAGATTCGCCTTGCTGCGTGCGCGCCACGCTGTCTTGCAGCGTACGCGGTTCATTGCGGGTGGTGGAGTCGATTTTCACGATGGCCCTTCCTGATCGATTTGATCGTGATATCGGCAAACGCCGGCCCGAACTTTAGTCCGAAACTCCTGCCGTTACATGCTGTTACGTGTGCTACCGCTCATATCTGGATCTGCACGGTGCTGGCGTCCTTCACGACGCCCGTGATGATCTGCCCCCCCGAGGTGCGCACGCGCACCTGCTGGCCGGGCGCCGCATTGTTGAGCACGCTGCCCTCTGACGAAATGGTGAAGTTCGTGCCCACGGCGATTACCTTGACGGTCTGGCCGATGATCACCGATGCCGCGCTGCGCAGCATGTCGGTGCGCAGCGGCAGGCCCGCGGAGATGCGCAGCAGCGCGAGGGCGCCCGCGGCCTGCGACGGATCGGTGATGACGGTGCGCGGCAGGCTGGCGAGATCGGCTTCGCGCGGGGTCAGGTCGGCCATGGAGAGCGTCTGGCCGGGCTCGATCTGGCGGTCGGCGACGTAGTAGGTGACGTCCACGGCCACGCGGGCGGCCACGTAGAGCGTCCACGGCCTGGCGCCCACGCAGCGCACGCCGACGGTCGTGCGGCCCCAGGAGCGCGCGCCGGGCGGCATGAAGGGGTCGAGCGAGGTGCAGGCGGCGAGGCCGCGCGGGAACACCGGCGCAACGGTCACCGTCACCTTGCCAGGCAGCCCCACCGATTGCTGCTGCAAGAACGTGAGCGCGGCGGCGCGAATCGATTCGCCGTCCTGCTGGCCCGCGGGCACCGGCTGCGCGGCGGCTGCGGCCATGGCGGCGTTCTGCGGCGCGGCCGCGTTCTGTTTCGCGGCGGCGTTCGTGTTCGCGACTGCGGCGGCGTAACGCTGGATGGCATTGGCGCGCGCGTTGGCGGCGTCGTAGCCGGCCTGCGCTTCCGGCCCCGACGCTTCCACGACCACCGGCGCCACGCGGCTCGCCGCCGTCGCGACGTTCACGCGCGGCAGCGCATTCGCGGCCGCCGTTGCCGTATTACGTGCGGCCGATGGCGCGACGCCCGCCGCCGACGCGCCGGGCGAGGTCGTGCCGGGCGCGGGAATCGTGACGATCTGCGGTGCGTCGGCTTGCGCGGCGCCCCCGCGCTCGCCCGGACCGGGGATCGTAATCATGCCGCTTTGCGCACTGTCGCTGCCCCCCGCGCCGTTCGGCAGACGCGAAAGCGCGGCGTAAGTCGGAGGGGCGGCGGTCGGAGGCATGGCGGGCGCGGGCGCACTGCCGGGCGCCGCGAGCATCGCGCTCATGCGTACGGCATCGGAACCGGCGCGATCGCCGGGGCCCGGAATATAGATCTGGCTGTCCGTCCCTTGCGCCCCTTGTGAAGCCTGCGCATGCACGCCGCCCGCCGCGCCCAGGCCGAGGCACAGCGCAACGCCCGAAAGCCAGGCGAAGAACGCGCCGCCGCGCGAGCGCCGGTCCATGCCGGCGCGGCGCGCTCGGGTCGGGGCAGTCTGCGGCATCGTGATCTCTCCGGAATTGCATTGACACGCATCGCATTCTAGGCGGCGCCCCTCGCGCGCTTACGTCGAATAGAGGGGCGCTTTCCCGGCTATTCGTCCGATTGGTTCTTGCCAGCCCCGCCTAACATTCCTCTCCATGCGAAAAGGTCTGCGCATTGCGCGGGCCGTCTTTCATTTCGTGTTCGTCTCACGTAAGGACAACGGAGAACGCCCGATGCTGGACAAACTCGACGCCGAATTCGCCTTCGGCCGCGAAGCGCTCGACGTGCGCGCCACCCGTCAGGCGCTGCTGTCCGCGAACATCGCGAACGCCGATACCCCCGGCTACCTCGCGCGCGACGTCGATTTTTCGGCCTCGCTCGCGGGCGCGCTCCGGGAGCAGGGTGCGGCGACGCCGTCCGGCATGGCGAGCCCCACGGGCGGCAATGCTTCGCCGCTCGCGATGGCGCAGCCCGCGAGCGTGACGAGCGGCATGACCATGGCGACCACCGAAGCGGGCCACATGGCCGGCAACGTGAAGCTGATTCCCACGGGCGGCCCGACCGAGCAGTACACGAGCCCGCTCATGTACCGCAATCCCGTGCAGCCCGCGCTCGACGGCAACACGGTCGATCTCGACACCGAACGCGTGCAGTTCGCCGACAACGCGCTGCACTTCGAGGCGGGCATGACGACGCTGTCCACGCAGATCAAGACGATGCTCTCGGCGATTACGTCGGGTTCGAGCTAAGGAGCGAAACATGCCATCCCTGATGAATATTTTCAGCGTTGCCGGCTCCGCCATGACGGCCGAGTCGCAGCGCCTGAACGTGACGGCGTCCAACCTCGCCAACGCCGATTCCACCACGGGCCCCGACGGCCAGCCCTACAAGGCGAAGCAGGTGGTGTTCGCGGTCGACCCGCTGGGCGGCGCGCGCACGGCCTCGGGCCAGCAGGTGGGCGGCGTGAGGGTGACGGGCGTGATCGACGACCCGACGCCCATGAAGCAGACCTACGACCCGAGCAACCCCGCGGCGGACGAGAACGGCTACGTGACGATGCCCAACGTCGATCCGGTGCAGGAGATGGTGAACATGATCTCGGCATCGCGCTCGTACCAGGCCAACGTCGAAACGCTGAACACCGCCAAGCAACTGATGCTCAAGACCCTGACGATCGGCACCTGAGCGGCCTTCGGGCCGCGCGGTTGAGCAAACCGCATCCGGGCAAACCGCATTTGAGCAAACGTTACGCAGCAACACCACGCGCCAGACCACGCGCAAGAACAGACGAAACGCATCCCAGGAGAACGCGTTGACCACCAACACCACCATCGGCGGCAGTACCGCCACCGTATCGCAGCAGTTGCTCGACACGATGAACGGCACGAGCACCGCGAGCTCGTCCAGTTCCACGAGCGGCACGAGCGCGAACGATCTGCAGACCACCTTCCTGCAACTGCTCGTCACCCAGCTCCAGAACCAGGACCCGACCGATCCGATGGACAGCTCGCAGATGACCTCGCAGCTCGCGCAGATCGATACGGTATCGGGCATCGGCCAGCTCAACACGTCGCTCTCCTCGCTTTCCACGCAGCTCTCCGCGGGCCAGAACGCCCAGGCCGCACTCCTGATCGGCTCGACGGTGCTCGCCCCCGGCAGCAGCTTCGCGGTGGCGGCCGCAAGCTCGGGCTCGGGCGACGCGACGGCGCAGATCGGCGTCTCGCTGCCGGCGGCGGCGTCGGACGTGAAGCTCACGATCACCAACTCGGCAGGCCAGGTCGTCAACACGATCGACCTCGGCGCGCAGTCGGCGGGTACGGTGCCGGTCAGCTGGACCCCGACGGACGCGACGGGCGCCGTGCTGCCGGCCGGCACCTACACGGTCAGCGCCGCGGCCACGACCAACGGCCAGGCCGCCACGGCCACCGCGCTCGTCGCGAGCCAGGTGACGGGCGTGGTCCAGCAGACGGGCGGCGCGGCCGGCCTGCAGCTCGCCAACGGCAAGACGGTCGCGCTGTCGAACGTCGCCGGCATCGAATGATCCAGACATAACGCGGAGAAGAAAACATGGGCTATCAACAAGGCTTGAGCGGTCTTGCCTCGGCGTCGAACGACCTCGATGTGATCGGCAACAACATCGCGAACGCGAACACCGTGGGCTTCAAGCAAAGCACGGCGCAGTTCGCGGACGTCTATGCCAACACGCTCGCGACTTCGGTGAACAACCAGATCGGTCTGGGTGCCGCGCTGGCCAACGTGCAGCAGGACTTCTCGCAGGGCACGATCAATACCACGGGCCAGGCGCTCGACGTGGCGATCAACGGCAACGGCTTCTTCCAGATGTCGAACAGCGGCACGCTCACGTATTCGCGCAACGGCGTGTTCCAGCTCAATTCGAACGGCTACATCACGGACGCCCAGGGCAACGACCTGATGGGCTATGCCGCGAACTCCGCCGGCGTGATCAACACGGCGCAGACGGTGCCGCTGCAGGTGCCGACCACCAACATCGCGCCGCTCGCGACCACCTCGGTCGCAGCCCAGGTGAACCTGAACGCGCAGGCTTCGGCCCCCACCGTCACGCCGTTCAGCCCGACGAATTCGAGCAGCTACAGCTACTCCACCTCGATCACGGGTTACGACTCGCTCGGCGGCTCGCAGACGATCAATCTGTACTACGTGCAGTCGGCCACCGGCACGGCCCAGGTCTATGCGGTGAACAACGGCACGACGACCGAGCTCGGCACGATGTCGTTCAACTCCTCGGGCCAGCTTTCGGGCACGACGCTGCCGAGCGGCACCGCAACGACCTCGAGCGGCATCTTCAGCCTGCCGATCACGCCGACCGACGGCGCGGCCCCGCAGACCGTCTCGATCAACGTCAACGGCACGACCCAGTACGGCAGCGCGAACGGCGTGAACAACCTCACGCAGAACGGCTACGCGAGCGGCACGCTTTCGAACTTCACGATCGGCACCAACGGCACCATCACGGGCAACTACTCGAACGGCCAGACCATGGCGCTCGGCCAGATCGTGCTCGCCAACTTCAACAACCCGAACGGCCTCGTGAACCTGGGCGGCAACCAGTTCCAGGAAACGGCGGCTTCGGGCGTCGCGCAGGTCTCGACGCCGGGCAGCACGAACCACGGCACGCTTTCGGGCGGCGCGGTGGAAGAGTCCAACGTCGACCTGACGAACCAGCTGGTCGATCTGATCACCGCGCAGCGCAACTACCAGGCGAACGCGCAGACGATCAAGACGCAGCAGACCGTCGACCAGACGCTGCTCCAGATGTAAGCCATCCACCGGCAATGTGAAGGAACGGGCGAATCATGGACCGACTGATCTACACCGCGATGACGGGCGCCGGGCAGGCGCTCGAGCAGCAGGCCACCATCGCGAACAACCTGGCGAACGTCTCGACCACGGGCTTTCGTGCGCAGCTCTCCAACTTCCGCGCCGTGCCGATGTCGTACGCCGACGGCTCGACGGTGGGCGACGACACGACGCGCACCTTCGTGCTTTCGGCCACGCCCGGCTCGGACATGACGCCCGGCGCGATCTCGAGGACGGGCAACCCGCTCGACATCGCGATCCAGGGCCCGGGCTTCATCGCCGTGCAGACGGCCGACGGCAACGAGGCCTACACCCGCGCGGGCAACCTGCACGTGGATGAGAACGGCCAGCTCGTGACCGCCAACAACCAGCAGGTGATCGGCGGCGGCGGCCCGATTGCGGTGCCGCCGGGCTCGCAGGTGACGATCGGCTCGGACGGCACGGTCTCGGCCGTCGCGGCCGGCAGCCCGCCCGACGCGATCGCCATGATCGACCAGATCAAGTTCGTGAACCCGCCCGCGGGCACGCTCACGCGCGGCAACGACGGCCTGTTCCACACCGCCGACGGCAACCCCGCCGACGCGGACCAGACCGTGCAGGTCGCCACCGAATCGCTCGAAGGCAGCAACGTCAATCCGGTGGCGGCGATGGTCTCGATGATCACCAACGCGCGGCAGTTCCAGATGCAGACCAAGCTCATGCAGACCGCCGACCAGAACGACCAGACCGCCAATCAGCTGCTGCAGTTCAGCTAGGCATCCAGCAAAGAATTGAGCGCCGCGCCGCGCGCGGCACGACCGGGAGAAAGACACCGTGAATCGATCGCTTTACATCGCCGCCACCGGCATGAATGCGCAGCAGGCGCAGATGGACGTGATCTCGAACAACCTCGCGAACGTGAGCACCAATGGCTTCAAGGGCTCGCGCGCCGTGTTCGAGGACCTGATGTACCAGACGCTGCGCCAGCCGGGTGCGAACTCCACCCAGGAAACCGAACTGCCCTCGGGCAGCCAGGTCGGCACCGGCGTGCAGCAGGTCGCCACCGAGCGCCTCTACACCCAGGGCAACCTCACGCAGACCGGCAATTCGAAGGACGTGGCGATCAACGGCGCGGGCTTCTTCCAGGTGCAGATGCCCGACGGCACGACGGCCTATACGCGCGACGGTTCGTTCCAGACCAACTCGCAGGGCCAGCTCGTGACGTCGAGCGGCTACCAGGTGATCCCGGCCATCACGATTCCGTCGAACGCCACCTCGCTCACCATCGGCAGCGACGGCGTGGTCACGATCACGACGCCGGGTTCGTCCAGCAACACGACCGTGGGCTCGCTGCAGCTCGCCATGTTCATCAACCCGGCCGGCCTGCAGTCCAACGGCGAAAACCTGCTCTCGGAAACGGCCTCGTCGGGCACGCCCACGGTGAGCACGCCGGGCCTGAACGGCTCGGGCACGCTCAACCAGGGCTACGTGGAAGCGTCGAACGTGAACGTGGTGCAGGAGCTCGTGAACATGATCGAGACCCAGCGCGCCTACGAAATCAACAGCAAGGCGGTGACGACCTCCGACCAGATGCTGCAGACGCTGAGCCAGATGTCGGTCTGATGGCGAGCAAGGAATCGAAGCGGTGAACAGCATGGCGCAGTCTTCAAGAACCCACCTTCGCAGGCACGCGGCGGCCCTCCTGGCCGGGGCGGCCTTGATGGCGCTCGCCGGCTGCGCTTACTACCCGAAGCGGGAGCCGATCACGCAGCAGCCGATGACGGCCGTGCCGCCGGCGCCCCCGCCCAATGCGTCGCCCGGCGCGATCTTCAACCCGGGCTACGCGGGCCGTCCGCTCTTCGAAGACCAGCGGCCGCGCAATATCGGCGACATCCTCACCATCGTCATTTCGGAAAACATCAACGCCACCAAGTCGTCCGGCGCCAATACGAACCGCTCGTCCACCACGCAGTTCGGCACCGCGAGCTCGGGCTTCCTGAGCGGCCTGTTCGGCAAGATGAACATGAATTCGACCGGCTCGAACGTGTTCTCGGGCGCGGGCGGCGCGAATGCGTCCAACACGTTCAACGGCGTGCTCACCGTGACCGTGACGAACGTGCTGCCCAACGGCAACCTCGTCGTCTCCGGCGAGAAGCAGATGCTCATCAACCAGGGCAACGAGTTCGTGCGCTTCTCGGGCGTGGTCAATCCCAACACCGTTGCGGGGGACAACTCCGTGCTCTCCACCGACGTCGCCGACGCGAAGATCGAGTATTCCGCGAAGGGCGTGATCGACGAGGCCGAGACCATGGGCTGGCTGCAACGCTTTTTCCTGAATGTCGCGCCATGGTGAAGATCCACTTCCAGCGTGCGCGCCGCTCGCGCGTGAAAGACGTGCTCGCCGCGCTCGGCGTGGCGATGGGCTTCGTCTTCGCGTGCGGGGCGCTCCTCGCCTTCGCCACCCCCGCCCGCGCCGAGCGCGTGAAGGACCTCGTGCAGTTCCAGGGCGTGCGCGACAACCCGCTGATCGGCTACGGCCTCGTGGTGGGCCTCGACGGCACGGGCGACCAGACCACCCAGGCGCCGTTCACGACCCAGACGCTCGCGAACATGCTCGCGAACCTCGGCATCTCGATCAACAACACGTCGAGCGCGACGGGCTCCAGCTCCCAGACGCTCAACAACATGCAGCTGAAGAACGTCGCCGCCGTGATGGTGACGGCGGTGCTGCCGCCGTTCGCGCGGCCCGGCGAGCAGATCGACGTGACCGTTTCGTCGCTCGCGAACGCGAAGAGCATTCGCGGCGGCACGCTCCTGCTCACGCCGCTCAAGGGCGCGGACGGCCAGGTCTACGCGCTCGCGCAGGGCAACGTGGCGGTGGGCGGCGCGGGCGCCTCGGCCAACGGCAGCCGGGTGCAGGTGAACCAGCTCGCGGCGGGACGCATCGCGGGCGGCGCCATCGTCGAGCGCGCGGTGCCTTCGCCCGTGGCGCAGCAGGGCGGCATCCTGCAGATGGAAGTCAACGACATGGACTACGACACGACGCAGCGCATCGTGGCGGCCATCAACAATCTGTTCGGCCAGGGCACGGCCACGCCGCTCGACGGCCGCACGATCCAGGTGCACGGGCCGGCCGATCCGGCGGCGCAGGTGGGCTTCATCGCCCAGATCCAGGACCTCGACGTGCGCCCGGCGCAGCCGGCGGCGAAGGTGATCCTCAACGCGCGCACCGGGTCGATCGTCATGAACCAGATGGTGACGCTCGAAAGCTGCGCGGTGGCGCACGGCAATCTTTCGGTCGTCGTCAACACGCAAACGGTGGTGAGCCAGCCCGGGGCGTTCTCGAACGGCCAGACCGTGGCGGCGCGCCAGTCGCAGATCCAGTTGAAGCAGGACAACGGGTCGCTCAAGCTCGTGACGGCGGGCGCCAATCTCGCCGATGTCGTGAAGGCGCTCAACGCGCTCGGCGCGACCCCGGCGGACCTCATGTCGATCCTGCAGGCGATGAAGGCGGCGGGCGCGTTGCGCGCCGACCTCGAAATCATCTAGGGACTACGCGATGGACAATTCTTCGATCGGCGGTAACTTCGACCTCACGAACCGCTTCGCGCTCGACGTGCAGGGCTTCGACGCCATGCGCGCCGCGGCCAGTGCCTCGCCGCAGCAGGGCGTGAAGATGGCCGCAAAGCAGTTCGACGCGGTGTTCACGCAGATGATGCTCAAGAGCATGCGCGAAGCGACGCCCGAGGACGGTCCGCTCGACTCGCGCGACGGCGCCCAGTTCACCTCGATGCTCGACCAGCAGCTTTCGCAGCAGATGTCCAACAAGGGCATCGGCGTGGCCAACGCGATGATCAAGCAGCTCATGCGCGCCATGGGCGGGCAGGGCGCCGATGGCGCCGGCGCAGCCGGCGGCGTGGGCGATGCGCTTTCGGGCCTCGCGGGCCAGGGCGGCGGCGGCAGCGCGGGCAACCTCGCGATGCTCAACGCGCTCGGCCGCGCCTACGGCAACGCGGCGGCCAATGGGGCGCTCACGCATGGTTCGGGCTACGGCCCGAACAGCGACCTCGTGCCTTCGGGCA
This sequence comes from Paraburkholderia ferrariae NBRC 106233, assembly GCF_000685035.1. Lineage (GTDB taxonomy): Bacteria > Pseudomonadota > Gammaproteobacteria > Burkholderiales > Burkholderiaceae > Paraburkholderia > Paraburkholderia ferrariae. Next base: position 118,234 of record NZ_BAYB01000023.1, read on the forward strand.
ACAGCGGCGACGCCTCGGTGGACGCCTTCGTCGGCAAGCTCGCCAGTGCGGCGCAGCAGGCGAGCTCCGCCACCGGCATTCCGGCGCGCTTCATCATCGGCCAGGCGGCGCTCGAATCGGGCTGGGGCAAGCGCGAGATCAAGAAGGCCGACGGCTCCACGAGCCACAACGTGTTCGGCATCAAGGCCACCCGGGACTGGGCCGGCAAGACCGTTTCGACCATCACGACCGAGTACGTGAACGGCGCGCCGCACCGCGTGGTGGAGAAGTTCCGCGCCTACGATTCCTACGAAGACGCGATGGCCGACTACGCGGGCATGCTGAAGAACAACCCGCGTTATGCCTCCGTCATCAACAGCTCGCACAGCGCCGAAGGCTTTGCCCAGGGCATGCAGCGCGCCGGTTACGCCACCGACCCGCACTACGCGCGCAAGCTCATTTCGATCATGCAGCAGATGGTTTGACGGGCCGCACAGTCGGCCCGGATGGCCCAAATTCGGTGCACGCAAACGTTGCTACGCCGCGAGTACGCCGAAGTTAGCGGCAAGCCGGCGCCGGCAGCGGGCGCCGAAGCGGCGCGAAATGGCCGCAAAGCCCCGCCGGGCGGCGCTTTTGTCCGAAAATATTTCAGCCGTAACCCTAAATTTTCCCGCCGCCCTGCCGCTAAAGCTGACGAGATGGGAAGAACATGGGGCGGCGGCTTTTGCCGCCCGGATGGCGCGCGCCGGGTCCGTCTCACGCGCGCCGGCACGTTCACGAAATTCCGGCAGCCCGATGAATACCGTTCAGTCGAATCAACAGGACCAGGCAGGGGACGAAGGCGAGATCCCCGACTTTGGTCGCCGCAACCCGCTCGAAGTGGGCGTGCAGTTGCGCAACCTCGCCAATCGCGGCGATTTCCTCACCCTCCAGTACCGCGGCGGCCAGCTCGTCACGCGCATCCTGGAGGTCGATCCGCGCGCGCGCACCTTCGTGTTCGACTGGGGCGCGCTCGCCGAGCAGAACTCGGGCGTGCTCGAGACCGCGCAATGCCAGTTCCACGCTTCGCCCGACGGCGTGCGCGTGGAATTCACCACCCTCACGCCGCGGCGCACCGAATTCGAAGGCCGGCCCGCGTTCGAGGCGTCGTTTCCCGACGTGCTCTTCTACGTGCAGCGCCGCGAGTACTTCCGCGTGGATACGCCGGTGCTGGACCCGTGCGTCTGCCGCGGCACGCTGGCGGACGGCGAGCGCTTCGCCTTCGAGGTGCACGACGTTTCGCTGGGCGGCGTGGGCCTGCGCACGAACGACGATCGCGCCGCCACGATCGTCAGTGGCGAAGTGCTGGCCGACGTCGAGCTCGACCTGCGCGCGCACGGCAAGCTGCGCGTGGATCTGGCGCTCGTGGTGATGCGCTTCATCGACCTGCCCAACGGCGAGCGCCGCTACCACCTCGGCCTGCGCTTCGAGTCGCTGCCGGGTTCGACCGAAAACAGCCTGCAGCGCTACATCACGCAGCTCGAAATGAAGCGCCGCTCGCTCGCGCGCGCCTGATAGACCGCACGGTCCCGTTCTCCGGAACCGTCCCGCGCATTTGCCCAGCGCAGCGGCCCGGCCGGGCCGCTTCGGCCAAACGTTTTCGAGGCGGATTTCGCGCGCCCCGGCACTCAATTTTCGTCGCGTTCTGCCGTTATAAGAGGGAGTCCACCCAACGTGGCCGCCCCCGGCGGACGGACGTTCACGAGGATCACGCATGACCACGAATATCTACTCGATCGGTTTGAGCGGTTTGCAGGCGGCCCAGATCGGGATCGCGACTTCGGGCGAGAACATCAGCAACTCGTCCACCCCGGGTTATGACGTCGAGTCGCCCGTTTTCGCCGAGGCAAGCGGCCAGCAGACGGGCTCGGGCTATCTCGGCAACGGCGTCACCACGGCGACGGTCCAGCGCGCCTACAGCCAGTACCTCACGACCGCGCTCAACAACGCGCAGTCCAGCAACAGCTCGCTCACCGCGTCGTACAACCTGGCTTCGCAGCTGTCGAACCTCGTCGGCAGCCCGACCTCGGGCATCGCGACCTCGATCACCTCGTTCTTCACCGGCCTGCAGTCGGTCGCGAACGCGCCGTCGAACACCTCGACGATGCAGACCGCGCTCTCGAACGCGCAGACGCTCGCCGCCCAGATCAACGCGGCCGGCCAGCAGTACGACTCGATGCGCCAGGGCGTGAACACGCAGCTCTCGAACTCGGTCACGCAGATCAACTCGTACTCGCAGCAGATCGCGCAGCTCAACGCGCAGATCACGACGGCCACCACGAACGGCCAGCAGCCGAACCAGCTCCTCGACGCGCGCGACCAGGCCGTGGCGAACCTTTCGCAGCTGGTCGGCGTGCAGGTGGTGCAGAGCAACAACGGCTACAGCGTGTTCCTCGGCAACGGCCAGCCGCTCGTCGTGAGCAACCAGAGCTACAACCTCGCCACGCAGCCGTCGAGCACCAACTCGGCCGAACTCACCGTGACGTGGACGGGCCTCGCGGGTTCGAATTCCACGCCCCAGCCGCTTTCCTCCGCTGCGCTGCAAGGCGGTACCGTGGGCGGCCTCGTCTCGTTCGTGCAGAACACGCTCGATCCGGCCGAGGCGCAGCTCGGCGCCATCGCCACGAGCTTCGCGGCGCAGGTCAACAACCAGAACGAACTGGGCTACACGCTCAACGGCCAGCCGGGCGGCGCGCTCTTCTCGGTGAGCCCGGCGCTCGTCACGGGCAACACGGCGAACACGGGCAATGCGGCCGTGGGCGTGACGCTCACCAACCCGACGCAGCCGTCCACCGACACCTACGCGCTCTCGTATTCGACCGCGAGCGGCACCGGCACCTGGACGCTCACCGATACGACGACCAACACGGTGATGGGCTCGACCACCACGGCGCCCAGCAGCACCACGCCGTTTACCGCCGGGGGGCTCAGCATCACGGTGAGTTCGGGCACGATGAACAACGGCGACTCGTACACGATCCAGCCGACCGGCAACGCGCTCGACAGCTTCGCCGTGGCCGCCACGAGCGCCACCGCCATCGCGGCCGCCGCGCCGGTGCTGGTTGCGGCGGGCACCGCGAACACGGGCTCGGCCACGGTCACGCCGGGCACCGTTACCTCCGGCTACACGGTGCCTTCGACGCCCGTCAAGCTCACCTACACGGCGCCGGCCTCGGGCACCGTGGGCACGCTCTCGGGTTTCCCGGTTGGCACCACGGTCAGCATCACGACGCCCGGTTCGTCCACGCCGACCTCGGTGGCGATCACCTCGGCCACGCAGACGGTGAACTACGATTCGAGCACGGGCGCCACGTTCACGATCACCGGCCCGGCGGCCGACGGCGTGAACAACGTGAGCTTCACGATGAGCGGTGCGCCGGCCAACAACGACACCTTCACGATCTCGGCGAACACGAGCGGCTCGCAGGACGGCCGCAATGCGCTCGCGCTCGCGAACCTCACGTCGAGCACGCAGTTCAACGGCTCCGCCACGCTCACGAGCGCCTACGCGAACTACGTGAACTCGGTCGGCAACACGGCCACGCAGTTGCAGGCTTCCAGCACCTCGCAGCAGTCGCTCGTCACGCAGCTCACCTCGCAGCAGCAGTCGGTGCAGGGCGTGAACCTCGACGAAGAGGCGGCCAACCTGATGCAGTACGAACAGCTTTATCAGGCCAACAGCAAGGTGATCCAGACGGCGGCCACGCTGTTCCAGACCCTGATCGGCATTTTCCAGTGAGGCGCTGACCCATGCGTATCGCGACTTCCCAGCTCTACACCACCAGCGTCTCCAACATGGAGAGCCAGCAGTCGCAACTGCTGCAGATCGAGCAGCAGATCTCGTCGGGCGTGGCGCTCACGAACCCGGCCGACGATCCGCTCGGCGCGGCCGAAGCGGTGCAGCTCTCGGCCACGAGCGCGACGCTCTCGCAGTACGCGACGAACCAGAACACGGCGCTCTCGTCGCTGCAGACCGAGGACTCGACGCTCCAGAGCATCACGACCACGCTGCAAAGCGCGAACTCGCTGATGCAGGAAGCAGCGGGCGGCACGCTCAACAACACGAACGACACGGCGCTCGCGCAGCAGCTGGAGGGCTACCGCAACCAGTTGCTCTCGCTCGCCAACACCACCGACGGCCAGGGCAACTACATCTTCTCGGGCTTCCAGAGCACCTCGCAGGTGTTTTCGACCAACTCGGCCGGCGCCGTTACCTACAACGGCGATTCGGGCCAGCGTCTCGTCCAGGTGTCCAGCACGCGCCAGATCGCGGTGGGCGACACGGGCAGCTCGGTGTTCATGAGCGTGCCTTCGGTGGGCTCGGCGCAGGTGCCCGCGGGCAATGCGAACAACACCGGCACAGGCACGATCGGCCCGGTCACGGTGACCAATTCCACGGCCTCGACCAACAACGACAACTACTCGATCTCGTTCAGCGATGCGACCGGCACGCTGCAGTACACGGTGACGGACAACAGCCAGCCGTCGCCCGGCAACGTGGTGGGCCCGACGGCCTACACGGCGGGCTCGGCGATCTCGCTCGGCAGCGGCATGAACGTGACGATCTCGGGCACGCCCGCGAGCGGCGATTCGTTCTCGGTCACGCCCGGTTCGGCGTCGACGAACAGCAACATCTTCCAGACGCTCGACAACGTGATCAACGCGCTCAATACGCCGTCGCAGGGCAACACGGCCGCGAGCGCGAACCTCACCAATGCGCTCACGACCGGCATGACGGCGCTCAGCAATTCGCTGAACAACGTGATTACGATTCACGCTTCGGTGGGCGGGCGCGAGCAGGAAGTGACCGCGCTGCAGTCGGTGACGTCCACGAGCGCGCTGCAGACCACCACCAATCTGTCGAATCTCACGAGCACGGACATGACTTCGGCGATCAGCCAGTACACGCAGCTGGAAAATGCGTTGACGGCTTCGCAGAAGAGTTTCGCTACCACGCAGGGGCTTTCGCTCTTCCAGTACATCAATCCGTAAAGCGGGTCGAGGGAGGGGCGGGGGTGGTGCGCGGTTTCTGGCTGCGGTGCCGCCCTGGACCCTCTGGTCTGCGTGGGGCTGCACGGCGGACCTGCAATGCAACGTCACCGTAGAGGCGCGACAGCCGCCCTACGGCGACGACCTTTCTCGCCATTCATTTGCCAGGGGGCGGTGTGTCGCCCCGTTCCTGCAAGCTCTGGCTATCCCAGATACCCCGGTCAATGGCACGTTGGAGCATCGAGACGTTGAGCGATTGCCTGACGTATTGGCGTGCGCCCAATATCCTTCTTTTAATCCATTTGTCTAAAAATGGGATGGGAAAACCGGATGCTTCCATTTCGAAGTATCGATGAAAATCGTAATCCCCTCGCTCAACGGGAAATTCTCTAAAGAACGCATCCATTAAAATATTGGCATCATCTCCGGTTATTCCGAAGTCGTCCTCGATAACGCTCGACGGGAGTATTTCCAGTTTGTCCGGGACCCCCGCTTCTTTGCGGAAAAAAGCTTCCAGCTCAACCGAAACTCCCTTCTGTTGCGTCATTTATACGATCCTCTTCATCGACAATATCGTTGTAATGCGCCAGGGAGCGGGCGGCGATCTTCACCACATCATAAGCCGTCAGCATTGCGCCGGCCCACGGTATCCAGCGGCCGATAAACGCGCCCAGATTTCGCGTCATGGAAAATTGAAATCGCCTCGCTGACCGGGTTGTCAGTGTAGGTAAAATGGCTTTTTCGAAATTGATATCGACCAAAGCCCGAAGGACAAGCGAAGCGATCGAGGTTCCCGCAGTCGCTCCCCCAGGCTTTGCGCGCGTTGAAATCCACGGACGACCCAGTAAAATCATCACTACGCCAGTCACGCCGTTATAGTCTTTTATGTGGAAATATTTGCAAATTTCCTCGGCCGTTACGCACAGGAAGAGTGTCTGGGCGTCTATGGACTTCCCGTCATAGCTGTACCTGCGTGCCTTCTCCGGCGTCGCGTCGCTTATGAGCCGTTCGTAATCGTTCATCGTCGCCTCAGCCAAAAAGCCGGTTCGAGGCGGCACTGTTCTGTTTCACGTCAATTAGCGCAGTTACCGTACCCTGGCTGCCGCCCGTTGCACCTTGTACGACATACTCTTGCTTCATTCGCGCAAAAGATAGCGCGACGTGTTCCAGTACTAGTCCGGCGCCCGCGGCCGGTTCAACACGCGTGACCATCACCTCGGACAGGGTGTATCTCAGGTATTCGAGCGGCACACCACCGGCTTTGCGCATGGTCAGCACGACTCTCGGAACAGGCTTTCCCTGAAAGCAGTAGCTCGCCAGATTGGGGCTTGCACGGTCTATCGCGTGCGTGAAATGTAAATCCGAAACCGAGGCCTTTGCCGCCCCGCCTCCTGAACCGGAATGCATGCCGGATTGTTGCGCTATATGCCAGCCCCAATGAAGCACCTCGACTTCGTCAGGGTGCGCTGCATCCCGCGACTCTCCAGAAATACCGTCAATCTTGATAAAGATATCCGCCATTGCAATTCCAGCCAAGGTTCAGGAGCGTCCAGCGTACTCCGTACTTCCATCGGAATTTGCAAAACAACGGTGAGGTCTTGTGCCATGTCATGCCCTGCTGTGCAACCCAGGGCAGGACGAGCGCAGGGAAGGGGCGGGGCGGGAGGCTACCCCGCCGGCCGCAACCCGCCGGCCACCCGCCCCATCTCGTCGATTCCGATATCGAAGAGCCGCCCGAAGAACGGAATCAGATTGGGCACCATCATCAGCGTGAGCGTAATCCCCACGAGCGTGGTCAGCGCGAACCCCACCTGAAAGATGCCGATCTGCGGCGCCGCGCGGTTCAGAATGCCGAGGCACAGGTTGGCGATCAGCAGCGCGACCACCACCGGCAGCGAAAGCAGCAGCCCCGTGGCAATCACGATCGAACCGAAATCCGAGATCTGCCGCCAACCCGCGGCACCGAGCACGTCTGCGGAAACCGGCACCGACTGGAACGAGGCGACGAGCGCCGCGATCATTTGCAGATGACCGTCGAAGACGAGAAAGGTCATCATCGCGATCATGTTGAAGAGGCTCGAAACCGCCGAGGCATTGGTGTCCGCCATCGGGTCGAAGAACGAGGCGAAGCCGAGCCCCATGCCGAGTCCCATGAGGTCGCCCGCCGCCGTGACGACGCCGAACACGATCTGCATGGTGAAGCCGAGCGCAAGTCCGATCAGGACCTGGTTCGCGAGGATCCACACCCCGGACGCCGAAAACACCGTGACCTGCGGCATGGGTCCGAGCGTGGGCGCGACGATGAGCGTGGTGAACGCCGCGAGGCCGATCTTCACGCGCGACTGCAGCGACTTGTTGCCGAGCACGGGCGCCGCCGCGATCAGCGCGAGCATGCGCGTGAACGGCCACAGGAACGCGGTGAGCCAGATGTTCAGCTGCGCATAGGTGACCGAGAACATCGCGCGGCGAGCCTGAAGGCGGGCTTTAGCCCGCGACCGCCGGAATGCTCGCGAACATGCGGTGCATGTAGTCGAGCAGCGTCTGCAGCATCCACGGCCCGATCAGCACGAGCGTGAGCGCGATGGCGATGAGCTTGGGAATGAACGTGAGCGTGGTTTCGTTGATCTGCGTGGCGGCCTGAAACAGGCTCACCAGCAGGCCCACCACGAGCGAGACGAGCAGCAGAGGCGCGGCCACCAGCATCGCGACGTACATCGCGTCGTGGGCCATCGTCATGACCATTTCGGGCGTCATGGGCGTCTCTCCTTACGTGAAGCTCTGCGCGAGCGAGCCGATCAAAAGCTGCCAGCCGTCCACGAGCACGAACAGCATGAGCTTGAACGGCAACGAGATCGTGATGGGCGAGACCATCATCATCCCCATCGACATCAGCACGCTCGCCACCACCAGGTCGATGATGAGGAACGGGATGAAGATGGTGAAGCCGATCTGGAAACCCGTCTTCAGCTCGCTCGTCACGAACGCCGGCACGAGCAGCGTGAGCGGCACGTCCTCGGGGCCCTGCATGGGCGCCGCGTGCGAAATGCGCGCGAAGAGCGCGAGGTCCGATTCGCGCGTCTGGCGCAGCATGAAGGTCTTGAACGGCGCGACGCCGCGCGAGACCGCCTCGTCCATCGGCAGCGTGCCCGCCGAGAAAGGCTTGTAGCCGTCGTTGTACGCCTTGTCGATCACGGGCGACATGATGAACAGCGTGAGAAAGAGCGCAAGGCCCACCAGCACCTGGTTGGGCGGCGTGGTGGTCGTGCCGAGCGCCTGGCGCAGCAGCGAAAGCACGATGATGATGCGCGTGAAGCTCGTCATCATCAGCAGCATCGCCGGCAGGAACGACAGCATCGTGAGCAGCAGCATCGTCTGCACGCTCAGCGAGTACGTCGTGCCGCCGCCGGGGCCCGCGCTCGTGGTGAAGGCGGGCAGGCCCATGGGCTGTGCGGCCTGGGCCCAGGCCGCGTGCGGCAGCGTCAGCGCAAGGGCCGCGCCGCCGAAGCCCAGTACGAGGGGCAGGACGCGACCGGGTGCGATACGGGCGCGGGCGGTGCCGCGCGCGTCGCAACCGTGCGTTGCGTGGAGGGAACTGCTGTGCATTTACTGCGCTCCGCCGTCGTGACGCCTGAATCGTTTGCCGGCTTCGTTTTTCAGCGCGTCACGAAAGCGTTGTCCGAAGCTGCCTGCGAGAGGACCTGCTGGGTCCGCGAGGGGACCGGCAGGCGCGCCCTGCGGCGCGGTGCCGGCGGGCATGGTGTGGAGAAGCCGCACGTTGCCGGGTGCGGCGCCGAGTACGAGCCAGGTGTCGCCGATCTCGACGACGGCCACGCGCTCCTTGCCGCCGAGCGAAGCGCCGCCCACGGTCTTCACGAGCGCATTGCGCGGCGCGCCTTGCAGGCCGAGGCGCCGGGCGAGCCAGGCGCAGCCGAACACCACGGCGATCACCACCGCCAGGCCGAACACGGTTTGCAGCACGGCGCCGAAGCCGAGTGCGGGCACGGCGCTGCCTGCGCCGAGCACCGCGGTGCCCGAGGCCGCCGAAGCCGCAACGGCGCCCGATGCACTGGATGCACTGGATGCACCCAACGCCGCGGCCTCGTTCACGGCCTTGAGGTCCGCCGCCTGCGCGGCGAGCGGTGCGAACGCGGCGAGCATCGGGATGGCGGCGCAGGCAATGGCGGCGCTCGCCCCCTTCAACGCGTTCACGGCCCCGATCGTGCGGCGCCGGCAAGACGCGAGCGCCGCCTTGCCGCCGCGTCCTGCCAGCGGTTTCATCGGTTGAGCTTCCGGATCCGCTCGGACGGCGTGATGATGTCGGTCAGGCGAATGCCGAACTTGTCGTTCACCACCACCACTTCGCCCTGGGCGATCAGGCAGCCGTTCACGAGCACGTCCATGGGCTCGCCCGCGAGGCCGTCCAGTTCCACCACCGACCCCTGCGCGAGTTGCAGCAGGTTGCGGATCGCGATCTTGGTGCGCCCGAGCTCGACGGTCATCTGGACCGGGATGTCCAGGATCATGTCGATGTCGTTGCGCGTATTCGTGGCGCTCACCTTCGAGAGCGGCTGGAACACGCCCGCGGTGGTGGCCGACGGCGCGCTCACTTCGTTGCCGTTCTGCTCGGCCAGCGCGCTCGCCCAGTCGTCCATCGCGTCGTCGTCCTGGGCTTGCGCAGCGGCTTCGGCGCCGGCACCGGCTGCTGCGGGGATCGGTTCGTCTGCGGGCGTGGCGTTCACGTCACTCATATCCACCTTCCTTCATCGTGTCGGCTGCGCTGATCATCTTCTGGACCCTCAACGCGTATTGACCATTGAAAATTCCGTAGCCGCATTCCATCACCGGCACGCCGTCCACCTTGGCGACGATGTGTTCGGGAATGTTCAGCGGCAGCACGTCGCCCTTCTGCATGTTCAGGATCTGCTCGAACGTCACGGGCACCTGCGCGAGATCGGCGGTGAGCTCCACCTCGGCGGCCTGTACCTGCTGCGAGAGCACGCGCACCCAGCGGCGGTCCACGTCGAGCACTTCGCCCTGGATGGGCGAGGCGAGCACGTCGCGGATCGGCTCGATCATCGAGTAGGGCATGCAGATGTGCAGCGTGCCGCCCGTGGGCCCGAACTCGATCGAGAACTGCGTGACGATCACGATCTCGTTGGGCGTGGCAACGTTGGCGAACTGCGTGTGCATCTCGGAGCGCACGAATTCGAACTGCAGCGGCCGCACGCTCTTCCACGCGGTGGTGTAGTGCTCGAACACGAGGTTGAGCAGTTTGCCGATGATGCGCTGTTCGGTCTGCGTGAAGTCGCGGCCTTCCACGCGCGTGTGAAAGCGCCCGTCGCCGCCGAACAGGTTGTCCACCACGAAGAACACGAGGTTCGGGTCGAACACGAACAGCGACGTGCCGCGCAGCGGCTTCACGTGCACGAGGTTCAGGTTCGTCGGGATCGGCAGGTTGCGGGTGAATTCGCTGTACTTCTGCACGCGCACGGGCCCCACCGAAATTTCGGCGGTGCGGCGCATGAAGTTGAAAACGCCCACGCGCAACAGACGCGCGAAGCGCTCGTTGATGATCTCGAGGCCGGGCATCCGGCCGCGGACGATGCGCTCCTGCGTCGCGATGTTGTAGGGGCGAACACCTTGCTTCTCGGTCTGGCTCGGGTCGGAATCGACCTCCCCGGTGACGCCCTTCAGGAGGGCATCGACCTCCTCCTGGGACATGAACTCGCTGTGGTTCATGCTCATGATGCGTGGCTCTCCCCGCGAGAGACGCGGCCGCTCGCGGGCCGCGTGCGTAGCTCTGGTGCGCGCTGAGTCATGGGTGTGCCGCTCACTGCACGACGAATTCGGTGAACAGCACGTCTTCGACGTGCGCGGGCGTGCCGTGCGGTTCGGTGGGCTGCGCGATCAGCGCGGCCAGCTCGGTGGCGAGCGCGTGCTTGCCGTCGAGCGTCGCGAGGTCTTCGGGATGCTTGTTCGAGAGCGCGAGCAGCAAGCGGCTGCGGATCTCGGGCATGCGGTCGCGCAGTTCGTCCTGGGTCTTCAGGGTGTCGAGCTTGAGCGTGAGGCCGATGCGCAGGTAGTGCGTTTCGCCGTCGTCGGACTGCAGGTTCACCGTCATCGGCTCGAGCGCGAAATACACGGGCACGGCCGGCACCGGCGCGGTGGGCGCGGCGGGCTCGCTCGCGGCGTGGCGCTGCATCACGAACCACGTCGCGCCGGCTGCGGCGCCGGCGGCAAGGATCGCAATGACGGCGATCACGAGAAGGCGCTTCATCGGGCCGGGTTTTGCGCTCTGCGGCGCGGCTTGCTGGTTTGCGGTCGTGGTCGCCATGTCGGTTTTAAGCCTGCGGGTGTGCCTGCGGTGTGCCTTGCGTACATGCCGGGCAAGGGCCTGGGGCCGTTAATGCCGGTAGCTTGCATTGTTCTGGCTTTTGGCTTGCAGCGATGGGAGGAATAGAAGGGGGATTTCCGGCTATCTCGTGCTTTTGTCGCACAAGCTGCGAAAGGCGATGGAAAGCTGGCGGTGCGCCGTTGCGCGCGCAAGGATCGGCTGCGCGGCCGGACGGTCGCCGCTCCCCGCGCGAGGCGGGGCGGCGGGCGGCGGTGTGGTGGGGGCGTGGGTTGTGTCGGCGGTCGGGTCGGGGGCGGGCGGGGGCGGATCGAGGCGGCGGTATGCGCGCCGTCGCCTCGTTTGCGCCGCTTGCGCCGGTCAGGCGAACGTGTCGATCAGGCCCACGCTGCGCTGCGTGGCCGTGGCGGCGGTCACGGGCGCGGTGTCGTCGAGGGTCGTGCCGCCGTTGCTGGCCGTGCGCGTGCCGCTGCCGCTGCTGCCGTTGCCGCCGCTGTTCTGCTGCCCCTGCTGGTTCGCCTGGCGTGCGAAGCTGTCGCTCACGCTCGTGCTGCCAAGGCCAATGCCGTTCTGCTCCATCGCCTCGCGCAGCTTCGGCAGGGCCGCTTCCACGGCTTCGCGCACCTGCTGGTGCTGCGAGACGAAGAGCGCATGAGCGTGGCTTTCGGAGACCTGCAGCACGACCTGGAGCGGGCCGAGATCCTTCGGATTGAGCGTGAGTTCGGCGCTCGACTGACCCGAGTTCGAGAGGAACACCACCTTCTGGCTGAGCGCGTCTTCCCAGTCGGAGGTGCCCACTTGCGGGGCCAGGGCGGCGCCGTTCGCGCCGGCGGCCGCGGCGGCCGTGGGCGCCAGCGTGGTGGCCTGGAGCTGGGCCGCCGCGGCGGCGGCCGCCTGGGTGGCCGTGAGCGCGTCTGCGGCGCTCTGGCCCGTGCCGCTTCCGGCCGTCTGGGTCGTGCCCTGCTGGGCGGCCGCGGCCGCGGCGACGGCTTCTGCCGTAGTCTGGGCGGGGCTCCCGCCCGCACTCGCGCCGGAGGCGACGTTGACGTCGCCCGCGCCTTTGTCGGCGGTATGCGTCGCGAAGTGAGCCGCGAAGCTGCTGGCCGTGCCGGTCGTCGCGCTGCCGGCGCCGTTGGTGGCATTGGCGCCCGCGCCCGCGGTGGCGGTGTTGCCCGCGCCGCCGCCCGTCGCGGAGAGGCGGGCCGAGATGGCGCCCTGGCCGCCGCGCAGCGAAGACAGCGCGGCTTGCAGCGCGTCGTGAACCGATTTCGGATTGCCGGAGGCGCCGCCGTCCGCCGTGGCGCCGCCCGAACCGCCGGTGGCCGCGCCTGCGGCGGCTGCGGCCGCCGTGGAGGCGAGGCCCTGAAGCGCGGCGTCCGCGCCGGCTTCGCCGGCCGCGGCCGTGCCCGCCGCGGCTTGCGCTTGCGCCTGAGCCTGGGCTTGCGCCTGCATGGCCGCGGCTGCGGCCTGCGCGCCGGCGGCATCGGCCTGCTGCTGGGTGGCGGTCCCGTTGCTGTGCTGCTGCCCTTTGCCCCATGTGTGCTGCACGCCCTGCGCGCCCGAGCCCGAGGCTTGCGAGCCGCTGCTGGTCGAGGCCGTCTGCTGCCCGCTGCTGCCCTGCGCATTGCCGGAGGACGCCGTCTGCGAGGAGGAGGATGAAGCCGACGACGCACTCTGCTGCGCTTGAGCCGGCGAACTGCTGCCCGCACTCTGCTGCGGCGAGGGCGCGCTGTTTTGCTGCTGCGCGTCCATGCTTTGCTGGAGTGTCTGCGCGAAGCCCTGGCTTGCCTGGCTGGCCTGGCTGGCGGTGGCGCCCGAAACGGCGTCCCCGACGGCGCCGAGCAGCGAGCTGATAGCTAAGAGGATCGTCATGCCGATTCCTTCGGATGCGGTGCGGTTGCGGGTGTCACGGGTGCTGCGCCGCACGCATGCGCAGGATGCGCGCGGCGTGCTCGTCGGCGTCGCGCTGTTCGCGGCGCGCTTCGTTGCGGGCGGCCACGTCGTCCTGGCGCGCCTGCAGCACTTCGTAGGAGCCGAGTTTCTGCTTGCTGCGCTGCCATTCCGGCTTCGCCGCCTCGAGGCGCGCGCTCGCCTGTTCGACGAGGCGGCGCTGCTGTTCGATGGCGCTGTCGAGCGTGTCGATGAACGCCTGGAAGTTGCGCACGTTGCCCGCCGCCATGCCGTGGCGGGCCGACTCGGTGAAGCGCGTGTGGTACTCGTCGCGATACGTGACGAGCGACTGGAGCTGCGTTTCGGCCTCGGTCTTCTCGCGCTGCATGCGGCCGAGCCGCTGCGCGGCGGCGTCCAGCTCGTCCTGCGCGAGTCCGATGAGGGTTTGCAGCGGTGATTGCTTCGTCATGTCCTGGCTCCTTTGTCGGCCGGCCCGCGGGCGTCAGCCCTGCGTCCTGCCCCGTCCGGTTGCGCTCATCCCTGCTGGCCCTGGCCCATCCTGGGTCCGCCCGCCTGGCCGATGAGCGTGCCGAGCGCATCGAGGCTCGCTTCGTAGCTGGCCGTCTCGCGATAGCCCTGCTGCAGGAACGCCTCGATGCGCGGATACAGTGCGATCGCCCGGTCGAGCACCGCGTCGCGCCCGCTCACATAGGCGCCCACATTGATGAGGTCGCGGTTGCGCTGGTAACGCGAGAGCATCTGCTTGAACGCTCGCGTGCGATTCAAATGCTGGTCGTCGATCAGCGCCGTCATCGCGCGGCTGATCGAGGCTTCGATATCGATGGCCGGGTAGTGACCGGCCTCCGCGAGCGTTCTGGACAGCACGATGTGGCCGTCCAGGATCGCGCGCGCCGAATCGGCGATGGGGTCCTGCTGGTCGTCGCCTTCGGTCAGAACAGTATAGAACGCCGTAATCGAACCGCCGCCTTCCGGGCCATTGCCGGTGCGCTCGACGAGCGCGGGCAGGCGCGCGAACACCGAAGGCGGGTAGCCCTTGGTGGCGGGCGGCTCGCCGATGGCGAGCGCGATCTCGCGCTGCGCCATGGCGTAGCGCGTGAGCGAGTCCATCAGCAGCAGCACGTGCTTGCCCTGGTCGCGGAAATACTCGGCGAGCGTCGTGGCGTAGGCGGCGCCCTGCATGCGCAGGAGCGGCGAAACGTCGGCCGGCGCGGCCACCACCACCGAGCGCGCGAGCCCGTCGGGCCCGAGGATCTGCTCGATGAACTCCTTCACTTCGCGGCCCCGTTCGCCGATCAGGCCGATCACGATCACCTCGGCGCTCGTGGCGCGCGCCATGGTGCCGAGCAGCACCGACTTGCCCACGCCCGAGCCCGCGAAGAGGCCCATGCGCTGGCCGCGCCCCACCGTGAGGAGGGCATTGATCGCGCGCACGCCCACGTCGAGCACCTTGTGGATGGGCTCGCGGTTGAGCGGGTTGATCGAGGGCGCGGTGAGCGGCGCGTCGGCTTCGGTCGCAAGCGGGCCGAGGCCGTCGAGCGGCTTGCCCGAGGCATCCACCACGCGGCCGAGCATGCCCCAGCCCACCGGCAGGCGCTTGGCGCCCGCCATGGGGTCGGCGATGGGCGCGGTTTCGAGCGGCCACACGCGCGCGCCGGGCAAGAGGCCCGCGAATTCGGTCGTGGGCATGAGAAAGAGCTTGTCGCCCGCGAAGCCCACCACCTCGGCTTCGGCCATCGCCAGCGTGCTGCCCGGCGGCAGTTCGATCATCACTTCCGCGCCCACCGCGAGGCGCAGGCCCACGGCTTCGAGCACGAGTCCCGCCGCGCGCGTGAGGCGGCCGCAGGCGCGCAGCGGCCGCGCCCGCACGTTGCGCTGGCGCACGTCCGCGAGAAGCGCGTTCCAGGACTTCAGATGCGGGTTGGCGGGATCGAAGTGGGGCGGCGGGGTAAAGGGCGGGAACGGGGAGGCATCGTCGGCGGCTTCGGCGGGTGTGCCGGCGGCGTGCGCCGCATCGTGCGCGGCCGGCCCGAACGAGGCCAGCGCGAGTTCCTGTTCGAGCGGCGTCATGCCGTTCGTGTGGATCGTGCCCACAGACCCGTTCGGCGGCGTCACCACGTCCGCACCTTGCCGAGCGCGGCGGCCACACGCTCCCAGCGCGAGGCGACGCCTGCCTCCACTTCACCGGTCGCGGCCTGGGCGCGGCAGCCGCCGCGTTCGAGCGCCGGGTCGGTCCGCACGGTCCAGCCGCGCGCTTCGAGTTCTTCCTGCAAATAGGCTTCCACCACCGGCAGATCGGCCGGGCTCACCACGAGCTGCGGCGAGCCGGCGAGCGCGGGCTCGGCGGCCAGCACTTCGCGGGCCACCGCGACGAGCGCGGTCGGGTCGTGCTGGACGTGCTGGCGCACGACCTGCTGGGCGATGTCGAGCGCGAGCTCGACGAGCGAGTCGGCCACGCCCGCTTCGACAGTGGTGAGCGCATCGGAGAAACGCTGGGCGATCTGCGCGAGCTGGCGCGCCTGGGCGCGGGCGTCGGCGAGACCCTGCTCGAAGCCCTGCTTGTGGCCCTGCTCATAGCCGGCCTGGTAGCCGAGCGCCTGGCCGGCCACGTGGCCCGCCGCCACGCCTTGCGTGTGCGCTTCGTCGCGCAGGCGCTGGAGTTCGGCTTCGAAGGCGGCCTCTTCGTCGGGCGAAGGCGGCGGGGGCGGGGGCGGCGGCGGGTCGAACGACGCCATCTCCCAGCGCTGGTACGCCGAGGCTTTCGCTTTGGCCTGGGCCGTGGCTTGCGCCGTGGCCGCCGTTTCGTCAGACATACGCGTCTTCCGCCTTGCCGCCGATCACGATCTGGCCGCTCTCGGCCAGATTGCGCACGATCTGCAGGATGCGCCGCTGCTGGGCTTCCACTTCCGACACGCGCACCGGGCCGCGCGCGTCGAGGTCTTCGGCGAGCAGTTCGGCCGCGCGCTGCGACATGTTGGCGAGGAACTTCTGGCGCAGCGCGGGCGGCGCGCCCTTGAGCGAGATGATGAGCGACTCCGACTCCACTTCCTTGAGCAGGAGCTGGATCGCGCGGTCTTCGAGGTCGAGCAGGTTCTCGAACACGAACATCTGGTCGATGATCTTCTGCGCGAGTTCGGCGTCGTACTGGCGCACGTTCTCGAGCACGCCTTCCTCGTGCTGGCTCGTCATGAAGTTGAGGATTTCGGCCGCCGTGCGGATGCCGCCCATCGGGCTGCGCTTGAGGTTGTCGCTGCCCGAGAGCAGGCCCGTGAGCACGTCGTCGAGTTCGCGCAGCGCCTGCGGCTGAATGCCGTCGAGCGTCGCGATGCGCAGCAGCACGTCGTTGCGCAGGCGCTCGCTGAAGCACGAGGCGATTTCGGAGGCCTGGTCGCGGTCGAGGTGCACGAGGATCGTGGCGATGATCTGCGGATGCTCGTTCTTGATGAGCTCGGCCACCGACCCCGAGTCCATCCACTTGAGCCCTTCGATGCCGCTCGTGTCGCCGCCCTGCAGGATGCGGTCGATGATCGCGCCGGCCTTGTCCTCGCCGAGCGCCTTGTTGAGCACGTTGCGGATGTAGTCGTTCGAGTCGAGCGAGAACGCCGTGTGCTGCTCCGCCTCCTTCACGAACTCCTGAAGGATGACTTCGATCTCTTCGCGCTTGACGTTCTTCAGCGTGGCCATGGCCGTGCCGATCTTCTGCACTTCGCGCGGGCCGAGGAACTTGAAGACCTCCGCGGCCTCTTCCTCGCCGATCGACATCAGCAGCAGTGCACTCTTGACAGCCCCTTCAGCGCTCATCGTTCACCCAGTTCTTGACGACGGTTGCGACGATCTTCGGATCCTGGCGCGCGATCGTGCGCGCGTATTCCAGGTTCCGCTCGAATTTGTTCTTCTCGCTTTCGAAGGCGAGCAGGGCGGCTTCGCTGTCCGTGTCCTCGTGCTTCCGGTCGGCGGGGGGCAGCCCGTCGAGCAGCAGCGGTTCGGCGTCGTCGGCTCCGGCCAGGGCCGGCGCGGCGGCCTCGGGCGGCGGGAATGCGCGGCGCAGCGCCGGCTTCACCATCACGAAGTAGAGGAACAAGGCGACCGCGCCGATGCCGAGCCACGTTGCGACCTGCTTCGCGAGCGCGACGATGTCGGGCTGGCGCCACCACGGCAGGTTCGCGTTCGCGTCGGTATCGGGGATGAAAGCGGCGTTCACCACGTTCACCGAGTCGCCGCGCTTCGCGTCGTAGCCCATGGCGTCCTTCACGAGCTGTTCGACCTGCGCGAGCTTTTGCGCGTCGAGCGGCTGCATGCTCGCGTGGCCCTTCGCGTCGAGCTTCGGCTGGTAGTTCACGATCACCGCCACCGACAGCCGCTTGACGTCGCCCGGGGCCTGGCTGTAGTGGCGCACGGTCTTGTCGAGCTCGTAGTTGGTCGTGGTGTCGCGGTGGTCCGAGATCGGCGTGGCGGGTGCCGCGCCGCTTGCGCCCGCGGGCGCGTCGATCGGCGCCGAGGCCGGCTGCGGCGGCTGGTTCGAGAGCGCGCCGGGCACGCCCGAGGCGCCGCCTTGCTGCATTTCGGTCGAAATGCTCTGCTGCTGGCTGCGAATCGCGCTTTGCTGCGGGTTGCCGTTCGGGCCGTAGGCTTCGGAGGTCTGCTCGAGCTTGGAGAAGTCCACGTCGGCGCTCACCTGCGAGCGCGCGTTGCCGGCGCCGAAGAGGGGCGCGAGGATCGCGTCGATGCGCGACTGCGTGTCGTGCTCCACCTGGTGCACATACTTGAGCTGCGAGGCGTCGAGCCCGGCGCCCGAGCTGTTCTGCGTGAGCAGGTTGCCGTCCTGATCGACCACGGTGACGTTGCGCACGGGCAGGTCCGGCACCGCCGAAGCCACCATGTGCGTGATCGCGGCCACCTGGCCGTCGTCGAGCGCGCGGCCCGGGTACAGGTTCACGAGCACGGAGGCGGTGGGCGCCTCGCGGTCGCGCACGAACACGGTGGGCTTCGGAATGGCCAGATGCACGCGCGCCGACTTCACGCTCGCGACCGATTCGATGGTCTGCTCGAGCTCGCCCTCCAGCGCGCGCTGGTAGTTGACCTGCTCGGCGAACTGGCTGATGCCGAACTTCTGGTTGTCCATCAGCTCGAAGCCGACCGAACCGTTCTTGGGCAGGCCCTGGGAGGCGAGGCGCAGGCGCATTTCGTTCACTTCGTCGGAGGGCACGAGGATCGCGCCGCCGCCGTCGGAAAACTTGTAGGGAACGTTTGCGGCCTGGAGCGCCGTAATGATCGCGCCCCCGTCACGGTCGGAGAGGTTGCTGTACAGCACCTTGTAGTCGGGCGCGCGCGACCACAGCACGAGCGCGGCCACGACCGCGACGAGCACTGCGACCGCGACGATGAGCGGCGCGCGCGGGTTGCCGCGCATGCCGCCCAGCGACGAAAGCGACCCGAGGCGCTGCGCGAAGCCGCCGCCGGTGCCGAATTCGTCCGCGGCACCGGGCGTCGCCGCGCCGGCTGCGGCGCCCGTGGCGAGGCCCATGCGGGCGTCGGGGTTGATCAAAGAGTTGGCTGACGAATCCATGCGTCGGGTTTCTCCGGGAAGCCTGCTGCGTCCCGCGCGCGGCGCGCGCAAGGCGGGACTTTCACACTGGGGATTATCCGCAGGCCCACGCAAGCCGATTGCGCGAATAGAGCCGGGTTTCCCCCCTAGTTTCGGCGCTCCCGCCAGGACCCCGCTGCTATGCTCTGCACCAGACTCGGCGCCCTGTATTCGCCGGCTGCGGCGGCCGGTGGCCGGCGGGCCAGGCCCGGCGCCGGGGGCGCCCTTCCTTCCTTACCGTGGAGCAACCATGACAATCTCTCCGCTCACTTCCGCGCTCGCGCAGATGCAATCGATGGCGGCGCAGGCGGCCGGCGGCACCAGCGCCGCCGACGAGTCCTCCGGCGCGGCGACGGCGGGCGGATTCGCCGCGGCGCTCAAGGCCTCGCTCGACAAGATCAGCGACGACCAGCAAAAGGCGGTGGGCGAGTCGCAGGCGTTCGAGCTGGGGTCGAACAACGTCTCGCTGAACGACGTCATGGTGGACATGCAAAAGGCCAACATCGGCTTCCAGTTCGGGCTGCAGGTGCGCAACAAACTGGTCTCGGCGTACACGGACCTCATGCAGATTCAGGTCTGAGGCCGGCGGCGGCCGTGGGTCTCGCAGGCGGGCCGGGCGTCTGGGCACGCCTCGCGCCCCCCGGCCTCGCGCGTTCCCCGGGCGATTTTTGGGGCCAGTTTGCGGGCCGTTTCGAGGTCATCCTCGGGATTGCCCTGCAGGCCGGCCTGCGGGGCCTTGCCGCCGAAGTGGACCGAAAGCGCACCTAAAGCTTCTCCCGCTTCTTTCCGATAACCCGGCTACAGGCCGGCCGGCGCACCGTGCGCGCCTCGGCCGACGAACCGTATCCACCGCCGCACGTATCGAGGAGAAGCACCGATGTTTTCCCCTGCACATTCAGGAGCCAACGCTTACGCACGCGTGGGTGTCGAAACGGGGGTCATGGGTGCGAGTCCGCACAAGCTGATCGCGCTCCTGTACCAGGGGGCGCGCAAGGCGGTTGCACAGGCACGCATGCATTTGCAGATGGGCAATGTCGGGCCGCGCTGCGAAGCGATCAGCAAGGCGATCCGGATTGTCGAAAGTGGGCTCCAGCTGGCGTTGAACGTTGAGGCGGGCGGGGAAGTCGCGCAGCGCCTGAACAGGCTGTATGGCTACATCACGCGGCGTTTGCTGGAAGCAAATATTGAACAGAGCGAGTCCAAGCTGGTCGAGGTTGATGGCCTCCTGGCAACGCTCGAAGAAGCCTGGCTGGGGATTGCACCGGAAGCCGAACGGCTGGCCGCCATGCCAGCCGCTCCGGGGTCCGGTTCATTGACGAGATGAGTTCGAAAGCAGACTACTTCGCCCGCTATGAAGCGATCGCGGCGGTATCAGAGCGCATGCTCTGCGCGGCACGCGATTCGCACTGGAACGATCTGATCGGACTCCAGGAGGAGTACCGGATCCTCGTCGATGCGCTCAAGGCCGCCGACGGCGGCATACGGCTCACCGTCGCCGAACGTGCACGCAAGTTCGAGCTGATCAGTCAGATCCTCGCCGATGACGCGGCCATCCGCGATCTCGCGAGTCCGTGCATGGCGCGTTTGTCGGCGTTGTTCGCCGGCACCGCGCAGCCTTCGCGGGTCTTGCAGGAACTGTACGGCGCGCGCTGACGCGCGGTACCGCCTGCCGTACACCATAGACAGTCGGGCGAGGCGCAGGGCGCCCAGGACCCGCCGGCCTCGGGGAGCGCATGAACGGAATCGATACGGGAGCCTCCGCGCTCAGCGCAGGCCGCGTGAGCGCGCTCAATCCAGTGGGCTCGCAGGGCAGCGCCGGCGCCGCGCAGACGGGCCAGACGGGGGTGAGCGCGCTCGCCGGCGGCGCGGCCGCGCTGCCCGATGCGCAGAGCCCCAACCCGCAGGCCTCGACCCAGACCGTACTCTCCGCCGTCGCGCTCGCGCTCGACGCGATCATCCGCTCGGGCGGCGAAGCCACGCCCGCCGTGGTGGGCCAGGCGCCCGTCTGGAGCGACCCGGACGCGGCCGATTCCGCCGGCCAGGGTTCGCTGCCGCTGCCCGGCATGCCGGCCGGCGCCGCCCAGCTTGCCTCCGAACTCGAAACCATCGAGTCCACGCTCCTCGCCGACGATGCCGCCGCGCTCGCGCAGAGCGAGGGCGGGGCGGCGAATCTCGCGGCGAATCCGAACGGCACCGCTGCTGCCGGCGCCAATGCAGCCGCCGCGGCCAACGCAGCGACTGCCGACGGCGCCGCGGCCGGCGCCCAGGCGCCGTCTTCCCCGGCAGCCCAGGCCACGCAGGCAGCCACCGCCGCCCAGTCGGGCGCCGTGGCGGCACTGGCTGCCGCGCTGGAACAAACCGTGACCGGCAGCGGCCTCTTCTACGAATCGCATCTCGCGCAATGGCTGCTCGGCCAGCGCACCCCGGCCGAGCTCGCGGACGAACCGCAGAACCGGCTCATGAACGCATCGGCGCAACTGCCGCTCGACTGGACCGAGGCCCTCGACGAAGCCGACGACGTGCTCTGGGCCGAAACGCCCGCGCCGGGCGGGCGCGGCACCCCGGCGGGCGGCGCGCGCGCGGACAGCGCGAACGCTTCCCCCCAGGGCTATGCGGGTCAGGAGAGCGGCGCCGCGACGCTCGCTTCGAATGCGGCGCTCGTGCGCGCGAACGGTTTGCTCTCCGAAACGATGCTGCTGCCCGCGGCGCAGGATCAGGCGGCCGCCGGCCAGGTGGTGCACGCCGCCGTGATTCCGCTCGTGCGCCAGCAACTCGACCTGCTCGCCACCGGCGAATTTCGCTGGACCGGCGAAGCGTGGCCCGGCGTGCGGCTCGACTGGAGCATTCAGCAGGACCGCTACGATCCGCGCGATGGCCACCACGGCGCCGCCGACGCCGACGAACCGCCCTGGCGCACGCGTCTCACGCTCGCGCTGCCGTCGCTCGGCACGGTGGATGCGGAACTCACGCTCTCGGGCGAGGCGCTCGCCGTGCGCGTGCAGGCGAGTTCGGACGGCGCGGCGCGGCTCACGGAGGGCAGCGAGGCGCTGCGCAGCCGGCTCGAAGCCCTGGGTCTTGCGCTGACCTCGCTTGCGATCCGCGAGATCGGCGCTGCGCCCGGTCCCGCCGAGGCCTCGAAAGCCGCGCATGCGTATGCGCGCGCGGCCGCGGCGGCGGCCGCGCAGGACGCCCAGGAGGCGCAGGCCCACGCGCATGCGCAGGCCGGCGCCACCGGTGATTTCGACTGGGAGCTGAGATGAGCCGCACGCACCGCAGGACCGCCGCCGCGCTCGCCTACGACACGCCTGCCGATCAGGCACCGCGCGTGGTCGCCAAAGGCTATGGCCTCGTCGCCGACATGATCGTGCAGCGCGCGAAAGAGGCCGGCCTTTACGTGCACCAGTCGCCGGAAATGGTGTCGCTGCTGATGCAGGTCGATCTCGATTCGAAGATTCCGCCGCGGCTCTACCAGGCCGTTGCGGAACTGCTCGCCTGGCTGCATCAACTCGAAGCTGCGGACGCCGAGCGAGCCGAGGCGGCGCAGAAGGCCGCGGCAGCCGCGGCCTCGCAGTCGGCAACGATCGATCCGCCGCAGCCGGCGCGTCTCGCGCGGTGGCCCGCGGCGCTGCCCGCGCCGTTCAGAACTTCATCATCATCCTGATTACGGCGTTGAAGAGCCGGCCGTAGGGCGGCGCGATGAGCCCGCGCCCGTTCAGGCGCGCCTGGGTGAAGACCGGCTTCATCTGCGAGAACGTCACGAAACCCGCGTAGCCGTGGTAGGCCCCCATGCCGCTCGCGCCGACGCCGCCGAACGGCAGCCCCTCCGCCGCGATATGCATGAGCGTGTCGTTGACCGACATGCCGCCCGCGACCGTTTCGTGCGTCACGCGCGCGACGGTGCGCGCGTCGTCGGCGTAGAGGTAGAGCGCGAGCGGGCGGGCGCGCGCATTCACGTAGCGCAGCGCCTCGTCGAGCGTCTCGTAGGTCACGAGCGGCAGCAGCGGCCCGAAAATCTCTTCCTGCATGAGCGCCGTGTGGGCGGGCGCGCCCGTCACGATCACGGGCGCAAAGCGCCGCGACGCAATGTCGTGCCCGGCCAGCGGATGCAACTGTGCGCCCGCTTCCTGGGCTTCGTCGGCGAGGCGCAGCAGGCGATCGAAATGGCGCGGCGAGATGATCGACGTGTAGTCGCCGTTGTTCAGGAAGTCCGGGTAGAGCTGCGCGAAGCGCGTGCGCGCGCGTTCGATGAAGGCCCGCTCCCGGCCCTCCGGAAGCAGCACGTAGTCGGGCGCGATGCAGGTTTGCCCCGCGTTGAGCGTCTTGCCGAGCAGCAGGCTGTCCACGGCATGGTCGAAGCGCGCCTGCTCGCCGATGATCGCGGGCGACTTGCCGCCCAGCTCCAGCGTGACGGGCGTGAGATTGGCCGACGCCGCGCGCATCACCTCGTGACCGACGCGCGTGGAGCCCGTGAAGAGCAGATGATCGAACGGCAGCGCCGTGAACGCGGCACCCACGGCGGAGTCGCCGTTCACCACCGCCACGTGGTCGCGCGCGAAGGTCTTGCCGATCAGTTCCTCGACGAGCGCCGAGGTGCGCGGCGTGAGCTCGGACATCTTGATCATGGCGCGATTGCCGGCCGCGAGCGCGCACACGAGCGGCCCCGCGGCGAGCAGCAGCGGATAGTTCCACGGCACCACGATGCCCGCCACGCCCAGCGGCTGCGGCACCACCTTCGCGCGCCCGGGCCGCAGCCAGCGGCCCACGCTGCGCCGCTGCGGCTTCATCCAGCGCGCGCCGTGCTTCAGCGCCGAATCGATTTCCTGCTTCAACGTGACGAATTCGGCGAAGGTGATTTCGGCCTTCGAACGCTGGCCGAAATCGGCGTTCATGGCTTCGGCCAGGGCGTCGCGGTTCTCGAGCAGCATCGCGCGCAGCGCCTTGAGGTGGCGTACGCGCGTATCCCAGGCGGGAAACGGCTCGCGCAGGAAGGCTTCGCGCTGCACCGCGAGAAGCGCATGGAGGTCGTCGTGAGCGTCGCGCGAGACGGCGTCGGGCAGGTCTTGCTTCATGGTCGGGCGGTCCTCGGGGCGAGTCTTGTTGTGGGCGTTGCGGCGTTGCGCGTGTGGCGGTGAACGGTACGCGCTGCGGCGCCGTGTGCGGGTGCGTCTGCTGGTGCGTTTGCTGGTGCGATGCGGCCGGGCGCGGTCAGCGCGCCGTCACAGCGCGGGAAACGCGCGTGCGACAAGTGCCCCGTGATCGAAGCGCGCCGGCAGCGTGCCGAACACGCGGCCGCAGTCGGCACCGTGTTCGTCGAGGCGCGTGGCGATGAACGCATCGGCGACTTCGGCGGGGCCTTCGCGCAACAGCATGGCCTGCGCGATCAGCACGAGCTGCTGCGCGATATGGCGCGCGTTCGCTTCGCGGGTGCCGGGCGCACCGTTCAGGAGTGCAGACAGACGGTCGAGCGCGGCTTCCAGCACCGCATGGCCCTGCGCTTCGCGGCGCCACGCGAGGAAGAGCGCCTGCGCGGCATCGGCTTCGCGCTCGAGCGCGCGCAGCACGTCGAGGCACATCACGTTGCCCGAGCCCTCCCAGATCGAATTCACGGGCGCCTCGCGGTAGAAGCGCGCCATCGGCCCTTCTTCGACGTAGCCGTTGCCGCCCCATACCTCCATCGCCTCGCCCGTGAACGCGAGCGCGCGCTTGCAGACCCAGAACTTCGCCGCGGGCGTGACGATGCGGCGCCAGGCGCGCGCCTGCAAGGCCACGTCGCCGGATACGGCTGCGCCGGCGTCGCTGACGGCACCGGACGCGGGTTCGCTTTCTTCGAATGCGCGGGCAAGACGCATGAAGAGCACGGTGGCGGCTTCCGATTCGAGCGCGAGGTCGGCAAGCACGTTCTGCATGAGCGGCTGCGCGGCCAGCAGGCGCCCGAATGCGCTGCGGTGCCGCGCATGATGGATGGCCTGCACGAGCGCTGCGCGCATGAGCGCGGCGCTGCCGATCACGCAGTCGAGCCGCGTGTAGTTCGCCATTTCGATGATGGTGGCCACGCCGCGGCCTTCCTCGCCGATCATGAGGCCGTACGCATCGAAGAATTCCACCTCGCTGCTCGCGTTCGAACGGTTGCCGAGCTTGTTCTTCAGCCGCTGCACGTTGACGGCGTTCTTGCTGCCGTCGGGTGCGAAGCGCGGCACGAAGAAGCAGGAGAGGGCGTCGTGATCCGCGCTGCGCGCGAGCACGAGATGGGCGTCGCATTGCGGCGCGGAGAAGAACCACTTGTGCCCCGTGAGCCGGTACTCGGCGCCGCGGCCGGTGGCCACGCCCGCGGCGCGCGCTTCGGTGCGGTTGCTGCGCACGTCGGAGCCGCCCTGCTTTTCGGTCATGCCCATGCCGATCATCATCGACGACTTCTGCTGCCACGGCAGATCGCGCGGATCGTGCTCGCGCGCATAGAGGCGCTCGCGCAGCGCTTCGAAGAGCGCGGGCTCGCGCTGCAGCACGGGAATGCTCGCGAAGGTCATCGTCATGGGGCACAGCGACCCCGATTCGAGCTGGGCATGCAGGAAGTAGCCCGCGCTGCGCGCGGCCATCGCACCGGGCTGCGGGTGCGAGAACGGCAGCGCGTGCAGGCCCTCGGCGCGCAGCAGCGCAAGCAGGCGGTGCCAGGCCGGATGGAATTCGAGCGCGTCGATGCGCTCGCCGCGCGGGCTGTGCGTGAAGAGTTCGGGTTCGTGGCGGTTCGCGAGGTCGGCCAGCGCGAGGGTTTCGGCGGCACCGAGCCGCGCGCCGTCGCGCGCGAGCGCTTCGCGGTGCCAGCCGGCGCCGGCGCGTTCGAGCGATTCGGCGAGTGCGCTATCCGCGGCGAACAGGTTGTAGTCCGCGAGCGGCGGCGCCTGGTTCGTCACGTCGTGGGTCGTGCCGGGGCGATGCGTGTTTTCCATCTGCCTCTACCTCATGCAAAAGGTGTCGGGCTCTCTGGCCCATGGCTGTTCCAGCGCTCCCTGAGTGCTTGCCGGAACCGTTCAGTCTCGATGGCGGGACCGTCTTTCATCTTAGGCGCGCGAGCGCGCCGCGTTTTAGAGGGAACGCTCTGAGATAAATTGCGCCGGGCGCGCCGGACGCTTCCTACAATGCGCGAACCAGAATTATCGAACGAGCGTGCGCCTGGCGCGACCAGGTTCAACGCGAAGAACCTGGGAGGAGACGATGCAATACGACTACATCATCGTAGGCGGCGGCTCGGGCGGCGCATCGCTCGCGGGCCGGCTCGCCGCGCGCTGTCCCGAAGCGACCATCGCGATCATCGAAGCGGGGCCGCACACCGGGCGCAATCTGCTCGTCAACATGCCCGTGGGCGTGGCCGCGCTCGTTCCGCGTCGCATGAAGAACAACTACGGCTACGAAACGGAGCCGCAGCCGGGTCTCGCGGGCCGGCGCGGCTATCAGCCGCGCGGACGCGGCTTCGGCGGATCGAGCGCGATCAACGCGATGATCTATACGCGCGGCCACCCGCTCGACTACGACGAATGGGCGCAACTGGGCTGCACGGGCTGGTCGTTCGCCGACGTGCTGCCGTACTTCCTGCGCGCCGAGGACAACTCGCGCGGCGCGAGCGCGCTGCACGGGGCGGGCGGGCCGCTCGGCGTGTCGGACCTGTGCGAGCGCAACCCCGTGGCGGAGCGCTTCGTGCGCGCGGCGCTCGAAGCGGGCTTTCGCCCCAACGACGATTTCAACGGCCCCGACCAGGAAGGCGTGGGCTTTTACCAGGTGACGCAGCGCGGCGGCGAACGCTGCACGGTGGCGCGCGCCTACCTGTACGGGCACGCGCGCCCGAACCTGCACCTGATCGCCGATGCCACCGTGCTGCGAGTGACCTTCGACGGCGCGCGGGCCAGCGGCGTCGAAGTGGCGCGCGGCGGCCAGATCGAGCGGATGGCCGCGCGCGCGGAAGTGATCCTCGCGGCGGGGGCGTTCAACACGCCGCAACTGCTGATGTGCTCGGGCGTGGGCCCCGCCGATCAACTGCGCGCGCACGGCATTGCCGTGCAGCACGACGCGCCCGAAGTGGGCCGCAACCTGATCGACCATATCGACTTCACCTACAACAAGCGCGTGCATACGAGCGAGACCATCGGCTATTCGCTGCGCGGGATCGCGAAGATGGTGCCCGGCCTCGCGCGTTATTTCGGCGCGCGGCGCGGCATGTTCACGAGCAACGTGGCGGAGGCGGGCGGCTTCATCAAGAGCCAGCCCGGGCTCGAGCGGCCCGATCTGCAACTGCACTTCTGCACGGCACTCGTGGACGACCACAGCCGCAAGCTGCACTGGGGCCACGGCTACTCGCTGCATGTGTGCGTGCTGCGGCCTCACAGCCGCGGCAGCGTGACGCTCGCGAGCGCCGACGCGCGCGTCGCCCCGCTGATCGACCCGCGCTTTCTCTCGGATGCGCGCGACGTGGACCTGCTCGTGGAAGGCGCGCGCGTGGGGCGCCGCATCCTCGAAGCGGCGCCGCTTGCCGAGCTGGGCGGGCGCGAGATCTATACGCATCCCGGGCAGTCCGAGGCCGAGTTGCGCGCGACCATCGCCGCGCGCGCCGACACGATCTATCACCCGGTTTCGACCTGCCGCATGGGCGGCGATGCGCAGTCGGTGGTCGATACGCAACTGCGCGTGCGCGGCGTGAACGGCCTGCGCATTGCGGATGCCTCCGTCATGCCGACGCTCATCGGCGGCAATACGAATGCGCCTACCGTGATGATCGGCGAGCGGGCGGCCGATTTCATCGTCGAAGCGCGCCGCGCGCACGATGCGAGCAGCGCGAGCGTGGTGGCCTGACGGGCGCTGTTTCGTTTTCCTGCCTGTTCTTGCCCGTTTCTGCCAATGGCGCCGAAGCCTTCGAACGTCTCCACAAAACGGGGCGTTCGAGGGCGTTGTCGCGCTTGAAGCCGGCCTCGCGTGCGCGGGCTTTTTCAGCCCCTTCTATTTCCGCTTCGCACCCGCTTCCAACCCCGGCGGCCGCACGAAATCGTCGAGAAACGATGAAGGCTTGCCGAACTCTTCGCGCGCCACGTCCAGCCACGCGCGCGCCGCGTGCGAGAGGTAGGCGCTGCGCTTCCACCCTATCGCCATGTCCCATGCGATCTCCGGTTCGCTCACCGGCAGGCACGTGAAGCGGGCCGCGTCGAGCCGCCGGCAATAGGGCGCCGGCAAGAGCGCGATGCCCACGCCGGCCAGCACCAGTGCCGCCATCAGGTCCCAGTGCCCGCTGCGCCCGACGATCTGCGGCGCGAAGCCCGCCGTGCGGCACGCATGCAGCACGACGTCGTTCAGCGCCAGGCTTTCGCCGTAGAACACGAACGGCTCCGACGCGAGATCGACGAGCGGCACGCTCGCCGCGCCGTCCCAGCGCGAGCCCTTCGGCGCGACGAGCCACAGCAGTTCATGCGAAATCGGCAGGACGTCGATCGTTGCCGGATCCACGGGCTGCAGCACGCCGCCCAGTTCCAGCTCGCCCGCAATCAGCGCCGCTTCGATCGCGCGCGAACCCTGCTCGAAAAGCTTCAGCTCGATCTTCGGGTAGCGCTGGCGGAACGCCGCGATTGCCGGCATGAAGAGCGAGCCGCCCATGGGGGGAATGCCGATCGTCAGCTCGCCGCGGCCGAGCGTCTCCAGATCGGCCAGTTCGGCTTCCAGTTGCGCCTGCGCGGCGAGCACGTCCTGGCCGCGCTGATACACGATGCGGCCCGCGTCGGTGAGCACCATCTGCCGGGCGTCGCGCAGCAACAGCGGGGTGCCGGTTTCGTCTTCCAGCGCCTTGACCATCTTGCTGATGGTGGGCTGGGTGACGTGCAGTTGTTCGGCGGCGGCGGTGAAGCTCTGCTGCCGCACCACCTCGATGAAATAGCGAAGCGCGCGCAGTTCCACAGTCAGGCTCCCGATTCAAGATTCCAGATTGGAATGATTTCAATAATTCTAAGTCATTTTATTTATGTTGCGGCGCAACCTATACTCGCTTTCATCGAAAGTCACCAGGGTTTTCCATGAGCACGCCGACCTCTCTCTCTTCCAGCCGGGCGCCGCAACACGCGGGCGGGATGGCGCGCGTCGGCCGGATTGCCGCGCAATCGGCGCTGCTGGCCGGCGTCTGGTTCGTGGCCGACGCCCTCGTGCGCGTGACGCACCTGCCCGTGCCGGGCGGCGTGGTGGGCCTCGCGGCGCTGCTCGCGCTGCTCTTCTGCGGCGGCGTCGCGCCGCGCTGGGTGAAGGCCGGCGCCGACTGGCTGCTCTCCGACATGCTGCTCTTCTTCATCCCGGCCGCCGTGGCGGCGGTCCAGTACGGCGGCCTGTTCCGCGCCGACGGCTGGCGCCTCGCGCTCGTCGTGGTGGGCGGCACGCTGATGGTGATGGTGGCGGTGGCGTTTGCCGTCGAGCAGGCCGCGCGCCTCGAGCGGCGCCTCGCGCTGCGGCGCGTGCAGCAGGCGCGCCATTCCCACGCGCGCGCCTGAACCGGCCGCCCGACCGTTTGCCCTTGAGTTTGCCATTCAGGATGATCCCGTCATGAACGCGTTTTTCTCCGCCCTGTTCGCCGACGACGCCTCGCGCCTGATCGCCGCCGGCTGCTTCATCCTCACCATCGCGCTCTATTTCGCCGCGAAGTCGCTCTACGCGCGCTTTCGCTCGCCGTGGCTCACGCCGCTCGTCGCCGTGCCCATCGTGCTGGGCGCGATCGTGCTGATGCTGCACATTCCGTATCCGGTCTATTTCGAGGACACGCGCTGGCTCATGTGGCTGCTGGGGCCGGCCACCGTCGCCTTCGCGGTGCCGATCTACGAGTATCGCGCGCTGCTCAGGCGTCACTGGATCTCGCTCATGGTGGGCGTGACGGTGGGTATCGTCGTGGCCGTGGGCGGCTCGCTCGTGCTCGCGAAGCTGCTGCATCTCTCGCCGGATCTGCAGCGCAGCCTGATGACGCGTTCGATCTCCACGCCCTTCGCGCTGGCCGTCTCCGACAAGATCCACGCGCCGCGCGACCTCACCGCGCTGTTCGTGATCGCCACGGGCGTGTGCGGGATGCTGTTCGGCGAGATCGTGCTGGCCCTCGTGCCGCTGCGCACGCGGCTCGCGCGCGGCGCGCTGTTCGGCGCGGCCGCTCACGGCGTGGGCACCGCCAAGGCGCGCGAGCTGGGCAGCGAAGAGGGCGTGGTGGCGAGCCTCACGATGATGATTGCGGGCGTGGTGATGGTGCTGCTCGCGCCCGCGCTCGGTTTCCTGCCGGTCTGAGGGCGCCGCCGCGCCGCGCGGCTGCCATCCAGGCGGCCGTCCCGATTTGCTACAATCACGCCTCGTCTTCGAGGAGCGTTGCGACGGGCTGCAGTTCGACACTGCGGGACCTGCCAGGCTCGAAGGCGCTCAATCCGGTCGGATTCCCTGAATTCACCGCACTGAAACGGCGCTCACGTCTTTAATTTCTAGGTCAATTTTAGAAAGGAGGGCGTGATGAACGCCGCAATTCCGCAAGATAAAGCTCAGGATTTCGTCGTCGCCGATCTGTCGCTGGCCGGCTGGGGCCGCAAGGAACTCGACATCGCCGAAACCGAAATGCCCGGTCTCGTGCAGATCCGCGAAGAGTACAAGGCGCAGCAGCCGCTCAAGGGCGCGCGCATTGCCGGCTCGCTGCACATGACGATCCAGACCGGCGTGCTGATCGAGACGCTCGAGGCGCTGGGCGCCGACGTGCGCTGGGCTTCGTGCAACATCTTCTCGACCCAGGACCACGCGGCCGCCGCAATCGCGCAGGGCGGCACGCCCGTGTTCGCGTTCAAGGGCGAATCGCTCGACGAATACTGGGAGTTCTCGCACCGCATCTTCGAATGGCCGAACGGCGAATTCGCCAACATGATCCTCGACGACGGCGGCGACGCCACGCTCCTGCTGATCCTCGGCTCGAAGGCGGAGAAGGACCGCTCGGTCATCGCGAAGCCCGCCAACGAAGAGGAAGTCGCGCTCTACAAGTCGATCGCCGCGCACCTCGACATCGACCCGCAGTGGTACTCGAAGCGCCTCTCGCAGATCAAGGGCGTGACCGAAGAAACCACGACCGGCGTGCACCGCCTCTACCAGATGGAAAAGGAAGGCCGTCTGCCGTTCCCGGCCATCAACGTGAACGATTCGGTCACGAAGTCGAAGTTCGACAACCTGTACGGCTGCCGCGAGTCGCTCGTGGACGGCATCAAGCGCGCGACCGACGTGATGATCGCGGGCAAGATCGCCGTCGTGGCCGGCTACGGCGACGTGGGCAAGGGCTGCGCGCAATCGCTGCGCGGTCTCGGCGCCACGGTGTGGGTCACCGAAATCGACCCGATCTGCGCGCTGCAGGCGGCGATGGAAGGCTACCGCGTCGTGACGATGGAATACGCCGCCGACAAGGCCGATATCTTCGTGACGGCAACGGGCAACTACCACGTGCTGAACCACGACCACCTGAAGGCGATGCGCCACAACGCGATCGTCTGCAACATCGGCCACTTCGACTCGGAAATCGACGTTGCCTCCACGCGCCAGTACCAGTGGGACAACATCAAGCCGCAGGTCGATCACATCATCTTCCCGGACGGCAAGCGCGTCATCCTGCTGGCCGAAGGCCGCCTCGTGAACCTGGGCTGCGCCACGGGCCACCCGTCGTTCGTGATGTCGAACTCGTTCACGAACCAGACGCTCGCGCAGATCGAACTGTTCACGCAAGGGCAGAAGTACGAGAACAAGGTGTACGTGCTGCCCAAGCACCTCGACGAGAAGGTCGCGCGTCTGCACCTCGCGCGCATCGGCGCGAACCTGACCGTGCTGTCCGACGAGCAGGCTTCGTACATCGGCGTGGAGAAGAACGGTCCGTTCAAGCCCAACCACTACCGCTACTAAGCCAGGCGGTTACAAGCGGTCACAAGCCGCGATTCGGCGCGGCGCTGATTTAAGCCGCCGTTAAGCCATCGGCAGGATGCTGGGGGCGGGCACTGTCCGCCCCCGGCCTGTCCGTCAAGAACAAGGAGCTAACCATGACCGTGCTGCTGACCTGGTTGATCAACGCGCTCGCGCTCTTGATCATTACCTGGCTCGTTCCGTCGATCCACATCCGCAGCTTCGGCACCGCGCTGATCGTCGCGCTCGTGCTCGGCCTCATCAACGCCGTGCTGCGCCCGGTGCTGATCCTGCTCACGCTGCCCGTGACCATCGTCACGCTCGGCCTCTTCATCCTCGTGGTGAATGCGCTGTGCTTCTGGCTCGCGGCTTCGCTGCTCAAGGGCTTCGAGGTGTCGGGTTTCTGGTCGGCGTTCTTCGGCTCGATCCTCTACAGCATCGTGTCGTGGCTGCTGTCCGCCCTGATTTTCGGCAACCGCAGCCTCTGATGCGCCGCTGCGGTCATTCATCATGAAACCGATCGAACTCTCATTCGAATTTTTCCCGCCGAAGACGCCGGACGGCGTGGACAAGCTGCGCGCCACGCGCGCGCAGCTCGCCACGCTCGCGCCGAAGTTCGTCTCGGTGACGTTCGGCGCAGGCGGCTCGACGCAACAGGGCACGCTCGACACCGTCCTGGATATCGCGAAGGACGGCGTCGAAGCGGCGCCTCACCTGTCGTGCATCGGCGCCTCGAAAGAGGGCCTGCGCGAGATCCTCGCGGCCTACCGGTCGCATGGGGTCCGCCATATCGTCGCCCTGCGCGGCGACCTGCCTTCGGGCATGGGCGAGATGGGCGAGCTGCGCTATGCGTCGGACCTCGTCGCGTTCATTCGCCAGCAAACCGGCGACGCGTTCCACATCGAAGTGGCCGCGTATCCCGAGTACCACCCGCAGGCGCGCTCGCCGCGCCACGACCTCGAAGCGTTCGCGCAGAAGGTGAAGGCGGGGGCGAACTCGGCGATCACGCAGTACTTCTTCAACGCGGACGCCTACTTCCGTTTTGTCGAAGACGCGAAGAAGCTGGGCGTGGACATTCCGATCGTGCCCGGCATCATGCCGATCACGAACTACTCGCAGCTCATGCGCTTCTCCGAAATGTGCGGCGCCGAAGTGCCGCGCTGGGTGGCGAAGCGCCTCGAGAGCTACGGCGACGACCGCGAGTCGATCCGCGCGTTCGGCCTCGACGTGGTGACGGACCTGTGCCGCCGCCTCGTCGAAGCGGGCGTGCCGGGGCTGCACTTCTACACGCTCAACAACGCGGTGGCCACCAAGGCGATCTGCGAGCGCCTCTTCCCCTGACGTCGACATAGAGATTGACGCTGCGCGGGTTTTCCCGCGCATGCGCCGCGAACCGCGCGGTGCCGCTTAGGCGGCCCGCGCGGTTTTTTTGCGTGCGCGGCGGGCGATGTCGCGGGGGGCGGCGATCCGATCCGCATCGGCGGGGGAAATTTGAGATCCGGCAAAAACCGGCGCGCGCCGCAGCATGAACCTCGCGCGCAGCCTGTCAACCCGGCGTTCCCCCACACGCCGGGACTTTTGGCTTGCTTGTGACCGCGGCACTTGCTCAAGTAAGATCGCGCTACGCCGGCTCCGGCCGGCACTGAACCGGAGGAAACATGATAGAAAACAAACTGTTGCGCGCAGCACGACGGTCGTCTCTCGTCGCGCTCGCAGCGGCAACGATTGCTGGAGCCCCTCTCGCGCACGCCGACAGCATTCCGAACAAGACGCTCGTCTATTGCTCGGAAGGCAGCCCGGCCGGCTTCGACCCCGCCCAGTACACCACCGGCGTCGATTTCACCGCGAATACCTTCACCGTGTACAACCGCCTCGTCGAATTCGAGCGCGGCGGCACGAAGGTCGAACCGGGCCTCGCGCAATCGTGGGATGTTTCCCCCGACGGCAAGACCTACACCTTCCATCTGCGCCATGGCGTGAAGTTCCAGACCACGGCCTTCTTCAAGCCCACCCGCGAATTCAACGCCGACGACGTGGTGTTCACGTTCGAGCGCATGCTGGATCCGAACCAGCCGTTCCGCAAGGCGTACCCGGTGTCGTTCCCGTACTTCACCGACATGGGCCTCGACAAGCTGATCGCGAAGGTCGAGAAGGTCGATCCGTACACCGTGAAGTTCACGCTGAACGAGCCGAATGCGCCGTTCATCCAGAACATGGCGATGGAATTCGCGTCGATTCTCTCGGCCGAATACGCCGACCAGCTGCTCAAGGCCGGCAAGGCCGCCGACCTGAACCAGTACCCGGTGGGCACGGGCCCGTTCATCTTCAAGAGCTACACGAAGGACGCGACCATCCGCTTCGACGGCAATCCCGACTACTGGAAGCCGGGCGCCGTGAAGATCTCCAGACTGATTTTCTCGATCACGCCGGACGCGAGCGTGCGCGTGCAGAAGCTCAAGCGCGACGAGTGCCAGGTGATGAGCTATCCGCGCCCCGCGGACATCGCGCCGCTGAAGCTCGAGCCGAACATTGCGATGCCCTCGCAGCCGGGCTTCAACCTCGGCTACCTCTCGTACAACGTCGAGCACAAGCCGCTCGACAAGCTCGAAGTGCGCGAAGCGCTCGACATGGCGATCAACAAGAAGGCGATCATCGACTCGGTGTACCAGGGCGCGGGCCAGCTCGCGACCAACCCGATGCCGCCCACGCAGTGGTCCTACGACAAGAACCTGAAGTCCAACGCCTACGACCCTGAAAAGGCGAAGGCGCTGCTCGCGAAGGCGGGTCTTGCCAACGGCTTCGAGATCACGCTCTGGGCCATGCCGGTGCAGCGCCCGTACAACCCGAACGCGCGCCTGATGTCCGAAATGATCCAGGCCGACTGGGCGAAGATCGGCGTGAAGGCGAAGATCGTCACCTACGAGTGGGGCGAGTACATCAAGCGCGCGCACGCGGGCGAGGACGACGCCATGCTGATCGGCTGGACGGGCGACAACGGCGACCCCGACAACTGGCTCGGCACGCTGCTCGGCTGCGAGGCCGTGAACGGCAACAACTTCGGCAAGTGGTGCTACAAGCCCTTCGACGATCTCGTGCAGAAGGGCCGCACGACCTCCGACCAGGCGCTGCGCACGAAGTACTACATGCAAGCCCAGCAGATCTTCGCGCAGCAACTGCCGTTCTCGCCGATCGCTCACTCCACCGTCTATCAGCCGGTCAGCAAGAAGGTGATCGACATGCGCATCGAGCCGCTCGGCTATGCGCGCTTCGACGGCGTGGGCGTGCAGTAACGTTTATCGGGTAAGTCATCCGGCCAGGCGTTCACATACTCGAAACGCCGGCCGGATCAGGTCCGGCGACCGGGGTCACGAGCCCCCGTCGCCGGTTGCGTTTCAAGCTCAACTCAAGTTTTCGGGGGAACGAACCATGTTCCGCTTCGTACTGCGCCGTGTCGGCATGGTGATACCCACCTTCATCGGTATCACGCTGCTGGCCTTCGCGCTCATCCACCTGATCCCGGGCGACCCCATCGAAGTGATGATGGGCGAGCGCGGCGTCGATCCGCAGATGCACGCCGACGCGATGCATCGCCTGGGCCTCGACGAACCGCTGCCGATGCAGTATCTCCACTACGTCGGCCACGCGCTGCAAGGCAATCTCGGCACCTCGATCATCACCAACACGAGCGTGATGGACGAGTTTCTCGCCCGCTTTCCCGCCACCGTCGAACTCTCGATCTGCGCGCTCCTCTTCGCGCTCGTGATCGGGCTGCCCGCGGGCGTGCTCGCGGCGCTCAGGCGCGGCTCGATCGTCGATCACGGCGTGATGGGCGCCGCGCTCACCGGCTACTCCATGCCGATCTTCTGGTGGGGCCTCATCCTCATCATGGTGTTCTCGTCGAAACTCGGCTGGACGCCGGTCTCGGGCCGCATCGCCGTGGAGTTCGACATTCCGCACGTGACGGGCTTCATGCTGATCGATTCGCTCTTGCCCGGCACCGACGAAGGCTCGTTCCGCTCCGCGCTCTCGCACCTGATCCTGCCCGCCATCGTGCTCGGCACGATTCCGCTCGCGGTGATCGCGCGCATGACGCGCTCCTCCATGCTCGAAGTGCTGCGCGAGGACTATATCCGCACCGCGCGCGCCAAGGGCCTCTCGCCCCTGCGCGTGATCGTCGTGCACGCGCTGCGCAACGCGCTCATTCCCGTCGTCACCGTGATCGGCCTGCAGGTCGGCACGCTGCTGGCGGGCGCGGTGCTCACCGAAACCCTGTTTTCGTGGCCCGGCATCGGCAAGTGGCTGATCGACGCGATCAGCCGCCGCGACTATCCCGTGGTGCAGGGCGGCATTCTCATGATCGCGACGCTCGTGATCCTCGTGAACCTCGTCGTCGATCTGCTGTACGGCGTGCTCAATCCGCGCATCCGGCATACGAGGTAATCGCGCCATGAAGCCAGCAACCCCACACACCATTCGACCCAACCAGGAGGCGTGATGGCTGACATTCAGAACACCGCGCCCAAAGCGCTTACGCCGCCTTCGGGCCGCGCGCTCGTGCTGCGCGAATTCTGGGCGAACTTCTCGCGCAACAAGGGCGCCGTTGCCGCCGGCATCATCGTGCTCGCGCTGATCTTCGTGGCGATCTTCGCGCCCGTGATCGCGCCGCACAGCCCCATCGAGCAGTATCGCGACTACGTGAAAATCCCGCCCGCCTGGCTCGACGGCGGCAACTGGAAGTTCATTCTCGGCACCGACGAAGCGGGCCGCGACATCCTTTCGCGCCTCATGTACGGCGCGCGGCTGTCGCTGTGGATCGGCTGCGTTTCGGTGATGCTCGCGCTGATTCCGGGCATCGTGCTCGGCCTCGTGGCCGCGTTCTTCGAGAAGTGGGCCGACACGCCCATCATGCGTCTCATGGACGTGCTGCTCGCGCTCCCGTCGCTGCTGCTCGCCGTGGCCGTGGTCGCGATCATCGGCCCGGGCCTCACCAACACCATGTTCGCCATCGCGATCGTGGCGCTGCCGGGTTATGTACGGCTCACGCGCGGCTCGGCGCTCGGCGAGTTGCACAAGGAGTACGTGACCGCCTCGCGCGTGGCCGGTGCCGGCACGCTGCGCCTGATGTTCTCGCAGGTGCTGCCCAACTGCACGGCGCCGCTCATCGTGCAGGCCACGCTCGGCTTTTCCTCGGCGATTCTCGACGCCGCCGCGCTGGGCTTTCTCGGCCTCGGCGTGCAGCCGCCCGCCGCCGAGTGGGGCGCCATGCTCGCCTCGGCGCGCGACTACATCGACAGCGCATGGTGGATCGTCACGATGCCTGGCCTTTCGATCCTGATCTCGGTGCTCGCGATCAACCTGCTCGGCGACGGGCTGCGCGACGCCCTCGATCCCAAGCTGAAACGGATGGCCTGATCATGACTCAAGACCTTCTGACCATCCGCAACCTGGCGGTGAGCTTCAACGGCCTGCCTGCCGTGGACCGCGTGAACTTCTCGGTGGCGCCGGGAGAGGTGCTCGGCATCGTCGGCGAATCGGGCTCGGGCAAGAGCGTGACGATGATGGCGCTGATGGGCCTGATCGACGCGCCCGGCAAGGTGAGCGCCGACTCGATCACGTTCGACGGCCGCGACCTGCTCAACGCCACCGGCAAGGAGCGCCGCCGCATCGTCGGCAAGGACATCGCGATGGTGTTCCAGGACGCGCTCACGAGCCTGAACCCGAGCTACACGGTCGGCTACCAGATCAAGGAAGTGCTCAAGCTGCACGAAGGGCTGCGCGGCGCGGCACTCGAGCGCCGCGCGCTCGAACTGCTCGACCAGGTGGGCATACCCGACGCGAAGAACCGCATCGACAACTTCCCGCACCAGATGTCGGGCGGCATGAACCAGCGCGTGATGATCGCGATGGCCGTGGCCTGCAACCCCAAGCTCCTGATCGCCGACGAACCCACCACGGCGCTCGACGTGACGATCCAGGCGCAGATCATGGATCTGCTCGTGCGCCTGCAGAAGGAGCGCGGCATGGCGCTCGTGCTGATTTCGCACGATCTCGCCGTGGTCTCCGAGGTGGCGCAGCGCGTGGCGGTGATGTACGCGGGCGAGGTGATCGAGACGAACCGCGTGCCCGACATCTTCGCGAAGCCGCATCACCCGTACACGGAGGCGCTGCTCGCCGCCATTCCCGAGCACAACAAGGGAGCCAAACGTCTTGCCGCGCTGCCGGGCATGGTGCCGGGCCGCGACGACCGGCCCACGGGCTGCCTCTTCGCGCCGCGCTGCAAGTACATGGTGGACGACTGCAGGAAGGCGCGCCCCGCGCTCGAACCCGTGCCCGGCACGGCGGGCGGCGTGGAGCAGGTCCGCTGCATCAAGCCGCTCAATCTCGCGGCAACCCTCACCGACGGAGGCGTGCAATGAACGCAACGCATCACCACACGCCTCACGGTGACGACGACCGCGTTCTCGTCGCCGAGGATCTGAAGAAGCACTACACCGTCCGGCGCGGCCTCTTCGGCCAGGGCACCGTGAAGGCGCTCAACGGCGTGTCGTTCGCGCTCACGCGCGGCCGCACGCTGGCCGTGGTCGGCGAATCGGGCTGCGGCAAGTCCACGCTCGCGCGCCAGCTCACGATGATCGAGCCGCCCACGGCGGGGCGCCTCGTGATCGACGGCGAAGACGTCACGCACGCGGGCGGCGACAAGATGGCCGCGCTGCGCCGCCGCGTGCAGATGGTGTTCCAGAATCCGTATGCCTCGCTCAATCCGCGCAAGACGGTGGAGCAGACGCTCGGCGAGCCGCTCGCGATCAATACGCAGCTTTCGGCTGCCGAGCGCCAGGACCGCATCGCGCACATGATGCGCATCGTCGGCTTGCGGCCCGAGCATGCCAGGCGCTATCCGCATATGTTTTCGGGCGGGCAGCGCCAGCGCGTGGCGATCGCGCGCGCGATGATCCTCGATCCGCAGATCGTCGTGGCCGACGAGCCGGTCTCCGCGCTCGACGTGTCGATCCAGGCGCAGATCCTGAATCTCTTCATGGACCTGCAGGACCAGTTCCGCACGAGCTACGTGTTCATCTCCCACAACCTCGCGGTGGTGGAGCACGTGGCCGACGACGTGATGGTCATGTACCTGGGCGGCGTGGCCGAACTGGGCGACAGGAAGACGGTGATCGAGCGGCCGCGCCACCCCTATACGCGCTCGCTGCTTTCGGCCACGCCCGCGATCTTCGCCGCCGACCGGCGCGCGAAGATCAAGCTCGAAGGCGAATTGCCTTCGCCGCTCAACCCGCCGGCGGGCTGCACGTTCCACCAGCGCTGCCCGTATGCGATCGAGCGGTGCCGCAAAGAGGTCCCGGTACTTCGCGAAGTGGACGGGCGTCAGGTATCCTGCCATCGTGCTGAGGAGGTGGGGGAACAGGATGGGCGGCTCATGCCGGCCTGATGAGACAGCGGCGCGCCGCGCAGCGCGCCGCTTGCGTACAGCCGGTGGCCGTACCGTCGGGATGCTGCGCGCGGCGGCGCACGGGGTCCTGGGTGCGTCGCTCGTGCTGGCGGCTGCGTTCGGGACCTTCGAGCCCTCGTCGGCGCCGTCGCGGCCGCCCTCGCTGCCGTTCTCCTCGCCGTTTTCCCGCTTTTTCCTGCCGGCCGCGTTCTCAGCGGGCGCCGCCGCCGAAACCCCCGGCGTACGGCCGCCCGTGCCGGTGCCCGCCGGGCCCTCGACGGGCGCCCGCCTGCCGGGCTTTCACTCGCCGCCCGCCGTGCCGAGCTATGCCTCGGGCACGACCGCCGGCGGCCCGGTGCGCCAGCAGCCGGCACGCATGCCGTTCTATGTCGCCACGCGCGGCACCACCACGATCTACGTGCTCGGCACGCTCCACGTGGGCGACCCGGCCGACTACCCGCCCAATCAGCCGTTTCGCCCGTCGATTCTCGCGGCGCTCAACGCCTCGCCCACGCTCGCGCTCGAACTCTCGCCCGACGACCTGCTGGTTTCCCAGGACGACGTGTCGAAGTACGGCGTGTGCTCGAACCCGTGCCTGCCGAAGCTGCTGCCCGAGCCGCTCTGGCAGAAGCTCGAGGCGCGCCTGCGCGGCAACCCCGAGGCGCTCGACGAGATCCGCCGCATGCGCCCGTGGCTCGCCTCGCTGCTGGTGGAAACCTACGATTCGCTGAGCGCGGGCCTCCTGACCGACTACGGCACCGAGGCGCAATTGCAGAACGTGTTCCTGCGCCTGAAGGGGCGCCGCATCGTGGGGCTGGAGACGCTCGGCGAGCAGATGCGGGCGTTCACGAATCTCTCGCTCGCGCAGCAGCGCGAGATGCTGGCTCAGGACCTCGCGCAAACGCCGGCGCAGAACGCCGCCGACGTGCAGACCCTGCTGCGCCTGTGGCGTCTGGGCGATGCCGATGCCATCGCCGCGTGGGAAAGCGCGCGTTCGGAGAAGCTCGCGCGCGACAAGCGCATTTCGGATTCGATCGACAACCGCATCGTGTACGAGCGCAATCGCCGCTTCGTCGCGCGCGCGCTGCAGATCGCCGCGCCCAACAAGCCGCTCTTCGTCGCGGTGGGCGCGCTGCATCTGGGCGGGCAGAAGGGCGTGCTGGCGCTCTTGCGCCAGCACGGTTTCACCGTCGATCCGGGCTGAACGATGGCCCGGCAGCCCGGCGCCAGGCCGGGCGCGCGCTCAGAAGCCGAACGTGTTGAGCAGCACGATATTGCAGGCGAGCACGCACAGCGCGGTGGGCACCTGCACGCGGATCACGGCGTTCTTGTCGGGCAGTTCGAGCAGCGCCACGGGCACCATGTTGAAGTTCGCCGCCATCGGCGTCATGAGGGTGCCGCAGTAGCCGGAGAACATGCCGATCGCGGCCATCATCGCCGGGTTCACATGGAACATGCC
The DNA here is from genome assembly GCF_000685035.1 of Paraburkholderia ferrariae NBRC 106233. Classification (GTDB taxonomy): domain Bacteria; phylum Pseudomonadota; class Gammaproteobacteria; order Burkholderiales; family Burkholderiaceae; genus Paraburkholderia; species Paraburkholderia ferrariae. The sequence continues at coordinate 158,900 of NZ_BAYB01000023.1, forward strand.
CACCAGCACCGGCACGCCCACGCCGCCCGTCATCACCGGGAACGCCGCGAAGCCGTTGCCCATGATGACCGTGAAGAGCGCCATGCCGACGCAGTAGACGGTCACCGCCACGAAGCGCAGGTCCATGTCGATGTACGCGGTCGTGACGTGCGCGACGGCCTTGCCCACCCCCGCGTCCGAAAACACCAGCCCGAGCATGCCGAGCATCTGCGGCAGCACGGCGGCCCACGAGAGCGCGTCGACGAGCCGGCGCGTTTCCTGCATCGACTGGCCGACGCTGTCACGCGTGATGAGGCAGGCGATGGCGAGCGCGATCACGCAGCCCACGCCGAAGCCGACCAGCGTGACGTTCTTCGGATCGAAGAGCGGCGTGCCGCCGAACACGAGATGGCTCGCAGCGAGCGTGACGATAACGGTCACGAGCGGGATGGTGAGCGCGGGCACGAAGAGTCGGTTGCCGAGGCGCTTCGCGCTCGCCATGCGGGCTTCGAGCGAGAGCACCTTGGGCTTTGCCGCCGTCACGCCGCCGAAGCCGGCGATCAGCGCCATGGCGATCACGAGCACGCCCACGACTTCGGCGGGCAGCTTGTCGCCCACGAGGAAGATCAGCGCGTAGAGCAGCCAGAAGCCGCCGGCCGTGAAACGCCGCGGATGCGCGCGGTCCGCGACGATCATGCCGCCGACGATCAGCAGCACGATCCCGAGCAGCCAGAACAGGTAGTCGATGGTGAGGGTCATGCTTCGTCTCCTTGTCCATCCCGCGCCGGGACCTGGCTCGGGGCCTGACTCGGGGCCGCGCGATCTTCCGTGCGCGCCGCGCCGCCCAGTTCCCGTTCGAGCTTGCGATCGAGCAGCCAGAGGCGCGTGGCGTGAATCGCGAACGCGCACAGCGCCGTGGGTATGCCCCACAGCGCCACGTGCATCGGCTCCGCGGAAACGCCGGCCTCCTTGAGCAGCGTGACCATCAGCACGACCGCGCCGAAGGCGACGAAGATGTCCTCGCCGAAAAAGAGCCCGACGTTGTCGGTCGAGGCGGCGTAGGCGCGCAGCTTGTAGCGCACGGCGTCGGGGAGCTTGCCGAAGCGGTTTTCGGTGGCGCCTTCGGCCATCGGCGCGATCAGCGGGCGCACCATTTGCGGATGGCCGCCGAGGCCCGTGAGGCCGACGGCGGCCGTGATCTCGCGCACGAACAGATAGACGATCAACAGGCGCCCGGCCGTGGCCGCCTTGATGTTGCCGATCCAGATCTGCGCGCGCTCGCGCAGGCCGTGCCGCTCCAGCAGGCCGATCACCGCGAGCGGCAGCAGGATGATGAGCGGAATGTTGCGGGTTTTGATGAACCCGGTGCCGATGGCGGCGAGGACCTTGCCGGGCGGGAATCCGGCGGCGAAGCCGGTGGCGATGGCGGCGGCGGCGACGATCAGCATCGGGTTGAAGCGCAACAGGAACCCGGCGATGATCACGGCCACTCCAATGAGCGGCCACAGGCTGACGGTGCTTGGCATCTCGATCTCCAAACGTATGGGCTTGTCGTGAATGCCGCCTGCGCGAAGCGCGAAGGCGGCGTAGCGGCCGCCCGGCTCATGGCAGGGCGGTCCGGACGAACGGCGGCTCTTGCGGCCGCTTGGGGTAGTGCCGATGCGGGTAGTGCTGATGCGGTACTGCGTAGAACGCCAGACCAAACGCCGGGGGGGCGTATGGCCTGACGCTCTCAAGGCCCTCGGATTTTGCTTGCGTCTACGTGCTTTCCTGCTTGCGCGGGGGACGCGCGAGCGCGCCGTTCCCCGCTGCCGTGTTCATGCCGTGTTCAATCCTCCGCAGGCCCCACGGCGCGCACGCCGATGCCCGCGTCGTCGAGCGCCGCGCGAATGCGCTGCGCGAACGCCAGCGCGTGCGGTCCGTCGCCGTGCAGGCAGATGGTCTGGGCGTTCAGCGGCACCCATGCGCCGTCCACGGCCTGCACGCGCTGCTCGCGGATCATCGCGAGCGTGCGCGCGAGCACGAGGTCTTCGTCGTCGAGCAGGGCGCCGGGCTCGCTGCGCGGCACGAGCGAGCCGTCCGCGCGATAGCCGCGGTCGGCAAACACCTCTTCCACGGCGACGAGCCCCGCATTGCGCGCGGCGCTCACGAGGCCGCTGCCCGCGAGCGCGAATACGACCACCGAAGGGTCGAAGTCGTGCACCGCGGAGACGATGGCGTCCGCGATCTGCGGATCGCGCGCGGCCTGGTTGTAGAGCGCGCCGTGCGGCTTGACGTGCGCGATGCGGCCGCCCTCGGCCTGGGCGATCGCTGAAAGCGCGCCCAGTTGATAGAGCACGCCCGCGTAGATCTCGCTCGCCGGCAGGTTCATCTCCTTGCGGCCGAAGTTCTCGGGATCGTTGAAGCTCGGGTGGGCGCCGATCGACACGCCCTTGCCGACGGCCCAGCGCACGCATTCGCGCATCGCGTTGGCGCCGCCCGCGTGCCAGCCGCACGCGATGTTCGCGGAACTGACGAGGTCGAGCAGCGCCTCGTCGGAGCCGCAGCCTTCGCCGAGATCGGCGTTCAGATCGATGGTGGTCATGATGGTCCTCTTGCTGCTATTGCCTTGCTTGCTGCGTTGCCTGTTGCCTTGCTGACGGATTGCCTGCGTCTGCCGTGCCCGGCAGACGCCCGGCTCAGACGCGGGTCAGGCACGTTGCGCCTGGCGGCTCGCGTGCCGTTCGTCGCGCATGGTGATCGCGTTGTCGATCTGCCTCAGGTAAGCCTGCTCGTCCGCGAGCGCCTTGCGGGCGACGGCGGGCGTGGTCTCCACGAAGCGCACGCCGCCGTTCAGGCGCACTTGCGCGAGCTTCCAGAGGTCGGCGCGGATCACCGAGCCGATCTTCGGATAGCCGCCCGTGGTTTGTGCGTCGCTCATCAGCACGATCGGCTGGCCGTTGGGCGGCACCTGGATCGTGCCCGGCAGCACGGCATGGGACAGCAGGTCCATGCCGTTCGCGCGTTCGAGCGCCGTGCCGGAAAGCCGGTAGCCCATGCGGTTGCTGTTGGGCGTGACGAGCCATTCGTCCGACCAGAACGCGCGCTGCGCCTCGGGCGTGAAGCCGTCGAATTCGGGGCCGCGCAGCACGCGCACGGGCACCGCCCACGCCACGCCCGCGGGATGGCGGCCGCGCCGGTGATCCGGTTCGTCGACGAGCGCCCAGTTGCACAGCACCGGCGCCTTCACGCCGAAGGGCGGGGCGCCGGGCGCGAGCGCCGCACGCTCGCCGCCGGGCGCGGCGCTCGCGCCCGTGGCGAGGCGGTCGCCGTCCTTGAGCGCGCGGCCCGCGAGGCCGCCGAAGCCGGCGGCGAGGTCGGTGCTGCGCGAACCCAGCATCGGCAGCACGTCGATGCCGCCCGCCACGCACACATAGGCGCGCATGCCGCCGCTCATGTCACGTTTAGCGCCGTTCAGCACGAGTTCTTCGCCCGCCGCGACGGGCAGGCTCCACCACGACCACACCGGGCGGCCGCCGAGCGTCGCGCCGAAATCGGCGCCGGCGATGGCGATGCGCGTCGCGCGCGCAAAGCGCAGCGCGACGGGGCTGAAGGTCACTTCGATCCCGGCGGCGTCGGGGCGGTTGCCGACCAGCCGGTTGCCGACCTCGAGCGCGAGCGGGTCGAGCGCGCCGCCCGTTGCGATGCCCAGATGCCGGTAGCCGGGCCGGCCGGCGTCCTGGATCGTGGTGAGCAAGCCTGCGCGGAGCACTTCGATCATGCGGCGAGCTCCGCAATGGTGAAGCGCACGCGGTCGCCGGGCAGAAGCAGCGTGGGCGGCGTGCGCGCGGGGTCGAAAAGGGCGAGGGCGGTGCGGCCGATCAACTGCCAGCCGCCCGGCGACTGCGCGGGGTAGATGCCGGTCTGCTCGCCGCCGATGCCCACCGATCCGGCGGGGACGGCGAGGCGCGGCTCGCGGCGGCGCGGCGTGTGCAGCGCGGCCTCGAGGCCGCCCATGTAGGCGAAGCCCGGCTGGAAGCCGAGGAAGAACACGACGTAGACGCCCGCCGCGTGGCGCGCGGCCACGTCCGCGGCGGCGAGACCCGTGTGCTGCGCCACGACTTCGAGGTCGGGGCCGGCCTCGCCGCCGTAGGACACCGGAATCTCCACGTCGCGGCCCGCGTGCGGCGCGGCTTCGGCGTCGTGCCAGGCGGCTTCGAGCGCCTGCGCGAGCGCCTCGGCGTCGGCGGCGAGCGGGTCGAAGGTCACGGTGAGGTTGTTCATGCCGGGCACGACTTCGCGCACGGGCGGCCAGTCGCGCGCGAGCGCGGCGACGGCCCAGATGCGGCGCTGGACTTCGAGCGTGGCGGGCGGCGGTGCTTCGCAGACGAGCGCCGCGTCACCGAGCGGAAAGATGCGTGGAATAGGGTTCGGCATGACGATGACTGGGTGCGGTTCCTGGCTGGATTGTGCCTCGCCGCGCCGCAAACCGCTGTGACGGCTCGCAGCACGGCAAGGAGCAGCGGCCGGACCGGACGCCGTTCCTCACTAGCGTACATTGTCGATAAATTATCTACAATTTATCAATAAGCGTTTTCGCCAGGCGCGTGCGGCCGCGCGCGCCACTACACTCTCGCCACGACCTTTTTCGTCCACGGATTCCTGTCATGTCGCGCCAGCCGACCAAGATCGTTTCGTCCGAACATCTCGTTTCCGAGACGAGCGCCGAGCTCTCCGAGTTCGAGTACGCGCTCATCATGGCGAGCAATGCCTTCAATCGCTGGATGGTGCGCTGCATGTCCGCGGCGGGCGTGAAGGACATGACGCCGGTCGAGGTGTCGCTGCTGCATCACGTGGGGCACCGCGAGCGCCGCAAGAAACTGGCCGACATCTGCTTCGTGCTCAATATCGAAGATACCCACGTGGCGACCTACGCGCTGAAGAAGCTCGTTTCCAGAGGGTATGTAAAAAGCGAAAAGACCGGCAAGGAGGTCTTTTTCTCGGTCACGCCCGAGGGGCGCGACCTGTGCCTGCGCTATCGCGACGTGCGCGAGAGCTGCCTCATCGCCACGCTCAAGGAGAGCGGGCTCACCAACGTGCAGATCGGCGAGGCCGCGCAGTTGATGCGCAATGCGTCCGGCCTGTACGACACGGCCGCGCGCGCGGCGGCCTCGCTGTAGGCTGGGTGCGGCGCTCGTTCTGGCTTGGCCGGGGCGCCGGCGCCTCAGGCGCGCGGCGTTGCGTGCGGGCGCAGCCTTTCGGCGAGGTGTGCATTGAGGTGCGGGGTAAGGTGCGTGGCGGAATCGGTGACGATGGCGTCGAGCGGCAGGTCGTGCGCCTCGCGCTCGAGCGCGCCGGTTTCGATCCGGCACGCTTCATAGGCGATGCCGATGGTGACGGGCAGCGCCGCGCCCGGCCACGCGGCGAGCGTGCGGTCGTAATAGCCGCCGCCGTAGCCCAGCCGGTAGCCGTCCGGGTCGAATCCCACGCAGGGCACGAGCAGCAGGTCGGGCACCGTGCGTTCCTGCGAGGCCGGTTCGGGGATGCCGTGGTGGCCTTCGCGCATGGGCGCGTCGGGGGTCCAGCGGTGGAAGGCGAGCGGCGCGTTGCGCCCGGCGATGACCGGCAGCGCCGCGCTGCGCGACGCATCGGCGCGCAGCCAGGCGGCGACCCAGCCGCGCGCGTCGAACTCGCCGGAAAGCGGCCAGTAAAAGCCGATCGAGCGCGGCGCGAAAGGCGCCGCAACGCGCGCCGCCAGATGCTCGACAAGCCGGCTCAAACGCGCCGCCAGCGCGGCGTTCAATGCGGCGTCGGAAGCCGCTTCCAGACGGGTCGCAAGCAGGGTTGCACGCCATGTCTTTTTGGCTTGGGCGCCGGGGTTGCGTGCTATGCTTGGGTTCACCTCGTGCTCCAGAAATAACGATGTCCAAACGCCTTGTCCGAGTATATCGCGCGGCCGGTTTAGCGCTGGCCGCCGCGGCACTCGTCGCATGCAGCACGGCGTCCGCCGTACGCCCCGTTGCGCTTTCCGCAGACGCCCCCCTTTCTCCCGACGACCAGACTTTCATCCAGCTTCGCGAAGCCGCGCGCAACAACGATCCGGCGCGCGCCGCGCAACTGGCAGCGATGATTCCGGACTACCCGGCGCCTTCGTATCTGGAGTATTTCCAGATCAAGCCGCAGTTGTTCGACTCGCAGGGCCATGCGCGCATCGACGCGCCCGACGCCCCGGTCCTCTCGTTCCTGCAGCGTCACGACGGCGAGGCGATTGCCGACCGCCTGCGCAACGACTATCTGCTCGTGCTGGGCGCGCGCCACGACTGGGCGAACTTCGACCAGCAATACCCGCGCTTCGTGCTCAACGACGACACGCAGGTGAAGTGCTACGCGCTCGAATCGCGCGCGGCGCACGGCGAAAACGTGGCGAACGACGCGCGGGCGCTGCTCACCGATCCGCGCTACTACGGCGACGGCTGCGTGGACCTCGTCACGGCGCTGGCCATCAAAGGCCAGTTCACGAGCGACGACGTATGGCAGCAGATTCGCCTCGCCTACGAACAGAATCAGACGGGCACGGGCTACAAGCTGCTGGGCGGCCTCGCGAACCAGCCCGACGCGACCGCGTTCGCGCAAGCCGTGAACACGCCGCCGATCACGCTGGCGGGGGGCGTGAGCCCCGATCCGGCCTCGCATCAACTGGCCCTGCTCGCCGTCACGGTGATGGCGCGCAACGATCCCGCCATGGCCGCCGCCACCTTTGCCGCGGTTGCGCCTTCGCTTTCGTCGCCCGAGCGCGCGATCGGGTGGGGCACGATCGGCTATCAGGCCGCGCAAAAGCGCATTCCGGGCGCGCTCGACTGGTATCGCCTCTCGGTCAACGCGCCGCTTTCCAATCCCGCTTACGAGTGGCGCACGCGCGCCGCGCTGCTGGGCGGCGACTGGACCATGGTGCGCTGGTCGATCGAGCAGATGCCCGCCGCGCTGCGCGCGCAACCCGCGTGGGTCTACTGGCATGCACGCGCGCTCAAGCAGGCCGGCGACGTGAACGGCGCCAACCAGGAGTTCGCGCAGATTTCGCAGGGCTATAACTTCTACGGCCAGCTTGCGCTGGAAGAACTGGGCCAGAAGATCACGATTCCGCCGAAGACCACGGTGAGCGACGCCGAAGTCGCCGCCGCGGCGCAAACGCCGGGCTTCGCGCTCGCGCAGCGTTTCTACGCGCTGAATCTGCGGCTCGAAGGCAACCGCGAGTGGAACTGGCCGCTGCGCAACATGACCGACCGTCAGCTGCTGGCGGCCGCCGAATACGCGAAGCGCATCCATCTGCTCGACCGTACCGTCAACACGGCGGATCGCACGGTGAGCGAGCATGACTTCTCGTTGCGCTATCTCGCGCCGTTCCGCGACATCGTGGACCGCGACGCGCAGTCCAACGGCCTCGACGTCGAATGGGCCTACGGCCTGATCCGCCAGGAGTCGCGCTTCATCATGAACGCGCGCTCGGGCGTGGGCGCGAGCGGCCTCATGCAGATCATGCCGGCCACGGCGCAGATGGTTGCGAGGAAGATCGGCCTCGGCCCGCTCTCGCGCGACCAGCTCAACGACATCGACACGAATATCCTGCTCGGCACCAACTATCTGTCGATGATCTACAATCAGTTCGACGGCTCCGCCGTGCTCGCCACCGCGGGCTACAACGCCGGACCGGGCCGCCCGCGCGCGTGGCGGCAGACGTTGCAGCAGCCTGTCGAGGGCGCCATTTTCGCGGAAACCATTCCGTTCCAGGAAACCCGCGACTACGTGAAGAATGTGTTGTCGAACACGGTCTACTATGCGGCGCTGTTCGAGGGCCGCCCGCAGTCGCTGAAGGCGCGCCTCGGTTATATCGCGCCTTGAGTGCCGCGCCGCCGCGCCCGTTGCCGGGCACCGGCGGCTCGGCTCGGCGCCCGGCTGCCATGCCATGCGGTCTCTGCGCGACGAGCGTGCCATAACCGCGTGACCACCGCGTGACCACCGCGCGGCACCCGCGCGCCGGCCGGCCGAGTCCCGTTTCCGGTTGCGCCGCCGCCTTTGCAAGAGGTCTGCACAAGGGAGGTCGGAGATGCGACATCAAACCATTGCCGTCGTCGGCGGTTCGGGGTTTATCGGCAGCCATCTCGTCAACGCGCTCGTCGAAGCGGGCAAGACCGTGCGCATCGCCACGCGGCGCCGCTACAACGCCCGCCATCTCACCCTGCTGCCCATCGACGTGATCGAGACCGACGTCTTCGATCCCGTTGCGCTCGCGGCCTTCGTCGAAGGCGCCGACGCGGTCATCAATCTCGCGGGCACGCTCCATGGCGGCCGCGGCGATCCCTACGGACCCGGCTTCGCGAAGATCCACGTCGAACTGCCCACGAAGATCGTGGCCGCCTGCGAAGGCAAGGGCGTGCACCGGCTCATCCACATCAGCGCGCTGGGTGCCGATCCGCACGGGCCCAGCATGTATCTGCGCTCGAAGGGCGACGGCGAGAAGGCCGTGCACGCCTCGGCGTCGCTCGCCACCACGATCTTCCGTCCTTCGGTGGTGTTCGGCCCCGACGACACCTTCCTCAATCGCCTCGCACTGCTCGAAAAGCTCTTCCCGGTGATCCCGCTCGCCATGCCCGACGCGAAGTTCCAGCCCGTCTACGTGGGCGATCTGTCGAAGGCCATCGTCAACGTGCTCGATCTCGACGCCGCGAGCGGGCACACTTACGAACTCGGCGGCCCGAGCGTCTATACACTCGAGCAGTTGCTCGCGTATTGCGGCGAAGTGCTGGGCCGCCACGCGCGCATCGTGCGGCTGCCCGGGGCGTTCGCGCGCATGCAGGCGCTTTCGTTCGAGCTGGCGCCGGGCGAGCCCATGCTCACGCGCGACAATCTCGATTCGATGTCGGTCGATAACGTGCTTTCGGGGCCTCTCGCACCGGAACTCGGCATCGAGCCCGCGAGCATCGAAGCCATTGCGCCGCTGTACCTGGGCGACGCGTCGCAGCGTTCGCGGCTGAATCTCTTCCGCGCGAGCGCGGGACGTTAGCCTTTCTCTTCCACCCTTAAATCTGATGCCTGTGATGAAACTCGTAATCGGAGACAAGAACTATTCGTCGTGGTCGATGCGGCCGTGGCTGCTGCTCACGCATTTCGGCATTCCGTTCGAAGAAGTGCTGATCGAGCTCGACGAGCCCGGCACCAAGGCCGCGATTCTCGAATACTCGTCGTCGGGCAAGGTGCCGTGTCTCGTGGCGGACGACGGCTTTGCCGTGTGGGATTCGCTCGCCATTGCCGAAACGCTGGCCGACCGCTATCCGCAGCACGCGCTGTGGCCGCGCGAGCCCAATGCGCGCGCCCGCGCACGCAGCATCAGCGCCGAAATGCATTCGGGCTTCGGCGCGCTGCGCAACGCGTTGCCGATGAATATCCGTCTCACGCGCCCGGGCGTCGGCAACACGCCGGACGTGCTGGCCGACGTCGCCCGCATCGACACGCTCTGGCGCGAGTGCCTCGCCGCGAGCGGCGGCCCGTTCCTGTTCGGCGAATTCGGCATTGCCGACGCGATGTATGCGCCGGTCGTGATGCGCTTCAACAGCTATCAGCCGAAGCTCTCGCCCGAAGCTGCCGCGTACGCCGGGCGTGTGACCGCGCTGCCGGCGGTGGCTGCGTGGATCGCGGCGGGGCGGCGCGAAACCCACGTGGTCGCAGACGACGAACTGCCCGAATGAAGATCTATGTCGTAGGCGGTGCCATCCGCGACGAAATGCTCGGGCTGGACGTGCGCGACCGCGATTACGTGGTGGTGGGCGCGACGCCCGAGCAGATGGCGGCGCAGGGCTATCGTCCGGTGGGCAAGGATTTTCCGGTGTTCCTGCATCCGCAGACGAACGAGGAATACGCGCTCGCGCGCACCGAGCGCAAGACCGCCGCCGGCTATCACGGCTTCCAGTTCTTCTATGCGCCCGACGTGACGCTCGAAGAGGATCTCGCGCGCCGCGATCTCACGATCAACGCGATGGCGCGCGAGGTGTTGCCCGGCGACGTGATGAGCGGCCCGGTGATCGATCCGTTCGACGGCGCGGGCGACCTGAAAGCGCGCGTATTCCGCCACGTGAGCGGGGCCTTTCTCGAAGACCCCGTGCGCATCCTGCGCGTGGCGCGCTTTGCCGCGCGTTTCGCAGACTTCACCGTTGCGCCCGAAACGATGGCGCTGATGCGCCGCATGGTCGAAGCAGGCGAGGCCGATGCGCTCGTGCCCGAACGCGTGTGGCAGGAAGTGGCGCGCGGCCTCATGGAGGACAAACCTTCGCGCATGTTCGAAGTGCTGCGCGAGTGCGGGGCGCTCGCGCGCGTGCTGCCCGAAGTGGACAGCCTCTTCGGCGTGCCGCAGCGCGCCGACTATCACCCGGAAATCGATACCGGCGTGCACGTGATGATGGTGATCGACCACGCGGCGGCGCAGGGTTACGCACTGCCGGTGCGCTTCGCCGCGCTCACGCACGACCTGGGCAAGGCGACCACGCCCGAGGACGTGCTGCCGCGCCATATCGGCCACGAAGGGCGCAGCGTCGATCTGCTCAAGCCGCTGTGCGAGCGGCTGCGCGTGCCCAACGAATGCCGCGATCTGGCGATGCTCGTCGCGCGCGAGCACGGCAACGTGCACCGCGTGATGGAGATGGGCGGTGCCGCGCTCGTGCGCATGCTGGAGCGCTGCGACGCGCTGCGCAAGCCCGCGCGTTTTGCCGAGGCGCTGCAGGCCTGCGAAGCGGACCTGCGTGGCCGGCTCGGCTGGGAGCGGGCGCCGTATCCGCAGGCCGAACGGCTACGCGTGGCGCTCGTTGCGGCCCGCGCCGTGGATGCGGGCGCCATCGCGCGCGACTGCGGCGGCGGGGCGGAGAAGATCAAGGAAGCCGTGCACCGCGCGCGCGTGAAGGCGGTGGAGGACGCACTCGCGGCGGCCTGATGTGGCTGTGAGCGGGTGGCTGTGAGCGGGTGGCTGTGAGCGCGCGGCTATGCGCGTGCGGTCTGCGCGCTCATAGCGCGCGCACGATCAGCGAAAGCGCCATCGAAAGCACGAGCGTGGACATGAACGGCAGCGGGTACTCGCGGCCGAAGAGGCGCAGCGTGATATCGCCGGGCAGCCGGCCGATGCCGAGCTTGCGCAGCCATGGCTGCGCGCTCGACAGGATCGCAACGGCGATGAACGTGGTGAGGAACCAGCGGATCATGGTGTGGGCTTCGCGTTCGATGCGTTCGATGCGTTCGGCGAGTTCATGGCGGGTCTAGAGCGTGTGGCTGCGGTCGCCGCGCGCGAACGCCGCAAGCGTTTCGCCGATGCCGCGCGAAAACGCGATCACCTTGAAGAGCTCGCCCATCTCCGATTCGGCAACCAGCTTTTGCACGGCATTCGCCGCCGGCAGGAAGCGCTCCACGTCGCGCGGATCGATTTCCGAGAGCACCTCGGTGATGCCGGCGTTCATCAGAAAGCGCGCCTGCGAGGTGTAGCCGAGCAGGTCGGCGCCGGCTTCCACGCCCGCTTCGGCAATGCCGGTGAATTCCACGTGCGCCGTGATGTCCTGCAGGCCCGGCCAGACGAACGGGTCGCCGTGCGCGCGATGGCGGTAGTGGCACATGAGCGTGCCCTGTGCGCGCTGCGGGTGATAGAACTCGTGGCGCGGGAATCCATAGTCGATGAAGAACGCCGCGCCGCGCGCGAGCATCGTGCAGACGGTGCGCGTGAACGCGAGCGCCGCTTCGTGCGTCTCGGTCACGTAGTCCTCGCTGCCTTCGATGCCGGCGAGCACGCCTTCGGGCCAGTGCGCGTCGAGCGCGCTCATGGCGGGGCGGTCGGAGAAGGCGAACGCGCCGGCCGCATCGACGCTCACGCCGCGCTCGTGCCACACGGCGTCCTTGCGCGCGAAGAGGCGCACCGGCATGGCGTCGAGCACCTCGTTGCCGATCACCACGCCTTCGAACCGGTCGGGCAGGGCGTCGAGCCACGTCACGCGCGAGGCGAGCCGGGGCGCCCTGGCTTCGAGGGTTTCGCGCTGGCGCTCGCGCAGCTCGCCGGACAGATCGACGATCGCGTACGAGTCGAGCGCCACGCCGAGCGCATCGAGCGCGAGCAGAATGCCGGCCGCGAGCTTGCCCGTGCCCGCGCCGAACTCCATCAGCGCGCGCGTTCCGCTCGCGGCAAGCGCTTCGGCGAGCGCGCGTGCGAGCGTGGCCGCGAAGAGCGGCGACATTTCCGGCGCGGTCACGAAATCGCTGCCGTCGCTGGCGAGGCGGCCGAATTTGCGCGAGCCGCCGCTGTAGTAGCCGAGCCCCGGCGCGTAAAGCGCGCGCTCCATGTAGCGGTCGAACGGCAGCCAGCCACCGGCCGCGGCGATCTCGGCGCGCAGCGTCGCGGCCAGCGCCTCGGACTGCGCGAGTGCGTTCGGCCCGGGAACAGGTAAACTATCGGGTTCGTGAGCTTTCGGATTCATCCCGGCATTGTAAATGAGCGCTACTTCCGGCATCCGCCCGGCAACCGCCGCCACTGACGCCGCCCCCGCATCCGGCCCCGATTGTTCGGGCGCCCCTGCCGGCGCGCGCGTGGTGCTGGTGACGGGCGGCGCGCGCCGGATCGGGCGCGCACTGGCGCTGGGTTTTGCGGCGCGCGGCTGGGACGTGGCGGTGCATTTCGGCGATTCGCGCGCGGCGGCCGACGAAGTCGTCGCGCAGATCGAGGCGCTGGGGCGCCGCGCGGTGGCGCTACCCGCGGATCTGGCCGACGAGGCCCAGGTCGCGCAGCTCGTGCCCGCCTGCACGGCGGCGCTGGGGCGCCCGGTGTGCGTGCTGAACAACGCGTCGCGCTTCGAGGAAGACACCGCGCGCGATTTCGGCCGGGACGTGGGCTACGGGAAGCTGCTGCATCTCATGGCGATCAACGTGGGCGCGCCGCTCGTGCTGGCGCGCGCGCTGTACGAGACGACGCCCGAGGCCGCCGCGACCGACGAGTCGCTGCGCACCTGCGTCATCAACGTGCTCGACCAGAAGCTGTACAACATGAATCCGGACTATCTCTCGTACACGCTGACGAAGGCCGCGCTTGCGAATGCCACCGTCGCGCTGGCCCAGGCGCTCGCGCCGAAGGTGCGCGTGGTGGGGCTCGCGCCGGGCCTTACGATGCAGTCGGGCGACCAGACGCCGGAAGGCTTTGCCGCCGCGCACAGAATGACGCCGCTTGGCCACGCCTCGCGGCCCGCCGATCTCGTGGAGGCCGCCCTGTATCTGGCGGGCGCTTCCGGCGTGACGGGCACGACGCTCGTGGTCGATGGCGGCCAGCACCTCGTGCCGCTGTCGCGCGACGTGATGTTTCTCACGGGCGCCTGAAGGCGCCGCGCGCCGGAACCGGCGCACGGAATACCGAATGACCCGCCGGGCGTCTTGTGCCCGCGCACGTGCCGAAGGGGTTCGAAGCGGTTCGACCCGGCACGCTTTTTATCGACTGGAACGACTATGTCCGCCGTCCTGCTGCACCCCCGGCTCGCCGATTGCCGTCGGCTCTTCCTGCGCAACTACGAAGTGAATATCAACATCGGCGTGCACGACTTCGAAAAGCGCGGCGAACAGCGCGTGGTGATCAACGTCGATCTCTACGTGCCGCTCGCGCAGACCACGCCGCGCGAAGACAAGCTGCGCGAGGTGGTCGATTACGACTACATGCGCGCCACCGTGGCCGCCCGCGTGGGCCAGGGCCATATCCATCTGCAGGAAACGCTGTGCGACGACCTCGCGACGGCCCTGCTCGCGCACCCGCTCGTGCGCGCGGTGCGCCTCTCGACCGAGAAGCCCGACGTTTATCCGGACTGCGACGCGGTGGGCGTCGAGGTCTTTCGCATCAAAGAGGACTGATTCATGAACGCCCCCGAAACGCTGGCCGCCGAGGACCGCGCCTCGCAGGAGAACGCCCAGGACGCCATCCAGGACGCCACCCAGAACGACGAAGGCACCGGCCGCCGCGTGCTCACGCGCCGCGAGCAGAAGGAAGCCTACGAGAACAACAAGCTCTTCAAGCGCATCGTGCGTCAGGTCGGCCAGGCGATCGGCGACTACAACATGATCGAGGAAGGCGACAAGGTGATGGTGTGCCTCTCGGGCGGCAAGGACAGCTACGCGATGCTCGACGTCCTCCTGCGCCTGCGCGAGCGCGCGCCGATCAACTTCGAGATCGTGGCCGTGAACCTGGACCAGAAGCAGCCGGGCTTTCCGGAGCACGTGCTGCCCGAGTACCTCGACAAGATCGGCGTGCCGTACCACATCGAGAACCAGGACACCTACAGCATCGTCAAGCGCCTCGTGCCCGAGGGCAAGACCACCTGCTCGCTGTGTTCTCGCCTGCGCCGCGGCATCCTGTACCGCGTGGCGGGCGAGCTCGGGGCGACCAGGATCGCGCTCGGCCACCATCGCGACGACATCCTGCAGACGCTGCTCCTGAACCTGTTCTACGGCGGCAAGCTCAAGGGCATGCCGCCCAAGCTCCAGTCCGACGACGGCAAGAACATCGTGATCCGCCCGCTCGCCTACGTGAAGGAGACGGATCTGGAGAAGTACGCGGAGCTGCGCGAATTCCCGATCATTCCGTGCAACCTCTGCGGCAGCCAGCCGAACCTCAAGCGCGCGGAGATGAAGGCGCTGATCCGCGAATGGGACAAGCGCTTCCCGGGCCGCGTGGACAACATGTTCAACGCACTCGGCAACGTGGTGCCCTCGCACCTGATGGACGCCGCGCTCTTCGGCTTCAAGGGCCTGCGCGCGACGGGCGAAGCGGACCCGCAAGGCGACATCGCCTTCGACGAGGAACCGTGCTCGACCGACACGCCCGCGCCTTCGGCGGAAGGCACGCCGATCTCGTTTGCCCGATTCGACGATCTTTGAAGCGCTCGCGTCGCCGGATTGCGCGGATTCCAGCAGGATTCCAGCGGGGTTCCGACCCCGCCCGGCGAGGCGCCCCGCGGGCGGGCCGGATCGCCCGCAAAGCCTTGACGGACAAGGCAGAATGCGCACCGCGAAGACGGCTTCGCACGGTGCCGCATGCTAGAATCGGCA
>NZ_BAYB01000022.1 GCF_000685035.1 Paraburkholderia ferrariae NBRC 106233
TTTGCGCGCTCAGGGTCGTCGCAGGCGCGCGAGCAGTACTACCCTCAGACGCATCTCGTACCCGAGCGCGGCGCCACCAGTACCGCACCGGCTGCATAACCGCCCAGCCGGACATCTCGTATCGAAGCAAAGCTCAAATCGGCATGCCTCCCCGCGAACATCGCTTCGCCAAACAAAAAGCCCGCCACTTACGTGACGGGCTTTTTTCATTTCAGCCAGACATAAGCCGAAATATAACTGCTTAGCGCTCCAGGAACGGCCGCAGCTTGTCGGCACGGCTCGGGTGCATGAGCTTGCGCATCGCCTTGCTTTCGATCTGGCGGATACGCTCGCGCGTCACGTCGAACTGCTTGCCCACTTCTTCGAGGGTGTGATCCGACGTCGTGTCGATGCCATAGCGCATGCGCAGCACCTTCGCCTCGCGCGGCGAGAGCGCCTTGAGCGCCTCGTCGATCGCAGCGCGCATGTTCGCATGGATCGCCGCGTCGGCCGGCGAGGCCGAGCCGGCGTCTTCGATCATGTCGCCGAGCGTCGCATCGCCGTCGTCGCCCACCGGGCTTTCCAGCGAAACCGGCTGCTTGGCGATCTTGAGGATGCCGCGCACCTTCTCTTCGGTCATACCCATGCGTGCGGCCAGATCGGCCGGATGCGCTTCCACGCCCGTCTGCTGCAGGATCTCGCGCGAGATGCGGTTCAGCTTGTTGATCGTTTCGATCATATGCACCGGCACACGGATCGTGCGCGCCTGGTCGGCGAGCGCACGCGTCACGGCCTGGCGCACCCACCAGGTGGCGTAGGTCGAGAACTTCCAGCCGCGGCGATATTCGAACTTGTCCACGGCCTTCATGAGGCCGATGTTGCCTTCCTGGATCAGGTCGAGGAACTGCATGCCGCGGTTCACGTACTTCTTCGCGATCGAGATCACGAGACGCAGGTTGGCCTTGACCATCTCGCCCTTCGCCTGGCGCATCTTCGCTTCGGCAGCCGTCATGCGGCGGTTGATCGCCTTGATCTGCTGAAGCGAGAGCGACGCAGCCGCTTCGATCTCGGCGAGCTTGCGCTGCTCGGCCTGGATGGCGGGCAGGCTGCGCTCCATCGAGGGGCCGTACTTGCTCGACTTCGCGGCCATGCGCGTGGTCCAGTCGAGATCGGTTTCGTGGCCCGGGAACTGCTCGACGAAGGTCTCGCGCGGCATGCCGCAACGATCCACGACGATGGCCAGCACATTGCGCTCGATGGCGCGAATGGCCGCGACCTGCGACTGCAGCAGCGTGCAGAGGCGGTCGATGGTGCGTGCCGTGAAGCGGATCGGCGCGAGTTCGCGCTGGATTTCTTCGCAGATCTTCATTTCGGCGGCAGAGGCACGCGCTTCCGAGTCGGTCGTACACGCCATCTGGTCGAAGAGCGTGCGCACGCGCGCGAAAATCGCGAGCGCGTCCGCTTTCAGCTGTTCGAGCTGCGCTTCGTTCGCCTTGCTGGCGTCGCTCTCGCTGTCGTCTTCGTCGCCGTCGCCGCTGTCATCGGCCTCGTCGGCCTGCGCTTCGATTTCTTCGCTTTCTTCCGTCTCGGCCATTTCCGATTCGGCTGCGGCTTCGTCGCTGCCGATGCCGTCGACGAGTTCGTCGATGCGCATTTCTTCGGCGGCAATGCGCTGCGCATCCGCGAGAATGGTCGCGACGATCGACGGGCATGCCGCGATCGCCTGAATCATTTCCTGCAGGCCGTCTTCGATGCGCTTCGCGACTTCGATTTCGCCGGCGCGCGTGAGCAGTTCGCTCGAACCCATTTCGCGCATGTACATGCGCACCGGGTCGGTCGTGCGGCCGAATTCCGAATCGACGGTCGAGAGCGCGACTTCGACTTCTTCGTCGGCTTCGTCGTCGCTTTGCGTGTCGGCGCGCGCTTCGTCGTTGAGCAGCAGCGTTTCAGCGTCGGGCGCCTGTTCGTACACCTGCACGCCCATGTCGTTGAACGTGGCGACGATGGTTTCGAGCGCGGCCGTCTGCGCGAAGTTATCGGGCAGATGGTCGTTGATGTCGGCGTGCGTGAGGTAGCCGCGTTCGCGGCCGAGCTTGATCAGCGCGCGCATCTGGTGCTGGCGCTTTTCGAGTTGCGAGCTTGTGTCGAGCTGAGTCGTATCGCCGCTCTTGTCTTTCGATCCGCGGCGGGCAGGGCGGGCAGACGAGGCCAGCACGTCGTCCCGGTCATGGCTTGTCAATACGTTCTCCTTGAAGGGGGCCTGACAAGGGCAAAATGAGTCACGCGCCAGCGGCGTTGCGTCCTGGCGATGACGAAATTTGCAGGGGAATGGGCGGGGGCGAATGCCGGTTCCGCCGGGCGAGCGCCAAACGCACAGGGCGTGAGGCGGCCTGAATTTTCGTGCAATGCAGAAAGATCGCGTATGGTAGTGCGTTCCGCCATGCGAGGCAACCTGAATCGTCGTGTGCAACGCACAGTTTCAGGTTCTCACAGGGTCGGATCGCAATCTCTTCGAAGTCCTTTCTGCACGGCCCGCAATGACCAGACTGCATTCGACGCCAAATCGTGCATGAGGTTCGCGGTTTCAATCATCCGATCAATACGAATGCCGGCTCGTGACCGGCATCCGCTGTGGCAAATTGCCCAACCGATTTTCCCCTCGCTCGTCGCAAAAAGCGCCTTCCGGCACTCAATCGCGAATGGCGACCACACGATGAACGCGTTTGCCTGACGACTGGTTGACGGCAGACGCATCCAGCGCGAGCGTGGTGCCACTGAGCGCGTGCCTCACAATTGAGGCCTCGAATGCCGAATACAAGCGTCCGGACGCGTCGCGTACGCTTTCGCCTTCGGTAATGCGCCAACTGAGGAACAGGACGCCGCCAGGCTTCAGGAGTTCGACGAGCCGCGTACACGCCGCACCGACCTGCGCGGGCGGCAGATGCATGATGACGGTTTCGCACAGCACGTTGTCGAACGCGGCATTCGCCACGCCCGCGAGCCTGGGCAGTGTGGCCTGCCGGAACGTGAACGAAGGATATTGCGTGCTGGCCTGTGCGATCAGGCCCTCGGAGGCATCGTAGCCGACGGCCGGGAATCCGTTTGCATTGAGCCAGGCCACGTCGCGCCCCGAACCGCAGCCGATGTCGGCGGCCGCGCCGCCCGACCGGAAGTAGCGCTTGAGCAGTGCGTAGAGATCGTCGGGCTGGGGCTGGCTGGCCCATTCGTCGGCGTAGCGTTGCGCCGCGCCTGTATAAGTATCGATGGTGGTCCGGTCCATGGGGGGCTCCCGTTCGAGGCGGCCCCCAGCATAGTCGATCCGCGGGCGCTGAGGCAGGCTGGCAGCGATTCCAGTATCGGCACCTCTCTGCTGGATAAGCGCGCCGGTGAGGCTCAGGGAAGCTCGTCGAATTGCGGCAGGTTGTCGGTGATCTCGAACCACGGCGCCTTCGAGCCCACGAAGATATGCGCCGACGGCCGGATGGACGGAGCGTCGGCGAGCGTGCCGAGCGTGACGTGCGCCCAGCCGCCGTCGCGCACCACCGAAAAGAGGAGCGAGCCGCAGCGCGCGCAGTGGACGTCGTGGTTCGCGAGCGGATCGCCGAAGCGGTGCAGGTGCTCGTGGCCCAGGGTGATGTCGAGCTTGTCGCGCTCGATGCCCGCAAAGGGCTTGAACGCCGAGCCCGTGCTGCGGCGGCAGAGCGAGCAATGGCAATTGAGCGCGTAGACGAAGGCATCGTCTACGGCGTAGTGAACCGAGCCGCACAGGCACTGCCCGCGCAGGCGCCGGACTGTATTGCCGGGGGCGGAAGCAAAAGAGGTCATATCGGCTCCACGTGAAGCATTCACGTCAGGGCGGAGGTCACGGCCGCTCAGCGCTCGCTTGCCACCGCGCTGCGTACCGGATTGAGCACCGGCGCGAGCGCCTCTTCGACATAGCCGACGAGTGCGCGCGTGCGTGCATTGACCAAGCGGCCGGTCGGGAAGACGGCCCAGAGCGCAAGCGTAGGCAGCGACCAGTCTCCTAATACGGAGACCACCTCGCCGCTCCTCAGCTCATTCAGGAACATCCATTCGGACGCAACGGCCACGCCCATGCCGCAAAGCACGGCCGCGCGCATGCCTTCGGCGGCGCTGACGGTGAGGCGTCCGCCAACGGCCACCGACATCTCCGTGCTGCCGCGCCGGAACGTCCACGTGCGCCCGCCGCCGCGCTGGCTATAGATCACCACGCGATGCCGGGCCAGATCGGCGGGCGTGCGCGGCGTGCCGGCCTGCGCGAAATAGGCGGGCGCGCCCACCACCAGGCGCGGTCCTTCGCCCAGCTTGCGCGCCGTCATCGCCGAATCGTCGAGCGAGCCCATGCGCAGCGCCACGTCGATGCCCTCTTCGACGAGATCGATGCTGCGGTCGTCCAGCACCACGTCGAGATCGACTTCGGGATGCCGTTCCAGAAAGCCCTCGAGGACGGGGATGAGATGCAGCCGCGCGAACGTGACGGCCGCGCAGACGCGCACCGTGCCCGTGAGGCTCGCCCCCGCCCCGCGCGCGGCGAGTTCGGCTTCGTCGGCGGCGTCGATGGCGGCTTTGGCGCGCTCGTAGAGGCGCTGTCCCGCGTCGGTGGGCGTGAGTCCGCGCGTGGAGCGCAACAGGAGCCGCACGCCCAGGTGATCCTCGAGCAGCGCGACTGATTTCGAGACGGCGGGCTGTCCGACCCCCAGCCGTCGCGCGGCCGCCGAGAACGAGCCCGTCTCGATCACGCTGACGAAGGTTTCCATGGCGGCGAGTCGGTCCATGCTGCGCGCTGATTCGAATGGGGAGAAATGAATCTAGCACGAACGCTTCCCTGCCGCCGAAAGGAGCTGCGGCGCTACGCCATGCCTGTAGGGAATAGCTCCTATGAGATGCGCGCGGCTACTGGCCGTGGCATGGAACGCGGAAGATGAGCCCATCGCTTCGGTCCCGACGACACGGACGAAACGACCTCACCTCTCACTGCAAGGAGCATTGCCATGTCGCTGCAAGCCAGACTCGACGCTTTCAAGGCCGACTTCCGTGCGGGCAAGCCGCCGTACAACGCGCCGCCCGACATTCATCCGGTGATGGAGCGCGCCACCGACGAACTGATTGCCTCCGGCCAGGCCGGCCGTGCGCTGAAGGCGGGCGACCGTGCCCCGGCGTTCACGCTGCGCGGCCCGGATGGCGAAGCCGTATCGTCGGCCGATCTGCTCGCGAAGGGGCCGCTCGTCGTCACGTTCTACCGGGGCGTATGGTGCCCGTACTGCAACATGGAACTGCAGGCGCTGCAGGAAGCGTTGCCGGCCATCGCGGCAGAGGGTGCGAGCCTCGTGGCGATCTCGCCGCAGAATCCCGTGAACAGCCGCAAATCGGTGCGCCAGAACCAGCTTGGTTTCCCGATCCTTTCCGACGAGCACAACGCAGTCGCCCACGCATTCGGCCTGCGCTTCGCGCTGCCGGGTTATCTGGTGGAGCTCTACAAGAAGCTGGGCAACGACCTGCCCACCGTGAACGGCGACCCGAGCTGGACCTTGCCGATGCCGGCGCGCTACGTGATCGGGCAGGACGGCGTGATCCTGTATTCGGAGGTGAATCCGGATTACACGCATCGCCCGGAGCCTTCCGATTTGCTGCCCGTGCTGCGTCAGGCACGCGCCACCGCCTGATCGTCGCCCCAGGTTCCCGCTGACGGGGGCAAGGTAACCGGATTTGGGACCTTGCACCCCCGCATGCCCGATTGCGGCGCGCAGCGCGGCTCTCCGGCGGCCGCGCAGTGCGTTTCCGACGGATTTTCTCTGAGGAATCGGCCCCTTCGCGGGGCCGTTTTCCCATAACCGGTGACCTTTACGCAGCCCGGCTGCATCAGGCTGCGACCTGTGGGTACCTGGCCACCGCCCGATGGGTGCACGCCGCCCGCTGCCACCGGCTACCTCTGTCTTTCCCTTCTTCCCTCGTGCCGCGCTTCGCGCTGCTCAGCGCGGCCTTCCGCTCATCTCCTTCAGTCCTTCTATCACCACGAGCAACGCGCGGCCGTGCTCTTCCGAGCCGTCCCACGCTTCGACGATCGCGTCGCGCAGCAATTCGTTATAGGCGGCGTCGTGCCGCCCCGGGGGCGGCGCCTTGACGCCGTAGAAACTGCATAGCTTATTGAATGACGCACTCCGGCGCAGCCGGCGCCCGTTCGACAACCGAAGTCGCGAAACCGTGGGCTGGCTGACCCCCGAAAGCCGCGCAATTTCGCTGGCTGAACGGGTATCCGCCGTTAGCCGGGTCAATAGCTCCTGCACGGGAAATTGTCTGTCTGGGGCTTCCATGTCATGCATTATACCTATACAGTAACGGTTATTGAATTGCCCGGCGAATCGACCGGGCAACTGCATTCCGAGGAAGTCGATGGCACTGAAACACCTACCGCCCACCTTTTGCTGGTCCCGATCCGGATCGGAGACCGGGGAAGATCTCGCCGCGCTCATCCTGCGCAAGGAGTGGGAGCGCCGGCTGGGCGGCGGGCGATTCCTGTGGGGCATCAGCCAGTCGCTCGGCGCCAGCGCGCAGGTGGCGGCGTTGCGCACGGGCTCGCTGCTCGCGCTTTTTTCGCCTGCGGCCGGGCGTGCGCGTGCGGCTTCGCGCAAGCGCGAGGACGCACTGGTGTGGAATGCCTGGGTCGATGCGAGCGGGCAGGTCCGGCAGTTGCCCATGCACGTGTTCGTGGCGAGCCGCACGACCTGGCCTTCTGGCCGCGAGCGCGATCACCACTACGCGCTGGTCTGCGCATCGCCTGCGGAATTGAGCATCGGCAGCAGCCTCAGCGTGTGTCCCGAGCGGCTGCGCAGCGTGAGTACGGGCAACGCGCCGTGCGCTTCGCAGGCTACTGTCGTGGTCGATCGCGCGGAGCGTGGCGTGGAAGCCGGGGCAACGGCGGCCAGGCACTATCCGATCGCGCTGGCCGTCGAACTGGAGGCGCCGTATTTCGTGCGCCTCACGCAGCCCTCGTTCGTCAAGGCGCGCGATCTTGCCGCGATACACGAGGCGGCCCGCAACGGCGACTTCGAAGCCTATGCCGACCTCACGAAGCGCCTGCGCAGCCAGCCGGCCGCGCAGGAGGCGCGCGGCGTCACCCGCGATCTGTTCGATCTTCCGCCGGCGGAATCCTCGGCCGGTGTGCGTGCCGGCGGCTCGCGCACCGGTGCGCACGCGCGTGGACGCGGCGCCCGCGCGGCCGACTGGACGCAATTAACAATGGAACTTTTCCATGGCGATCATCATCCGTTCGCGAGAAGCCGAGGCTGCGCAACGCTTTTTTGAAGCGTCGCGCAACGTCGATCTGGCTTTTCGGGCCGTACGCGGCGAGGCCGGATTCGACGTCTCGCCGGTGCCCCATGGCGCGGCACAGTCGCGCCTCGACCACGCGCTGGACGAGCTTGCCCGCGCCGAGGCGCTATTCGACTCGGTGGTCAGCGTGCAGGGCCGCCGGCGCCAGCCAGATCATAGGGATACCTGAGCAAGCTGGCTGGTCATGACCCGCGCAGGCGGGGTCGCTCTAACCGGAGTGGGGTCGCTGGGCGCTGGCCGCTGGCCGCGCAGGCTGCCGGGTTTCAATAGACGAATGCGTGCCATACAGCGCCAGGGTGTGCCGCGAAGGCGCGGTTCAGGTGCAGGAAGGGCATGGTGCGATGCGTACAGGTGCAGCGTGACGCCATCCGGTGCGCCGATCGGGCTGCGCGTCGGCGCGGCACGCCTCTGCGCATGGGCGTATGCCGCGCTTCGCCGCACTGGAACGGTAAATGCTTGAATGACCGCCGCCATTCTTCGATGGGAGCCCGGTCATGGCTACGGAACTGGAATTCGCTACCCGCTTTTCGCACGTCAAGCCCAAGGACACCGGATTCGAGGGCGGCGGACTGCGCGACTTCTTCACTTATCGCGATCTCGGCATCGCGGCGGCGACGCACGGCAAGGTCGTCGCGCAGCTCGTGCGCGCGAACCTCGCGCCCGAGCAGGGCACGGGCTGGCACCGGCACGAGGCCGACTTCCATATCGTCATCATGCTCAAGGGCTGGGCGCGTTTCATGTACGGCGAGCAGGAGACGCTCGTCGAAGCCGGCGACTGCGTGCATCAGGCGCCCGGCATTGCGCACTATCTGTTCGACTACTCGCCGGACATGGAGTATCTGGAGATCGTGAGCCCCGCCGATTTCAAGTCGATCGACGTCGAGGCGCCTTGCGCCGTACCTGCGCCTGCGCCGTGGAGCACCGCGGGCGCCTGATCCCGCCCCTGGCCTCAGGTTTGCGCCGCCTTCGCGATGACGGCGGCGGCCGCGGTCTCCGCGTCCAGCAGGGCACGCAGGCTCAGTTGCTCGCCGTGCGCCCCGGTCTCGGACGTCGCGGCGAAACGGCGCGCGCGCGGCTCGTGGTTGTGGATCGTCGCGCGCACCATCGGGTAGATCTGCGATTCCCATTTGCGGCCGTTGAAAACGCCATAGTGGCCCACGCCAGTCTGCACGTGGTGCGTCTTCATATACGGCCGTAGCGCCGAGCAGAGGTCCTGCGCAGCGACTGTCTGACCCACGGCGCAGATGTCGTCCTTCTCGCCTTCGATCGTGAAAAGCGCCGTGCGGCGGATGGCGTGGGGCTCGACGAGGCGCTCGCCCACCTTCAGCTTGCCGAGCGGCAGCGCGTATTGCTGGAATACCGAACTCACGGTTTCCAGGTAGAACTCGGCGGTGAGATCCGTGGTGGCGAAATATTCTTCGTAGAACGTACGAATCGAATCGGCTTTTTCCGGATCGCCCTTCGAGCGTTCGCGGTGCATGTCCGCAAAGGACGCCATGTGCCGTTCCAGATTCATCGACATGAATGCGCCAAGCTGCACGAAGCCGGGATAAACGCGCCGCTGCGCGCCTGCAAACCCGCCCGGCACGACGCCGATGAGATTGCGCTCGAACCACTCGATAGGCTTGCTGTTCGCCAGTTCGTTCACGCGCGTGGGATTCACGCGGCAGTCGATCGGCCCGGCCATGAGCGTCATGCTGGCCGGCTGGGCCGGATCGTTGTCGGCGGCCATCAGCGAAACCGCGGCGAGCGACGCGACCGTGGGCTGGCAAATGGCGACGAGATGCGCATCCGGCCCGATGCGGCGGATGAACGAGACGACGTGCTCGACATATTCGTCGAAGCCGAAGCGGCCGGCCGAAAGCGGCACGTCGCGCGGGTTGTGCCAGTCGGTGATATAGACGTCGTGGTCGGCGAGCATCGTGCGCACCGTGCCGCGCAGGAGCGTGGCGAAGTGGCCCGACATGGGCGCGACGATCAGGACGCGCGGCTGCGGCACGGCGCTGTCCTTGCGAAAGTGCAGCAGCGAGCCGAACGGCGTGCGCTTCACGTATTCCTCGTGAACGGCCACGCGCTCGCCGTTCACGGCGACCGTATCGATGCCGAACGGCGGCCGCCCATGCGTGAGCCCCATCATTTCGACGAGTTCGCAGCACGCGTCGAGATAGCGGGCATCGAGGCCGAAAGCGGCCGTGGACGCGGGCCAGGCGGCGAGCATGGCACGGGCGAGCGAGGCGCTGGTGCGCGAGGGACGCATGAGGTCGGCGAACGCCTGATAGAGCGGGTATGCGAGCAGGTTCATGGAGCGCAGGGTCGGGCGTAGGGCCGCAGCGGGGACTCTGAGGCGCAAGCAATACGTGAGCCAGCACGAGCGCGCGCGCCGCGCCGGCGACTGGCACGTTGTTTGCACGAACGCCGTGCGGATGCGGCGCGGCGCCGTGGCGTGCGGATGGGATCTGCCGGGCTTCGCGGCAACAGGATGGCGCGCAGCGGGAACGCGACAGGAACGCGCCGAAAGCGCCCCGCGAATGAAGGCGCCGCCGTGCTGCAAAGTGGTGCATCGCCTGCCGTTCGCGGTGCGCGGCGCACTTCCTCGACTATTCAGGCAGGCACCGCCCTTCGGAGACGCGCATGAGCCAGATGGAAACGACCTTGACGATCAGCAGCCGCAACTATTCGTCGTGGTCGATGCGGGGCTGGCTGCTGGCGAAGCTGGCCGGTCTTCCCTTCGAGACCGTGGCCGTGCCCGTGGACGATCCCGCGGCACGCGCCGAACTGCTGCTGCTTTCGCCCTCGATTCTCGTGCCCTGCCTGCAGCACGACGGCATCAAGGTGTGGGACACGCTCGCGATCTGCGAGTACCTGAACGAAATCCGCCCGCAGGCGCATCTGTTACCCGAGCACCGGAAGGCGCGCGCGCACTGCCGCTCGATCTGCGGCGAGATGCATTCGGGCTTCGGCGCGTTGCGCTCGGCGTTGCCGATGAACCTGCGCGGGCACTTTCCGAACTTTCGTGTATGGTCGCGCGCGCAGGACGATATCGAGCGCATCGTAACGATCTGGCGCGAGTGTTTCGCGGCGTACGGCGGCCCGTGGCTGTTCGGCGAGATCGGCGCTGCCGATGCCATGTACGCGCCCGTCGTTACGCGTTTTTTGACCTACGACGTGAAGATCGATCGCGATATCGCCGACTACTGCATGCGCGTGCTCAAACAGCCCTTCGTGGCGGAGTGGATCGCGGCGGCGAAGTCGGAGACCGAAGATATCGACGAACTCGACGTGGAGTTCTGAGCGGCTGCGCTGATCGACTGCGCGCCGCATCCACTCACATCTGCCGGAACATGCCGGCATAGGCGCGGCTCACGGGCAGCACCGCCGCATCGCCGCGCAGATGAATCTTGAGGTTGCCCATCAGGTCGCGCTCCACGCGGTCGATGGCTGCGTACGCAACGATAACGCTGCGGTGAACCTGCGTGAACGCGTCGGCGTCGAGACGCGGCATCAGTTCCTTGAGCGGTGTGCGGATGACGTGCCGCGCGCCGGCGGTGACCACTTCGGTGTACTTGTCGGCGGCCTGAAAGTACAGCACGTCGTCCACGGAAACGAGCCGCGTGGTGTCGCCGGCGCTCACGGTCAGCCAGCGCACCGGCGCCGTGTCGCGCGGCGCCGGTGCGGCCGGCCCCGGCTGCAGCTCTCCTTGTGCCGGCGCTTCGCGCTGAAGACGCGCAATGCAGCGCAGCAGCCGCGCGTCGGTCAAGGGCTTGAGCAGATAGTCCACCGCGCTGCGATCGAAGGCTTCGACCGCATAGTCGTCGTGCGCCGTCACGAACACGACGCGCGCGTGGGGCGCGAGGCCCGCGAGCCTCAGACCGTCGATGCCGGGCATGCGGATGTCGAGAAACGCGATATCGGGCTTGAGCGCATTGAGGGCCGCCAGCGCGGCCACGCCGTCGCGCGGCTTCGCCACGATCGTGAGCTCGGGCCACAGGCGCGCCAGCCGGTCGGCGAGATCGGCGGAAAGGTTCGGTTCGTCGTCGGCAATCAGGGCGGTCGGCATATCAGTGAGCGGGAAGCAGCAAGGTGGCGGTGACGCCCTTCGCGGGTGCCGCATTGTCGCTGATATCGAGGCGGCTGCGTTCGCCGTAGAGACTGCTCAGCCGCGTGCGGACGTTGTTCAGGCCCACGCCGCCATGCAGCGCGCCGGCCGCGCCCTGCGCGAGCCCCGTGCCGCTATCCATCACCTCCAGCGTGAGCATGCCGCCGTGGAGCGCGGCGCGCACACGGATTTCGCCGCCCTCCACCGAGGGCTCGATGCCGTGCCGAATGGCGTTCTCGACGAGCGGCTGGAGCAGCAGCGGCGAGAAGGGCAGATGGCGCACCGCGGGCGGAATCTCGAACGTGTAGCGCAAGCGGTCCTCCAGCCGGATCGAAGCAATCTTCAGGAGTGCTTCGCATAGATCGAGTTCTTCGCCGAGTGTGGAAGTTGCCGCGCGCGTACGTCGCAGGCTGCCGCGCAGATAGTGGTTGAGACTCGATAGCATGGCGTTCGCGCGGGCCGGGTCGCGCTCGATCAGGCTTTGCACGTTCGCCAGCGTGTTGAAGAGGAAGTGCGGTTCGATCTGGGCTTGCAGCAGCGCGAGCCGGGCGGCGGTTTCGGCCTGGCGCGCGTCGGCGGCCTTGCGGCGTTCGATTTCGAGCGAGGTGCGCATGCGCGAGGTCTGGAGCGCGAGAGTAAAGAGCGCGCAGGCCACCGCCGCGATGATGAACGACGAGCCGTAGGCGAACCATTTCTCGTCACCCGCATGACCGAGGAGGTGCGGGACGTTCCCCACGGTGGAGGCGGCGATCTCGAAGCCGGCGACCACGCTGATCGGGACCACGATCAGCACCTTCGGCAGCACGCCGAGCTTGCGCCGCGCGAGCCGATCGGCGAGCGCGCCCAGCAGCCAGGCGCTGAAGCCGATGCCATTGGCGACCACGAGATAGCTGAGCAGATGCTCTTCGGTGTGACCGGCCCACAGGGCAAGGGCGATCAGGCTGTTGAAGGCGGCAAGCCTGAGCACCGTGAGCGCGCGGCGGGTGCCGGGCGTCGCCGCCTGCGGCATCTGTGCGAGGCGATGCGTTGCCGCGCCGTCGAAGAGTCTTTGCATCGCGTGAGCTCCTGAGAGCGGTGCCTGAGGACTCGAGAATATACCGGGCCCGCAGGGGCCGGAAAGCCTCGCGGGCTTCGCCGCCGTTCGTCGCGCGAGGCCGCTGTTCATCGCGCCAAAGTGCATTTCGTCGCAAAGCGGTTTTCAAGCGG
This sequence comes from Paraburkholderia ferrariae NBRC 106233, assembly GCF_000685035.1. Classification (GTDB taxonomy): domain Bacteria; phylum Pseudomonadota; class Gammaproteobacteria; order Burkholderiales; family Burkholderiaceae; genus Paraburkholderia; species Paraburkholderia ferrariae. Next base: position 12,632 of record NZ_BAYB01000022.1, read on the forward strand.
AGCGAAATGGTTAGAGTCGCGACCGCGGTGTTCGCTCAACCATGCCCAACCCTGATGGAGTGCATCATGACTCACTTCTCCAGTTCCTATGTCGTTGTTCTGCTCTGTGTGCTGCTTTATATCGGCGTGAACCGCTGCTTTCCGCGCGAAGTGCGCCCCACGCGGCCCCTGTTGACCCCCGTGATTTTTCTGGCCATGGGTTTCGGCAGTCTCGGTGAGCTCTTTCCGCATGCGGGCGACGCGGATCTGGTCGTGACGGTGGTCATGGTGGCGGTGGGAGCGGGCCTCGGCTGGCTGCATGCGCGCCGCTGGGCGCTGCAATATCGTCGCGGGCCGAACGGTCTGCTCGTGCGCCTGCCGGGCGATCCGAGCCTGCTCGTCATGATCGTCGTGACCTTCGTCGCGGAGTCCTTCATGCACTATGCCGTCGAGTCCGGGCAGCCGTGGGCGGCGACCGACGCATTTGCCGCCATGTCGTATGCGCTGTGGGGCGTCCTCGTGGGCATGCCGCTTGGGCGGGGGCTCAATGTGGTGATGCGTTGCGCCCAGTATGCGAACGGCGTGCGTGTGGGTTAAAGAGTGGATGTTCTTTGAGGTGGCGTGGAGGCCTGGGTGCGTTACTGCGCTGCATCTGGCACTGGGTTAAGCTGGCGGGCCTGACCACTCTGGAGCAGTGCGATGACCGAGCAAGCCTGGCATGCTGTTGACGAATGGTTTTGCGAGCGCCTGGTCGGCGCCGATGCCGCGCTCGACGACGCACTCGCCGCGAGTGCGAAAGCGGGCCTGCGGGCCATCAACGTCGCGCCCAATCAGGGCAAGTTTCTCTATCTGCTCGCGCGCATTCAGGGCGCGCGGCGCGTGCTGGAAATCGGCACGCTGGGCGGCTACAGCGCGATCTGGCTCGCGCGTGCGCTGCCCGCAGACGGCACGCTCGTCACGCTCGAAGCCGTGGCCGAAAACGCCGCGGTGGCACGCGCGAACCTCGCGGCGGCAGGCGTGAGCGACAAGGTCACGGTGATCGAAGGGCAGGCACTCGACACGCTCGACCGCCTGCTTAAAGACGGCGCGGCGCCGTTCGACTTCGTCTTCATCGACGCGGACAAGCGCAACAACCCGCACTACCTCGAACGCGTGCTGAAGCTTGCGCGGCCCGGCACGGTGATCGTGGCGGACAACGTCGTGCGCGACGGTCGCGTGGCCGACCCGGCGAGCCAGGAAGACGACGTGGTGGGCGTGCGGCGCTATATCGACCGGCTCGCGCAGGATGCGCGGCTCGAAAGCACCGCCGTGCAGACTGTGGGCTCGAAAGGGTGGGATGGGTTTGCGATTACGGTGGTGAAGGGGTAGGCGGGAGTCCTCACAATGTCGGACGCTCCAGCGCCACCCAGCGCTGGACCGACGGCCTTTGCCATTGCCGGCGGGCATAGTCTGCGAGGCGCTGCGGCACGGGATCGCGGTTCAGAACCAGCCGGTTGAGCATCAGCGCAAGATCGGCGTCGGCAATGCTCCACGCCCCGAACAGATTGCCGCCCGCGGCTGGCAGCAACGCATCGGCCGCGGGCCTGAACCTCCCGGTCGAGAGATTCATCACCACGCCCAGGTCGATTTGCCGCCGCGCCTGGGCGAGCCCGATATCCGCAATCTTCATCGCGCAGATGTGCAGGCTTAGCTGAAGCCGGCTGGCTGCTCTGGATGGTTGCGTGCCTCATTGGCGCGCTGCCCGTGCCGGGTTTGCTGCTGCGTGTGGAGTGGCACCGGTTGCTTGCCGGCAACGACCCGCTGCTCGATGTGCGCCTCTTTCGCAACCCCGTCGTCGCGCTGGGTTTCGCGCTGGCGTTTCTGTTCTACACGATGAGCGCGTTCTTCCTCACCTACGACATCTACCTGCAAGGCGTCCTGCACTGGTCGCCGCTCGCCTCGCTTCGGGGCTTGCGATCCTGCCGTTCGGACTCGGGTTCCTTTCGAGCCCGCTGCTGATGCCGCGGCTCGTGCATCGCTTCGGCGGCCATCATGAGTAAAAGCCACGCAAAAGCCACACAAAGACCACGTCAAGGCCAAGCGGCACGAAATGCGAATGTGGCGCCCACATCGAATTTCACGCTTCCGGAAAAAGGTGCGCGCACATGAAATCGACGAAGACGCGCAGCTTCGGCGAAAGCTGGCGGCTGGACGGCCAGAGTATCGAGAACTGGCCGGGCGCGATCGTGTGCTCGCCGAGTACCGTCACGAGCGCGCCGCTTTCCAGCGCATCCTGCGCGAGAAAGTCCGGCATGAAGCCAATCCCGAAGCCCGCGATCACCGCGCCCCGCAGCGCCTCCATGTTGTTGCAGGTCATCGCCGTGCGCAGGTTCGGCGGTTCGCTGCCGTCGCTCATGAGCGACCACGGCTGCATCTTGCCCGTGGTCGGAAAGCGGTAGCGCACGCAGGCGTGCGCGGGCAGCGCAGCCAGGGTGTCCGGTAGCCCGCAGCGTTGAGCGTAGCCGGGCGCCGCGCATAGCACGAAGCGAAACGGGCCGAGCCGGCGCGACATCAGGCTCGAATCGCTGAGCGAACCGCTTCGGATCACCGCGTCGAAACCGCCTTCCACCACGTCCACCAGCCGGTCGTTGAAGTCGAGATCGAGTTCGATCTCGGGATAGCGCGCGCTGAAGGCCGGCAATACCGGCAGCAGGAAGCGGTAGCCGATCACGGGCAGGCTCACGCGCAAGCGCCCGCGCGGCGTCTGCGCGGCTTCGGAGAGCACGGCTTCCGCGTCGCGCAGTTCTTCGAGGATCCGGTGGCAGCGCTCGTGGAAATGCCGCCCTTCGTCGGTCAGGGTCACGCGGCGCGTGGTGCGGTGAAAGAGCCGCACACCCAGCGAGCGTTCCAGCTTCGCGATGGTCTTGCCCACCGCCGACGCCGAGATGCCGAGCTTGCGCCCGGCCGCGACGAAACTGAGCGTTTCCGCCGTGCGCACGAACGCGACGATGCCGTTGAGATTGTCCATGCCTGCTTGCCGTTGCGGAGCCGTTGATCGGTGGACCGGGGCGATTCCGGTTCATTGCGGAATTTAACTCCGTTATTTGCGGAATCCCACCTTATTTTTCGCCGACTGAATCCGAACTATCGTTTGTCGCTCTGCCCGCGGCATTGCACGGCAATGCATTGCAATGCGCGGACCCTTCACCAGGAGCGACGATGGACACTACGAATTCACCCGATACGGCGAGGCGCCTCGTCGTGCTCGCCGCGGTCTGCATGGCCGCGCTCGCGCTGCCGCTCGCGTTTTCGGGCGGTGCGGTCGCCACGCCTGCGATCGGCCGCGACCTGGGCGGCGGACCGGTCGCGACGAACTGGATCACCAACGCCTTCATGCTCGCGTTCGGCAGCCTGCTGATGGCGGCGGGCACGCTTGCGGACCGGTTCGGCCGCAAGCGGTTGTTCGCCTGCGGCGTGGCGGGCTTCACGCTCAGTTCGCTGGCGCTCGGTTTCGCGCCGACCCTCCTCGCCGTGGATCTGCTCCGCGCGGCACAGGGCGTCGCGGCCGCGGCGGCGCTGGCGGGCGGCACCGCCGCGCTCGCGCAGGAGTTCGACGGCCACGCCCGCACGCGGGCATTCAGCGCGCTCGGCACAACCTTCGGGATCGGTCTGGCATTCGGGCCCGTTCTGGCCGGCTGGCTGATCGCGCATTTCGGCTGGCGCGCGATCTTCACGACCGGGGCGCTGGCCGGCGCGCTTTCGCTGGCGTTCGGCGTGCCGCGTATGCGCGAGTCGCGCGATCCGCATGCACGGCGGCTCGACTGGGCGGGCACCGCAACCTTCACGGCGGCGCTCACCTGCTTTACGTGCGGGGTGATCGAGGCGCCCACGCGCGGCTGGACGTCGGCCGCGGTGATCGGGCTGCTCGCGGCATTCGCCGTGTTCGCGCTGGCTTTCGTCGTGATCGAACTGCGCGCCGCCCGGCCAATGCTGGACCTCTCGCTGTTCCGCTACCCGCGCTTCGTGGGCGTTCAGGTGCTGCCTGTTGCGACCTGCTACTGCTATATCGTGCTGCTCGTCGTATTACCGCTGCGCTTTATCGGCGTGGAGGGCTACGACGAGATTCACGCGGGTTGGCTCATGCTCGCGATTTCGGCGCCGATGCTGGTCGTGCCGTTCGTCGCGGCCACGCTGACTCGCTGGATGTCCGCGGGGGCGATTTCGGGCATTGGGCTCGTGATCGCGGCGGCGGGCTTGTACGCGTTGGGCTCGGCGTTGCGCGCGGGTGCCGGCGCGGCGGCGGTCGGGCCGATGCTGGCGATCGGTGTGGGCGCAGGCCTGCCGTGGGGATTGATGGACGGCCTTTCGGTCAGCGTCGTGCCGAAGTCGCGCGCCGGCATGGCAACGGGCATCTTCAGCACGACACGCGTGGCCGGGGAGGGCGTGGCGCTGGCGGTGGTGAGCGCGCTGCTCGCCGCATTGACCGCCGTGCAATTGCGCGCCGAACTTGCGCAAGCACAGCCGGGCGCCGTGGCCGAGGCGGCCGCGCGGCTTGCGGCCGGCGATCTCGCGCATGCCGCGGCGTGTGTGCCGGGCGTTGCGCACGCAACGTTGCAGGCCGCTTACTACACGGCGTTCGGCTTTCTGCTCGACGGGCTGGCGGCCGTCACGCTGCTGTGTGCGCTGGCCGCGTTCGCGTTCCTGAGCCGCGTGCGCGTGCACGATGGGCCTGCCGATGGAGAATTGCACACGCCAGTGTGCGCCTCCACGCAATGAAGTTGCAAAATGAAACCAATATTGCCATCACGCATTCTGGTTTCAATATGAAACTACTTCGTGGAAGCCGATGTCATTCCCTTTCAGCAAAGGACGCGCTTCATGAACCGATCTATCGATACGTTCGACGGAACGTACGCCCCCCACTACACCGAGGCCCCCGGAATCACGCGGTGATTACCGATGCGTGGCTGCGTGCCTATGGCTTCCATTTCGCCACACCGGCGGATTGTGCTGGTCCCATTGGCTGGGCGAAAGAATTCGCCACCGGCGCGCACCGCCTCGAGGCCCCGGACGAAGCCGCGAGGCGCGCGGTCGCCACGAGACCCGCCCTGGCGATCTGGGGCATGGAGGACCGCACGCTGCATCCCGAGCACTTTCTCCCGCTCTTTAGCGAGATTTTTTCGGATGCACGGGTGCATTGCTTGCCGGGTGCGAGTCACTACACTTTCGAGGATGCGCCGCAGGCCATCGCAGCGAGCATTACCGCGTTCCTGAAGTACATCTGACTGGGCTGCGCGGCCATGTGCCTTCCGATACTTAGAGCGTGTTAGGAACTTCGAGTCGAACCTGGTATCCTGGTGGAATGAAACCACGCAAGCCTTACCCGACCGATGTTTCCGATGAAGAATGGAGCTTCGCTGCGCCCTACCTGACGTTGATGAGCCGGGAGGCTCCGCAGCGCAAATACGAATTGCGCGAGATGTTCAATGCGTTGCGTTGGATCATTCGTGCGGGCGCGCCCTGGCGTCTGTTGCCCAATGATTTCCCACCGTGGGAGTTGGTCTACCAGCAGACGCAGCGCTGGATTCAGGCGGGTTGTTTCGAGGCCATGGTGAGCGACCTGCGCTCGGTTATTCGGGTCGCGCAGGGCCGAAAGGGGCAGCCCAGCGCAGTCATTCTCGATGGGCGCACGTTGCAGTCGACCTGCGAGAGTGGACCTCGCGCCGGTTACGACGGCTATAAACGCAAACGCGGCAGCAAGGTCCACATGGCGGTAGATACATTGGGGCAGTTGCTTGCAGTGCATATTACGCCCGCCAACGAGCAGGAGCGCGCACAGGTCGGCGAGCTTGCGCGTCAGGTCCAGGAGGCCACAGGCCAGACGGTCAAGGTAGCGTTTGCCGATCAGGGCAATACCGGCGAGGAGCCCGCACAGGCAGCACTGGATGAAGGAATCGAGCTTGAGATAGTCAAGCTGCCGGAGGCGAAAAAAGGATTTGTGCTGTTGCCGCGCCGCTGGGTGGTGGAACGTAGCTTCGGCTGGCTGAACCGCTTTCGTCGACTCGCGCGAGATTACGAGCGTTTGCCGGAGACACTCGCTGGAATCCACTTTGTAGTCTTCTCCGTTCTGATGCTCGTTCATTTTGCAAACCTAACGCTAAGTTCCTAACACGCTCTAAGTCATTGTTTGACTTTCCCGTCGTCAGGCTCTAGCTTAAGTCCATGCTTGAGTATTCGGAACAACTCGACAGGGCCTTTCACGCACTCGCGGACGGCACGCGCCGCGGCATGCTCGAACGCCTCTCCAGGGGGCCGGCTTCGGTGAGCGAGCTGGCGCGCCCTTACGGCATGTCCCGTGCCGCGATTCATCAGCACGTGCAGGTGCTGGAAGAGAGCGGCCTGATCGTGACGGAAAAGCGCGGACGCACCCGCGAATGCCGGATCTCCGCCGAGGCCGTCCAGCAGGTCGAGAACTGGCTGAGCGAGCGGCGCCAACTGTGGGCGAGGCGGTTCGACCGGCTCGGCAAACTGCTCGAAAGCGGCGAAAGCAGCGAAATCGACGGAGACGAGCAATGACGGGAAACCTGTTCTTTCATGGCACATTCACGCTGAACCGCGTATGGGTCGCCACGCCCGGGCGCGTGTTCAAGGCGTGGTCGGATCCGCGGCTCAAGGCCCAGTGGTTCACCGGCCCGCCGGAACGATGGACGCTTGTTCGCCGCTCGATGGATTTTCGCGTGGGCGGTAGCGAAGTGCTGGAAGGCCGCTTCAACGAAAGCGGCATGCAGCCCATGGTGCAGGAGAACGCACGTGAAGCGCTCGATGCGCGGATGATGGCCGACGTGTTCGACGACTATGTCCACGCGCCAATGCAGCGCATTGTGGGCAACGCCTTGTGCAGCGAAGCCGAGCGGGACCCGCGTGGCGTGGCCGATGCGCACGCCATGCCGGACCGGAGCTACGACTGGCGCGAGGCGCGCCTGCAGGACAAGGAATGGGCGGCGCGCGTGGTCGATGAGGCGGGGCCTTATCGGCGCTTCTTTCCGCTGGGTGCGCCCGACAGGGACTAGCTGGCACCGGGTGTATACGTTCGAGAAACATGGCACAGAACATTTACGACAATCCGGAATTCTTTGCGGGCTACAGCCGGTTGCCTCGCCAGGTGCAAGGGCTGGGCGGTGCGCCCGAGTGGCCCGCAATCCGCGCCATGCTGCCCGATCTGAACGGCAAGCGCGTTGTCGATCTGGGCTGCGGTTTCGGCTGGGCGTCGCGCTGGATGCGCAAGCAGGGCGCGGCTTCGGTGCTCGGTCTCGATCTCTCGCAAAAGATGATCGAGCGTGCGCGAGCGGATACGGGCGATGCCGCCATCGAATACCGCATCGCGGATCTCGATGCGCTGGCATTGCCCGAGGCCGCTTTCGATCTCGCGTATAGCGCGCTGGCCTTTCACTACGTCCGCGATTTTGACCGGCTAGTGCGGACGATCCGCAAGGCGCTCGTTCCCGAGGGGCAATTCGTCTTTACGATCGAGCATCCCATTTTCATGGCGGCGCAGAATCCGCAGTGGCTTGACGGCGAGGACGGCCGCAAGACCTGGCCGGTCAACGGCTATGCAATAGAGGGAGAGCGTCGAACCGACTGGTTTGCCAAAGGCGTGCTGAAGTACCACCGAACGTTCGGTACGACGCTCAATACGCTGATCGAAGCTGGCTTCCAGATTCGCCGGGTGGAGGAATTTGCGCCCACGCCCCAGCAGATTCAAACGACGCCGCAACTGGCAGAAGAACTGGAGCGTCCCATGATGCTTCTTGTTTCGGCATCCTGATCGACTATCAAAACATGATTCATTCAGATACGGTGCTTCCGGTCGCGCTGGTGACCGGATCGACTTCCGGCATTGGCGAAGCCATCGCACGACGCCTTTCGCAGGAAGGCTACGCCGTGATCCTGCACTCGCGTAACTCGGCCGAGGCCGGGCACGCGCTGAGCCGCGAACTGGGTGCCGCGGCCTATGTTCAGGCCGATCTGGCCGACGACATGCAACGCGTGAGGCTCATTCGCGAGGCCGTCGCCGTATGGGGACGGCTCGACGTGCTGGTCAACAATGCCGGGATCAGCCGCGTCATTCCGCACGCGGACCTGGCATCGGCTACGCCCGATATCTGGCACGAACTCAACGAGGTCAACGTCGTGGCGCCGTTCCGGCTGGTGGCCGAAGCGCAAACGGCATTGCGCGAAGCCGCGGCACGAGGGCGGCCCGGCTGTGTCGTCAACGTGAGTTCGCATGCGGGCGTTCGGCCGAAAGGCGCCTCCATTCCCTACGCGGCGACCAAGGCGGCGTTGAACCACGTCACCCGCTTGCTGGCGCTTTCGCTTGCGCCGGACATTCGCGTGAATGCCGTGGCGCCGGGTCTCGTCGATACGCCGCTCACAGCGGACTGGACGCAGGCGCAGGAACTCTGGAGAACGCGCTCGCCCATGCGCCGCGCCGCCAGTCCGGAGGATATCGCGCAGGCCGTGGCCTGGCTTGTGGCTTCCGACTATCTCACCGGCGAAATTCTGCTCTCGGATGGCGGCCTGAATCTGACCTGAGCGTCGTGAATGGAAAATTAGCTATCCGAATCGTTATGCGAAGCGTGAATCACCTTGCTCAGCTTTTCGCAAGATCGTGAGCTCCGCCGGGCGGTATTCGGGCAGCAGCTCGACGAGTCTTCCAAGCAGCGATCTGCTCTCCGAACACGAAAGTGGGCCCGTGGGCGACGCCCGCTCCCGCGAGCGCCGCCGCTAGCCGCCGCACGACCAGACCGGAATCGGGCAGGCGCCCGATTCGCACCGCCAAGTCCACGCCGCTTTCGAGCAGATCGACATAACGGTCCAAATAGGCAACGACATAACACAACATTAGAAACGGAATGAAGCGAAACGCCACTTTGCGATATACGCCGTCTTCGAATTTTGTGCGCGCGCCGCCGGCGTCGGCGTCTGGTGAAACAGCTGCCGGTTGCCTCATGAGGCTTACCCTCTCAGAGGAAAGGGGAGAACCAATCAGTCGGCGTGGAATGCGCGACCGGCTTGCTGCGCCAACGCGTTGGCACGTTGTTGAAATGCCTCCAGTGCATCGGCCGGCACCAGAGAGCCGCCGGTAGACCAGATGACGTGTGTTGCACGGCGCATGTCGAGTCCGTGCTTGCGGGTATAGCCGATACCGTCGGCGGAGTTGCACAGCCATTGCGGACCACGAACGCCCGCAGCGGCCGACGGCTCGACTTGCGCGCCCATGCTCGCGTTCAACGCGTGAAGGTTCAGGAAGAGCTCGTCGTCATCGACCGTAAATACTCCGGCCAGTTGTGACGCCATAAGCGGCGCGACGAGATGTGACGCCTGACCAACGGCCAGACCGTCGGCATCGGTACGGTTGTCCAATCCAATGTCGTAAACCGACACAGGCGCATCCACTCCGGAGGCGAGTTGCACGAGCATGCACGGTGACGCGGTCGGTTCAGCGAAGAAGCAGTGTACGTGATCGCCAAACAACGCCTTCAGTCCATACGTAATGCCACCGGGCGCGCCACCGACGCCACAGGGCAAGTAGACGAACAGCGGCGATGATGCGTCCACTCGACGACCCGCATTCGTCAATTGGCTGGCGAGATGGCTCGCGCTCGCGGCATAACCAAAGAAAAGCAGATCTGAGCGCTCGTCATCCACGAAATGGCTTCGCGGAAGTGCCTGCGCTTGCGCGCGCCCGGCCGCTACCGCCTCGGCATAATCGCCCTCATGCTCCACGACGCGTACGCCGCGGGCGCGCAGGCGAGCCTTTTTCCATTCTTTCGCGTCGGCGGACATATGTACCACGGCGTCGAAACCAAGCGCCGCGGCCATGATCCCGATGCTAAGTCCCAGATTGCCGGTGCTCCCGACGGCCACCGAGTATTGCGAGAACAACGCCTTTGCCGCCGGAGACGCCAGGACAAGGCGGTCACCGTTCGTCGCGAGCAGGCTCTCGTCGAGGGCAATCTTTTCGGCGATCGCGAGAACCTCGTGAAATCCGCCCCTGGCCTTGATCGACCCCGCCACTGGCAGAGCGTCGTCGCGCTTTAGAAACCAGGCGCTGTCGTCCGGGGTTGCGAACCCGAGCATTTGCTTCAGGACCGGCGAGGGTTCCAGGTCGGACTCGATGTGCCCCCCACTCTCTGCCAGTTCAGGAAACAGCACAGCGAGCAACGGGGCGCAACGCGACATGCGTGCCTGCGCCTGCTCAATCAGTTCGAGGGGCGGGTGGCCCTCCGGCAAAGGCGTGCCCTGTGCCTCGTTGAGCCACAGCAGCGGCGTTTTTGATTGAAGTCTGTCTAATACGTCCGAAGGCAGATGGCTGGCTGGCATGGTGCGCAAATTTCCTTTCCTTGTCGAAATCTGCGCCGATGATAGCCGGATTGCATGGGTAAAAATAGCGCGGTATTCTAATGCATTCATTAGCCTGGCTAATGTCTATGCAACTGGATTCCTCACTGCTCGGCGCGCTCCGCTGTTTCGAAGCTGCCGCGCGTCTGTTGAGCTTTACTCAGGCCGCGCGGTCCATGAACCTCACGCAAAGCGCCGTGAGTCAGCAGATTCGCCTGCTGGAAGAGCGGTTGGGCTATCGACTGTTCGTACGGCAAACGCGCGGGCTGAAACTGACCGACAAAGGACTGACGTTGTTCGAGACGACGTCGCGGGCGCTAGGGGAGATTCAGGCCACACTACAAAGGCTTGAAATATCCCACTCTCCGTTACAGGTAAGTTGCCTGCCCTCGTTTGCGCTGCAGTGGCTTATGCCCCGCCTGACGGATTTTCATCGGCAGGAAACCGACGTCTCGGTGCGTCTGAAGGCTGAGTTTCAAAGTATCAGCCGACAGGCCATGCAGGTAGACGACATTGACATCGCGATACGCTACGACCCCACGACGTATTCGGAACTCCAGTCGGAGGTGCTGCTCGACGAATATCTCGTCGCCGTCGCGACGCCGGAGTACCTCGCGCGCCACCCCCGCTTTGCCGACGGGTCGTCCCTGGATGGCGTCACCCTGCTTCATGACGCTTCGCCGTGGGATGGTGCTGCGGAGTTCATCGAGTGGCGGACGTGGATGCAGGAAAACTGGTCGCGCGAAATGCCCCGCCTGGACGGTCCGCAGTTCAACCTTTCGAGCCTTGCCCTTGCCGCCGCGCTGAGTCATCAAGGCGTGGCTATTGGTCGAACAGCGCTGGTCCATGACGATATCCTGAGCGGTCGTCTGCGGATCGCCTTCGGCAAGTCAGTCAAAGCACCGGCGAGGTATGTGTTGTTGTCGCGCGAACCCGGCGATCGACGTAGCGTAATCTTTTCTAACTGGATTCTGGGTGAGTGCCAACGCTTTTCCGTGGACCGGCAAAACGTGTTCGGCCGTTTAGGCTAATACCTCGGAAAACATCATGTTTCGCTAATCTGCGCAACGTCGGGACGTGCTGCGATTGGGGGTGTGGTCTTTTGCGGCTCCGCATCTCTTCGTCCTTGTAGCAAAACACCGCCTTGCTGCCAGGCCGAAAAAATCAACGAAGAGTACGGGAGGATCGCTGTTTCTATCGTTCACGTCGCAGACTAAAGGGAAGTCTTTGCAGTGCCATCCCATTGAACCGGCGACAGATTCTTGACAATTGACGCCCGTTCGTTCAATGGCCGCAACGGGCGCGCCCAGTCAGATGTGCTATCCCGGTACTGCAATCCGGTCTGGTTCTCTGATGGGCTTGCCCTTCAGAGAACCCGGCGGTTTCGGATTCGTTCGATGGCCGACGAGCGTTGCAGGATGAGATGCGTGATGTACTCGGGAAGCCGCGCACCAGGCACGTTGGCAGGTACGTCGCGCTCGAGTTGCGCGGGGACCCGGACGATAAATACATCGGGCTCGCTTTTCAGGCTGTGTTCGTAACTGACGCGGTAGTCCATGGTCTTGGGCAAGGCCGAGGGGAATTATGGGTCAATTAGAACGCAAGCCTGGTATTCCCGGCTGGCCCGGGCCACCTGTTGATTTTGGGAACGATCAGTTCTATTATCATCGCCATGACTACGCCAAAACTTCACGCGCCCCGCACGCGTCGTTCGGTGGACCGCGGCCGGCCACGGGAATTTGACATCGACCAGGCGGTCGAGGCGGCCGGGCGCGTCTTCTGGGAGCACGGCTACCATGCCACGCCGGTCGATGTGCTGTGCGAGGCCACCGGCGTGTTTCGCGGCAGCCTCTACCGCACCTTCGGCGACAAGCACGGCCTGCTGGTTGCGGCGTTCGACCATTACGCACAAGGGGCGCTTGCGCGACTGAAGGAGCGGCTCGCCGGCGACCTGCCGCCGCGCGAGGCGTTGCGCGAAGCGCTGTTGCACTATACGAAGGTGAGCGCGCATCTTTCCGGGCGCCACGGCTGCTTCATCACCAATGCCGCCGTCGAGCTTCTGCCGGGTGACCCCGTGCTGCGCACGCATATCGAAGCGACGTTGGGGCGCATTGCGACGCAATTCAGTCTGGCCATTGCGCGCGGCCAGCAGGCCGGCGATTTCGACCGGACACTGGATGCGGAAGAGGCCGGCCGCTATGTGCTCTGCGTGGCGCAGGGGCTGCGTGTGCTGGGCAAGGTCGATATGGACGAGGCTGCGCTGGTTTCGGTGGTCGATATGGCATTGCGCGCGCTGACCGGGCGCTGACGCGAAGCGGCTCTCACGTAGCAAACGAAGTGACGCCAGAGGGCGCGCACTGCAGCAGCAGGTGCCGCCCAAATTTTTCACTATTTTGAGAACGATCAGTCATGAATTCGCATGCCGTTGCCGCTTCGTCTTCTGGCCGCTACTGGAAAGGGGTTGCGTCGTGCCTCGCCGCTACCGTGTTGATCGGCGTGATGTTCCCGGTCATGACGGACGCGCTCAGGCATATCGATCCCTTTACCTTTACCTCGCTGCGCTACCTGATTGCGGGCGCGGGTTTCGCGATCCTGCTGTTACGCCGGGAAGGGCGCGCTGCGCTGCGCACCGATGGTCAGTCGCTGGCTTTCGCGTGGCTGCTGGGGTCGGTCGGATTCTGCGGCTTTGGTTCGTTCGTCTTTCTCGGCCAGCAACTGGGTGGCCGGGAGGGCGCGCTCAACGCCTCCATCATGATGGCCACGCAGCCGATGATGGGCCTCCTTCTGAACGCCGCCGTGCGCAGATCGGCGCCGCCACTGCTCTCGTTCGCGTTCGTCCTCCTCTCGTTCACCGGCGTCGTACTCGTCATCACGCGCGGGGATCTGCACGCCGCCCTGCAAGCACCGCAGCACTATGCGGCCAGCGGCCTGATCGTGCTCGGCGCGCTGTGCTGGGTCATCTATACGTTTGGCTCTGCTTACTTTACCCGCTGGTCCGCGCTGAAATACACCACCTTCACGACCTGGCTCGGCTTGAGCACGATTATCGCCGTGAACGTCGTGCTCATCGCGCTGCACGCCGTCGATGCGCCAACCCCGGCTGCCCTGTGGGCGATCGTTCCGCACCTGATCTATATGGGACCGGTGGCGGGTTTCGTGGCGATACTCTGCTGGATTTCGGGCAACCGGATTCTGGGGCCGATGAACGGCGTACTGTTCATGGACGTCGTGCCGATCACGGCCTTCGCGGTGTCGGCGTTGACGGGTGTTGTGCCGGACGAGGCACAGATTGCCGGCGCTGCGCTAACGGCGTCGGCGCTGGTGCTCAACAACGTGTACCTGCGGCAGCGGGCGCGCCGGGCGACGGCGTCGGCGCCCGCCTGAGCGTCCCGGGATTGCGGCGGAAGTCGGTGCATCGCCTTCCTGGCGCAGTTTGTTGCCGCACCGCTCCAGCGTGACAGCCGTCGAGTTAGCAAAGATGCCCGCAAGCGTATTTCACGAGCGAGGCGAGGCGGGGGAATTTGCTCGTTGAAATCCATCCGATAAACAGTTTCGATGGCATTCTCCGCCGCTTTCGGTGCGTCTGTACGCCTGCCGAACCCTAGAATGGGGCCTGGTAAAGATCGACGTGTGGTGACCCGGAATGACTGACAAATCGATGCTCGTGGTGAGCGCGCACAGCGCGGATTTCGTATGGCGCGCAGGCGGCGCGATTGCGCTGCACCGCAAGAACGGCTATCGCGTGAAGGTGGTATGCCTTTCGTTTGGCGAACGGGGCGAATCGGCGAAACTCTGGCGCAAGGGCGAGATGACGCTCGATACGGTGAAGGCCGCGCGCCGCGAGGAAGCCTCGCGTGCAGCGGACATCCTCGGCGCCGAAGTGGAATTCTTCGACCTCGGCGATTACCCGCTGCGCGTGAGTGACGAGGCGCTGCTGCGGCTCGTGGACGTCTATCGCGACGTGCAACCCGCCTTCGTGCTCAGCCACTCGCAGCAAGACCCGTACAACTTCGATCATCCGCTCGCGATGCATGTCGCGCAGGAAGCGCGCATCATCGCCCAGGCCGAGGGTCACAACCCCGGGCAGAAGATCGTGGGCGCACCGCCCGTCTATGCATTCGAGCCGCACCAGACCGAACAATGCGAGTGGGTGCCGAACACCTTTCTCGACATTACCGAAGTCTGGGAAGTCAAACGCCGCGCCATCGAATGCATGGCAGGGCAGGAACATCTTTGGGAGTACTACACGCGTGTCGCGCTTCAACGCGGCGTGCAGGCCAAGCGCAACATCGGCATTACGGCGAAGCGCGATATTCAGTACGCGGAAGGCTATATGCGCCTCACGCCGGCGGTCGTGGGAGATCTGGCATGAAGCGCGGCATTGTCGTCACGCAGATACCGCGCGCCGAAGCCCGCGATATCGCCATCCTGAAGGCGGCGGGCGCGGCTACCGTGCACGAGGCGCAAAGCCGTCTCGGCCTGCTCGCACCGTATATGCGGCCCATTTATGCCGGCGCGGCGCTAGCCGGCTCCGCCGTAACGGTGCTCATGCCGCCCTCGGATAACTGGATGCTGCATGTGGCGGTCGAGCAATGCCGCGAGGGCGACGTGCTGGTGGCGGCACCCACTTCGCCCTGCGAAGACGGCTATTTCGGCGAGTTGCTGGCCACCTCGCTCAAGGCGCGCGGCGTGCGCGGTCTGATCATCGACGCCGGTTGCCGTGATATCCGCGCGCTCAAGGAGATGGATTTCCCCGTGTGGTCGAAGGCCGTCTCGGCGCAGGGCACGGTGAAAGAGACGCTGGGCTCGGTGAATATTCCCGTGGTGTGCGCACAGCAGATCGTGCATCCCGGCGACGTGATCGTGGCGGACGACGACGGCGTGGTGGTCGTGCCGCTCGCCACGGTGCCCCAGGTGGTCGAGGCGGCCGAGGCGCGTCTTGCGAAGGAAGAGAAGACGCGCGCGGTGCTCGCCGCCGGCAAGCTCGGGCTCGACTACTACGGCATGCGCGCACGGCTCGCCGAAAAGGGCCTGCGTTACGTGACATCGGCTACGGATCTCTGAGCGAGGCAGGCCATGGCACGCAACGCGCAAACCCGCATCCCCTGCATGCTGATGCGCGGCGGCACGTCGAAGGGCGCGTACTTCCTCGCCTCCGATCTGCCCGGCGACCCCGCATTGCGCGAGCGCGTGCTGCTGGCCGTGATGGGCTCGCCCGACCCGCGGCAGATCGACGGCATCGGCGGCGCAGACCCGCTCACGAGCAAGGTCGCGATTGTCTCGCGCTCCACACGCGAGGACGCCGACGTGGACTACCTCTTTGCGCAGGTGGTGGTGAACGAGGCGCGCGTGGATTACGGGCAGAACTGCGGCAACCTGCTCGCGGGCGTGGGGCCGTTCGCCATCGAACGCGGTCTCGTTGCCGCCTGCGACGGCAACACGCCGGTTGCGATCCACATGGTCAACACGGGGCAGATTGCGGTGGCGAGCGTGGCGACGCCGGGCGGCAACGTGTGCTACGAAGGCGACGCGAAGATCGACGGCGTACCGGGAACGGCAGCGCCGATCCCGCTTGCGTTCCGCGACACGGCGGGCTCGACATGCGGGGCGCTGCTACCCACGGGAAATATTAAGGACACCATAGCGGGTGTCGAGATCACGTGCATCGACAACGGCATGCCGCTCGTGCTGCTGCGCGCGCGCGACCTCGGCCGCACGGGCTATGAAACGCGCGCGGCGCTCGATGCCGACGAAGAATTGAAGGCGCGCATCGAGGCCATCCGCCTTGCCGCCGGTCCGCTGATGAACCTCGGCGACGTGCGCGAGCGCACGGTGCCGAAAATGTGCCTCGTCGCAGCGCCGCGCGCAGGCGGCGCGATCAGCACGCGCAGCTTCATTCCGCATCGCTGCCATGCATCTATCGGCGTGCTCGGCGCCGTGAGCGTGGCGACGGCGGCAGTGTTGCCGGGCACCGTGTGCGAGGGGCTGGCCGACGCGGGCGAGTGGGCGCAGGTCAAGCGCGTGGTGGTGGAGCATCCCACCGGCGAGTTCACGGTTCAGCTTGCGCTATCGCGCGAGGACGGCGCGATCCAGGTGGAGAGCGCCGCGCTGCTGCGCACGGCGCGCTGGTTGTTCGACGGCGTGGTCGGCATTCCGGCTTCGGTCTGGGGAGCCTGAAAAAGCGCCCCGCCATGCATTCCGTCAAGCTTCTTGGCCCAGCCGCTCGAATATCTTCTGCCGCGCCCGCGTCACGCCTGGCTCGATAGCGCCGAGCAACACCTCTTCGGTGCCCGTTGTCATTCGAGCCGGACGGCCGCCCCGGGGCAGGCGCGCAGTCCCTCCACCACGCGCACGGCGGGGGCGAGATCGGCTACGGCGAGGCGCACCGCGTCGATCAGCGCGCGTGCGGCGGGCGAGGGCGCACTGTCTGCCCGCAGCGTCAGCCCGATCTCGCGGCGCGTGTTGTGCAGCGGCACGTCGAGCGCCACGATTTGCCCCGCTTCGCGCTCGTAGTGCAGTTGCTGCGCGGAGAGCGCGGCCAGCATGTCGGTGCCGAGCAGGAGGCCGCGTATCACCGCGAGGTCCGCCGTTTCGACGGCGGGGGCGGGCGGCTTGAGCTTGAGCCGTTTGAACTGCGCTTCGAAGAGGGTGCGCGCGGGCGAGTGAATGCGCGGCGCGATCCATTGCGCATGGCGCAGGTCGCCGATGCTCGCGTGCTTCGTCTGTGCGAGCGGATGATCGCGCCGTGCGAGCACGACCATGTCTTCGGACATCAGCCGCTCGGTCGCAAGGCCGCTCGCGGCGTCGTTTTCGCGCAGCGCGCCAAGTATGAAATCGATATCGCCCGCGCGCAGGGCGGCCACCAGCAACTCCCACGCGCTTTCGTCCGTCACTACGCGCACGCCGGCATGGCGGGCGTTGAGCCGCGCGATGGCGGCAGGCAGGATCAGCGTGCGCCCAAGCGGCAGCGCGCCCACCGTCACCGCGCCCTGGATATTGCCGTGCAGGGCGGCGATGTCGTCGGGAACATGGTGCAGTTCGTTCAACGCGCGCCGCACATGCAGCAGGAAAGTCTCGCCTTCGGCCGTGAGCAGGACGCCGCGCGGGCCGCGATGGAACAGCGTGACGCCCGAGCCGCTTTCGAGCACGCGCATGGCGCTGCTCACGGCGGGCTGGCTGATGCCGAACGCACTGGCCGTGCTCGGCATGTGCCGATGCCGCGCGAGCGCAACGAATAGCTGCAGCCGCCGCGTATTGAGCAGATAGGCGGGGAGCGCGCCTTCGGCCAGCGCGCGGCGGCGCGCCTGGCGCGACGCGCACCAGTGCGCGAGTTCTTCGAGTTCGCCGAAAATGCGTGCGCAGCGCTCGAGCACCACGCGCCCCACCGGCGTCGGCAGCATGCCGGACGGCTTGCGCTCGAACAGCGGCTCGCCGAGCGCCGTTTCCAGCTCCTGCACCGAACGCGTTACGGCGGACTGCGCGCGATACAGCGCGGCGGCGGCGCGCGTGGCGCTGCCGGTGTCGGCCACGAGGCGAAAGGCACGCAACTGCGCGAGGTTCAGAAGTTCAGGCTGGCTCACGTTCGAATGGCCTGGTCAGCGCGGCTGTGCCGCGCAGGAAGAGAGGTACGCAAACCGCCAACGTAGTTGCCCACAGCGAGTGGCCCAAAGCATGGCCCACAGCGGCCCATACGATGCGACGCGCATTCAGGCGCTCTGCGCGGCATGGGCGATCAGGTGCAGACGGTCTGCCGACATGTTCAGGCTCTCCTTCGAAATGTGCGTGTGCTCTTTCATGAGCGCCTCCACGCGCGCGCCTTCGCCCTGCATGAGCGCGCCGACGATCGCATGATGCTGGCGGTGCGCGTAGCACAGCATCATGAACTGGCGCTCGCGCGCGGCAGCGTCGAAAACGACCGTGCCGGGCGCGACGAACGGAATCCTGTCGTTCAGGCGCAGCGCCGCACTCACGGCATGATTGTGCGCGGCTTCTACGATTAGCGCGTGGAACTCGCCATTCATGGCTGCGTAGCGCGTTTCCGCCTGCTCGTCGAGCACGCCTGCCTCGAAGAGCGCATCGCCTTCGCGCAGGCAGGCGGCCAGTGCTTGCGCGAGCGCCGCGTCCACGCCGCGCTCGGCCAGCGAGCGTGCGGCGAGACCTTCCAGCACCCCCCGCACGTCGATGGCGTTCAGCACGTCGTTCACGCTGAAGCGCCGCACGGTGTAGCCGCGCGCGCCGCTGCGCTCGACCAGTCCCTCCGTGGCGAGCACGCTCAGCGCGTAGCGCAGCGGGGTGCGCGAAATGCCGAGTTGTTCCGCGACCTGCGCTTCCACGAGCCGCTGGCCGGGCGCGAGTTCGCCGGAAAGAATGCGCGCGCGCAGTGCCTGCACGATGGTTTGCTGAGTGGTTTCATTCATGTCTGCCTGCCTGTCTCGCGTGCCGGTAACGGGCTTCGCCGCGCCGTGTTCTGCCCTTGGCTTATCGATGGACCCAAACCGCCCGACGTACCCGCGCGGTGCGGCCGCAGCGCGGGGGGGATTGCGAGTTGATTCTTTTAGTATCTGTTTCGTTTATGGCGCAGGTGCCGAGGGGCTTGCCGGTGTGCCGGATCGATGTCGTTTCAGGATACCAAAATCCCTTTGTGGCACGCGGGTTTCAGGCCGGTGCGGCAGGGTGCATCGGAGAGAAAGTCCCATGAATCAGGTGCTGAAACCCGAAATTACTGGTTAACCCCGCCATGGCGCGCGAACCGGGCTTCCGGTAATTTCGTATCCCAATAAGGCGGCTGCCTCGCGTTGGGCGCATGGTGGGCAAGTTGTGGGGCAGGCGCCGCGGAACCGGATGTTTGCGAGGGTATCGACATGGCAAGGATAGTGGGCGGCATCGGCACATCGCATGTGCCGACAATCGGATTGGCCTATGACAAGGGCAAGCAGAACGAACCCGCCTGGGCGCCGCTCTTCAAAGGGTACGAGCCGGTGGCCGGGTGGCTGGCGGCGCGCAAGCCGGACGCGCTCGTCATGTTCTACAACGATCACGCCAACAGCTTCTTCTTCGACTGCTATCCCACCTTCGCGCTGGGCGTCTCTGCGCAGCACGAATTCGCCGACGAAGGCGCCGGCAAGCGCCCGCTGCCCGATATCGCCGGGCATCCCGATCTGGCCATCCATATCGCCGAGCAGCTCGTGAACGACGAGTTCGACCTCACGATCTTCCAGGACAAGCCGCTCGACCACGGCTGCAACTCGCCGCTGTCGCTCATGCTGCCGCACGCGGGCGGCTGGCCGGTGGCGCTCGTGCCGTTCGAGGTGAACGTGCTGCAGTATCCGCTGCCCACGGCGCGTCGCTGCTACCGGCTGGGCCAGGCGCTGCGCCGCGCGATCGAATCGTTCGCGCAGGATCTGGACGTGGTGGTGGTCGGCACAGGCGGCCTCTCGCACCAGGTGCACGGCGAGCGCAGCGGCTTCAACAACACGCAATGGGATCACGAGTTCCTCGACCTGATCGTGAGCGAACCCGAGCGCCTCGCCGCGATGAAGCACGTGGACTACGTGCGTCTGGGCGGTGCGGAGAGCGTGGAGACGATCATGTGGCTCGCCATGCGCGGCGCGCTGGGGCCGAAGGTGCGCGAGATCCACCGCAACTACTACCTGGCGACGAGCACGGCGATGGCCGTGACCGTGTACGAAGAGGTGGCGTCATGAATCCGCAGCTGGTGGGCATCGAAGCACTCACGGGTACCTATCCGTTCGACATTCGCCAGAGCATCAAGGCGATGCGCTTGAACCGCTTCTTCTGGCAGATGCGCGAGCCGGCCGCGCGCGAACTCTGGCTGGCCGACCGCAAGGCGGCCTACGACGCAGCCGCGCTGAGCGACGAGGAACGTTCACTCGTGGACAACACCGACTGGCTCGGGCTCGTGCGCTACGGCGTGTGCTTCTTCGTGCTGGAGAAGTTTGCCCGGGTAGTGAAGATCACGAACCTCGGCATGTACGCGAGCATGCGCGGCGAGACGCTGGAGGCGTTTCTCCAGACACGCCAGGTGCCGGACGCGGTTTGACCCGCGACGATCATCCCCGCGCCGGCGCAGCGCGGCAGCACAAAACGATTCATAGGGAGGGAGACAGCGCATGAAACCTGCCGACGCAGTAGATATCAAGGGGTTTATCGACGCGCGCCGCATGTCGGGCTACCAGTGGCTGGTGCTGGTCCTCTGCTTTCTGATCGTCGCCCTGGACGGGCTCGATACGGCCGTCATGGGCTTTGTCGCCCCGGTCGTGATGCACGAGTGGAGCATTGCGCGCGCCGCGTTCGGCCCGGTGATGAGCGCCGCGATGGTGGGGCTCGCCATCGGCGCGCTGGTGGCGGGGCCGGTGGCCGACCGCGTCGGACGCAAGCAGGTGCTGCTCGCATCCGTGTTCAGTTTCGGCGCATTCAGCCTGCTGTGCGCGTTCGCGGCGTCGCCGGGGCAACTCGTTGCGCTGCGCCTGCTCACGGGTCTCGGGCTCGGCGCCGCCATGCCGAACTCCACGACGCTGCTCTCGGAATACGTGCCCTCGCGCAGCCGCTCGCTGCTGCTCACGATCATGTTTACGGGCTTCAATTTCGGCTCCGGCATGGGCGGTTTCGTCGCGGCCGCGCTGATGCCGCATTTTGGCTGGCGCGGCGTGTTCGTGTTCGGCGGGGTGCTGCCCATCGTCTTCGTGCCCGTCCTGCTGGGCCTGCTGCCCGAATCCGCGCGCTTTCTGCTGGTGCGGCGCGCTGCTGTCGAACGCATTGCCGCCACGCTCGGCCGCGTGAGCGGGCATCGCTTCGATGCGGCCACGCGTTTCACTGCGCCCGAGCCCGCAGTGGCCGCGAAGGCACCCGTGCGCATGCTGTTCGCGGACGGCTACGCAATGAGCACGCTCATGCTCTGGGTCACGTATTTCATGGGCCTCCTCATCATTTATCTGCTGACCGGCTGGCTGCCCACGCTTATCAAGGATGCGGGCCTGCCCGTGGAGCGGGCGGCGGCCATCACCGGCATGTTCCAGCTGGGCGGCACGGTGGGCGCGATCGTCGTGGGCTTCGCGATGGACCGCATGGACCGTAACGCCGTGATCGGCCTGGCTTATCTGCTGGGCGGCGTGTTCATTTTCGCGCTCGGCATGGGCACGCTCAAATCGGGGCTGCTCACGGTGCTGGTGGCGTGTGCGGGCTTCTTCATGAGCGGCGCGCAAACGGGTCTCAATGCGCTGGCGCCTTCGTGCTACCCCACCCGTGCGCGAGCGACCGGCGTGAGCTGGATGCTGGGCTTCGGGCGCCTGGGCGGCATCCTCGGCTCGTTCATCGGCGGCGTGCTGCTTTCGCTCGGGTTCACGTTTTCTACGGTGTTCTCGGTGCTCGCGGTGCCTGCGCTGATCGCCGCGGCAGCCATCGTCATGAACCGCCTCGCATTGCGCTTCATTACGTCGCCCGTCGCCGATGCCTGAACGTTGCTTTCCGATGGACGGTCCGCATACGGTGGATCGTCCGCGGCGGATTTTCCTGGCAGGAACGACATCGATCTGATCGGCGCTGAGCGCGGGAGCGTCGTACATGTACATGAAAGGCAACGACGTGGTGGACAACCACCACCCGCATCAGCTTGCCGCCAACGTGGACTACGCGCTCTCCAGGCGCACGAGCGTCTATGTGCTGGCCGTTTATCAGCGCGCGAGTTCGGGCGGGCCTCGCGCAGATCGACGGCATGAACACGGCCGATGGCGCATCGAGTGGCCAAGACCCAGGCGGTCGCGCGCGTGGGTGCGCATACGCGTTTCTGGACGAAACGCGCCTCCGTGCTAACGTTGCGGCTGGCCGCTTTGCCGTTCGCCCCATCCTTGGGGGCGCTGGCGGCAAGCGGGTTTCGCAACGCAGGTCCGAATCGGGAGGGGAGTCTCGTGATTTACGAAATGGCACACATCACGGTGCAGCCGGGCAAGCATGCCGAGTTCGAAGCGGGGGTGGCGCAGGCCCTGCCCCTGTTCCGTCGCGCGCGGGGTTACCGCAATATCGAACTGCAGCGGTCCATCGAGGACCCGAGCCACTACATTCTGGTCGTGCAGTGGGACACCGTGGAGGACCACATGGTGCACTTTCGCGAGTCGGAGGACTTCAAGGAATGGCGGCGCCTCGTCAGCCCGTACTTCGCGAAGCCGCCGGTGGCGGAACACACCGAAGTCGTGGTGAAGTAAGCGCGCCGCGCTGATTACTGCGGCGGCAGGTAGCGCAGCGGATCGACCGGCTTGCCGTCGCGGCGCACTTCGAAGTGCAGCATGACGCGGTCCGAATCCGTGTTGCCCATGGCCGCGATCACCTGGCCCTTGCTCACGTTGTCGCCTTCCTTCACCTTGAGTTCGCGGTTGTGCGCGTAAGCCGTGAGGAAGGTGGCATCGCTCTTCACGATCACGAGGTTGCCGTAGCCGCGCAGCCCGTTGCCCGCATACACCACGCGGCCGCCGGCGGCGGCACGCACCGGCTCGCCCGCCGAGCCGCCGATGTCGATGCCCTTGTTGCTCGAATCGTTGAAGCGGCCGAGGAGCGGCCCGCGCACCGGCCAGACGAGCGAGAGGCTGCCCGCGTCGGCGGCGGGCGGCTGGTTGTCGGCGGGCGCGGCAGCAACGGTGGGGGCGACCGGCGCAGCAGCCGACGGCACCGCGGGGCCAGGCGCCACCGCCACGGCAGCGGGCGCGCCGCCCGGCGGGACCACGCGCAGCAGTTGATCCACTTCGATATGGTTCGGGTCCGTGAGGTTGTTCCAGCCGATCAGCTCGCCGGCACTATGGCCGTTGGAGCGGGCGATGGCCGAGAGCGTGTCGCCGGGGCGCACGCGGTAGTAGCCGGGCGGCGGCGGCCCGAGCGGCGCGGGGGCGGCCGCCATGGGGGCGACGGGCGTCGGCGCCGGGGCGGACGGGTTGCCGCCGCCGGAGAGATCCACCACGGGCGCCGGGTCGAGCCGCGTGGCGCAGGCCGAAAGCAGGCAAAGCGCGGCGGCGCAGATGCCGCGTTGTGTCAGGGTCAGCCGGGGGGCGCTAGGTTTTGCTCGCATCGCTCGATACCTGGTTCTTTCAATAGCTTGACGCCCGGGTGCGCCGTGCGGCGCATCCGGGTTCTGGACTGTCAACGGTCCGGCGGCGCCGATGGTTGACCGCGGACGCGTCTGCCTCGCACCGGGACCGGGCGCCGCCGCCCGGCAAAGCGCGCGCAGCGGCACCTTCGTGGTGCCCGCGCGCCGGTGCCTGGCCGGCTTGTTCCGCTGCGGTCGTAGTGTAGCGAACGGATGCGCGGAACACGGAAAAAATGCGTGCGCTGGCCTCCTTCTTGCGTGAGAGAAGGACCGGCAACGACGCCGGCGCGGCGAGGCTGCGGGCCTTGCCCACCACAACCCGATACCGATGGAGAGGACAACGGCGTCCCCCCATGCCTATGCATGGGCGGTGCGCCGGATTGACCGGCTGCCGCCCGCCAGGGAGAGCCATGTTCAATCCCGCCGCCGTCCCCGTCAAAGCGCGAGGCAGAGTCACCCTCGTGAGCGCCGGTCCCGGCGACCTCGATCTTCTGACGCTGCGAGCGGCGAAAGCGATTGCCGCTGCCGACGTCCTTCTCATCGACGATCTCGTGAACGAAGACATCGCCACATTGGCCCCGCACGCGCGCGCGATCCACGTCGGCAAGCGCGGCGGCTGCCGCTCGACGCCGCAGGCATTCATCACGCGTTTGATGCGGCGCTACGCGCTACAGGGCCGCCACGTGGTGCGCGTGAAAGGCGGCGAGGCGCTGCTGTTCGGGCGCGCTGGCGAGGAAATGGCCGAACTGCGCGGCGCGGGCATCGAAGTCGAGGTGGTCAACGGGATCTCATCGGGATTCGCGGCGGCGGCGGGGCTGGGGGTGTCGCTCACGCATCGCGATCACTGCCCGGGCGTGATCTTCGTGACCGCGCATCTGCGCGACGGATCGGAGCCCGACTGGCGGGCGCTCGCGCAAACGGGCATGACGCTCGCGATCTATATGGGCGCAAGCCGCATCGCAGGCATTGCGGACGCACTGGGTGCGGCGCTCCCGCCGCATACGCCGGCCGCCGTCGTGCAGTGGGCCGGGACGGTACGGGAGCGGCGCGTGATGGCCACGCTGGGCGATATCGCAGCACTGGCGCAAGCGGCGGGTGTCGCGAGTCCGGCGGTGATACTCGTGGGCGGGGCGATCGGCGAGGCGGCGCGCGGCCTGGCGGCGGCGCCGGCGCCGTGCGCCGAAGCACGCAGCGCGTGAGGCCGGCGCGCTTCCCGCGCCTTCGCGATTCATGCTTCATGCACGAATCGCGAACCCCTCCACATAGGCGTGCGGATCGATGTCGCCATCCCAGCGGCGCCCATCGATCAATACGGGCGACGGACTTTGCCCGGGCAACGCGAGCCGCATCTCTTGCGCCGCCTCGCCGTAGAGCCCGGTCTGGTTCACCGCCTGGGCCACTTCCCGATAGTCGAAGCCGCGCGCCAGCATGCCCCAGCGTTCGAACTGGGTGAGAAACCACACGCCTTCCGAAGCATGCGGAACGTTCACGGCCCCGCCGTCGAAGAAGCGCACGGGCGGTACGCCCGGTGCCGCCGCGCCTTCGAGCCGGGAAGCGATCAGCGCCGCATCCACGCCGACGAATTCGGGCCGCGCGAGCCACTGGGCGATCTCGCGCCGATGCCCCGCGCCGTCGAGCCAGCGGCACGCCTCCAGCATCGTGCGCACGAGGGCGCGCGTGGTCTGGGGATAAGCCGTCACGAAGTCGCGCCGGCACGCCAGCACCTTCTCCGGATGATCCGGCCAGATCTCGCCGCTGTGCACGACGGTGCGGCCCATGCCGCGCTGCTGCGCGAGCGCGTTCCACGGTTCGCCGACGCACAGGCCGTCGAGCCGCGCCTCGGCGAGCGCCGCGGCCATCTGCGGCGGCGGAATGGCGACGCTCTCCACGTCGCGCAGCGGATGCACGCCCTGGGCCGCGAGCCAGTAGTACAGCCACATTGCATGCGTGCCGGTCGGGAAGGTGTGCGCGAACACGGGCTTTCTGCCGAGCGTGGCGAGCGCGCGCGGCAGCGTGCCGTGCGTCTCGAGCGCGGCGGCCAGCGGGTTCGAGAGCGTGATGGCCTGGCCGTTGCGCGCGAGCACCATGAGCAGCGCCATGTCGGTTTGCGGGCCGCCGAGGCCGAGCTGCACGCCATAGACGAGCCCGTAGAGCGCATGCGCAGCGTCGAGCTCGCCGGCAATCAGCTTGTCGCGCAGCGCGGCCCACGAGGGCTGGCGCGAGAGCTCCAGCGTGAGGCCGTGCGCGTGGCCGAATTCGAGCAGCTTCGCGGCAACGACGGGCGCCGCGTCCGAGAGCGGCACGAAGCCGATCTTCAGATGGGTCTTCTCCGGCGGGCCGCCATAGGCCGCAGCGTGCGCGCCGGCGGGATCGGGGAACGTATTCGGATTCATGGGCGTTGCATCATTCCTTCGGCGCGGCGGCTTCGACAATCTGCCGCGCGGCCTCGGCGAGCTTCACGCTCTGGTTCATGGCGCGCTTGCGCAGCGCCGCGTAGGCGGCGGGCTCGGCAAGCTTGTGCTGCTCCATCAGGAGGCGCTTGGCGCGGTCGATCAGCTTGCGCTCGGCGAGTTCGGTTTCGGCTTGCGTGAGCCGTTCGCGCAACTCCGCTTCCTGCGCGAAACGCGCGAGGGCGACTTCGAGGATGGGGGCGAGCCGCTCGCTCGCGAGACCATCGACGAGATACGCCGTCACGCCCGCCTGCACGGCGGCGCGAATCAACTGCTGGTTGGCGTCGTTGCTGAACATCAGCACGGGGCGCGGCGCGGTGGCGGTCATTACCGCGAGCTGTTCGAGCGTGTCGCGCGAAGGCGATTCGGTATCGACGATGACGACGTCGGGGCGCTCGCGCTGGACCGCCCGGTGCAGATCCTGCGGCGTGGCGGGGTCGGGCAGCATGTCGTAGCCGAGCCGCGCGAGCGCTTCGCGCAGATCGCCGATGGGCTTCTCGGTATCGGTGACAAGCAGGACTCGCAGCATGTTCGGGGGTGGTTCGAGCGCTTCGTTGTGTTGACTATCGGGTTGACTGCCGTGCCGACCTTTCATCCGGTGACGCCTGCGGGTTCGCGCGCCGCGCACATGCGCCGCAACTCGGGTACGCACGAGCCGCACACCGTGCCGCAGCCCAGCGACGCTTTCAGGTCCGCCACCGACGCGCCTTGCGCGATCGCCGCCTGGATCTTCGCCGCGCCGACCTGCCTGCAACTGCAGACGATACGCTCGCGCGGCGTGCCGGCGGCGGCGTCTGCCGCGTTTGCGGCGCCGCGCCGGGCCGCGAAGGCGGCAAGGCGCGTGCCCTGCCACGGCTGCGCGGCGCGCACGGCCGCGAGCAGGCTTTCGGACTGGGCGACGTCGCCGGCCAGCACGAAGCCCTGAATGACGTTGTCGCGCCAGAGCGCGCGCTTGTCAAGGCCGCGCCGCGCGTCGCGGTATTCGAGCGTGTCGTCGCCGGGCAGGAGGCCGAGCGCTGTATATAGCTGTTCGAGCCACCCTGCGGGCGCGGCCGTGTGGGCGGCGCGCAGCACGAGCAGGTCGTCTTCGATCGCAAGCGAGGCGTAGCGGCACGCGCCCATGAGCGGCTGCACGGCGGCCTGCAGCGCGAGCGCATCGCCGCGCCGTGCCGCGCTCACGCGCCACGGCAAGGAAATGGCCTCCACGCGCACCGCCGCGTGCTTGAGTTCGGGCTGCGACGAATGCGGATCGACGGCCGGATCGGTCACCTCGTTGATGCCGCCGCTCGACATGAACTGCGCATTCCAGTGCATGGGCGCGAAGAGCGTGCCGGAGGGCACTTCCTCGCTGACTCTCATGGGCAGCACGAGTTCGCCGCGCCGGCTGATTACCCGCACGAGGTCGCCGTCGCGCAGGCCGCGCCGCGCAGCGTCGCCCGCGTGCATGTCGAGCGCAGGCTCCGGCGCGTGCGTGAAAAGCCGCCCCACGCGGCCCGTGCGCGACATGCCGTGCCACTGGTCGCGCAGCCTGCCGCTCGTGAGGCGGAACGGGAAGCGCGCGTTGACCGTATCGGCGGGCGGCTGGTAGTCCAGCGCGTGAAAGCGGGCGCGGCCGTTTGCGGTGGCGTAGCGGCCATCGGTATAGCGGCGCGCTTCGCCGTGATGGCTGCCCGCGCGAAACGGCCATTGCTGCGGGCCGCGTGCATCGAGCGTGGCGTAGTCGAGGCCGCCGATGTCGAGGTCGCGTCCCTCGGTGAGCAGCCGGTGTTCGTTGAAGATCGCCTCGGGCGAGTCGAAGCCGAATAGCGGTTTGCCGCCCTGCGTTTCGAGCAACTTCTCGATGCGCCGCGCCACTTCCACCGCGATCCACCAGTCGGGCTTCGCCTCGCCGGGCGGCTCGACGGCTGCGCGCACGCGCGAGATGCGGCGCTCGGAATTCGTGACCGTGCCGCTCTTTTCGCCCCAGCTGGCGGCGGGCAGCAACACGTCGGCATAGGGCACCGTGTCGGTCTGCGTGAACGCTTCCTGCACCACCACGAATTCCGCCTGCTCCAGTGCCTTGCGCACGCGCGCATTGTCGGGCATGGAGTGCGCGGGATTCGTGCAGACGATCCATACCGCCTTGATCGTGCCCGCGCGCAGCGCGTCGAACATCTGCACGGCCGGCAGTCCGGGCCGCGCCGAAAGCGACGCCACGCCCCACAGCCGCGCAACTTCTTCGCGATGCGCGGCATTGCCGATGTCGCGATGCGCTGCCAGCATCGTCGCCATGCCGCCCACTTCGCGCCCGCCCATGGCATTGGGCTGGCCCGTGAGCGAAAACGGCCCGGCGCCGGGCTTGCCGATCTGCCGTGCCGCAAGGTGCAGATTGATGAGCGCGAGGTTCTTGCCGGTGCCCTGGCTCGACTGGTTCAGGCCCATGCAGTAAAGCGAGAGTGCCGCCTCGCTGGCGCCGAACCACTCCGCGGCCTGGACCAGGTCCGCTTCGTCGATCCCGCAGATCTGCGCGGCAATGGCGGGCGTGAAGGTGCGCACGGCGGCCTTGAGCGCGGCGAAGCCTTCGGTATGCGCTTCTATGTAATCGCGATCGACGAGCCCTTCCCAGATCAGGTGATGCAGCATGCCGTTGAAGAGCGCGACGTCGGTGCCGGGCGCGATGGCGAGGTGCAGGTCGGCCATGGCGGCGGTGTCGGTGCGGCGCGGATCGACCACGATCCAGCGAATCGACGGATCGGCCGCCTTCGCGGCTTCGAGCCGCCGGAACAGCACGGGGTGCGCCCACGCCGCATTGCTGCCCGCGAACAGCACGGTGCGCGCGTGTTCGAGGTCGTCGTAGCAGGGGGGCGGGCCGTCCGCGCCGAAGGCCATCTTGTAGGCGGTCACCGCGCTCGACATGCACAGCCGCGAGTTGGTGTCGATGTTGTTCGTGCCGATCAGGCCCTTGGCGAGTTTGTTGAATGCATAGTAGTCCTCGGTAAGCATCTGGCCGGAGACATAGAGCGCCACCGAATCGGGACCGTGCGCCTCGATGGTCTGCGCGAAGCGTTGCGCCACGGCGTCGAGCGCGGTGGGCCAATCCACCGCTTCGCGTGGAGCCTCGCGCTTCGCGCGCATTTCGGGCTGCAGTGCGCGGCCCGTGGTGCTTCGCGCGGTGTCGGCCAGCGCCATGCCCTTGCTGCAGAGCTTGCCGTAGTTCGCCGGATGCTCGGGGTCGCCGCGCACGCCGGTGATGCGGCCGCCCTCGGCTTCGATCAGCACGCCGCAGCCTACGCCGCAATAGCAGCATGTGGAGCGCGTCTCGGTCTTCATCGCGTTCAGTCCAGAGAGAGGAACACGGCGCCTTCCTCCACGCGCACCGGAAAGCGCCGTGCGCAGCCTTCGTCCGGCGCCTGGGCGTGGCCGCTCGCGAGGTCGATATTCCACGCGTGCAGCGGGCAGGTCACGCTGTGGCCGTGCACGATGCCGAGCGAGAGCGCACCGCCCTTGTGCGGGCAGCGATCGAGGAGGGCGAATACGGTGTCGTCGGCGGCGCGGAAGATCGCGACGTTGCCGCTCGCGCGTTCGAGCACGCGGCTGCCTAGCCGGGGAATCTCGGCGACTTCGCACACGCGTGTCCAGGCGGGGATGACTTTCATGTCCATGTGCGTGTCCTTCAGGCAACGACCTTGAGCGGAATGTATTGATGACGCTGCGTGCCGCCGATGCGGTCTTCCCACGGGTCCGGTAGGCCCTCGAGCGAGTACAGCAGGCGCTCGTAGAGCGCGCGGCGCTTCCCGGCGTCTTCGACCACCTGCTGCTTCACATAGTCGAGCCCCACGCGTGCGATGTAATGCACGGTGCGATCGAGGTAGTAAGCCTCTTCGCGATAGAGTTGCAGGAACGCGCCGCTGTACTCCTTCACCTCTTCGGCGGTCTTCACCTTGCAGAGGAACTGCGCGACTTCGGTCTTGATCCCGCCGTTGCCGCCCACGTAGAGTTCCCAGCCGCTATCCACGGCAATCACGCCCACGTCCTTGATGCCGGCTTCGGCGCAATTGCGCGGGCAGCCCGACACGGCGAGCTTGACCTTGTGCGGCGACCACATGTTCGCGAGCATGGTTTCGAGGTCGATGCCCATTTGCGTGCTGTTCTGCGTGCCGAAGCGGCAGAACTCGCTGCCCACGCAGGTTTTCACGGTGCGGATGGACTTGCCGTAGGCGTGGCCCGACTTCATGCCCAGATCGCGCCAGACATCCGGCAGGTCCTCCTGCTTCACGCCCAGCAGGTCGATACGCTGGCCGCCCGTGACCTTGACCATCGGGATGCGGTACTTGTCGGCCACGTCGGCAATGCGGCGCAGTTGGGCCGCGTTCGTCACGCCGCCCTTCATCTGCGGCACCACGGAGAACGTGTTGTCCTTCTGGATGTTGGCGTGCAGGCGTTCGTTGACGAAGCGGCTTTGCGGATCGTCCACGGCTTCGCGCGGCCAGGTGGAGAGCAGGTAGTAGTTAATCGCCGGGCGGCAGGTGGCGCAGCCGTTGGGCGTGTGCCATTCGAGGAAGTCGTAGACCGCGCGGTGCGAGAGCAGATGGTGCTCGCGGATGGCGCGGCGCAGTTCGGCATGCGTATGCGTGGTGCAGCCGCACACGGATTTGGCCTTCGGCGCTTCCTGGAAACCGGAGCCCAGCGTGTTCATGAGGATCTGTTCGACGAGGCCGGAACAGGAGCCGCACGAGCTCGACGCCTTGGTGTGCTTCTTGACGTCGTCGAGCGTGAAAAGGCCCTTTTCGGTGATCGCCTTGACGATCGTGCCCTTGCATACGCCGTTGCAACCGCACACTTCGTCGCTGTCGGTCATCGCGGCGGCACGGCTCTGGCCTTGCACGCCGGAATCTCCGATACCCGATTCGCCGAACATGATGTGCTCGCGCAGCTCGCCCAGCTTGCGCTCCTCGCGCAGGAGGCGGAAGTACCAGGCGCCGTCCGCAGTGTCGCCGTACAGGCACGCGCCCACGAGCTTGTCGTCCTTGATGACGAGCTTCTTGTACACACCGCCCGCGGGGTCCGAGAGCACGATTTCCTCGGTGCCTTCGCCGCCGAGGAAGTCGCCCGCGGAAAAGAGGTCGATGCCCGTGACCTTGAGCTTCGTCGAAAGCACCGAACCCTTGTAGCTGCCGATGCCCATGAGCGCGAGGTGATTCGCGCAGACTCTCGCCTGCTCGAAGAGCGGCGCGACGAGGCCATACGCGATGCCGCGGTGGTTCACGCATTCGCCCACGGCGTAGATGCGCGGGTCGTAGGTCTGCATGGCGTCGTCCACGACGATGCCGCGCGAGCAGTGGAGTCCCGCCGATTCGGCGAGCGCCGTGTTGGGGCGGATGCCGGCGGCCATCACGACGAGGTCGGCGGGCAGCGTTTCGCCGTCGGCGAAGCGCACGCCCGTTACCGCGCCCGCCTCGTTGCCGAGGACTTCCGCCGTTGCCTTGCTGAGCAGAAAGCGCAGGCCGCGCGCTTCGAGCGAGCGTTGCAGCAGCTTGCCCGCGGTGGCATCCAGTTGGCGTTCGAGCAGCGTGTCGGCCAGATGCACGACGGTGACGTCCATGCCGCGCAGCTTCAGGCCGTTGGCGGCTTCGAGCCCGAGCAGGCCGCCGCCGATCACTACCGCGTGCCGTTTGACGACCGCCGCATCGATCATCGCCTGGGTGTCCTTGATGTCGCGATAGGCGATCACGCCGTCCAGCGTGTGGCCGGGCACCGGCGGGATGAACGGCGTGGAGCCGGTGGCGATCAGCAGCCGGTCGTAGGGCGCCTCGGCGCCGTCCGCGGCAATCACGCGGCGCCGTACGCGGTCGATGCGCTCGACGCGCTTGCCGAGATGCAGACGGATGCCGTGCCCGGCGTACCAGTCGAGCGGATTGAGCACGATGTCGTCGAAGTTCTGCTCGCCCGCAAGCACGGGCGAAAGCAGGATGCGGTTGTAGTTCGGATGCGGTTCCGCACCGAACACGGTGATGTCGTAGTGGTCCGGCGCGATGGCGAGCAGCTCTTCGAGCGTGCGGATGCCGGCCATGCCATTGCCGATGACGACGAGTTTCGGTTTCGTATTCATGGGGAGTGTGCCTCGCAACGGTGTCGGATGCAGGATCAGACGCGTGCCGCGGCCAGGGACCACGCATTGCGCCAGCGGTGCTTCACATTGCTCATGCCGGCCCAGCCGCATGCGGTGAGGAGTGCGAAGAGCGCGAGGCCCCAGCCGTAGTCGCCGGTCATCTGCTTGATCGCGCCGAGGCTCGCGGCCAGCGCGAAGCCGCCCACGCCGCCCGCCATGCCGACGAGCCCGGTCATCACGCCGATGTCCTTGCCGAAGCGCTGCGGCACGAGCTGGAACACCGCGCCGTTGCCCGCGCCGAGACACAGCATGGCGGCTACGAACAGGAGCACGGTGACGAACGGACCGCCCGGATGGAATGCCGCTGCGCCAATCAGCACGGTCACGGCGGCGAAGACGTTGAGCAGCGAACGCGTGCCGCCGATACGGTCGGCCAGCACGCCGCCGATGGGGCGCATGGCCGAGCCCGCGAACACGCACGCGGCGGTGGCCCAGCCGGCCGTTTTCGCGTCGAAGGCGAACTGGTCGTGAAAGAAGCCGGGCAGTGCGCTCGCGAAGCCCGAGAAGCCGCCGAACGTGAGCGAGTAGAAGAACATGAACCACCACGTATCGCCGCCGCGCAGCAGGCGCGCGTAGTCGGCGAGGCGCTTGCGGGTGACGACGCCGGGCGCGTCCTGCGCGCACACCAGATAGATGGCGAAGACGGCGAGGAGCGGAATGCAGGCGATGCCGAACACGCTTTGCCAGCCGAACGCCACGGCAAGCGCCGGCGCGAACAGCGCGGCGAGCACGGTGCCCGAATTGCCCGCGCCCGCAATGCCCATGGCGGTGCCCTGGTGCTGCGGCGGATACCAGCGCGAGGCAAGCGGCAGCGCGACGGCGAACGATGCGCCGGCCACGCCGAGCGTGAGCCCGAACAGCAGCACTTGCGGCAGCGAGTGCAGGCCCAGTTGCCAGGCAGCGAGCAGGCTCGCGATCACGAACACCTGAGCGATCAGACCCGCGCGCTTCGCGCCGATGCGATCGGCCAGCATGCCCATGAACACGCGCAGGATCGCGCCGGCAAGGATGGGCGTGGCCACCATGAGGCCGCGTTGTTCCGTGGTGAGCGAGAGCGTTTGCGCAATCTGGATCTGGAGCGGTCCCAGCAGATACCAGACCATGAAGCTCAGGTCGAAGTAGAGGAACGCGCAAACGAGTGTCGGGGTATGGCCGTTGCGCCAGAAGCTGCGGTCCATGGTGGCTCCGTCGTTGGATCGCACCGGCGGGCGTAGATGCCCATACCGGTTGCGAAGAACGTCGAACGCCATTGCCCGACTCGAGATCGGCGGCCGGCGCTTCTTGCGCAGCGCGGCCGCAGTGTCCAACGGCGCGCGCGAAAACGCCGCCGCCGTTCACAGGCTCCCGCTTCGTTGCGGGATGCGAGAGCCATTCAGCAAGCACCGTGCCAACCTGCAGCAATCCCGTGAGGCCCCGCGGGACGGGGCCTCACGGGAATCGGCGCGAAGTGGCTGGTGCACCGCAGCAGTGCGAGGGCCGCCGCGCCGCACCCAACTGGCGCAGCGCGCGCACGCTAACGTAGCGACCCCGCCGCGACCCGGCGGCCGCGAGCGCGTGAAGCGCAATGAAGGCCGGCCTAAAGCCGACTCGGCACCCAGGGCCGCTTCCTGGGCGCAGGCAGGTCGCGAAAGTGCGTGTCGCGCCTCAAGACCGCAGCAGATAGACGGGCTCAAGCAAAGTTTCGCCGTCACAAAAAATGCAGATGGCGAGAGGAACAGGTTATGGCCGGGAGAATCAGCCGATTGCGGTTGGCCGCAATAATCCGGCGTGCAGGAATAGACGATTCGACCGCCTCGGGAATCCATTAGCAATGCTGATCGTATCTGCTGAATGCGACGTTCAACTTTCCTCGAACCCGGCCAGCACATTGCAGACGTTGATGCCGATTTCCTCCACCGCGTAGCCGCCCTCCATCACGAAGAGTGTCGGCAGGCCCAGCTTGCCAATGCATGCGCCCATGCGCAGATAATCGTCGGAGGCGAGCTTGAAGCGCGAAATCGGATCGCATTCGAAAGTATCGACACCGAGCGACAACACGAGCGCATCCGGCCGGCACGCTGCAATTTTCCCGAGCGCGTGATCGAGCGCCCGGGCATAGCCGTCCCATGCGGTGCCCCATGGCAACGGGTAGTTGAAGTTGTAGCCCGTTCCCGCACCGCGGCCCGTTTCGTCGGCGTGACCCAACAGATACGGATAGTCCAGCAGCGGATCGGCGTGAAGCGAGGCGAACAGGACGTCGTCGCGCTCGTAGAAGATGGACTGCGTGCCGTTGCCGTGGTGGTAGTCCACGTCCAGGATCGCCACGCGCCGTGCACCGAGTGCGAGCCAGTGGGTGGCCGCGATGGCCGCATTGTTGAGGTAGCAGTAGCCCCCCATCACGTCGCGCCCGGCATGATGGCCGGGCGGGCGGCACAGCGCGAAGGCCGCGCGTGCGCCGTCGTGTACGCGCACCGCGCCAGTGAGCGCGATGTTCGCCGATTCCTCGATGGCCTGCCACGTGCCCGCCGTGACCGGCGCGCCGGCATCCATCGAGTAGAAGCCGAGCTTGCCGTCTATGGTTCCGGGCGGCCGGTCCTGACGCAACCCGCGCGCCGGCCAGATGGTGGGCAGCGCGTCGTGCGTGCGCCCGAGGGCTGCCCATTCGCTCCAGGCGTCGTGCAGGAATTCGAGGTACGGTGCGCTATGCACGCGCCGCAGAGCGTCCACGCCGAAGGCTTCCGGGGCGATCGTTTCGCTGAAGCCGGCGTCGCGCAGCCGCGCCCGGATGATGTCGACGCGCTTCGGCATTTCGAAGCACGGTTTGAGTTCGCCGTCGATCAGTTCGCTGTTGCCGTGGTGCAGGCGGTGGCGCTCGCCAAGGATGGTCAGCATGCGTGTCTCCGTTTCTGGTGGGGTGCGGGCAGGAGGGCGGTGCCGCTCGACTATCGCCGCACGTCCCTTTTTTACCAAGAAGGATTATTCGATCCACAAGCAAGGCGGCGGCTATGGCGCTCGGGCAGGCGTTGTGCTGTCCGTCTATGCAGCGCCGGATCGGCATAGGAAAGTCCTATTCAATAGCAAAGAATTTTGTTCTTTCCGAGGCTTTATTGGTGATCGACAGTGACTGCGTCAACCCGCCCCATCTTCGAGTTCAGGAGCTGCCGTGAGCCAGTCCGATACCGTCGCACGCCTCGAGCAAAGCACCATCCAGCCGATTCCCGATGCCGAACGTCATGGCCGCGCGAGCGACCTGTTTACGATCTGGTTCGGCTCGAACATCATGCTGCTCACCATCGTCACAGGCGCGCTGGCCGTGACGGTTTTCAAACAGCCCTTCTGGTGGGCCGTGCTCGCGATCGTGGTGGGCACGCTCGTGGGCGCCGTGTTCATGGCGCTGCACTCGGCGCAGGGGCCGCAACTGGGCGTGCCCCAGATGGTGCAGACGCGCGGGCAGTTCGGCTCGCTCGGCTCGCTTCTCGTGGTGGGGCTCGTGGTGGTCATGTACCTCGGCTTCTTCGCCTCGAACCTGGTGCTCGGCGGTCAGTCGCTGCACAGCATCACAGCAGGCGTGAGCGTGAATGAAGGCGTGCTGGTCGTGGGCGTGCTGAGCCTCCTTGCCACGATCTTCGGCTACCGGCTGATCCACGCCT
The DNA here is from genome assembly GCF_000685035.1 of Paraburkholderia ferrariae NBRC 106233. Lineage (GTDB taxonomy): Bacteria > Pseudomonadota > Gammaproteobacteria > Burkholderiales > Burkholderiaceae > Paraburkholderia > Paraburkholderia ferrariae. The sequence goes on from NZ_BAYB01000022.1 coordinate 48,308, forward strand.
ATACGCGGCTGATGACGTGGTGCTCGGGCGCCGTGCTGCTGCTCGCCTTCGTCTGGATCGTTGCGGTGCATGGTTTGCCTGCCGACTTCTTCACGCGCAATGCGGCGAACGGCACGGGCTTTCTCGGCACCGTTTCGGTGGCAGCGCTGTGGCAGATCGCCTACGCCCCCTACGTGTCCGACTACTCGCGCTACATGCCGCGCGAAACGGGCTCGCGCGTCGCGTTCTGGGCAAGCTACTGGGGCTGCTCGCTCGGCACGATCTTTCCGATGGTGCTGGGCGCGATGATCGGCCTGATGGTGGCCGACGGCGATGTGGTCAACGGACTCACCACGCTCACGCATGGCGTAAGCGGCCTGGTGGTGATCGTGCTCACGATCGGCATTGCGGCGACCAACGCCATGAACCTCTATTGCGGCGCGCTTTCCTCGCTCACCATCGTGCAGACGCTCATGCCCTCGTGGTCCGGCCAGGCGCTCGCGCGCACCGTCGCCGCGCTGGTTCTGTTCTCGATCTCGCTCGCGATTGCGCTCTTCGGCCAGGCCAATTTCCTCGCCGAATACACGAACTTCATTTTGCTGCTGCTTTACGTGCTGGTGCCGTGGACGGCCGTGAATCTCATCGACTATTACCTTGTTTGCCACGGCGAATACCATGTCGAATCGTTCTTCCGCCAGGACGGCGGCATCTACGGACGCTTCAACGGCGTGGCCATCTTCGCCTACGTGTTCGGCATCGTCGTGCAACTGCCGTTCGTGGCCACGGACCTTTATACCGGCCCCGTTGCAAAGCGGCTCGACGGTGCGGATATTTCGTGGATCGTGGGGCTCGTGCTGACCTCGGTGGTTTATTACGTGGGCTGCAAGCGCTTTGTGCGCCCGGATTCTTCGGTGGCGCTGGCAAACGAGGCTGACGTGCCCGCCGGCATCTGATCGAACACGACTGAAAACGGCTAAAGACTCAAAGCATCGAAACAGGAGACAACCGACATGAATGCACCCGAATTCACGCGTCGCGCCACGCGCGACTGGCAACGCGGCGACGCGGCCCACCATCTGCACGCCTTCGTCGATCAGAAGGCGCTCAATGCCGAGGGGCCGCGTGTGATGGTGCGGGGCGAGGGCGTGTACCTGTGGGACAACGACGGCAACCGCTATATCGACGGCATGTCGGGCCTGTGGTGCACGAACGTGGGCTACGGGCGCCCGGAGCTGATCGAGGCCGCCACGCGCCAGATGAGCACGCTGTCCTACTACAACATGTTTTTTCACACCACGCATCCGGCCGTGATCGAACTCTCCGAGCGGCTTTTCTCGCTGCTCGGCGACCGCTTCAGCCATGTGGTGTACACCAATTCGGGCTCCGAATCGAACGAGGTGCTGATTCGCACGGTGCGGCGCTTCTGGGACGTGATGGGGCAGCCGCAGAAAAAAGTGATGATCGGGCGCGTGAACGGCTATCACGGTTCGACGGTGGGCAGCGCGTCCCTCGGCGGCATGGCCTTCATGCACGAAATGGGCGATCTGCCGATTCCGAACGTTGCGCACGTGGACGAACCCTACTGGTACGCAAACGGCGGCGACCTTGCCCCGGAGGCGTTCGGCCTGCAGGCTGCCCGCTCGCTCGAACGCAAGATTCTCAAGCTCGGGCCGGAGCATGTGGCGGCGTTCGTTGCCGAACCGTTTCAGGGCGCGGGCGGCATGATTTTTCCGCCGGAGGGCTACTGGAAGGAGATCGAGCGCATTTGCCGCCAATACGATGTTCTGCTCTGCGCCGATGAAGTGATCGGCGGCTTCGGGCGTACCGGCGAGTGGTTCGCGCATCGGCACTTCGGATTCGAGCCCGATCTGGTGTCGATTGCCAAGGGCCTCACGTCGGGCTACGTGCCGATGGGCGGTCTCGTGATGAGCCGCCGCGTGGGCGAGGCCCTTGTCGAACGCGGCGGCGTCTACGCGCACGGACTCACGTACTCGGGGCATCCGGTGGCGGCCGCCGTGGCGCTGGCGAATCTCGACGTGCTCGAACGCGAGCAACTCGTCGCGCGCACGAAGAACGATACGGGCCCTTACCTGCAAAAGGCGTTGCGTGCGGCGTTCGAAGATCACCCGTTGATCGGCGAAATCCAGGGCGTGGGCGCGGTGGGGGCGATCCAGTTCGCGAAGGACAAGGCCACGCGCGAGCGCTTTGCCAACGAGGCGGACCTGACCTGGCACAGCCGCACCGAAGGCTTCGAGCGCGGGGCCATCGTGCGCTCGACTAACGGGCGCCTGATCGTCGCCCCGCCGCTCGTGATCGATCACGAGCAGATCGACGAGTTGATCGGCAAGATGCGCGATGCCGTGGACGCCACCTGGCGCCATCTGCAAAGCGCCAGCTAACAAGCACGATCTTGATGGGCTTCGCGCGCCTTACCGGGCCCAGGCGCGCGAGATTTCCTCGCAGCAGAAGCTGGAGAAGTCGCGAACCAGCTGACGCGGGTGCGAGCGCGTAGAGAGCGCCACACCCAGCACCACGGGCTTCACCTTCTCCTTGATCGGCATGCTGGCGAAGCGGCCGCCGTCCACGGTCTGGGCGCTGCGCAGCGGGAAGTTATGGATGCTGTAGCCGAGCCCGTTCGCCACCATGCCGCGTACGACTTCGGGCTGCGACGAGCGGAACACGGGCACGGGGCGGCTGCCGTAACGGTCGAACAGCGAGGCGAAATATTCCTTGCTGTGTGCGAGATCGAGGAGCACGTAGGGCTCGTCGAGCAGGTCTTTCAGGCTCACGTGCTCGCCGCCCGCGAGGCGATGCTTCGCGGGCAGCAGCACGTAGGGCGGAAATTCGACGATCGGCGTGAAGTCGATGGCTTCGGTCAGGTCGATGTCGTAGGTGAGCGCCACGTCGAGCGTGCCGTCGCGCAGGCCGACGAAGAGCGATTCCTGATCGCCCTCGCTCGTGCGGAACTCCACGCCGCTGCGCTCGCGCAGAAAACGGCCCATGAGGGACGGCAGCAGGGGCGGCGCCACCGAGGTCAGGCAGCCCAGCGAGATCGTGCCGGCAATGCCGGTATCGAAGTGCCGCGCGGCTGTCTGCAGTTCTTCGGCGCTCTTGAGCAGGTCGCGCGCGCGGCCCAGCAGATCGCGGCCCGCTTCGGTGAGCGAAAGTCCATGCGCGTGATGGCGAATGAAGAGCTGCAGCCCGAAGGCGCTTTCCAGTTCCGACAAGGCCGACGAAATCGACGGCTGCGAGACGTGCAGGCGCTTGGCCGCCGCCGTGAAGGAGAGCGCCTCCGCCGTGGCGACGAAATATTTGAGCTGGCGCAGCGAGTAGTGAAGGGGCGTGAGTTCCATGGCGCAACCGGGAAGACGCCGCCTGCCGGGAGCGGCGGCCGCGGTGGGCATAGTCTAAAGCTTTTCTGATCATAGACAAACAATGTTTTTCGAATGAATTCTGGTTCGATAGATTCGAGCCAGGTTGCGCGCCCGCCATGTGTTGCCGGACGCGCCAGTGCCGTTATCGAAAAGGAGTCGAACATGGACCGAACCGTTGCGCGGCTGCGCCTCGCGCCCTGCATGCCGCCGGTTTCCCGCAAACCCCGTCCTGGAGCGCACGCATGACATTCTCGATTGCAGGACGCTGCGCGCGAACGGGTGCGGTGGGCGGCATCGTCACCAGTTCGAGCATCGCGGTGCCGAGCCGCTGCCTGTGGGCGAGCCGCGACGGGGTGGTGCTGAGTCAGAACGTGACCGATCCGCGTCTGGGCCAGATCGGTCTGGCCGAGCTGGCGGCGGGGTATGGCGCGCAAGCCGTGCTCGATCGCATCGCGCAGGCGCGTGCGCACGCGCAATGGCGCCAGCTTGCCGTGCTCGACGCGGCCGGATTTTCCGCGTGGCGCACCGGCGAGCGCGGGCTGGGCGTGCATGCCGGCGCGAGCGGCACGGACTGCGTGGCGGTGGGGAACCTGCTCGCCAATGAGGGCGTGCCTGCGGCAATGGTCGAGGCGTTCGCCGGGCACGCTACGCGGACGCTGCCCGAGCGCTTGCTGCGCGCGCTGGAAGCCGGGCTTGCGGCAGGCGGCGAAGCCGGGCCCGTGCATTCGGCGGGCTTGTGCGTCTTCGACGGCGCAAGCTGGCCCGTGGCCGAACTGCGCGTGGACTGGAGCGATACGCCCATTGCGGACCTGCGCGCCCTGTGGGCGCGTTACGAGCCGCAGATGAACGATTACGTATTGCGTGCCACCGATCCCACGCGTGCGCCCTCATACGGCGTACCGGGCGATCAGTGAGGGTGGCGGGCGCAACGCCGGGCTAACGGCGCGATTCGACTAACTGAAAACTAAGGGAGCGGACTTGGAGACATCAACCGGGCAGCAGCCGGATTACCCGCAATGGCGCGAACTTGCCGCGCGGGTCGAGCCGCGCACGCAAGCCTTCATCGGCGGCCGTTTCGTGCCCGCGCGCAGCGGCAAAACGTTCGCGGCGATCAATCCCGCCACCGAGGCGTTGCTGGCCGAAGTTTCGGCCTGTGACGCGGAGGACGTCGATCTTGCCGTGCAGGCCGCGCGGGCCGCATTCGAAGCGGGGCACTGGTCGCGCCGCTCGCCCGGCGAGCGCAAGAAAGTGCTGCAACGCCTGGGCGATCTGATCGCCGCACACCGCGAGGAATTCGCGTTGCTCGATTCGCTGAACATGGGCAAGCGCGTGGCGGATGCGTGGCAGTTCGACGTGCCCGCATCGGCCGAATTGTTCGCCTGGTACGGCGAAGCCATCGACAAGATCAACGGCGAGCTGCCGCCCACCGAACCGGGCAATCTCGCGCTCGTTTCGCGCGAGCCGCTGGGCGTGGTCGGTGCAGTCGTGCCGTGGAATTTCCCGCTCGACATGGTGGCGTGGAAAGTGGCGCCCGCGCTGGCCGCGGGCAACAGCGTGGTGCTCAAGCCCGCGGAGCAGTCGCCGCTCTCGGCGCTGCGCCTCGCGGAACTCGCGCGCGAGGCTGGCCTGCCCGACGGCGTGCTCAACGTGGTGCCGGGGTTGGGAGAAACGGCTGGCGCGGCGCTGGGCCTGCATCCCGACGTGGACGTGCTGGCGTTCACGGGATCGGCCGCCATCGGCAAGCGCTTCATGGAATATGCGGCGCGTTCCAACATGAAGCAGGTCTGGCTCGAATGCGGCGGCAAGAGCCCGAACCTCGTGTTCGACGACGCCGACGATCTCGACCTCGCCGCACAGAAAGCCTGCTTCGGCATTTTCTTCAACCAGGGCGAGGTGTGCTCCGCAAACTCGCGCCTGCTCGTGCAGCGCTCGATACACGATGCGTTCGTGGAAAAGCTCGTGGAGCATGCGCGTGCCTGGTATCCCGGCGATCCGCTCGATCCGGCGAGCGGCATGGGGGCGATCGTCGATCGCACGCAGTTCGAGCGCATAGCGGCGAGCATTACGCGCGGGCGGCGCGAGGCGTCGCTGGCGTGCGGCGGCAGCGACGTGCAGGTGAACGGCAAGGGATGGTTCATCGAGCCGACCGTGTTCGTGGGCGTGGCGCCCACGGCCGAACTGGCGCGCGAGGAGATTTTCGGCCCGGTGCTTTCGGTGTTGCCCTTCGACACGGAGGAGGAAGCCGTGCGGATGGCGAACGATTCGATCTACGGCCTCGCGGCCTCGGTCTGGAGCGGGCGGCTTTCTCGAGCGCATCGCGTAGCGGCGAGTCTGCGCGCGGGCACCGTTTCGGTGAATACCGTGGACGCGCTCAGCATGCAGACGCCGTTTGGCGGCTTCCGCCAGTCGGGCTTCGGGCGCGATCTGTCGCTGCATGCGCTCGACAAGTTTACGGGCCTCAAGACCACCTGGATCAAGTACTGACGCGTGGCGGCGACCTGCCGCCATGCGTCGTGCCTTGCGGTCTTTTGCATAGAAAAAAACTGTGCATTGGATATGAAAACGATGTTTCTCAAATAATTCGAGCGCGGGTACATTGAGGTCAACGGTGCGCGACAGACCGCATCGCACGTCTTTCAACAGACATCGAATGTCAGAGGAAAACATGAGCCACAAGCGTATCCGCAAGTTCAACACCCGCGAGACCTACCCCGAGCAGAAGCTCGACAACGATCTGTGCCAGGCCGTGGTCGCCAACGACACGGTCTATGTCCGCGGCCAGATCGGCCAGGACCTGGGCACGCGCGAATCGGTGGGGATCGGCGACGTGGCCGCACAGGCCGAAAAGGCCATGGCCAATGTTGCGATGCTGCTGGAAGAGTCGGGCAGCCGCCTCGAAGACATCTGCAAGATCACGATCTTTCTCGTGGACGTGCGTTATCGCGAGGCCGTGTACAACGTGGTGGGACACTGGCTCAAGGGCGTGTTTCCGGTTTCCACCGGCCTTGTGGTTTCCGCGCTCGCACGCCCCGAATGGCTGGTCGAGATCGACGTGATCGCGGTCATTCCGCGCGATCGTCAGCAAAACTAATCGTAAGCGGGCCGCCGCAATCCGCTGGAGAAGCACGATGTCCTCAAGCCGTATCGAAACGACGCTCTCGCTGCTGCAAACCCTCGTCGAATTCGACACCCGCAGCGCCCGCTCGAATCTCGACCTGATCGCGTTCGTGCGCGACTATCTGGCCGGCTTCGGCGTCGAGGTCTCGCTCAACTACAGCGCGGCGCGGGACAAGGCCAATCTCTACGCCACGATCGGCCCGAAGGATCGCGGGGGATTGTGCCTCTCCGGCCATACCGACGTGGTGCCCGCGGACGGCCAGCCGTGGACGGTGCCGCCCTTCGCGCTCACGCGCGAGGCCGGCCGCGTTCTGGGCCGCGGTACGGCAGACATGAAAGGCTATCTTGCCTGCGTGCTCGCGAGCGTGCCGCATTTCGTCGAACATTGCCGGATTCTGCCGATACACCTGGCCTTCAGCTACGACGAGGAAGTGGGTTGCCGCGGCGTGCGCGGGCTGCTCGACGAGCTGGCGCGCGCACCGGTCAAGCCGCTCGCGTGCATGATCGGCGAACCCACCAGCATGCAGGTGGCCATCGCGCACAAGGGCAAGCGCGCGTATCGCTGCTGCTTCAAGGGCCTCGCCGGGCATTCGGCGCTGACGCATCTCGGCGTGAACGCCGTGGACTTCGCCGCGGAGTTCGCGGTATGGCTGCGCCGCGCGAGCCGCAATCTGCGCGAGCACGGACACCAGGACGCGCGCTTCGAGCCGCCTTATTCGACGGTGCACACGGGCAAGCTCAATGGCGGCATTGCGCTCAACGTGATTCCCGACCGCGCGGAGCTCGAATTCGAATTGCGCAACCTGCCGGGCGACCCCGTGGACGACGTCGTGCGCGCGGCGCAACGCTATACCGAACACGAACTGGCCGGCGAGATGCAGGCGGTCAGCAAGGATACCGGCGTGCAATGGCAGGAGCTCGTGGATTATCCCGCGCTCGCGGCCGATCCCGCCGCCGGCTGGCTCACCGAACTGGCCTGCGAGATGACCGGCGATACCACGCTGCGTACGCTGTCGTTCGGCACCGAAGGCGGACTGTTTCAGGGCATTGGCATTCCGACCGTGGTGTGCGGCCCAGGCTCGATCGAGCAGGGTCACAAGGCGGACGAATACGTGGAGATCGCGCAACTCGAACGCTGCCTGAGCTTCCTCGAAAAACTTGCGGTGCAGTGGCCCGCCCGCGTGCCGGAACTGGCCCGCGTTTGAACCGCGTTTGAACCGCGCCTCTGCGCCTGAGCGCAAGCCACCCCTACAACAGGCGCCGCCCACGAGCGCGCGCCCAACCCGAGACCTGGCGCGCCCGCGCGCCGCATTGGAGAGAGACGTCATGTCAGCAGCAGAGAACGGGTCCGCCCCGCTCATCGAGAAGCACACAATCGGCTACGTGCCGCCCGAGGACCGTCACGGCAAGGTGCGCGACCTCTTCACGCTATGGTTCGGCGGCAATATCGCGCCGCTGCCCATCGTAACGGGCGCGCTGGGCGTGCAGCTCTATCACCTCAATCTTTTCTGGGGCATCGTGGCCATCGTGGTGGGCCAGGCCGTGGGCGGCGTGTTCATGGCGCTGCACTCGGCGCAGGGGCCGCAGATGGGCATTCCGCAGATGATCCAGAGCCGCGCGCAGTTCGGCTCCTGGGGCGCGCTGCTCGTCACCGTGATCGCGGGCGTCATGTACGTGGGCTTCTTCGCTTCGAATATCGTGCTGGCGGGCAAGTCGCTGCACGGCGTGGCAGCGGGCGTGCCGGTGCCGGTCGGCATCGTGATCGGCGCGGTGGGGTCGGGGGTGATCGGCATCATCGGGTATCGCTTCATCCATGTGCTCAACCGCATCGGCACCTGGGTGCTCGGCATCGGTATCGTGGTGGGATTCGCGATGATCTTCTCCCACGTGCAGACGGCGGATTTCCTCACGCGCGGCGGCTTCAACTTCGCGGGCTGGCTCGCCACCGTGTCGCTTTCTGCGCTCTGGCAAATCGCGTTTGCGCCGTATGTTTCGGACTACTCGCGTTATCTGCCTGCCGACGTGGGCGTGAGCTCGACCTTCTGGGCCACCTACCTGGGCTGCACGCTCGGCTCGACGCTCGCTTTCGCGTTCGGCGCCGTGGCGGCGCTCGCGGTGCCGGCCGGCGTGGATACGATGGACGCCGTCAAGCAGGCCACGGGCGCGCTCGGTCCCATCATGCTCGTGCTGTTCCTGCTGAGCGTGATCAGCCACAACGCGCTCAATCTCTACGGCGCGGTGCTCTCGGTCATCACCTCGCTGCAAACCTTCGTGTGGCGCTGGATCCCCACTTCGAAGGCGCGTGCCGTGCTTTCCATCGTGATACTGGCGGCGTGCTGCTTCGCGGCGATTGGCGCCTCGCGCGATTTCGTGGGCCATTTCGTCGATCTCGTGCTGGCGCTGCTGGTCGTGCTCGTGCCGTGGACGGCCATCAACCTGATCGACTTCTACCTGATTCATGCGGGCCGCTACGACATCGACTCCATTTTCCGCGTGGACGGCGGCATCTACGGCCGCATCAATCCGCAGGCGCTCATTGCGTACGCGGTGGGTATCGCGGTGCAGATCCCGTTCATGAACACGCCGATGTATTCGGGCCCGATTCCTGCCCATCTGGACGGCGCCGATCTGTCCTGGCTCATCGGCCTCGTCGTGACCTCGCCGCTCTATTACTGGCTCGCCTCGCGTGACGGCGCATACCGCCGCCGCCGGCAAGGCCCGGTGACGGTGGCCGGCGCACAGCGATAACATCTTGCACAAGGAAACAGCAATGACAATCGAAACGACCTCGATCGATACGCTCGTCGTGGGCGGGGGGCAGGCCGGCATCGCCATGAGCGAGCATCTGGGCAAGCTGGGCGTACCGCATCTCGTGCTGGAGCGCGACCGCATTGCGGAGCGCTGGCGCACGGGCCGATGGGATTCGCTGGTTGCCAACGGGCCGGCGTGGCACGACCGCTTCCCGGGCATGGAGTTCGACCTGGACCCGGATGCGTTTGCCTCCAAAGAGCAGGTGGCCGACTATTTCGTTGCGTACGCAAAGAAAATCAATGCACCGGTGCGGACCGGCGTGGAAGTGAAGCGCGTGGTGCGCAAAGCAGGGCAACCGGGCTTCGTGGTCGAAACGAGTGACGGTGTGATCGAGGCGAATCGTGTGGTGGTGGCCACGGGGCCGTTCCAGCGGCCTGTGATTCCACCGATCGCGCCGTCGAGCGAAACGCTTGCGCAGATTCATTCGGCCGACTATCGCAACCCGCGCCAGTTGCCCGAGGGCGGCGTGCTCGTGGTCGGCGCCGGATCGTCGGGCGTGCAGATCGCAGACGAACTGCAGCGCGCGGGGCGCAAGGTCTATCTCTCGGTGGGTCCGCACGACCGGCCGCCGCGCGGCTACCGCGGCCGCGACTTCTGCTGGTGGCTGGGGGTGCTCGGCGAATGGGATGCGGAAATTCCGCGGCCCGGCAAGGAGCACGTGACGATTGCCGTGAGCGGCGCGCGCGGCGGCGAGACCATCGATTTCCGCGAGCTGGCGCACCAGGGCATGACGCTCGTGGGGCTCACGAAATCGTTCGAAGGCGGCCTGGTGCGCTTCGATACGGATCTCGTCACCAACATCGCGCGCGGCGACGAAAGCTATCTGTCGATTCTCGACGCGGCCGACGCCTATATCGCGCGCAACGGTCTCGATCTGCCGGAAGAACCCGAAGCGCGTAGAAGGCTGCCCGATCCTGCATGCATGACCCAGCCGCTCCTCGAACTGGATCTCGCGGCGGCGGGCGTGACTTCGATCGTGTGGGCCACGGGCTATGCCGTCGATTATGGCTGGCTGGACGTGAACGCCTTCGATGCGAAGGGCAAGCCCAAACACCAGCGCGGGGTTTCGAGCGAGCCTGGGATTTACTTCCTTGGCCTGCCGTGGCTGTCGCGCCGCGGATCGAGTTTTATCTGGGGTGTGTGGCACGACGCGAAGCATATTGCCGACCACATCGTGACGCAGCGCAAGTATCTCGACTACCGCGATGCCACCCAGCGCCAGAAAGACTGCGTGCGCAGCAAGGAACTGGCGGGAAGCGAGGCGTGAGGCATGCGGCCATCGGGAACGGGCTTGCTCGTGGCGCACCTCGACGGCTCGAAGCGGAGGGCCGCGCTTCGCGGGCCCGCCGGTCTATAAACCGGGCGGGTTCGACACCGCGCGAGTGACGTTCGGGGTCCCGGGCCGGAGGCAGTTCTGAGCCCGCTCAGATCTCCTCGGGTCCGGCCGTAAGATTCTCTTCCAGCCGCTCGAACACGCGCTGCGTCGCGCCGCGCGCGTGCAGTGCGAAGAGCAGCAACGAGCGTCCGGTGACCTGATACGTGTCGCCGGCCTCGAACTCCGGCAGTTCGTCTCGCACGGGCACGTTCGTGTCGATCAAACAACTCCACTGGTCGTTGCCCGGCACCGAAGGCAGCGTGAACTCGACGACGTCGTGGTACGCGTTGAGCACGAGGAGCATCGTTGCGTCCGAGGCGAGCCGCATGATGCCGCTGGTCTGCGAACGGCCATCGATCAGCATGCCGAAGCATCGCATGTTGGCGTCGCCCCATTGCTCGGGGGCGAGCGCGATGCCCGCGGGCGAGAACCAGGTCACGTCGGTGACGTCCAGCGTGTCGTTGTGCTCGCCGGTGAGGAAGCGGTTGCGCCGCAGAACAGGCAGCGCATGGCGCAGGATCGTGAGCTGGCGCACGAATGCGGCGAGCTCGCGGCCCGCGTCGTCTATGCCCTCCCAATCGACCCAGCTAATGGCGTTGTCCTGGCAGTAGGCGTTGTTGTTGCCCTGCTGGGTGCGGCCGAACTCGTCCCCGGCCACGATCATCGGCGTGCCCTGGGCGAGCAGCAGCGTGGCGAGCAGGTTGCGCTTTTGCCGCTCGCGCAGCGCGCGGATTTCGGGGTCGTCGGTCGGGCCTTCGGCGCCGCAGTTCCACGAGAGGTTGTCGGCATGGCCGTCGCGGTTGTCTTCGCCGTTGGCTTCGTTGTGCCGCTCGTTGTACGAGACGAGGTCGTGCAGGGTGAAGCCGTCGTGGGCGGTGACGAAGTTCACGCTCGCCCACGGCCGGCGGCCGCGCCGGTTGAAGCGGTCGCCCGATGCGCACAGGCGCGTGGCGAGGTCGGGGGCCTGGCCTTCGTCGCCCTTCCACCATGCGCGCACGGTGTCGCGAAAGCAGTCGTTCCATTCGGCCCAGCCCGGCGGGAAGCCGCCCACCTGGTAGCCGCCCGGCCCGCAGTCCCACGGCTCCGCAATCAGCTTCACGCTCGACAGGATCGGGTCCTGGCGGCAACTGTCGAGAAAGCCGCCGCCTTCGTCGAAACCATCGGGCTCGCGGCCCAGAATCGTCGCGAGATCGAAGCGGAAGCCGTCCACGCCCATCTCCACCACCCAGTAGCGCAGGCTGTCCGTGACCATCTGCAGCACGCGCGGATGCGAGAGGTTGAGCGTGTTGCCCGTGCCCGTGTCGTTGATGTGATAACGCGGCGTGTCCGGCAGCAGCCGGTAGTACGAAGCATTGTCGATGCCGCGAAACGACAGCGTGGGCCCCAGTTCGCTGCCCTCGGCGGTGTGGTTGTACACCACGTCGAGCAGCACTTCGAGCCCGGACTCGTGAAAGCGGTCCACCATCAGCTTGAATTCGTCGATCGAGCCTTGCGCGCCCACCGAATAGCGCGGGTCGGGCGCGAAGAAGCCGATCGTGTTGTAACCCCAGTAGTTGGTGAGGCCGCGTTCGAGCAGGTGCGAATCGTTGAGGAACATGTGCACGGGCATCAGTTCGACCGAGGTCACGCCCAGATGCCGGATGCCGTCCAGCACGGCCGGGTGGGCCAGTCCGGCGAAAGTGCCGCGCTGTTCGGGCGGCACTTCGGGGTGGCGGATCGTGTAGCCGCGCACGTGCGTTTCGTAGACGATCATGCGTTCGCGCGCCACGCGCTCACGCAAGGGGTGGTGCCAACTGAAGGTTTGATCGACCACGCGGCAGCGCGGCACGTAGGGGGCGCTGTCGCGCGCATCGAACGAGAGGTCGAGCGCTTCGTGCTTGAGCGTGTAGCCGAACACGGCGGGATGCCAGCGGAGCGCGCCCACGTGCGCCTTGGCATAGGGGTCGAGCAGCAGCTTGTGCGGGTTGAAGCGGTGGCCGGCTTCCGGCTCGTAGGGGCCGTGGACGCGGTAGCCGTAGATCGTGCCGGGCCGCAGGTCGTACACGAACACATGCCAGACCTCGTCGGTGTACTCGGGCAGGACGATGCGCTCGATTTCGCGCCTGCCGCTGCTGTCGAAGAGGCACAGCTCGACTTTTGTCGCATGGGCGGAAAAGAGCGAGAAGTTGACGCCGTGGCCGTTCCAGGTGGCGCCGAGCGGAAACGGCTGCCCCTCGGCAATGCGCGATGTGGTTTTTTTCATGATCTCGACGGACGGGGCCGAATCCTCCTGGTGGCGATCGCTGCAATCGCAGCACGGGCGGGATGCCGGTGCCGCAGAGAGGGGAGCAAGTATCGGACCCGGGCCTGCCGGCCTGGAGCGCCGCGGCAACCGGCTGACAACCGCTCTCTTGACGCTCGCCCCCGGCGCGGCGACGATCCTCGTTTCGTGCTGATTGCCTGCCGGCGCCGCCCGCCCGGGCAATGCAGCAGAAAAAACGCGGGGAAACATGAGGAACGGGAAAGCATGCGTCTGTCCAAGGTCGATCTGAATCTGTTCGTTGTCTTCGAAGCGGTTTACCGGACGCGCAATCTCACGCGCGCGGCGGAAACGCTCTTCATCACGCAGCCCGCGGTGAGCAACGCGCTGGCGCGCATGCGCAAGACCTTCGACGATCCGCTCTTCGTGAGCACGTCGGCCGGCATGGTGCCCACGCCGCTGGCGGAGAACATCGTTGGCCGGGTTCGCGAGGCGCTGCAACTGCTCGATTCGAGCACGCATGCGGGCGGCCAGTTCGACCCGGCCACCTGCGAGCGCACCTTTCGCCTGAGCATGACCGACCTCACGGAGGCGATCCTGCTGCCCGCGCTGGAGGAGGTGTTGCAGCGCGAGGCGCCGGGCGTGCGCATCGAGAGCTACTTCACGACGCGCAGGGACGTGCCCGAGGCGCTGGCGAGCGGCACGGTGAACCTCGCCATCGACGCGCCGCTGCTCGACGACCCCTATCTCGAACAGGAGCCGCTGTTTCGCGACCGCTATGCATGCATGCTGCGCCACGACCACCCGTTCAAAAGGCGCAAGCTCACTCTCGACGACTATCTGGGCTTCGGCCATATTCACGTGTCGAGCCGCCGCCAGGGGCCGGGCCTTGTCGATACGGAACTGAACAAGCTGGGGCTGCGGCGCGCGATCCAGACCCGCGTGCAGCACTACCTGGTCGCGCCGTTGATTGCCATGCGCACCGATCTGGTTCTCACCGCGCCGCTCGCGCTGCTCCAGCGCTACGACGCGCGCATCCTCACGCTGCCCTTCGACCTGCCGGATCTCGAGTCGCATGGCTACTGGCACCGCAGCGTGACGGCCGACCCCGCGCATCGCTGGCTGCGCGAGCAGATTGGCCTGCTGATGCGGGTCAGGAAGCGCGGCGCATAGGCGAGTCGTGCGCCGGGGTGTCACGGAAATTTATAGCTGCCTATCACGATAATAAATTTCCTGAATTACGCCGATGCCGGTAGTGTTCTCCCCAGGTTAAGACGAGGGCGGCATGGCAGAACTCTACCTTGTGCGGCACGGCCAGGCGTCGTTCGGCGCTGCCAACTACGACGAGCTATCGGCTTCCGGCTACACGCAGTCGCAGTGGCTGGGAGACTATTTTGCGCAGGCCGGAATGAAATTCGATCGCGTGGTGATCGGCACGATGCGGCGCCACGAGCAGACCGCGGACGCAATACTCGCGGCCATGGAAGACCGGCGCGTGGACGTCGTTCAGGACGCCGGGCTCAACGAATACGACTTCCATGCGCTGTTTGGCGCCCTGGGCGAAACCGGCGTATCGCCCGGTATTGCGGGCGATACGAGCGACGGTTCGAAAAAGCACTTCTACAAAGGGCTCAAGCAGGTGCTCCAGCTGTGGGCCGAAGACCGCCTGCCCGGGCGCGTGCCGGAAACATGGCGCCAGTTTCAGGCCCGCGTGGAAGCGGCGCGGCATGCCATTCAACGTTCGGGCGGCAAGCGGGTGCTGGTGGTGAGTTCCGGCGGCCCGATTGCCGTTTTCGCCCAGCAGGCGCTCGACGCGCCCTCTGCTGCCGCCATCGCCCTCAACATGCAGATTCGCAACAGCAGCGTCTGCCAGTACGTCTTCAACGAGAGCGCCATGTCGCTCGTGAGCTTCAATTCGCTGCCCCATCTCGAACGTGTCGAGCGGCGGGAATTCGTCACCTATGGCTGAAGTGCATCCGGAGTAGCGCAATACCATGAATGCGGGTCTTCAATTCGACGTCGAACCTCTCGGGCGCTATCTGGAAGCGCACGTGCCCGGGTTTCGCGCGCCGCTGTCCGTCGAGAAGTTTGCCGGCGGCCAGTCCAATCCCACCTTTCTGCTGAAGGCGCAAAGCGGCAACTACGTGCTGCGGCGCCAGCCGCCGGGCGAACTGCTCAAGTCCGCGCATGCCGTGGACCGCGAATTCCGCGTGCTCGCCGCGCTCGCCGGCACCGCGGTTCCGGTCGCGCGTGCGTGGCACCTTTGCGAAGATCGCGACGTGATCGGCAGCCTGTTCTACGTCATGAGCTACGAGGAAGGGCCGATCTTCTGGAATCCGGCGTTGCCGGAAGTGCCGCTCGAACAGCGCGGTGCCGTGTACGACTCGCTGCTCGAGACCATGGCGGCGCTGCACGACGTGGACGTGGAAGCCGTAGGGCTGGCCGACTACGGGCGCCCCGGCAACTACTTCGAACGGCAGATCGAGGTGTGGACGCGGCAGTACCGGGCCGCGCAGACCGACGAACTCGACGCGATGGAGGCGCTCATCGCATGGCTGCCGGCGCATTGCCCGGCCGAGGCCGGAAAGTCTTCGCTCGTCCACGGAGATTTCCGCATCGACAACCTGATTTTCGGGCGCGAGACCTTGCAGGTTCGCGCGGTGCTGGACTGGGAGCTCTCCACGCTGGGCAATCCGCTGGCGGACCTCGCGTACTTCTGCATGTGCCTGAGGCTGCCTGCGCACGGCCAGGTTACCGGGCTGGCCGGGTTGAACCGGGCGGCGCTGGGCGTGCCCGAGGAGGCGGCGCTCGTCGAGCAGTACTGCCGCCTTCGCGGCGTGTCTTCGATCGAGAACTGGCACTTCTATCTGGCCTTCAGCTTCTTCCGGCTGGCCGCGATTGTGCAGGGCGTGAAGAAGCGGGCGCTGGGCGGCAACGCCTCGAATGCGAAGGCGCGCCAGGCAGGGGAAATGACGGGCGCTCTGGCAACGCTCGGCGTCGAGCTGATCTGAACGAAGTTATCTAGTGCTATGTAGCTGTGGCGCACGGGTTGGTGCGCTTACCTGACGAGGTTGATTGTGACTACGAATTTATTTGATCTTAAAGGCAAGATCGCGCTCGTCACGGGTGCGAGCCGGGGTATCGGCGAAGAGATTGCGAAGCTGCTGGCGGAGCAGGGCGCACACGTGATCGTGTCGAGCCGCAAGCTGGCCGAGTGCGAGGGCGTGGCCGGCGCGATCCGGGACGCGGGCGGCAGCGCGGAGGCGTTTGCGTGCCACGTGGGGCGTCTCGAAGACATCCACGCGATTTTCCAGCATATTCGCGCACGCCACGGGCGGCTCGACATTCTCGTCAACAACGCCGCCGCAAACCCGTACTTCGGCCACATTCTCGATACGGATCTCCCGGCGTTCGAGAAGACCGTGGAAGTCAATCTGCGCGGCTACTTCTTCATGTCCGTCGAGGGCGGCAAGCTGATGCGGGAAAACGGCGGCGGGGCAATCGTCAATACCGCCTCGGTCAACGCCTTGCAGCCCGGCGACAAGCAGGGCATCTACTCGATTACCAAGGCCGCCGTGGTCAACATGACGCGCGCGTTCGCGAAGGAGTGCGGACCGCTTGGCATTCGCGTGAATGCGCTGCTGCCCGGCTTGACCAAGACCCGCTTTGCCGGCGCGCTGTTCGAAGACCAGAAGCTGTACGAGAGCTGGATGGCCCGGATTCCGCTGCGCCGGCACGCCGAGCCGCGCGAAATGGCCGGCACGGTGCTCTATCTCGTGTCCGACGCAGCGAGCTATACGAACGGCGAGTGCATCGTCGTGGACGGCGGGCTGACGATCTAGCCGCGCCTTGTATTGACGACGAACTTCAGGATGGGAGCAGCACAAATGGACTTTGCATATAGCGAGAAGGTCGAATCGCTGCGCACGCAGGTGCGCGCGTTCATGGACAAGCACATCGTTCCGCGCATTCGCGAATGGCACGAGGAAGTGAGCACCGGGCAGTACCCGGTCTCCTTCATGGAGCAACTGAAAGACGAGGCGCGCGAGGCGGGACTCTGGAATCTTTTCCTGCCGCATCTGCGCGACGACGAGCCCGGCACGCGCCTGACCAACCTCGAATACGCGCCGCTCGCGGAGATCATGGGGCGCGTGTCGTGGGCGTCGGAGGTGTTCAACTGCAACGCGCCGGATACGGGCAACATGGAACTGCTCCATATGTTCGCCACCCCGGCGCAGCGCGAACAATGGCTCAAGCCGCTGCTCGACGGCAAGATCCGTTCCGCGTTCGCCATGACCGAGCCCGCCGTGGCGTCTTCGGACGCCACCAATATCACCACTTCGATTCGCCGTGACGGCGACGACTACGTGATCGACGGCCGCAAATGGTTCATCACGAACGCGGCGCACCCGAACTGCCAGCTCTTTATCGTCATGGGCAAGACGGATCCGGATGCGCCGAGCCATGGCCAGCAGAGCATGGTGCTGGTGCCGCGCGATACGCCGGGTGTCACGATCGTGCGCAATATCACGGTGGTCAATCACGTGGCGCCCGAAGGGCACTGCGAGATCGAGTTCAAGGGCGTGCGCGTGCCGCGCGCGAATCTGCTCGGAGAAGAGGGCAGCGGTTTTGCGCTTGCGCAGGCGCGTCTCGGGCCGGGCCGCATTCACCACTGCATGCGCTCGATCGGGGCCGCGGAACTGGCGCTCGAACTGATGGTGGAACGCGCCCAGGCGCGCACGGCGTTCGGCAAGAAGCTCTACCAGCACGGGCCGGTTGGCGAGTGGATCGCGAAGTCGCGTATCGAAATCGATCAGGCGAGGCTGTTCGTGCTGAAAGCGGCATGGATGATCGACAACGTGGGGGCGAAGGCGGCGCGCAAAGAGATCGCGATGATCAAGGCGCTCGTGCCGGGCGTGCACACCGCCGTGTGCGAGCGGGCAATCCAGACCTTCGGCGCGATGGGGCTGAGCCCCGATACGCCGCTGGCCGACAGTTGGACCTGGGGCCGCGCGCTGCGCTTCGCCGACGGTCCGGACGAGGTCCATCTCCAGAGCATCGCTCGCATGGAGGTCAAGGAACGGCAGTACGAGCCGGGCAGCGACAATCCGTATCTCACGCCGCACGCGTAACAGGCTGCGCCGGTGTGCCGCGCCCTCGCCATGCCAGGCGAGGGCGTTTTGCTATTTGCCTCTTCGCTCGATAAATTCGCAACTAACGGTCCGCCCGCATTGCAATCTTCGGGCAGAGCGCGTATCTCGGCAAAAAAGGTCTTCCACCATCCATAAGCGCCTCCAGCACGAGGGCGCTTATGCCGCTTTCATCGGGCTATAGTGGATGCCCTCAACCTGTTTTGCGCACCGGCGGGAACCGCCGTTTCGGGCCGCCCAGCGGCAAGCGGCGGAACCGCTCCTTCTTGTGTTCGTCTTCGAAGTGCGCCAGCGAGAGCTTGACGAGATCGCTGCGCGAGACAATACCCACGAGCCGCATCGTTTCGCGGTCCTCCACCACGGGCAGGCGTTCGAGCCCGTGAACGGCCAGCCGCGTCGCAACCTGCCGGCACGTTTCCTCGGGTAACGCCACATCGGGCGCCTGTTGTCCGGGCATCGCGCCGAGCGTGGCGTCGCGCGCATCGTGAGCGAAGCGCTCGAGCACCGTGCGATCCACCATGCCGACTATCGCGCCCGCACGCACCACGGGCCACGCGCGACGTGTCTGCGCAGGGCCGAAGTACGTCGCGAACGCTTCGCGGACAGTTGTGTCCGCATCGATCGTTTCCACCTCGTGCGACATGACCTCGTCCACGTAATGCCGTTCGAGCGGATCGACGCCGTATTCCCGGTAGATGTGATAGCCGCGTCGAGCGATTTTCTCGGTCATGATCGAACGCCGCATCACCACGGTGGCGAAGCCGTGCGCGACCAGCGTGGCCGCGAGCAGCGGCAGCAGCGCATTGCTGTCGTGCGTGAGGCCGAAGGCGAAAACGATGGCTGTGAGCGGCGCGCCCAGCGTTGCGCCGAGCGTGGCCGCCATGCAGACGAGCGGCCACATCGCGGGGTCCGCGCCGGGCAGCACGTGGCCAAGCACCGCGCCCAGTCCCGCACCCAGCATGAGGAGCGGCGCGAGTACGCCGCCGGAGGTGCCCGAGCCGAGCGCGACAACCCAGATGATGGCCTTCACGACGAGGATGCCGAGCGCCACCTGCCAGAAAATCTGCTGATGGAGGAGGTCGCCGATCACGTCGTAGCCCACCCCAAGCGCGCGCGGTTCGAAGTATCCGCCCATGCCTACCACGAGACCGCCGAGTGCGGGCCACCAGCTCCAGTGCAGCGGCAGCCGCCCGAACAGGTCTTCGACCTTGTAGAGCGCGCTCGACAGGCCGCAGGCCAGCGCGCCCGAGAGCAGGCCGGCGAGCACGCACGAGCCGAGCGCGAGCGCATGCGGCGGAGTGGTTTGCAGTGCGAACAAAGGCTCGACGCCGAAGAACGCAGCACGAGCGAAGCCCGCCACCGCGCACGCAACGGCAACGGGCAGGAAGCTGCGCGGCCGCCATTCGAACAGCAGCAACTCCACGGCCAGCAGCACGGCGGCCACGGGCGTGCCGAACACGGCGGTCATGCCGGCGGCCGCGCCGGCCACGAGCAGCGTCTTGCGTTCGGCGGACGTGACTTCCACGCACTGCGCGATGAGCGAGCCGATGGCGCCGCCCGTCATGATGATCGGCCCTTCGGCGCCGAACGGGCCGCCGCTGCCGATGGCGATGCCGGACGAAAGCGGCTTGAGCACCGCCACCTTCGGCGACATGCGGCTCTTGCCGAACAGGATCGCCTCGATGGCTTCGGGTATGCCGTGGCCGCGTATGCGCTCCGAGCCGTAGCGCGCCATCAGCCCGACGATCAATCCGCCGGCGGCCGGAATCAGGATGACCCAGAGCCCGAGCGTATTGTGCGCAGGCGAATGGTCCGCGAACGAGAAGCGGCCGAAGAAGAACAGGTTCGTGAAGAGGTGGATGAGGCTCAGCAGCACGTAGGCGGCGAAAGTTGCCGCGAGGCCGATGCCGGCCGCGAGCGCGGCAATGCCGGGCAGCCGCGCGTTCGCCGAAAAGTCGCGCTTGTGATCGTGCTTTGGGCGGTGCTTGTGGGGGGCGTTCGACATGGCGGTCACAGGTCGATCCGGGGAATCGTGAAGGCGCCTTCCAGCGAACGCAGTTCGGCACGGTGCAGCTCGGCCAGGCGCGCAAGCAGCTTTTCGCCCTCGGTCAGCAGATGCACTTCCACCTGGCGGCGGTCGCGCTCGCTCACGCGGCGCTCCACGAGCGCGAGCGCTTCGCAGCGCGAGACCAGCGCCACCACTCCGTGATGCTGGGCCTGCAGGCGTTCAGCCAGCTCGCCGATCGTGGCCCACTCGCGGCCCGGGTAGCCCTTCACGTGCAGCAGGAGCAGGTATTGCAGCGGCGTGATGCCTTCGGCCTGGGCGGCCTGTTCGGAGAAGCGCTCGAAGCGCCGCATCTGGTAGCGGAACTCCGATAGCTGCTCGAAATCGGCCTTGTTCAGGTCGCGCATGCGCTTTTTCATCAGTGGATCGATCGGGGTTGGGCAAAACGTTAATGTATCACAACGTGATACATGTGCATGGGGCATGCCTGAACAGGCGTGTGGGTAATTTCAGGCGCCTTGCGGCGCGCGTGCCTGCGACTGGTGGTAGAGGCCCGAAATCAGATCGGCTTGCGTCACGATGCCCGTTAGCCGTTCCTCGGCATCCACCACGGGCACGTGATGATGGCCGCGGCCCGCGAAGATCGGCACCAGTTCCGCGATCGGCATCGTGGCCGCGACCGTGCGTACCGGTGCGCTCATGAGCGTGTCCACGGGATCGTCGAACCCCGCGCGCGGGGCGAGGAGACGCGCGAGGCGGCTCGCGAGCAGCCGGCCCGCATGGGGTGCGTGATCGTCCGCGAGGTCGGCGCGCGTGACGATGCCCTTCACGCGGCGCTGCGCGTCGATGACGGGCAGCGCCTTCACGTCATGGCGGCGCAGCAGCCGGCGGGCTTCGCGCACCGTCGTCTGCGCCCCGATGCTGACGACTTCGCGTGTCATCACGTCGGCGCAGACGACTTCGCCGAACGTGCGTGCATAGGCGCGGATGCTGGCTTCGCGCAGCAGCGCTTCGAGATCGGCTGGGTCGATGTCCAGCCATTCGTCCCGCTCGCGCAGGAGAGCCTCGAGGTCGGCGCGCGAGAAGCCGGGTTGCGCGGGTGCGGCGGTACGGGCCGGCACATGCGGGTAGCGGTGGCCGGTTGCAGCGTGATAGACGAGCGCCGACCCGAGCAGGACGGCCGACTGGAGTGCGACGGGCTCGATCACGAACCGGTAGCCGAGCGCGTGGACCGCGGGGCCGCCCAGCACGGCTGTCAAGGCGACCGCCCCCGATGGGGGATGCACGCAGCGCAGCGCGAACATGGCCGCAATGGAGACGGCCGCGGCCGTGGCCGCCGCGGCGACCGGATCGGCGATCAGGAGCGCGCAGGTGACGCCCACGGCGGCCGAAACGAGGTTGCCTCCCATGATCGACCAGGGTTGTGCGAGCGGACTGGCGGGCACGGCGAAGAGCAGGACCGCCGATGCGCCCATCGGCGCGATCAGGAACGGGATGCTTGCCACCGGGCCGATCAGCCAGTGCGCGAGGCCGCCGGTCAGCGCGATGCCAAAGAGGGCGCCCAGGCTCGAACGCAGCCGCTCCCGCCAGGGCAGCGCGACAGGGGCGGGGGCGAAGGCGGCAAGCTGGCGGGCGAGGTAGGCGCGTGACACGGTGAAGGCCGGAAGAATACGGTGGAAAAAGAAATGAAAGCGATCTGGAAGCAGGCGGCGGCGCGCGATGTTGAGTATCGGCGGCAAATTCCCACCTCCCTGCAGTGGCCGAATTATATCGCAATATGATATATCGGCTCGTACACCCGCATCGGGCCGTCACGGCGAACCGCAGGTAACGACGGGAAATGCGGGATGAATCGCGGCGGCGCGCTCAGGCAGTCAAGAAGTCTGGCGCCGTGCCGATATTGCAGAGGAGAGACCCGCGATTGGCGGGTGTGGCAACGCACGAACGACACGCACTGAGAACGCACGAACATGCGCGGCGGTTCGGTCAGGCCGCTGCGCCAGGAGATAGGCGCGGTGATGGGCTATTCGGAAAGGGCGGATGGCGCGGGCGGTGCGCAGCCAGGCGACATGCACCCGGTTGAAGGTTCGGCGCAGGAGGCGTTCGCATTCGAGCGCGGCATGCTCAAGCTCATCGCGCGCAGCATGCCGTTGCCCGAACTGCTCGCCGAGGTGTGCCGGCGCGCCGAGCGTTTGCTCGGCGAGGGCTCGGCGTGTTCCATCCTGCTGCTCGATGCAGACGGGCGGCATTTGCGCGTGGGCAGCGCGCCGTCGCTGCCCGAGCCTTACCATCGCGAGTTCGACGGCTCGCCGGTGGGGCCGGGCAGCAGCCCGTCGGGCACGGCGATGTACGAGAACCGCGTGGTGACCGTCGAGGATTTCCGCGAGGAAACCGGCTGGGGCGAGTACGCACGCATCGCGCTGGCGAGCGGCGTGCGCGCCTGTTGGACGATGCCGCTCGACAACGAAGCCGGCGGCGTGCTGGGCGCGCTCGCGGTGTATCATCGCGTGCCCTGGCGGCCGAGCGAGGCCGAGGAAGCGCTGTTGCGCGACATCGCCCTGAGCGCGGCGGCCATGCTCAACCAGCAGACCATTGCCGAGCGGCTCTCGCAGAGCGAAGAGCACCACCGCCTCGTGGTCGATCATCTGAACGAGGGGATTGTCGTGCAGTCGCGCGACGACACGGTGCTGGCGTTCAACCGCAGTGCGCGCCGCATTCTGCGCCTGCCCGACGACGCGATCGGCCAAAGCATCCTGAACGTGATTCCGCGCGTGCTCGACGACAACGGGCTGCCCATGCGCCACGCGCAGCGCCCGAGCATGCGCGCGCTGCGCACCGGCAAGCCGGTGATCGGCCAGACGGCGGGGCTCGAACTCGCGAACGGAGAAGTGGTCTGGGTCACGGAAAACGTGCTGCCGATTTTCCGGCCGGGCGAGGCCGAGGCGGTTTCCGTGGTGGTGTCGTTCGCCGATATCGGCGCGGTGCGCGAAGCGCAGCAGCAACTGCGCTACCTGGCCACCCGCGATCCGCTTACGGGCCTTTATAACCGCACGTATCTGGCCGATTGCATGCGTGACCTGCTCGATACCGGGGAGGACGGGCCGCGCCTTGCGCTGCTTTTTGTCGATCTGGACGGCTTCAAGAAGGTGAACGATACGGGCGGCCACGAGGCAGGCGACGTGCTGCTGCGCGTGGTGGCGGAACGTCTTGCGCGCTGCGTGCGCGAAACCGACACGCTCGCGCGCGTGGGCGGCGACGAATTCGTGATTGCCATGCGGCATCACGACGACGAAGGCGAAATCGTGGCGTTGGCGCAGCGGGTGCTCGACGCCATTGCCGTGCCGTTCGCCGTGGCCGGCAACGAATACTACCTGGGCGCCTCCATCGGCATCAGCCGTTTTCCCGAAGACGGACTCGATGCCGCCGCGCTCATGCGCAACGCCGATTCCGCCATGTACGTCGCCAAGCAGCGCGGCACCAACCAGTTCCAGTTTTTCACGACCGAATTGCGGCACCGCTTGCAGCGCCGCTTCCTCGTGGAGCAGATGCTGCGGCGTGCGCTGGCCTCGGGCGAGCTTTCGCTCGTGTACCAGCCTATCGTGGACGGCACGACGGGCCGGCCGATTGGCGCCGAGGCCCTGCTGCGCTGGGAAAGCAGCGAGCTGGGCCCCGTGTATCCGGCCGAATTCATTCCGGTGGCCGAAGACACCGGCATGATCATCGCGATCGGGCACTGGGTGCTGGAGCACGCGTGCCGCCAGGCCGCACAGTGGCGCCGCGTGCTGGCGCCGGACTTCGTGATGGCCGTGAACCTCTCGCCGCGCCAGTTCACCGAGGGGCTGGTCGAGCAGGTGGAGCGCTGCCTTGCGCAGACCGGGCTCGACCCCGCCGGGCTGGAGCTGGAAATTACGGAAGGACTACTGATGAACGACAGCCAGGCCGTGATGCCGATGCTCAATGCGATCAACGCGCTCGGCGTGCGGATTTCCGTGGACGACTTCGGCACCGGCTATTCGTCGCTCTCCTACCTGAAGCGCTTTCCGCTTCATCACCTCAAGGTCGATCGCTCGTTCGTGATGGGCTTGCCCGACAATCGCGATTCGGCCGCCATCACGCAGGCGGTGGTCGCCATGGCGCATTCGCTCGGCATGCGGGTCACGGCCGAAGGCGTGGAAACGCCCGAACAGTCGTCGTTCCTGAAATCGCTCGGCTGCGAGCGGCAGCAGGGCTATCTGTTCGGGCGGCCGGTGTCCGCCTCGGCCTATGCCGCCATGCTGCGCGAAGGGCGCGAGGCGGTTTCGTAGCGGCGCGGTTTGCGTCGAACCCGCTATGGCGGGCGCTCTTGCTGCTTTACGCGGGAATAGACCTCGCCATTTCCGTGGTGGGCGCCCAGCCGAGACCCGCGTAAAGGCTGCGGCCCTGCGCGGTCGAATGGAGAATGGCGTACTGCACGCCGCGCCGGGCGAACTCGGCGTCGGCCAGGCTCATCAACTGGCGCGCGAGTCCGCGGCGCCGCGCGGCCGGCTCCACGTACACGTTGAGCACATAGCCGCGCACGTCCTGCTCGGGGTGCGCCGGGTGCGGCGGCCAGTCGATCACCATCAGGCCGACGCCCGCAACGGGCACGCCCGCTTCGTGAAGAAGGAAGCCGAAGTACGAGCCGTCGCGCAGGCGCGGTTCGAGCCACGTGCGGAAGTGCGCGGTCATCGTGCGCAGCGTAAGCTCGTCGCGGCCCGCGTCCCGAAACATCGCTTCGCGGTGGCGGCAGATCAGATCGAGGTCGCTTTCGTTCACGGCACGCACTTCCATTCGCTGGCTCCTTTCAAGGGGTTTCAGGGGAGGGGAGCCCGATGATAGCGCGTTCGCAGGGGCTGCCCTGGCGCCGCGCCCCGAAACGACGCAATGGGTGAGCGAACCCGGCGCGCATCATGTGATCGATCACACGAAGCCGCTTTCGCAGGATTGGAGGTCTGAGTTTCGTATTCCTTATGATTTTTCAGCCACCTCCTCAATATCCCGCCAGGCGAGCTATCCTTCTCACCTGCCGCGGGAGCACGATATACATCCCCCACGCCACGAGCCACACGGCGTGAATCAGCCCTTGCGCGTGGTACGGCAGCCGCCAGCCCACGTAGGCGATCAGCAGGCTGCCCGGTATCGACCACGCGTACGTGGTCAAACCCATCAACGTTGCCTGGGTCAAGCCAAAGCGCGCGGGCCTCGGCAGGGCGTGTGCAACGAGCCCGCTCTTCACCATGTATCCCGCCAGAGGCAGGATCAGCAGGACGTAGATCAGCACGCTTACCAGCAAGGGCGCAAACGAGACCAGGAAGGCCCAGCCGGGCACGTTCCACACGGGGCCGTGCGTCATCAGATCCGACTCCAGGCTCCGGAACGACCCGCCCGATCTCACGAGAAAGTGGAACGCCATGAAGCAGACGGCAAAGACGAACGCACTGGCGAGCCACTGGCGCCACGCGCAGGACCACCATAAGGCGAGTCGCTGGCCGAAGGTTATGCTGCGGTCGATCCTGAAGAGGGCGCGCCGGTCCGTGAGCATGGCAAGGACGACCAGCGCGGCAAAGAGCGCGGCCACGACAGCGAGCCCCAGCGGATACACGAAGAACCCGGGATGCTGCCCGGCGGCGCTCGCGGGGTGGGCAAATTGCTGCAGATGCCTCGCGACGTACTCCGAAGGGTCGTGCAGCGGCGCATTGGCGTTCGTGGTCATGTCGTCTTCCCTGCGCCGTGCTGGCGGTGAATCCGCCACGTTTCGGATGTTTGCATTTTAGAATTCATCAGTCGAATGTCCAGCGCCGCCCGAAATTTGCCTGGGCGATGCGGACACAACCACGTAAGATGGGCGCAATCGCGGTTCAGGCAGCCCTCACCCTGCAGCGCACCGGAAAATCCAGACGCCATGAAGCGCAACGAAGCCCTGGAACTCGTCATGACGGCCGCCGAGTTTTCTCCCGACGCGACCTTCCTCGTGGACGAACGGGGGCGCATTCGCTACGTGAGCTATGCGTGCGCGGAGATCTTCGGCTTCGAGCCGTCTGCGTTCATCGATCAGCAGATCATCGATTTCGTGGTGCCGGCCGATCAGGACGCGACGCTACGGGAGGCGAAGGAGGTACTGGCGGGTCGCAAGCGCGTGGGGTTCGAAAACCGCTACCTCCATCGCGACGGCAGCGATGTCCATATCACCTGGTCCGCGCGCTGGCTCGCGCACGAGCGGTTGCGCGTGGGCGTCGCGCGCGACGTGACGCACCTGCGGCGCCGCGACACGGAGCTCGCCGTGCTGCTGGCCATGCTGGCGCCGCACGAGCGCAAAGTCCTTGAATTGCTATTGACAGAGGCCACGGAAAAACAGATCGCCGAACGGCTGGGGCTGGCCGTTTCCACCACGCATTCGTATATCACCGGCATCTTTCGCAAATACGGCGTGCGCGGCCGCGCGGGCCTCATGAGTTTGTGGCTCAGGCAACTTTCGTCGGGAAGCTGGCCGCCGAAGACAAGATAGGTACAGCGAAGGGAGTATCAGGTGAAATGCGTGGGTTTGCCGGAAAACGTTTGCGACGGTTCGGCGGGAGGCGCGAGGCGTTCCATCAGGTAACGCAGACGCTGGCGGTGCAGCGGAAGCAGGTCGGGCGCGGCCAGCAATTGCTGCACGCGTCCGAGCCAGTAACGCTGCCCGAAGATCGTGCAGGCATCTGCAACCGATAATACGCGTTCCAGATGCGCGATGGCTGCGTCCGCGGTCTTCGCACCATGCGGCACTTCGTCCGGCTTTGCCCCCGCTGTCCGTGCTTTCATGTGGTTCTCTCAGGTTGCTATGGTCTTTTCGACTCTTGACGGTTCGGCATCGCTACGCAAACGGCGCGTAGCCGATACCTCTTTCTAGTGGTTCTATGTGTTGCTACAGGCTGGTCTCTCGCTTGTGACAGTGCGCTTTCGCCTTACAACCATCCTAGCGAAGAGGGTGGGCCCATCATACCCTGCTAATCAGAGGGGCCGAAGGCGCGGGGCAAGCCTCGTTTCGAATGTGAGCAAGGCATTCCCCCACTTCTTCCCGGCGGCCCGAAACCCCTGCCCCGCCTGCGATTCCACCCTTTTGCGCCAGGCGCCGAATGCGAGTTTTAAATGTGAGCATTTGCTTATATTCTGACTTCGTCGGGCGGTCATGGCATGGGGCCTCCGCCACAGTTTGAGAGAACGACGATGACGGAATGGATCAAGAGCATGAAGCTCAACCACCTGAGTTTTCCTTCGGCCGATACGGCCGCCACAGCGGCTTTCTTCGAGCGTTACCTGGGCTTCACGATCTCGGGAAGGTGGGAGAAGTCGTATATCCTCAAGCGCCCGGGTTTCGACGTGGTGATCGACCACGCCGGCGAAACACCCGCATGGCCGAGAGCATTTCACGCGGGGTTCGAACTGCCGAGTTTCGACGCCGTTCAGGCGTTGTACGAGCGATTCAAGGCCGAGGGCGTGGAGATGGAGACGGAGGTCTTCAACAATGGCCGCGGTTCGCGATTCTTTTGCCGCGCGCCGGGCGGCGTGATGTTCGAGATCAATACGCGCCGCGATGCCGCACCGGAATACCAGGGCACCTTCGAAGAGTGAGTACGCACATGAATACATTGACTACCGCTCCGGTTGCGCCGCTGCTCGACCGGCTGTTCAAGGATGCAGACGCCGCTTCGCCGATGGCGAACCCGGCCATCGCCGCGATTCCGGCGGAAGAGCGCGCGCGTCTCATGCGCAGCAAGACGGACTATCTCGACTTCTATGGAGAACTAAAGGATTTTCCGCTCGCCGTGTCGCGCGAAACGGGGCTGCTGCTCTACATGCTGGCGCGCAGCAGCCGGGCCGCGACGATCGTGGAGTTCGGCACGTCGTTCGGCATTTCGACGCTGCATCTCGCGGCGGCACTGCGCGACAATGGCGGCGGCCGGCTCATCACGAGCGAGTTCGAGCCGTCCAAGGTGGCGCGCGCCCGCGCCAATCTCACGGCGGGCGGCGTGCTCGATCTCGTGGAGATCCGCGAGGGCGACGCACTGCAAACGCTCAGCGCCGGCCTGCCGGAGACGGTGGACCTGCTGCTGCTCGACGGCGCGAAGGCGCTCTATCCGGAGGTTCTGAGCCTCGTCGAGCATCATCTGCGGCCAGGCGCGCTCATTGTTGCCGACAACGCCGACTACAGCCCGGAGTACCTGGAGCGCGTGCGGTCGCCGGAAGCGGGCTATCTGTCGCTGCCCTTTGCCGAGGACGTGGAGCTTTCCATGCGGCTTGCCTGAGCGCGATGTAGTTTTTACAGGCACAACGGCCCCGGGGCGCAGGTCTGCACCGGGGCCGGCGGGCTTGAGCGCTGGTACGGGGTTTGCATGCGCTGGTACGGGGTTTGCGTGATTACGGCGGATTATGAGTCCGCCGCCGCCTTAGCCCGCCGCCCCTTGCGGCGCAGCATTCTGATCCGATCCGGCCCGACCTTGTAGACTGAACGCCTCGGGGCCCCTTGCCCCCCGGTATTCACTGCGAGACATCGATGAACAGGCTTCTGCCCCGGTTTTCTTCCAGGCTCTTTCTCCTGATCGCGCTGCTGGCCCCGCTCGTGAGTGCGGCACCGGCGCGCGCCGGCACCGCGGTGGATCAGTCCGATCCGCAGGCGCTCATCAAGACGGCCACCCAGCAGGTGCTGGACGAAGTGCGCACCCAGGCCATCGCGCCGGACGACATCCCCCGCATCCGCGGCGTCGTGGACCGGGACATCCTGCCCTATGTCGATTTCCGGCGCACGACCCGGCTTTCCATGGGCCGCCATTGGCGCACGGCCACGCCCGCCCAGCAGGAGCAGATCGTCGCGCAGTTCCAGGCGCTGCTGATCCATCTGTATTCGGGCGCGCTGGCGCAACTGAAGCCCGACCAGCAGATCGACTATCTGCCGATGCGCATGGCGCCCGAGGACACCGACGCCGTGGTGCGCACGCTTGCCCAGACGAACGGCAAGCCCATGGAGATAGACTATCGGCTGTACAAGACGCCGCAGGGATGGCGGCTCTACGACCTGAACGTGCTCGGCGCGTGGCTCATCCAGACCTACCGGCAGCAGTTCAACGAGAAGATCCAGGAGGGCGGCATCGATGGGCTGATCCAGTTCCTCGCGGCGCGTAACCAGGAACTCAGTTCGGGCAAGTCGTGAGCGAGCGCGATCCCGCACGCGGCTCATCCAGCCGATCCATGAAGACGCCACGATACGACATGAATTTCCCGCTGCCGCCGCAAGGGCGGCGCAACCGCGTTTTTCCTTCGAGTTCGCCCACGCTGCATGGCCTCGCCTCGGTCATCACCTGCGTGGTGGTGGTCTGCGGCCTGTATTTCGGCCGCCAGGTGCTGATCCCCATCACGCTTTCGGTGATGCTGAGCTTCCTGCTGGCGCCGCTCGTGATGTTGCTGCGCCGGTTTCATCTCGGACAGTTCTTTTCGATTCTCGTTGCGGTGCTCGTGACGGTGCTCGCGCTCGCGGGCGTGGGCGCGCTCATCGGTGCGCAGATCGTGCAGCTGGCCGCCGATCTGCCGCAGTATCAGGAGGCCATCGAGCAAAAAGTGGAGACGGTGCAGGAAAAGACCGTGGGCCGCGCCGACAGCCTCATGTCGCGCGCCGCCGCGGCGCTGCAGCGCATAACGCCCACGCCGCCGCCCGCTCCGCCGCAGCCGCGCGGCCGCGCGGCGCGCAACGCACCCGCGGTGCCGATGCCGGTGGAGGTGCACACGCCCGCGCCCACGCCCATGCAGCTCGCGCAGCGCGCGCTCTCGCCGGTGGTCGGGCCGCTCGAAACCGGCTTTATCGTGCTCGTGGTGACGATCTTCATCCTGCTGCAGCGCGAGGATCTGCGCGACCGGTTGATCAGCGTGTTCGGCTCGGACGACCTGCATCGCACCACCACGGCCATCAACGATGCCTCGCAGCGCCTGTCGCGCTACTTCGTGGCGCAACTGGGCGTGAACGTTTCGGTGGGGGCGGTCATTGCCATCGGGCTGGCGGGCATCGGCGTGCCCGGGGCGCTGCTCTTTGCCGCCATGGCCGCGCTGCTGCGCTTCGTGCCGTACATCGGCATCTGGATCGCAGCGGTGTCCGCCACGATCCTCGCCGCCGCCATCCAGCCGCAATGGACGATGGCCGTATCGACGCTGATTCTCTTCATCGTCGTCGATGTCGTGGCGGGGCAGTTCGCGGAGCCGATGCTCTATGGCCGCCGCTCCGGTCTTTCTCCGCTGGCGGTGGTGGTGGCGGCGATCTTCTGGAGCTGGCTCTGGGGGCCTATCGGGCTCGTGCTTTCCACGCCGCTCACGCTGTGCATCGTGACGCTGGGCCGGTATGTGGACCGGCTCAACTTCCTGACCATCCTGCTGGGCGACCAGCCGGCCCTGACGCCCGCGCAAACCTGCTACCAGCGCCTGCTGGCCGACGATCCGCACGAAGCGCTGCTGCAGGCCGACCGCCTGCTCGCGGGCATGCCGCTCATCGACTACTACGAACAGGTCGTGCTGGAAGGCCTGCGTTTCGCGCGCAACGACGCGTTGCGCGGCGTGCTGCCCGCCGAGCAGCTCGAGCGCATCAATCAGGCGCTGCTGGACATCGTCGAAGATCTCGAATCCGTGGACGACTCGCGCCATCTTCCGCCGGACGAGCCGGGTCTCGATGGCGGGGCGGCGCGCGACGCGCAGGCCGAGGCAGGCGAAGCGCCGCAGCCGGTGCTGTGCGTGCCGGGCCGGGGCGCCTTCGACGAAGTGGTGGTGGCCATCGTGGCGCAACTGCTGCAGCGGCGCGGCGTGCCGTGCGCCACCACGAGCTACGAGCAGGTGCGCAGCACGCGCGCGGGCATGGTGGACCCGCGCACCACGCACGTGGTCTGCCTCGTGTCGCTCGACACGCCGGAGGCGCCGCCCTATCTGCGCAACGTCGTGCGCCGTCTGCGCGAGCGCAGCGCGCAGGCGCGCATCGTCGTCGGGGTGGGCACATTGCGGCGCGAAGAGGGGCCGGTGGTCGTGGAAGACCCGGGCGCGAGCCTCGCGGCGACCCTGCGCGATCTGATCGATGCGTGCGCGGCGGGGCAGGCGGGCGGCGCGTTGACGGTCCGCTCCGGCAATTGACGGGACCGGCCGGCGATGCCGCCGGTTCGGCCGATCTCTTTTAAACAGTCAAACTGGCAAGGTTGACTTGCCAGTTCAAGGCGGCCGAAAGCGCGGGTGCCGGTGGCGAACACGGCGCTGAACCTCGCGCAGCGACTGGGCGGCCCGCTCGCGGCGGCGTTGCTGCCCGCGCGGCAGAAGCCTGAGCCGATCATGCCGGAGAGGGAGAATGTGACATTCATACGTCTGTCACATTCTCCCTCCACCATACACAGCCCTGTGCCCCTGGTTGCGGCATCACGGTTACTGGGAGACGACCCGATGTTGAGCCCGCATGAATTTTCCACGTTGATGCTGGTCCGCCACTCGCCGGACCAGATCGACATGAACCGTACCGAACTCGGCACGCTGCTCGAGCGGCGCCTCGTGGCGCTCGAAGCGCGCGCCGGGGGCCATCGCCGCTTTTCGCTCACGAAGGCGGGGCGCGTGCTGCTGGAAGCGGTGGGCCGTATCGACGCCGCGGCCCCGCAGGCGCGCGACACCGCAGCGTTCGATCGTTTCGCTGCCGGTCTTTGACGCAAACGTTAACGTGGCCTTTGCCGCCTAACCGCCGTTCTTCAACGCTTCCGCCCTGTCTTCGCCGCAACTCGCTGCGTGCAGCCGCTCGAAATCCAGAATCGCGA
The DNA here is from genome assembly GCF_000685035.1 of Paraburkholderia ferrariae NBRC 106233. Taxonomy (GTDB): domain Bacteria; phylum Pseudomonadota; class Gammaproteobacteria; order Burkholderiales; family Burkholderiaceae; genus Paraburkholderia; species Paraburkholderia ferrariae. Next base: position 80,174 of record NZ_BAYB01000022.1, read on the forward strand.
TCTCCCCCGATCTGAGGGCGACGATGCCCTGGCTCTCGAGTTTCTTGAGCAACTGATTGGTGGTTTGCCGCGACAGCGACACCATCGACGCAAGCCGCTCCTGCGAAAGGCGAACGCGGTCGCCGCGCTCCAGCAATCCGCCGTAGCCGCCCGCAATCGAAAGCAGCCGGCGCGCGAGCCGCTGCGCCGCGGGCAGGAGCGTCATGTCTTCGCTATTCAGGAACGAGAGCCGCAGGCGTTGCGCCATCAGCAGCGCGAAGTCGCGCCAGTAGGCCGGCGTGGTCTCCAGCAGGTTCAGCAGCGCCGCTTCCGGCACGTGCATGAGGAGGGTCCGGCTGGCCGCCGTGGCGTCGTGCGGGCGCGGCAGCCCGTCGAAGAGCGAAATCTCGCCGATCCATGCCGTGGGCCCAAGCACGGCCAACAGGGCTTCCTTGCCGTCCGCGCCGACCGTGCCGATGGCAAGCGCGCCGCCCAGCACGGCGTAGAGCCCGTTGGGCCGGTCGCCCTGGCGGTAGAGCCGCTCGTCCTTGTCGAGCGTCACAAGCGTGCCGTGCCCGATCAGCCAGTCCTTGAGGGCGGCCGGCAGACCGCGGAACCAGCCGGCGGTTTCCAGTTGCGGGCGATAGCGTTGGGGCGTGTCCATCGGCGGATCGAAGTGGGCGAAGTCGGGTATCCGCAGATTTTAAGCGCTGGTGCTTGCGTCGGCGTCAAGGTCCAACAGCGGAGGCTGTAACGCCCTGACGACCGCCTCAGGCAAACCGTGCCGCTATTGAACGGCCTTGGCCCCGTTGCCGAGTGTGGCCGCCGCCACTGCCGCCTTCTCGTCCTCGCTTTCGTTCCAGCCGCCGCCCAGATTCTTGATCAGCCCCACGCTGCTTTGCACCAGCAGCGATTCGGTGTCCTTGAGATTCTGTTCGGCCTGCAGCAGCGTGAGCCGCTGCGTGAGCAGGTTGGCCTCGCTGGCCGTGCCGGCGCTCAACTGCGCCTGGGTGCTGGCGAATAGCGCCTGGTTGCGCCGGTAGATGTGCGCGTACGCCGTTTCCTGCTGCGCAAGGTGGTTCCAGGAAGACAGGCTGTCCTCCACGTTCTGGAACGCACCCAGCACGGCCTGCCGGTAGTTGGCCACGGCTTCGTCGTAGCTCGCCTCGGCTTCGTGCACGGCGGCGGTGCGCGCGCCGCCGTCGAAGATCGTGGCGGCCAGATCCGGGCCGAGCGTCCACACGCGGCTGGGCAGCGAGAACAAATGGGCGAACGTGTTGTGCTCGAAGCCGCCCTGCGCGCTCAGATCGAGCACCGGGAAGAACGCCGCTTCGGCCGCGCCGATCTTCGCGTTGGCGGCCGCCGCCGAGCGCTCGGCGCTCACCACGTCGGGCCGTCGTTCGAGCAGTTGCGACGGCAGCGCGAGCGGCACGGCCGGCGGATTGAACGCATAGTCCGTGCGCGGCGCGAGCGTGAAGCTTGCGGGCGGTTCGCCGATCAGCATGGCAATGGCGTGCTCGTCCTGCTCGCGCGACGTTTCCGTGGTCTGCAGCTCGGCCACCACGAGTTCCAGTGCGTCCTGTGCGGCGAGCACGTCGTCGTTCGACGCCGTGCCCTGCGTATAGGCTACCCGCGTGATGTCGAGCAGGCGCGCTTCGATACCCTGCTGCTGCTTGAGCAACACGATGTCGACATCGGCCTGGCGCAGCGCGAAGTAGTCGTCCACCACGCTCGCGGCGATCGAGAGGCGCTCGCCCGCAAGCTGGGCGTCCGAGGCTTGCGCGCTCGCCTTGCCCGATTCGATTTCGCGCCGTATCTGCCCCCACAGGTCGGGCTCCCAACTGGCCGCCACATTCGCGCTCACCGTGTTGTGCACGCCCGGCACCGTGCCCGTGGTCGAGCTGATGCCGCTCGTGGCCGCATTGGCGCCCGTGCCGCTCTTCGTGGCTGAGAGGCCCGCCGTGACCACCGGGAAGAGACTCGCCACGTCGGCATCGACGCTGGCCTGGGCGAGGCGGTACGCGGCCTCGGCGGCGACGATCGACTGATTGGCCTTGAGCGACTGCTCCACCAGTTGCGTGAGCGCGGGGTCGTCGTAGACGGTCCACCAGTCGCTGGCCAGCAAGGCTTGCGGATTGGCCCCGGCGCGCTGCCAGGCCACGCCTTCCTTGAAGGCGGCCGGAATCTGCACCGTGGGCTTGCGGTAGTCGGGCCCCACGGCACAACCGGCGAGCCAGGCGAGCGCAAGCGCGGCCGCACAGCGGCGCAGCGCACACGGCGCGAAGAGAGAGGGCGTACTCATGGTCATGCTTCCTTCTTGCGGCGGCGCAAGCGTTGATAGGCCCGGTCGAGCCACAGATAGATGACGGGCGTCGTATAGAGCGTGAGCATCTGGCTGAAGATGAGGCCGCCGATGATCGAGATGCCGAGCGGCTTGCGGAATTCGGACCCGTAGCCCGAGCCGAACACGAGCGGCAGCGCGCCGAGTATCGCGGCGCTCGTGGTCATCATGATCGGGCGGAAGCGGATCAGGCACGCGCGCGTGATGGCCTCTTCGGCGGGCAGCTTGCGCTCGCGTTCCTCGGTGATGGCGAAGTCGATCATCATGATCGCGTTCTTCTTCACGATGCCGATCAGCAGGATCACGCCGACGAGCGCGATGATCGAGAGCTGCGTGTGCGTGACGAGCAGCGCGATCAGCGCGCCCACGCCGGCCGAGGGCAGCGTGGAGAGGATCGTGAGCGGGTGCATGAGATTCTCGTACAGCATGCCGAGCACGATGTACACCGAGAGCAGCGCGGCCACGATCAGCAGCGGCTCGCTCGCCACCGACTGCTGGAACACCTGCGCCGTGCCCGCGAAGCTGCCGACGATGCTGGCGGGCATGCGCAGTTGCGCAACGGCGTCGTCCACCTGGCGCGTGGCCTCTCCGATCGACGCCCCCGGCGCGAGATTGAACGACGCGGTGACGGCCGGGAACACGCCCTGGTGATTGATGGAGATGGCCGTGCGGTCGATCGAGAAGCGCGCCATGGCGGTGAGCGGCACGAGCGCTTGGCCGTTTGCGAGCACGGCAGTGGAAGGCGTGACGGTGGTGCTGCCGGGACCGGCCACGGCGGCGGCCGAAGCCGCGGCCGCCGCGGCTGCGGCGGCGCGCGCGGACGTCGCCACGCTCGCCCCCGTCGGGCTGCCGCTGCCGCTCGAACCGGCGCCGCCCGAGCCCGGCGCCCCGGCGGGCACATAAATGCCCTTGAGCGCGGCCGGATCGGTCCAGTACTCGGGCGCCAGCTCCATCACCACGTGATACTGGTTGGCGGACTTGTAGATCGTCGAGACCTGGCGCTGGCCGAACGCATCGTAGAGCGCGTTGTCGATCGAATCGAAGTTCACGCCGAGGCGCGAAGCCGCGTCGCGGTTCACGTCGACGGTGGCCTGCATGCTGTTGTCCTGCTGGTCCGTGTTGACGTCCTGGAGAATCGGCATCTTGTGCATCTGCGCGACCAGCTTCGGCACCCATTTGTCGAGGTCGCCCTGGTCGTCGGCCGTGAGCGTGTACTGGTACTGCGCCGCGCTCTGGCGTCCGCCCACGGTGATGTCCTGGGCCGACTGCAGATAGAGCCGCGCGCCCGGAATGTCGCCCAGCGTCTTGCGGATCTGCGCGATGACTTCGTCGGCCGTGGCATGGCGCACGCCGAGCGGCTTGAGCGTGACGAACAGCAGCGCCGTATTGATCGCGTTGGTGCCGCCGATGAACCCGCCTACGGCCTGCACGTTCGGGTTGGCGAGCACCTGCTTCGAAATGGCCTGGAACTTCTGCTGCATGAGCCGGTAGGAGATGCTCTGCGAAGCCTGGATCGAGCCGATCAGGCGCCCCGTGTCCTCCTGCGGAAAGAAGCCCTTGGGCACGACCACATAGAGCATCACGTTGAGCGCGAGCACGAGGATGGTGACGATGCCCATCAAAAGCGGATGGCGGATCACCCAGCCGAGCGTGCGCGCATAGAAGCGGTGAAAGCGCGAATCGGGGTACTCCTCCTCGTTGTGCCCCGCGTGCTCGCCACGCAGCGCCACGCTCGAAAGCATGGGCGTGACGGTGAGCGAGATCAGCATGGACATGAGGATCGCCGCCGAAAGCGAAACGGAGAACTCGCGAAAGAGCCGCCCCACGATGCCGCCCATCAGCAGCAGCGGAATGAACACGGCAACGAGCGACACGCTGATCGTGAGCACCGTGAAGCCCACTTCGCGCGCGCCGTTGAGCGCCGCGCGCACGGGCGGCTCGCCGCGCTCCAGGTGGCGCATGATGTTCTCGACCACCACGATCGCGTCGTCCACCACGAAACCGGTCGAAATCGTCAGCGCCATCAGCGAGAGGTTGTTCAGGCTGAAGCCGAGGAAGTACATCACGCCGAAGGTGCCGAGCAGCGAAAGCGGCACGACGATGGCCGGCACGAGCGTCGTGCGCCAGCTGCGAAAGAACGCGAACGTCACGGCGGTCACGAGCAGGATCGAGACCATCAGCGTGATTTCCACGTCGAGCAGCGAGGCGCGGATCGTGGTCGTGCGGTCCATCAGGATGTTGAGCTTGATAGTGGGCAGAATCGACGCTTCGAGAAAAGGCAGCTCGGCCTTGACGTTGTCCACCGTGTCGATGACGTTCGCGCCCGGCTCCTTGTACACGATCAGCAGCACGGCGGGTTTGCCGTCCGAGAGGCCGAAGTTCTCCAGGTTCTCCACGTCCTGGCGCACGTAGCCCAGGTCGGAGATGTGCACGACATCGTTGCCCACGCGCTTGACGACGATCGGTGCATAGTCGGCCGGGCGGTACAGCATGTCGTTCGCGCCGATCGTGTACGCCACGCCGCCGAGCGCGGCCGAGCCCTTCGGCAGGTCGGTGTTGGAATTGGCGATGGCGGTGCGGATCTGTTCGAGGCTCACGCCGTAGTGGCTCACGCGGTCCGGGTTCAGTTCGATGCGCACCGCGGGCAGCGCGCCGCCGCCCACGGTCACGTCGCCCACGCCCGGCGTTTGCAGCAGCTTTTGCTGGAGCACCGTGGACGCGGCGTCGTAGAGCTGCGCGCGCGTGGCCGAGTCGGAGGTGAGGCTGACGATGAGAATGGGCGCGTCGGCGGGATTGACCTTGCGGTAGGTGGGGTTGCCGTCGAGGTTTGCGGGCAGGTTCGTGCGCGCCGCGTTGATGGCGGCCTGCACGTCGCGCGCGGCGCCGTCGATGTCGCGATTCAGGTCGAACTGCATCGTGATGCGCGTGGCGCCCAGCGAGCTGACCGAGGTCATCTGGGTGATGCCCGCGATCTGGCCGAACTGCCGTTCGAGCGGCGTGGCGACCGAGGTGGCCACCGTTTCGGGATCGGCGCCCGGCAGGTGGGCGGTCACGTTGATGGTGGGAAAGTCGATCTCGGGCAGCGGCGCCACGGGCAGCAGCTTGAAGGCGAGCATGCCGAAGAGCGCGATGCCCACGGCGAGCAGCGTGGTCGCCACGGGCCGGCGGATGAACGGTTCGGAAAGGTTCATTGCCGCTTACTCCGCCACGACGTCCGGCTCGCCGGCGCCGCGCGCCCCCTTGCTGAAGAAGTCTTCCACGCGATGCAGCGCGAGATACATCACCGGCGTGGAGAAGAGCGTGAGCAACTGGCTCACGATCAGCCCGCCGATGATCGCGATGCCGAGCGGATGCCGCAGCTCCGCCCCCATGCCGGTGCCGAACGCGAGCGGCACGGCGCCGAAGAGCGAGGCCATGGTGGTCATCAGAATCGGGCGAAAGCGCAGTTCCGCGGCGCGGCGAATGGCTTCGACGGGGGCGAGCTTCTCGTTGCGCTCCAGTTCGAGCGCGAAGTCGATCATCATGATCGCGTTCTTCATCACGATGCCGATGAGCAGCACGATGCCGATCAGGCCGATGATGTCGAACTGCGTGCCCGTGATGACGAGCGCCGCGAGCGCGCCGAGCGCGGCGGAGGGCAGGGTGGAGAGGATCGTCACGGGGTGGATGAAGCTCTCGTAGAGAATGCCCAGCATCAGGTACACGACGATGATCGCGGCCGCCACGAGGAAGGCTTCGTTGGCGAGCGAGGCCTGGAAGGTGGCCGCGGAGCCTTCGAGCGACGCCTGTACGGTGGGCGGCAGGCCGATGCGCTTTTCCACGCTGGAAAGATGCGAGAGCGCCGTGCCGAGCGTGTAGCCCGGCGCCAGGTTGAACGACACGTCCGCATACGGAAACTGGCCCTGGCGGTTGATCGTCACGGGCGCGGGCACGAGCTTCATGCTCGCCATCGAGGCGAGCGGCGCGACGCCGCCCGAGGACGTATCGACGTAGAGCCCGTCGAGCAGGTGCGTCATGTCGCTCGATGCACGGTCGGCCGCGAGCACGACGTGGTACTGGTTCAACTGCGTGTAGATGGTCGAAACCTGGCGCTGGCCGTAGGCGTCGTACAGCACGTCGTCGATGGCCTGGGGCGTGATGCCCAGGCGCGAAGCCGTGTCGCGGTCGAAGGTGAGCTGGATCTGGTTGCCCTGCTGCATGGCCTGGCTCTGCACGTCGGCGAACGCCGGGTCCGCGCGCAGCGCCGCGATCAGCTTGCCGGTCCATTCGTCGAGGACGGCGGGGTCGGTCGCCTGCAGTCCCACGCGGTAGCTCGTGGTCGAAATGGTGTCGTCCAGCGTGAGGTCCTGCACCGGATGCAGGAAGAGACGCATGCCGGCGTCGCTCGCCGTGGAATCCGCGAGGCGGCGGATCACGGCGGCGCTGCTGTCGCGCTCGCCCTTGTCCTTCAGGTTGATGAGAATGGTGCCCTGGTTGAGCGTGGGGCTCGTCTGGTTGATGCCGATGAACGACGAGAGACTTTCCACGGCCGGATCCTTGAGGATCTGGCTCACCAGCATTTCCTGCTTCTTCACCATGTAGGGGAACGAAATACCGGGCGCCGCCTGCGAAATGCCTTCGATCAGGCCCGTGTCCTGTTCCGGGAAGAAGCCCTTGGGCATGAGGAACAGGATCAGGAAGGTGAGCGCCGCCGTCGCCGCTACCGAGACCAGCGTGAGCACGCGATGCTCCAGCACCCAGCCGAGCCCCTTTACGTAATGCGCATTGATCCTGTCGAAGAAGTCGGCGCGGTGTTCCTGCTCGTGCGCGGGGTCGTGCGCCTTGAACATGCGCGAGCACATCATCGGCGTGAGCGTGAGCGAGACGAAGGCCGAAATCACGATGGCGATGGCGAGCGTGAGGGCGAACTCGCGAAAGAGCCGGCCCACCACGTCGCCCATGAAAAGCAGCGGAATCATCACGGCGATCAGCGAGACCGAGAGCGAGACGATCGTGAAGCCGATCTGCTTCGCACCCTTCAGCGCCGCTTCGAGCGGCGTCTCGCCCATCTCCAGGTAGCGCGTGATGTTTTCGATCATCACGATGGCGTCGTCCACCACGAAGCCCGTTGCCACCGTGAGCGACATCAGCGTGAGGTTGTTCAGCGAGAAGTCGAGGCCGTAGGCCACCGCGAGCGTGCCGATCAGCGAGAGCGGCACCGTGACGGCCGGAATGATCGTGGCGGCGAGCTTACGCAGGAACAGGAAAATCACCATCACCACGAGGGCGACGGCCATGCCGAGCTCGTATTCCACGTCGCGCACCGAGGCGCGGATGGTTTGCGTGCGGTCGGTGAGCACCGCGACCTTGAGCGTGCCCGGCAGGCTCGCGCGCAGTTGCGGCAGGAGTTTCTGCACGCGGTCCACCACGTCGATCACGTTGGCGCCCGGCTGGCGCTGGATGTTGAGCACGATGGACGGCGTAGCGTTGGTCCATGCGGCCTGGCGTACGTCTTCGGCGCCGTTGACCGGGTGCGCGATCTGCGAAAGACGGATGGGTGCGCCGTTCTTGTAGGCGATCACGAGGTCCGTATAGGCCCCGGCCGATTGGAGCTGGTCGTTGGCGCCGATCGAGTACGACTGGTAGCGGCCGTCCAGATTGCCTTTGGCCTGGTTCACGTTCGCGTCGGCGAGTGCCGTGCGCACGTCGTCGAGCGACATGCCGAGCGAATTGAGCGCGCCCGTATTCGTCTCCACGCGCACCGCGGGGCGCTGCCCGCCGCTGATCGTCACGAGGCCGACGCCCGAGATCTGCGAGATTTTCTGCGCGAGGCGCGTGTCGGCCAGGTCTTCGATCTTCGTGAGCGGCAGCGTGTCGCTCGTGAGCGAGAGCGTGAGCACCGGCGCATCGGCCGGATTGACCTTGCTGTAGACGGGCGGGTAGGGCAGGTTCGCGGGCAGGTAGCTGGCCGACGCGTTGATCGCGGCCTGCACCTCCTGCTCCGCCACGTCGAGCGAAAGCGAAAGATCGAATTCGAGCGTAATGACGGAGACGCCATTCGAGCTCGTGGAGTTCATCGACTTCAGTCCCGCCATTTCGCCCAGCTGCACTTCGAGCGGCGCCGTGATCGACGAGCTCACCACGTCGGGCGCGGCGCCGGGGTACTGCGTGTACACCTGGATGGTCGGGTAATCGACCTCGGGCAGTGCCGAAACGGGCAGCAGGTGGTAGCCGAGCAGACCGGCGAGCAGCACCGCCACCATCAGGAGCGAGGTGGCGATCGGCCGCTCGATGAACGGGCGCGAGATGTTCATGGAGGCGGCCCGTTCAGTGCGAAACGACGCGGATGGCCGAGCCGTTGTCGAGCTTGTCGGCGCCGTCGGTCACCACGCGCTCGCCGGGCTTCACGCCGGCGTCGAGGATGGCCGTGTCGTCGCCGCTCACGGGGCCCGCCTTCACGTTGCGCAGCACGGCGTTGTTGCCGGCGCCCACCACGAAGACGAAGTCGCCGTTGGTGCCGTGCTGGATCGCCGCGGTGGGGATCACCGGCACCTGGTCGAGCGTGTCCGCCTGCATGCGCGCGTTCACGAACTGGTTCGGAAAGAGCGCGTCGCCGGCATGCTCGAACTGCGCGCGCACCTTGACCGTGCCCGTGGTGGTATCGACCTGGTTGTCGAGCGCGAGCAGCGTGCCGGTGGCGAGCAGCTTGCGCTTGTCGCGGTCGTAGGCCAGCACCTTCACGGGGCCGCGCTCCATGGCCGCGTGAATCTGGCCGAGGTAGTCCTCGGGCACCGCGTAGATCACGGTGGCGGGTTCGAGCTGCGCGATCACGGCCATGCCCGTGGTGCTCGCGGTCGTCACGTAGTTGCCCGGATCGACGAGGCGCAGGCCGATCACGCCGTCCACGGGCGAGGTGATCGTGCAGTAGCTCACCTGCACCTGAAGGTTCTTCACGTTGCCGGTGTCGGCCGTGACCGTGCCTTCGTCCTGCTTGACGGCGGCGACCTGCGTGTCGAGCGTTTGTTGCGTGATCGAGCCGGCCTTGATGAGGGTCTGGTAGCGCTGCAGGTTGAGGCGGTCGTTGGCGAGCGTCGCCTCGTCGTGCACGAGCGTGCCCTGCGCCTGCTGCAACTCGGCCTCCAGTTGGCGCGAGTCGATGTGCGCGATCACCTGGCCTTTCTTCACGCGCTGGCCTTCCTGGAAATCGACCGAATCGAGAATGCCGTTGACCTGGGTGATGAGCGTGACGGTGCGGATGGCGGTGACGGTGCCGAGCGCGTCGATATAGACGGGCACGTCGGCCAGCTTCACGGCCACGGCCGAAACCGGAATGCCGCGCGGCGCGGCGGCGGTGGCCGCGGCGGGACGCCGGCCATGGAAGAACCACGCCGCAACGGCGATGAGCAGCACGACGACGGCCAGTGCTATCCAGCTGATGTGTTTTCGTTTCATAACGCCTCGATCGGGAACCCGGTAGCGCGCCGCCTTCGCCTTGCGGGTTCGATCGAAACGATGCCGGCCACGCGGGAGAGGTAAAACGCCCGCAGGACTCTGCAACCATCATGCCAGTCGCATCGCATACGATGCGATCCGGGTTTCATGGCGATTTGCCGTGCCTGGCAGGCATGCGGTTGTCGTGAATCCGAACAGCGCGTGTCGTGATTTGCGACACAGGGGGGAGCGAGGCGGCCCGATGATGCGGCGCGGCAGGGGCGCATGAGGCCGGCGGCTCGCCTGGCATGGCTTTCGCATCGGATAATGCCCTCGTTGCTCATCACCCCAGAAAACCGGAAACCCCACCGACATGCTCCGATCCCTACGCGGCCGGCTGATCCTGCTGCTTGTCCTTCTCGTCGGCGCGGCGCTGGCGACCGGCATTCTGATGGTCGGGCTGTTTCACCAGTCCGCGGCCGCGCAACTGGGCGAGGCCGCCGCCGAGAACAGCCACGCGTGCGATGCGATCGCCGTGGCGTACCGCTCGTATAGCGCGGCGCATCCGGAATTGCAGGACGGCCTGGACGACGCGGCGTTGCGCCGCCATCTGGGCGACCTGCTGAACGGTTCGCTGCGCACGCGGCCGGGCATCCAGGGCGGTGTCTGGAGCGGCGAGGCGGGCTCGTTCGCCTACGCGTATCCCACCTATGCGGGCGCCATTCAGCGCACCGACCCGCCCGCGGGAGAGTTGCCGCGCATCCGCTCCATCAACGAGGCGGCGCTCGCGAGCGACCGCCTGAGCAGCATGCGCTACAGCGGCCAGTCGCAGACCCTGCTGCTGACGGCCTGCCCGCTGCCGGGCCCCATCCCGCACCTCACCGCGTGGACGATGAGCTGGACGCTCACGTTCGCGGGCCGCAGCTATTACCAGTTGATGGCGGGGCTGGGCGTGCTGCTCGTGACGGTGCTGGCGGCGGCGGCGCTCCTCACCCACCTCACGATGACCTGGTCGCGCCACGTTTCGCAGATCGAAAGCGCGCTCAATGCCTACGACGTGGCCGAACTGCCGGTGCTGCCCGCCACGCACGAGCGCGAGCTCGACCGCATCGTGCTGGCGCTGAACGAAGCGGGCCGGCGGCTTTCGATCGCGCGCCAGCGCGCCGATACGCTCGCGCGGCAGATGGCCACGGCCGAGCGCCTGGCCGCCATCGGCCGGGTGGCGGCAGGCGTTGCGCACGAAATCCGCAATCCGATTGCGGCCATGCGCCTGAAAGCCGAAAGCGCCGTGGCGGCCGGACCCGAGCGCCAGCCCCAGGCGCTTCAGGTGATACTCGGCCAGATCGAGCGGCTCGACGCGCTGGTGCGGCGCCTCCTCAGCATTACCGAGCACGACGAGCCGCGGCGCGAACAGGTGGCCATCGGGCCGTTCCTCGACGCGTGCCTCGCCCGCCACGCGGATCGCGCGGCGACGAAGCAGGTTACGATGACGCGCACGGGCGAGGCCGGCGAGGCGCGCTTCGATCCGGACCAGCTGGAGCGCGCGCTCGACAACCTGATCCTCAACGCGATCGAAGCGGCGCCGCCCGGCAGCCGTATCGAAGTCGCGGTGCGGCGCGAACCCGGCGCGACCGTTTTCGCGGTTCATGACGAAGGGGCGGGGCCGCCTGCCGCGATCCTCGAACACCTGTTCGAGCCGTTCGTCACCGGCCGGCCCGACGGCACGGGGCTCGGTCTTTCGATCGTGCGCGAGGTGGCGGAGGCGCACGGCGGCACGGCCCGCTTCGTGCGGCTCGCGAAGGGAACGACATTTGAAATGGTATTGCCATGGCCCACATCCTGATCGTCGACGACGACGAGACCATGCGCGAGGCGCTCGCCGAAGTCGTACGCGATCTTGGCCACAGCGTGTGCCTCGCGGCGAACGGATCGGCTGCGCTCGAACTTCTCGAGCACGAGACGGTGAGCGCGATGTTTCTCGATCTGCGCATGCCGGGCATCGACGGGCTCGACGTGCTGCGCCGGCTGCGCGAGCGGCCGGCCGCGACGGCCGCACCGGCCGTGACCGTGCTGACCGCGCACGCCACGGCTTCGAACACGATCGAGGCCATGCGCCTTGGCGCCTTCGACCACCTCACGAAGCCTATCGGCCGCAACGACCTGGCCCAGGTGCTGGAGCGCATGCTCGCGAGCATCGTGGAGCCGCAGCCGCTTTCGGCGAGCGCCGAGCCCGAAACGCTGATCGGTTCGAGCGAGGCGATGCGCGCGGTGCAAAAAGCCATCGGCGTGCTGGCCGATAGCGACGCCACCGTGCTCATCACCGGCGAAACGGGTTCGGGCAAGGAGGTGGTGGCGCGGGCGATCCACGAGCATGGGCGGCACAATCGCGGGCCGTTCGTGGCGGTGAACTGCGCGGCGATACCGGCCGATCTTCTGGAGAGCGAACTGTTCGGCCACGTGCGCGGCGCGTTCACGGGCGCGAGCGCCGACCGCGAGGGCGCATTCCGCCAGGCCGGGCACGGCACGCTCTTTCTCGATGAGATCGGCGATATGGGCATGGCGATGCAGGCCAAGATCCTGCGCGCCTTGCAGGAACGGGTGGTGACGCCGGTGGGCGGGCGCCCCGTGCCCGTGCAGGTGCGCGTGATTGCGGCGACCCACCGCGACCTGGTGCGCGGCGTGCGCGAGGGCAGCTTCCGCGAAGACCTGTACTACCGGCTGCATGTCGTGCCGATCCATCTGCCGCCGCTTTGCGCGCGCATTGCCGACATCGTGCCGCTTGCCGAGCATTTTCTTGCCCGCGCGGGCACGCGCAAGCGCCTTTCCGCCGACGCCGCGGCGCACCTGATCCGCTATGGCTGGCCCGGCAACGTGCGCGAACTGAAGAACGCCATGGAGCGCGTGGCCGTGATGGTGCGCGGCGAGTATATCCACGCGACCGATCTGGCCTTCCTGCAGGGCGAGCGCGCGGGAGCGGATGCGGTTCTCGACTGGCCCGACGAGGACTTGCCCTCCGCACTCGCGCGCCTTGAAGAGATGCTGATACGCCGTGCGCTGCGGCACAGCGGCAACAACCGCACGGATGCCGCGCGCCGCCTGAACATCAACCGGCAACTGCTTTATGCGAAGCTCAAGCGCTACGGCATCGAGGTGTCGGACGACAAGGGGGCCGAGGGCGAGGAAGCGCAGGGTGCGGCGCGATGAGCGGTGCTCTACGCATCCGGTGCGGGTGCATAGGGCGAATAGGGTGCATAGGGTGAACAGGGCGCATCGGCAAGGATTTCGCGCGCGCGCTCCAGGGCGGCTTCGCTCGATGCCGCGACCTCCATCGCGACGGAGAACGCCCGTGAAGCCAGGGCCGATTGCGCCTGCAGGGCGGTGCGCTTTTCCGCGTCCGGTTCGATCGCGATCACGGCCCGGCACACGGTTCCCAGCAGCGCTTTGTTCTGCTTGAGCCAGAGCCCGCGGGTCTTGCGGTCGTCGTGAGTCTCCTCGGGCTGCCCTTCCTCGAAAACGATGACGAACGGTTCCGCCCGCGCGAGCAGCGCATCCATCTCGTGCGCCCACTGCGCGGCGTAGCCGGGCACGATGGCGCGGCAGCGCGACCAGACGAGCGGGAAGGCGTGCAGATCGTGCACGATGAAACGGTCGTTGCCTGTCATGGCGGACTCCTGGGTCAGTGATAAAGCGTGGTGTTGCCGGACAGCAGGCGGGTGCCGCTTTCCGAGGCGAGGATTGCGGAGGCAGCCCAGTCGCGCATGGCGCGCTCATAGCGGGCAACACCTTCGCGCAGGGAGGCCGGGCGGCACGCGTGGGCGAGCGCGGCGGCGTCGCGCAGCGCCGTGTTTGCCCCGGCGCCGGCGGCGGGACTCATGGCGTGGATGGCGTCGCCGAGCAGCGTCACGGGGCCCGGTTGCCAGTGCGCGATGGCGGGCGTGGCGCTGCGCACGGGCAGCATCGCAATCGATTCGGCGTCTGCGCGCGCGAACAGGGCGCGCAGTTGCGGGTGCCAGGTGCGCACGATTGCGCCGATGTGCGCGGCCAGGTTGTCGGGGGCCGTGCCGGCGGCAATGCCGAGGCTTGCGCGCGGACCGATGAACGCCCAGTAGAAGTAATCGTCCACGGGCGTGAGGCGGCATTGCGGTGCCAGGCGTGCGGCGAGCGACGGTAGCGGCTCGGGAAACAGCATGGGGTCCACGATCGCAGTGAAACCGTCGGCGAAGATGACCGAGGTGCCCTCGCACAGCGTCGCACCGAGGTCCGCTTTCAATGCCGCTGTGGCGAGGCTTTTGCCGTAGACGCAGACGGCGCCGGTCTCCGCCGGATCGGCGCCGGGTGCGAGCTGTTTGCGGACCACGGAGTTCACGCCGTCCGCGCCCGCCAGCAAGGTCGAATGGCGCATCGCGCCATCGGCGAAATCGATGCGCACGGTTTCATCGTTCAGGATAGCGAAGCGTTGCAGCGGCACGCCGAAGTGCACGCGGTCTTCGAGCCCGCACATGAGGATTTCGCGCAGCGTCTGCCGGTTCGTGGCGAGTTCGGGCACCGGGGCGGCCTCTGCTGCCGGTGCGCGCGGGGCAGCGGCGTCGCCCGACGTGCGCCAGCGTTCGGGCACGCGGCCCGCGACCGGCGCGAGGTCGCAATCGAAAAAGCGCGCACCTGAAGACACGATGGCGCTTTGCCGGAACAGGGCATAGAGGCCGGCGGGCAGGCATTGCGCGAGCGCGCGCTGCCCATCGGCGTCGATCCTGATGCGATAGCCCTGATGGCGGCTCGACAGCGCGGCGTCGCGCTCGTAGACATCGCAGTCGATGCCGGCCTGCCTGAGCCCCTGGGCGAGGCACAGGCCGCCGGGTCCGGCACCGGCGATCGAGACGTGAAGGGGGACAGGACGCGAGACAGGCGTGGACGGCATTCATTCTCCTTTCGGGGCGCAGGCTGCACCCGCCATACCCTCAAGGCTAACGGCGGAGCGCTCATGCTTGATAATGACAGTTGGACCGGAAATAATGAAATCCGGCCAAACTGGAAAAGGAGCAGCGGCGTGGAGGATTTCAGCGAGCGTACGGACGGCCCGGCGCTGCTCGCGTTCTGGGGCGGCGACGAACCGGAGAACGCGTTTCGCCTCGGCACGCGCGAATACGGCTGGCACCGCCACGCGCGCGGCCAGCTCTTCTGCATCGAGCAGGGCCTCGTGCGCGTTCGCACCGCGCAGGGGTCCTGGCTGCTGCCGCCGCATCGCGCCGGCTGGATTCCGCCCGGCCTCGACCACGAGGCCAGCGTGAGCGGCGCACTGAGCGGCTGGGGCGTGATGCTCGCGCCCGACGCGAGCACGCTGTTGCCGGAGCGGCCTTGCGTGATGGGGGTGAGCGAACTCCTGCGCGCGCTCGTGCGGCGCGCGGCGAGCTGGCCTCACAGCGCCGGGGCGCTGGAGCCCGAACAGGCGCGCGTCGTGGCCGTGCTGCTCGACGAAATCCGCGGCGCGCGCGAGGAAGTGCTGCATTTGCCGATGCCGGCGGAACGGCGGCTCCTCGCGATTGCCAACCGGCTGATCGCGCACCCCGACGACACCCGCACGCTGGACGAGCTTGCGGTGTGGGCCGGCCTTTCCGCACGCACGGCGCGACGCCATTTCGTCGCGCAAACCGGCATGAGCTTCGTGCAATGGCGCCAGCAGGCGCGGCTCACCCTGGCGCTGGAGCGGCTCGCGAGCGGGGAGGGCGTCGCCCAGGTGGCGGATGCTTTGGGCTACGCCACGCCGAGCAATTTCATCGCGATGTTTCGCAAGGCCTTTGGCGAGTCGCCGGGGCGTTACTTTGCGCGCGAGCAGCGCCCGGCCGGCAACGCCGGACATACGCGATAATCGCGCCGCCAACCCGGAGAACAATCATGCAGCGCCTGATCCTTGCCATGCTGGCCGCCGTGCTGTGCGCGAGTTCCGCTTTCGCCGGCGACGAGGCCGATCAGCCCCTGCGCTACGAGCACGTCATGGTGCCCGTGAAGCACGGCTTCTTCACCGTGCACCTTTCGACTTACCTCTACACGCCGCCCGGCCCCGGACCGTTTCCGCTCGTCGTGCTGAACCATGGCAAGGCACCGGGCGGCACGCATCAGCCCGACACGAAGTTCATCTGGCAGGCAAAGAAGTTTCTCGCGCGGGGCTACGCGGTGCTCGTGCCCAACCGCGAAGGCATCGCGAACTCGGGCGGCACGTACTTTCACGGCTGCGATGTGGAATCCGCCGCGCGGCACTGGGCCGACAGCGTGGAGGTGGCGATCGACTACGCGCGCACGCTGCCCTTTATCGACGCCCGCCGCATCGTCGTGATCGGGCAGTCGCAGGGCGGTATCGCGACGGTCGCGCTCGGGGAGCGCAACCTGCCGGGCGTGCTGGGTATCGTCAACTTCGCGGGCGGCAGCCGCGAGGAAAAGTGCGGCGGCTGGCAGGACGGTCTCGTTGACGACTACAAGGCATTCGGCGCCGACTCCAGGGTGCCCGCACTGTTTCTCTACGGCGACAACGACAGCTACTGGGGCGGCGGCACGCTTTCGAAGCGCTTTTTCGAGGCTTACCACGCGGGCAATCCGAATTCGGCCTACTTCGACGAAGGGACGTTTGCCGATGGCGACTCGCACATGTTCTTCCATCATGCGAGCGGCTACGAGACCTGGGCGCCGACGCTATGGAAGTTCTTCGACAGCCTCGGGCTGAACAGCCAGGTGTTGCCGGACGACGAGAAAGCGATCGAAGCGGCCAACGCAGAGCAGCTATTCGAGAAGCCGGTCGAAAAATAGGCGGCTGCGGGCCGCCCGATCAGCTTTGCCCGGAATGCCTGATGCGCTTGAGGACGAGCACGCAGAACGCCGGCACGTGAACGACGCCCGCGCCGCTCGCGATCGCAGCCCACGGCGGCGCGGCGGGCCCGGCGGCCATCGCGCAGATCACGCCGAATGCCAGGCCGACGAGCAGCAGCACTGCATGCGCGATGACCCGCTTGCGGCCCGGGACCGTGTAGCGGGGCAGGCGGGTGTGGACGTAGCCGACGATCAGTAAAGCGAGCGTGGTGATGGCGGGAAACATGGGAGCACCTGGGCTTACAGCAAGCTTGTTGGCAGCCTGCTGCAATGTACCGGAACAATACAGCAACAAGCGCAGCAACAAGCGCAGCAACAAGCGCGCCTGGAACGCATGAGCCAGATCGGCGGCCAGATTGCGGGTGCGTTGTAAATCCGTCAACTGTTCGCGCGACAATACATCGAGCGGCGCACGCCGGCACCCGACGGGCGCCGGATCGTCGAACGTATCTTCACGCTTCATCCCGCTTGTTTTCCGATTGTTTCAGCTTGTTTGCGATTGGCACATGTACAACCACGACTCACCGGCAGGCAAACCCCGGGCGGCCGTCGTCACGACGGCGATGAACCGGCTCTACGAACGTTGCACGGGGCTCATGCGCCGCATCTACGACCGGCGTCTGCACGATGCGCCCGTGCTCGATGCGAGCCGCCATTTTCCCGACGCCGGGCGCTTCCTCGCGAACTGGCAGGCGATCCGCGCGGAGGCGCTCGAAGTGGCGGCCGGCCTCGGCCGCGTTCCGCGCTTTCACGAGATCATGCGCGAGCAGGCCGAGATCTCCGACAACGACGGGCGCGACTGGCGCATGTACATCATGCAGGCGTACGGCGTGCCGTTTGCGCGCAATCTCTCGCGCTGCCCGACGCTCGCCTCGATCGTCGAAGCCTCGCCGGACGTGCTTTCGGCCTCGTTCTCCTTTCTGGCGCCCGGCAAGCATGTGCCGCCCCATCGCGGGCCGTTTCGCGGCATTCTGCGCGGCTATCTCGTGCTCTCGATGCCGCTCGACGCCAACGGCCTGCCTGCCGCGACGCTCACCGTGGATGGCCACGAGCACCGCTTGCACGACGGCGAATTCATGCTGTGGGACGACACGTTCGAACACGAAGTGCGCAATGCGAGCGATGAGGTACGCGTCGTGCTGCTGCTCGATATCCGCCGCCGCAATATGCCGCGCGACATGCGGCTGCTTTCGAACGCCGTGATTGCGCTCGTGCGGCTGGGCATTTATCTGCGCGGGCCCAAGATCGCGGTTTAGGCGCAAATCGAAAGGCGCGCGTTGGCTTTACAGTCGTTTAACAGGTGTTTCCGGCTTACGGCCGGTTGATTACGCGCCGTTACGTCACCGGCTGCCGGGGCGAGCCGGGCATGGCGCCGGGCGCCGCCAGCAGACCTGTTCGGGCAGGGTACCGCACCATTGCGGCGCCGATTTTTACTTACACTCCGCAAAAGCTTTTCATCGGGCGAGTCGTTAGTCTTGCATCACCTTACCCACCGGTTGCACGACACGACATGAAACACGCTCTCTCACGTGAACGCGCCGGCAGCCGGCGCGGTCTCGTCATCGCCCTCGCGGCCGGCGCTGCATTTGCCGCCGCATGCTTCACCGGCATCCCGTCTGCTTCGGCACAGGTGGTGCTGCTTGCACCGCCCGCTCCCATGGTGGAGGTCGCGCCCGCGCCGCGCGTGGGCTACGCATGGGCACGCGGTTACTGGGCCTGGCAGTATGGCCGCTACGTCTGGGTGCCGGGGCATTGGGTCGTGGTCGCACGTGGCGTAGCGGTCCCGCCGCCGCCGCCCGCGCCCGTCGCGCAGGTGATGCGCCTCTCGGCGGATGCCCTCTTCGCGTTCGATCGCGGCGATCTCTCCGACGTGCTGCCGGGCGGCCGCGCGGACATCCGCGACATTGCGGCGAAGCTCCGGGGCACGCGTTTCGGCCACATCGAAGTGCGCGGCTATACGGATCGTCTCGGTTCGTCGGCCTATAACCTGCAACTGTCGCAACGCCGGGCCGATGCGGTGAAGGCGCTGCTCGTCCAGCAGGGCATTCCGGCCGAACGTATCGACGCGCGCGGCATGGGCTCGCAGGACCCGATCACGCACTGCGCGGACAACCAGCCGCAGGACCGCCTGGTCGCCTGCCTGCAACCGGACCGCCGCGTGGAGATCGTCACGTTCGCGCGCGCGGGCAACCCGGGCTATATGGGCAACCCGGCGGCCAACCCGGGCAATCGTTATGCGCCGCCGCCGCCGCCCGGGCCGCCGATGTACACGCAGTAATCGTTTCTCTCTTCTGAATGCGGCGCCTGTGCCGTGGACGCGCCCGCGATCCGCGGCCCAGGCGAGCGCCGGGTTCATTGCTTCGATAAAACCTGGCTTGACACGTATATGCCTCGCCAAGTATATATATGTCATGGAATCCACCTTCGCCATCATCGCGGAGCCGAACCGCCGCGCCATCCTGACCCTGCTCGCCGACGCCGAGCGGTCCGTGGGCGATATCGAGGAGCAGCTGAACCTGTCGCAGCCCTCGGTCTCGAAGCACCTGCGCGTGCTTCGGGAGGCCGGCTTCGTGGAGTCGCGCGTCGAGGCGCAGCGGCGCGTGTATCGCATCCGGCCCGAACCGCTCATGGAAATCGACGCCTGGCTTGCCCAGTTCCGCCGCTACTGGTCGGCGCACGTCGATGCGCTCGAACGTCATCTCGACCAGATCCATCCTCCACCACGCCGCAAAGGGAAGAAACGATGAGCCGCCGCAACGACTACAGGCCGGGCCCCGCCGCCGGCGCCGAGGTCCGCAAGGACGGGGAGAAGTGGACGCTGATTCTGGTCCGCGATCTGCGGCATGCGCCGGAGAAAGTCTGGCAGGCGCTGACCGACCCGGCCAGCCTGCGCGAGTGGGCGCCGTTCGACGCCGATCGAAGCCTGGCGGCCGTCGGTCCCGTCAAGCTCTCGACGGTCGGCACGCCGGCACCGCACGTCTCGGAAACAGAGGTCACGCGTGCCGAGGAACCGCATCTGCTCGAATACCGTTGGGGCGACAACGATCTGCGCTGGGAGCTCGAACCGCTTGGAAACGGTACGCGCCTCACGCTGTGGCACAACATCGACCGCAATTTCATCGCCATGGGCGCCGCCGGCTGGCATATCTGCCTCGACGTGCTCGAGCGCCTGCTTGGCGACGAGCCCATCGGGCGCATTGTGGGCGGCGAGGCCATGAAGTTCGAGTGGCCGCGCCTGAACGACGAATACACGAAACGCTTCGGACTCTGAATCATTCTCCCTGGAGAGAGGCATGAAGAAGTCGGCAACGGCTGGGAGCGAACCGGCATCGGCGTCCGCGCTGATCGACAACCGGATCGCGGAACTGGGCGACTGGCGCGGCGAGACCTTGAGCCGGATGCGTCAGCTTATCCGGGAGACCGACCCCGATGTCGTCGAGGAATGGAAGTGGATGGGCACGCCCGTGTGGTCGCACGGCGGCATTATCTGCACCGGCGAATCGTACAAGGCGGTGGTGAAGCTGACCTTTGCCAGGGGCGCTGCGCTGCCGGACCCGGGCGGCCTTTTCAATTCGAGCCTGGATGGAAACGTGCGGCGTGCGATCGACATCCGCGAAGGCGAGCAGGTCGATGCGAAGCTGTTCAAGGCCCTCGTGCGCGTTGCCATCGAGCTCAATGCTGCGGGTGCGAAGTCGAAAGCCCGGCGGGCAACGGCAAAGTAAATCGCAACGCGATTCGACGTCACCCACCGGCGCGCGTGCTATACGCGCACGGGTGGGTCTGAACAGCAAGCCGGCGATATCAGCCCGCCAGATGCTTGCGCTTCGCGAGTTCCTGCGCCTGTGCGTAGTCGGCCTGGATCACGGGCAGCGCCGCCGTCGCAGCCTTCTTCAAACCGGCGTCGCGGCCCGAAGCGATTTCCGCCTGGAACGCCGAAAGCGTTTTCTGCTGGCCGTCCAGCGCCACCTGTTCGATGTAGGTCTTGTCGAAATCGGCTCCGCGCAAGTTCTTGATGCCGTTCAGCACGGCCGTGTCGGGGTCGTTGGCCGGCACGTCCACGCCGCGCGGGCTGGCTGCGCGCATCGAATCCGAAAGCTTCGTGTAGTCGGCCACCAGCTTTTCGGCGAAGGCCTTCACGTCGCGATCGCTCGAACGCGAATCGGCGATGCGTGCTGCATCGCGCTGGGTGGCTACGGTCTGGGTGCCGTCCGTGATGAAGGTTTGGTCGGCGGCATGCAGTTCCTGAGCCCCGGCCGCGACGGGGGCCGAAGGCGTCTGGGCGTGCGCGCCCAGTGTAACGGCGCAAAGGCCGAAGGCGGACGTGGTGAGAATCGAGGCCAGCGAGAGGCGAGTCATACGGGTTCCTTTCTACGTGCCTGGTATCGAGTGCTCCGGCAGGGCCAGGCGGGCGTGGCTCTGCGCGGGACCGTCGTGCGAAACTGGTCATCGGTCATCGCGCAACGGTCTGACGAATTCTAGAAAGTCCGCCTGGCGAGAGGTGAAACGATGGCGTGGCTTCTGTAACGGCTGGTAACGATGGCGGCGGTTGTGGTGGGGGACGGGGTTGTCGTGCGGTTGTCGCGGCGCTGTCGCATACCCGACAGATTTCACCCGGCAATCCGCCGATCATGAGGGCTCGCAACAGAAGGCGTCAGGCAGGAACGCACGCCACGTTGCCCGCATCGCAACCCCGAACCCGGAGACATGCCGTGAACGCATCGCAACCCACACTCAAGCACCTGGTTTCCCCCGCCGAATGGACCGCACGCGTCGATCTTGCCGCGGCCTACCGGCTCACCGCGCTGTTCGGCTGGGACGATCTGGTGTTCACGCATATCTCGGCGCGGGTGCCGGGCCCCGAGCATCACTTCCTCATCAACCCGTACGGGATGATGTTCGACGAGATCACGGCCTCGTCGCTCGTGAAGGTCGATCTGCATGGCAACAAGGTCATGGACGCGCCCTACGACATCAACCCGGCCGGCTTCACGATTCACAGCGCCGTGCATGCCGCGCGCGAGGATGCGCTGTGCGTCATGCATACGCATTCGGTGAACGGCGTGGCCGTCTCGGCGCAGGACAAGGGCTTGCTGCCCATCTCGCAGCAGTCGCTGGGCGTGCTGGCGGCGCTCGGCTATCACGACTACGAGGGCATTGCGCTGAACGAGGAAGAGAAGCCGCGCCTCGTTGCCGACCTCGGGACCAACACGTATCTGATGCTGCGCAATCACGGCCTGCTGACGGTGGGCAAGTCGGCCGCCGATGCGTTCGTGGCGATGTACTTCTTCGAAGCCGCCTGCATGATCCAGGTGCGCGCCCAGGCCGGCGGCGGCGCGCTGCGCGAGATTGCGCCGCCCATTCTGGCCGGGATCAAGCGGCAGATCGCGGAGGTAACGCGCGGCATGAGCCCGGGCGTGCTCGTGTGGCCGGGCTTGTTGCGCCGCCTCGACCGGGCTAATCCCGGTTACGCGGATTAAGCGGAAAAAAAGCGGCGAGTTGCACGGGACGGTTTTCGCAAGCTGTCCCGCAGTTCATCGGGGGGGGATGCATTGCGCATGCCCTGCGAAGATTCGCGGCACGTTCACGGCACATTCGCGGCAAAAGTGTCAGACGCGCCGCATCGAGGTAGGGAAATGGCAAGGATCTGTGTGTATGGTGCCGGCTCGATCGGCGTGTATCTGGGCGGCCGTTTGCTGGCGGGCGGCAGCGAAGTCGTGTTTGTCGGCCGTGCGCGCATGGGCGGGCTGCTGCGTGAGCATGGCGTCGTGCTCACGCACTACGACGGCGGCCGCTGGGAAGCGGCAGCGCACCGCATCGAGTACGCGACCGGGGGCGCCGCGGCCGCTACGGCCGATCTGGTGCTCGTGAGCGTGAAATCGGCGGCGACCGCCGAAGCCGCCGCCGAGCTTGCCGCGGTGCTGCCGGCCGGCGTGCCCGTCATCAGCTTTCAGAACGGCGTGCGCAACGCCGAGGTGCTGCGCGCCGCGCTGCCGAACAATCCGGTGCTGGCGGGCATGGTGCCTTTCAACGTGATCGAGCGGGGCCCCGGTGCGTTCCATCAAGGCACGGGCGGCGAACTCGAAGTGCAGGGGGCCGCGCTCTTGCAGCCCTTTCTCGCCGACTTCGGCCGTGCAGGACTGCCGCTCGTCGAACACGACGACATGCTGCCCGTGCAATGGGCCAAGCTGCTGCTGAATCTGAACAACGCCATCAATGCGCTTGCCAACCGGCCGCTGAAAGAGGAGCTTTCGCAGCGCGCCTACCGGCGCTGCCTCGCCATGGCGCAGCAGGAGTTGCTTGCGTTGCTGGACGCGGCGGGCATTCGCCCCGCGAAGCTCACGCCGTTTCCGCCGCACTGGATTCCGCGGCTGCTCGCATTGCCGGACACCTGGTTCGAGCGGCTTGGCCGCCGCATGTTGAAGATCGATCCGCTCGCGCGCTCCTCGATGTCCGACGATCTGGGCGCGGGCCGCAAGACCGAGATCGACTGGATCAACGGCGAGGTGCCTCGCCTCGCGGAGCGGCTGGGCCGCAAGGCGCCGGTCAACGCGCGTTTGTGCGCGCTGGTGCGCGAGGCCGAGCAGGCGAAAATGCGTCCGTCCTGGTCGGGCGACGCGTTGCTCGCGCAATTGCGCGAGGCGGCAGCGGGCGCCGGGTCGGGCATGCTGGCGAAGGCCTGAACCCGGGTCATCGGGCAAGCCCAGGGTTGTGCCACTGTGATACAGGGCAGAGCCCGCTCCTGTCCGGGAGCAGCGCCTGGCCGGGCTGCCATTGAAGGGTGATAGATCAACCGTGGACGGCCCGGCCGTCCCACGTCATGCCGCGCCGTACCGCATTGGTGCGCACCGCCGGCTTTTCGCACCGAACGGGTGCGTGCCGGGCCGCCCATCGGCCCGGACAGACGCCCTCCACCGCGAACTGTCATATTTCGGCACGAAGATTGCTGTTACCTCGCCGTTTTCGGCAAGGTGGCCCCGCCACGCACGCTACGCCGGAGGCGGGAAGGCCAGGGTCCGTTCCTGCCGTGAACAGGCCTTGGAGCAGTACGCCGGTTCACGATCTGATCAGGAGCCCTGTGTGTCTATTCGAGTCGCGCTAAATCACGTCACGCACTACCGCTATGACCGGTTGGTGCAGCTTTCGCCCCAGGTCGTGAGGCTGCGGCCCGCACCGCATTGCCGCACGCCGATCCTCTCGTATTCGCTGCGGATCGAGCCTGCCGATCACTTCGTCAACTGGCAGCAGGACGCCTTTGCGAACTGGCAGGCGCGGCTCGTGTTCCCGCAGCCGACGCGCGAGTTCAAGGTGACGGTCGATCTGGTGGCCGAGATGGCCGTCTACAACCCGTTCGACTTCTTTCTCGAACCCGAAGCCGAACAGTTCCCGTTCGTCTACCCCGCGGAGCTGCAGCGCGAGCTTGCGCCCTATCTCGTGAAGCGCGAGCCCACGCCGCGCTTTGCACGCTTCGTCGAGAGCATCGACCTCACGCCGCGCGTGACCATCGACTTCCTCGTGGAGCTCAACCAGCGGCTGCAACGCGAGATCCGCTACCTGATCCGCATGGAGCCCGGCGTGCAGACGCCCGAGGAAACGCTCGCGCTGACCTCGGGCTCGTGCCGCGACACCGGCTGGCTGCTGGTGGAAACGCTGCGCCAGCTCGGTCTCGCGGCGCGTTTCGTTTCGGGCTACCTGCTGCAGCTCGCGCCCGACGTGAAGGCGCTCGACGGCCCGAGCGGCACCGAGACCGATTTCACCGACCTGCACGCGTGGTGCGAGGTCTATCTGCCGGGCGCGGGCTGGATCGGCCTCGATCCCACTTCCGGGCTGCTGGCCGGCGAAGGCCACATTCCCGTGGCCTGCACGCCCGAACCCGGCAGCGCGGCGCCCATCTCGGGCGCGGTGGACGAATGCGAGGTGGAGTTCGGCCACACCATGGCGATCGAGCGCGTGCTGGAAACGCCGCGGGTGACGAAGCCCTATACGGACGAACAGTGGGCTGCCGTACTGCGCATGGGCGAGCAGGTGGACGCGCAGCTTGCGCACATGGACGTGCGGCTCACGATGGGGGGCGAGCCCACCTTCGTGGCGGTGCGCGACCGCGACGCGCCCGAATGGAACACCGATGCGCTCGGGCCCACCAAGCGCGGCTATGCGGCGGCGCTCATGAGCAAGCTGCGCGCGCGCTACGGCGCGAGCGGCTTTCTCCACGTGGGGCAGGGCAAGTGGTATCCGGGCGAACAGTTGCCGCGCTGGGCCATGTCGCTCTACTGGCGCGCGGATGGCGAGCCCTGCTGGCACGACCCATCGCTCTTCGCCGACGAACGCGACCCCGCCATCTGCACAGCCGACGACGCGAGCCGCTTCGTCCGCCATCTCGCGGGCAAGCTGGGCCTGGACGATCAATACGTCCAGGCAGCCTACGAAGACACCTGGTACTACTTATGGCGCGAGCGCCGCCTGCCGGTCAACGTCGATCCGTTCGACTCGCGCCTCGACGACGAACTCGAACGTGTGCGGCTGCGCCGCGTGTTCGACGCGGGCCTCGGCGCGGTGACGGGCTACGTGCTGCCGCTCGCGCGCGAGCAGGCTGGCGCGCTGGCCGGTGGGCGCTGGGTGACGGGACCGTGGTTCTTCCGCGACGGGCGCATGTACCTGACGCCGGGCGACTCGCCCATGGGCTATCGGCTGCCGCTCGACTCGCTGCCGTGGGTCTCGTCGAACGACTACCCGTGGCAGCACGCGCACGACCCGTTTGCGCCGCCGGTGCCGCTGCGCAGCGCGGCCGAATTGCGCATGCAGTATCGCGAGGAAGGGCGGCCTGCAACGGCTTATGCAGCGGCACCGGCTGGCGGCCAGGGTGAAGCAGGGGGCGAGGGCAAGCGGCACAAGCAGAGCGCTGGAGATCGCACCACGCCGGGCGATGACCTCGATGTGAATCGCCTGCCCGCACGCGGCGAATCCGCCTCGTGGATCACGCGCACGGCGCTGTGCGTGGAAGCGCGCAATCCCGCGCGCGCCGCCGGGCCGAAAGTCGAAAACGAATCGATCGGCACCGAATGCCAGCTGCTCTACGTCTTCATGCCGCCGCTCGCCGCGCTCGACGACTACCTCGACCTGCTCGCGGCCATCGAAGCCACCGCGGCAGACCTCGGCTTGAAGATCGTCATCGAAGGCTATCCGCCGCCGCGCGACCCGCGCCTGAAGGTGCTTCAGGTAACGCCGGACCCGGGCGTGATCGAAGTGAACATTCATCCGGCATCGAACTGGGACGAACTCGTCGATCACACGGAATACCTTTACCAGGCCGCGCACGAGTCGTACCTGTGCACCGAAAAGTTCATGCTCGACGGGCGCCACACCGGCACGGGCGGCGGCAATCATCTCGTGCTGGGCGGCGCCACGGCGGAAGCGAGCCCTTTCCTGCGTCGCCCCGATCTGCTCGCGAGCCTCATCGCCTACTGGCACAACCATCCCTCGCTGTCGTACCTGTTTTCAGGGCTCTTTATCGGCCCGACGAGCCAGGCGCCGCGGGTGGACGAAGCGCGCAACGATCAGGTGTACGAACTGGAGATCGCGTTCCGGGAACTGCAGCGCCAGCTCGACCTGCTCGCGGAGATGGGCGCCGGCGGCCGCGTGCCGCCATGGCTCATCGACCGCACGCTGCGCAACATCCTGATCGACGTGACCGGCAACACGCACCGGGCCGAATTCTGCATCGACAAGCTCTATTCGCCGGACGGCCCCACCGGGCGCCTCGGCCTGCTGGAACTGCGCGGCTTCGAAATGCCGCCGCACGCGCGCATGAGCCTCGTCCAGCAACTGCTGCTGCGCGCGCTCGTGGCGCACTTCTGGCACACGCCGTACACCACGCGTCTTACGCGCTGGGGCACCGAACTGCACGACCGTTTCATGCTCGGCACTTTCGTGCAGGCGGATTTCGACGACGTGCTCGCGGACCTGAACGAAGCCGGCTATGCGTTCGAGCGCGAATGGTTTGCGCCGCACTTCGAATTCCGCTTCCCGCCGGTGGGCGAAATGCAGGCGAGCGGCCTCTCGCTGGTGGTGCGCAATGCGCTGGAGCCGTGGCACGTCATGGGCGAGGAGGGCGCCCCGGGCGGCACGGTGCGCTATGTCGATTCTTCCGTGGAGCGCCTGGAAATTCGCGTGCTGGGCCTGAACGACAACCGCCATGTGGTGACGGTCAACGGCGAACCGCTGCCGCTGCAGCCCACGGGCCGCGCGAGCGAGTACGTGGCGGGCGTGCGCTACCGCGCGTGGGCCCAGGCATCCGCCTTGCATCCCACCATCGGCGTGCATGCGCCGCTCACGATCGACGTGATCGACAGCTGGACGGGCCGCTCGGTCGGCGGATGCCAGTATCATGTAGCTCATCCGGGCGGCCGCAATTATCAGATGTTTCCGGTCAACGCCTACGAAGCTGAAAGCCGCCGCCGGGCGCGCTTCTTCACGATCGGCCATACACCGGGGCCGGTCGCGATCGCGCCGCTCGAACGCAGCCTGGAGTTTCCTTTCACGCTGGACCTGCGCGGCTGAGCCCCACCGACCCTTGATTCCAACACCGATACGATCTTGTCTTTCCAGTCGATCCTGCCCCTCGACGCCACGGCGTCCCACGCGCACGCCCTCTCGCGCCTGCGTCTCTTGCCGCCGCGCGCGGGACACTGGGACGAACTGTGCGACGAGACCGGCGCGCTGCGCGAGCCGTGGCGGCGGTTTTTTGAACTGCTCGGCGAGGAGGGCGCAGCGGCCCTGACACAGTCGCGGGAAACCGTGGCACGCCAGGTGCGCGACAACGACATCAGCTACAACGTCTATGCCGACAAGGGCGAGTCGCGCCCCTGGTCGCTCGACCTGCTGCCGTTCCTGATCGACGACACCGAATGGGCGCAGATCGAGCAGGGCGTGATCCAGCGCGCGCGGCTGCTGGAAGCGATCGTGGCGGACACCTACGGCGCCCAGACGCTCCTCGCGCGCGGCCTGCTGCCGCCCGCGCTGGTGTTCGGGCATCCGGGCTATCTGCGGCCCGTGAAGGGCTACACGCCGCCGGGCGGCGGCTATCTGCAGATCGTCGCGATCGACCTCGCGCGTTCGTCCGAGGGCGTGTGGACCGTGATGTCGCATCGCACCGAGGCGCCTTCGGGCCTCGGCTACGCGCTCGAAAACCGCCTGATCGTCTCCAGCCTCTTTGCCGATGCGTTTCGCACGATGCGCGTGCGGCGGCTCGCCCCGGCCTACTCGCAACTGATCGCCACGCTCGCCGACGCCGCGCGCACGACCCTGCATGGCGACGAAGCCGGCGCCGCGCCGCATCTCGCGCTCCTCACCCCCGGGGCCTTCAGCGAGACTTATTTCGAGCATGCGTTCCTTGCGCGCTACCTGGGCGTGACGCTGGTGGAGGGCAAGGACCTCACGGTGCGCGACGACATGCTGTACCTGAAGACCTTTAAGGGACTCGAGCGCGTGCACGCGGTGCTGCGCCGCCTCGACGACGTGTTCTGCGATCCGGTGGAACTGCGCGCCGATTCGACCATCGGCGTGCCGGGCCTATTGCAGGTCATGCGCGCGGGCAACGTGATCGTCTCGAACGTGCCCGGCTCCGGCTTTGTCGAATCGCCCGCGCTGCACGGCTTCATGCCCGAACTCGCCCGGGCGCTGCTGGGCGAAACGCTCGCATTGCCGAGCGTGCCGACCTGGTGGTGCGGCGAGGCGGCTGCCTGCGAGGCGGCATTTGCTCAGCTCGACGAAGCGTTTCTCGTGCCGACCTGGCCGTCCGTGCGGACCGGCCGCGCATCCGGCGCGGCGCCGGGCCTGGCGGCGGGGCGCCAGCCGCTGCCCGCATGGCGCGAGCGCATCGAGCATGCCGCCGATGCCTTCACGATCCAGGCGCCGCTCTCGTATTCGTGCACGCCGCGCTACGAGGACGGCACGCTGGCGGGCCGCCCCTCGGTGCTGCGCGTGTACGCCATTGCCGACTTCACGGGCAACTGGCGCGTGGTGCCGGGCGGCTTCACGCGCCTCGCCGCCGAACGGCAGACCACGGAGTCGATGCAACTGGGCAGCAGCAGCGTGGATACGTGGGTGCTTTCGAAGCAGCCGAGCCCGCCGTTCTCGCTGCTGCCTTCGCCGATGAAGCCCGGCGACCTCGCCACGCGCACGCGCCGCACGGTGTCGAGCCGCGCGGCCGAAAACCTGTTCTGGTCGGGCCGCTATGGCGAACGCGCCGAGAACGGCGTGCGCCTGTGCCGGCTGATCCTCGGTTCGCTGGAAAGCAACGATGCCGATACGATGTTCGCCACCTTCGTCGAACTCGCTTCGCTATGCGGCCTGATTACGGGCACGGATACGGTGGTGAACGGTTCGCGGCACGCGTTCGAACGCGCGCTGGTGGCAAGCCTTGGCGAACAGGCGAGCGTGCCGGGCATCGGCCATTGCCTCGCAAGCCAGGCGCGTGCCTGCGGCGAAGTGCGCGGGCGGCTTTCGAACGACCACTGGCGCACGATTCTCGCGGCGCGCAATGACTTTCGCGACGCCCTCGTGCGCATCGCCCCTCCCGCCGCGGGCGAACGCTACGACCGCGTTGCGCTGATGGATGCGCTCGAACATCTCGCGACGCAGCTTTTGGCCATCAGCGGCGCACAGGGCGACCGCATGACGCGCGACGAAACCTGGCGGCTGCTGTTCGCGGGCCGTCATATCGAGCGCATGTGGACCATGGCCACCTTCCTGCGCACGGTGGCGGCGAACGGGCTGCTCGCGAGCCCCGAGGGCTTCGATCTGCTGCTGCAATTGTTCGATTCGACGCTTACCTATCGCTCCATGTATCCGGGGCGGCTGGAAGTGCCCGCGCTGCTGGACCTGCTCGTGATCGACGAAATGAATCCGCGCGGCCTCTATGGCGTCTATGCGCGGCTGCGCCAGAAGCTCGCGGAGATCGAAGCGGCCGCGGGCGGTGCGCCGCGCCTGCCGTTCGCGGCGCTCATGCCCGATATCGCATCGATGCCGACGCTCGAACAGCTCTGCACGACGGATCAATACGGCGGCTATCCCGTGCTCGTGGAACTGTGCGACCGGCTTGGCGCGATCGCGATGACGGCTTCCAGCGAAATCAGCGCGCGCTATTTCAGCCATGCGGCGGCGCCTGCGGCTCCGGGAGGCGCATGAACGGCCCGACTACGCTAAGCGTCTCGCATAAAACGACCTACCGCTACTCGATGGCCGTGGCCACGGCGCAGCATCTCGCGACCATTCGTCCGCTGGCCTGTGCGTGGCAGCAGATTGTGTCGCACACCGAAAGCATTGATCCGTATCCTTCCTATAGAACAAGTCGCATAGACGCGTTCGGCAATGATGTGCTTTACTTCTCGCTCGATACCCCGCACGAGACGTTATGCATGACGAGTGAGACTGTCGTACAGCTGTCACCGCGCTGGGATACACTCGACGCGTCCACGACGCCCCCATGGGAACAGGTCGCCGAGCGTCTGCGCTATCGTGCTGGTGCGCTTTTTTATCCGGAGTCCGAATTTTGCTTTGCATCGCCGAACGTCGTTCCGAGTCCCGAGTTGCGCGCCTATGCCTTGCCGAGCTTTACGCCCGGCACTCCCGTTGCACTCGGTGCGATCGACCTGATGCACCGCATTCACGCGGACTTCGAGTACGAGACCTCGGCCACGGAGTTCGACACGCCCGCCGCGCGGGCCTTCGAGATGCGCCACGGCGTCTGCCAGGACTTCGCGCAGGTGATGATCGGCTGCCTGCGCTCGCTCGGCCTGCCCGCCCGCTACGTGAGCGGGTATCTCCGCAACGACCCGCCACCGGGCCAGCCGCGCCTGATCGGCGCGGATGCCTCGCACGCGTGGGTCTCCGTGCACTGCCCGGCAAGCGGCTGGATCGACCTCGATCCGACCAACGACGTCCTTGCCGACCTTGATCACGTGACGCTCGCCACCGGCCGCGACTATAGCGACGTGTCGCTGTTGCGCGGCTCGCTTCTCGGCGGCGGCGAGCATCAGGTGGAGGTGGCGGTCAGCGTGCTGCCGGTCTGAACGACGGGCTTGCCGTCCACGCGGCGCCGGACATCTTTCGCGTTTTCACGTAGGGGTTTATGCCCATCGTGCGGCGCGCGCGCGGTCGTCAAACTGACTTCCATCCTCCATGGCTTTTGTCGACTGGCTTATACCCCTCAATAATCGAAAGGAGGATTTATGGCGAAGCGTATTGCCTACGTAACCGGTGGTATGGGCGGCATCGGAACCGCGATCTGCCAGCGGCTGTTCAAGGACGGCTACACGGTGATCGCCGGATGCGGGCCGAACTCGCAGCGCCGCGTGAAATGGCTCGAAGACCAGAAGGCGGCCGGGTATGAGTTCATTGCCTCGGAAGGCAACGTGGCCGACTGGGAGTCCACGGTCGCCGCGTTCGCGAAGGTCAAGAAAGACGTCGGCGAAGTCGACGTGCTCGTCAACAATGCAGGCATCACGCGCGACGTGGTGTTCCGCAAGATGACGCACGAGGACTGGGTCGCCGTGATCGACACCAATCTCACGAGCCTCTTCAACGTCACCAAACAGGTGATCGACGGCATGGTCGAACGCGGCTTTGGCCGTATCGTCAACATTTCGTCGGTGAACGGCCAGAAAGGCCAGTTCGGGCAGACCAACTACTCGACGGCCAAGGCAGGCATCCACGGCTTCACGATGGCGCTCGCGCAGGAAGTGGCCACCAAGGGCGTGACGGTCAACACCGTTTCTCCGGGCTATATCGGCACGGACATGGTGAAGGCAGTGAAGCCCGAGGTGCTGGAGAAGATCGTGGCGAGCATCCCCGTGCGCCGGCTGGGCACCCCCGATGAGATCGCCTCGATCGTCGCGTGGCTCTCGTCGGACGAAGCGGGTTTCTCGACGGGTGCGGACTTCTCGCTGAACGGCGGGCTGCACATGAGTTAAAGGACGGGGGCCGTCTGCCTGGCAGTCTTAACGGACGGACATCCTACCTGATGCGGTGCGGAAGCGGGTGCGAACCGGCTTCCGCATTTTGCGTTTACGGCCGGTGTTATGCGGCAAGCGCGCGGAGCGGCGCGTTACGCGCCTGCCGCCCGGTTGACGCCCATGAGCCTTCGCCTTCAGAATGCGCGCTGTTCCCACTCCCGCTCAGGTGAGCTCATGTCCGTCGCCCGGCACGCCCCGCATGCCCTGCCCGAGCATTGCCCGAATTGCGATGCCGCCGTGCATGGCCCGTATTGCGCGCAGTGCGGCCAGGAGACAGTCCATGAGTTGCCTACGCTGCATGAGTTCGTGCACGAGTATCTGCATCACTACGTGGCCGCGGAAGGCAAGCTGGTGGCCACGGTCAAGCTGCTCATCCTCAAGCCGGGGCAGCTCACGGCGGAGTATCTCGCCGGACGGCGCAAGCGCTACGTCAAGCCGCTGCCGCTCTATCTGACGTTCAGCTTTCTCTTCTTCCTGCTGCTTGGCTGGTCCGGCATGTTCACGCCGCTGCAGGTCGTGCATATCGACGGCAAGCCGGTGGCGCACCCGGCGCAGGCCCTCGCAACGATCGCGGCGTCCGACGCCGATCCCGACGAAAGACGTTTGCTCTCGTTCGCGGCCCAGGTCGTCGGCCAGTTGAATCAGCCCGAAAGCTTCGCGGCATTCAGCGAACATCTGCTGCACCGGCTGCCTTATGCGCTTTTCGTGCTGATGCCCTTGTTCGCGGCAATGTGCGCGCTCGCCTATCGAAGCCGGCAGCAAAGTTACGGAGTCCATCTG
This sequence comes from Paraburkholderia ferrariae NBRC 106233, assembly GCF_000685035.1. Taxonomy (GTDB): domain Bacteria; phylum Pseudomonadota; class Gammaproteobacteria; order Burkholderiales; family Burkholderiaceae; genus Paraburkholderia; species Paraburkholderia ferrariae. The sequence goes on from NZ_BAYB01000022.1 coordinate 112,547, forward strand.
TTATTTTCGCTGCACCTGCATGCCTTCGCTTTTATCGCGTTTCTCGTCTGCCTGCTGCCGGGCATACGGTCGTATGCAGCCTGCGCTGTCGCCGTGCTTTTCGTCTGGCTGGTTGTCGCGCTCAGGCGCGTCTATGGCGGACGCTGGTGGCCGCAACTGGCGCGGGCGTTGTTTCTGGCGGGCACCTATGCGCTGCTGTGCGCCGTGGCGCTGGGCCTCGTGACGTTGATGTCCTCCGGCATCACGTTGCAGGCGCACTGAGCGCCGCTTATTGCCGTATCAGCGCAGGAGCTTGCCGCCGCGCGAGACGAACCGGCCATGCTCGTCGCCGATGAACGTGACGCGGCCGGTCAGCAGATGCGCGCGTATCTTGTCGGCGCCCCGGTCGCCGCCGATCTCCAGGCGGTCGAGCAGATCGCGCAGCGCGAACGCCATGATCGTGCCGAACCGGGACGGATCGAAGTCGTTGAAGGCCGGCTGCGGATCGGTCTCGACCCAGAGCCGAACGTTGTGCGGCGCTTCTTTCGATAGCGCTGTTCCGAAGACAGGCCGGTTCTTCAGGTCCATATTGGCCACGGCCATGCGGGCGGCCAACTCTCTAAGCTGGGTGGTGGTCAAAGGTCCGTCGATGCTGTGGAGAATGTGAGCAATCGCCCATTGGGCCATCTTCGCGTCGTTGAGCACCGCGACAATGCCGGTCTCGCCCGCGCGTATCGCCACGGTCTGTCCCGCCGTGAGATCGATCCAGTCGAAGGTTTCGCCTGCCCTCAGATCGGTGACCGGAAAGATGGCAATCGATCCGATGACAGCACGGCCCACTTCGGTGCCCACGAACGGTGCCCGCGCAACCGCGTGAATATGATGAAGGTCGGGCCAGTCATAGGCGTCGGCAATCTTGCCGCTTCCCTTGCGCGAATCGCGATGAACCGGCAGGAGCCGGTCTTTCAGGTGAGTCTTGACGAAGAGGAGATTGAGCCAGATGAAAAGCAGCAGCATGGCCTTGTCGTCGAGCCGGGCGGCCACCTGGTCGAAGCGCCCCTTCAACAGGCGCGAAACGGGTATTTCCACGTGGTCGCCGAGGAAGCTGTTGCAGTCCTTGCAGCAGGGCACACCGTAGCTGTCGTAGTGGTGAAATTCGCCGTTGGGCAGCGTCATTTCCGCGCCGAAGAGCTTGTAGTGCCGAAGCACCCAGCGCGGCACGACATGCTCGTAATTGAATTCTTTGGTGCCAGGCGCGGCGCCGCAGATAAAGCACGAATTGCCGAGGCAGATGTCGTTGACGAAGTCGTCGCAACTGAATAGCAACACGCGCCCGTTGCTGTCGCGGATCGTCTGGTCCGGTACTGGTGCCTGCGTCATGGCGGAAGACCTCGTGGTGGAGGATCGCGGCAATGCCGTTGAACGCCGTTTTCGTATTTAATCTAGTTCAGGAACGGGAAGAATTCAGGTAGCGGGAAGACTCACGGGGAGCAGGAGCATGGAGCCATCTCCAGGTACGGCTGCGCCGGCGGCCGGCAGCGGCGACGCGCAGGTGCAGGCCGTCAGCGACGACGGGCGGCGTATCCGCCAGGCCGTGGTGGTGATCCACGGCATAGGCGAGCAGCGCCCCATGGACACGCTGCGCGGCTTTGTCGATGCGGTGCTCACGGATGTTTCGGGCTACGACACCAAGTACCGCAGCAAGCCGGACGCCATGGGCGATCTGCTGGAAACCCGGCGCCTGCAGGCACCGGCCAGCCGGCAGGAGGGCCGCCCCCAGACGGACTTCTACGAGTACTACTGGGCGCACCACATGGAGGGCTCGAAATACAGCCAGGTGTTCAGATGGATGCTGTGGCTTCTGTTTCGACGCCCCTCGTCCGTCGTGTCCGCGCTGCGGCCCGCGTGGTTCGCGAGTTGGGGTTTGCTGGTGTTTGCGATCGTTCTGCTCGTTGCGGGGTCCTGGGTCGATGCCACTTCGGGCTCGCATCTGTTCGACTGGTTAGGCAAGTGGATTTTCGCGGGTGGCGTGCTCACGTTCATTCTGCAGTCGATTGCCTCGTACGTCGTGCTTGGCTATGTGGCGGACGCCGCGCGCTACCTCACGCCCAACCCGGGCAACATCGAGGCGAGAAACAAGATCCGCAGCGAAGGGATCAAGCTCGTGCGCTCGCTGCACGAGTCGGGCAAGTACAGCCGGATCGTGATTGTCGGGCACAGTCTGGGTTCGGTGATCGGCTTCGATATCATCCGCAACCTGTGGAGCGACCTGCGCCAGCCCGGGACGCCTCATCCGCAAAAGCAGCCTGAACTGAAGGCGTTCGAGCAGGAGGCCGCGAAGCTCGACGCCGGGCCGCCCACGCGCGCGGCGATCGAATCGTTCCAGCAAGCCCAGCATCGACTGTGGTCGGAGTTTCGCGCGATTGGCGTGCCGTGGCTCGTGACCGATTTCGTCACGCTCGGCTCGCCGTTGACGCATGCGCAGTTCCTCATGGCCGACAACGAAGAGGATTTCAAGCGCAGGAAAGTGCAGCACGAATATCCATGCTGCCCGCCTGCCGGCAACGACACGCTGGGCTATGAAACGCGCTACCGCATCCAGCAGGGTGCCGAAACGATCGTTCGCAGCGTGCGGGTGGCTCACCATGGCGCCCCGTTCTGCTGCACCCGCTGGACGAACCTGTACTTTCCCTACCGGCGCTGGATCTTCGGTGATCTGATAGGAGGACCGATTAATGGCGTGCTGGGAACGGGCGTCCGCGATGTTGCCGTGGTGCCCTCGACGGGCAAGCGGCTGGACGGCACGCTGCTTTCGCACGTGCGTTACTGGACCGATGGCAATGCGGCGCAGAGCGCGGCATCGGGAAGCGACGGCACGCCTTCGTTGAAAGCGCTGCGCTCGGCCTTGAGGCTGGAATTCCTGCGCGGCAAGAGCGCGCGTGCGAACAGTGGCACCGCGCCGTGAGTGCTGCGTTACGCAACCAGATAGCCGCCATCCACGGGCAGCACCGTGCCGGTGATGAACGACGCTGCCGGCGAACAGAGTTGTACGATGCGAGGAATTATTTGTGCAACTTTGCAACTGGAGAGCATGACTCGAAAGTCAAGGCAATCGTCGCGTTAATTATCACCACCCACGTCACGCAAAAGAAAAGCGCGCCGGAGTACCGCCTCCGGCGCTGAAGGTTGGCTCTGCGTGTGGTCCCTGACTGCAATTACATGGGACAGGGTATGGCCCGTGGCCGCGGGGGCAAGTCGATCGTCCCGCTGCCTCGTTCCATGACTGGTATAACGGCACGCGTCGTACAAGGTTGAGTGCGGAAAATACGGATTTTCTTCTCTACCGCGCTCACTTGGCCCGTGGCACCGCATTACCAGTCGATACGGTGTTTGTCCTCTGTTTCGCGATGGCGGCGGTCGTCGTCGCTATGCAGATAGAGGCTCGTCGTGGTCAGCGACGCATGCCCAAGATTGTCGCGCACCAAACGCAGATCGAGTTCGCCGTCCGCCATGTGCGAACCCGCGCTATGCCGCAGCCAGTGTGCGGAGGCGCGTTCGAGTTGCGCGGCGCGCGCGGCCTGCTCGCCGCCTTGCTCGCGCAACCGCGCTGCCGCCCCGGCAAAGATGCCTTTTACGATCGTATGCAGTGCCGCGCGCGTGAGCGGCTTCGTCTGCTGGCCGAGCGGCAGCACGAGCGGCGTTTCTTCGCGCGGCGACGGCAGGGGCGGGAGTTCGCGCTCGCGGCGGTAGCGCGCGAGTTCGGTCATCAGTTCGGCGGTGGCGGGCACGAGCCGCGTGCGCTCGCCTTTGCCCAGCACTTCGAGCCACCAGCGCTCTTCGCCGGAGGCATCGCGGCGCGCGAAGAAGTCGCCCATCGTGTTGGCTCCCACCTCGGAAATGCGCAGGCCGCCCAGATAGAGCAGCGTGAGCAGCCACCGCGCGCGGCTGTGGCGTTCGCGCTCGCGCGCGGTGTCGCGCGGCAGTTTTTCGACGTAGGCCTTCACCTCGTTCCAGAGATCGCGTTCGAGGTAGCGCGTGATGCGCGGCGCCGCTCGGCGTGCGCGCTGGCGCGAGAGCGACAGTGGATTGCCCGCGAGGTAGCCCGCACTCACGAGCCATGAGAAGAGCGCGTTGAGGATCACCATGGCCTGGCGCTGGCTCGTGGGCGCAAGCGGCCCATAAAACGGGCGCCAGCGCGGGTCGTCGCGCGGATGCTTGCGCCCGCCGCCCGCAACCCAGCGCGAGGCGGGCTGCGGGTCGGCAATGAAGCGCTGGTAGGCAAGCATGTCTTCGTGCGTGAGCGACGAAAGCGGCTTGCCCAGTTGCACGATTGACCACAGCAGCAGCCGTTCCGCTTCCTTGCGATAGTTCTCGAAGGTGGCTTTCGAATCGGCGACCCGGGCGAGCCACGCACGCACCGCGTCGAGGTCGTTGCTTGCCGCGATCTGCATGCGGCCCGGCGCGCGATTGATGCCGTCGCGGCCGTCCAGGTTCGCGGGCAGGTCGAGGGCGTTGAGCGTGTCGAGCGGGCGCGGCGCAAGTGGGGTGGTCGGCATGTTCAGGTCGTGGCGATCAGGAACGATTCGCCGCTGGCCGGTTTCAGGCCGTCGCTGCGCCCTGCAAAGTAGCGCTGCGTGAGTTCGCCGGTGCCGATATGCCGCGCTTCGCGGAATCCGGCTTCGCGTGCGAGCGAGAGCATTTCGTCCGGGCTGAAGAAGCTGACGAACGGCGTGCCGGCTGCGCGGGCGCGCGCATAGACAGATTCGTGCAGGGCGCGCTCGGCGGGGTCCGGGATCAGTTCGAGCGGCAGGAGAAAGGTCATGGCGAGCGTGGAGCCAGGCGCGAGTTGCGCGATCTGGCGCAGCGTCGCGAGATTGGCCTCGCGCGTGAGGTACATCGAAACCCCGGTCGAGGCGATGACCGCGGGCTTGCCGGTCGCAAAGCCTGCCTCGACGAGCCGCGTCCACCACGATTCGCCGGCTTCGAAGTTCACGGGCACGAGGCGCAATGCGTCCGGTACGCCATAGCCGAGCGCGTTCAGCCGCTCGCGCTTCCACGCCTGCGGGCCCGGTTGATCCACTTCGAACACCGTGAGCCGCGCGGCCGCTTCGGGCCGGCGCTGCGCGAACGTATCGAGGCCCGCGCCGAGTATGACGTACTGCGCGACGCCGCGCGCCGCTTCGTCGGCCACCAGGTCCTCGATCAGGCGTGCACGCGCGACGATCGATGCGCGATAGCCGCGCGTGCCGGCGAGATCCATGTCCGGGCGTTCGCGCCAGCCTTCGGGCGGCGCGGCGAGGCGCAGGCCGAGCGTGTCGTCGAGCACGTGCGGCGCGGGGTCGGCTTCGGCGTGCAGGGCACGCCAGAGCGCGACGCGGATGGCGGTACTGTCCGGTTCGGCGCGTGGGGTATCGGTCATGCAGGGCTCCTTGGACGCCTGGACGATAGGCGGGCTCATTTTCCTCTAACCGGGCCCCGCGATGTGCTGGCGCGCATCCCCATGGGCTCGGGCTGGAGCGCGGTGTCGGCGGTGCGCCCCGTGTGCGCCCCATGCGCGTGCGGTGAGCGGCATGCCGCCACGCCGGGCCGGGTCATGAACGGTTCCGCTCAGGCCGACAAAATTCAGGCCGATTCCAGCGCCGGCGCGCTATTGAGTGCGGCGCTGATCTTCGCGGCGTCTGCGGGCGTGGCCGGGTTGTACACCACGAGGGTAAGGTCCTGCCGGCCATCGACCGCGAAGGCCGAATACTCGAATGCGAATGGGCCGAACACGGGATGGCGAATGCGCTTCACGGCTTCGTGCCGCGTGGGGATCACCGTGTCGCGCCACATGGCCTCGAACTCCGGGCTTTCGCGGCGGAGTTCGTCCACGAGGTCGCTCACAGCCGATGTGGCGCCGGCGCGCACCACGTCCACCCGGAACGCGCCCACCATGAATCGCGCCACGCTCTCCCAGTCGTACTGCAGGGCCCGCGCGCGAGGATCGAGGAACATGTGGCGCAGCACGTTGCGCTGCGCGGGCTGCATCGTGCCATAGTCCACCAGCAGCACGGTGGCCGCGCGGTTCCAGGCCACCACAGACCACGTTGCCGTGCGGATGAGCGCGGGGCACGGATTCATCGTATCGAGCACGTGCTGCAGCCGCGGCGTAACGCCTTCGTCGTTCTGGTAATGCGCTTCGGGCGGGTGGCCGAGGCCGAGCAGAAAGAGATGCTCGCGCTCGGTGCTCGTGAGCATCAGGGCGTTGGCAATGCGGTCGAGCACGTCGACGGACGGTGCGCCGCCGCGCCCCTGTTCGAGCCAGGTGTACCAGGCCGGGCTGATATTGGCGCGCTGCGCCACTTCCTCGCGACGCAGGCCTGGCGTGCGCCGGCGCGTCGAGGAAAAGCCGAACGCTGCCGGGTCGAGTTTCGAGCGGCGGTCTTTCAGGTAGTCGCCGAGCTGGCGGGGGTTGCCACTGGAATCGCTCATCCTGTTACTTTTTATAACACGATAACGCCACTACTTTACCACGATAAGACGCGCATCGATATTAGCCTCACGCTAACCCTGGAGGACTTCATCATGCGTGTATTCGTAACCGGTGCCACGGGCTGGGTAGGCTCGGCCGTGGTCAAGGATCTGCTCGCGGCGGGACATCGGGTGGTGGGTCTCGCGCGTTCGGAGCCGGGCGCCGCGGCGCTTGCGGCGGCGGGGGCCGAGGTTTGCCGCGGTACGCTCGACGATCTCGACGTGCTGCGCCAGGCCGCGGCGCAGTCGGATGGCGTGATCCACACGGCCTTCAACCACGACTTCTCGAAGTTCGCCGAGAACTGCGAGCAGGAGCGGCGCGCCATCGAGGCGCTGGGCGGGGCGCTCGAAGGCTCGGGGCGGCCGCTCATCGTTTCGTCGGGCATTGCGCTGCTCGCACCGGGGCGCGTCACGACGGAGGAGGACCCGCCCCACGCCATCATTCCCGCGTTTCCGCGCGCCCCCGAAGCGATCGCTGGCGCATTCGCCGCGCGTGGCGTGCCCGTAAGCGCCGTTCGTCTCGCGCCCACGGTGCATGGGCTGGGCGACCACGGCTTCGTGCCGCGACTCATTGCCATCGCACGGGAGAAGGGCGTGGCCGCTTATGTGGGCGAAGGGCAGAACCGTTGGCCCGCGGTGCATCGGTTCGATGCGGCGCGCGTCTACCGGCTCGCGCTGGAGCATGGCGCGCGCGGCGGGCCTTTCCATGCGATTGCCGAACAGGGCGTGCCGTTGCGGCAGATTGCCGAGGTGATCGGGCGTCGCCTGAATCTTCCGGTGGTGGCGATCAAGCCCGAAGAAGCCGAGGCGCATTTCGGCTGGTTCGCGCGCTTCGTCGGCATCGACTGCCCGAGTTCCAGCCAGCGCACCCGCGCCTTGCTGGGCTGGCAGCCGGAGCAGCCAACGCTGCTGGAGGACCTCGATCAGCCGGGCTACTTCGCTGCGGGCGCCTGACGAAAACGGGCCGCCATGCGCGGCGAAGCGGCGCGTGGAAACCGGATCGATCAGGACTGCGATTCAATAGGGAAGGGTTCGGCGCAAGGCATCACTCCTCGCCGAACCACTTGTTGTAGATCCGTTGATACGTGCCGTCCTCGCGCATGGCCAGCAGGGCGCCGTCCACGCGGCGGCGCAGCGTGCTGTTGACCGGGAAGACGAAGCCCACGTCATTCGGGTTGAACTCCGGCCCCACCAGCTTGACGCGGCCCTTACCCTCGTGCGAAGCGACGTAGCCGAGTCCCGCCGAGCCGAGCACCACGGCATCCACCTCGCCGCCCGCAAGCGCCAGGAAAGTGTCGCGGTTGCGCGCGTACTCGCGAACCTGCGCGCCGTGATCCTGCAGCCACGGCACGGCCGAACTGCCGGCCAGCGTGGCGACGGTCTTGTTGGCGAGATCGTTGGGGCCGTCGATCGCGCCGCGAATATGCTGCACGGTCAGGTTCGTCGTGAGTTCCGCCGTGTACGACGCCACGAATACGATGCCGACGAACATCCAGATCAGCGCCATGCCGCGCGAGATCCACAGGCGCCGCGGCTCGTCGGCCTGGGTGAGCAGCGTGGAGCCCGACCAGTAGAGCGCGCGGAAGATGGCGGGGAAATAGGGCTCTCGCTCGCCACGGCGGCGCGCGTGCAGCCAGTCCACGATCCAGACGAGATGCGCGGCGATCACGGTCAGCACGACCGCTGCGGCAAACCACAGCAGCGTGGTGCGGGACACCAGCAACCTGCCGAGACTGCGCAGCGGCGTGGCTTCTTCGGTCTCGCCCGTGTCGCGCACCATCACGCGCAGGCCGGCCTCCATGATCGGATACGAGAAGTCGAACTCGCGGTCGCGCTCGACGCTATAGAAAAGCCCCGAGACGGCCACGTCGTCCTGGCCGGTGCGCAGCGTCTGGAACAGCGCGTTGACGCTGGGCGCGATGTCGTAGCGGGTTTGCAGATGCAGGCGCGAGGCGATCTCGGTCCACAAATCGATCGAGAAGCCGGTGAGCTGGCCGTTTTGCTGCATCACGAACGGGGCGATGATGAAGGTGCCCACCCGTACCGTTGCGCCGGACTGCTGCGCGTGGGCGCAAGGGAGGCTCGCGAGCGCGATCAGCAGCAGGAGCCAGGTGCGCACGCATGCGCGCCAGCGAGTCGTGACGCCAGGATGCCGCGCGCCCTGCACGGCCCGATTCGAGTCCGCCAAACCGCATGCTTTCATGAACGTCGATCCGTCCTTGTGGTGTTGTTGTTCTGCAGGGAGGAAACGCCTGATGCTGCGACTTTAGCGGGCTGGTGTCGCGCTGTCGAGGGACCGGCCGCGGCCGGTTCGCTGAAGCGGGCATACGCTCTCGCGGGCAGCGCCGTAGAATGGCAAGACGTTTCGTTTTGCGTTGCGCATCGCACCGTTCCCACCCCAACCCAACTGCCTCATTCGAACCCGGAACCCGCCATGAACCCTTCCTGGAAGCTGGCTATTGCCGGCGTCGGCAAGATTGCGCGCGACCAGCATCTGCCCGCCATTGCCGCGAACCCCGGTTTTACGCTCGTAGCCTGCTCGAGCCGCAACGCAAAGGTCGATGGCGTGCGCAACTACACCGGTCTTGATGCACTGCTCGCCGCCGAACCCGGTCTCGACGCGGTATCGCTCTGCGCCCCGCCGCAGGTGCGCTATGCGCAGGCGCGCGCGGCGCTGCTGGCGGGGCGGCACGTCATGCTGGAAAAACCGCCGGGCGCGAGCGTGAGCGAGGTGGAGGCGCTGCGCGTCCTCGCGCGTGCGCAGGGGCGCACGCTCTTCGCGACCTGGCATTCGCGCTGCGCGAGCGCAGTCGAACCCGCGCGCGCGTGGCTCGCGAACCGCGCGATCCGCTCGGTCCACGTGCGCTGGAAAGAAGATGTGCGCCGCTGGCACCCGGGCCAGCAATGGATCTGGGAGCCGGGCGGGCTGGGCGTATTCGATCCGGGCATCAACGCGCTTTCCATCGTCACGCGCATGCTGCCGCGCGAAGTGCTGCTGCGCGCGGCCACGCTGCACATTCCCGCCGATTGCGCGACGCCCATCGCCGCCGAGCTCGACTGCCTCGATACGGACGGCGTACCCGTGCGCGCCGAGTTCGACTGGCGCCACGGCCCCGTGGAGCAGTGGGAAATCGATGTGGAGACCGCGGACGGCCTGCTCGCGATCAGCGAAGGCGGCAAGCGTATGACGATAGCGGGCGAGCCCGTCGCGCTCGAACCGCAACGCGAATATCCGGCGCTTTACGAGCGCTTCCACTGGCTGATCGAACACGGTGCCGAAGACGTGGACGTGCGCCCGCTGCAGCTCGTGGCCGATGCGTTTCTGCTGGGCCGTTACGTCGAAGTGGAGCCGTTCGGACACTAACCGGCGCCGCCGCCGCACAGGCGGCGCCAAACCGCGAGGCTAGTCGCGCCTGGGCGCCTGAGGTTCGAGCGCCGCGCCGCCAAGGATCGAGTTGGCGTCGGCGCGTGCATTGTCGAGTTGCAGGACGCTGGCCTGGCGAGCGGCCAGTGCGTCGCGATTTTCGATCGCCGTATAGATCGCCTTGTGCCGCGGCAGCGAGAGCGCGTGCGTATTCGGGTGGCGGCTCGTGAGCTTGATCGATTCCGTGAGCGCGAGCGTGAGCATGTTGCCGATATAGGCGAGCATGTCGTTGTGCGTGGCCGCCATGATGGCGCGGTGAAACTCCAGGTCGGGCTCGAGCAGTTCGGCAGCCGTCCGTGCGGCTTCCATGCGCGCGTAGGCCGCGCCGATGCGCGCGACGTCCGTGTCGCTCGCTGAGATGGCGGCGAGCGCGGCGGCCGCGGGCTCGATGACCTGGCGCACGGTCATGAGCGACTGGAAGAATTCGCCTTCGGGAATGCTGTTGACGGTCCAGTAGAGCACGTCGGGGTCGAGCATGTGCCAGTCTTCGCGCGCGCGCACCACGCTGCCCACGCGCGGCTTCGAGACCACGAGCCCCTTCGCCACCAGCACGCGCGTGGCTTCGCGCAGCACCGGGCGGCTCACGCCATAGGCCTCGCACAGCGTGGGTTCGGGCGGCAGGCGCTGGCCGGGCTGAAACCGCCCGCCGACGATTTGCATGCCCAGTTCCTGCACGATGCGCCCGTGCATGCTTTTGCGATTCTGCAGGTTGCGGTAATCCATGGTTCCCCGGCGGGAGCGCCCCGGCAGGCGCGTCCCTCTCTTCTCGTCAATGCGCGTTCGTGGAGCGCATCGCGCGGTATTCCCGCCGCACGATATCCATCAGCTCCGGCACCGAAGTCTGCGCGCTGCGCTGCTCGAAGGTCACACGGCCGCGCTGCATGAGCATGATACGGTCGGCAATGTCGAGCGTCTGCGCGTAGTTGTGCATGATCATGATAATGGATAGACCGCCTTTCTCCTTCAAACGCAGAACGAGGTCGATGATCAGTCCGGCTTCGCGCGCGCCCATGGCCGCGAGCGGTTCGTCCAGCAGCAGGATTTTCGCATTCGAATGCACCGCGCGCGCCACGGCGATAGCCTGGCGCTGGCCGCCCGAAAGCCGCTCCACGGGCAGATCGACCGAAGGCACATGCACGCCGATATCGTCGAGACACTGCGCCGCGCGCTCGCGCATCTGCCGGTGATCGAGCAGACGGAACGGGCCGCGCCGCACGATCTCGCGGTTCAGGAACATGTTGTGATAGATGCTGAGCGAGTTCGCGAGCGCAAGATCCTGATAAACGCATTCGATACCGAGGGCACGCGCGTGATCGACGGATCGTAACAGCGTTTCCTGGCCGTCCACGTAGAGGGTGCCTTCGGTTTGCTGGTGGAACCCGGTGAGGATCTTGACGAGCGTGGACTTGCCCGCGCCGTTGTCGCCGAGGATGCCGAGAATCTCGCCCTGGCCGAGCGTGAACGAGACGCCGTCGAGCGCCGTCACCGCGCCGAAGCGCTTGACGAGCTTGTCGCCGCGCAGGGCGAGCGGCGCATCGGCGGCAGGCGCGGCATGGGCAGCGCCCGCCGCCGGGGACGAGGGGGACGAGGAGGACGAGGGGGGCGAAGAAGCGGTCCCGGCGTCCGCGTGCGGTTGCGGCTCGTTCATCGCCGTCCTCCTTTGCGCCGTATGCGGCCGACGTGGATATTGAAGATCATCGCGGCCAGAATCGCGGCGCCGAGGATGATGTTGAACGTGAACGCGTTGATACCGATGAGCGTGAAGCCGTCGTTGAGAATGCCGAGCACGGCCGCGCCGATCAGGCCGCCCACGATCGTGCCCGAGCCGCCCGTGAGCGGCGTGCCGCCGATCACGGCGGCGGCGACGGCGAGGAACATGATCTGGTTGCCGCCCGCCTGCGGGTCGATCGAGGTAATGCGAAAGCCTTCGAGGATGCCCGTGAGGCCCGCGAGCACGGCGGCGAGAACGAAGTTGCCGAGCCGCAGCCGGTTCACCTGGATGCCCGCTTCGCTCGCGCCCAGCGGATTCGCGCCTGCCGCCTGGGTGTGCAGCCCCCAGCGCGTATGGCGCAACAGCACGTGCATGACGAACGCGAGCCCCGCGGTCCAGAGAATCTCGCTATAGCCCCACGCGCCCATGACGTTCGCGAACGCGGGCGAGCCCGGCGTTTCGACCGGCGTGCCGCGCGAGACCGTGAGTGTAATGCCGTTGATGAGGAAGAGCGTGCCGAGCGTGGTCACGAACGAAGGCAGCCGCAGCCACACCGTGACCGCGCCGTTCACGAAGCCGATCAACGCCGCCGCCACGAGCCCGGCGACCACGGCGAGCCACATGGGCGCCCCGGCGTCGTTGGCGAACACCATCATGAACGGCGCGAAGGCGAACACCATGCCGGCCGAGAGATCGATGTCGCCGCCGATCATCAGCATGATTTCGCCGAACGCGATGATGGCGACCGGCGCGACGAATTGCGAGAGATTGACGAGACTGGCGTTCGTCAGCAGAAAGTCGTGGTTGGCGAACTCGAAGTAGGCGGCCAGCAGTACCGCCACGAGGAGGATGCGCAGCTCCGCGGACCACGCGGCAAGGAGTGTCCCGCGCGCCCGGGGGGGGCGCGCGGGACCGTCGTTTCTCGCCGCGTTGCGGGATTCGTTCACCGTACCCATCACGACTTGATCGCGCCGCTCATCGGGACGATTTGCGGCTTGCTGCTCTTGCCTTCATAGCGCGTCGAGGTGTTCAGGTACGGATCGACCGTGCCCTTCGTGACGAACTTGAGGCCGGAGTTGATGTCCGCGGGTCCGGCAAGGCCGCCGGAAGCAAGGAACACGAACGCCTCCATCACAGTATAGAAGCCCTGTACGTAAGGCTGCTGGTCGATCGTGAAGTCGAGGAAGCCTTCGTGGATGAGCTGCACCGTGGTGGGCAACAGGTCGAAGCCGCCGCCGTGCACGCCCTTCGAAGGCAGGTTCGACTCCTTCATGACCTGCGCGACGCCCTGCGTACTGCCCGCATCGACCGCGAACATGCCTTTGAGGTCCTGGTGTCCCAGATAGAAGGATTTGATCTTCGAAAGCTCCTCGTTGACCGTGGCGCCCGTGGCGACGCTCTGGACCTCGATGTTCTTGCCCGACTTCTTGATCGCGTCGCTCGCGCCGTCGAGCCGCGGCTGGATGTTGAGCTGCCCCGGCGTCGCGATGAAGAGCGCCACGAGCCCGCTGTCGATCAGCGAGGCAATGCGCTCGCCCATCTGGTAGCCCGAGAGATAGAGGTCCTGACCGATGTACGCAAGGCGCGGATTCGGCTTGCCGCGCGGCGCATCGGCGTTGTACGCGAACACGGGGATGCCTGCGTCGAGCGCCGCCTGGATCGGCTTGTCGAAGGCCGTGGGATCGACGATCGGCACGGCGATTGCGTCGGCCTTTGCGGCAATGGCGGCGTTCACGGCGCGTACCATTTCGCCCGCGTCCGAGTTGGCCGACCCCGTCCACTGATAGTCCATGCCGAACATCGAGCATGCGTCCTGAATGCCGTATTGCGTGGGCACGAAGAAGGGGTTTGTCGTGACGTGATTGACGAACACGATCTTCCACCGCTTGTGCCCGGGAAAGGCCGCTTCGGCCGCCTGGGCGGTCGAAATCAGGCCGCCCGTGCCGCCGCCCAGCGCGCCCAGCAGCGACAGCGCCGCGCCGAGTCCCGCACCTTGCAGCAGGCCGCGCCGGCCTGAATGGATCTGGTCTTGCTCTGCTTCCCGTTCCTGCGCCATGTCTTCCTCCGGTTATTTTCGTGGGTGAGTGCAGCGTGGTTCATGCACGTTCACGACGGCACCGGGCGGCGCGGCAGCGTCCCTGCGGACGTTGCGATGAATGAAGCGTAAGAACCGTGCCGGACGGTACGTCGAAGATGGTAGTGCAGCGTTTTGTTGGGGCCTAATCCATGTATACCCGTAATTAAGTCCGACTATTCTCAGGCGCGCGGCGGCGCCGACGCGAGCTTGGCCTGATCGAGCGGCACCGCGTCGGGTGCACGCTCGCGCTTTGCCATGGGCGCGCCCCGGCCCGTGCCGGAGGACTTGCGCCGCGCCGCGTGGCGTTCCGTGGCGCGCTGCAGCAGGCAGAACGCGCAGAGCAGGGCGCCGATCACGATGCGCGTCCACCATGAACTGAGCGTGCCGTCGAAGGTGATGAGCGTCTGGATGGTGCCGAGGATGCCCACGCCGAACACCGAGCCGATCACGTAACCCACGCCGCCCGTGAGCAGCGTGCCGCCGATCACGGTGGCGGCTATGGCGTCGAGCTCCATGCCCTGCGCCTGGAGCCCGTAGCCCGAGAGCACGTAGAGCGTAAACACCACGCCGCCGAGCGCGGAGCAAAACCCCGAGAGCGCGTACACGCCGATTCTCGTGCGCGCGACGGGCAACCCCATCAGGAGTGCCGAGCGTTCGTTGCCGCCGAGCGCGTAGACGTTGCGGCCGAAACGCGTGAAGTGCGCAACCACGATCGCCACCGCGAGCGTGGCGAGCGCAATGAGCGCGCCCGTGGTGAGCGAGCCGCTGCCGATGGGAATGCTGAAGCCGGCGAGCGTGTGGAAGCTCGGATCGTTGATCGGGATGGACTGGGTGGTGATGAGAAAGCAGGTGCCGCGTGCGAGGAACATGCCCGCGAGCGTGATGATGAACGGCTGCAGGCGGAAGTAGTGGATCAGCGCGCCCATGGCTGCGCCATAGAGCGTGCCGCATGCGAGCACGGCTGGCAGGATCAGGACGAGCGGCCAGTGCCAGCGCTCCGCCATGACCGCGCACAGGATGGTGGCGAGCGCGACCACGGCGCCCACCGAAAGATCGATGCCGCCGGAGATGATCACAAACGTCATGCCGATGGCGACGATCAGCAGGAACGCGTTATCCACCAGCAGTCCGAACAACACCTGCAGCGAAAAGAAACCGGTGTACATCACCGAGCCGAAGCCGAACAGCGCCACGAACAGCAGCACCGTGACGGCGATGGGCAGCACGCGCGGATCGACGAAGCGCGCGAACAGGGCGCTTGCGCGACGGCACGCGGCAAGCGGCGTGGAGAGCAGGGCGGGGCGGTTCGTGCGCACGGTTTCCTTGTCCTGTCCGCTTGTTTTCCTAATAGTTGGGCGCGCCGGCCCGGCGCCCGCCGGCCGCGCGCCGCAACTGCCGGGCAACGAGCGAGCGCGCCGAGGGCGACTGGATCACGCTCACGAATAGCACCACCACGGCCTTGACGACGAGCGTGGCCTCGGGCGGAACGCCAATCGAATAGGTGGTGTAGGTGAGCGTCTGGATGATGAGCGCGCCCAGCACGGTGCCCGCAAGACTGAAGCGCCCGCCCGCGAGCGATGTGCCGCCCAGCGTGACGGCGAGAATCGCGTCGAGTTCGAGCAGGAGGCCCGCGTTGTTGCCGTCCGCGCTGCGCACGTTCGAGCTGATGAGGATGCCCGCGATGGCGGCGGTGACGCCGCAGAACGCATAGCTGCCGAACACCACCGCCTGCGAAGAAAGCCCCGCGAGGCGCGCGGCCACCGGGTTCACGCCGATGGAGCGGATGAAGAGGCCCAGCGCCGTGCGGTTGACGATCAGCGCGGTGGCGATCGTCACCGCGAGCGCGATCCACACGTCGCAGGGCACGCGTGCGAAGTAGCCCCCGCCCGCCATCAGATAGCCCGGCGCGCCGATCGGAATGATCTGGCCGCCCGTGAGCAACTGGGCGACCCCGCGCCCCGCCACCATCAGAATCAGCGTGGCGATGATGGGCTGCATGCCGACGAAGGCGACGAGGAGGCCGTTCCACATGCCCGCGAGCAGCCCGACCGCAAGCGCCGCACAGAAGGCTTCCGCTACGCGCGAGGGATCGCCTTCGAGTACGATCGCGGCGGCGGCCCCGGCGATGGCGACTACGGCGCCCACCGAAATGTCGATGCCGCGCGTGGCGATCACGAGCGTCATGCCGAGCGACACCACCACGAGCGGTGCGGCGTTCATGAGGATGTCGATGGGTGCGCCGAACAGGTGGCCCGAAAGCAGCGTGATCGAGAGGAAGTTGGCGCGATGCGCGACGTCGACGGCAAAGAGGCATACGAGCGTCACCGCCGGCCACACGAGCGGGTGTTTCATCGACTCGACGAAGAGCGTGGCGAGCCGGTTCATCGGCGGCCTCCTGCGATCAGGTCGTACACCTCGTCTTCCGAATGCCCGTGGCCGTTCAGTTCGGCCACCTTGCGGCGGTCGCGCAGCACGGCGATGCGGTCGCTCACGCGCACCACCTCGCTGATCTCCGAGGAAATGAAGAGGATGCCCAGGCCCTTCGCGCACAGCGCGCGAACGCGGTCCATGATCTCGAACTTGGCGGCTACGTCGATGCCGCGCGTGGGTTCGTCGAGAATCAGCAGCTTCGGTTCGGTGGCGAGCCAGCGCGCGAGCAGCACTTTCTGCTGGTTGCCGCCGGAAAGCAGGCCGATGGGTTGCTCGGCATCGCGGGCCTTGATGCCGAGCTGTGCGATGTATTCGTTCGCCAGCTCGCGCTGGCGCGCGCGCCCGATCATGCGCCACCACCCCCGACGCGCCTGCAGCGCAAGCACGATGTTTTCGCGAATCGAGAGGTCCGCGACGATGCCTTCTTTCTTGCGGTCCTCGGGGCAGTAGGCCATGCCGTGGCGTACCGCGTCGCGCGGCGAGGCGAGCTTCACGCTCTTGCCGCCTATCGAGATCGCACCTGCATCCACGCGCTCGGCGCCGAACAACAGGCGCGCCGTTTCGGTGCGCCCCGAGCCCAGCAGCCCCGCGAGTCCCAGTATCCGGCCCGGCTGCACGTCGAGGTCGAGCGGATTGAGCACGCCGCGCCGTGCCACGCCGTGCGCGCTCAGCCAGGGCGCGGAAGGTGCCGGGGCGGCTTCGGTTGCTGCGGCCGCTTCGGCTTCGCCTTCGCCTGACTCGGCGGAAGGCTCCAGCCGCTCGTGCGCCAGTTGCTGGCCCACCATCTTCGCCACGAGCGTTTGCACGGGCAGGTCGGCCGCCAGGTATTCGCCTTCGCGTTCGCCGTTGCGCATCACGGTGATGCGGTCGGAAATCGCATAGGTCTGCTCGAGAAAGTGCGTGACGAACAGGATCGCGATGCCCGACGCCTTGAGCTTGCGCAGCACGTCGAAGAGCCGCGCGACTTCGCTGTCGTCGAGGCTCGAAGTCGGTTCGTCGAGAATCAGGATGCGCGCGTCCACCGAAACCGCGCGCGCAATCGCCACCATCTGCTGGATGGCGATGGGGTAGGTGTCGAGCGACTGCGTGACGTCGAGCGCGAGGTTCAGTTCGGCCAGCGCGGCCTGCGCGCGCCGGTGGATCGTTTTCCAGTCGATCAGGCCGCGCTTGCGCGGCTGGCGGCCCGCGAAAATGTTTTCCGCCACCGAGAGGTTCGGGCAGAGGTTGACTTCCTGGTAGAGCGTCTGGATGCCGGCGGCCTCGGCTTCCTGCGGCGTGGAGAACTGCACGGGTGCGCCGGCGAGGCGAATGTCGCCCGCGTCGGGACGGTGCACGCCGGTGAGCACGTTGATGAGCGTCGATTTGCCCGCGCCGTTTTGACCCATCAAGGTATGAACCTCGCCGGGAAAGAGGCGGAAATCGACGTTCTGCAGCGCGCGCACGCCAGGAAACGTGCGCGAGAGGCCATGGGTTTCGAGCAGGGGAGTCGTGCTCATAGCGAAAAGAGAGTGGGCGCGGTGCGTACGGAATGCAAGGTGCGCACCGCGCCGCTGCCGGCGTTCAGTACTTGCGCGTGGGCAGCACCTGCGCCGCCACGTTCATCGGGAACACCGTCTCGTTCGTGACGATGCGCTTGGGCAATTCCTTGCCCGCCACCACGTCCTTCACGGCCTGCATGAGCTGCGGTCCGAGCAGGGGGCTGCACTCGACATCCACGTTCATCTTGCCCGCGATCATCGCTTCGAAGCCGCCCTTGGTCGCGTCGAACGACACCACGCTGACGTCCTTGCCCGGCTTCATGCCGGCTTCTTCCATGGCCTGGATCGCGCCGAGCGCCATGTCGTCGTTATGCGCGTACACCACGTTGATCTTGTTGCCGTAAGTCTTGGCAAAGGCCTCCATCACCTGCTTGCCGCCCGCCAGCGTGAAGTCGCCGCTCTGCGAGGCGATGATCTTGAACTTCGGATCGTTCTTGATGATCTCCATCAGGCCCGCATGGCGGTCGTTCGCGGGCGCGGAGCCCACGGTGCCCTGCAGTTCGACGATATTGACGGGACCGGGGTTGTTCTTGTAGTGCTCTTCGAGCCACCTGCCCGCGCGCCGGCCTTCTTCCATGAAGTCCGAGCCGATCATCGTCACATAAAGTGAGGTGTCCTTCACGTCGATGTTGCGGTCGGTGAGGATCACGGGAATCTTCGCGCGCTTTGCTTCCTCCAGCACCGGCTCCCAGCCGGATTCCACCACCGGCGAGAACGCAATCACGTCCACTCGCTGCGCGATGTACGAGCGGATCGCCTTGATCTGGTTTTCCTGCTTCTGCTGGGCGTCCGAGAACTTCAGGTTGATGCCGGCGTCCTTCGCGGCCTGCTTGATGGACACCGTATTGGCGGTGCGCCACGCGCTTTCCGCGCCGACCTGGGCAAAGCCCAGCGTGATCTGCTTGTCCTGAGCGTGTCCGGGGGCCGCCGCGAGTGCGAAGGCGGCCGACATGAGCGCGCCCGCGATCATGCGAGTTGCCAGTTTCATGCGTGTCTCCGATGTAGCCTGGGTTGTTTTTCTTCAAAGGGCGCTACACCCGCAGTCCGTCACGGCTGGACTCGTGCCTCGGGGATTTCGCGCCATCCCGGGCGGCCGGAAAATCAGCGGCCGCCTGCCTGCCGACTTCAATAGACATACTATATGCGGGGCGTAGAGGGGTTTCGATTAGCGTTTTCCCGGTGATCATGCTTCATATAGTCATGCTATTTATAACTTATTGTCACCTGCAAGGCACCCGTCATGAGCACTCGCGCAAGGAAGCTGCGCTCCGCCGCCTGGTTCGGCGCCGCCGACAAGAACGGCTTCATGTACCGAAGCTGGATGAAGAACCAGGGCATCCCCGACCACGAGTTCGACGGCCGGCCCATCATCGGCATCTGCAACACCTGGTCGGAACTCACGCCCTGCAACGCGCACTTTCGCAAGCTCGCCGAGCACGTGAAGCGCGGCGTGTACGAGGCCGGCGGCTTTCCCGTGGAGTTCCCGGTGTTCTCGAATGGCGAGTCGAACCTGCGGCCCACCGCCATGTTCACGCGCAACCTCGCTTCGATGGACGTGGAGGAAGCGATTCGCGGCAACCCGATCGACGCCGTCGTGCTGCTGGTGGGCTGCGACAAGACCACGCCCGCGCTGCTGATGGGCGCGGCGAGTTGCGACGTGCCCGCCATCGTGGTGAGCGGCGGCCCGATGCTCAACGGCAAGCATGAAGGGCGCGACATCGGGTCGGGCACGGTGGTGTGGCAGCTCAGCGAAGAAGTGAAGGCGGGGCGCATTTCCATTCACGAGTTCATGTCTGCGGAAGCGGGCATGTCGCGCTCGGCGGGCACCTGCAACACCATGGGCACGGCTTCGACCATGGCGTGCATGGCCGAGGCGCTGGGCGTGACGCTGCCGCACAGCGCGGCGATTCCGGCGGTCGATGCGCGGCGTTATGTGCATGCGCATCTTTCAGGTATGCGTATCGTCGAGATGGCGCTGGAGGACTTGAGGTTGTCGAAGCTGCTCACGCGCGAAGCGTTCGAGAATGCGATCCGCACCAACGCGGCCATCGGCGGATCGACGAATGCGGCCATTCACCTGAAGGCGATTGCGGGGCGCATCGGCGTACCGCTCGAACTCGACGACTGGACGCGCATGGGACGGGGCACGCCCACGCTCGTCGATCTGCAGCCGTCCGGCCGTTATCTGATGGAGGAGTTCTATTACGCGGGCGGCTTGCCGGCGGTGCTGCGGCGGCTAGGCGAGGCGGGGCTGATCCCGCATCCGGACGCGCTCACGGCAAACGGCCGCACGCTTTGGGAAAACGTGCGCGAGGCGCCTATTCATAATGCGGAAGTCATCCGCCCGCTCGATGCGCCGCTCGTGCGCGATGGCGGTTTGTGCGTGCTGCGCGGCAATCTCGCGCCGCGGGGGGCGGTGCTCAAGCCTTCCGCGGCCACGCCTGCGTTGCTCGCGCATCGCGGGCGCGCGGTGGTGTTCGAGAGTTTCGACGATTACAAGCAGCGTATTGCCGATCCCGAACTCGACGTGACGGCGGACTCGGTACTCGTGATGAAGAACTGCGGACCCAAGGGCTATCCCGGCATGGCCGAGGTGGGCAACATGGGCCTGCCGCCCAAGCTGCTCGCCCAGGGCGTGACGGACATGGTGCGCGTTTCGGATGCGCGCATGAGCGGCACGGCCTATGGGACGGTGGTGCTGCATGTGGCGCCCGAGGCGCGCGCGGGCGGCCCGCTTGCGATCGTGCGCGACGGCGACTGGATCGCGCTGGACTGCGAGGCAGGCACGCTTACCGTGGAGATCGGCGAGGAGGAGATGCAGGCGCGCCTCGCCGAATGGGCGCGCACGCTGCAGGCCACGCCCGAGGACCGCAGCGGCTATCGCAGCCTCTATGTCGGGCACGTGCTTCAGGCCGACGAGGGGTGCGACTTCGATTTTCTCGTGGGATGCCGCGGAGCGGAGGTGCCGCGGCATTCGCATTGATGAAGCGGTGTCGGGCGCGCTATCGCGTGCCCTATCGGGCGCGGCGGGGCGCACGCCGGATGCCGATGGCAACCGGCTGCCGTTGCAACTCGATAAAGCGCGCAGCCAGCAAAGCATGGAGCGCGTGGCGCAGGCGGACGACGAAGGACATGGCGGACCCCGATCGATATGAGTGTGTGGTCGGGGACGATGCAACGGTCGTGCCATCGCGAGCGGTCTACGCAGGCGGCGCGCGGGTTTCGCGCCGGGAGCCGGCCACGTGCGCCGCGCGCGCGCCATCGTGGTGCCCCGGCCTCGGGACGGTGCGCGGTATGCCCATTTGCGGCGCGGCGACCGCGCCGTGCCCCATGGCCGCGCGCGTGCCTCGTTCACGGTGAACCCGCTTTGCGCACCACGGCACAAGGCTGTCGCCTGGTGACGCGTGTTGCTGGCACAGAACTCGCTAAAGAGACTGTCGAGAGGTGCGAAGCAATTTGCATCATCTTAGGATCGCTAGGGTTCCGGTCGCCGCGTCATTTCGCGTGCGATGCCTGGTCCGAGAGCAATCCGGTCTCGTCAACCACCTTCATCGCAAGGCGGTAGCGAGGCTCCACGGAGGGATAAAAGCCCGGGAGGTCGCGATGTCGTTCGGTCGCCCTCTCACGCTTTTTCCCTTCGCCTCCAGGAGCCTCCATGCCGTCCCGCTCTTCGTCTAGTTTCTCCCCCGGCTTTGCTGCATTACCGCCGCTTGCCGCACCGCTCTGGGAAACCGTGATCCCTGCCGGTGCGCACTGGTCCGGCGTGCTCCGCCGCGGGCTCGCATTGCGCATCGTCGATCTCGAAGGCGGCGCGAATCTCGCCGCCGTTTTCCACCGCCAGGAAGATCCGCTCGAACGCTACAACATGGCGGACACGCTCAAAGCGCAGCACACCGCGCATCTCACGCGCGGACATGCGCTCTATACCGACATGGGCCGCGTGATCGCATCGATCACGGCGGACACGCTCGGCTGGCACGATCCGCTGGGCGGCGTGGGCGACGCCGCGCTCTTCGCGCGCAAATACGGCGAGACGCACTATCAGACCCATCGCAACGCAATGATCCGCAACGGGCGCGACAGCCTCGTGCTCGAACTCGCGAAATACGGCCTGGGGGCACGCGATCTGGTGGCGAACGTAAACTTCTTCAGCAAGGTGGCGGTGGCCGACGACGGCGCGCTCTCCTTCGTGCCGAAGCATTCGCCAGCAGGCGCGGCGTTCGACCTGCGCTTCGAGATGAATACGCTCGCGGCATTTTCCACGGCGCCGCATCCGCTCGATCCGCATGGCGGCTATGCGCCGAAGCCAGTGAGGCTGATCGCGTGGCGTGCCTATCCCGCCGAAGCGGCGGCGCCCGCCGACGACCCGTGCCGCACCGCATGCGCCGAAAACGGCCGCGGTTTCCTCAATACCGACCGTCTGTTCGCCTGAGGGGCCCGCCATGCCGATCATCGAAAGCACGCGCGACGTGCGCGAGGCCCGCTACGACTTCACGCTCCGCGCGGGCGAGCCGTGGCTCTACGACCTGAAACGCGGCGAGACGCTGCGCATCGTCGACCTGGAGGGCAACCAGGCGGTGGACACACTGTTCTACCGCAGCACCGACGCCGCCGAACGCTATAGCGCGCAAGACACCGTGCGTGCGCAAGGCAATCTGTATCTCACGGCGGGCAGCGTGCTGATGTCGAACCACAACAATGCACTCCTGACCATCGTGGCCGATACCTGCGGCCGCCACGATACGCTGGGCGGCGCGTGCGCCGCGGAGAGCAACACCGTGCGCTACGCGCTGGAAAAGCGCCACATGCATAGCTGCCGCGACAGCTTCCTCAACGCCATCACGCATTGCCACTGTGGTGCGGGCGCCGGGCTCACGAAGCGCGACCTCGTGAGCAACATCAACTTTTTCATGAACGTGCCGGTCACGCGCGAGGGCAGCCTGACGTTCGAAGACGGTATCTCCGCGCCGGGCAAATATGTGGAGTTGCGCGCCGAGCAGGACGTGACGGTGCTGATCTCGAACTGTCCGCAACTGAACAACCCCTGCAACGGCTACAACCCCACGCCGGTGCGCCTCGTGATATGGGAGGCGTGATGGCGTTCGAGAAAATTCTCATTGCCAACCGCGGCGAGATTGCGTGCCGTGTGATCCGCACGCTCAGGCGGCTCGGCATCGCATCGGTAGCCGTGTATTCCGAAGCGGACCGCGATGCGATGCATGTGACGCTGGCGGACGAAGCCGTCTTCATCGGACCGTCGCCCGTTGCCGCGAGCTATCTGAACGCCGAAGCGATACTCGATGCCGCCCGGCGCACGGGCGCGCAGGCGGTGCACCCGGGCTATGGCTTTCTTTCCGAGAATGCAGCGTTTGCAACGGCCTGCGAGGAGGCCGGCATCGGCTTCATCGGGCCGAAGCCCGAGCAGATGAAGGCGTTCGGGCTCAAGCATACGGCTCGCGAGATCGCGCGTGCGAACGGCGTAGCGCTGCTGCCGGGCACGGGGCTGCTGCCTGATGTGCAGGCCGCGCTGGAGGCAGCGGCGTCGCTCGGTTATCCGGTCATGCTCAAGAGCACGGCGGGTGGCGGGGGTATCGGCATGTCGTTGTGCCGCGACGCCGGGCAGCTCGAAGCGGCCTTCGCTTCAGTCGTGCGGCTGGGCGAGAGCAACTTCGCGAACGCGGGCGTGTACCTCGAAAAATTCGTCGAACGGGCACGCCATATCGAAGTGCAGGTGTTCGGCGACGGCGCGGGCAACGTGATTGCGCTCGGCGAACGCGATTGTTCGGTGCAGCGGCGCAACCAGAAAGTGATCGAGGAAACGCCCGCGCCCGGCCTGACCGGCGAAGAGCGCGCGGCACTGCACGCTACGGCCGTGCGGCTGGCGAAGGGGGTGCATTACGCGTCGGCGGGCACCGTGGAGTTCGTATTCGACACCGATACGCGCGCGTTTTACTTTCTCGAAGTGAATACGCGCCTGCAGGTGGAGCACGGCGTGACCGAAGCAGTGACGGGCGTCGATCTCGTGGAGTGGATGATCCGCCAGGCCGAAGGCACGCTGGCACCGCTCGATACACTCGATACGTTCGTCAGGTCCGGCGCGAGCATCCAGGTGCGGGTGTATGCGGAAGATCCAAACCGGCAATTCCAGCCAGTTGCGGGCCAGCTCACGCACGTTGCGTTTGCACCGGACGTACGCGTGGATACGTGGATCGAGGCGGGTACCGAAGTGAGCGCGTTCTACGATCCGCTGCTCGCGAAGATCATCGCTACCGGCGCCACGCGCGAGGCTGCGCTCGCCCGCCTGCGCGGGGCGCTGGCGGGCACCGAGCTTTACGGCATTGAAACGAACCTCGACTACCTGCGCGCGATAGTCGGGTCGGCCACGTTCGCGGCGGGTGAGCAGACCACCGGCTTTCTTGGTCGCTTCCTGTTTGCGCCACACACGATCGACGTGCTCGACGGGGGCGTGCAGACCACCGTGCAGCAGTTGCCTGGGCGGCAGGGGTACTGGGATGTGGGCGTGCCGCCGTCCGGGCCGATGGACGACCTGTCGTTTCGTCTCGCCAATGCGCTGCTGGGCAATGCCCCCGATGCGGCGGGGCTCGAATTCACGATGGTCGGCGCCACGCTGCGCTTCAATACGGAAACGCTGTTCGTGCTGGGCGGCGCGCCGCTCGCGGCCACGCTGGAGCGCGAACCGGTGCCGCAGTGGCAGGTGGTGCGCGCGGCGGCGGGCAGCGTGCTCAAGCTGGGCGGCGTGACCGCTGCGGGCGTGCGCGCGTGTCTCGCGGTAAAGGGCGGCCTGCAGGTGCCGGATTATCTGGGCAGCAAGGCCACGTTCACGCTGGGCCGGTTCGGCGGTCACGCGGGACGCGCGTTGCGCAAGGGCGATGTTCTGCACCTCGCGCCCGGCGCCGGCTGCGGCGAAACCGGCGCGAAGCTCGAAGCGGCGCGTGTGCCGGCTCTCACGCATGGCTGGGAACTCGCGGTGCTGGATGGCCCGCACGGTGCGCCCGACTTCCTCACGCCCGCGGACATCGCCATGCTCTACGAGGCGAGCTGGACCGTGCACTACAACTCCAGCCGCACGGGGGTGCGCCTGATCGGGCCGAAGCCGCAGTGGGCGCGTCCGGACGGCGGCGAGGCGGGCCTGCATCCTTCGAATATCCACGACAACGCCTATGCGATCGGTGCCGTGGATTTCACCGGCGACATGCCCGTCATCCTCGGGCCAGACGGTCCGAGCCTGGGCGGCTTCGTGTGCCCCGTGACGATCATTGCCGACGACCTCTGGAAGCTTGGTCAGCTTCGTCCGGGCGACACGGTGCGCTTCGTGCCGGCTCCATGCGAGGCCGCCGCGGACGTCGTTTCGACCGGCATGCACGAATGCGTGCTGTATCGCGACGGCCAGGCGGGCGATGGGGTAGGCGTGGTGTACCGCCGCTCGGGCGACCGCAATCTGCTGATCGAATACGGTCCGCCGGTGCTGGACCTGAAGCTGCGCTTTCGCGTGCATGCGCTCATGCACTGGCTCGCGGAGCACCCGCTGACCGGCATCATCGATCTCACCCCGGGCATCCGTTCGCTGCAGGTCCATTTCGATCATCGCGTGCTCTCTCGTGATCGACTCATCGCTCATCTTCAGGATGCCGAAGCAGCGCTGCCGGCCGTGGATGCCATGCGCGTACCCAATCGCATCGTGCACCTGCCGCTTTCGTGGGACGACCCCTCCACGCGCGTGGCCATCGAGCGCTACATGCAATCGGTGCGGCCCGATGCGCCGTGGTGTCCGAGCAATATCGAGTTCATTCGCCGCATCAACGGTCTCGATCAGATCGAAGACGTGAAGCGCATCGTGTTCGATGCCCGTTACCTGGTACTCGGTCTCGGCGACGTTTATCTGGGCGCACCCGTGGCGACGCCCGTGGATCCGCGCCATCGGCTCGTCACGACGAAGTACAACCCGGCGCGCACGTGGACGCCGGAAAACGCGGTTGGCATTGGCGGCGCTTACCTGTGCGTCTACGGCATGGAGGGTCCCGGCGGCTATCAGTTCGTCGGCCGCACGGTGCAGATGTGGAATCGCTACGGGACCACCACGGAATTCGAAGCCGGCAAGCCGTGGCTGTTGCGCTTCTTCGACGAAATCCGCTTTTTCGAGGTGAGCGAGGCGGAGCTCGCAGCGTGGCGCCGCGACTTCGTAGCGGGGCGGCGGAGCCTGCAGATCGAGGAATCGGTGTTCGATCTCGGTGCCTATGAGCGTTTCCTGCGCGACGAGAGCGGCTCAATCGCAGCGTTCAAGGCGCGCCAGCAGTCGGCGTTCGAAGCGGAGCGCGAGCGCTGGCGGGCAGCGGGACAGGCCGACTATGCGGGCGAGCCCGGTGCGCAGGAAGCCGTTGGCATGGACGCAGCCGGCGCGAGCCACGCGCTCGGCGATGACCGCCGAGCCGTGGGCGCCGATGTCTCGGGCAGCGTATGGAGGCTGCTCGTGGCCGAGGGCGAGCGCGTGACCGAGGGCCAGGAGGTGGCGATCATCGAGTCGATGAAGATGGAGGTGACGGTGAGCGCGCAAGCGGACGGCGTCATCGAAACGCTGAATTGTGCGCCCGGCGACGCGGTGGTGGCGGGGCAACGCCTGATGGTCATACGCGTGGATTCCGAAGCCGCCGATGCAGGACGTGCGGACACCGCAGTTTCCGCTAAATCGTGACATGACGAAATTTTTAGTTATCCCAATCCATTCCAAGCAGCAATCGTTCTGGAGATTCCCCATGAAGATGACTTCGCTCTATTACGTCCGTGCCGAATTCGAAAACGGTCTTCCCGGCGTTCGCCGCCGGCTGGGCCGTGCGGCGGCTGCGCTTGCGCTCGCCACGGGTCTTCTGGCCGCGCTCGCGCAGGGCGCCAGCGCGGCGCCGCTGCGCGTCGGCTATAGCGACTGGCCGGGCTGGGTGGCCTGGCAGGTCGCCATCGACAAGGGTTGGTTCAAGGAAGCCGGCCTCGACGTGCAGTTCGACTGGTTCGACTACGCGGCTTCGATGGACGCGTTCGCGGCCGACAAGCTGGACGCGGTACTCGTGACCAATGGCGATGCGCTCACGATGGGGGCGAACGGCGCGAAGAACGTGATGGCGCTCATCACCGACTACTCGAACGGCAACGACATGGTGGTGGCCAAGCCTCCGGCGCGCCGGATGCAGGACCTCAAGGGCAAGAAGATCGGCGTGGAATTTGGCGTGGTCGATCATCTGCTGCTGCTCGACGCGCTTCAGCGCGCCGGCATGAAAGAGAGCGACGTCACGCTCGTCAACGCGAAGACCAACGAAACGCCGCAGGTGCTCGCTTCGTCGGACGTCGCGGCCATCGCGGCGTGGCAGCCGAATGCGGGCGAAGCGTTGCGCCAGGTGCCGGGGGCACGGCCGGTATTTACTTCGGCCGACGAACCGGGGCTGATCTACGACGTGCTCGCGGTGAATCCCGTGAGCCTTGCCGCACACCGCGCCGACTACGAGAAGCTCGCGAAGGTCTGGTATCGCGTCGTGCACTACATCGAAGATCCGGCCACCCAGGGCGACGCCGTGAAGATCATGTCGGCACGCGTGGGCCTTACGCCGCAGCAGTATCTGCCGCTTCTCAAGGGCACGAAGCTGCTTACGCTACCCGAGGCTCAGGAGGCCTACGCGAAGGGCGACGGTTTCAGATCGATCTACGGATCGAGCCGCGCCGCCGACACGTTCAACGTGAAGTACCAGGTGTACAAGACTTCGCAGGACGTGAACGCCTACGTCGATCCGTCGCTCACCAGCGCACTCAAGTAATACGGACGATCCAACGAAGGAGCACGTCATGGCCGGATTCAACCAGACAGGATGGCTGGCAGTGCGCCGCGAGTTGTCGCCGCGCGGCAAATGGATGCTGGGGATCGGCTCGTTCGTGCTGCCGCTGCTCGTGTGGTGCGTGGTGAGCTACGTGCCCTTTGTCTGGCATCCGCAGATGCTCGTCACGCAGCCGGGCAGCGTCGATTACTTCCAGCCCGGTATGCGCGTGGACAAGGACGTCTTTGCCGACGAACTGGCCCATGCCCGCGAGGCGCATACCGCGTTGCCCGCAGGCACGCCGGCGAACCCCGTCTATCTGCCGGCGCCGCACGAAGTGCTCGAGGCGTTCTATACCGCCTTCACCACGCCGCCGGCTTCGCAGGACGGCGTATGGCTGCACCAGAGTCTCTGGCACAGTATCCAGATCATCTTCTGGGGCTTTGTCATCTCGTCGCTGGCCGGCGTGCCGCTGGGCATCGTATGCGGCACCTATAGCGCACTGGCGCGCCTGCAGGAGCCGTTCTTCGAGTTCTTCCGCTATCTGCCCGCACCGGCGTTCGGCGCGCTGATGGTGGCCGTGCTCGGCATTTACGACGCACCCAAGGTGGCGATCATCGTGATCGGCACGCTGTTCCAGCAGGTGCTCATCGTCGCCAATACCACGCGCAAGCTCGAATACGGCTTGCTCGAAGCGGCGATGACGCTGGGCACCACGCGCCTGAAGCTGCTCACGCACGTGGTGGTGCCCGGCATCCTGCCCGATCTCTACCGCGACCAGCGCATTCTGCTCGGCTGGGCGTGGACTTATCTGATCGTTGCGGAACTCGTGGGTACCAGTTCGGGCATCACCTGGTACATTACGCAGCAGGCCCGCTACCAGCACTTCCAGAACGTGTACGCGGCGATCATGATGATCGGCATCATTGGTCTCGGCACGGATCTCGTTCTTGCGTTCGTCGGGCGCAAGCTTTTTCCGTGGGATCGCACGCTGAAGGCGTAGCAGGCGTTTCACGCGTCTGCGCCGCCGCGACGTATTCCGCACCGCTTTTCAAGGACCCGCATCATGTTCAATCCGCAGACCGTTCCCGACTATCTACTTCAGTCCGATGCGGTACGCGCGCGCTTCGAGCGCCTCAAGGCACGCGAGCCGGTACTCGAAGTGCGCAATCTTACGAAGCGCTTTGTCACGCCGCAGGGCGAGCACACGGCGCTCGCCGACATCAGCATCACCACGCACCGGCGCGAGTTCGTCTGCGTGATCGGCCCTTCGGGCTGCGGCAAATCCACGCTGATCCGCATACTCGCCGGGCTCGAAACGCAGACGAGCGGCGAGGTGCGGGTGAAAGGGCAGGCCGTGCGCGGCCCGGGTGCGGATCGCGGCATGGTGTTCCAGGGATATACGCTCTTTCCGTGGCTCACGGTCAAGAAGAACGTGATGTTCGGACTGCGGATGAACGGCCAGGGCGCGGCGCAGGCGGAGCGCGAGGCGCTGCAATGGCTCGATCTGGTGGGTCTCGCTCCGTTTGCCCATGCATACCCGCATCAGCTTTCGGGCGGCATGAAGCAGCGTGTGGCGATTGCGCGTGCGCTCGCCAACCGGCCCGGCATCCTGCTGATGGATGAACCCTTCGGCGCCCTGGACGCGCAGACGCGCGCGAAGATGCAGGCGCATCTGCTCGACATCTGGCGCAACGTCGATATCACGATCTTCTTCATCACGCACGATCTGGACGAGGCGATCTTTCTGGCCGACCGCATTCTGGTGCTCAAGGCGCACCCGGGCGAGGTGCAGGAGTTGATCGAGGTGCCGGTTCCGCGCCCGCGCAGCTACGCACAGTTCACTTCGCCCGAATTTCTCGCAACGCGCGCGCGGCTCGACGCACTCATTCATCCGCCCGAAGAGGAAGGGGAGCGGCCGGACGAGGAGCGGGTGAAGCCGCACATGATCCGGTTGACCGATGTGAACGACACGGTGGAATGACGCGCGTCTTGAAGGCGGCGCTGCGCTCAACGCGGCAGGTGGCTCACCCCGTCGAGATATGCTTTGCGCCAGCGCACGATGCTCACGCGCTCGAAGAGGCGCGCGTGCGTGAACGGATCGCCGGCGATAAAACGTTCGGCGGCCTCGCGGGTGTCCACGTCCACGATATAGATGCCGCCGCCTGCGTCGCTGCCGTCGTCGTTGAGCTTGGCGCCGCAGGCAAGCAGCAGGGCCTTGTGCTGCTCGAGAAACGCCAGATGCGCGCTGCGCTCGCGTGCGCGCACGTGGGCGTGGCCCGGTTTGTCGAAGGTTTCGATCAGGTAAGGCATGGCGGTTTTCGCGGGGTTCGGCACTTAGTCAGGCACAATCGCCGAAGGGTGCTGCGCGAGCGGCGTCACGCTGATCTTCATGTATGGGAAGAGCGGCAGCGAACTGAGTATCGTGTGCAGTTCGTCGTTCGATGCCACGTCGAACACGCTGTAGTTCGCGTACTCGCCCACCACGCGCCACAGGTGGCGCCACTTGCCTTCGTGCTGAAGCTTCTGCGAAAAGGCCTTTTCCTGCGCCTTGAGGGCATCGGCGTAAGCCGGGTCGGTATCGGGTGGAATCTGCACTTGCATGTGCACGATAAACAGCATGGGTAGCGCTCCTTGATGAACGGGTAGGGGGACGAGGGGCGGCTATCAGCCCCAGACGAGAATCGCCACCGTATAAACGATGCCGATCCAGAACATCATGATGACCGTGTAGCCCATGATGTCCTTGAGCTTGAGCTTCGAGAGCGCCAGCGCGGGCAGAATCCAGAACGGCTGGACGAGATCGTTCCACGCGTTGCCCAGCATGACGGCCATCGAGGTATGCGGCACCGAAGCGCCAATCGACTTCGCGGCCTCGATCATGAACGGGCCCTGCACGACCCAGTGGCCGCCGCCCGAAGGCGCGAAGAAGTTGATGAAGAACGAGCTGACGAGGCCCCAGAACGGCAGCGTGGCGGGTGTCGCGACGTTCACGAAGGCATGCGAGAACGTGTTGACGAGACCCGAGGACGCCATGATGGCCATGATGCCGGCGTAGAACGGATACTGCAGGATGATGCCGCTGATGGTGCGGATGCCTTCGTTGAGCTTCTCGACGTAGCGGATCGGCGTGCCGAGCAGGATGATGCCGAGAAACAGGATGAAGAAGTTGATGAGGTTCAGGTCGATCGAGCCGCCCTCGTAGAAGTGCAGCCCCACATAGCCCATGCCGATCAGGCCGATCACGTAGCTCAGAAGGCGGCTGTTGTTGAGCCGGTTCGCAAACGTCTTGCCTTCGTCGAGATCGAGCGCGACCGGGCCCGCCTTCGGTGCGGCTTCGGCGTTGCGGTCGATTTCCTTCACGCTCTGGCCCGCCTTGGGATGCAGCCACGCGTTGAGCAGCGGCAGCGTAACGATGACCACGAGGCTCGTGACGAGCATGACGGGCGAGAAAATCGTTTCGGAGAGCGGAACGACGCCCATCTGCGCTTCGAGCGGGTGCCCCCTGGTGGAGATGAGCACCGGAATGCTCGCGGAGAGGCCGAGACCGTAGAGCGTGAAGCCGCTATAGGCAGAGGCGATGATGAGCGGGTAGTGCACGCCCTTCACGCGCAGCGCGAGCTTGCGCGCAACGATGCCGCCCACCACGAGGCCGAAGCCCCAGTTCAGATAGCTGCCGATGCCGCCCACCAGCGTGGCGACGATCACGGCCATGCGCGGGTCGTTCACGCGGGCGACGAGACGGTCGAGAAAGCGGTCGGTGAGGGGGGCCGTTGCAAGCACATAGCCCATGGCGAGGATCACCGCCATCTGCGTGGTGAAGGCGAGCAGCGCCCAGAAGCCCTTGCCCCAGCTCGTGGTGAGCGCCGTGATGGCCTGGCCTTGCACGAGTACGGCCAGCGCCATGGTGAGCAGCGTGAGGCCGATTGCGAACACGAAGGGATCGGGCAGATAGCGGCGCATCAGCTCCGTGAAGAAGGCGGTGATCTTTTGCATGCGAATGTCTCTGTCCTGGTCGTAATCGTTATGATCTTGCGCTCGGGTTTCGTTCGAGCGGGTGAGGGTTTCAGTCTGCTTCGTTGTCCTGAATCTGTTTCTGTTCCTTGCGGTGGCGCGCGAGACGCATGAGCTCGCGGTCGCGCCAGGCCACTCGCGCCTCCCACTGGTCGAGCGGCAGCGCGCTGCGCCGCTGGGCTTCCACGCGCGCGACGAGTTCGGGCGTCCACGGGTCGTGCTGGCCGCGCTCCGCGCCCATGCGGGCATAGGCGGGCCCCATCTTCTGCGCGTGCGAGGCGATCCCGCCGCGCGTGTTCAGATCGACGGTTTCGAACGGGCCGATCACGGACCAGCGCGGGCCGAGCCCTTCGCGCATCACACGGTCGATGTCTTCCACGCTGGCCACGCCGTCGCGCACGAGGCAATACGCCTCGCGCAGCACGGCGCCTTGCAGCCGGTTGAAAATGAAACCTTCCACTTCCTTGTGCACGGTGACGGGGCGCAGCCCGGCTTCGCTGAAGAGGTCGATGGCGCGCGCCGTGGCCGCGTCGGAGGTGAACGGCGCCGGCACGATTTCGACTACGGGGATCAGGTAGGGCGGATTGCCTGGATGCGCGACGAGGCAGCGCGCGCGTCCGGGCAACGCTGCATCGACGAACTTCGATGCCGCGAGAAACGACGACGCGCTCGCGAGAATTGCATGCGCCGGTGCGGCACGGTCCATCTGCTCGAAGAGTTCGCGCTTGATTTCCGCACGCTCGGGCGCGCATTCCTGAACGAGGTCGGCTTCGGCCGCTGCGGCAGCGAGCGTATCGACGATTTCCACGCGCGCAGCGATGGCGTTTGCGGTTTCGTCGAGCAAGCCGTGGTGTGCGAGGTCGGACAGGCGCAGCGCGATCTCGCGAGGCACGGCGGCGCGGCGCTCCGCGTCGGGATCGTAGAGCCGCACGCGCCAGCCCGCGCGCGCGAACACCACGGCGAAGGCAACGCCGATGCTGCCCGCGCCGACTATTGCGGCGCGGCGGGTGGCGGGAGCGGTCATCGTCACACTCCCGCTACGCCGACTGTCATGCCGCCGCACACGTACAGCACCTGGCCCGTGACGAAGCCGCTGCGCGCGTCGAGCAGATACGAGGCAGCATGGGCGATGTCGTCGGGCGTGCCCACGCGCCTGACCGGCACGGCGTCGATGATGGCTTGGGTGCGCGGCGCGCCCGGCGGGTTCGCGCGGTCGAAGAGTTCGGTGCGGATGGGACCCGGGCCGATCGCGTTCGCGGTGATGCCGAAGGCGCCCAGTTCGAGCGCCCAGACGCGCGTCATGCCGATCAGTGCGGCCTTCGTCGCCGAGTAGGCGGTGCGCAGTTCCTTGCCGAGCGCCGCGCGCGAGGACATATTGAGGATGCGCCCGAAGCCCGCCGCTTTCATGCCGGGCAGGAGCGCCTGCATGCACTGCTGCGCGCAGCGCACGTTGAGCGCCCACGCGCGTTCGAGTTCGTCGAGCGTCTGGTGCTGTGCATCGGCGGGCAGCACGACGCCCACATTGTTGATGAGGCGCGTGATCGGGCCGCCTTCCAGCGCGCGGGCCAGCGCGGCGGCGGTGGCTTTTACGTCGGAGAGATCGGCGATCAGTCCATCGCCCACGCGGTCGATGACCACGGCTTCATAGCCGTCCGCTTCGCAGCGCGCGGCGCACGCGGCGCCGATGCCGGCGGCGCCGCCGGTAATCAAGACTCGTTCTTTTGCCATGATGGGAATGCGTCGGTGCAGGGTGGAATCGATAGCGAGCGAATGAAATGCGCCGGGCCGCTCAGACCGTGGCGACCGGCGTGACCGGCGAGCCCATCGCGCCGGGCAGACGCAGCGGCGGCGCGGTCAGCATGAAGCGCGAGCGGCCATGCGCGCGCAGCCACTCGGCCAGTTCGCGCAGATACCAGAGTTCGCCCAGCGGCAGGCCGAGCTTGAACAGGCAGTGGTGGTGCAGCGGCATCAGCGGATGCTCGCCCTGCGTGGCCGGCGCGCGCGCCGGGTAGCGCTCCACCGCGTAGTTGTCGGCGGCGAGCGCGGCGATGCCCGAATCGGTAATCCATTGCAGCAGGCGTTCGTCGCGGCCATCGAGTGCGCTGCAATGATTCGCGAGGACCGCTTCGTCGGGCTGGCGGTTCATTTCGAGAATCATTTCCGCGAAGCCGGTGCGCAGCAGGAGCATGTCGCCGCGCTCCACCACGATGTTGTCTTTCGCAATCACGTCCATCAGATCGTCGTAGCCCACGGTGCGCAGCGCGCGCCCGTAGTGCGCGACGAAATCGATCAGCACGCCGCGGCCCTGCATGCCCTTCACGGCCAGGTTTTCGATGCCCAGCACGTCGGCATGGCTGTGTTCGCCGCCGCAGGCGTGCGGCGCATATCCGTCGTCGGCGCGGTATTCCATCGGGCCGACGATGTCCTCGTTCGCGCGATAGCCGTTGTAGTAGACGCTTTCCGCCACGCCGTCGCCATTGGCGTCGAAACGCGCGCCCACGTGCGCGAGCGAGTCCCACTGTGTCGAATACTGGAGCGAGAGCAGCACCTGGTCGTCGCTGACCACGTCGGTCGCGCTGGCCTCGTTGCGCGCGAACGGGAAGTTCACGTAGGGCAGGCCGTCGCGAAAGGTCGGGCGCAACACGGGCGGGTGGCGCCGAACGTTGAGCTTGCTTTCGCCCGGAAAGTCGAGCGGCAGCGAGAGCGAAAAGCTCAGGCCCGCGCGGATCTCCTGCGCGCCCTTGAGCACCTGCTCCGTGCCGATCAGATTCGGGCGGCCCAGTTGATCGTCGGGCCCGAAGTCGCCCCAGTTGGACCCTTCGGGCCGGTTCTTCCAACGCATCGTATGTCTCCTGCCATGCGGTCTACGGCGAACTCGCGCCGCGTCCTTCGCTGCTCATGCGAGCAGCGAGGGCGGAATCTGCGCATAGACCTCGAGCAGCGCCTTCACCGCGTTCTGCTCGTTCTTCAAAAGCCGCGCCTTGGGCGCGCCGATGACGAGCGCGAACGCTTCGCCGTGAATCCGGAAACCGCGCGCGAGACCCGCCACGTCCTCCACGCTTTCGCCCGTCGAGCGATGCCAGCCGTCGATCACGCCCTGCTCGATCTCGCACTCGAACGTTGCGCGATCAACCACCGTGCCGCCGGGGGCGACGGAGAGCGGCTCGCAACGGTCCAGCAGCTTGCGCCGCACCGCCGGGTCGAGCGCGCCGAGCAGCGCCTTGCCCGCCGCGCTCGCGACAGTCATGAAGCCGCCCGGTTCGTCGCTGTAGCGGATCTTCTGGCGCGACTCCATGACGTCCAGATAGACCACGCGATTGCCCGCGAGCGTGGCGAGCGCGGCGGTTTCGCCGGTGGCGTCGCGCAGCGCCGAGAGGAGCGGCTGGAAGGCCAGCGTGAGCGGGTCCTCGCTGCAGATGTCGCGCGCCACGTGCAACAGCCGCTGCGTGGGGTAGTAGCCGGCCTTCACGCCCGGCGCGTACAGATAGCCTTTTGCCACCATCGTCTGCAACAGCGCGTGGCAGCTCGACAGCGGGATCTCGGTTCGACGCGCGATCTCGCTGTAGATCATGGGCTGCCGGACTTCGGCAAAGAGGTTGATCACGTCGAAGACGCGCACTGCAGTTTTCACATCCATGAGAATATTATCGGCATATCGATAGCATGATGACAATAGCCTTTCGGGTAAACACCTGGGCGGCTTGGGGTGGGTGCCCCTTTTCGGGGCGCATTCTTCGCCGCGAATTAATCCTCGCGCGGCAGTTGCGCACCGTGAAACCCAGCCGGAATCCGCGCGGGCAGGTGCACGGTTGCCACCGGTCCGGCACCCAGGTCGCTCGCATCGAGCGCCACCTGTCACCGGTATCCGTCGCGCTGCGATAGACGCAACGGGGAATCCGGCACCCGGCACGAACACGGGCTCGGTGTTCCGGTCGCCGGACGTTACGGCGTAGCGTTCGAGTGCGCAGGCGCGCCTCCGGAGTACCATTGCCCCATCGCGCAAGACAGGCGATGAGACGAGCCGGAGGGGAGGTGCGCCATGTTCGCGATGCGTTGCCTGAAGCTTTTCGCGGTCATCGGCCTGTGTGCCGTGGCCGCGGCATGCGTGCACGTGGAAGGATCGTCGCCGCCGCCGGCCCGGCCCGTCGTCGTCAAGCCGGCCAGTTCGTGTCTCACGCCGAATCACGACATCGTTGCCGACGGCACCGTCGTCCATCGATGCGCCTTGCCGGGCCAGACTGTCACGCAGTGCCCGCAGTACCTCTGCCAGCGATGCAACAACGGCACCTGGACCAGCGAATACACTTGCCGGTTGTCGCAATGAAACCAGATGACCGGCGCGACCGAACGTAATCCATGAGCACGAGCTACGTATTGGAAGAACCGGGCGAACCGCCTGGCAAACATCCCGGCGAACCGCGCAGCGAAGAACCCAAACCGCTGTGGCGGCACCTCGCGTGGCTGTGGGTGGCGTTCTGGCTCATCATGCTGCTCCTCGGCATACAGGAGTCCTTATGGACCGGGCGGCTGCAGTTCTGGCGCCCGCTTGTCGACGTGACGTCGTCCGCGCTGGCGGCAACCGTGCTGGCCGTCGTGCAGATCCGGCGTGCCGACCGGTTCGACCGCTTTCTCAAGCAGCCGCTACAGTGGTTCCTGCACCATTGGGCGTGGATGCCGCTGCAACTGGTGGCCTATATCGCGGCCATGTACGCCGTGAGAATCGGCGTGTTCGCGCTTGCCGGCCACCCCTACAAACACGGGCCGTGGGGCGAAGTGATGGCCTACGAGACGACGAACTTCGTGTTGTTCTACACGATGTTCGGCGGCATCCATTTCGGCATGAGGTCCTATCGTGCGTGGGTCGAGGAGCGCCTCACCGCGGAGCGGCAGGTGAGCCTCGCGCGGCAGATGCAGGTTGCGCAGTTGACGCAGCAGTTGCAGCCGCATTTCCTGTTCAACGCGCTGAATACGATCTCTTCGCTGATTCACTCCGATCCCGATGCCGCCGACACCCTGCTTACACGCCTCGCAACCCTGCTGCGCGCCACGACCGACGCGAGCCAGCGCCTGGAGCAGCCGCTGGCCGACGAATTGACGCTGCTGCGCGCCTATGCCGCGATCATGGCCCAGCGCTTTGGCGAGCGCGTGCAGATTGCCTGGGAGATCGATCCGGCCGCGCACGCGTGCCGCGTTCCCACGTTCGGGCTGCAGCCGCTGCTCGAAAACTGCTTTCGGCACGGGGTCGAACGGCGCAGCGCGGTCACGCATATCGCCGTGCGCGCCGCGTGCCGCGCCGGACGGCTGGAGCTGGAGATCGAAGACGATGGCGATCTGCAGCAGCTTCCCGAGCGGCGCGGCGTGGGCCTCGGCAATCTCGAACGCCGCATGCAGTCGCTGTACGGCACAGAGGCATGCCTCGCCTTGCGCGTGCGCGCAGGCGGTGGTTTGATCGTGGGAGTGAGCTTGCCGTGCGCGCACTGATTGTCGATGACGAAGCGCCCGCGCGCAGCAAGCTGCGCCATATGCTGCGCGCGTTTGCCGATGTCGAGGTAGTGGGCGAAGCCGCGGATGGCGCCACGGCGCTGCTGCTGGCCGGAGAACTCCGGCCCGACGTGATTTTCCTCGACGTGCAGATGCCCGAAGTGGACGGCTTCGATGTTGCCGCGTCGCTGCCCGACGACGCCCCCGCGCTCGTCTTCGTAACGGCGTTCGACCAGTACGCCTTGCGTGCCTTCGACGCCCAGGCCGTTGACTATCTGCTCAAGCCTGTCGAGCCGGAGCGCCTCGCGCGCACCGTGCAGCGATTGAGCCACCCGGGGCGGAGCACGGCGAATAACGCGGCGAACGGTGCGGCGAACAACGCGGTGAAAAGCGCGGCGAAAAGCGCGGCGCGCCCGAGCGTGGGCATGCCCGCGAATCTGATGATCGTGGACCGGGGTATCACGCATGTGGTGCGATGCGCGGAAATCGAATGGCTCGAAGCCGCCGACAACTACGTCGACATCCATCTTCCGCAGCGCAGCCTGCTGCTGCGGCGCACGCTCACCGCTTTGCTCGGCGATCTCGCGCCCGCGTTCGTTCGCACGCATCGCAGTTTCGCCGTGGCGGTGGCCGCTGTGCTCGCCGTGCAACCGCGGGCGAAGGGCGATGCCACGGTCGTGCTGAAGAGCGGCGGCGAGGTGCCGTGCAGCCGGCAATATCGCGAAGCGCTGATGGCGCGCCTTCGCCAGTAGCGCAAACACTCCTGTTCGCCCCACGGTCGGCCCGGCTCATCCCAGGCCGATAGCGGCCCGAGGGCTGCGGATCTACGCTGGCTGGCATCACCCTCTCGACTGCCGCCCAGCCATGGCTCTTCTGCTCAAGTACCTCCCATACGCCAATGCCGTCGTGCTCGCCGCCTCGCTGGTGGAGGCGCTTGTGCTCGCCATCCGGCACGGCTGGCGCCGCTACGACTGGAAGGCTTCAGCCGTCTCGGTGACCGACTTCCTGATTCGCGAATACCCGTTGCGCTGGCTGCTGCCGCTTGCGTTCTGGGGCAAGACGATGAACTGGTTCTGGCTACACCGTCTCTGGACGCTGCCCATGCATCACTGGAGCGGTTGGCTGGCGTGCTTCATTGGTCAGGAGTTCTGCTATTACTGGTACCACCGCAGCGCGCATCGCACGCGCTGGTTCTGGTGCACGCACGCCATTCATCATTCGCCCAATCAACTGAATCTCTCGGCGGCTTATCGACTGGGCTGGACGGGCCGCCTTACGGGTTCGACGGGGTTCTTCGTGCTCGCGCCGTTGTTCGGCATGCCGCCGCTCATCGTGATGACGCTGCTTTCAGTCAATCTGCTTTATCAGTTCTGGCTGCATGCCACGTGGATCCCGCGTCTCGGCCCGCTCGAATGGATACTCAACACGCCTTCCTCGCATCGCGTGCATCATGCCGCGAACCTCGACTATCTCGATGGAAATTATGGCGGTGTCCTGATCGTCTTCGACCGGCTCTTTGGCACCTATATTGCGGAAAAACCGCAGGTGCCGTGCCGCTTCGGCCTCGTGGAGCCCGTGACGACCTACAACCTGCTCACGATCGAATTCGGTCACTGGGGCGCGTTGTGGCGCGACCTGCGCGCGTCGCGCTCGCTACGCGAGGCGCTGGACTATCTGATGAAGCCGCCCGGCTGGCGGCCCGACGGCAACGGCGCAACCACGGAGGATCTCAAGCGCCGGAGCGATGCGCACATGCGCTACGTAGAGCAGCAATAAAGCGGCGGCGCGGTTCGCGCGAGCGCGACTGGAAACGTTTGCTTCCGCGCCGCTGCGCAGGCCCAAAACAAACTTGTGCGTTATCTTGATATTCGTCAAGTGCGAGGAAATAGCCGGGCCTGTCGCACGGGCATACTGGCGGTCGCTTTCCACGGCCGCGGTCGAAGGTTCGATCGGGTCGTGAATTTCAGGGGTAAGCGCGCCTCGCCCGAGCGCGCAAAAACGACGAACCGATCACCACGATGCGTATCAACGTACCGGTCAACGACCACGAATATGTGCTGCCGCAGGACGAGGTCATCATTACCCGGACGGACGGCAACGGCGTTATCGAATATGCCAACGACGCCTTTCTGCGCGCGAGCGGCTTCACCCGCGACGAAGTGATGGGGCAGCCGCAAAATATCGTCCGGCATCCCGAGATGCCCGCTGCGGCCTTCGAAGACCTGTGGCGCACCATCCAGAGCGGCCGGCCATGGTCGGGGATGGTCAAGAACCGGCGCAAGGACGGCGGCTTCTACTGGGTGCTGGCGAACGTGACGCCCGCCGTGCGCGACGGCGAGATTACCGGATACATGTCCGTGCGCACGCGCCCGGGCGAGGCCGAAATCGAGGCGGCGCAACGTCTCTATGCCGACTTGCGGCGCGAGGAGGATTCCCGCTGGCGGTTGAAGGGCGGCCGCGCCATTCGCAAGGGCGTGTTTGGCATACCTGATCGTCTGCTGGGGCTTTCGGCGGTCGGGCGGCTTGACGCGATCATGGCGGTGCAGGCCCTGATGATCCTGCTCGTGCCTGCCTGCACGGCCAGCGGGCTGCTTGCGCACGCCATC
The DNA here is from genome assembly GCF_000685035.1 of Paraburkholderia ferrariae NBRC 106233. Taxonomy (GTDB): domain Bacteria; phylum Pseudomonadota; class Gammaproteobacteria; order Burkholderiales; family Burkholderiaceae; genus Paraburkholderia; species Paraburkholderia ferrariae. Next base: position 152,132 of record NZ_BAYB01000022.1, read on the forward strand.
GGGCAGCGGCTCGGCTGGTCGATTGCGGTGGTGGCTGCCTTGTCGTGCGCGCTGATGGCGGCGTACCTCACGCGCAACGTGTTCGCCCCGCTCGCGCAGATGAATGCCAGCGCACTCGTTGTCCTTGCCGGCGAACTCCAGCATCGCTTTCGCGAGTGCGGGGATACGCATACGCGCCTGCTCGGGCGGCTGCTCAACCAGATGAACGGCAAGCTGATCGGCATATTGATGGACGCGCGCGGTTCGATCGACAAGGTGCGCGACGCGTCCTCGGGACTGGCCGATGGGAACGCGAATCTCTCGGCGCGCACGGAGCAGCAGGCGAGCGCCATCGAGCAGACCACGGCCACGCTCGGCCAGATCACGGAAACCGCGCGGCACAATGCCGATTCGGCCAAGGCCGCCAGCAGCGAAGGGCAGCGCACCGCCGAAGCGGCATCGGCGGCAGCAGAAGCCGCGCGCCGCTCGGCGCGGCTCACGGAAGATCTGGCGGCCCACTCGCGGCGCATTTCGGAAATCACGGCCACTATCGACGGCATTGCGTTCCAGACCAACCTGCTGGCCTTGAATGCAGCCGTGGAGGCCGCGCGGGCCGGGCAGAACGGCCGCGGCTTTGCCGTGGTGGCCGGCGAGGTGCGCACGCTCGCCAAGCGATCCGAGGCCGCGGCGCGTGAAATCAAGTCTCTGATCGACAGTTCGCTCGACATGATGAAGGCGAGCGCCGAGGCGGCCGCCGGTGCGGGTGCGGAGATGAGCAAGGTGGAGCATTCCGTGGCGCAACTCACGCACGCCATTTCGGAGATCGCCGAAGCCAGCAGCGGCCAGAGCGTGGAGATCGAAGAGTCGCAGATCGCGGTGGAGCAGCTTGCGCAGATCACGCAGATGAACGCCACGCTGGTGGAAGAGTCCGCGGCGGCTTCGGTTGCGCTCAACCAGCAGGCTCAGGCGCTGGAAAATGCCGTGATCGTGTTGATGGGTTAATTTTAAAAGTAAGGAATGCGAAAGGCATTCAGGCCGATGCCGCGGCGATGGTCGCCGTGCAGGTCTGAAGCAGTTCCGCCACCTGTTCCGCAGGCTGGGGCCGCGCCAGCAGATAGCCCTGCACATGGTGGCAGCCCGCCTCGCGCAGGAAAGCGAGCTGCTCCGGCGTTTCCACGCCCTCCATCACCACGTCGAGGCCCAGCGCGCGGCCCATCGCCAAGATAGCCCGGATGATCGCGCGGTCCGGCTTGTGCGCTCCGTCGCCCGCGAGGAACGACCGGTCGATCTTGAGCGTGTCCACCGGCAGATCTTTCAGGTAGGCGAGCGACGAGTAGCCCGTGCCGAAGTCGTCGATGGCAAGGCTCACGTTTCGCGCCATGAGCTCGCGCAGCAGCGTGCCGATCTCTTCGCGCGTATTCATCGCCATGCTTTCGAGCAGTTCGAGCTGGAGCCGCCCGGCCGGCAGCGCGGTTTCGCTGAGTATGGCGCTCAGGTCGGCGAGGAAGCCGTCGGTCACGCACTGCCGGGCCGAGAGGTTGACGGCGATGCGGCCGAACTCGAAGCCCGCGTCGAGCCATGCGCGCGCCTGGCGGCATGCCTCGCGCAGCACCCAGCGGCCCAGCGGCACGATCAGGGCCGATTGCTCGGCAATGCCGATGAATTCGCCGGGCGCAACGATCCCGCGCTGCGGATGCTGCCAGCGCAGCAGCGCTTCGATACCGACGATCCGATTCGTCGAAATGTCGTACTGCGGCTGGTAGAAGAGGCAGAATTCGTTTTGCTCCAGCGCGCGGTGCAGCTCGCCCAGCGTTTCGAGTTGCGCCAGCGCCGACGAGGTCATGGTGCTCTCGAAGAACTGGAATACGTTGCGGCCGCGGCTCTTCGCGCCGTACATCGCCTGGTCGGCGCGCATCATCAGTTGTTCGGCCTCGCTGCCGTCGTCGGGGTAGATGCTGATGCCGATGCTGGGCGTCGTGAAGATCTCGCGGCCGTCGATCACCATGGCCGCGCCCACCGAGTCGAGCAGCGTGCGCGCGAGCCGGCCCACGTCGCGCACGTCGCTTATGTCTTCGAGCACGAACGCGAATTCGTCGCCGCCGAGGCGCGCCACGGTGTCGCTCGCGCGCAGCCGGGATCGCAGCCGTGCGGCCACGACCTTGAGCACCTCGTCGCCGGTATTGTGGCCGAGCGTGTCGTTCACGAGCTTGAAGCGGTCGAGGTCGAGATACATCACAGCGAACTTGCGCTGGCCGCGCTGCGCATGGAGGATGGCGCGCTCCAGCCGCTCTTCGAACAGCACGCGGTTCGCGAGCCCGGTCAGCACGTCGTGCGTCGCGAGAAAACGCAGGCGCTCTTCGGTCTGGCGCCGCTGGGTAATGTCCGAGAAGATGCCCGCGTAGTGCGAGATCGCGCCTTCGTTGTCCCGTATGCCCGTAATGGTGAGGTATTCGAGGTAGAGCTCGCCGTTCTTGCGGCGGTTCCAGATCTCGCCCTGCCAGTGTCCGTTCGTCTTGAGCGCGCACCAGAGCCCTTCGTAGAACGCCGTATCCTGATGGCCCGAATTCAGGACGCTTGGGTTGCGGCCCACCACCTCGTCCTGGCTATAGCCGGTGAGGCGCGTGAACGCCTGATTCACGCGCTCGATCTTCGCGTTGCGGTCGGTCACCATGATGCCTTCCAGCGCCGATTCGAACACGCGGTCCGCCATGCGCAGGCTGAAACGTGCGCGGCCCAGCGCTTCGTCGCGCTCGCGCAGCGCGCTGTGCAGCTCGTTTACGTATTCGTCTTCGATGTTCTGCAGGATGTCCGCAAAGCTTAGCAGTCCGACAAGATTGCCGAAGTCGTCGCTCACGCCCACGTGGCGGATATGATGGCGCAACATGAAATGCTGCGCGGCATAGAGGCTCTGGGTGGCGGCGAGCGTTTGCAGCGGGCGGCTTGCGTGCTCGCCCACGGTGCCGCCGAGCGCATCGCCTGCAATCAGGCGTACGATGTCGCGCTCGGTCAGGATGCCGTGCTCGACGCAGCCGTCATGCGCATATTCGACGACAATGGCGTCGAGCTTCTGCGCGCGCATCTGCGCAATGGCGCCAAGCAGCGGCTCGCCGGCCGTCACGAGGGCGAGCGGCTGCACGTGGATGGCTTCGATGGGCTTCAGGTGCAGGAAGAATTCGGCGCCCTGGTTCAGCACCACGTCGGTTTGCGTGAGCACGCCGATGCACGTCCCGTCGCGCATCACGCCAAAGTGGCGGATGCCGGACTGCTTGAAGCGGACCGCCGCTTCGCCCAGCGACGTATGGGCGTCGAGCGTGAGGAGCGGCGCGCTCATGACCGCGCTGATGGGGCGTTCGAGCGCGAGAGCGTCGTCGCCCACGGCAAGCGCGTCCTGTTCGGTCCAGATGCCGAGCGCCGTAGCGCCTTCCATCACCACCATCGAACTGCAGCGCTCGGCGAAGATGCGCCGCGCCACTTCGCGCACGGGCGTGTCAGGGGAGCACGTCAGCATCGGGCGCGCGATCAGGCGGGAAATAGGGATGGCGTAGCTGCTCGTCTCAATCATGCTCGAACCGGGGGCGGAGAATGTTGCGCGCGGCGCCCCGGGCAGGGTGCCGTAACTCGATACGGCATATCGGCCGGGGCGGCTGCGGGCTTGAGTGTCAAAACGCCGCAGGGGGCCGGTCACACGGTATCGCCGCTTGCCTGCCCGAACGCCGAGCGCAAGTAGTCGCCGAGAAAATCCACGAACGTGCGCAGCTTGGCGGAAAGCCGGTTGCGCTCCAGATAGATCGCGTGGATATCGGCGTTCGGCAATGCCCACTCGGCGAGCAGCGGCACGAGTTCGCCGCGTTCGATGTACCCCGCTATCTCCCACTGCGAGCGGACGACGATCCCGCGACCGTCGAGCGCCCAGCCCAGCACGATGCTGCCGTCGTTGCTGGAGAGCGCGCCATCCACTTTCACCGTTTCCGCGCGCTTGCCTCGCGAGAAGTGCCAGGTGCCATAGGCCGAATCGTTCTCGCGCAGCACGATGCACGCGTGATGGGCGAGGTCGTGCGGCGTGGCAGGCTTGCCATGCTGTTTCAGATACGCCGGGGAGGCGCATGCGATGCGCCGGTTCTTCACCAGCAGCCGCGCATTGATGCGCGCGTCCGGCACTTCGCCGAAGCGGATGCCGACGTCGAAGCCCTCTTCCTGGAGACTCAGCGGCCGGTCGGTCAGATGAAGCTGGATCTTCATGGCCGGAAAGCGCTCGACGAATTCGGATACGGCCGGCGCGACATGCGTGCGCCCGAAGCCGAACGAGGCATTCACGCGCAGGAGGCCGGTGGGCTCGCCGCGGCTACGCGTGACGAGTTGCTCCAGCTCCGCCAGCTCGTCGAGGATGCGCGAGCCGCTCGCCAGATACAGCTCGCCCTCGGGCGTGAGCGAGAGCCGCCGCGTCGTGCGGTTCATGAGCCGCACGCCCAGGCGCCGCTCCAGTTGCGCGAGCCGCTTGCTGACCGCGGGGGGCGTCACGCCAATCTCGCGCGCGGCGGCCGCCAGATTGCGGTGCCGCGCCACGAGGGCGAACAGATTCAGATCGGAAAAGGCGTCCGTTGCCATGTCCTTCAAACCTTTGGATTCGTTCCTGAAAGTTACGACCGGATTGCCTTTGAGGAAACCCAATCGTGCATGGCATCAATTAGACTGCAAACCATCTTGGGAGACAACGATGTTCGAAGGATTCTCCGACGTTTCGACGCTGGTGGACGGCGTACGGATTCGCGCCATCCAGGGCGGCCGCGGCCCGGCGCTCCTGCTGCTGCACGGCCACCCGCAAACGCACGCGATCTGGCACAAGGTCGCGCCCGCGCTGGCCGAACGCTTCACGGTGGTGGCCGCCGATCTGCGCGGCTATGGCGACAGCGGCAAGCCCGAAGGCGAGGCCGACCACGCCAACTACTCGAAGCGCCGCATGGCGCTCGACCAGGCGGCGCTCATGCAGAGCTTGGGCCACGGTGCGTTCGCGGTGATCGGGCACGACCGGGGCGGCCGTGTTGCGGCGCGCATGGCGCTCGATCACCCGCAGGCGGTGACGCAACTGGTGACGCTCGACGTCGCGCCCACCGTGGCGATGTACGAAGAGACTTCATTCGAATTCGCGCGCGCCTATTGGCACTGGTTCTTCCTCGTGCGCCCCGCGCCGTTCCCGGAAACGCTGATTCGCGCCAATCCCGACCTGTATCTGAAACAGACCATCGGCGCGCGCAGCGCCGGCCTCACACCGTTCACGCCCGAGGCCTATGCGGAATATCTGCGCTGCCTCTCGGACTCGGCAACGGCGCACGGCATCTGCGAAGACTATCGCGCGTCGATCACCATCGACCTCGAACACGACCGCGCGGATCTTGCCGAAGGCAAGCGCATTGCGTGTCCGTTTCTCGCGCTGTGGGGCGCGCAAGGCGTAGTGGGCCGCTGCTTCGATCCGCTCGCGCAATGGCGCAACTGGAGTGCGGGCGTGACGGGCGAGGCGCTGCCGTGCGGCCACTACATTCCCGAGGAAGCACCGCAAGCACTTCTCGAACGCGTGTTGTCGTTTCTGCGGCGTTGACGCGCTCGCCCGACTCCCTTCAGCCGGAATTTTTCATCATGTCCTCACATACGCTTTACCGCAAACTGGTTGATTCGCATACCGTATCGATTCTCGACGCGGAGCACGTTCTGCTCTACGCCGACCTGCACATCATGAACGAGTACACGAGCCCGCAGGCCTTCGCGGGCTTGCAGGAAAAGGGCCTGCGCGTGCGGCGCCCGCGCCAGCAGATGGGGGTGGTCGATCACGTCGTCCCCACGCGCCCCGTGCCGGTTCGCGCGCGCACGATCGAGATTGTCGATGCCGCGAAGCAGGCCGCCAACTTCACGCGAAACTGCGTGGAGCAAGGCATCCATCTGTTCGATATCGACGACCCCATGCAGGGCATCGAGCACGTGGTCGCGCCCGAGATCGGGCTGATCCGCCCCGGCATGGTCGTGCTGTGCGGCGACAGCCATACCACCACGTATGGCGCGCTGGGCGCGCTCGGATTCGGCATCGGCACTTCGGAAGTCGAGCATGTGCTGGCCACGCAAACGCTCGTCTATCGCGTGGCGAAGGACATGCGCATTGTCGTGGACGGTGCGCTGCCGGCGGGCACCACGTCCAAGGATCTCGTGCTGCATATCATCGCGCGCATCGGTGCGCAGGGCGCGCGCGGATATGCGGTCGAATATGCGGGCGAAGCGATTGCCGCGCTTTCCGCCGAGGCGCGCATGACCCTGTGCAACATGACGGTGGAGGCAGGCGCGCGCGCCGCGCTCATCGCGCCGGACCGCACGACGCTCGACTACGTGCGCAGCAAGGTGCGGGATCTCGACGCAAAAACGCTCGATGCGGCTTGCGCAGCCTGGTCGCAACTGCATTCGGACCCAGGCGCCCCGTTCGAGGTCGAACACCGCTTCGACGCGGCCCGGGTCGCACCGTATGTCACGTGGGGCACGAGCCCCGACCAGGCGGTGCCGGTGGATGGCCGCATTCCCGACGCCGCAGACGGGCAAGGGCTCGACGGCGCGACGCTGCGCAAGGCGCTCGACTACATCGCGCTGCCGGGCGGCGCGCCCATCGAAGGCACGCTTATCGACCGCGTGTTCATCGGCTCGTGCACGAATGCGCGGATCGAGGACCTGCGCGCGGTGGCCGCGGTCGTGCGCGGCCGCAAGGTTGCATCGACGGTGCGGGCGATGGTGGTGCCGGGCTCCGGCCTCGTGCGCGATCAGGCCGAACGCGAGGGTATCGCGCAGCAGTTGATCGACGCGGGCTTCGAATGGCGCCAGCCCGGCTGCTCGATGTGCCTCGCGATGAACGACGACGTGCTCGCGCCCGGCGAGCGCTGCGCTTCGACCACCAACCGCAATTTCGAAGGGCGCCAGGGGCGCGACAGCAAAACCCATCTGATGAGCCCGGCGATGGCCGCCGCTGCCGCGATCGCGGGCCGTATCGTCGATATTCGCAAGGAGTTCGCTCATGGCTGAGCCGTTCGTGATCGCGGGCATTGCCGCCCCGCTGCCGGTCAACAACCTGGATACCGACCAGATCATGCCCAAGCAGTTTCTGCTTGGCATCGACCGCTCGGGCCTCGCCCGCGGGCTGCTGCACGACCTGCGTTTCGACGCGGAGGGCCGCGGGCGCGAAGGCTTTGTGCTGAATCGCGAGGCGTACCGCGGCGCGAAGATCCTGCTGGGGGGCGCCAACTTCGGCTGCGGATCGAGCCGGGAACACGCCGTATGGGGCTTGCAGCAGGCGGGCTTCGAGGCCGTGATCGCGCCCAGCTACGGCGAGATCTTCTACTTCAATGCGGCGAACAACCGGCTGCTGCTGGTGACGCTGCCGCAGGCGCAGATCGAGGCGCTGGTGGCCGAGATCGAGAATGGCAGCGACAAGCAGCTCGTGATCGACGTCGAAAACGAGGTGGTGGTGACGCCTTCGGGGCGGCGCTATCCGTTCGCGTTGCCGGCGCGCCAGAAGCGGATGCTGGTGGAGCGGCTCGACATGATCGGCATGACGTTGCGCGAGGCGGCAGCGATCGACGCCTTCGAGGCACGCCATTGGGCCGCGCAGCCCTGGTGCCGGATCGATCTGCCGGCGCAGCAGAAGGGCGCGTAGGCGGGCGGTCATTCACACTACAATAAACTGGAGACAACCATGAGCACAACACCGGCTCTCAGCCCGGACGCCGCACTGGAAACCAGCGTCGTCCGCAAGATTTCGCGGCGTATCACGCCCTTCATCATCCTCCTGTATTTTCTGAGCTTTCTGAATCGCGTGAACGTGGGCTTTGCGGGCCTCACGATGAACCACGATATCGGGCTCACGCAGGCCATGTTCGGCGTGGGCGCCGGGATCTTCTTCGTGGGCTATATCGCCGCCGGCATGCCTTCCAACCTCGCGCTGCAACGCGTGGGCGCGCGGCGCTGGATCGCACTCCTCATGGTTTTGTGGGGCGTTCTTTCGGCCTGCACGGCATTCGTCACGGGGCCATCCAGCTTCTATACGCTGCGTTTCCTGCTGGGTCTCGCGGAAGCGGGCTTCTTTCCGGGCATCATCCTGTACCTGAGCTTCTGGTTCCCGGCGCGCCATCGCGCGTTCGTTACCGCGATGTTCATGACGGCCGCGCCGCTTTCGAACATGATCGGCTCGCCCATTTCCGGCGCGTTGATGAACCTGAACGGCGTAGCCGGTCTGCACGGCTGGCAGTGGCTGTTCCTCGTGGAAGGCGCGCCTACCGTGCTGCTCGGCATCGTCTCGTTCTTCTTCCTGACCGACAAGCCCGAGGACGCGCGGTGGCTCGCGCCGGCCGAGCGCCTGTGGCTGTCCGCCGAGATGCAGCGCGAACGCGACGCCAAAGCCGCGCAAAGCAGGACGAGCGTCTGGGCCGCCGTCAAAGATCCGCGCGTGCTGCTGCTCGCACTCGTTTATGCGGGAACATCGACGGGGTTGTACGCAATCGGCATCTGGGCGCCGATGATCATTCACCGCTTCGGCTTCGGCTACTTCGAACTCGGCCTGGTGAACGCGATTCCGAATCTGTTCGCCGTCGTCACGATGGTGGTGTGGGCGCGCAATTCGGACCGGACGAACGAGCGCAGGCTGCATGTGGCCATTGCATGTCTTGCGGCCGGCATCGGCATGGTGCTGGCGGGGCATGCGGCGAGCGCCGTCGTGATGATCGTCGGGCTCTCGATTGCCAGCTTCGGCATCAACGCGGCCAAGCCACCGCTCTGGAGCATGCCCACGCAGTTCCTTTCCGGTTCCGCGGCGGCGGCGGGCATCGCGCTGATCAATGCAATGGGCAGCCTGATCGGCGGCACTATCGGACCGATGGTGATTGGGCGGTTGCGCGACGTTAGCGGCGACTATTCGCTGGGCCTGTATTTCGTCAGCGCCACCTTGCTGGTTTCGGCGGTGCTGTCGTATCTGTTCGGGATGCGTGCGCGGCGTGGCGGCGTGCAATCGGCGGGCGACACGGCTGTTACGCGCTAAGGCAGAGGCCCCGGGTCAGGGACAGACTCGGGATCAGGCCATACGGTCCAGTTCGGCGCGTACCCGTGCAATGACACTGTGCCAGTCGCCCGGTGCGGGCTGCCTGAAAAGCCGCAGGGTGGGATACCAGGGGCTGTCTTCGCGCGCGAGCAGCCAACGCCAGCACGTGTCGAAGCGGTTGAGCAGCCACACCGGCTTGCCGAGTGCGCCCGCCAGGTGCGCGACCGAGGTATCGACCGAGATGACCAGATCGAGTTGCTCGACGAGCGCGGCGGTTTCGTCGAAGTCGGTGAGCAGGGCGGTGTGGTCGATCAGGTTCGGGCCGTCCCAGCCGCGTGTTTGCAGGTCGTGCAACTGGGCCGCCGCTGCGTCGCCTTTCTGGAGGCTGTAGAACGTCACGCCCTGGCGCTTCAGCGAGGCAAGCCGCGACAGCGGCAGCGAGCGGCGCTCGTCGAAAGGGCGCCGGGGTCCGTTCGCGGCCTGCGTGGCACCTGCCCAGACCAGGCCGACACGCAGGCCACGGCGCGGCCCCAGGCGCGCGGCCCATGCTTGCGACGTTTCAGGGGAGGGCGCGAGATAGCGATGCGCCGAAGGCCCCGTGTCCAGCGTGGTGCCGAACGCCAGTGGCAGGCTCATCATCGCGCAATGGCAATCGAACTCGGGCTGGGGATCGCCAGGCGCGATTGCCTGTGCGATGCCTGGCATCGTGCGGATGAGCGGGACGAGCGGTGCCTGAACCCGAGCCAGAACAGTGGCCCCACGTGCGGCGAGCATCGGCAGGTAACGGCAGAACTGCAACGTGTCGCCCAGACCCTGTTCGGCATACACCAGGATGCGCTTGCCAGGCAGCGGAGTGTCGCCGCGCCATTCGGGCTTGTTCGAGACAAGCTTCGATGTCCTGAGGTTTTCCGTTTTCCAGCGCCATGCGTATTCGCGCCAGCCCTCGCCGTAGTTGCCGAGCGTGAGCTGGCACAGCGACCGGTTGAACCGGGCGGATACATGGTCTGGCGAGATCGAAATTGCCTTGTCGTAGCATGCCAGTGCGGTGTCGTGATGGCCGCCGGCTTCGAGTGTCATGCCGCGATTGCACCACGCATCCGCATGATGCGGGTTCAGCGCGATTGCCCGGTCGAATCCGGCCAGGGCTTCTTCGTGGCGTTCCGTGAAGAGCAGCAGGATCGCACGGTTGTTATGGATTTCCGCGAGCGAGCCGTCCAGCGCGAGCGCCTCGTCGTAATCGTGCAGCGCGGCGTCGTGCTGGCCCAGCGCGCGCAATGCGTCTGCGCGCGCGCAGCGGACGAGGGCGTGGCTCCCCGGCAGCCGCAATGCTTCGTCGTAGCTGGCAAGCGCCTGTGCGTGCTGGCCTGCTTCGGCGAGTGCAAGGCCGAGATTGAAGTGCATCGTGCCATCGCCGGCATTCAGCGCAATTGCCTCGCGCAACGCTGCGATGGCGGGTTCGTGACGGCCCAGTTCCCTCAAGGCGACGCCGCGATTGCTCTGAAAAAGTGCATTGCCGGGGGCAAGACGCACGGCAGCTTCAAAGTCCGCGAGGGCGAGGTCCGCGTGACCGAGGCGGCGGTGAGCATTGCCGCGGTCGTTCAGGGCTTGCGCGTAATCGGGCTGGAGCCGCAGCGCTTCGGTGTAGCAAGGAATGGCCGCTTCGTATTGGCCGGCCGCCTGCCGGGCCTGGCCCATGAGGTGATGCGCCGCCGCCAACGCCCCGTTGGCGGCAACGGCCTGGCCGATCCACCCGATGGCCTCTGCCACGGCGCCAGCCCCGAGCGCCATGAATCCCAGAAAGAGCGGCGCCTCGCACGATTGCGGCGCGAGTTCATGCGCGCGTACGCAAAGCGCCCGCGCTTCGGTGGCGTTGCCGCCCTGATAGAGCGCTGCGCCGCGCAGCACGAGCTGGTGCGCCTGGGCTTCGTCGTCGGTATCTGAAGCGGTCACGTGAATCCGGTTTTTCGGGGCGAACCTGTCAAGGGGCGGTGGTCAGTTGCGCCTTCGGGTTCTGGATGCCGCAGTTTACTGCCTGTCCGGCACGCTTGTCCGCTTGCCCGCGCGATTGGCCGGTATCCGGCTTACCGCCGCTGCGTACGTTCTCCCCGCAAGGTCATCGTCGCACTCGCCGCCAATGGCATTGCCGCGTCGAAGGCGAAGTCCTCTGCGATGACGCACAAGGTGCCTCGCGCTCTGCGGCCGGGTCTAAGCTCCGTTTCGCTGGAGACGCTCTAAACCCTGCTGACGCAGGTACGCGAGACCCTCGAGCGGTTCTCCATCTGAAGCGTGGCAGCGGCTCGTGCGGGGCGTCGGCTCGTGTCAAGAGAATATTAGTAATAATTTTCCGAATGCCATGTCGCACTGCACGATATTCCACACGCATATCGAGCATTTGCGCGATATTTCGCGGTATACGGGAATCTACCAAGGCTATCCGGTAGTAATAATGATTAATATTATTAGCACCGGTGCCCCCTACTCTTACCCCGGTCGAGGTGCCGGCGCCTGACGCTTCTCCATATCTCCTAATGCATCCCGGCACCCCGTAGTCGTGTAAGCCTTTCCTGGACCATCGCGCATCGCCGGTAACAGTTACGCGCGAATTGCTTAGTAATCCTGCGTTAATAAAATGTAATCCGATGCTGGCTTATTGGAGGGAATCATGACGTTTAGACTAGCTGGGCTGGCGGCGCTGATGCTGTCGGCTGCTCTCGCGTTGACGGCCTGCAACGGCGACTCGTCAGGCGCTTCCAATGTATCGAGTGTGGCGAACGAGAGTTCGACACCCGCAGTGAGCGCGGCACAGTCCAATACAGGCGCGACGGCCAAAGTCGGCAGCTCGACGCCGCTGCCCTGCGACGCGGCCGCGCAGGCCGGCACGCCCTGCTCGGCGGCGCACAGCGTCACGCGCCTGCTCACGAAGAACTACACGGGACCGCTTTTCCAGGTGGTGCGTTCGTCCGATAACACCGTGAAGGACATTTACCCCTATACGTCGGGCACGCTGCCCGGCGGCAACAGCCGCGAACTGCTGGGCACGACCAACCTGGCGAGCCTCAACGCGTTCTGCAACGGCACGACCTGCGCCGTGTCCTATATCTACGACCAGATCGATCTCGTGGCGGCCCTCAAGGGCGGAGCCTTCGGCAACGTGCCCGCCACGCTCACGCTGAACCAGAACGGCAGCGAATCGCTCACGCTGCCCAGCAGCGGCCCGGGCTCGCAAAGCCCGACCACCGTGCCGGTGCTCAACGGCTTCGCCACCATCACGCTGCCCGGCACCGGAGGAACGCTCACGGTTCAGCTTTCGCAGCCGCCCACCGCGCTGACCGCGCAGGCGCCCACGCAGCAACTGACCGTGGGCAACGACCTGCCGGCCGTGAATGGCGCGCCGGCCAAACTGATGCTCGTGCCCGTCAACGGCCGGCAGGTTCCGTCGCTCGCCACGCTGGCGGGCGAGGCTTACCGCAACCGCTTCGGCACCGTGAACCAGTCGATTGGCGATAGCGACATTGCGGAATTCATGGTGGCGGGCGCGCACTACGGCCAGTCGTCCACGTGCTGCGGCACCTACGGCAACATGGAAAGCAGCGCGAACTCCAGCACCTATGCGCATGGCGAAGTCGAAGGCGAGATGTTCGCGCTGGCGTTTTCGGACGGCGCTGCCGCGGTGTTCGGCTATTGCGACGGCGACACGGACCAGTCGCCGACCACGAAGGACCCCGTATGCAACGGCCTCGACGTGAACTGGCCGGGTGTCGATGCGGAAGCGGGCGTGTATCTGTACGGACCGCAGCAGCCGCCCAGGGAGAAGTTCGTCACGGTTCTGGCGAAATACTCGCCGGTCACGGCGTCCAACATCTTTGTGGTGAAAGGCGGATCGGCGTCACAGGGGGTACTCACGGCGGTCTACGATGCGGCGCCACCCGAGGCGTACAACTTCAGCCACGACGCGGGGCACGCGTTCAACGGGCAATGGCAGGGCGGCCTTTCGCTGGGAGAGGGCGGCGACGGCAGCGCCGCGCCGATCCAGTTCTTCGAAGGCGCGATCCTCACGAAGGCGACCACCGACGCCACCGACAACGCGATCCAGGCCAGTATTTCGGATTACTACGGACCGCCTGCGGACCCGAACCTTGCCACATGCTACGCGGGCAACCTGGTCAATTCGCCGCTGAGTCTTGCCATACCGGATGCCTGGAGCCAAAGCAACGGCGGAACCGCTCAACCGGCCACGGACATCTACGGCACCAGCCAGCGTGCGGCCCTCGTCACGACCACGAACGGCTCGTCTGTGGCGAACATTCACGAAGTGATCCGCGTGCAGGGCGGGCAGACCTATCGCTTCACCGACTACGTGCTGGCCACGACGAACGCGACGGTATTCCCCGGCGGATCGATCCAGACGGACGACTCCGGCAATACCGAGTTCGCCTGGGTGCTCAACACGAACACCGGCAGCATCGTGCAGGGGACGTGGGGCACGGGGCAGGCCACTTCGCTTTCGGCGGTCAAGGTAGGCAACTGGTGGAAGGTGACGATGACGCTGACCGCGCCGGCCGGCTCGAACAACGCGTCCATTTTCATCGATCCGCCCACGTCGAGTGCTGCCGGCGTTCGCAGCCAGCAGGCCTCGTATCTCAGTGCGACGCACTACTGCCCGGCTCTTGCGATCCAGACGGCTTCGAACATGTAGCCGCGGCGGGCTGAATCCGCCGGACAAGCTTGCATGCGGTTGCGCGGGCGAGTCCGGCGGAGGCGGGCGATGAGCGGGCGGCACGTGACAGGCGCGGGCGGTAGACAACGAACCCCTGGTGCCTATAACGATTTTCGATGTTGGCACCTTTAATGCGTATTCGGGTAACAATCAATATTGCAATCGGGGTGGTTGTACTGCGGTTCCAGATCGGCGTACACGGCCCCGAAGATTTGTACTTCGGGGTATGGGTGGCGATTGAACTGACTGTGGCGATTCTTGCGTATGCTCTGATTATGTATATGTGGCGTCGTTATTGCGGCATGTTTAAAAACTGATGCGCGAACCGTTAAATTATCTACCTTTAAAAAGGTGCAGCCATGCCGATACTGGGAACTAGTACGACATCGCGCAAATGCCCTTAATAATTCGCCACCTCAACGAAGCTGGTAAGCTTGAATAAACGAGATAAACTCGCCGACCGAATAATTAAAGCTGATTGCGGGACGTCGTGCCAGGTGGTGTCGTCACGAGATGGCAATCCACATCATAAGACACCGAATCTGCGCGGCAGCGAGGAATGACGCGCAACGCTTCGCATATCGCGTCGCAATACCGCGCCACCACTTTAAATGCAGAAACGCATTCTCCACCAAGTGCCGCAGTTTGTAGAGATCCTTGTCGTAGGCGCGCTTGTCCTTACGATTCTTGCGCGGCGGAATCTGCACCTGCATGCCTTGTTGTTGCGCCTGTTTCACGATGGCATCGCTATCGTAGCCCTTGTCCGCCAGCAAATATTCGGCCGTCATTCCCTCGATCAGCGGGCCAGCTTGCGTACAATCCGCCACGGTACCCGATGTCATAAGGATTCGGATCGGCATACCATGCGCATCCACGGCCAAATGCAGCTTGGTGTTGAGCCCCCTTTGGTGAGCTCCATATCCTCATTGCCGCCGTGCGCACCTGTCGCGTGCGGATGCACTTTGATATGGCTGGCATCGATCATCAGCCATTCGAAATCGGGCTCATCGACCAGTTATTCGAGCAGCCTTTCCCGGACGCCCCAGTCGCGCCAACGACAAAAACGGCGATGGGTGTTTTTCCAATCGCCGTAGTCCGGAGGAAGATCGCGCCACGGCGGCTGGTGCGCAGAATCCAAAGGACGGCATTGAGAAATTGACGGTTGTCTCGAGCAATGCCGCCCCACTGACCGCTGCGCCCAGGCAAATGCGGTGAAAGCAATTCCCATGCGGAATCGGACAGGTCGTGGCGATGGTAGGCGGCAGATGGCACGAGGCGGCATCACAAGAAGGATTCGCCGCGGATTATCGCAGAGATCATATACTCGCGACGACACTATGGAGAGCGCATCGAATCCCTGTTGCCAGGCAAAGACAGGGGGCAGCGCCCCCGCCCATGTTATTGCCCCTGTTGCTGCTGCCAATAAATTTCGCCGTCTGATGGCCCAGAAGCAGGATTAACGATGCCGCCTGAACGATTGCAGATGCCGTCCAAGCTCAGGCAAGGACTGGCTTGGACATGGGGATGCTTACTGATGTAGACGTTATCCGCATTTTGACTGAGTTGCTCTCGCATTTCCCACAACGGAATAAATTTCGCCTTCCATTCTGGCGCTCCGACCCAATTGTTTGTTTTTATGATCGTTGCCAATTCAGGCAGGAGTTTGGAAATTTCCAGGTCGTATTTCAGGAGGTCCATGGGGGCGTCATGGTCGGCGACCAGGGCCTGATCAAACTTTGTGTCGCCAAACCATTTATTCGTCATGAGAGTCATTTTAGTCAGATTCCCTTGGGCCTGGAGGGCCTGGATCTTGTCCATGCATGCAGGCAAGTTTCCATCGATGAAGCAAACGGGCTGCTGCGAATCCATCGTGGCGCAACCGGCCAATGCAGCCGCGATGGACAGAACTCCTGGCAAGCGAAAGCATCCCATGTCTTTTTACCCTTCCTATGGTGGCAGACGAGATGCTACTACACTCTCCTCCTGCTCCAATGCATACAGCCGCTGAACCCACCATGCCGGCAATGCGCGTGACTACTTGATTGGACTCATACTGCCAGGCCGACTCACCAGGCTGAAGCGACATTCAAGGTATCCGGATGGAGAGGCAGGCTAACTGGATGAAGGCGAAGAAATTGGCGGGTTTTCTGTCGTATCGGGTGGCGATGTGGCGGAGCTGCTTGAGTCTTGGGACGCAGCGTTCGATCCGGTTGCGCAAAGTTGGGGTCTTATGATGGGGATTGCCATCTCGTGACGACACCACCTAGTGATAGTTGACGAAATCGATGATGTCGTTCAGGAACCACGGCAGGATCAGTTGCGTATCCGGATAGCTGGTGCCGACGGTGAGCCTCGGCGGCGCCGACGCCGGCGGGTTGATGCCGTGCAGCAGGTAGGTGTCCGTCTGCGCCGGACCGGCATTCGCGGCTTGAGTGGTCGCTGGCGGCCACGATGAGGCGCATCCGGCGAGGAACACGACGAGGACTGCGGCGAAGCACGAAGGCTTCATGATGGTGGCTCCTGCTGCGTGACTGGCGGCCGCCACGAAGGGCGGTTTGCGCCCGGGACGTGAACGGCCATACAGGGAGATTGTCTGCGATTCGCGGCAGGAAGTCGAATGGTTGGCCGATTCCGTCCGTAGCATGGTGGGTCGAAGGCGGGCATTGTTCGGAGCTTTTTTTTCGGTTAGGCTCGCAGCGCTTCGTTCCTGGTCACCTGTGCTTATGCAAAGACGCCGATTCTTCGCTTCGCTCGCGTATCTGAGCGCGGCCCTCAGTACGCGCAACGCGCCTGCCGCGAACCTGCCCGCCGCGCCATCCTTCGACAGTGCTGCCCCCGAGCCCTCCCTCTTTGCCAGCGCGACGCTGGCGCACTATCTGCGGCGTGTCGAAGCGCTGGATCGAAAGGGTCCGCAACTGCGCAGTCTCATCGAACTGAATCCCGATGCGCACCGGATTGCCGCGGCGCTCGACGCCGAACGGCAGGCCGGCAAGGTGCGCGGTCCGCTGCACGGCACGGTACTCGCGGTGAAGGACAACATTGCCACGGGCGACCGGATGTCCACGACGGCCGGCTCGCTCGCGCTAGACGGCGTCCGCGCCACGCGCGACGCTTTCCTCGTCTCGCGCCTGCGCGATTCGGGCGCGGTCATCATGGGCAAGGCGAATCTCAGCGAGTGGGCGAACATCCGCTCCACGCGTGCGACGAGCGGCTGGAGCGGGCGCGGCGGGCTCACCCGCAATCCGCACGCACTCGATCGCAATCCGAGCGGATCGAGTTCCGGTGCGGCGGCGGCCGTGGCTGCGGGCCTCGCCGCAATGGCGATCGGCACCGAAACTGACGGGTCGATTACGTCGCCCGCGGCGATCAATGGCATCGTCGGCCTCAAGCCGACCGTGGGCCGCGTGAGCCGCGACGGCATCGTGCCGATCTCGAACACGCAGGATACGGCGGGCCCGATGACGCGCACCGTTGCCGACGCGGCCCGCCTTCTGGCGGCGATTGCGGGCGCGGACAGCAACGATCCCGCTACGCTGAAGGCGCCGCCTCCCGACGACTACGTGGCGGCGCTTGACAAGAACGCCTTGCGCGGCGCACGCATTGGTGTGGCACGCGAATACTTCACGGGGCACGACGAGGTCAATGGAGAGATCGAGCGCGCCATCGCGCAGCTTATCGCGCTGGGTGCGACGATCGTGGACCCGGTGGAGCTGCCGAAGGTGGACTATGGCAACGAAGAACAGAGCGTTCTGTTGTACGAGTTCAAGCACGGTTTGCCGCTGTGGCTCGCGACGTTCGCGCCTCACGCGCAGGTGAAGAATCTCGCCGATGTGATTGCCTTCAACGAAGCGCACCGTGCAAGCGAAATGCCGTTCTTTGGCCAGGAATTGTTTGTTCAGGCGCAGGCGCTCGGCGATCTGGACAGCGGCGCCTATCGCCAGGCACTTGCCACGTGCGCGAAGCATGCGCGCGAGGACGGTCTCGATCACGCGTTCAGGCAGCACGGTCTCGATGCCATCATTGCGCCCACCGGCGGCACTGCGTGGCTCACGGACTTCGTCAATGGCGACAGCGGCAGCGACGGATTTTCGACGCCGGCTGCGGTGGCGGGGTATCCGCACCTGACCGTGCCTGCAGGACTGGTGCGCGGCTTGCCCGTGGGGCTGTCGTTCGTCGGGCCCGCGTGGAGCGAAGCGAAACTGCTCGCATACGGCTATGCGTTCGAACAGGCGGCGCAGTGGCGGCGCGAGCCGCAGTTCCTCGCGCAATCGAGTATGCCGCCGTTGGGGGAGTCGGCCTGAGTTGGGTCGGTGGCCAGGCGCGGCGGCGAACGCGCCCGATGCCGGGCGCTACCGTTTCTGTCCGCCGCTCAAGCCCCGCCGCGAAAACACGACAACCCCCACGGTGTCATCTTCACGGGCAGGTGATAGTGCTGTGCCGCATCGGCCAGGCCGAAGCGGTAGGTCACATCGCCCAGAAAGGGCAGTTCCGCATCGGCCATGCCGTGACCGTAATACCACGCTCCCGCTCCAAGCGTGATTTCATAGACCCCGGGCAGGCAGGCCGCAGCGAGCGTATCCAGGGCGCCGAGCGAACCGTTCGCGCCGATGCGCCCCCTGCACAGCAGCACCCGGCCGGCTCCGTCGATGCGTTCCACCTTCACCGACAAACCTTCCGCAACGACGCCGCGAGCGACGTCCACGACATGCAGTGAAATACCGGGCATGGCGCCACCTACGCCCAGAAGCCGTCGTGCGAGCGGGCCGCCTCGTCTTCGAGCAGCGGGCCGGCTACTTCGACATGTCGCTGGCCGCGCGCGAAGACTTCGCGGCAGGGCAGGGAGAACGTCGGGTTCTCGGGGTGCGAGCCCGTGAGGCCGAGCAGGCGATGCTCGGAAAGCGCATAGACGACACGCCCGATGTTGCACCAGTAGATGGCGCCGGAACACATGCAGCAGGGCTCGGCACTCGTATAGAGGGTGCAGCGGGAGAGTTGTTCCGGCGTGAGCAGGCGGGCGGCTTTCGCGGCGGCGGCCAGTTCGGCGTGCTGGGTGGGATCGCCTTCCGGCGGCGTGGAGTTGTTGCCCGCGGAGGCCACGATGTTGCCGTGCTCGTCCGCTACGATGGCGGCGAACGGGTGGTGGCCGTTCTTGCGCGATTCGTCGGCGAGTTCGATGGCGGCGCGCAGGAGCGCCATGTCGCGTTCATCGAGTTGAGCGGGCTGGCTGGTCGTAATGGTATTCATTCGGAATCCTGTTGAAATTGGTTAGGGGTTATTGCGCTTCCGCGTTTGCGTTTTCGTGCGCTTCATGTGCCTCGTGCGTCTCATGCGCCTCGTGCGTTCCGGCCGCATGGTCTTCGCGATTGAGCAGCACGTTGAGCACGATAGCCGTGAGGGCACCGAGGAAAATACCGCTATCCAGAATGAGCTTCGCCGGTCCGCTCACATGCGAAAAGAGCGAAGGAAACGACATCGGCAGAACCCCGACACTCACGGAAACCGCGACGACGATGGCATTGCGGGTCCCGTCGAACCTCACGCGCGAGAGTTCCTGAATGCCCGCGACCGTGGTCATGCCGAACATGACGATGGCGCAGCCGCCCAGTACCGGCCGGGGCACCGAAGCAATCACCGCGCCGAGCTTGGGAAAGAGTCCCATGAGGATCATGATGGCCCCCGCCGATGCAACCACGTAGCGGCTCTTCACATTGGACAGCGCGATCAAGCCGGTGTTTTGCGTGAATGCGTTGTACGGAAAGCTGTTGAAAATACCGCCCAGCATGGTGGAAAGGCCATCGGCGCGAAACGCGTTGCCGAGCGTTTTCTGTGTCGACGGGCGGCCGATGATCGTACCGATCGCCAGCACGTTGCCGGTGGTTTCCGCCATGATAACCAGCATGGCCAGTGCCATCACCAGGACCGGCGCGACGTCGAAGCGGGGCAGGCCGAAGGCGAAGGGCGCGCTGATCTCGAACCAGGCGGCGTCGCCAACGTGCGCAAAATTCGTCATGCCGCAAACGGCGGCGACGATGGTGCCCACGAGCAGGCCGATCAGCACCGAGAGGTTGCCGACGAAGCCCTTGAAACGCGCATAGACGAAGAGCGTCACGCTCACCGTTGCGAATCCCAGCAGCAGGTTCGCCATGGACCCGAAGCCAGGGGCGTCCGGATTGCCGCCGCCCAGCCAGATCGCCGCGGCCGGCATGAGCGAGACGCCGATAATCGTGATCAGGCTGCCGATCACGACCGGCGGGAAAAAGCGCAGCAAGCGGCTGAACACAGGCGCGATGGCAACGGTCAGCGCGCCGGCGGCAATCACGGAGCCGAACACGTAGGCGAGGCCGTATTGCTTGCCGATCATGATCATGGGGGCAATTGCGATGAAAGAGCAGCCCTGGATCAACGGCAGCCGTGCGCCGAACTTCCAGATGCCGATCGTCTGAATCAGCGTGGCAATACCGGAGGTCAGCAGATTCGCGTTGATGAGCGTGACCATCTGCTGCTGCGTCAACCCCAGTGCGCTGCCGAGAATGAGCGGCACGGCCACGGCGCCCGCATACATGACCAGGACGTGCTGCAGCCCGTAGCTGGCGAGTTGCCGCAGCGGCAAGATTTCGTCGACGGGATGAGGACTGCGCTTGCTCATGAACTGTCTCCTGATGTCGTTTTGAAACCAGCCTCGGCGGCGCGGCACCTGGGGAATGCCTGTCCCGGGGCGGCTCGCCACGACCGGGCTGGTGCGCCATAATCCCCCACGCAGGCGATGGATCCAAATCAATATCCATCGATTTTTTCAATAATCAGGGAAGCGCCATGCGCTATTCGCTCGACCAGCTCGAAATGTTTGCCCGGGTGGTGAAGACGGGTTCGTTCTCCGCCGCCGCCCGCAGCCTCGGCAAGACGCAATCCACCATCAGCATTGCCATTGCGAATCTCGAAGTGGACTGGGGCCTGCCGCTTTTCGACCGCACGAGCAAGCTGCCCGTGCTCACGCCGGCGGGCCGCAAACTGCTCAATGAAGTGGAGTTGGTGCTGGAGCGGTGTCTCGACCTCGAATCGCACGCCAACGACCTGGGCGAACTGGTCGAGCCGCGCATCACGCTCGCGATCGAAGTGCCGTACCCGGCGCTGATGCCCGCCATTGCGGATTTCGCCACGCAGTTTCCGAACGTCGATCTCGACATTCGCCACCCCTTGCTGGGCAACGTGGCCGAATTACTCGTGAAGGACGAGGTGGATCTGGGGGTTGCCTTCGCGCAGCCCGCGTATCCGCGCGACCTCGGCTTTTCGCAGATGGGCAAGCTGATCCTCGCGCACGTGGCGCGGCACGATCATCCGCTGGCGAAGCAGAAGAGCGTGAGCTTTGCCGAGTTGCGCTCGCAGCGTCGCCTCGTTTTCAGTGCGCACAACAATACGCTGCCCTCCACCGAGTACCTCGATTCGGCGCGCAGCTGGCAGGCCGAGAGCTATCTGGCGCTGCTCGAAATGGCACGCGCGGGACTGGGCTGGACGACCCTGCCGCGCCAATTGATGCTGCGCGAGCTGGAAAGCGGCGAGTTCGTCGAATTGCAACTGGCCGCCTATCCGCATACCGACTGGCTGGTGGGGGTCGATCTGATCTGGCCGAAAGCGCGGGTGCTGGGCAAGGCGGCAATGTGGCTCAAGCGCCGCCTGCAGGCGCACAAGGTATCGGAGCGGGATCGCAACGGTAACGCTACGACGCTATAGAGGGGAGACATTTGCGCAGCAGGCACGTGGCGCACGTGCCGTTTCCGTGACTAACGCAACTGCTCATCGACCGTCTTCGTCAACGGCGAATCGACGTCGCCCGTGTGCTTCGTCTGCACAGGCTCGATCAGCACGATCCAGCATTCGTTTTCCGCCACGGGGTTGTGCAGCGTGCCGCGCGGCACCACATGCATCGAACCGGCAGGCACATCGACAATGCGGCCGCCTTCGTATTCGATCTTGAGGTGCCCGCGCACGACGAAGAACAATTCGTCTTCGTCTGCATGGTCGTGCCACACGAGCTGGCCGCGAACTTTCGCGACTTTCACATATTGATCGTTGATGCGCGCGACGACCTTGGGTGACCAGTAGTCCGATACATCGCCGAAGGCGGCTTCGATGTCGAATGATTCGGCGAACGGGTGAAGAGGCATGATTATCTCCAGGTCGGAATAACGGAGGCGGCGAGCAGCACGCCCATCGCAAGGTTGAGTATGCGCCAGTGCCGCGGGGTGCGAATCAGCCGCGCGAGCAGTACGCCGAACAGGCACCACAGCGCGAGCGACACGCACGCAGCGATGCCGAATGCGGCGCCGAGCAGCAGTGCCAGTCTTTCCGAGCCATTAGTTAGCATGGCGAAAGATGCTGCTGCACCCACCGTCATCGCCCAGCTTTTTGGATTGAGCCACAAGAGCAGAAAACCGTTGAATAACGTGACCGGCTTCGCGGGGCCGTTGCCCGCGTTCGGCGGCCCGCTTCGCGCGATACGCCACGCGAGCCAGAGCAGATAGGCGGAGCCGAGCGCCCTTACGGCCGTTTGCAGCGCAGGCGCCGCGAGCAGCAGACCGCCGAGACCGAGGGCGGCGATGGCGGCCAGTAAGGCCAGCCCGAGAGCGATGCCGAGCATCAGCGGAACGGAGCGAGCAAAGCCAAAGCGCGCGCCCGAAGCGGTGGCGAGCGTGGTGGCGCCGCCGGGCGTGAGCGTCGCGACGGCGACAAAGAGGAGAAGGGGCAGGATCGAAGCCATCGTGACGGGTCCGGGTGTTCTGGCCCACACTGTACGGCTTGCAGATCCATCGCAAAAGCCAATAATATTGATGCGATGCATTACGCGACCTAATGCGAACGATGCGCGAACGATGAGCGAACGATGAGCGAAGGATGACCCGAAATCTCGATCTCGACCTGATCCGTACCTTCGTTGCCGTGGCCGATAGCGGCAGCATGACCGTGGCGGCGAATCTGCTGCACATGACGCAGGGTGCGGTGAGCCAGCAGGTGAAGCGCCTGGAGGACGTGCTGGACTGCCTGCTGTTCGTGCGCCGTGCCCGCAAGCTGGAGCTGTCCCGGCAGGGCGAGCAGTTTCTGGCCAAAGCGCGTCAGTTGCTGCGCCTGAACGACGAAATCTGGGCCGACATGACCGCGCAAGACCTGCGCGGCAGCCTGCGCGTGGGCGTGCCCTACGATCTCGTGACGCCGCTTGCGCCCGCGATGAAGGCATTCACCGAGGCGCATCCGCATGTGGAAATCTCGCTGGTCTGCGCGGCGTCGCCGGAATTGAACGAGGCGGTGAATAGCGGGCGCGTGGACGTGTCGCTGGTCGAATACGTGGCGAGCGGTGCGGAGGGCGAAGTGGTCCGCGTCGAGCCGCTGGTATGGGTGAAGAGCCGCGACAGCGACGCGTGGCAGAAGCGGCCGTTGCCGCTCTCGATGGTGGACGAACGCTGCGCGTTCCGCCCCGTGGTGCTGGGTGCGCTCGCCGACGAAGGCATTGCATGGCGCACCGTATTCGAAAGCGGCAACCTCGAAGCGACGGCCGCAATGGTGCGTGCGGGCCTTGCGATCACGGCGTGGCTCGAATCGACCGTGCCGGCCGACCTGGAAATGCTCGGGCCGCAAGCGGCCGGTTTGCCCGTATTGCCCTCGTTCGCGATCTGCCTGCGATTACCCGCAACGGTGCTCCCCGCCGCGCAGGAATTCGCACGCTACGTGCGCGAAACCCTGTCGGGCGAGACGGCCAGCACGCGCACGCGGCTTGCAAAGGTCGCGTGACGCGGTGCCGGCGCATGAAGTGCTTCAGGGGTTTGCCGTGGTCAATTCCCCGATCGCGAGCCTCTGCATCGGGGCCGTTGTCTGAGCAGCCGGAGTGTCGATAACAAAAAGCGATTCCCTGAACGCGGGGGCGATGTCGAAGCGCCCGGTCGATCTTCGCGCCCGGGCGTCGGGCGCTGGGCGGCCAGAAGTGGTCGCTCGACACGCCAGCGCAGATCGCCAGCAATTCGCTCATTTGCCGCACTTCGGACTTGCGCAGAATATCCCCTGGTTTGCTATCGTCGAATCTGTCCACGTTGAAGGTGCCCCCATGATCGACCACGTCTATATTTCCGTTACCAACATCGAGAAGTCGCTGGCCTTCTATTCCGAAGCGCTGAAGCCACTCGGCTGGAGCCTGTTCGGCAACTACGATTCCGCTTCGGGACCCGAGGGTGTCCCTGATCTTTACGGCATCGGCGACGATGTGTACGGCAAAGGTAACGCGGTCGGATCGAGCATCTGGCTGCGCCAACGCAAGCCTGGCGAGACCGGCATTTACCTCGGGATCGTCTGCGACAGCAATGGACTGGTCGATGCCGCTTACGCAGCCGCGATCCAGGCAGGCGGCACCGACGAGGGAAAACCAGCGGACCGCACCTACTTCGCCCCCGGCTACTACGCCGCCAACGTCGCCGACTTCGACGGCAACCGTCTTGAGTTCGTACACAAAGCGTGGAATCCCGTGCGGTCTCGGCAATCTGCTTGATTCACCGGTGCCGTCACCACCGGCACAAGACCTCCGGACGCTGGAGGGGGCGAAGACGATGGCGCTCGACGCTCAGGGCCATCGGGTGTATCTCGTCACGTCCCGGTTTGCGCCGGCAAGTTCATCTGCACGCGTAGTCCCTTGCCGTCGCGAGGCGTGCCGAGCGACATCGTGCCGTTGTGGGCGCGCACGATTTCCTTCGCGATGGCGAGGCCGAGCCCGCTCCCTTCTTCGCCCGACGCACGGAAGAACGGTTCGAACACGCGTTCGCGCAGTTCTTCCGGAATGCCGGCGCCCTGGTCGAGCACCTGGATCGTCACGGTGCCATCGGATTGCCTCGCGTCGATGGTCACTTGCGTGCCATCGGGCGCGTAGCGGATCGCATTGTCGATGAGATTCGAGAGCGCGGCCGAGAGCAAGGTTTCGCTGCCGTTCACGACCAGAGGCGGTTCGATCGACACCACCAGTTCGATGTCCTTTCGGCGCGCGGCAAGCGCTAGCTTCTCGACGGCGCGCGCCGTCACCTCGCTCATGTCCACGGCCTCGCCATGGAACGCGCTGTAGTCGGCGGCTTCGGCCTGCGCCAGCATGAGCAACTGGTTGATCAGCGACACCATGGCCTGATTGCTGTGATGCATCGCCAGCAGCGTTTCCCGCACGTCTTCGAGGCGCCCCTGGCGGCGCGCGTACTGAAGCTGCATGCCGAGCAGGGTGAGCGGGGTGCGGATCTGGTGCGCGGCATCGGCGATAAAGCGGCGCTGCGTCATGGCCTGACGCTCGATCACGTCGAGGCACGCGTTGAAGGCCGCGATGAGCGGCTGCAACTCGGCATGCACGTCGGCGGTATCGATGCGCACGCGGCCAGGCGTCGGACGGCCCGCGAGCCCGGCGGCGAGCCGCGAGAGCGGGCGCAGTTCGAGCGTGAGGCCGAGGCTCACCAGCACCATGGCTGCCGCAATGCTGCCGAGGATGTACGCGAGTTGCGGCTTCCAGAGCGATGCAATCATGGCGTCGCGGGCGATCTGCGTGCGGCCGACCGACACCACCACGTCGATGGTGCGGCCCGCATCGTACATGGGGCGCACGAGCGAAACCGCGCGGATCGGCGTTTGCAAAACGCGTGCGTCGTACCAGTCCGGCGATCCGGCGGCAAGCGGCAGGGAAAGATGCGGGGGAGGAAAATCGGACGTGCCGGCGATCACGGCGCCGCCCGCCACTTCCACGCGGTAGAACACCTGATCGCCCTCAGGTGTGCCAACGATCTGGATCGTGCTGGGCGAAACGGACGCGACCAGCGTGTCGCCGTTCCAGCGCACGTCGGCTGCCATCACGCGCGCGGCCGCGAGGAGTGCGGCATCCTGCAAAAGATCGGCGGTGCGCTGCGCATTGGCATGCGTGAGCCAGCCCGCAACGAGGCTGAACGCCGTCATCGGCACGATGAGCCAGAGCAGCAGCCGCGCCCGCAGACTACGTTCGCGGCGCTTCTTCATGTTCGAGCAGGTAGCCTAGCCCGCGCAGCGTGATGATGGCCGCGGTGCTTTTCTCGATCTTCTTTCTGAGGCGCGAGACGTAGATTTCGATGGCGTCGCCGCTCGGCGGCGCATCGCCGTCGTTGACGGCCCCGGCCAGCACCGCCTTCGACACGGTACGGCCCGCCTGCAGGATCAGCGCTTCGAGCACGGCATGCTCGCGCGGCGTGAGCGAGAGCGCTTCGTCGCCGACGAAGAATTGGCGCCGGTCCATGTCGTAGAGCAGCGTGCCGCAGCGGATGCGGTTCGTGCGCGCCGGCGCATGGCGGCGCGCCAGCACCTTGATGCGGGCCACCAGTTCGCGGTCGTCGAACGGCTTGACCACGTAGTCGTCGGCGCCCGCGCTCAGGCAGATGACCTTTTCGCCCACGTCGCCCGTGGCGGTCAGCACCAGCACGGGCGTTTCGTTGGCGTGCTCCCGCATGCGGCGCAGGAGCGCCTTGCCGGACATGCCAGGCAGGTTCAGATCGAGCAGCACGACGTCGTAGCGCGCATCGTGCAGGATGGCCTCGGCGGTTTCGCCGTCGGGCGCGTGCTCGACGAGGAAACCCTCGTCGGCCAGCATCTTCGAGAGCCAGTGCGCGAGCTGCGGGTTGTCTTCGATCAGCAGGAGTCTCATCGGGCAGAAAAGTGCAGAAGAATCAGGCCGCCTCGTAACGATTGCGCGCCCGCTGCGAACGGTAGATTACCAGCGTCGCCACCGCGCCGCACAGTCCGGCGAGTCCCATCCACG
Source organism: Paraburkholderia ferrariae NBRC 106233 (assembly GCF_000685035.1). Taxonomy (GTDB): domain Bacteria; phylum Pseudomonadota; class Gammaproteobacteria; order Burkholderiales; family Burkholderiaceae; genus Paraburkholderia; species Paraburkholderia ferrariae. Next base: position 178,676 of record NZ_BAYB01000022.1, read on the forward strand.
CGCCCGGTGCGGCCTTGTCGCCGGTGATATGGATGAGCCAGGTCGAGATGGCCGGCGTGAAGCCGCCCACCAGCGTCGCGAGGCTATAGGCCATCGAGAAGCCCGTCGTGCGCACGTGCGCCGGCATCAGTTCGGTGAGGGCCACGACCATCGCACCGTTGTACCATGCGTAGAGCACCGAGAGCCACAGTTGCACCAGCAGCAGCCGTTCGAAGGAGGGCGCCGCCACGAGCCACTGCATCGCCGGATACGAGGTCAGGATGGTCAGCGCGGTGAAGATCAGCAGGATGGGGCGCCGCCCGATGCGATCGGAAACGGCGCCGGAGATGGGCAGCCAGATCAGGTTCGAGATCCCCACGCACAGGGTGACGATCAGCGAATCGAGGGCGGAAAGATGCAGGACGGTCTTGCCGAACGTGGGCGTGTACGTGGTGATGAGGTAGAACGAGGCGGTGGTCATCACCACGAGCCCCATGCCTGCGACGATCAGCCCGGCATTGCCGAGCATGGACTTCATGATCTCGCCCATGCTGGGGTGATGCTTGCGCGCGGCGAATTCGTCGGTTTCGCGCAGCGTGCGGCGAATCAGGAACAGGAACGGCACGATCAGGCAGCCGATCAGGAACGGCACGCGCCAGCCCCATGCGGTTACCTCGCTCGCCGGCAGAAGCTGGTTGAGCAGCACGCCCAGGGCCGCCGCGAAGATCACGGCAACCTGCTGGCTGCCCGACTGCCACGCGCAGAAAAAGCCGCGTTTGCCGGGCGGCGCGATCTCCGCCAGATAGACCGAGACGCCGCCCAGTTCCACGCCTGCGGAAAAGCCCTGGAGCAGGCGCCCCAGCAGCACGACGATGGGTGCCACGATGCCGATGGTGGCGTAGCCCGGCACGAAGGCAACGCAGGCGGTGCCGATCGCCATCAGCGAGAGCGAGAGAATGAGACCCTTGCGGCGTCCGTGGCGGTCCACGTAGGCGCCGAGCACCAGCGCGCCGATGGGGCGCATGACGAACCCCGCGCCGAACACCGAGAGTGCGAGCAGAAGCGACACGAATTCGCTTTCCGCGGGGAAGAAGGTGCGAGCGATGGCGCTCGCGTAATACGCGTAGACGGTGAAGTCGTACATCTCGAGAAAGTTGCCGCTGACGACGCGGAAAACCGACCGGAAGTGCGATTCGGGACGACGTGCGCTAGATGGTTCCATGATGCCCTCTTGTAACGTAAGGACGAGTCTCGACAACCGGCGCACGAGGCGCGCGCCGGGCAGATTGTTCGCAGTGCTAAAGGGGAGGCGCAGCTAGCCGATGTCCATCACGGCCTTGCCTGCCTGGCGGCGTTCTTCGAGCGCGGCGTGCGCGGCCTCGACGGTATCGAGCGTGTAGCGCCCGTTGATCTCGATGTGCAGCGCGCCTTGTGCGATGGCTGCGAATACGTCGTCGGCGCGGCGCTGTACCGTTGCTGCGTCGGCAATGTGATCGGCGAGCCTCGGCCGCGTGAGAAACAGCGAGCCCGCTTCGCCGAGTTCGTACGGATCGAGGTCGCGAATGGGGCCGGTGACCGAACCGTAGTTCACGACGAGACCGCGCGTGCGTGTGGCCCGGAAGCTGTCGCGCAGCGTGGTGTGGCCCACGGCGTCGAACACCACGTCCACGCCTTTGCCGTGCGTAAGTTCGCGGATGCGGTCCGCAAAGCCGCCGTCTTCGTACATGAGCACGTGATCGGCGCCGCGCGCCTGCGCGATGGCGGCTTTTTCGGGCGAACTCGTGGTGGCGAACACCGTGGCGCCGCGCCGCTTCGCAAGCTGGACCAGCAACTGGCCGATCCCGCCCGAAGCGGCATGCACGAGGCAGGTATGGCCCGCTTCGATGTGCGCGACGTCGTCCAGCAGATAGTGCGCGGTCGAACCCTGGAAGATCGCGGCGGCCGCAACGTCGTAGGCAATGCGCGCGGGCAGCTTCGCCAGACGCGCGGCCGGCACCACCGCGTAGTCCGCATAGGCGCCCCACGAGATGCACCACGCCACCCGGTTGCCCGTGCGCAGCGACGTCACGCCCGCGCCCGTTTTCACCACCTCGCCCGCGCCTTCCATGCCGAGCGTGCACGGCAGCCGCACAGGGTAGGTGCGCGAATCGCGATACTTGCCTTGCCGCGTGTGTACGTCCATGAAGTTGATGCCCGCGCACACCACGCGCACCAGCACTTCACCCGGCCCGGGTTGCGGAATGTCGATCTCGACGCGCCGCAGCACTTCGGGGCCGCCGTATTCGTGTATCTGGATGGCTCGCATGAGACTGTCTCCGGACGGGATAGGAAATACGCTGGCGCAGGTCAGCGCGCGCTTGCGCCGTTGCGGCTTGCTGCGTCTGCGTCCGTGGACGGGGTCTCGACGAAGCGGTTGGTGTAGGTCCGCGCAAGATCGATGTGACGCGGCGACACTTCGGGATCGACTTGAGCGAGCACGGCGAGCACGGCCGGCGGCCCCTTCTGCGGCATCGCCCCGGTCGGCGAATACGCGGGCCGCGCCGCAGCGAGGGCCTGCTGATAGAGCGCTTTGTCGCTGCCGCGTATCGTTGCGGGCACAACGGCGGCGATCTCCGCGTCGCTGTGCGTCCGGATGAAACGCAGCGCGTCGCGTACGGCGCGCACCAGCCGCGCGGTTTCGTCCCGATGGGCGTCGATCCAGTCGCGCCGCATGTAGACACAGGCGCCGACATAAGGGCCGCCTAGCTGCGACTGCGTATCCTGCATGCTGCGCAGATCGACGAGGGGCCGCACTTCATGGCGCGTCAGCATGCGCGTGGCGGTGGGCTCTTCGATCATCCCCGCATCGACGCTGCCATCGACGATAGCCTGCTCGAACGCCGCTTCGCTTGCGAGCGGCACGAGCGTGTAGGCCCCGGGTGGCACGCCGGCGCGCTCCACGAGGTAGCGCGTCAGGACATAGGTCGAAGATCCGAACCCGGTTACGCCCAGACGGCGGCCGCGCGCGTCGGCGAGAGTTCGCATGGTGCTGTCGCTGCGGGCCAGTTCGATGAGGCCGGCCGACTGCGCCAGCACGATGACCGACTGCACGTCCATGCCGCGGCTTTGCAGCGTGATGGTGTGGTCGTAGTAGCCGACCGCGCCCTGGATTGCGCCCGCAACGAGTTCGGTGGATGTGTCGATGCCGGCCGGTGCGGAGACGATGCGCACATCGAGCCCTTGCCGCCGGAAGTAACCCAGCGTGTCCGCGAGCACGACCGGCAGGTACACGAGCTTGGCGGCGCCGCCCGTCATCAGCACGATCGGCTGCGCATACGCGGCCCGCGCCGCGGTGAGCGTGATGAAGCACAGCAGTGTGCAGATCAGCGGTCCTGCCCGGCGCGGCATTCCAGTCTCCTTGTGTACGGGAAGCGCCCGTCGATGCGGGCGTCGGCATGCGGGGCAGTATAAGGAAGCCCGCCCTTCTGATCGCTTTCCGCGGGCGCGCTGTTTTCTAAGTGATTTCCCCAGCCCGACTGCGTCCACGGGGGCGACCGCGCAAGGCGTGCTTCGGGGAGATGGCGGGCGCTGACGCGGTATCGATTTACCCCCGGAGACTTAACCTGGACCTCGGGTATCCGGTTTGCATTAATTCGTGTCTGCGTCAAGGTGCTGAGTTGATTTTTCTTTGGTAGGAAATCGCTCCGGGAGTCGCCGCTGAAATTGCTTTAATCCGCATGATTTATCGGATGACGGTCAAAAAGGGCTTGTTTGTAATTCTTTGAAATATTGCAAATTCCTTTCTATTTTGATGCCGCTTCCCTGCTCAGGCCGATAGTAGCGGGGGAAAAGCTTACCGTTCATATTGGAAAGCGATTGCGGGATTTCCAATGAAAGTATTTTGTATGAAATGAGGTGTTGGGTTTCGTTAACCACGATTGCGCCGTCATACCGGGTCGTTTACGATCCGCGAGAGTCAGCGCTGAACGATTATTGACGGAGCCGTATTAGCTGTATTCGGTATCGAATAAGCAATGAGAAATTGCACGGTCGATTTATTCCGCCCGCCCGCTGCCGATCCCGGTTTTTCCCTTGACGACGTAGTGTTGAACGGCGCAACGCCGGTTGAGCGGATGCGGCGGGAAGCCGAGCCGTTCTGCGATGAGTTGACGTGATGTGACGTTGTAGCGCCGGCAGGGTTTATGGCCGGCGAAGCAGGGCGGCCGATCGAGTCGGCCAGTAACGCATAACAAAACGCATTGAATAATTAACGCATAAACATGCACCGGGATGTTTTCATCCCTGCAGACCGGGGGCCAGAGTGAAGCCAGTACCCACCCATGCCGCGCTTGTTGCGGCAATCGGGCAGCGGTTCGTGCTCGTCGCATCCGACGAGCCTTCCGCCGATGCGCGTCTTGCCGCCTCGCCGCCCGGCGTGCCGATGGACGAAAACTACGTCCGCTTCCCGGCCATTTTCGAACTTCCCCCGGCATCCACTTTCCCCAGGACGTATTTCGCATCGCGGCCCTCGGGCCGGACAACGGGGACCGCCGCGATTTCGATTCCGGCCACTTTGGCCACGGCGAACACCACGCTCGCGCCGTTCAACGCGCCGGTCACGACTTCGGCGCCGGCGGTGCAAGTCGGTCCGGCGGCCCTTGGCGAGTCGTTCTCGCTGCGCAATCCGTACCTTGGGCTCACCTGCATCATCGCGCTGCAGGGCATGTACCCGACCCATTCGTAGGCAGCACCGCGACGCCGGTGCCTGCGGGCGCCGGCGGCCAGCTTCGGAGACATTTCAACCATGAGACTCGCCCGACAATTCCGCAAGTGGTTCGCCGCACGGCCGGCGCCGCGCGCACCGGCCGTCGCGCCCGCTCCGCTCCTGCTCGCGCTCGAACCGCGCATCGTCTATGAGGCTTCGGTGGCGGCGTTGCCCGTTGCCCGTCATGGAGAGGCGAGTCACCATCACGAAACCTGGGAGGCGCAGAAAACGTCTTCGCCCATCGTCCCGGGCGAGGGTGTGACGCCTGGCAACAACGTCGGCGGTGCCTCGGGTCATACGGCGAGCGGGCAGGGCCACAAGACGGCGCTCGCGAACGGGGTCCAGCGAGGTACGCAGACCGAAAACGAAGTCGTGTTCGTCGATACGAACGTGACCGACTATCAGGAATTGCTGACCGGGCTGCCGGCCAACGCGAAGGTCGTTCTGCTGAACCCGGATAGCAACGGCCTCGAGCAGATCGCGCAGTATGTGGAGCAGCATCGCGGCATCGACGCCATCAATCTGATTTCGCACGGTGCGCAAGGGCAGGTGCAGGTGGGCAACGTGCTGCTCGATCAAGGCGACCTGTCGCAGTACAGCGCGGTGCTCGCGCAGATCGGCGCGGCCATGAAGCCGAACGGCGACCTCCTGATCTACGGCTGCGATGTGGCCGCCGGCAGTGACGGCGCGGCGCTCGTTCAGCAGATTTCGGCACTTTCGGGCTTGAACGTTGCGGCCTCGACGAACCTGGTCGGCTCGGCTGCGTCAGGCGGCGGCTGGACGCTGAATTACGAAGTGGGCGACGTGCATACGCCGGTGGTGCTCTCCCGTGCCGCCGAGCAAGGCTACCAGTACGTGTTGTCGGAGACCGTCGAGGATTTCACGAATCCGGACGACAACAGTTACGACTCCGGATCGACTGCCTCATTCACGCTTGACGGTATCACCTATACGATCACCAAGACCGGCCCGCTGGCGGACAATACTGTGACGCAGGACCCGAACCTGCAGGTGCTGCCCGACGAAAACGGCACCGATAATGCGCTCTTGTTCGACGAGGACGGCACGGGCGGCATCTCGTCGATCACGATCACGATGGCCGACGGCAAGGCATTCAACATCGAGAGCCTCGATTTCGACGGCATAGCCGATACCAACCTGACTTTCGTGGGAAACCTCGCGAGTGGAGGAACGGTTTCGACGAGTATCGTTTCGAACGGCAGCTTCGTCACGCAGACCGTCGATCTTTCGACGGCGGGTTTCTCGGACGTGACGAGCCTCGCGATCGAGGGCGGCAATCTCATGCCGACGCTCGGCCATATCGTCTACAACGAAGTCGCGGCGCCGACCGTGACCACGACGGGCGGCGCGACGACTTTCACGTCGGCCGATAGCGCCTCGGCCACGCCGGTCGCAGTCAATTCTGGGCTGACTCTCTCGGACTCCGAATCGTCGACCCTGGCCTCGGCGACGGTGGCGATTACCGGCAACTTCCACAGCGGCGAAGACGTGCTGGAGTTTACGAACACCAGCAGCGCGACGTTCGGCAATATCGGGGCTTCGTACAACGCGGGCACCGGCATACTGACGCTGACCTCGAGCGGTGCGACTGCCACCCTCGCCCAATGGCAGGCGGCGCTCGATGCCGTGAGCTATCTCGACATCGCAGCCGCCCCGAACACGTCTGCGCGTACGATCAGTTTCTCGGTCTATGACGGGATTACGTCGAGCACGCCGGTCACGAAGACCGTCGATGTCGATTCGCGGCCCATCGTGACGACCTCGAGCGGCACAACGAACTACACGGACGGCGCGAGCGCCACGGCCGTGGACAGCGGCCTGAGCGTAAGCGACCCGAGCAAGGGCACGCAGGCCTCCGCTACCGTGTCGATCACGAGCGGCTACGCGACGGGCGACACCCTTGCGTTCACGAACACGAACAGCACGACCTTCGGCAACATCACGGCCTTGTACAGCAGCGGCAGCGGCGTGCTGGCACTCACCTCCGCGAGCGACTCGGCCACAGATGCGCAATGGACGAACGCGCTCGACGCCGTCACGTTTTCGAGCACGGGCACGACCCACGGCGATCGCACGATCTCGTTCGCGGTCAACGATGGCACCACCAATAGCGTGAGCGCCACGAAAACCGTCGACGTGGTCGATGCGGCACCGGTCATCACGACGACGGGCGGCACGACGAGTTACGTCGGCGGCGCGGCGGCCGCGGACGTGAGCGCCGGGGTAACGGTCAGCGATTTCGACAACACCACGCAGGCGTCGGGCATGGTGTCGATCACGAGCGGCTTCAACAGCGGCGACACGCTCTCGTTCACGAACACGAATGCCACGCAGTTCGGCAACATCGTGGCATCGTACAACGCCGGTACGGGCGTGCTGACGCTCACTTCGTCGGGTGCAACGGCCACCGATGCGCAATGGGCCGATGCCTTCAATGCGGTGACATTCGCGAGCACGAGCACGAGTTACAGCAACCGCACGATTTCCTTCGTCGTCAACGATGGCACCGAGAGTAGCGCAGCGGCAACGAAAACGGTGGACGTCATCGATCCCAACCCGGTCATTACGACCGACTCCGGCTCGGCCGCGTTCGTCGCGGGCGACAACACGGCTTCGACGCCGGTGGCGATCGATTCGGGGCTGACGCTCACGGACGCGGGTACGTCCACGTTTTCCTCGGCGACGGTGGTGGTCACCGGTAATTTTCATAGCGGCGAGGACGTGCTGGCGTTTACGAACACCAGCAGCGCGACGTTCGGCAATATCGCGGCTTCGTACAACGCGGGCACCGGTGTGCTGACGCTAACCTCGAGTGGTT
>NZ_BAYB01000021.1 GCF_000685035.1 Paraburkholderia ferrariae NBRC 106233
GCACCGGCGGGCCTTGCAGCCAGCCTTGCCGCCGGCTTTCCCGGCGCGGCGCAAGCCGCCGCCCATGCTGCTGCAGCGCAGGCTGCCCGTGCCGCCCACGCCAGCGCGGCCGACAGCGACGCCGCCGACCTCGATCTGCCGAGCCTCGACGCCAACGAAGCCGCCGCCGGCCGCCGCACGTGGCGCCCGGGCCAGGGCGCGGCGGCAGCCGCGTCGAGCAACGAAGCCGACCCGACCTACGAGCGCTCGAAGCTGAACCCGGTGCTCACCTTCGACAACTTCGTGACCGGCAAGGCGAACCAGCTTGCCCGCGCGGCGGCCATCCAGGTGGCCGACAACCCCGGCATCTCGTACAACCCGCTGTTCCTTTACGGCGGCGTGGGCCTCGGCAAGACCCACCTGATCCACGCGATCGGCAACCAGCTGCTGCTGGACAAGGCCAACGCGCGGATTCGCTACATCCACGCGGAGCAATACGTCTCCGACGTGGTGAAGGCCTACCAGCGCAAGGCGTTCGACGACTTCAAGCGCTACTATCACTCGCTCGACCTGCTGCTGATCGACGATATCCAGTTCTTCTCGGGCAAGTCGCGCACGCAGGAAGAGTTCTTCTACGCGTTCGAGGCGCTGGTGGCCAACAAGGCGCAGGTGATCATCACGAGCGATACGTACCCGAAGGAAATTTCGGGGATCGACGACCGCCTGATTTCGCGCTTCGACTCGGGCCTCACCGTGGCGATCGAGCCGCCCGAGCTGGAAATGCGCGTGGCGATCCTGATGCGCAAGGCCCAGTCCGAAGGCGTGAGCCTGAACGAAGACGTGGCGTTCTTCGTGGCCAAGCATCTGCGCTCGAACGTGCGCGAGCTGGAAGGCGCGCTGCGCAAGATCCTCGCGTACTCGAAGTTCCACGGCCGCGACATTTCCATCGAGCTGACGAGAGAAGCGCTGAAGGACCTGCTGACGGTGCAGAACCGCCAGATTTCGGTCGAAAACATCCAGAAAACGGTCGCCGACTTCTACAGCATCAAGGTCGCCGACATGTATTCGAAGAAGCGCCCCGCGAACATCGCGCGGCCGCGCCAGATCGCCATGTACCTCGCGAAGGAACTGACGCAGAAGAGCCTGCCGGAAATCGGCGAGCTCTTTGGCGGGCGCGACCACACCACGGTGCTGCACGCGGTGCGCAAGATCGCGGACGAGCGCGGCAAGGACGCCCAGCTCAACCACGAGCTGCACGTGCTGGAGCAGACGCTCAAGGGCTAAGGGGCGGGCAGCGCCCCACCCGGGCGGTCCGGGCCTCGCCGGCCTGTTTATTTCGCGGATCAGCCCCAATTTAGGGAAACGGGCCGTTTTCAGGCACAATATGGGTTTAACCGTCCGGCTTTCCCCGGGCGGAATTCACGACGCGGCCAGTGCCATGGGCGGCTGCCCGGAATGACGCAACGGCTCACGCAACGGCGTGCGGCGAGGCGCTTCGGGACGGGGTGCGCAGGCCGTCACTTCAACGAAGGAACTCTATGCAACTGGTCAAGACCGAACGCGATAACCTCCTCAGGCCGCTGCAAACGGTGAGCGGCATTGTCGAACGCCGCCACACGTTGCCGATCCTCGCCAATCTGCTGATCACCAAGAACGGTTCCGACGTTTCGTTCCTCTCGACGGATCTCGAGCTGCAGATCACCACGCACGCCGACTTCGGCGTAGGTAACGACCAGGTCGCCACGACCGTGGCCGCCCGCAAGCTGCTCGACATCCTGCGCGCGATGCCCGACGGCCAGGTCACGCTGTCGCTTGCCGACAAGCGCCTCACGGTGCAGTCGGGCAAGAGCCGTTTCGCGCTGCAGACCCTCGCCGCCGACGAATTCCCCACGGTCGCCCAGGCCAAAGACTTCGGCGCGAACCTCGCGGTGCCGCAAAAGACCTTCCGGCAACTGCTCGGCATGGTGTATTTCGCCATGGCGCAGCAGGACATCCGCTATTACCTGAACGGCATGCTGCTCGTCGTGGACGGCGACCAGCTCATGGCTGTCGCGACCGACGGCCACCGCCTCGCGTTCTCGTCGATGAAGATCGAAGGCTCGTTCGCGCGCCAGGAAGTCATCATCCCGCGCAAGACGATCCTCGAACTCCAGCGCCTGCTGGAAGACATCGACGACGCGCTGAAGATCGACATCGGCTCGACCCAGGTGAAGTTCACCTTCGGCCAGGTCGAACTCGTTTCGAAGCTCGTGGAAGGCAAATTCCCCGACTTCCAGCGCGTGATCCCGAAGGCGCACAAGAACACCTTCCAGATCGGCCGCGAAGAACTGCAGCGCTCGCTCCAGCGCGCGGCCATTCTCACGTCGGACAAGTTCAAGGGCGTGCGCTGCATCATCGAGCCGGGCCAGCTCAAGATCATGTCCACGAACGCGGACCAGGAAGAGGCTCAGGAAGAACTGGAAATCGCCTACCAGGGCGACACCATCGACATCGGGTTCAACGTCACGTACCTGCTCGACGTACTCGCGAACCTGAAGGTCGACACGCTGGAAGTGAGCCTCGGCGACGCCAGTTCCAGCGCACTCATCACGATTCCCGAGAACGAGGAATTCAAGTACGTGGTGATGCCAATGCGCATTTAAAAAGCGCGACAGAAGAAAAACTCCAGGGGGCGCAGCGCCCCTTTGGCGTTTTTATGGCTTTTCGAAAAGCACCGAGCAGTAACGCTGGCAGTACAGCAGAACCGGAAAAATTCCATGACTGATACGAACAACTCGCAACCCGACAACAGCTACGGCGCATCGTCGATCCAGATCCTCGAAGGTCTGGAAGCCGTGCGCAAGCGGCCCGGGATGTATATCGGCGACACGTCGGACGGCACCGGTCTGCACCATCTCGTCTTCGAAGTGCTGGACAACTCCATCGACGAAGCGCTCGCAGGCTACTGCAACGACATCCACGTCGTGATTCACGCCGACAACTCGATCTCCGTCACCGACAACGGCCGCGGCATTCCCACGGACGTGAAGATGGACGACAAGCACGATCCGAAGCGCAGCGCCGCCGAAATCGTGATGACCGAGCTGCACGCGGGCGGCAAGTTCGACCAGAACAGCTACAAGGTCTCGGGCGGCCTGCACGGCGTGGGCGTCTCGTGCGTGAACGCGCTGTCGAGCCTTTTGCGCCTCACGGTGCGCCGCGGCGGCAAGAAGTACTTCATGGAATTCCACCGCGGCGTGCCGCAGAACCGCGTGCTCGAAGAGCGCGACGGCGTGATGGTCTCGCCGATGCAACTGCTGGGCGACACCGAGCAACGCGGCACCGAAGTGCACTTCATGGCCGACGAAACGATTTTCGGCAGTGTGGAGTACCACTATGACATTCTCGCGAAGCGCATTCGCGAACTCTCGTTCCTGAACAACGGCGTGCGCATCCGCCTGACCGACCAGCGCACGGGCAAGGAAGACGACTTCGCGTTCGCGGGCGGCGTGAAGGGCTTTGTCGAGTACATCAACAAGCAAAAGCAGGTGCTGCACCCGAACATCTTCTACGTGCAGAACGAGAAGGACGGCGTGGGCGTGGAAGTGGCGATGCAGTGGAACGACAGCTACAACGAAAGCGTGCTGTGCTTCACGAACAACATTCCTCAGCGCGACGGCGGCACCCACCTGACGGGCTTGCGCGCGGCGATGACGCGCGTCATCAACAAGTACATCGCCGACAACGAAATCGCCAAGAAGGCCAAGGTCGAAACCTCGGGTGACGACATGCGCGAAGGCCTCTCGTGCGTGCTCTCCGTGAAGGTGCCGGAGCCGAAGTTCAGCTCGCAGACCAAGGACAAGCTGGTGTCTTCGGAAGTGCGCGCGCCGGTGGAAGAAGTCGTGGCGAAGGCGCTCGAAGAATTCCTGCTGGAAACGCCGAACGACGCGAAGACCATCTGCGGCAAGATCGTCGATGCGGCCCGCGCGCGCGATGCCGCGCGCAAGGCTCGCGAAATGACGCGCCGCAAGGGCGTGCTGGACGGCGTGGGCCTGCCCGGCAAGCTCGCGGACTGCCAGGAGAAGGACCCGGCGAAGTCGGAAATCTACATCGTGGAGGGCGACTCGGCGGGCGGCTCGGCCAAGCAGGGCCGCGACCGCAAGTTCCAGGCAATCCTGCCGCTGCGCGGCAAGGTGCTCAACGTCGAAAAGGCGCGCTACGACAAGCTGCTGTCTTCGGAGCAGATCGTCACGCTGATCACCGCGCTCGGCTGCGGCATCGGCAAGGACGACTACAACCTCGAGAAGCTGCGCTACCACCGCATCATCATCATGACCGACGCGGACGTGGACGGCGCGCACATCCGCACGCTGCTGCTCACGTTCTTCTATCGCCAGATGCCGGAGATGATCGAGCGCGGTTACGTGTATATCGCGCAGCCGCCGCTCTACAAGCTGAAGGCGGGCAAGGACGAGCGCTATCTCAAGGACGACGCCGACCTGAACGCGCACATGCTGCGCCTTGCGCTGCTGGGCTCGGAACTCGTGCCGTCCGAAGGCGAGACGCCGATCGCCGGCGACGCACTGGGCGAACTCGCGCGTTCGTACCAGCTCGCGCGCGGCGTGGTGGATCGCCTGAGCCGCCTGTATGACGAGCGCGCACTCGAAGCGATCATGGACGGTGTGTCGATCGATCTGTCGAGCGAAGAATCGACCGAGGCTTCGGCCCGTGCGCTGGAAGCGCAACTGCGCGACGATCCGCTCAAGCCGGAAGTCTCCGTGGTGCCGATGTACGACGCGGTGCGCGAGCAACGTTCGCTGCGCGTGGAGCGGCGCCATCACGGCAACGTGAAGGTCTCGGTGATCGACGAGGAGTTCCAGCTCACCGCCGATTATCAGCAGCTCGTGAACACGTCCAATACGTTCAAGGGGTTGATCGGCAAGGGCGCGGTGATCAAGCGCGGCGAGCGCAGCATGGCGGTGAACGACTTCAAGAGTGCGATGAAGTGGCTCATTGCGGATGCCGAGCGCAATGTTTCCAAGCAGCGCTATAAGGGCCTTGGCGAGATGAATCCCGGGCAGCTTTGGGAAACGACGATGGACCCGGCGGTGCGGCGCCTGCTGCGCGTGCAGATCGAGGACGCGATTGCCGCGGACGGGATCTTTACGACGCTGATGGGCGACGATGTGGAGCCGCGGCGCGCGTTTATCGAGAGCAATGCGCTGCGGGCGGGGAATATTGATGTTTAAGGGCTTGTTGGTATCGTAGGGCGCCAGAGTAAGTGCGACTGGCGCCACAGTTTTGCGACTGCGCGACGCAGTTAATGCTACTGCCCTACAAGTCGGCCAAGTAGGACACTAGAGGACTTGCGACGGTCCTACCTGCTGCGAGCTCCAGTCCTGCTGGCCTTGAGTCCGTTGGCCACAGCTGCGGATCTCGTACGGTCCACCAAGCAATTCAAAGGGTTACAGTGCATTTCGGCTGTAGCCCTTCGTCGTTTTTGGAGACGTGTAAGGACTGCCTAGGCAGTTCGTCGGGTGGACGCCCGACACTATCGGGGCTGACGCCATTCACAATTCTCTAGCTGTCGCTTCGAACCGGGCATGGTGTAATCGAATCTGCCCTGTGTGGTTTCGGTTCGGAAAGCGTAATCTTCCGGCCTTAACCGAACCGGATCATGCCAACTACTCAATCAGAGGTGGGCGCCGGTATTGAGCCAGACTAGCTAGACGCGCCTTCGGCGGATTGCAGCAGCTGAAAATCCTCCCATCGGTCGGAAAGTGCGGCCGGATCGGGACCAGATGTGCCATTTAGGAAAAGGGGCTTGCCGTCAAATTCCTCATAGCCCGCTGCCAGCACGTCAGGATGCAACTTGACGGTCAGGTTCGCGGGATCGATAGCCAGCAGGTCGAGATCGAACAGGGTGTGCAGGTCACTTCTCAGTAGCAGTCCGTTGTGCGCTCCGTTGTCATGCGTCTCGGCATATGGCCGAATGTGAGCGGCTTCTACCAGTCCCGGGAAAGCGCAACGGCTTATCTGACAGGCGGCGTCGTATCGGGCAATAAGCCGATTTCGAAACTTCATCTGTCCGCGTCTCTGATTCACTTCCCGAAGTACCCGTCTCCGCGCTTCGATGACCGAGTGCGGTGGATCATCGTCCGTAGCGTTGCCCACGGTATCAATGTCGATGCCGGTGACGAACTTTTTCACCAACGCGTTGCAATCGGGATCATCTCGTAGCCACGGTTCTATCCGCGACAAGTCGATTTCTTTAATCGACATCTGGTCGTTGGGTCGAACTACCGCGGCAGCCAACCGGTCCAGCGTCAGACCGGATGGTGCGGGCCGGAACGTGTCACCGTAATGCGCAGCGAATGTATCGACTGTCACTTTCTCACGCGCCGGTTCCACGAATTCGTGCCGGTTCCGGCAGATCCACGGCGGTTCGATTGTCGTCCGACGCTTGATATCGCTGACGGCACAGATTGGACAACGCTGCCGCTCCTTCTCACCCTTTCCGGGTTCAATGTCGGTGATCTGCGCGACGCCAAGCACCCCCGACGATGACCGAATGACGACCACGTCCTTTTTTTTGACTTGCTGATGGTTTGCGACGAAGCTGTCGTATCGATACACCTGCGACGGATCGTCTTGGTAGCCGGTGTTGCCGCCGTATTGTCGGGCGCCATCAACGGCGAGTAGGGACCATGCGCGTGGATTACTCATGGATTTTAGCTTCATTGTTCGTGGAATGATGGCGCACTCGTGGCGGCACTCGGCTTACCGTTCGTCTTCGTCAGACTGAGGTAGCGGGCATTCCACCGAGATCAGCCGCTTCCTCGCAACCGCAAGCTGTTCCTCCGTGAACAAATCGCGCCATGGCGTCTGAAGAACGAGATATTCAACGCTCAGGCGGAGATTCTCTCGGCCTCGGAGAAAAAGCTCAGTGAAACCCTCTGACGGCTTGTTCGTCGCGAGCAGCCGGTTAGCCGTTTCCTTGCCGCCGTGTTCGTTCACCATCCGGAGGAAGTAGGCTGCGCGGTATGGTGGCTTCAATTTTAGGGCCGCGTCGTAGATGCCGCGCATCGCTTGGTCGAATTGTTCGAGGGTCCGGTCAGTCATGGTCTCTCCCGCTGTTGATGGTCAGTACGATCTTATCGCGACAGGCATGCAACGACATGGCAAATCAAGTTGCTGCCGCAATGCGGAAATCGATGTTCGGGGAGTGCCTTCCCGGTGTGTGGTGTAAGCGAACTTGTGCGGTTCCGGTTCAGAGCGCGTAATCTTTCGGCCTTGTCCGTTGTGGGACGTACATATCCAGTCCGATTTCAGTGCGTTCGGTGCGGACGAGTCCGGCGACATCATGTCCGAAATCGTTAAGACACAATGACTTTCCATGAGGCGGAGGCTCGCCGCGAGCGGCAGCACGCGACCCACAATGGCCGATGCCTACCGCGCACTTCCAACGGCCACTTGCAAGGTAGAACTGCCGTTCGTTTCCGATTCGCCACACGATAGGCTTTCCCCGGTGTAAATAACGCAGTGGTCACCCGATGTAAGGCACAACGTAAGAAGATCGAATTCCCGACTGCTGCCACCGCGAAGCAGGTGCATAACTTCACCCTGCCGTACCGGTTGATCCGAAGCGACAAATCCGCTACCGTTTGCCGGATCAACCAATGCGAGTTACGTAGACGGAAATGACGTAAGACACTGAGCGCAACGGGGTAACGTCGAAGTCCAATGGTCCGTGATTTTGTGAGCAACTTATAACGAGAAAATGGCGATGCAAGAGATTCATTTCACAGATCCAATAGCTGCAACCAACATTGCAACGCTTTTTAAAGGTTCGCGACTTATCCCCTTTTTAGGGGCGGGTTTCACCAAGGGGTTCCGTGCAAAAAATGGCAAGGTCCCTGACGCCAACGCTTTGACAAAAATTATCACAGATGTTGCCAGCGAAAAATCGGGGTTGTCTGCGAATGATATCGATCAAATTAAAGAAATTAAAGATTTAAAAACGGCTTTCGAATTGCTTGCCGATCCGGAGTACATTTCCGCGAATCAGGCGCAAGCCCTATTGGGAAGCCTATTCTCCAAGGTCGATATTGCCGACAACTCAAAAAAGACGTTTCTCAAGCTAGATTGGCCTCACATTTTCTCTTTCAATATCGACGACGCCATCGAAGGCTCTACGAACCGGTATCGAATCTTGGTGCCAAATCGCGAAGTATCGCGTGAATTTATAAATTCAAACGCGTGTTTATTCAAAATACATGGCGATATCGAAGAATTTTTGGCTTACAAAGATCCAAATTTAGTTTTTACATGGCGCGATTACGCTCACAGCATCGAGAAAAATAAGGCGATGCTTACATTTCTTGAGAATCAGGCGAGACATTCAGCGCTCATGTTTTTAGGCTGCAGTCTGGACACCGAAGTCGATTTGCTTCACCTCTCTCACTTAACAAATTTTTCGGGTTCGATATATTTAAAACGAGGAAAACTTTCGATCAAAGAGAAGTTAGTCTTGAAGACTTACGGCATAGAGCAAGTCATTTTCTTTGATACCTATGATCAAATTTGCCCTTGGATTAATGAAACGCTGAAGGGGATTGTTAGAGAGAACCCGTTTCAAGATATTTCAATTGACGACGCGGTCGTCAAAAACAGCGATGCTATAACCCTAATTGCGAATGGCGGCCCCTTACTTGTAACCGAGTCGAATGGTCACAGAGTGGCGAGAAAACCAAAAAATTTCGCAAATCGAACTGCGCTAGCAGCGGCACTCGCACAACTGAGAACGCATGAGTGCTTGCTAGTGACAGGGCGGCGATTCAGCGGAAAGTCGATCTTTCTTTATCAACTGATGGATTCGCTGAAGCAATATGGTTCCAACTATTATGCTTCGACAGACATATACTACCCCGGAGTTCGGCGACTTGTCGCAGGCAGCGAGAACACTGTTTTCTTTTTTGATTCAAATTATCTCAACTCGCAGAGTCTCGAGGAAATCTTGACGGCGCAATTGCCCTCCACCAGCAGACTGATAATGTGTGCGAGTGGCGGTGACGCGGAGATCTTCCGCTTTAAGCTGGAGGGGAAAAACGTCAAGTTTAGCGAAATAAAGCTTCCCAGCGTGCTCGACGATGACGAGACTGCCGAGCTCAACGCCGGGCTGACAGCACAAGGGTTGCCGAATTATATAAAGCCAGAAACGTTGCTGAGCTTTGCGTTTCGGTATTACAACGAATTTAAGACAAAGCTTAAACGCTCAGAGATTTTTTATAAGAATATAGACGGGGCATTTTTATCTGTTCTGGTTCTTATCGCGGCATTTGGGAAGGCCGAAGGCGCTCAGATGGAATGCCTGCATGGTTATTTTGATTCGACCGCTTTCGTCAGTCAAAACGAAAAAATATTCGAAAAGGAGTGTGCCTCTGGATCCACTGACTACGTTATTACGTGCAACTCCTCGGCGTGGCTAATTACTACCCTCGGAAAATACATTGCCCGCGAGAAGGAATCGGTCGTTCGCGTTTCAAGGATAATTAAAGCGCTTTCGAAAGATGGATTTCATGTTGCTGCTCGAAACTTGATCAGTTTTGACAAGCTCAATGAGCTTGGGGGGACGAATAACGTCGATTCTTTTATCCGCGGCGTGTACGTCGAAATCCAAGACACTTACAGTCACGAGCAACATTATTGGCTCCAGCGGGCAAAATGTGAATTGATCTCCGGTCGCTCGTTGGAAGATTTTGAATCTGGAATGCGTTATGCCAGTAAAGTTAGACTCGATTGCGGCGAGGAACGCAATCAGACTTACTTCAGTGCGACGCTGGTGATGGCTCAGCTGTGCGTGCGATCGTATAAATTCAGTACGGATAAAATTTATCTTCTTCATATGTTGGACTATTTTTTGGAGTCCGCGAAGAATTATCACAATAATAAACGGCATATGGACAAAGCAATCGCTCCTTATTTTAGCCATCATAGTGACTTACACGCGGCGCTCATCGCGCTTTTTAATGGAAGCGGGCTCGAATTTCTCGCGCGACGGAACGACATTGACGAACTTCGTAGCTTCCTTGAGTTACATCGCCACAGATAGTGCCCGGGCTGGGATTGCCGGGGCGAGGCGCGCGGGTTCGTCTGGGTCGTCTCGGACGATCAAGAAAGCTCGCGATTCGGTGGCGTTCCGGAATCAGCTGGTAGCGGTGCATTGTCAAGGAATTGGCAGCAAGGCAAGATAGTGTCCACCGGCTTTGGGCATCTTGGACTGTCTAGGCCGCTAATTGCTGTCTGCGTCCAAACGTTCCCGATGACGATCCTTGGAATGACATGAGCAATCGATGTGAAATATGCGATCGGAGTTCACTGCCATGCAGCGTCCCTCAAGCATACCGGAATTCGGGGGCTGGCACCTCAAGCCACTGGGATGGCCAATCCCGTACCCGCCGGTTAGTACCGGCGATCGAATCACGCAGTTCGTCGCTCATTCGGGTTGCCGAAAGAATGCAAGATGAGACGTTTCACAGCCCATATTTCCGTAGGCAAAGTGAAATTTGTCGACTTGTGCGGCAAGGACTCCGTTGGGCGTGGCCAGATAACAGCTATATGGTCGCGCCTACCCTGTGAGGCGAATGACATGCTAGTCGATAGGCGATGAAACCTCTTCCATCATGAAGCGACCACCTATGGCAAGGATACGACTCGCAGCCGGTTGATTCTTTGCTCAATGCGGGCTATGCACCGAGGTAGATCTGACTTGATTTCATGTTCCCAAACGCGCACTACTGACCAGCCTTCTTTGCGTAGCCTCGCCGTGTGTCTGAGATCGCGCGCGCGGTTGCCTGCAATTTTCTCTTTCCAGTATGGGGCTAGCTTCATCTCCCATTCGTCGAATCTCCATCCGTGCCAGAAGTCTCCGTCGACAAAAATCGCGAGCTTGATCCGGGTGAAGACAATGTCCGGTTTTCCCGCGAGCCACGTTGCATTAACCCGGAAGCGGTGTCCGCGGCGATGAAGTTCGCTTCTAACGAGCAGCTCCAGTTTGGTGTCGCGTCCTCGAATCTTCGACATCGTGGCGCGCCGTTGCTCGGGCGTCATGTTGTCTGCCATCGCGTCTCTCAGTTTGGTTTCTGCGTCGTCGCAAACAACTCCGCGACCTTTTCAAAAATCTGGGCAACGTGCAGGTCAAGGCTTTCCGCTGAGATCGATTCTAAGCTCACGAACGACGACAGTCGAAGGAGCCGCTTTTGCGCTTCACGCATCAGGTGCCGCCGGGCAAGCCCCTCGTATTTGATGCGTGCATCTAGCATACCGGCGGCCACGGCTGCCGCAAGCCCCTCGATGCCTGCCAGCGATGGCCGTTCTGTAACTTGGACCAGTTCGTCTTCGCCGAGTGCATGTACGAGGTGTTCGACGCTGTAGCTCGCGTGCGGGCGTGTGCCGAGATAGAACGCTCGCCACCATAGTCGTTGAAACGTATTTCTGCGGCCAGACAGGTAACGCTCAAGAGACGTTGCCGAGTCGGCACTGCCGAAGCGCCAACGCACAATGTCCGGTAGGACGATGCACGCGAGGAATGTCCATACCCCACCTCTTGCCGCTTCAGCAGCTGCGATGTGCATGCGCGCGAAAAGCATCAATGTGACTCTAGCATCGAACGTTGCGGCCTGAAGCTGATTGGGAAACTTTGGGTAGCCGTGCGCCCTGGCCAAATCAAGGACCTCAGTGCGCAGGGCTGTGATGACTTCAACCGTCGCGCGTGATCCGCCCGTAGGGGTATATTCGCACTCGTCGCATTCAAAGTGCGCCTGCGCAGCCAATTCTTCGACGCTGGTATTGCAGATCGCTGTGGCCGTCTGCAGTGCAGCGTGATGGGGCAATTGTGGAAAGAGAAGGGTGCTCAAGGGTAGAAAACCCGAAGTTTGCCCTGCAGATCGCTGCCAAACTGTTCTGGTCGCTGTTCTGCGGCGCTTTTCAGCCCGTCAAGCCCGTCGCCTGGGAAGAGGAGCTGGAGAAGTGTATAAATCGCCCGACCACAGGT
Organism: Paraburkholderia ferrariae NBRC 106233; assembly: GCF_000685035.1. Taxonomy (GTDB): domain Bacteria; phylum Pseudomonadota; class Gammaproteobacteria; order Burkholderiales; family Burkholderiaceae; genus Paraburkholderia; species Paraburkholderia ferrariae. The sequence continues at coordinate 12,011 of NZ_BAYB01000021.1, forward strand.
GCCATCGCCGTAATTTCCTTCCCGAGACACAAACTCGTCGTTCCTCAGCGCTCCGAAGATAAGGCTCCTTGCCACATCGAAATAGATGGCGTCACGGATGGCTTTTGCTTCGGGCGAAGGAGGTTCGCCGGACACTGCTTGAACAACACGTGCGTGGCCCGCATTGACGAAAAGCCGAACCGACCGAAGAAACGGGGCCTCCATATCAAGGCTGTTCCAAGAAAGGCGCCAACCTGCCTCGGGGTTGGCCCCAAAGCCCCCGCTGAAGTCGACGATTTCAACCGGGAAACGGGATGTCGATTCGTCCAGACACACGGTGTGGCGATCACGTACCAATACGCTTCCTGCGTATTTCGCGATGAGAGCAGCAGCCTGCTTGTTGTCGCGCGCGAGCATGATCGACGTCTCAATCTGAAGAGTTCCGGCGACCTCAGATCCCGGTATATCACCAGATAAATCGATGTGCTGATGAATATCCTGGTCGCTGAGCTCGATTTGCGCGAGGCGCCGTTTGACAAAAGTGCCGGCACTTGACCAGCTTGCCGAAACAAGCAGGGGCACGTGCTCGGTGAGGCCACAATCTCGCCGCACTCCCTCTGCATCAACCGACAGTTGCCGTCGAACCTGGATCGTCGACAGGTAGTCTATTTCAATTGGGCTGGACGCGGTCGCTCCCGGGGTACCGGCAGAGACGATTTCCCACGAACCACCGCTAAGCCGGGCGGAGTTGGCGCGTCGATAGGGCGTAGTTGTGGCGGCCTTCATGATCCAGCCTCGATCTCGAGTGCAAGCGTTGTCATTGCATCGGAAGGTATACTGACTTCCACGCTCCACGTCCCGCTGGCAACCTGAACGGTACAGCTTGATTCCGTTGAGCACACTGAGCCATCGGGTGTCCGCCAGGCCAGCACGCGAGGAATATCTGCTCCTTCGGGAGGTTCTGTTTCAAAGCCGTCAGCAACCATTACGCGGGAAAGAGCCTTGATAGTGGCGGTCCGCCCGGGCCTGCCAAGTACTTCGAATCGGGCCACCATCGCCGGGATACCATTTATCAAGGCAAGTTCGGGTTCGCCGACGAAGTTTGTGCGCGCATCGATCGGGGAGGCAGAAGGATGCCGCCGCGGCGTTCTGCCATTCCTTGATGCAGACGGGGAATCGTCATCGTGGAGGGAAGGCACCAGCCCACCCAGCATGCTGGAAAATCCAAGCACTGAGCGTGCGTCAGTCGTTCCTGGCTCAACGCTGAACGGCGCAGCGAAAGCCTCAACGAGTTCCTTGAGGCGACGCTGCGCTACGCGGACGTACGTTCTTTCCGCCGTAGCCTCCAGCAGGTCAGGCACCCAGTCATCGTGCGTTGGCGGCTCCGACCGCGCAAACGCAGCATCAGCGCCGGAATCCACACGGAATACGCCAGCGTATTCTGCAAGACCATATGGAGCGGGAGGTCCCTCGATGTACTTGACTACAAAGTTGGGCGCCCGCATGAGCGCAATATGGCGGAGTGGAAAATCGACAACTCGCCTGCGAGATATTGGCTCCGCACTTTCACTGGTCGTGCGGCCACCGACGCTGACCGAATTGGCGGGCCTACGCATCAACGCAAGCTTTCCCAAATCCTGTCGGGGCCTTTGCGACGAAATGGAATGCACCTGTCCGAAATCTGTCGACGTGCCACTCGACGCTGCAAGAAATGCTTGGCTTAACAACGTCCATTGAGGCTCGTTGATTGGCAGCGCAATGTCGTGCCCCAGCCACTGCAGGCCGAACGTCATCGAGGGCGTGCCTTCGACCCCGTCAATCAACTTTGGCCAGAAAAACTCGACGATGGTTCGCGCCATTGACGCGAACACGCTCTCGGGCGAGGCATCCCCAAACTCGGGACCCAACACATAGATAGTCGTCCCCGTGGCATTAGACTCCCGAATTGCCGGGTCAAGCAGTCGCGCAAGTTCGTCTGCGTCACGCCCTATGACAGGGTCAACAACGCCGTCGGCCGCTTGCCCGCCCCACCAGTGGCGTCCGGTGTAGCGTCTGCTATCAGGGCCTACCGTCTCGAACTGGGGGCCGAGCGCGGAGGCCATGAACCTGGATTCCACGCCTGTTGCGCCGGTAAAGCGCGTATGAACACAAATCGTGCGGAGAGAACTGGCGAGAAAGTAAGCGGCTTTGCCAAAGCCATATGTGCCGCCCCCGTACGTTCGGTTGGGCGGCCTGCCCGAATAGCGCATAAAGTCAACGAAGTTGGTTGGCTCGCCTGGACGCGGAACGATATTTCCGCGTGTCGGGCCGCCCAGTCCTTTTGTCCCAAAATCGCGGATTGCCAGGACCGGAAAATCTGAGCTGTCGGCCAATCGTGTCCTGACTGGAAGGTTCGTAGGGGCGTCATGGAATATCGTGGCCAGCAATGCTTGCCGCGCATCATGTGGTAAAAGACGACCGGTTATCTCGAACCTTACGCCGCCTGTGGCGTCGAGCCTTGCGTCCCAGCTGTTCTGAATGGCCTCCCGCACAAGAAGCGTGAAGCGGTCGACGCGTGGGCGTCCCAGCTGATTCGATATACCCTCAGCCGAGGCGCCACCCGTTGCTGGAAAAACCTCAGAGTGAAGGCTTAGCGGAAAGGTCATCCGGGGTCCTTGAATTCTTCACCAAGACGTCGAGTAACTCGTCCAAATTGGTGCGCGTCAACGGCGTTGCCGGGTGAGTTGCGAGGTCTACTGTGTAGTCGATCTCCGTGACCCCGGGCGGGGGACCCGAAACGCCGAAGTCGGCGGTCGTCAGTCTTGGAAAGCCATCTACGACCTGGTGCAGTCGCAAATCGAGCAACTCGAACCTGAACTGTTCGTAATGTATCTGGTCCTTCAAATGGTATCCCGCTTCTGCCAGCATGGTGACGAACTCGTGGCGGTCTACACCCAGATCGAGGATATGCTGGACAAGGGCCGGCACAGTGATTCCCGCTGCGCCATTGAGTTCCAGCCGCATGGCACAAAGGTACAGCGATGCACCTGCAGGTACATCAAGCTGTGTAAGGCCGTGAATGCGAAACATCCAGTGGCTGCGGCGTAACGTCGTTTTCACCTCGAGAGCGACGCCTGCCGCGCTGAAATCATGGCGCGCACCTCGCGGCCCTTGCCAGACGCGTAGGCCAGCTGGATCCCGCTCCGCAATTGCCCGCATATGCCACAGCTCGCCGAATAGCCCGCACAGCGCTTCGGTCGTCATGACAGGCGAGGCCTCCCGGTCCATGAGATCGCGCCAACGTTGCAGCGTGCGCCGGCAGGTCTGAAAAGCGTCGTCGGCGTTCGCGCCAAGATCCGCAAGCACCTCGTCTGCCATATGGCCAAATACTTCGTTTAGATGCTCCTTCTGACAGGCCAGGTCGATGTATTGATGTTGCCCTGCGTCATCAAGCAGAGGACGAGTGACAAGATGAACACCGCCGCTGCGCCGGTCGTGTACGGCTTCAAACGCGTCGGGTGCTGGCGTCAGCAGGTGACGAAGGCCCACCCCATCAATGGCAAGGAGCACGTTCCCGTTTGCGGTGGAAATCCCTGTATCGAAAACGCGGAATTCCCCCCTGACCGGAGTCGCTCCCGGCGACTCCAACTGCTTCCATGCGACATCGGTCGGCCATGCAGTGTCACGCGTCATTGCTTAATTTTGTCTATGGTTATTCGGTTTCGCCCATGTCTTCCAGATCGTCTATGTCGATCAGTTCGGCACCTGTATCAGGCAACTCGACAGTTACGTAGTCCTGTGGCGTGAGGTCCTCCTGCGGCACATCGGGGAATGCAAGTGCAATGCCCATGACGTGCTGTACGGCCCCCAGCGGCGCCCTGAACTTACTGTCAGGGTTGGGCTGCGAGTCTTTGCTGATGGGATAGATGATGAGGAGCCCTCGATCGGCGGCGTGCTCATTGCGCAACTGCCTGAGCGCCTCCCGGTCGCGATTGCGTAGCTCAGAAGCCGGTACAGGAACATCAGCTGCTACGTCTGTTTCAGACATCAGGGCCTTGATGTCCACGACCTCCGGGTTCCTGTCGCGCAAAAAGCGCGCGCGGTTGACCAGTGGCACCTCGAGACCCGCTCCCAGATCGATCGTTCCCAGTTCGGGCCGTGGGTTAGCGCGTGTCGCGACGGCCACTGACCATCGGGTGATGTGCCCTCGCTTGTTCTGAGCAGAAATATAACCGCGCAGCAATGCCGCTTCCATTTCACTGTTGCTCGGATCGATGGCATAGCGAGTGAGGAAATCCATGATCATCGACACAGGTACGCCGCGAAACACGTGGTGAGGCTTTCCCGCGAGCGTCGTTGGCTGGATGCCGGCTACCGTCATGTCCTGTACGAGATCTCGAACCGCCTTGATGTTGGTATCAAGCCAGTCCTTATCCTCGTGCCGGAACACGATCGTTTGCACCTCACGTGCGTTGTATGCCATCTTGGCTTTTACCGCGTGCTGCATCTTGAGTTTTGCCGTAACGGCTAACGCAGGATGTGTGCGGATGCGTACGGCAAAGTCGAGCGGCGTTATCGCTCCGCTCTTGTAATGCGTAATATCGGACCGAATCTCCTTTTCGACGCTGGCAAGATCGTAGAAGTAGTCACGAAGCTCCTTGGTTGTCCAGACCCGTGGGAGGTCGGCATACCCAGGTCGATAGCCGAACCACCGGCCCATTTGGAGCAACGTGTCGTAGGCGGACGCAGACCGCACAAAAAAGCTGACGGTCAAGCCCTCGAGTGTCAAACCTCTCGACAGCACGTTGCCGCCGATTACGATGTACACCCGGCCATTGCCTTCGGAGTCTACCTCGTAGTCCACGCGGTCGAGCGTCGGGCTCTTGCCGTTTTCCACCTTGACCTCGGTGAGTTGTACTACCGTTGGCAGATGTGCGAGCACTTCCTCAAACGGGATCGGGCGTTCGCCAAACGTCTCTGCAGACAGCTTCGCCTGCTCGCTCGTCCACAGCTTCTTGAGTTCATCAAGAAGCTGCGCCGAGCCCTTGTCAAGCAACGGACGCAATGCGTCGCGGAAGCTCTCGAGAACCGGCTTCGAATTCAGATGCACAGCGGCATACTGGGTCGTATGGATGAGCATCGAGGCGTGCTTCGACCGCTGGCCACGCGCATATCGCGCAGCCGTCGCCATCCAGAAGTAGAGCATCGCTTGCCGAAGCGTTGGCGTAATCTCAATTGCAAAGTTGAAGCGTGCTTCGCGGCTGGGCGGCTTCAGCAACGGCACCTCGTCGTCCGGCACCTGCCGAAACACGTCGAGTCCGTCGACGGGCTCATCATCCTCATCAATAGGCGCGCGCCCGAAGATCTCTTCAGCACCGAAATATCCTTTGCCTTTGGGCAAGTCGACGATGAAGTCGCTCGGATATAGGTCTTCGGGTGTCGTCGGATCGATGAGCAGATTGGCAAAGGGCGTTGCCGTATAGCCGACGTAAGCCGCCTTGGGAAGGTCCATCAGCAGCTTGACGATCAGCTTGTTGATCTTGGTTCGCTCTTCCGGATCCGGGTGTGCATTGGGGCTTGCCTGATCGGCCTCGTCGTCGACGATCAGAACTGGGCAGCTCCGCAGCACTTCCGGGCGCGCGCCCGTAAGCCACTTGTGAAGGCGGGTGAGCCGGCTGCTGTTTTTCTTGACGACCCCTAGAACCTTCGTTGCGTGCCTGTCAGTCAGGAAAGAATTGACATTCCGATTCGCATTGAAGTCGTCTTCAGTGTCGGTAACGGTGATCCAGTGTTCGGGGTTTGCCGCGATCAGATCCTCGTCGATCCGCATCTGTGTTTGATAGCGCAGAACGTTGTTGAGCCCGGCCAGCACGATGATGAACCGGTAGCCGACATCGGCCGCCTTCGCGACCACCGCGGTAAAGCTCGCCGTCTTGCCACTCTGCACATATCCGATGACAAGTCCACGGGTTCGGATCTGTGCCTTCTGTGGTGGGTCCATCAGCGAGACAATGCGCGTCGATGCATCGTCGATATCCTTGATGGTGTCTTCGCTCCAACCCTTTTCGCGGAGATATTTCGCATAGGAATGCCACAACCGGTCGGACGGATCGGGGCCCAGGTACCATGGGTCGAAATGCTTTTTATGGATACTGCCCGGTTCCTTCATCGTCCAGACGCGCCGGGCGGCGTCGCGGTATCGTTGCAGCGCCTGCTCCACAAGGTCCGCTTTCGCAAACGCCGCAAGGCGCGCAGCAGCTTCTTCAGGCGTACGGCCGGCCCGCACTGCGTCAAAAATTTGCTCCGCCATGAGGCCGATCTGGTCATCGGGTCCATTACTCAGTGGCATATAGCAGTCCTCCCAGTTACAGGTCGAGAATGAATTCAGCAACTGCCTTGGTGACGCTCGGACAGACAGCGTTTGCTAGCTGCTGTTGTTTGTGCATCAGACCACCGGCGGCACCTGTCGGTGTGCCTGCAAAACGGAACCAGTCGGGAAAAGACTGCAGGCGCGCAGCTTCGCGCAGCGACAGTCCCCGATGCTGGGACGGATGAATCAACATGCTCTTACGGTAGTGCCCAATCGTAATCGCGGGCTCACTCCAGGCAAGCCGCCTGTAGATATTGCTGTGCGTACGCTCCACGTCTGCATAGTTTGTCATAAGCTCTCGCGCGGCCTGCCAGTTCTTGCCCTGCGGTATTGCCCGATAGCGCTCGATGACATAGTCCGCGTGGCGCGAAGTCACATGGTCCCAGATGGTGTCCGCTGGCGCGCCTGCACGCATCGCCTGCAGAAATGCGTTCTGCGAGAGCCGTGCCTCATCACTCACATATGGTCGCTCATCGATTTCGTCGCCGTTGCCCAGTTTGGGCAGATCGGCGATAGCGTCCCGAACCGTGACAAATGCCTTGCCCGTGCCCGGCCCATGCGTCGGTTTCGGAAAGGGGCCCCATGCTCCGAACTCTTCGTTGCTGTAGCCAAGGTCCGTATGAATTCCGAGCAGAAAGAAACGATTGCGGTTCTGCGGTGCGCCGTACCAGACTGCATCAAGCAGCTTAGGAAACACCTGATATCCCATCGCTCCCAGTCGTTCAAGTACGTGAGCAGCCACGCTTAGGTCAGACGAGCTTTCGTCGCGCGGCGTCCACAGAATGCCCTGAACGTTTTCCATGAGCAGGACTTTCGGCGCCATGTGTTGCACACAATCGAGGAAAGCGTCTACCAGCCGGTTATTTGGATTCGAACTGGACCAGCTGTTTCTGTTTGCGCTTGAAAATCCTTGACAGGGCGGGCCACCAATGAGTACGTCGACATCTCCCTGCGTCCTTGCCATCGACTCCAGTCGCTCGCGGACCTGTCTAGAGCAGAGGTCCATTGGGGCGTACTCGGCGGGCGTAGATCCAGGTCGCACTAGACCAGTGGACTGCATGTAGGCGTGGTTCTGTCTTAGTGTCTGAGTGTAAATCGGCTGAATTTCTGCCGAACCCGTGATCCGGTAACCACGTCCGCCGGACCCGTGTGCCCCCAGAAAGCCTAGGCCCATGCCGCCGGCACCAGCGAACAGTTCGACCACGTTGAGGATTCTCTTTCCCTGAGTCAGACGGCGCTTGAGGTTCAGGGGGCGATCGGGGAGCAATGAGCGTTGCTGGGCATCCCGCTTGTCGCGACCTTCTGCAGTTCGCCGGTTTGCCCTGAAAGAGATATCAACAGTTGCCGGCTTTGAACGTGCCTCATCGGCAAAGACGCTCGTGGACGATGTTGGCACTTGCCGCTGACGGTTTGCACGCCTGACGGCAAGACGGATCCAGCGTGTCCACGCAAGCAGCTGTGCTAATTTTTTGAGCGTGTCGTCCAATTGGAGCGACGTGACGCCGGTCAGCATGCCGCGGCTGTAGCCCTGAATTCCGCCGATTGAAAGGGAGAAGCACGTCAGATCTTCTACTTCACCTAGTTTTGCCTTCCCAAGGTTAGCCGCGAAGCATTCGCTGTTGCCTGCCGGACGGCTTAGCGCAACAGGCAGCCAACTGGCGGTCTTTGCGCGCTCCCTGGCAGTCACATTGCGCTCGCCTTCGCGTGCGCGAGCGAAGGCGAGCCGGCGCGTTGCTTCGACTTCCAGCACGTAGTGCAAACGTACCGCGTCAGCTTCAAGGCGCGCGGCAAGCTGCACGGCGGAGGCCGTGCGGTGGCTGCAAACAAGTACTCCCATGGTCGCCTTCGCGCGTGCGAGTAGCGACATGACTAGGTCGACGCGCGACCCCTCTTGGTCAAGAGCCAGTTCGTGAAGTGACGACAGCGTGTCCCCTTCGAGCCGGTAAAGGCGCAGAGTCGCAGGCTCGCGCGTTTTGCTGGTGCTGCGCAAGTGGCCCGCGACCTCCTCGACGATCCAGATGGGGCCGAATTCGTCGGTCACGGCACCCACGCCATCGAGAATCTGCGTGGAAAGCGCCGGTGCGGCGCGATGAGCTGATCTATCCAGCGCTAACTGTGTCATGCGTTTGCTATCCGTGCTGGAGATGTGTCAATGGACAACGGAAATTGAAGTGAAAGCTGGTCGTCGGACGGGAAACTGCTGGCCCATGCTGACTGCAATTGTTCGGCAAAGGTGCGCATGGGAATAACGATCAGCGGCGTTATAAAGTTCGCGTCCCGATCGAGTACGCGCACCGAGCCGCTCTGGACGTCGACGATTAACTGACGGTCGGTCAGAAGCGGCCAGCTCGTACTGCGGCAAAGCGAGAACAGATCGGTCGAGGCTGGCGCGAGCGTGGCAACGCTGATACCCATTGTCTTAACAAGGTGTCGCACGACCAGAAGGGCCAACGCGTCGCCCGGCGAGAAGCAAGCCGCGTATCCGTTTAAACCTACGAGCGGGGGCAACACCTTCCTCCAGTGCCGGAGCGTCTGGTCGGGTAGCTGTGCCACCTCCGAAACCTGTTGTGGGGTCAGTTTGAGCATTTTGATATTTTATGCTCATTTATCTTGTTGCCGGCAACAATTTAAAGTGTTGGCGCCCTTCACATCTATGAGTTACGCGCGCGGCAGGCGATCTAAACCCGCCCAGGTCTCGGGAGGTACGCAGGGCTACTGTCCAATTGTTGCGCCGCATGGTCGGTGCCAACAGACTAGTGCTACCTCCGCACTATTGTCGCAGCTCACCCCGTTCCACTTACCAGTTCGACTGGTACATGAGTTTGCTGCACGGGCCCCAGGGCATTGAATTTTGCTTAAAACACCAACCACACGGACCTGTTCTGTGCCATCTGAATTCCGACAGACGTCCATCGCGGAGTTCGATGGCCGCGGAGTCGATCCCCTTGCCCACGTTCCCGACACCGTGCGCTAGGTTTGTCCGAAAGGTGGACATGAATCAAACGAATGCGGTCGCCACGGCTTCGAATAAAACAAGCTTCTGTATGTTGCCACCCTTCGATTGCAAAAAAGTCTATTTAATAGCATTGAAAAGAATAGATCTGCGTAAGATGAGTTTGTATCGGAATTGATGCAAAAAAAATATATAGATCAAATTTTGCCAAAGGACGCAAATCCGGCTACGCTCACCGCATTCATAGTCAAAAATTGCGAGACGGGTTCTATGAGTGCGCTCGGCGACTTCATTCGAGCTAGGCGGAAAATTTTGGGGCTCACCCAGACTGCGCTGGCGATACGTATTGGCGTGGACGACACCTACATAAGCGCGGTGGAAACAGGAAAGCGGACGCCAGACGGCGAACAATTCCTGGAAATGATGTCCGTGGCGCTAGAACTCACGGATGAACTCAGTCGTTCATTAGTTGCGGTTGCGCGCAAATCGCAACGCATTTTCCGATTGCCAGCCGAAATCTCGACTCGGAAGCATGAAGTGCTTCAAGCCTTGGCATTAGACGTCAGTCTCTCAGATGAAGATATGGGAGCGTTTGCAGCAATTCATGCTGCGCTCACTCGGGGGAGGCGCATAGTGCGGGCAGAAAGCTCCACTTCTACTCAAGGAGGTTCCATGTAACGAAAAAGCGCCACGAACCCGCAGGCCCGTAGCGCTCGTTCGATCAGAACCGGTAGCGGTTCGACTCCTAGACAAAGCCGAGTCTCCACCGATCTGACTTCAGCGTCAAGAGCTTCCTTTCGCCTGCGATTTCTATTCCCTCGGGATTCGAACATTCGTGATCGAGTCCGTGGCATCGCTCGCCCGTTGCCCGGGCTTATTCCGACTGGTTAGTGTCGGAGGGGGAGTCATTTTCGAAACGTAAGCGTCTTCAGCGGACGCGACGGAGAGAACTCGTGCCCAAATTTTCTCAAACTTTAGCAAGCCCTCCTTCACCTCGCCGACCGCGCCGCATCGTGACTGTCTCTGGTCGCGGCGTGCGCGGCACCTTCCCCACCCGCAAATCAGAAAGGCTTGCTCAGTTTGATAGCCTTAACGAAGCGAGAGCATTGCTGGTGCTGGAGGTCGCCCCATCCGTCAGGTCGATCTCAACGCAGCCGCAGGTTTTGAATATCTGCACGACGAGCGCCCGCGACGTTATACGCCTGACGTCAAAATCGAGACAGACAGTGGCCATACGTTCCTGGAGATCAAGGACGACGCGGCACTCGTCAAACACTCTCGAGAGATCATCCGGCTGAAGAGTGCGGCGAAGCATCTTCGGCAATGCGGACATCGTTTTTGTATCGTCCTGCGCAGCGACCTCATTGCAAATGATCTCCCGGAGAGGCTTCAACTACTCCTCTCCGTACGTCCCGCGCGCGGCAGATATCGTCCCGGCGTCAACGCGGCGCTCTGGGATCCGGAAAACGGAAGCTCGCCTTCCGCCGAAATGCGCGAGAAATGGGAAAGTGCGAAGCGCGAGTGTGACGATCTGCTTCATCGGATCATGAAACGCGATCCCGATGATTTACTGCCTGTCCCTGTTCGATAATGGGGGCACCGACATGGCCAACTTCACGAAAGAACAGATCGTTTTTCGCGGCGAGGGGAAGTACCGCCACATTCGTACCCAGAATGGTGTCGCCCAACTTGAAAACGTCGAGACTGGAGAGTATTCCAGCCACCATGAAGCAGATCTTCTGGAGGAGTATGTCCGCGGATATCTGAGAACTGCCAACTCCAGGCTATATCGACGGCCGCCGATGAACAATGCGATTGGCGGCAGCCTCGAAGCGGGCACCCTGCAATACCCTGACACCCAAGGTGACACCGGAACACGTCGGCGTGCGAATTATCTCGTCATGCTCGAGCGACTGGGTGCGTTTGGTCATTCTCGACATGTACTGCGTGGCGCAATACGCAAGGTCGCTAATGATCTGACCGATCCGAAACCACCCCATGAGACAACGGTATACCGCTGGCGTCGCCGGTACCGCATCGCGCAGTTGGATATCCGCGCGCTGCTTGGCCAAACAGACGCTCGTGGTGGCAAGGACCAGTCAAGGCTGGATCCTGTGGTGGAAGCGATCATCCACGAAAGAATCGAAACGGCCTTCCTGAGCAGCAAGCGAGGAACGGCTGAGGATGTTCATAACGCCGTGTTCCTCGACATCCAGCGACTAAACACCACCCGTATCGAGTCGGAGTGGCTCAAGGTTCCAGGGCTTCGAACCATTGAGCGGCGCATCGCGCGTGTCCCTGCGTTCGATCGCGCTGTGGCGCGTTACGGCGAGCGCGAAGCCCAGCGCAGGTTCGCCGACCAATCCCGCGCCCGGCACGTCTCCCGAATCCTGGAACTCGTCGAGATCGACCACACGCCGCTCGACGTCATGTACACGGATGCCAGCGGAAGGACCATCGACCGACCGACCATCACCATCGTGTTCGACCGGTTTTCCCGATGTGTTCTCGGTTTTTGCCTGAGCTCCGCGGGACACGGCGTCCATGCCGTGTTCGAGGCGCTTCGGCACGCGATGCTGCCGAAAAGTTACCTGCGAGAACGGTTTCCCGAGCTCTCGCTGGAATGGCCGTGCTACGGCTGGTTCGACCGTCTGCTCATGGATAACGGCCGGGAGTTCCACGCCGTTGCCATCATTGACGGATTGATGAACCTGGGGGTGATCTGCGAATACGCCGCATCGCGAGATCCGAACGACAAGCCCTTTGTCGAGCGATTTCTGAAGACGCTGAACTACTACTTTGTTCACAAACTCCCCGGCACGACCCTCGCAAAAGCTCACCAGCGCATAGGCTTCAAGGCCGAAGACGAAGCCTGCCTTACCTTCGACAAACTCAATGAAATGATCCACATCTGGATCACCATGGTCTATCACCGCAGGCCTCATCGCGGTCTGTCCGGGCGTACGCCGCTGGACGTATGGAATGAGAGCGCCTCAGCACATCCGCCCCAGCTTAAATGCAATGCCGCGGATCTCAGTATCGAATTTGGCGAATACGCGGAACGCGAGCTTCAACATTATGGAATCGATTTCGACAGTTTTCGTTACGTATCTTCAGAGTTGCTTATGTTGCGTCGAATGTTGCCGGTCAAGCCGACGGTGAAAATCAAGGCTCCCTATGAAAACGTGGGTTTCATCTGGGTCTGGAACGAAATCGAAGAAGAGTATATCCAGGCCTACAACACCGATGAGCGGTACAACAATCTGACGCGCGAGCAAGCCCGGTTGTTCAGAAAGCTGCACAAGGCTTCCGACACCCACCAGCGCACTCGTGCACATGGTGAGGAGGTCATCCGCGACATGAGCAACGAAGCCATGCAATCCAAGAAGCTCAGCGTGCGACGCAGGGGCGCACGTCAAGCCCATGTCGCCTCGAAATCCCGCAATCGCCCGCAATCCGGTGTCGCCACGTCGCAGATCCGCGCTTTGCGTTCCCCATTGGCGCCCAGTTCGGATGAACTTCCTGTATTCGACATTGAATCTGTGAACGATGAGGTGGGCCATGAAAAATAACGCTGCTTCAGGCAAAACGGTTCGGGATATGCGGACGAGTTTCATCAAGTTCCCCCACATCACGCATATCCTGGACTCGATGGACCGTTTGTATAACTACCGATGTACTAATGAGGAGCCGGAACATCTCACGCTGCTTGGTGAGTCAGGCGTCGGAAAATCGACCCTGCTCGTCAAATATCGGGATGAGCATCCGGTCATCGAGCATGAAGAGCTCACGGAAGTGCCGGTCCTTTATGTCGCAATCGGCCCATCACCCACCCCAAGGGCGCTCGCGAGCGCGATCCTCAGGGCGCTGGGTGATCCAAAGTGTGACGTCGGCAAAGAGGTCGACCTGACCTACAGACTTCTCCACCTCATCAAGCTGTGCCGGGTACGGCTGGTGATCATCGACGAGGTCAATCACCTGATTGATTCGGGCGGCGAGAAAACACATCACGTAGCGGCGGACTGGCTCAAACGGCTGGTCGACGCGACGCGGGTGTCTTTCGTGCTCGCCGGCGTTCCGAGAACCTTGCGACTCCTTGAAAAAAATGACCAATTGCGCAGCCGGTTTCGGGAGGTCATCGAAATCGAGAGATTTTCTGTCGAAGGTTCCGCGGAGCTGGAGTTTCGTGGTGCGCTCAGGGCTTTCAAAGAGCATCTGCGGGAACTGCCCGCGCTGGATATTTCGGGCGCTGTCATGGCTCACCAGTTCGCATTCGCAACCGATGGGCGTCTACGCGATATCCGTCGACTCCTTGTGCGGGCGGTGGAGCTTGCCTACCGCGAGCCCCAGCCTCGATTGACAGATGGCATCCTGGCTGAGGCCTTTCGTACGGTTATCTATCCGGGCGCGCCGGACAAGCGTAATCCGTTTCACAGGAAATTCGACGGGTTGCCACTTGTGAAGGCCGGTGAACCTTTTGCCCCTGTGGAGCGATGAAATGACGATCTGCGCTGCTTCCCCTCTACCGCTGTGCCGCCCCAAGCGTCTTCCAGACGAATGGACCGAAACGTATCTCTTCCGTGTCGCGAGGGCAAATGGCATTCCTCGTCCGAGGCTAAGTGACATCGAGCGTTTTCGTCCGATGCTTCCCGTCACAGCGTCGAGCAAATCTGATGGGTATCCGGTGTGGAGTGACACCCCACTGCCTAGATGGAGCGTCGTCACCAGAGTGAACAAAATCTGGTATTGCCCGGCATGTATGGTCGAGTCCAGACATATTCGTTCGCGCTGGCGCCTCACGGTATTCGAGGTTTGCACACTTCACCAAATCCGTCTGAAGGACAATCTCGCCGAACGCGTCATGACGCGAGGCTATAAGCAGGATGGTAAGTACTTCGTCACCGATGTCTCTGACGAACAGCTCTGGGAGGGGGCTGTGTGCCCAATGCCTGGAGAGCGGGAGCACGTCGAGCGAATGTGGTCCGGCTTCGAGCAGTTGGTTGTTCAGGGTGACCCGTCCGGCGCGTTCGAACATCTTGTCTATGTCCTGTTTCTGGAGGCGTTGCTCGATGCCATTGCGTACGCCACACCGGAGTCGGACTTATTGCCCATTGACGCTCCGCGCTCAACCCGTCTGGCCGGATTGGCTGCGAAGTACCAGTTCACCGTCGCCCCCGACTCGAACTGTATTGGCGACTTTCTGAGGCAGATCACCGCCCCCCACATCGCGATGCAGCGCTTGCACGACTACGCCGCATGCTGCTTGATGAAGCCCAGAGGCCCACATGCCTTTCGCGTCTACCGATTTCGGATTTGCGAAGGCGCCTCTTGATGGAGGGTGGCAAGAGTGTGACGCCGCAAACCAGAGGGGAACTCCATCCGGACCGGAACGTTCCCGATGGGTACGTCAGCTTCGAAAAGGCTACTTCGCTCATCGGATGTACCAGACACGTTCTCAGGCATGTCATCGCGGAGAATATCTGCCCCGGTTCTATCACTGTCGAGCATGGTAGAAAGCGCCACCGATATCTTTCGCTTCCCGAAGTGGACGCGGGTCGGAGGTGGTACGCATCCATCGTGACCCGCGAGCAGGTGATGAACGAGCTATGCATCACGCGGCACGAGTACGCCACCTTGGTCAATTCGGGGTTGTTGCAGCCACAGCGAGCCAGAGGGTGGACGTATTTCTATCGGGCACATCTAGCCGACCTGTCTCGCCGGCTCGACGCGCTGTCTCAACCTTGTCCGATCAACACCGCATGTCTGAAACCGTTATTCGGTATATGGCTGCAGTGGGGTGGTCGCGATATCTCAAGCTCACGCGAGGTGTTGAAGGAGGTGTTGGGTGGCAAATTTCCCATCTTCCGCTGGCCAGAAAATCCGGGCTTGTCTGCGTACCTTGTCGACTGGACGGCAATTGAACACCTGCGCAGGTTCCAGAGGAGCGCAGCTACCCGGCGGGCCCGAGGGAAAGAGGTGTCGCAACAATTTTTGCTCCTGCCAGAATGAGCACCCGGTCAATTCATGGCGAGAGCTGGCGCAGTCGGGGAGCCACCCTGTTTACCGGGCGGCTCCTGGTACGACCCGCAGCACTCCCGGGCGAGAGCTTCCCCGGCTATCGCCTGCGGGTCGCGTTTGCAAACGGGCTGTCCAACCCAGGCTGGCTGGACGGTCCGGATTCCGGTTTGCCCAAGGCTCACGGTATCGCCCGCTGGTGTCCGCATTGCCTGGCCGACGCCGGGGCCTACTGGCGCGAAACATGGTATTCCGGCACGGCCGCATGCCTGGAACATCGCTGCTGGCTCACCTCGACGTGTACTGCCTGCAACCGGATGTTGCACTGGAAGCAGGTTCGCTTCAGCCTTTGCAAATGCGGGGCACCATTACATGAGGCGGCCACTCACCCATTTTCTGACGAAGTCCTGACACTGGTTGATGAACAGACCATATCGAGTTCTGCATCGCTTTCTGATGGCGAGCGCTGGAACGTAGCCCGTTACCTCGGGGCGCTCTCGCAATACGGGCTTCACGGCAAGCCATTGAAGAAGGCTTCACGTCGAACGGAGGACGTCGAACGACTTCTTGTGACCGCCGGAGCGTCGCTGATTGCGGATTCGGAGGCGTGCTTCGAGATGTTTGACCGTCTGCGCGTTCCGCAGCTCGGCACGAATAGCGTTCCTCTGTTTTCGGAAGCCTTTCCGCAATTACTCGCAATGCTGCGCAAGCAGCTGAACGAGACGGAGCGTAGCTGGATGCTGGATCTGTTGGGCGCATACGTTGCGAACTCGTCGCGCGCTGGATTCCCGGTACTGTGGGAAAGAAAGGGCTGCGCGGGTCAGGTTTGCGGCGAGCCGTATGGCCGGCCGAAGGTACGAAATCCGGGCATTGCCAGAATGCTTGCGCAGACGGGCGAATCCGCGCCGGTCAGACGAACCAGAGCCGGGCGGCGTAAATTCGCGATTGGCGACGAGCACCTGCTCCGCCTTCAGACAGATCGGCATTCGTTCGCCACCCTGAAGGCCGCAGCCCGCTACGCCGGGATGTCGTGCAGACGTGTTCAGGCGCTGACGAAGGCAGGGCTGATTACTTCGCGCGGTGGATGGATCGACACCCGGTCCGTCGACCGTCTGCTCCGTGATATCGCGACAGCGTGCGCTCGAAACTCAACGGCGCTTGAGAACCCGGTCAGCCTGGCCGAGGCCTTGCGTTTCCACGTTTCCGTCGAGGCATCGGCGTCATTCTTCGATGGTGTCATGGCCGGCACGGTGCGGCTTCTGTTCAACGGCGACGGCAGGCCGACATTGCGGAACATGTTCGCCGAGCGCAGCGATGTCATCGCCGTTGTCCAGAATTCGGTCGCGCCCGAACGCTCGATATCCATTGCTGAAGCGGCCAGTCGGCTCCGCGTGAAGCAGGAAGTGATGTACCACCTTGTCAATGCAGGGCTTCTCAGGACACGGACCTGCACATTGGGGCGCCGGGCGGCGCGTGTTGTTGATGACCTGAGGGAGTTTGATGAACAGTTCATGCCTCTGGCCACCATCGCAAACGCAATGGGAATATCCGCTCGCAAAGCGCCCGAGTGGGCCATGCGGCACGGCATTGAAATCGTCTCCGGGCCCAAGGTCGATGGCGGGCGGCAGTACTGGGTTCGCAGGAGTACCGTCGCGCCGGATCGCCGGAAAACGGAGCGTGGCACATGAGTGTAAATCAATCAGGATTCCTGTGAACAAGTCGTTTTCGATACCGCGCTAACCATCTGGAGGAGTCATGCAACCACCGGATTTTCTGAATCTTCGTGAAGTGATTGGTATTTTGACGCGAGGCAATGCATCCGATAAGGACGATAGTCCCCGGACCAAGCGCTGGATGACGCCGTTGATCCAGCATGCTGTAAAAACCTTCGGTGCGCGAGGCAGCGATACAGTCAGCGCCGGACTCAGCGAACTCGCACAACACCATCCCAACTTCGACGGCGTAATTAGCTGGATTCAGGCTGAGCTCGCCTTTGCCTCTGCTATCGGACATGGGCTCGATTATCAGCGAATCCTGCTGGTCGGGCCCGCTGGTACCGGCAAGACCACTTTCTGCATCGAGCTGGCCCGGGTGCTGGGACTGCCCATCGATGTCGTGGCAATGAACAACCGGCAGACACATGCGTTCCTCGGCGGGAGTGAAACATACTGGAGCAATACGCAACCGGGTGCCGTGTTTAAACTGCTGGTGCGCAGTCCTGTGATCAATCCTGTCATTGTGCTGGATGAAATAGACAAGACAAGTTCATATCACTTTGATCCCCTTTCGAGCCTGTACACGTTACTGGAGCGGCGCACCGCCACGCAGTTCTCCGACGCCTCCTTCCCGGACGTGCATATCAATGCTGCACATATCAACTGGATTGCCACGGCGAACGATATTGACCGGCTAACCACCCCACTACGATCGCGCTTCAATGTCTTCGAGATCCGCCCGCTTGACGCAGATGAGATGGTGATCCTGATTGGCCGGATGTACAGGCAATTGCTGGAGACTCATCCTGGTGTTCAGGAGCTCATGGCCCCGGACTTGCCTGAGTCGGTCCGGGAAGCGTTGTTGGTCGTGCTGGAGAGCGGTCGGGATGTTGATCGATTGCTGCGCACGATGATCGGCAAGGCTTTGAGCAATGGTGGCCTGCTCACGGCGGACATGATTTCAGAGGTGAGGCGTGAACGAACAGGCGCACGCATGGGATTTATCTGATGGGCATGCGCGATTGCCAGGCCGCTATGGGCACAGGCCCACGAGCGTACCGGACATGAAATGCCGATGAGGAGGCGACGTCCATGGACAAGCCACTAAATGAAGTGCTGGAAAACATTGAAACAGAAGAGCTGATCTCGAGCTCTTCGACAGATGCAAAATCTGATCGGTCAACGGAACCAAGATTGCGCGTACTCGAGGAGAAATTTGAGAGCTTCTCCCAGAAAACTGACGCGGCTTTCGACGCTTTTATGCTGCGCCTGGATCATCTCGAAGCCGATCCCGCCGAGGGGCAGCCGCAGACAGAAAAGTGGGGCGTCAAGCGAGGCGTGTCCACCGTCAGCTCCCAGATGAAGGGGTGGCGTAGATGTCCCCTGGACAAACCACGCGACATGTCGATCGAAGCCATGATCGAAGGGGGTGAACGGTTTGTCCTGATGAGCCACGCGCATATTCAGGCGTATGGCGATGGGCGCCTCGATTATCCGGCCAGAGGCGAAGAGATCGACATTCCCGATTTCCTTGTTCTTGACGCCTTACCTGGCGTACTGCTGCATGCGTTTCTAGAGCGATTCGCGCCGGTTGCGAGTTTGATCCGGGACGGTGGAGCGCCGCATCTGTCGCTGGCTCGGTTCGAGGACTGGCGGGTGTTTGCCGGAGAACTCATGGAATAAACGGCAACCGACGGACTGCTCTCAACCCAGCCCATATCCCAAAACGGACAGCGCGAGTAAATCTGAGCATTGTTTTTCGATCCTGCCGTTCGGGGCGGTTTCCTTGCTGCGAACTCTCTGCTGGCATGCGCAGCGATTCATGTTTGATAGGAGGCGACGACACTGTGTCCGCGGTAGCCGGTCATTGAATGACAGCGTCGCTTTTCTCTTCCGTTTCGGATTCGCTGCAGTTCCCCCACTTTTTATCGTGCTCCTTAGAGCGAGTCCCTCGCCTGGTGCCGCTGATGGTGTCGGCGAGATTTTCTAGAATGCGAGGAGACGATGCCCCCAAGATTCCGAATGCCACGAGACAGGCACTTGTGCAATGTGGGTAGAAGGATGCCGCTAAGGAGGACATGACAAATCCCGACGCAATGCCTATCGTGAGACGTCCCCTGAGGTAAGCAATATGCCCGTCTCGAGCGGGACCGCGGCCACGTTCGTTCAATGTTAGCGAATTGTCGTCGAGCATCAGTCGATATACGTAGGGAAATATGCCGATAATTCCGCCGAATACACCGTGTGACAGCCCGCGCCAATCCGGCGACGACCAGTGCAGAACGAAGTCCGCCAAGCATACGACCGATATGATCGCGATGACGGACAGCAGGTTGCGCGATGCTCGCTGCTGGGATGCTGTCAGGCCATCTGGAAGTCGCTGCTCGCGAAAATTCTGGTCATTCGGGTCGACACGGTGCCGCATTGTGATCTCCTGCAAGTTAAGTTCGATAGCCAACTATTCGGCCATTGCACCTGTAAGCCAACAAATCCACTCAGCATGGCTATCGCCCGATGGATAGCGTAAATTACCGCGGATGAATGATAGTGCACTGCGAGCGCGAACGGCGATTTGTTTAGAATTCCTTTGTAGTGTCTAGGATATCGTTATTCGACAAAGGCGGCACACCTTTCACTTATTAATAATAAAGGCCGGGAATCAATACTAAATTTTCGTGCGAATGTGTCGATATCCACGTATCGTCGTTTTTTCGTCCCATTATCAGGATCTAACATGAAGTGGATTGGACGTTCGCGTAGAATCAATGCGATTAAAACAAGATCGCGATGGCAGCAATCCGCCGACTGGCTCGAACAGTCAACGGGAAAGAAACTTCTCGTGGCCATCGCCGCGCTCATTGGATTCACGTTGTCAACAGCGCAGGCGGGTTGGTCAGTATATAAGCAGTATCAGGAGTCCCGGCTGGTGGAAACTATCCGCATTGAGGGACGTACCTCGTATCCGATTGTTGTGCCGGCATCGATGGATCAGGTGTTAGCTATTACGTTCCCGGAGCCGGATGGAACTATAAAGCTGGGCCCTCGAACGCCAATGCCTTATTATCCCGTCGATCTCGTATTTCAGAATCCGACGTCGCGGCGCATTTCGCTTTCCGACTGCAAGCTGAGAATTCATTTCTTTCAAAGAAAGGTGGCGTATGAATCACTGAGCTACCTGGTTGACAAAGACCTTCGGCCAACGGAGATAATTCCTGCTCCCAATGTTACCGTAGATAGTGGCGAGACTGTCCAGGTTCGGTGGCGTTTTTTCTTCCTCCCGACCCCCGATTTTACTCGTCTACTTCAAGATAAACAGACACAAGCTACTCAGTTTGAAGCGTCCTGCGTGGACGAGCGAGGTGGACTGATTTCGTCGCAAAAGTACTGATGCCAAAATACGTCGCGACGCGGTGTAGATGTCGGGGATCTTGTTAGCGGTGTCTCCGCGCGGTTCCATCCGTTCCATGATGTAACGTAACCGGCTGGATCGCATTCACATCACCAGCAGGTGGCACACGACTTGTGGTCATCGAAACATGCCAGGAAAATGCTGGACCGTACGACCCTGGCCTCATTATTGTCGGGCGTGTCGCGCCCGTCGCGCATCCATCTGCCCCAACAGCCCCTCCAGGGTCGAAAGTTGATTGAGCAGGCGCGGAATGACGTCCATGAATTTCTGCGCGCCCGCATAAAATTCAACCGCAATTCTCGCAACTTCGAATTCGTCAATTTCGATGATGTCGCGGTATTGCTGGATTGCGTCCGGATCGCGGTGAGCAATCGTTGAGTGTCTAAGGTAAGCAAACTGATGTTGGGCTTGCGACTGAGCCTTACGGATGGCTCGCAATGCATCTGTGACTGAGTCCCTCAATGGGCCCGAGATCTTTCCGTCGGACAACGCTTGTCGTAGGCTGTGTCCTGCGGCCTTGTCGACTTCGAGTTCATGGAGAGTCAGCAAAATGACGCGTGCAGCGAGCTTCCGTTTCCAAGGATCTGGATGCGTTAAAGCATCTATTTTTGCGGCGTGGATGTCGCGCTCGGCAGTCAGAAAGTAAAGGCCGAGATTTAAGACGCACGCTGATGCGTCAAATCCGAGTCGTCGCACGCGAACGGCCTCCGCGTATACGGTTCGCAATGTCGAGTCCAGAACCTTCTTTCTCTTCCGTTCAACCCATTGGAGCTTCGGTCGTATGATTCGCCGTGCAAGTGCACGAGAGATTTTGCTCTGCTTCCGGTGCACAACCATGCGCACGTAACGACGGACGAGATCCGGGCTCTGATCGAGTAGCTTTCTGCGCGTAGGTCTCATGCTTTTCAGGATTTGTTCTAAACCGGCAACAATATAGAATCCTTTCTTGCAAAAAGTTGAAACACATTCCGATGAAGCTTGTGACCTCTAGCCTCGCAGGTATTCGTCCAACGCAAGCGACGATCGCAGTGGAATCGGGATCTGTATGCCTTTTGAAGGTCAGTTAGAAACCACGCGCCAGCGTGCACGCCAGATCTCACTTCGTCGGAAAGGAGATCGCGAAAATTGCTGCTACTAGTCTACTATCGTTTGTTGGGCGCCTGAATTGGCGCAACGAGCAGGAGGGTTGCCAAATATGTCTGCTGCGAACAGTACAAGATATTTGATGTCGACAGTTATCAACAGCTTTCACTATCTCTATCAAGATGCAGAGTATTTGATGTCTGCGACTAAGCTCACCAGTGTGACAGGTTCGTTCCAAGTCACGCGGATCTGCCGAAGCGCGATGCTGTTATACATACTTAGCCTCGAAGGCTTGGTGAACCGCGCTCTCGATCATTTTGTCTCGATACCGCATCACGATTTTTTTGTAGAACGGGAGGAGCGCTTTCAACTCTTCGACAAGTGGAAGCTGTTATTCCTGCTCGTACCTGCGCCTTCTATCGAGATCGACGCAGCTGGGTATCCGTGGAGTCACCTAGCGGAGCTCATAAGGATTCGCAACGACTACGTACATCCGAAGCATGACCGAAAAGGGTATTACGAATTTTCTTCAGTACATCCGGAGACGAAGGTACCGAAGGACATGAGGGCACTGAACTGGAAGGACATTCCAGATGGAGCTGGCGTCAAGGAAAAGGATTTGGTGTACGGTCAAACAAAACTTCCGAAAGATCCGTACCAGCTGACGATCGACCACCTTCAAACGGTCAAACAGATTGTGGATGACTGCGTCGCCAAGGCAGACCAACTCCTGTCCGGCCGCCTTTCGGAGAACAACTGGGTGCGTACCGAGCAAATGACGGTTTTCTTTCCTCCGGGCACGACGTTCGAGGAAATCAAGTAGCCAGCTCCCTGCCGAGGAACCGCGCCGGCGAGGCGCTATCCGTTTGTGCCCACCCGCGGTACCGTTTGGGCAACATCGGCGTGTGTTTTTGTCGGGCGACGTATGATCGCCGCGCTTTCGAGGCTCCGGACGGCAGCCGCGGATACTGTTGTTGAGAATCACCGCCGACCGCATGGCGGTCAATATTAAGTCAACAGACAATGGACTTCTATCTCGTGTCCTGCGTCGGCAAGAAGTGTGATCGCGCGATGCCGGCGAAGGATCTGTACGTCTCCGAGTGGTTTCTCAAGGCGCGTGACTACGTGGAGCGCCATGCGGACGTATGGTTTATCCTTTCTGCTAGGTTCGGTCTGGTTAAACCTGAGCAGATTATCGAGCCATACGAGCAGACGCTGAACAGCATGTCGATCGGCGAGCGCCGTGCCTGGGCGCACCAGGTGCGCGCCCAGATGGAGGCGCAGCTGCCTGTGCAAGGCAGGTGTGTCGTGCTGGCAGGTAGCCGCTATCGCGAATTCCTGATGGAGTACCTTAGTAGCCGCTTTACGACCGAGATACCGATGGAACGCCTCGCGATCGGGAAGCAGCTTCAGTGGCTCGGCGCGAACCGATAATCAAATGAGGCAAGTGCCGTATGGCTAACGGGGAACGTATGGAGATCGAATCCGGTCTATTTACTGCGCGGCACGTCAAAAAGGCTGGCGCGATGTGGCGGAAACAACCGGGATATGGCGGGTTCCAGAATGCGCGTCACTATGAAGTCGTGATCGACGGCGCTGGATACCCGGTGAAGGCAATTGTGGCCATCGCCCTCGAGTTGGCCGGTGAGCGCCTGCTAATGCCTTCAGATTTCCCTGGCCGCTTTGACGGCCGCTGGCATCGCGAGCTGAAAGCGTTGGGCTTCGAGATTCGTGCTAAGCGCGATGGGGCGTTCGACATGTCTTCTCCCTCGATCACAGCCGCCGAGCTGCTGAGCATCATCACGAGCCTGGGCGCCCCAGTAGTCATCACAAAGAACCACAAGCGGACATCCGAGAAAAACTTCCACGTGGATCCATCGAATCCGAAACAGTGGCTCGATGGAGACTGGAAGGGCGTCCCTCAAGAAGTCGAACCGAAAGATGCCTATGTACTGCATTGGGTGGTCCACAGGTCGCTCGTCTGCATTGGCCGCTACCTTGGCACAGTCGCGGTTGGGCCCGACAGAAATTGCCTGATTCTCGACCAAGCGTACTTCTACGAAATAGCCGACGCAAATGGGACCACGGAAGCGCATGAGCAATTCCGAGCCATCCTGAAGCAGCCAGGCCCCGTCACGTATTCGTACTATAGGCCTGACGTATCCGCCCAAATCGGAACGCCAACGCAGCGGTACCGACGGGCCTTGGCTCGGCTACAGCAACCGGCGTTCCGGGAGGCGGTGATTGCGCATTACGGGCATAAGTGCATTGTGACGAGTTGTGCAACGGAAGCGTTGTTGGATGCCGCCCACCTGCCGGGCCGAGACTGGCGATCGGGGCACAACAAGGCGTCCGACGGGATCCCCCTGCGCGTTGATCTTCACCGCGCGCTGGACCGCGGACTTATCAAGCTCAACTGGAAACATGAACTGATCTGGACGAGTCCCGAACTCCACGGCATATACGACGAGTATCTCGTTAAAAGCAACGGCGATCGGGGCTCGTGAACGTAGCTGCCAATAAACGCGGAGTCCAGTAGGCGCGATGCTGCGCCAGTCATGTTAAGTCGAAGCCTCAAGCGCAGTTTGATCCAGGGCTATCGTTCTCACAATCGCCTGGAACTCGGCGAGAAGGTCTACCTGCTGTGCTCTCAGGTATTGGCGCACCGATTCATTGTCGAGTAGCCTCGCAAGATAGCCCTTCGCGAGCACGAGGTTAAGCACATCCTGTCCGTAGGTTTGCTCTACGAGCTTGTACTGTCCCTGCAAATTGCTCATCTCCCGCTCCATCTTCACCATTTGCTCGGGGCCAACGTCGGTCAGCTTCCGAGGCTTCTTCCCGTCCACAAGCAATGAGGCCGGTGTCGCAACAAGCAGTGACTCGCCGTACGACACGGACAGGTTGTTTGCAGCGGTCATCAACTCCACGCATTCGACCTGTCTCGTCGGTTTCATCTTGCGGAGCGCACGGACCAGTTCTGGCGAAAACTGCCGATCCTTTAGCAGTTCTACAGCCTCGGCGCACTGTCCGTCCAGCAACGCGATCTTCTTCAGGATAAGGGAGACGTCGACGGCGAGTGCCTTGGCCAGCCGTTCTGGTGAGACACCGCGTTCGACGGCTCGCCGGATCATGTGATGCTCCTGGATCGTCGCAAGCCGGTTAACGCGATTGTTGAAGGTATAACTCTCGTCATCGGTTGCGACCAGGCAGTATGCTGTTTCGAAGCGAAGGTCCTGAAGCGCGGCGAGACGAAGATGTCCGTCGAGGAGCACGTGATGGCCCGACGTGGGATCGGCGGCCATCACCGACAGTGGCTCGATCATCCCCACTTCCTCAATTGAGCTTTTGATCTGTCTGAACTTGCGCGATGCTATCGCGCCGGCCGAAAGCCGTCTGGACGGAAGAACATTCGAGATCGGAACCATGAGCGGTTCCGGAATGAAGCCGAGTGCGATGGTGCTCATACCGGTCCCCCGCTAGGCCAAACGCGTTCCGCAAGATACTTCGGCAACGTCGCCAGCCCTTCCGCGCGCAGCAGATTGACGAAGTTCTCGTCAGCGAACAACTGCCGGAGCGCACCGACAACGAAAAGTAGCCGCTGTTGCGTAAATTCGGCCTTCTTTATCATCGCCTTCTGGCGGCCCACTTCCCGCTGATAGGTCCGTACGAGACTGGAGGTCGTCACGTCCGGGGCCTTGCGGGACATGTTCCGGCCAGCCATTCTGCCCAGGACCTTGCGACGCTCAATGATCCGTCGTGCGTCCATCAATTGCCGTCCTCGCAGCTTGCCGGAATCGTACGCTTCCTGCAGGGCGGCCTGGATGGCTTCGTCATTATCGCCGGCGCCGACGATCGAAAGTGCGGCATTCAGCGGGATCTTCCCTTTTTCGACCGCGATGACTAGCCGCTCCTCGCCGTGGCGCAGAAGGGTGAGGATTCCCTGCACATTGAGCCGACAGCCCGGTCTTCTCTGCGATGGCCTTTGGCGCGTAGCCGCGGTCCTGCAGGTCACGGATACCGGTGAGCAACTCGAGCGGACGGTATTGCCTGCGCGCGATATTCTCCGTCAGGCTCGTGATGAAAGCGTCCTCATCGCTCACGCTGACGACGAGTGCGGGAATGTTCGACTCGCCGAGCGTGCGGAACGCTTTGAGTCGACCCTCGCCGCAAACCAGCAGATATCGTTCGACTCCGTTTGCGGTCGCTCGCGGCGTAACGACAATTGGCTTCTTCAGGCCAATCGCCTTGATGTTGCCGACGATTTCCTCGAACGCGCGCGCGTTCCGTTCACGC
This sequence comes from Paraburkholderia ferrariae NBRC 106233, assembly GCF_000685035.1. Classification (GTDB taxonomy): domain Bacteria; phylum Pseudomonadota; class Gammaproteobacteria; order Burkholderiales; family Burkholderiaceae; genus Paraburkholderia; species Paraburkholderia ferrariae. The sequence goes on from NZ_BAYB01000021.1 coordinate 37,807, forward strand.
GGATTGATCACCTCGATCTGTTCAATCGGCACCATCCGCACTTCGACGGGCTTCTCCTGCGGGTTCATGCGGCTCTCCTCAGGCGAGCACGCTGCGCCATGCCGTACAGGTAGTCCAGCGTGTCAAAGTGATAGCTCTCAAACTCGACGGGATTCCAGTCGGCGAGATTGATACGCGGCTGGCCGAAATCGAGTCGTGGCAGCAGGTAGTAGTCGAGTGTGGTCTGGTTGCAGCTGTCCAGACGAACGGCAACCGTGATGTCAGGCAACAGGCTGGTATCAAACCGGACCTTCCAGTGATTTCTGCCGGAGCCGTGCGCCTGGCAGCGCGAGAGGACGATACACGCGGTGAATTCGCTGTTCACGGTGAGCATGTCGGTCGCCGGATCGCGTGTAACGGCGCCGCCCAGTGCAGCAATACGTGTCTCGGTTTCGGCAACGATGCCGGGGTGCAGTTGCCGGAGGAAGCGGTTAGTCTCGATATATTGATAATCGCGGCCCGGCGTAAACCCGACCGTCTGGTACGCGCGGATCAGGCTGCCGAAGTGATATGCATAGACTGAGGCGGAGGGCATGCCCTCCGTTTCATCAATAACAAGGCCGGACAGGAAACCGCGACTGCGATACAGGTTCCGCAGGCGCTCGATCAACTCCTCACTTGAGTAGCGCCGGGCGCGCGCCCGCATCATGCCCTGCGCCGCGTAGAACGTTTCTGCCGGAATGATCGGCTTGAATGCCCCCTCCTTGCGGATCCACATCTCGGGCGGGTTCACGACGCGCGTCTTCTTCAGCTTGAACGACACGCGGTTGTAGACGTTGTTGCCGATGTACTTCTCGTTGATCAGCACCTCCCGCACGCTTGCCCGCGTCCAGTCGCGACCGAGATCCGTCTGGATATTCATGCCGTTCAGGCGCGCGGCGATCTCATACTCGTTCAATGATTCGTCGATGAACCAGCGATAGATCAGGTTAACCGTCCGTACCTCGCTCCCGGGGCCCGGCATCAGGATGACCCGGTCTGTCTGCAGGCACTTGTGCTCGCTGCGCTGTAGTTCGCTCTTCATGAGCCCATGCTGGTCGACCAGTATCCGGCGCAGACCATAGCCCGCCGGTCCGCCTTGCCGGAAGCCCAGTTCGATGAGCCGGCACTGTCCGGCGAACACCTTCGCCGACAACTCGCGGCTGTATTCGCCAGCCATCGCACGCTTGACGCCCTTGACAATGGTCGAAACCGGTGAGCCATCGTTCTCAAACTGTTCCGCGCAGTAGGCTACCTGGATGCCGGCGCGCCGGCAGATATATTCATAGTAGGCGCTCTCATCCGCGTCCTGGAACCGATCCCAGCGACTCACGTCGTAGACAAGGATCACCCGAAACTCGGCGACGCCGCTTTCGACGTCCCTGATGAGCGACTGCAATGCCTGTCGCCCGTCAATGCGCAGGCCACTTTTTCCCTCGTCAGCATAGGTGCGCACGATTGTGAGGCCGCGTTGCGCAGCGTAGTCGCGTATCCGGTCGCGCTGATTCTCCGTGGAGTATTGCTGATGCTCCGTCGACATCCGGACGTACTCGGCCGCGCGTACCGTAGTGGTCTGCGTGGCGACTGGTTCTGCTGCGCAATCGATGTCCACGATCCTGCTCCAGGCAGCAACGGTTTCTCGCTCGCCGCCCCGGCGCCGTCATGGCAATCGGATTCCTGTTGATGTCAGCCAGCGCCGCAAATCGGGCAAGGCTGATGCGAGCACACACAAGACAAACGTAGCAGGTGCCCGGCCTATATCAATCACGTCCTCTCTTTGCAATCACGCCGACGAAGGTCGAGGAGCAGAAAGGACGGCAATATGGACGGTCCACGCGTTCATCTTTGCAATACCAGCCTCGACCGCATCGCAAAGGAGGTAGAAGCCCGACGCCAGCGGTTTGAAGGGAGACGACGTGCCCATCTTTCCAACGAGTTCAGCATTTCGCCGCGCATTCCGCTGGCGCTGCATCGCGCGATTGCGTTCGCGACACGCCGGATGGGTTTCGCGGTATCGGCGCCAGTAGTCAGGATGGCGGGCGCGCCAGGTGGCCTGGGCCCTGGCCTGATTTGCCCGATAGTCGGGATCCGAGCGCATACGTTCGTGTTGCCAGGCCCTTCGCCGTGCGAGCTGGCAGGCCCTCGACGAGCAGAAGCGTTGACTCGGAACGTGAGCAAGCGGAGTGAAATGCGCGCCGCAGGCGGCGCAGGTGCGGTCCGGTTTCATGGCGGGCTCCACGCAGATATCGCAGGAGGGCCGGTCACGTCAGGTGGCGGGAGCAACTCGATGCCGGGTCCGCGCCGGCCCACCCTCGACGATTTTCCGTCTAGGGCGTGCTCGCCAGGCTTTTTGCCAATACAATTGGGGTCGCACTCAAACGCTACTACTTTGGCGCGGGCGTAGGGCAGTCGCGCCAACTCTGTCGCGCCCGACAAGACATCTGTGGCGCGAGTTCGTGTAAGTCTTTGATTTTTGGTAGACGCGGTCTCACTTACTATGGCGCTCTACGGGTATAAATAGCCTCATAGCCTTAGAAATGCGGACCCATAAGCTGAAAAGCTTATGGGTCTTTTCTATTGGCAAGGCCAACCCGGCGTACCCACTTCGAAACATCCTTATTCCCGATCAGCCTCAGAACCGGCAATTGCAAAATAACAATCCCGCCATTCGCCACTACACCCAATCCCCATGCCCGAAATCCACCTGACCCGCGTCACCCGCTCCGACGCCCACGACCTCATCGCCGCCAACCGCGAAAGCCAGTCCTACCACCACCCATGGGCCGCCTCCTTCACCGACCAGGCAGGCTTCGACGCCTGGTTCGCGCGCACGCTCACCGGCCCCGCCATCGGCCTCGTCGCGCGCGAAGCCGAGTCGAACGACATTGTCGGCGTGGTCAACATCAACGAAATCGTCGCTGGGGTGTTTCAGAGCGCCTATCTGGGCTACTACGGCATGCAGCGATACGCCGGACGCGGCTACATGACCGAGGCGCTGCGCGCGGCAATCGACTACGCGTTCAGCGACCTCGGACTCCATCGCCTCGAAGCGAACATCCAGCCCGGCAACGAGGCGTCGATCGCGCTCGTGCGGCGCCTGGGTTTTCAGAAGGAGGGATTCTCGCCGCGCTATCTTCGCATCGACGGCGAATGGCGCGATCACGAGCGCTGGGCGCTGCTTGCCGACATGCCGCGCTAGCGCGCGGACCCGCTATCCACAGCGCCATGCGGATAACTTGCGGACAACCCGGCTGAATGCTTGTGAACCGAATGGGGACAAGTAAAGCGGCGCGGCGCGGTCCGAAAAGTTATCCGCCGCCGCGCAACGTTGTTCACGCACGCCGCCCGTACTTATAAAACGCCTAGCTCTTTGACAACCCAATAGTTTTTCCCGCTTATCCACAGGAAATCCAGGGGCTTGTTAACTACTACTACGTTTATATACAAGTAAACAAGAAAACCTTAACGACATCGCCAAAGCAGGCCGACCGAAGCTCGCTCCAGCAGCAGTACCGAAAAGCACCGAAGCGACGGGACTCAAACCAGCGGCAGGCAAAGCTCGGTCAGCAGCGCTTCGGGCGCCACCTCGTCAGGCGTATTCCGGTACACCTCGAACGAAGGCACGCTGAAATCGGCCTGTTGGCCCGAGTTCGGCAGCCACTCGGCGTAGAACCACATCCAGGCCGCCTTCAAACCTTCGTACGGCCCCTTGTGCAGCAACACCGCGTGCTTGCCGCCGCGCAATTGCATGTGTTGCACGGGCGAGGCGGGCGCGACGCTCGACGGATCGGCAAGCTGGATCGCGGCCTTCGAACGCAGCTTCGAAGCCTCGACGCGGTCTGGATCGTCGTAGAAGATGCCCACCAGCTTCGAACCCGCCGTAGACACATTGCGCTGGCCGAGCCACTGCGCGAGCGTGGCGTAGGCATCGCTGATCTTCGGGTACGGGCCGATGTGCTCCACGGCGAGGAGATCCATCGGCTGGAGGGTGACAATCTTGACATCGCTCGCTTGCATGGCGGTGCCTCCGTAAAGGTGGGCGGCGCGGCCGCCCAGGCAGGAGGACTGACGATAGCACCGCCGCGGGCGAGGCGCGCGGCGGGCGTCCCGCAGGCGCAGGCGCGTCACGCATCCGCCCGCGCGACCGGGTGTTCGGCGAGCCATGCGTTTTCATCGTCGTCGAAAAGCCGCGAGCGGGTGAGAAAGCGCAGGCCCGTCGGGCGTTCGAGCGAGAACATGCCGCCGTTGCCGGGCACGGCGTCGATGACGAGCTGCGTGTGCTGCCAATACTCGAACTGCGCGGCGCTCATGTAGAACGGCATGCCGCCGATTTCGCCGAGGCGCACGTCGGAGCCGCCGACCGAGAACTCGCCGGCCGGAAAGCACATTGGCGCACTGCCGTCGCAGCAGCCGCCCGACTGGTGGAAGAGCAGCGGACCATGCTGGCTCGCGAGTCCCTCGATCAGCGTGAGAGCGGCGGGGGTGGCAACGACGCGGGGAACCGTGTTGGAAACAGCGGGGGGAACCATGCGAGGCTCGCTCCTTGCGTGAAAAGACGACGCGGGCGGCGATCGCAAGCTCTCGCCACCCGCGCGCCGGATCAGAACGATCAGAAGAAGCCCAGCGGCTTGTCGCTATAGCTGACGAGCAGGTTCTTCGTCTGCTGATAGTGGTCGAGCATCATCTTGTGGTTCTCGCGCCCGATCCCCGACTGCTTGTAGCCGCCGAACGCCGCGTGCGCGGGATACGCGTGATAGCAGTTGGTCCACACGCGCCCCGCCTGGATGGCGCGCCCAAAGCGGTACGCGCGCGTGCCGTCGCGCGTCCAGATGCCCGCGCCGAGGCCATAGAGCGTGTCGTTGGCGATTTCGAGGGCTTCGTCTTCGGTCTTGAACGTCGTCACGGAAACCACCGGCCCGAAGATCTCTTCCTGGAAGATGCGCATCTTGTTGTGGCCGCGGAACACGGTGGGCTTCACGTAGTAGCCGTCGCCCAGTTCGCTGCCCAGTGTGTTGCGCTCGCCGCCGATCAGGCATTGCGCGCCTTCCTGCTTGCCGAGGTCGATGTACGAAAGGATCTTCTCCAGCTGCTCCTGCGAGGCCTGCGCGCCGATCATCGTTTTCGGGTCGAGCGGATGGCCCTGGACGATCGCCGCTACGCGCTTGAGCGCGCGTTCCATGAAGCGGTCGTAGATCTTTTCGTCGATCAGCACGCGCGACGGGCACGTGCACACCTCGCCCTGGTTCAGCGCGAACATCGCAAAGCCTTCGAGCGCCTTGTCGAAGTAGCTGTCGTCTTGATCGAGCACGTCGGCGAAGAAGATGTTCGGGCTCTTGCCGCCCAGTTCCAGCGTGACCGGAATGATGTTCTGGCTCGCGTACTGCATGATGAGCCGGCCCGTCGTGGTCTCGCCAGTGAACGCGATCTTCGCGATGCGTTTGTTCGAGGCGAGCGGCTTGCCGGCCTCGAGGCCGAAACCGTTCACGACGTTGAGTACGCCCGGCGGCAGCAGGTCCTGGATCAGTTCGGTGAGCACGAGAAACGATGCGGGCGTCTGCTCGGCGGGCTTGAGCACGACGCAGTTGCCGGCGGCGAGCGCGGGCGCGAGCTTCCACGCGGCCATCAGGATCGGGAAGTTCCACGGAATGATCTGGCCGACCACGCCGAGCGGCTCATGGAAGTGATAGGCAACGGTGTCGTGATCGATCTCGGAGATGCCGCCCTCCTGCGCGCGCACGCAGCCCGCGAAGTAGCGGAAGTGATCGGCGGCGAGCGGGATGTCGGCGGCGAGCGTTTCGCGCAGCGGCTTGCCGTTGTCGATGGTCTCGGCCACCGCGAGCTGCTGCAGATTCTGGTCGATGCGATCGGCGATGCGGTTCAGGATGTTGGCGCGCTCGGCGGCCGAGGTCTTGCCCCAGGCGACCTTCGCCTTGTGCGCGGCATCGAGCGCGAGCTCGATGTCGGCTTCGCGTGAGCGGGGAATCGAGGTGAACGGATGGCCCGTGATGGGCGAGATATCGTCGAAATACTCGCCGCCCAGCGGCGCGACCCATTCGCCGCCGATAAAGTTGCCGTATTGTTTCTTGTAAGGGAATGCGATGTTCAGGAACTGCATCTCCGAGTGATTCATCGTCGTGCTCCTCTGTATTCTCGATGTCGATATGGACGGGCGCGGCATGCCGCGCTACCGGCACGCGCTTACGCCAGAAGCGTGCCAGTGCGTCCGGCACGCCGGCGCATCAAGGCGCCGCGCGCCTGAGGAGACGATGTGCGGGAGACGGGGACGATGAGAAACGCCGAGAGGTGCGCCGGGATTGAGCGGTCCGGCGCGGTACTGTTCAAAAATTGAACAACGGCGACAGGAAGTTGGGCAATCGGGCCGCCAATGCTGTAGTCTTGGCGGCCGTTACAGTCAGGAGAGTCTGCATGTCCGCATCATTCGTTTGCCGCAACCAGTCGTGCGGCACGCCCTGGGAACAAAGCGACGTGGTCATCAAGAACGAAGGCCAGGGGCCGTTGTTCCGCTGCCCGCTTTGCGGCGCCCGCAACTACCTCGAACAGTTCGAGGACGACGACGGCAACGTTGTCTACGAGCAGGTGGACGGCAAGCCGTTCCTGTGAGGCTGTAAGCGTTCGCGGCTTTGTGGCTAGAGGATCTCGGTTGCGAGCGTGACGCCGAAGAAGAAGCCGGCGACCACACCGAGCGCGCGGCCAACGAGCAGCGAGTTCAGGTCTTCGTCCAGCATCAGCGGATCGCGCCGGCTGCGCAGCACGGTTTTGAGCAGCAGGGGGCGGGCAAGGACCGCGCACGCCGAAATCAGCAGCGGCACCGCGAGCCGGAGCGCGGTGCCGACATGCTTTTCGGGCGGGATATCCAGCCAGATCAGAAGCAGAAGAGCAAAAGCCGTGACGATCGCGCCGGCGAGCGCCCCCGACACGAGCCGATCGGTGGAATGACCGTGCAGCATGATTGACCTCGCAGGAACAGTGAACCTGATCATCATCAAGTTTTGGTCGGAAAAGTCCTATGGGAGCAGTCCGAAAGGCGAGGGGGGAAGCGGATGGCGCGCTCGGATTTGCGCGAATGCGCCCCTATTTTTACTCCGGATTACGCCTACCTACCTAGTCAGGTAGGCTGGCTTCTGCGCCGCAGCGTCCTACAGTACCTCCATACGATAAGAAACCAGCTTGGACGTACGGGGGAAGCCATGACATTCGTCGAACAGGAAATTGCGCACATCGCGCGTGTGATGCCGCCGTCGCTCACCGGTGACTTCGAAACGCCCATCATGGGCGTCGCCTACTGGCGCAAACGGCTCTATACCTTGCTCAAGCAGAACCACCTGACTCATGTTCAACTCGGCACGGTCGATACGCTGCTGCGTCAGCTCGACGGTTTCGAGGCGCGTGGGCGCTGGATGCCGCAGCGCGCTACGAAGGCGCTTCGGGTGAAGGCACTGGCTTGAGTGATGGTGCGGGGCGGATTTTTGAAAGCTTTGGTCGGGCGTGAGTGGGTTGAACGCTCGATTACTCGCTCAGGAGGCGCTTCACTTCATCAAGGAAAGAAGCGGTCGTATGACCCCATAAAACAGGATCAAATTGGCTGCCATATCTTTCATTGAATTCTGAATCAAGCGTATCTGGAAAATCTGCTTTGAATGAATCTATATCAGAAATGAGTGCATCGATTTCGCTCTTCGGCATTTTTTCGATGTAGGAAGAAACTAGTTCTTCCACCGAATTTCCAAAAATATCAAAATCTTCGTGGAAGCGAGAGCGAATCAAACCTGTCAGATAACCATATTTGTCATTGTCAACCATACTGTAATCCTCACTCCAGATACGATGTCACAATATAATACGGCATCCCGTTGTATGTCTTATATCGCAGCACGACTGCAACCTTTTGAGCTTCGATTCTTTTACCCGTACTCCGGATAACCGCAAAGCCAACATTTTTCCCTACGTCCTTTGCCAAGTCCAAATCTCGTGAGGGTGCTTTCGTCCACGCACGAATTGCCAGTGCATTTACCGTCATCGTTTCGGATATGGCCCATTCGGCGGCGTAATGCTGCCTGCGCGTGCCGCCTTGATCGAGCCGGCGAAGCCGAACGGCACGACCATATCCAGCGACAGGCCGATATTGTTCGCCATGTCGGCTCTGACGTTCATCGCCTGGGCCAGCTTCGCTGTGCCCTGCCGGGTAAGGGTGTCGGTATCGAGCCCGGTCCATACCTGGCGCAGACCCGCTGCCGTCGTATCCGAGCCATGTACGCCGAACACCACGCATCCGGCTTTGCTGGCCATCGTCGGTTCCGGCAGCACACACAGCGCCGCTGCCCCGACCATTTCCAGCACCCCGCCGACAACCTGCAAGCCGCCCCATAGCCGGTTGGAAAGCATTTCGGACTGGCTGATCGACTGGCGGGAAAGCACCGCTGCCAGTTGCGGCGCACTGAGTACGACACGCACGCCATCTGAATCCTGCTGGTACGACATTCCGCACTCCTCTGTATCTGCTGGGGTCGTCAAGCTGGCAAGCGACCAGGGGGATCGGGAATGGGCGATGGATGATTTCGGGGTTTCGCTACGATTAGCGCAATGTCTGCAGTTGTCCTTGTCGGAATGTGCAGTCACGCCCAACCGCCTGCACAAACTCTGAGATTGGTGTCACGTGCGTACGCGCTTTTCTACCGGATAGTTAAGGTTGGCCGGGTTATTTCCGCCCATAAAAAGGTGGGCGTAAGTGCGAAAACACTTGGCGGAAAAACCCCCACCAACTTCCTGATTGAGACCCTGCCAGCTTGCGCGGGCCTTCCAGGGACTATCTGCACTGCGGGTGCGAAGACTCGCGATTTTCGGCTAGCCAATACCTCGTAAAGTTGTTCGCACCCTGCTGCGCATTTCGCGAGATCCGAGACTGGCCTGCCTTTGCGGCGGGACGTGCGAACACACAGACGAGCAGAAATGCGAACACCACAGCATGAAATGCGAACATCGCCGCGCATGGATGCGCCGGACGGCATGGAACCGCCCACACGTGGTGACAGGTGAACTACTTTAGGAGACGCTTCAATTCCTCGAGGAAAGAGGCGGTCGTGTAGCCCCATAAAACGGGATCAAAATCATGCCCATAATCCTTTTCGAACGCGGAATCCAGATCATTAGGGTGTTCGCTCCTGAACGAGTCTATTTCGCGAACCAGATTTTCATAATCGTAAGGGCAGTCTTTCTTGTAACACGCGACAATTTCCAGGACGGTTTCTCCGAACAGGTCGAAATCCTGGCCGAAATACGTATTAAAGAGATGGTCCATTTCTGGATAGCGCTCTGACGAACTCATTTCTTTCTCATCCAACGTAAGCGGTAAGAATGTAATATGGCATGCCGTTGTAGGTTTCGTATTTCAGCGTGACGAAAACCTTGTTCATTCGCGTAAGTTTGCCAGTCTCCCGCGTCACCCCGTAGCCAATGTCGCCGGAAACGACTTTGGTTACTGTTTCCGTAACCCTTCGTGGGGACTGCGCCCACGCCCTGATTCTTGTGGCATTGGTCTGCACTGTTTCCGAAATGGCGCGTTCGGCCTGCTCAAGGTTCGTGAATGAAGATACTCTTTTTCGATTTGGCTCAAGTCTAAGTCTTTCGCGCAACTGCGCTTCGGTCCGTCCTGCGTGCTTTTCCAGTGTATGCCCGCCAATCCGGCTACCCGCTTTCGCTTCGTGCTCCATCAGGTTGATCTCACCCATCGTGATACGGGCAGCCCGCACGGCCCTGATCGAGCCAGCAAAGCCGAACGGCACCGCCATATCGAGCGACAGGCCAATACGGTTCGCCATGTCAGGACTAGCCTTCATCGCCTCGGCCAGCTTCGTCGTACCCTGCTGCGTAAGGGTAGCCGTGTCGCGCCCCGTCCAGACCTGACGTAAGCCTGCCGACGCCGTATCCGAGCCATGCACTCCGAAAATCACACATCCGGCCTTGCTGGCCATCGTCGGTTCCGGCAGCACACACAGCGCCGTTGCCCCGACCATTTCCAGCACGCCGCCGACAACCTGCAAGCCGCCCCATAGCCGGTTGGAAAGCATTTCGGACTGGCTAATCGACTGACGGGAAAGCACCGCTGCCAGTTGCGGCGCACTGAGTACGACACGCACGCCATCTGAATCCTGCTAGTACGACATTCCGAATTCCTCTGTCGCTGTTGGGGGCAGTCAGCTTGGCAGACGACTACAGGGGAAGGGAATGGGCGATGGATGATTCTGCGATTTCGTTGCTGTCAGTGCGCCAGTGTATTTGGGTGGCAGTCAGGCCGCCGTACAGACGTGCTGCGCCTACGCTTCCATCATCGGGCGCCCCCGCTGCGTCGAGGATGGCACGCCCGACGACTGGCAACGCCGCCATGGGCGGTGAAGGGCAGCGCATCGCGCGCTGCAACAGTGGGGATGTTGTGCCGCTGTGTTGATCGAATTTGCCTGCACAGCGCCTGCACGGGTTCAGAAAGCAAAAAGCCCAGCCGGTTAAGGCTGGGCTTTTTGCTTGAATTCTTTGGTGGGGCGTGAGTGACTCGAACACTCGACCTACGGATTAAGAGTCCGCTGCTCTACCAACTGAGCTAACGCCCCAACAGAAGCGAAATTATGCAGGATATTTTTCGTCCTGCCAAGCCCTTTTCGCAAAATTCCTGAAAAAAGCGACCCGTGGGGCCGCCGCCCCACGCATGACGGCACGCCCCAGAGACGCCCCACCCATCGCCCTGTATCCGTTTCCCCGCTGTACCGCGCTGTCCCGGTATGATGTCGCCACTACTTGGATCTTGAGCCGCGCGCCGTCCATCTTGCTTCCCTGGAGCCGCCGCCCGGCCTGCATTCTGAAAGGCAATCAATGGACGAGAAGGCAATTCACGCGCTGCTCGCGCGCGTGCTTGCGCCGTGGGTGCGCGCGCTCGGACTGACGCCCGTCGAAGTCGGCGAGGACAGCGTCACCCTGCGCCTGCCGTTTTCCGGCGAACTGCGCCACGCGGGCGGCGCGATCAGCGGCCAGGTGTTCATGGCCGCGGCAGATACGGCGATGATCGTCGCCGTTTCGGTGGCGCTCGGCGAATTCCGGCCGATGACCACGGTGGCCCTCAACACCAGTTTCATGCGCGCCGTGCGCAAGGGCGACGTGCTCGTCACCGCCCGCGTGCTGCGCATGGGCCGCAACCTGGTGTTCGGCGAGGTGGAACTCTACGACGAAGACGGACGCATGGCCGTTCATGCAACATCCACCTATGCGCTGCTCGACGAGGCGCGATCGTAGCTCATTGGCTGGAAGGAAGCTCAACGCATGTTCGATCAGGTCGTTTTCGCCGGCGGCGGCAACCGTTGCTGGTGGCAGGCTGGTTTCTGGGATATCGTGCAGCCCGAACTGCAGGTGCGCCCGCGCGTAATCACCGGCATTTCGGCGGGTGCCGCCACCGCATGCATGCTCTACACGCGCGACGCCGACTGGGTGATGCGCTACTACGAAGAAGCGCTGCGCCACAACAAGCGCAATGCCTACTGGGGCAACCTGCTGCGCGGCGAGTCGGTGTTTCCGCACTACCGCATCTATCGCCAGGCGCTGCTCGACATTTACGGCGAGCGCTTCGGCAAGCTCAAGGATGCGCCCGAAATCCGCATCGGCGTCTCGCACATGCCGCGCTGGCTCGGCGCGCGCAGCGCCGTCGCCGCGGGCCTGATCGCGTACAACATCGAAAAGCACATTCGCAAGACGCTGCATCCCACGCTGGGTCGCAAGCTCGGCTTTCGTCCGGAGTTCGTGACTGCGCAGACCTGCGAGAGCGTCGAAGCCCTCGCCGATCTGATCCTGCAGTCTTCCTGCACGCCGCCGTTCACGCCGGTTCTGCGCCGCAACGGGCGTCCCGTGCTCGACGGCGGCATGGTCGACAACGTACCGGTGGATGCCCTCGACGAAACGCCGGGCCGCGTGCTCGTGATGGTGACGCGCCTCTATCCGCGTCCGCAGATGTTCGTCGTGCCGCATCATGGGCCGCAGGGGGAGCAGCAGCGCCTCTACGTGCAGCCCTCGGCTCGCGTGCCGATCTCGAGCTGGGACTACACGAGCCCGCATCAGATGCAGCACGCCTACAACCTCGGCCGCGTGGACGGCGAGCGTTTCCTCGAGCGCCTGCCCGAGGTGCTCGAAGCCGCCGCGCACGTGTAAGCGGGTTTTGAGGCCGATATAAAAACGTGGGGCGGGCCCGTCAGCCGCCCTCGTCAGCGTGCGCTTACTTGCGCCGCCCGCCGTGCAACGCGTCGGGATTCGCGCAGCTTGAGGTATCGCCCGAATCGAACGCGATGATGTTGCGGAACGCCGCGCTGAAGTACAGCTCGTAGCTTTCGCGCTCCACGTAGCCGATGTGCGGCGTGCAGATCACGTTCTCCATGCGCAGCAGGCTGTAGCCCTGCAGGATCGGCTCGCTCTCGAACACGTCGATTGCCACCATGCCCGGCCGGTTGTGCGACAGCGCGCCGAGCAGCGCGTTCTCTTCCAGCAGTTCCGCCCGGCTCGTGTTGACGAGCAGCGCCGTGGGCTTCATGCGCAGGAGATCTTCCTGTTTCACGATGCCGCGCGTGTCGTCGTGCAGACGCAGATGCAGCGAGAGCACGTCGCTCTCTTCGAACAGCGCCTCGCGGCTTGCCGCCGCTTCGTAGCCGTCCGCGCGCGCGGCTTCGAGCGAATGCTCGCGGCCCCACACCAGCACGCGCATGCCGAACGCCTTGCCGTAGCCCGCCACCAGCCGGCCGATCTTGCCGTAGCCCCAGATGCCGAGCGTCTGGCCGCGCAGCACCTGGCCGAGCCCGAAGTTGGGCGGCATGGCCGAAGTCTTCAGCCCCGACTGCTGCCAGGCGCCTTGCTTGAGGTTGGCGACGTATTGCGGGATGCGCCGCTGCGCGGCCATGATGAGCGCCCACGTGAGTTCGGCGGGGGCGATGGGCGAGCCCGTGCCTTCGAGCACCGCGATGCCGCGCTCGCTGCACGCGGCGATATCGACGTGCGATCCGACGCGGCCCGTCTGGCTGATCATGCGCAGATGCGGGAGCTTGTCGAGCAACTGCGAGGTAATGCGCGTGCGTTCGCGAATCAGCACGAGGGCATCGATTTCGGAGAGGCGGCTCGCGAGCTGCCCGAGCCCGCGCACGGTGTTGTTGAAAACCTTGACCTCGTGGTCGGCGAGCAGTTGAAAGCAGTCGAGCTTGCGGACGGCGTCCTGGTAATCGTCAAGGATGGCAATTTTCATGGCACGAGTTTTGGGTGTGCCGCACCGTTGGCGGTGCGGCTCGGTGTTCATCTGGTGGTTATCCCACTATGCAGCGCGCCGAAGGCTGGTATGAATAGGGGAAGCCTTCGGGGCACGCGTTCGCGCGCAAGACCCGGAGCCGTTTTCCGCTCGTTGCGGGCACCACCGTTGCGCTGATGCGCGATGGTTTCCGCGCGGGCCTTGCCGCGAATATTGCCGCGAATAATTTACAACTTTTAACAGCTTGTCGGGCTGCGATGCAAGCCGCTTTACAGACGGTTTCGAACCCCAGGCTGAAATGCCCTTGACGACCTGCCCAACCGTGCGAATCGACAGAACATTGATTGCCGTCAAATGTCGCTTTCGCAGGAGTTGCGCCTCTCGCCAGCAGCGTCGAAAAGGGCCGAATCCTCTTTTACAACCCTAAAATTGGAGACTGCTCGATGAACCATCCCGACTTGAACGTCCAGGCCGCAGCGCAGGTGCCTGCCTGGGTGCGCCACCGAAAACTGGTGGAATGGGTGCAGAAGATTGCCGCGCATACGCAGCCGGAGCGCATTGTCTGGTGCGACGGCTCGCAGGAAGAATACGACCGCCTGTGCCAGCAGATGGTCGATGCCGGCACCCTGCGCAAGCTCGATCCCGCGAAGCGGCCGAATTCCTACCTCGCCTGGTCGGATCCCTCCGACGTCGCGCGCGTGGAGGACCGCACCTTCATCTGCTCGCCGCGCAAGGAAGACGCCGGCCCGACCAACAACTGGATCGCGCCGGCCGAAATGCGCGCCACGCTGGACGGCCTGTTCGCGGGTTCGATGCGCGGCCGCACGATGTACGTGGTGCCGTTCTCGATGGGGCCGCTCGGCTCGCCCATCGCGCATATCGGCGTGGAACTGTCCGACAGCCCTTACGTGGTCGTGAACATGCGCATCATGACCCGCATGGGCCGCGCCGTGTACGACGTGCTCGGCGAGGACGGCCCGTTCGTGCCGTGCGTGCACACGGTGGGCGCGCCGCTGGCGGAGGGCCAGCAGGACGTGCCGTGGCCGTGCAACGACACGAAGTACATCGTCCACTTTCCCGAAACGCGCGAGATCTGGAGCTACGGCTCGGGCTACGGCGGCAATGCGCTGCTCGGCAAGAAGTGCTTCGCGCTGCGCATCGCTTCGACCATGGGCCGCGACGAAGGCTGGCTCGCCGAGCACATGCTGATCCTCGGCGTGCGCTCTCCCGAAGGCCGCAAGTACCACGTGGCGGCGGCGTTCCCCTCGGCGTGCGGCAAGACCAACTTCGCGATGCTGATTCCGCCGCCCGCCATGAACGGCTGGGAAATCACGACGATCGGCGACGATATCGCCTGGATCAAGCCCGGCGCCGATGGCCGCCTCTACGCGATCAACCCGGAGGCGGGCTATTTCGGCGTGGCGCCCGGCACGAGCGAGAAGACCAACTACAACGCCATGGCCACGCTCAAGGCGAACGTGATCTTCACGAACGTCGCGCTGACCGACGACGGCGACGTCTGGTGGGAAGGCATGACGGATACGCCGCCTGCGCATCTGACCGACTGGCAGGGCAAGGACTGGACGCCCGCGATCGCAAAGGAAACGGGCCGCAAGGCGGCGCATCCCAATGCGCGTTTCACGGCGCCGGCCTCGCAATGTCCTTCGATCGACGCGCAGTGGGAAGACCCGAAGGGCGTGGCGATCGACGCGTTCGTGTTCGGCGGCCGCCGCTCGACCACGGTGCCGCTCGTGACGCAGGCGCGCGACTGGACCGAGGGCGTCTATATGGCCGCCACCATGGGTTCGGAGACGACGGCCGCGGCCGCGGGCCAGCAGGGCGTGGTGCGCCGCGATCCGTTCGCCATGCTGCCGTTCTGCGGCTACAACATGGCCGGGTACTTCGATCACTGGCTGAAGGTGGGCGCGAAGCTCGGGCAGCTCGGCGCCGCGCTGCCGCGCATTTTCTGCGTCAACTGGTTCCGCAAGGGGCCGGATGGCAAGTTCGTATGGCCGGGCTTCGGCGAGAACATGCGCGTGCTGGAGTGGATGGTGCGGCGTATCGAGGGCGGGGCGCAGGGGGAGGCGCACGCGTTCGGCGTTTCGCCGCGCTACGGCGATCTCGACTGGCGCGGCCTCGACTTCACGCCGGCCCAGTTCGAGCAGGTGATTTCGGTCGATGCCGAAGCCTGGCGCGCCGAACTGGCCCTGCACGCCGAGTTGTTCGAGACGCTCGCGCATGGGCTTCCGCAGGCGCTGCAGGAAACGCGCGAATCATTGGCGCGACGTCTCGACGCATGACCGAGCCTCGCTTCCGTTGAATGTGAGCGCTTACCAACAGAAAAGAGCTGCCCGGGAGCGGCCTTTTCTGTTCGTCCACTGCGGCGCTATGTCGCTGCATTGCGGAAAATTGTTTCTTGACGAGAAACAATAAGCCTTCTTCGCCTTCTTTCCCCAACACAATCGAAGAAAATATCGAGAAAACTACGCCTTCTGGAGCAACTTCTGCACGAATTCTCCTGTCGTAGGAGAATTCGCGGTTCGCTTCGCTGATGTCGGCGAGCTGTAACACAAGGCAGGAGTTGTCTCATGGATCATTTGCAGTCGATGCGGGTATTCGTCAAAGTGGCCGACCTCGGCAGTTTCGCCCGGGCCGCCGCCGCGATGGATATCTCCAACGCGGTCGCCACGCGTCATGTTGCCGACCTCGAAGGCCGGCTTGGCACGCGTCTGCTCAACCGCACGACCCGCAGCCTTTCGCTCACCGAGTCCGGTCAGGTTTATCTGGAACGCGCCCGCCAGATTCTCGACGAGCTCGAAGACGTCGAACAGATGGTGGTCGCACGCAATCACGAACCCGTTGGCACGCTGCGCATCGTCGCGCCCG
This sequence comes from Paraburkholderia ferrariae NBRC 106233, assembly GCF_000685035.1. GTDB lineage: Bacteria > Pseudomonadota > Gammaproteobacteria > Burkholderiales > Burkholderiaceae > Paraburkholderia > Paraburkholderia ferrariae. Next base: position 53,993 of record NZ_BAYB01000021.1, read on the forward strand.
TCGTATTTGGGCTGCACAATCTGGCCCCGGTTCTTCAGAGCTACACGGAGCGTTATCCGCAGGTCGTCCCCGACGTCACGCTCGTGGATCGCCAGGTCGATCTGGTGGAAGAGGGGTTCGATCTGGGCGTGGTCACCGCGCGGCAGATGCGCAGCGCGAGCATCGTCACGCGGCGCCTCACCACGGGCTGCATGATGGTTTGCGCCACGCCGGCCTACCTGGAAAAGCACGGCACGCCCACGCGGCCCGAGCAGTTGATGGAGCATCCGTCCCTCTCGCTGCCCTCGGAGTTCTGGGGCGACGAGCGCGTGTTCACGGGCGCGGACGGTGAGGTTCGCGTGCGCCCGACCAACGTGATCGTTGCGAACAACACCGAAATGCTGCGCCAGTTCGCGCTGCTCGGCATGGGTATCGCGATACTGCCGAGCTACCTGATTGGCCGCGACATGGCGCGCGGGCGCCTCGTTCGCGTGCTTGGCGACTACCGTCTGCCGCAGATCGAGATCAACATCGCCTACCCGAGCCGGCGCCATCTGCCGGCCAAGGTGCGCACGTTCATCGACCATCTGGTGGATCATTTCAGCCAGGCCGGCGAATTGCACGATGGCCTCGTGCGCCCCACGGCCGCGCCGGTACGGGCCGCCGCGGCGCGTACGGTCGCGCCGGAGGTATTCGACGGATCCGAGCCGATCGCGAATCTGCTGGATGGCGAGCGTGCGCCGAAGTCGGCGCGCGCCTCGGCGCCGCGCACCCGGACTTCGGCGATCTCCCCGCTATAAGCTGTCTATTTGCGGCTAAGGGTGGCGAAAGGCAATAAAAAAGCGCGATCTCGTTTGAGATCGCGCTTTTTGTTTTGTTGCTAGGCAGCGGGGCTGCTTTACCGCCGCCCGATGCTCACGAACCGGTTTTGCGAGCAGGCGTCTTGCGAGCGGCGGTCTTGCGCGCCGCCGTCGTGGACCTGGCCGCGGTCGTCTTGCGGGCCGCCGGCTTGGCGCCTTCCTCGGCGGCATCGTTTGCGGCTTCTCCCGCCGGCGCCGCGTCAGCCGAAGTGGCCGACTTGCGGGCCGCCCCCTTCGCCGCCGTTTTCGCGCTGGGTTCCTTCTTCTCGAACTCGAAGCCGATCTTGCCGTCGCTCTGGTTGACGAGGAACGCCTTGAAGTTGCGGCCCGTGCGCGAGGACTTGAAGTTCGTCAGCAGGTCCGTGCGGCCTTCCGCGAGGAGCTTCGCCATCTGTTCGCGCGTGATTTCCTGCTGCAGGATCACCTTGCCCGATCGGAAGTCGCAGGTCTTCGGATTGGCCACCGAATGCTCGCAGACGTAGCTCATGCCGTGCTCGAACACGCGGCCGCGGCACTTCGGGCAGGCGCCCACCGGTTCCTGCTCCGAGAAGTCCGGCGCCTCGCCGTCTTCGCCGCCCTGATCCTGGCCGAAGTCGAACTCGAGCTTGTAGTTCTTCGTTTCGTCGTCGAACGAGAGCTTGAGGATGGCCGAGAACGGCCGCCCCATCTTGCTGCGAAAGCCCGAGAGCGGACCGATGGTCTTGTTCTGCAACAGCTCTTCGACCTCGGCGATCTCGAACTGACGGCCGCCCGGGATCTTCGAAATCGAGAACTCGCACTTCGTGCACGCGAAGCGGCGGTAGTTCTCCTTCACCTGGCCGCCGCAATTCGGACACGGCGTCTGCAGCGTCGCGTAGTCGCCGGGGATGGTGTCGGAGTCGTATTCCTTCGCGCGTTTGACGATGGTCTGCGTCATGCGGGCGATTTCCTGCATGAACGCATCGCGCGGGAGCTTGCCGCGCTCCATCTGCGAAAGCTTGTACTCCCACTCGCCGGTGAGTTCCGGCGCCGTGAGTTCCTCCACGCCGAGGCCGCGCAGCAGTGTCATCAACTGGAATGCCTTGGCGGTCGGGATCAGGTCGCGGCCTTCGCGCACGAGATACTTTTCGCCGAGCAGCCCTTCGATGATCGCCGCGCGCGTGGCCGGCGTGCCGAGGCCCTTGGCGGCCATGGCCTCGCGCAGCTCTTCGTCGTCGACGAGCTTGCCCGCGCCTTCCATGGCCGAGAGCAGCGTGGCTTCGTTGTAGCGTGCCGGCGGCTTGGTGACGAGCTGGTGCGCAGCGACCTTGTCGGTCTTGACCTTCTCGTTCTTCTGCACCGGCACGAGGTTGGCGTCGTCGCCGCCCGCGTCGCGGCCGTACACCTGCAGCCAGCCCGGCTCGACCAGCACCTTGCCTTCGGTCTTGAAGTGATGGCCGGCCACCTCGGTGATGCGCGTGGTGACGCGGTACTCGGCTGCCGGGAAGAACACGGCGAGAAAGCGCTTCACGACGAGGTCGTAGAGCTTCTGCTCCGGCTCGGAGAGCGACTTCGGCGCCTGCAGCGTGGGGATGATGGCGAAGTGATCGCTGATCTTCGAGTTGTCGAAGATGCGCTTGTTCGGCTTCACCCAGCCCTTGTCGAGCACCTGCCTGGCGTGCGGCAGGTAGTTGTTGCTCTCCTTGAGCATCTCGAGCGTGTCTTTCACGGTGTCGATGTAGTCCTCGGGCAGCGCGCGCGCGTCGGTACGCGGGTAGGTGAGCACCTTGTGCTTTTCGTACAGCGCCTGAGCGAGGCCGAGCGTGTTCTTGGCCGAAAAGCCGAAGCGGCCGTTGGCTTCGCGCTGCAGGCTCGTCAGGTCGAAGAGCGCGGGCGAGAGCTGCGTGGACGGCTTCGATTCCTCGGTGACCGTGCCTTCGCGGCCATGGCAGGCCGCGACGATCGTTTCGGCGGCCGGCAGGCTCCAGAGGCGCGAGTCGCGCTTTTCCGGATCGAATTCGTCGCGCTTGAACTTGGGGTCGAACCAGCGGCCTTCATAGAAACCGCCCGCGCAGACGAATTCGGCGCGCACTTCCCAGTAGTCGCGCGGCACGAAACGGCGGATTTTCTCTTCGCGTTCGACGACGATCGAGAGCGTAGGCGTCTGAACCCGGCCGACGGTGGTCAGGAAGAAGCCGCCGCCCTTGCTGTTGAACGCCGTCATGGCGCGCGTGCCGTTGATGCCCACGAGCCAGTCGGCTTCGGAGCGGCAGCGTGCGGCGTCGGCGAGCGGCTGCATGTCGTCGTCGCTGCGCAGCCGCGCGAAGCCGTCGCGAATGGCGGCGGGCGTCATCGACTGGAGCCACAGGCGCTGGACCGGCTGTTTGGCCTTCGCGTGCTGCGCGATCAGGCGGAAGATCAGTTCGCCCTCGCGCCCCGCGTCACATGCGTTGATGAGGCGGTCCACATCCTTGCGCTTCATCAGCTTCGTGAGCACCTTGAGCCGCGATTCGCTCTTGGCGATCGGGTTCAGGTCGAAATGGGGCGGAATGACCGGCAGGTGGGCGAAGCTCCATTTGCCCCGCTTGACCTCGTACTCTTCCGGAGCGGCGATCTCCAGCAAATGGCCGACCGCCGACGAAAGAACGTAGTCATCGCTCTCGAAATATTCGTCATGCTTGGTAAATCCGCCCAAAGCGCGCGCGATGTCGTTCGCGACGGACGGCTTCTCGGCGATGATCAGAGCTTTCGACATGACTTGTATAAGTGGGTGAATCCGGTTTAGCGGCGCTAGTTAACGACGGCTTTATAGCACATGGCGCGCCGGGGGCGATTTTCGTCTCTATTCGTCTCTATTGGCTGCCGGGGGATGGCCGGGGCCGCCGCGGCCGCTTCTATCGCTGCGGCATCGCGCCAGCATAGGGCCATGCACAAGGCCATGCATAAGGCGCCCAATCATAAAGGCGCGCCGAACCGGCCGGCAAGCATGGGCCCGACTGGGGGCGGATAATCCGTCGCGTTTTGCTTACACGGCGTCGCCACGCTTTCGCAGGGCTTTCAGTTCAGACCTTACGCTTCGGCGAGCGCGGGGCGCAGCCTGGGCGCGTCCTTCACGCCCGGCAGCGCAGTGAGATCGGTCAGCATGCGTTCGACCACGGCGCCATGCGGCAGCACGGTGCCGAAGAACCGGGTGGCCGCGGCGTCTTCGATCAGGATGGTCGGGAAATTCTCCACGTCCAGGTCGTCGAAGCGGTCGGCATGGGTTTCGATGTCGATCCACGCGAAGCAGATGTCCGGATGCGCTTGCGCGATGCGCTCGAAGGTCGCCCGGTAATCGCGGCACGTGCCGCACCACTGCGCGCACAGGCAGGCCACGAACAGCGTGTCGCGGTCGGCGACGCGCTCGGCGATCCGGTCGGCATCGGTGTCGAGGTCTAGCGCGGGCATGGTCGTTCCTTGCTTACTCTTGTATATAGCGGCGTTGCAGTTGGCGCGAATGTAACACGGCGGCGCTAGCGAGGTGTCGCCCTCACGAACCAGCCGCCGGGCAGCGCATGAAGGCTGCCGGCCAGTTCCAGTTGCAGCAGGGCCGCCTGGAGCGCCGCTTCCGCCATGTCGGTGCGTGCAGCGAGGATTTCAAGCGTGGCCGGTGCGTGGCCGAGGGCGTCGAGCAGCCGCTGGGCTTCGGCGCCGGGGGCGGCGGGCGAGGCGGGCCCGTAATGCGGCGGCGGCGTGATCGCTGGGCTGGGTGGCGCGACGCTCCGCGCGCAAACCGCAGAGGACGGGTTTTTCGCGCGCTCCCGGGCTGCTCGCACCCGCAGTTGGGGTTGTATGACGCCCAGCGATGCCAGCACTTCCTCCGGCGTTTCGACCAGTTGCGCTCCTTGCTTGATCAACTCGTGGCAGCCGCGTGTGAGCGGTGCGTGAATCGACCCCGGCAGCGCGAAGACGTCGCGCCCCATTTCGTTCGCGAGCCGCGCGGTGATGAGCGAGCCCGAGCGCATGGCGGCCTCCACGACCACCACGCCTTCCACCAGCGCGGCGATTACACGGTTGCGCTGCGGGAAGTTGGCGGAGCGCGCGGGCGTGCCGAGCGGCCACTCGGAGACGATGGCGCCGCACCCGGCAATCTGCGCAGCGAGCGCATGGTGCGCAGCCGGATACACGAGATCGGCGCCGGTGCCGATCACCGCGACGGTCCCGCCCGATTCGCCCAGCGCGCCCCGATGCGCGGCGCCATCCACGCCTAGCGCGAGCCCCGAAACCACCGTGAGGCCCGACGCGGCGAAGGTCTGTGCGAACCGGGTGGCGTCTTCGAGCGCCTGCGGCGTGGCGTTGCGGCTACCCACCACGGCAATGCTGCGCGCGTGCAGCAGCGCCAGGCGCCCCTGCACGTAGAGGAGCGGGGGCGGGTCGGGCATGGCGAGAAGCCGCGCCGGGTAGGCAGGATCGGCGAGCGTGACGAGCGCGTTGCCGCGCGCCGCGCACCACCTGTCGAGCGCTTCGCGCTGTGCCGCGAAATCCGGCGCCGGCGGCGCCAGGGCGGCGCGTGCCGCTTCGCTGCCCGCTACCGCGGCGAGCGCGGAGAACGGCTGCGCGAGCACGTTCTGCGGCAGCCCGAAAGCGCCGAGCAGCGCACGCAGCGCCACCGGTTTCAGGCCGCGCGCCGTGGCAAGCCGAAGCCAGGCGGTCCGTTCGTCCGCGCCGAGCGGCAAAGTGGCAGGCATGCAGAAACTCCCGCGCCGGGCGCATTGCAACCCGTCGTGATAAAATTTTCACCATCCGAAATACACAGCGGCGCTTCCCGCGAGGCGTCGCGCAGACCTGGGCGATCGGCCTGCGGGGCGGGTGGCGGCGCGTTGAATCCGGCCGTTTAGTCCGTATATCCTCTTCATCCCGTAGTGGGCCGGCAAGCTGGCCGAACGGCCAGTCTGCGCGATGCCGGACCTTCCCGGCGCCCCGAGAAACTCCGTCAAATCATGGCTCTACTGAACATCCTTCATTACCCGGACAAGCGCCTGCACAAGGTCGCCAAGCCGGTCGAGGTCTTCGACGACCGTATCCGCAAGCTCGTGGCGAACATGGCCGAGACGATGTACGCCGCTCCCGGCGTCGGGCTCGCGGCGACTCAGGTGGACGTGCACGAGCGCGTCGTGGTGATCGACGTTTCCGACGCGCACGACGAACTGCGCGTGTTCATCAACCCGGAAATCGTCTGGTCGAGCGACGAGCGCAAGATCAACGAAGAGGGCTGCCTCTCGGTGCCGGGCATCTACGACAACGTCGAGCGCGCCGAAAAGGTGCGCGTGCGCGCAAAGAACGAGAACGGCGAGACCTACGAAGTGGATTGCGAAGGCTTGCTCGCCGTGTGCATCCAGCACGAAATGGATCATCTGATGGGCCGCGTGTTCGTGGAATACCTCTCGTCGCTCAAGCAAACGCGCATCAAGAGCAAGATGAAGAAGGCCGAACGCGCGATGTGAGGCGTTCGCGCCGCTGCGCCGTTTCCTTCATCGACTTCTCTTCCGGGCACCATGAGCCACTCCCTTCGCGTCATCTTTGCCGGCACGCCGGAATTCGCAGCCGCGGCGCTTGCCGCGATCCACGAGGCGGGCTTCCCGGTGCCGCTCGTGTTGACCCAGCCCGACCGCCCGGCGGGACGCGGGATGAAGCTGCAGGCCAGCCCGGTCAAGCGCTACGCGCAGGAGCAGGGCCTGGCTGTCGCGCAGCCCACCTCGCTGCGCCGCGCGGGCAAGTATCCCGAGGAGGCGGTCGCCGCCCTGGACCTCATGCGCGCGACGCCGCACGACGTGATGGTCGTGGCGGCCTACGGCCTGATCCTGCCGCAGGAGGTGCTCGACATTCCCCCGCATGGCTGCATCAACATCCATGCTTCGCTGCTGCCGCGCTGGCGCGGCGCCGCGCCGATCCATCGCGCGATCGAAGCGGGCGATGCCGAAACCGGCATCACCCTCATGCAGATGGACGCCGGCCTCGATACCGGCGCGATGATTTCGGAAGCCCGCACGCCGATCACCGCGGCCGATACCACCTCCACCCTGCACGACCGGCTGGCGCAACTGGGCGCGCAACTGATCGTCGAGGCGCTCGTGAAGCTGGAGCGCGACAAAGCGCTGCCGGCTAAGCCGCAGCCGGCCGAAGGCGCGACCTACGCCGAAAAGATCGGCAAGCAGGAGGCGCTGCTCGACTGGCGCCGCTCCGCAGACGTGCTGGTGCGCCAGATCCGCGCCTTCGACCCGTTCCCGGGCGGCGCCGCGACGCTGGACGGCGCGCAGCTCAAGCTGTGGGCGGCTGAGTTGGCCGCCGACTTCAAGGTTTCCGCCGGCGCCGCGCCGGGCCAGATCCTGGAGGTAACGCCAGCCGGCGTAGTCGTCGCCTGCGGCGAAGGCGCGCTGCGCGTGACGCAATTGCAGAAGCCGGGTGGCAAACGCTTGCCCGCGCGCGAATTCCTCGCGGGCTTGCCGCTCGCGGCGGGCCAGCGCTTCCAGCTTGCCGATACGCCCGAAGTCTGAAAGATGGGGCCATCACCCGCCAGTCGTCCGTTCGGCCAGTGCCGCGCACCCAGTCCGGCGCGTTAGAATCGATTCGCCTGATTCGTATTTCCTGAGGACGTCATGCTTGGCATCACCCATTTCGGTTTCTTCTGCGTCGCGGTTTTTCTGCTCAACGTGACGCCGGGGCCGGATACCGCTTATATCGTCGGCCGCAGCGTGGCGCAGGGCCGTAGTGCGGGTCTCGTTTCGGCGCTCGGCATTTCGGCCGGATGCTGCGTCCACGCGCTCGCCTGCGCGTTCGGCCTGACCGCCCTGCTGGCGGCTTCCGCCACGGCGTTCACCGTCGTCAAGTTCGTTGGGGCGATCTATCTGGTCTATCTGGGCACGCGCCTGATCTTCTCGAAGGCCGATGCCGCGGCGAAGGTGCCTGAAGCGGCACCCGAGGCGGTACCCGAAGCGGCACCCATGCCCGCAGTTGCGCCGCGCCCGCTGCGGCAGCTCTTCCTGCAGGGCTTCTGGACCAACGTGCTCAATCCCAAGGTCGTGCTGTTCTTCGTCTCGTTCTTCCCGCAGTTCGTGAGCGCGGAGAGTGCGCACAAGGCGCTTGCGTTCCTCGCGCTCGGCGTGGTGTTCGTGCTGATGAGCACGGTCTGGAACAGCTTCGTCGCGTGGATTGCCGGCAGCGTCACGCGGCGCTTCTCGGGCAAGCCGGGCGTCAAGAAGTGGCTGGACCGCACCGTCGGCACGGCGTTCGTCGGCCTCGGCGTGAAACTCGCCACGGCCACCCGCTGAGATTGAATTTTTCGTGTCCGCCCATATCTAACAAATCGCTTACAATGCGCTCGCTGCGGCCTCTGACCTGGGGGCCGGCGCGAGACTGACGATTTGAATCCCTCTGGGTGAAGGAGCACATCACATGTTCAATTGGGTCAAAACCGCGATGTTGATGGCCGCGATTACGGCCCTCTTTATCGTGATCGGCGGCATGATCGGCGGGCAGCGCGGCATGATGTTCGCGCTCGTGATCGCGCTCGGCATGAACTTCTTCTCGTACTGGTTCTCGGACAAGATGGTCCTGCGCATGTACAACGCGCAGGAAGTGGACGAAACCACGGCGCCGCAGTTCTACCGCATGGTCCGGGAACTGGCCACGCGCGCGAACCTGCCCATGCCGCGCGTGTACCTCATCAACGAAGACGCGCCCAACGCCTTTGCCACGGGCCGCAATCCCGAGCATGCGGCCGTCGCGGCCACCACGGGCATCCTGCGCGTGCTCTCCGAGCGCGAGATGCGCGGGGTCATGGCGCACGAGCTCGCGCACGTGAAGCACCGCGACATCCTGATTTCGACGATCTCGGCCACCATGGCCGGCGCGATTTCGGCGCTGGCGAACATCGCGATGATCTTCGGCGGCCGCGACGAGAACGGGCGTCCGGCCAACCCGATCGCGGGTATTGCCGTCGCGCTGCTCGCGCCGATTGCGGGCGCGCTGATCCAGATGGCCATTTCGCGGGCCCGCGAATTCGAAGCGGACCGGGGCGGCGCGCAGATCTCGGGCGATCCGCAGGCGCTCGCTTCCGCGCTCGACAAGATCCATCGCTACGCACAGGGCATTCCGTTCCCGGCGGCCGAAGAGCATCCGGCGACGGCGCAGATGATGATCATGAATCCGCTCTCGGGCGGCGGCATCCAGAACCTGTTCTCGACTCACCCGGCTACGGAAGAGCGCATCGCGCGCCTCATGGAAATGGCGCGTACGGGGCGCTTCGACTAGGCGCGCCGCTTCGCGCCGTTTCGCGATTCATCGCTCGCGATCGCACGAGCAGCAAGAGCAGGCCCCCGGGCCTGCTCTTTTCATTTGGGCGCTAACCGGGCATCCCGCGCATCCTCGCACCCCACGCGGTATGTTCGGAGCGTTGCGCCCACGCCACGCTACAATGCATCGTTTGCGCCGCGCGGCTCCGTGCGGTGCGCTTCCGGTTTCTTCATGACTTCCAGCTCTTCCCGGCGGCCTGCCGCCCCGTCCCGCGGCGCGCGCACTGGCCATACGCGCAGGAATGCGCAGCAATCGGGGGCAGGCCCTGCCGCCTCGCATGCGGCCGTGCATCTGGCACCCGATTCGCTTGGCTTCGCACTCGATCAGGCTGCGCAGGCGGTCGGCGCAGTGCGCGCCGGCGCGGCGCTGCCCGCCGCACTGAGCAGCGCGTTTGCCGCGTTGCCGGCGGACCTCGCGCCGCTCGCGCGCGGCGCCGTGCAGGACATCGCCTATCGCACCATGCGGCGCCTCGGCCTCGTGGACTGGCTGATCCGCCAACGCGTGAGCAAGGCGCCGCCTCCCGCGGTCGCCAACATGCTGGCCTGCGCGTTCGCGCTGCTCGTGGACGACGAGGCGAACGCCGCCTATACGCCGTTCACCGTTGTCGATCAGGCCGTGCGCGCGGTGAGCGCGCGTCGCGACGTGGCGTTCGCGAAGGGTCTCGTGAACGCCGTGCTGCGCGGTTTTCTGCGCGAGCGCGAGGCATCGCTGGCCGCCGCTCAAAGCGATGAGGTGGCGCGCTGGAACTATCCGCGCTGGTGGATCGACGCCGTTCGCGCCGCCGCGCCCGACGCCTGGCAGGCGATTCTCGCCGCCGGCAACACGCAGGGACCGCTCACGCTGCGCGTGAACGCGCGCCGCACGAACGCAGCCGACTACGTCAAGCGCCTGCAAGCGGCGAACATCGATGCCGTAAAGATCGGCGACGATGCGGTGCGCCTCGCGACGCCGCTGCCGGTCGATCGCATCCCGGGCTTCATGGACGGCGACGTCTCGGTGCAGGACGCCGGCGCGCAGGCCGCGGCGCCGTTGCTGAACGTGCGCGACGGCCAGCGCGTGCTCGACGCCTGCGCCGCGCCCGGCGGCAAGAGCGGCCATCTGCTCGAACTGGCCGACATCGACCTGATCGCGCTCGAAAGCGACGCGACGCGCGCGGCCCGCATCGGCGAGAATTTTGCGCGTCTCGGTTTCGCGGCGGACGATCCCGCGCATCCCCGGCGGCACGCGCAGGTCGTGGTGGGCGATGCGGGCGACCCCGCCGCCTGGTACGACGGTCAGCCGTTCGACCGTATCCTCGCCGACGTGCCGTGTTCGGCTTCGGGCATCGTGCGCCGTCATCCCGACATCCGCTGGCTGCGTCGTCCGACCGATATCGCGGCGCTCGCCGGGGAGCAGCGCCGTATCGTCGATGCGCTGTGGCCGCTGCTCAAGCCGGGCGGCGAACTGCTGTACGTGACCTGCTCGATCTTCCCCGAGGAAGGCGAGGCGCAGGCGCGCTGGTTTGAAAGCACCCACGCGGATGCGGTACGATTGGACGCGCCGGGGCAACTGCTGCCCGCGGCAATCGGCGCGCCGGCCGGGGGGGCAGACAGCGGCGCAGCCGGCGAGGCGCGGCCTCCTGCGGCAGGCAGCGAGGCTCATGCCCGCGCCGTGCCGGGCCGCACCGCCGACCACGACGGATTCTTCTACGCGCGCTTTCAGAAACGGTGATCATTAAACGCTTCTTCCCGCTGCGGCTCGCGGCCCTGATCTGGATTGTGCTTGCCGCCGGCTTCATCGCCGCGACGCCGGCGCGCGCCGATTCGATCGCGGTGCAGCGTGCGTCGCTGCAAGCCGACGGCACGGGCTGGAGTCTCGACGCCCGCTTCGACTTCGACCTGAACAGCAGCCTGGAAGACGCGGTCAACAAGGGCATCCCGCTCTACTTCACCACCGACTTCGAACTCACGCGCCCGCGCTGGTACTGGTTCGACGAACAGCCGGTGAGCGTTTCGCAGAGCATCCGCCTCTCGTTCCAGCCGCTTACGCGCGAATATCGCGTATCGACCGGGGGCCTGCAACTCGGCTTCTCGACGCTTTCGGACGCGCTCGCCGTCATCAAGCACGTCACCTCGTGGCATGTGATCGAGCGCGGCGACGTGCATCCGGGCGAGACCTATACCGCTTCGGTGCGCATGCAACTGGATGTCGCGCTCATGCCCAAGCCGTTTCAGATCGATGCGGTGAACAACCGCGACTGGAACCTCTCTTCCGACTGGAAGCGCTTTAACTTCACGGTGACCGAACGTGCTAAATAAAGTGCGCCGCGCCACCAGCGTCACCAGCATCGTGGTCAGGCTGCTGGTCTCCACCGTCGCGTTCACTGCGACGCTGCTGCTCCTGCTGCTCGCCGCCGCGAGCGCGAACACCGAGTTCTTCGACCGCTACTACGGCTGGCTCTATGCGGCCAACATCGTCGTCGCACTGATCTTCCTCTCGGTGGTCACCGCGCTCGTGATCGTGATCGTCGTGCGCTTGAGGCGCGGCAAGTTCGGCACGCGGCTGCTCGCCAAGCTCGCGTTCTTCTTCGCGCTCGTGGGCGTGGTGCCGGGCGGCATCATCTACATCGTTTCGTACCAGTTCGTCTCGCGCTCGATCGAATCGTGGTTCGACGTGAACGTCGAGACCGCGCTCACGTCCGGCCTCAATCTCGGGCGCGGCATGCTCGACGCCTCGCTCTCGGACCTGCAGACGAAGGCGCGCCTGATGGCCGAGCAGATCGCGAACGGCGACGCCGCGGGCACGACGCTCACGCTGCTTCGCACGCGCGACCAGTTCGGCGTGCAGGACGCCATGATCGTCGCGCCGGTGCGCAGCATGTCGGGCGCGGCGCCCGACTTGCACGTGGTCGCGCAGGCGTCGAGCAACTTCTCGTCGCTCATGCCGGCCGACGTGCCCACGCCGCTCATGATCGACCAGGCGCGCGGCCGCGGCTATGCGGCGATCGAAGGCGAAGTGGATGGCGATCCGAAAGAGCATGGGCCCAAGGGCGCGCTGCGCCTGCGCGTGGTGACGCGCATACCGGACGGGAATACCACCGACCTGCAGCCCACCGAGCGTTTCCTGCAACTGGAGCAGCCGGTGCCTGCCGGTCTCGCGCGCAATGCGGATGCCGTGCAGCGCGCGTACCGCGAGTATCAGGAGAAGGCGCTGGGCCGCACGGGCCTGCGCAAGATGTACATCGGCACGCTCACGCTCGCGCTCTTCCTCGCGACCTTCGTGGCGATGATGCTCGCGCTCGCGCTCGGCAACCAGCTTGCGCGGCCGCTTTTCCTGCTCGCGCAGGGCACGAAGGAAGTGACCGAGGGCGACTACACGCCCAAGCGCGAAATCAAGTCGCGAGACGAACTGGGCTTTCTCACGCAGTCGTTCAACGCCATGACGCGCCAGCTCTCCGAAGCGCGTCTGGCCGTCGAGAAGAACCGCATCGCGCTCGAACATTCGAAGGCGTACCTCGAAAGCATTCTCACGAACCTCACTGCGGGCGTGTTCGTGTTCGACCGCCAGTTTCGCCTGAGCACCGCGAACCCCGGCGCGGAACGCATTTTCCGGCAGCCGTTCCAGTCGCAGCTCGGCGTGCCGCTCGACCACATCGGCGTGCTGGCGGAGTTCGGCGCGATGGTGCGCAAGGCCTTCGCGGACCAGGAAGCGGCGATGAGCGACGGCGACAAGCAGCACCGCCACTGGCAGCAGCAGTTCTCGGTGCCGATTCCCGGCGAGACCGAGCCGCTCACGCTGCTCGTGCGCGGCGCGCGCCTTGTCTCCGACACGGGCCGCGACGCGGGCGACCTGCAGACCTCGGGCTACGTGGTGGTGTTCGACGACATCTCGGACGTGATCTCGGCGCAGCGCTCGGTGGCATGGGGCGAAGTGGCGCGGCGTCTTGCGCACGAGATCAAGAACCCGCTCACGCCGATCCAGCTTTCGGCGGAACGCCTGCAGATGAAGCTCTCCGACAAGCTCGCGCCCGCCGACGCCGAAGTGCTCAAGCGCGGCGCGACGACGATCGTGAACCAGGTGGCCGCGATGAAGCAGATGGTGGACAACTTCCGCGACTACGCGCGCACGCCGCCCGCGGTGCTGGCGAACCTGCAGTTGAATGATCTCGTGAGCGAGGTGCTCACGCTCTATGGCGCGGAAGAAGGCAAGAGCGCGATCAAGGTGGAGCTTTCGGCGCTGCCGGTGATACGCGGGGACGCGACGCAACTGCGCCAGGTGATTCACAACCTGCTGCAGAATGCGCAAGATGCGGTGGCGGACACGCCGGCCCCTCATGTCGTGCTCGAAACGCGCGCCGTAGAATACGGAGACCCGGACGCGGACGGTCATACGCGCGTGGCGGTGCGCCTCACGGTGTCGGACAACGGGCCGGGCTTCCCGGCGCGCATCCTGACACGGGCATTCGAACCCTACGTGACGACCAAAGCCAAAGGAACAGGACTCGGGCTTGCGATGGTCAAGAAGATCGTCGACGAGCACGGCGCGCGCATCGACATTCGCAACCGCATGAAGGCGGGCGACGTGATCGAAGGCGCGCAGATCTCGATTCTCTTTCTCCAGCTGGCCGACGACGTTGCAGCGCCCCCCGCGGGCGAGCGCAGCGCGCGTGCAGCCGTGGAGCCGGGAACAAAAGCAACAGTGCAGACAAAGGCAGCGTAAATGGCAACCATCCTGGTGGTAGACGATGAAATGGGCATCCGGGAATTGCTCTCGGAGATCCTGAGCGACGAAGGACACGTCGTGGAGCTCGCGGAGGACGCGCAGCAGGCGCGCGAGTTCCGTTTGCGTCAGGTTCCGGACCTGGTGCTGCTCGATATCTGGATGCCGGATACCGATGGCGTCACGCTGCTCAAGGAATGGGCGGCGCAGGGCCAGCTCACCATGCCGGTGATCATGATGTCGGGGCATGCAACGATCGACACCGCGGTCGAGGCGACCAAGATCGGCGCGCTGAACTTCCTCGAAAAGCCGATCGCGCTGCAAAAGCTGCTGAAGGCCGTCGAGCAGGGTCTCGCGCGCGGCACCGCGGCGAACGTGGCGCCCCAGGCCGGCGGCAAGCCGGCGGCGGGCGGGCCGGCCGTGGTCGCGTCCGCAGCGGCGCTGCCGGTGATCGCGGCCGATGGCGCGCCGCTCGCCGCGCCGCCCGCGCAAACGGCTTCGATCTCCTTCGACATTCCGCTGCGCGATGCGCGCGACGCCTTCGAACGCGCCTACTTCGAGTACCACCTCGCGCGCGAGAACGGCAGCATGACGCGCGTGGCCGAGAAAACCGGGCTCGAACGCACGCACCTGTATCGCAAGCTCAAGCAGCTCGGCGTGGACCTCGGCAAGAACAAGGGGGAATGAGGGCGAAGGCGGCGCCGCTTCAACCGCGTTTTGCCTGCCGCCATCTCCGCAGTTTCCCCGCAGTGCTCTTCCCGGTTCTCCCGGTTTCCCCGGTTTCCTCGCAGTCTCGAAAGGGGGCTTGCGCAAGCTGTCAGGAGCCGCTATACTTTCGCTTCTTCGTTGGCCCGGTAGCTCAGTTGGTAGAGCAGCGGATTGAAAATCCGCGTGTCGGTGGTTCGATTCCGCCCCAGGCCACCAGAATTTGAGCCCCAGGAGATCGCACGATTCCTGGGGCTTTTTCGTTGTTCTGTGGGCGGCGGCATGTGTCGGACGATTAGCGGTATAAGCGTGCGCCGATCTTGCCCGCGAGGCCGGCGGCCTATACTGCATGGGCCGGCACGGCGCCGGTCCCGCGCAGCGCGAAGCGCCTGCCCCATGAGCGGCGGGCGGCCTTCGCGAAGCCGCACGGGAACCTCACACACGGAGTTTCACGGTGACACGAACAGACGCTAAAAACGGCGCACTCGTGCTGTTTTCCGGCGGCCAGGACTCGGCCACTTGCCTCGCCTGGGCGCTCGAGCGCTACGATACCGTCGAGACGCTCGGCTTCGATTACGGCCAGCGCCATCGCGTCGAACTGGAGTGCCGTGACGGCTTTCGCGCCGCCATCGCAAGCACGTTCCCCGAGTGGGGCCAGCGCCTCGGCGACGATCACATGATCGACCTCTCGGTGCTCGGCGTGATCAGCGATACGGCCATGACGCGCGAGATCGAGATCGAGACCGCCGCGAGCGGCCTGCCGAATACGTTCGTGCCCGGACGCAATCTGATGTTCATGCAGATCGCCGCGGCGATCGCCTACCGGCGCGGTCTGCGCGTGCTCGTGGGCGGCATGTGCGAAACCGATTTTTCGGGCTATCCCGACTGCCGCGACGACACCATGAAGGCGCTGCAGGTGGCGCTGAACCTCGGCATGGACAGCCGCTTCGTGCTGGAAACGCCGCTCATGTGGCTCGACAAGGCCGACACCTGGCGCCTCGCGCAGCAACTGGGCGGCGAGGAACTGGTCGAACTGGTGCGCGTCGAGACGCATACGTGCTATGTCGGCGAGCGCGCCGAACTGCACGACTGGGGCTTTGGCTGCGGCGAGTGCCCGGCCTGCAAGTTGCGCAAGCGCGGCTACGAAGCGTTCCTCGCGGGCGAGAAGGTTACCGAAGCGCCGGTCTGAGCCGGCCGGGCGCAAATCTGGCTGACCGGCGGCGTGTGGGGCATGCGAGAGCGCAGAGTCGCCGGGGCCGTTGGGACCCTCGGAGCACCCTGCCTCGCGCGTGGGGAAGCGCCGAACTCACCACCACGATCCGATCAGGTAGCAGCATGACTTACGCGGTAAAGGAAATTTTCTACACGTTGCAGGGCGAAGGCGCGAACGCCGGGCGCCCGGCCGTGTTCTGCCGGTTCACCGGCTGCAACCTGTGGTCGGGCCGCGAGGAAGATCGCGCCGAGGCCGTGTGCCGCTTCTGCGATACCGATTTCGTCGGCACCGACGGCGAGAACGGCGGCAAGTACCGCACGCCCGAAGCGCTCGTGGCGATGATCGCGTCGCTCTGGCCCGAGGGCGAGGGCAACCGCTTCGTGGTGTGCACGGGCGGCGAGCCGATGCTGCAGATCGATCAGCCGTTCGTCGATGCGCTGCATGCCGCCGGCTTCGAGATCGCCATCGAAACGAACGGTTCGCTGCCGGTGCTGGAGTCGATCGACTGGATCTGCGTGAGCCCGAAGGCCGACGCGCCGCTCGTCGTGACGAAGGGCAACGAACTGAAGGTGGTCGTGCCGCAGGAGAACCAGCGCCTCGCCGACTATGCGAAGCTGGACTTCGAGTACTTCCTCGTCCAGCCGATGGACGGCCCTTCGCGCGACCTGAACACGAAGCTCGCCATCGACTGGTGCAAGCGCCACCCGCAATGGCGCCTTTCGATGCAGACTCACAAATACCTGAACATTCCCTGACCCTTCTTCCGAATTTTCCAGAAGCGCCGTGCTGACGATCACCCGAAAACTCGAATTCGACGCGGGCCACCGCATCCCCGACCACCGCAGCCAGTGCCGCAACCTGCACGGCCATCGCTACGTGCTGGAAGTCACGCTGCAGGGCGACACCGTGGAAACCGAAGGCGCGCCCGACCGCGGCATGGTGATGGACTTCGCGGACGTGAAGGCGCTCGCGAACCAGCATCTCGTCGATCTGTGGGATCACGCGTTCATCGTCTATGAAGGCGACACGCAGGTGCACAGCTTTCTCGACACCATGCCGGGCCACAAGACGGTCGTGATCGACCGTATCCCGACGGTCGAGAATCTCGCGGCCATTGCGTTCGAAATTCTCGCGAACGTGTACGACGCGCACTACGGCGTCAATCTGCAACTGCACAAGGTGCGCCTCTACGAGACGCCGAACTGCTGGGCCGAAGTCGTCCGCGACTAAGACCTCCCCCAGGTCTTCCCTCTCCGCACTCTCGCCTGCCGCCTCCGGCGGGCGACCCCCGCCTCATCCGCTTCCCACCGCGTGCTCCCCGGCCGGGTTTTTCGTTCTGCGGCCCGATTTATTGTCGCGGTATGATTGTTCCCGCAAGGCCGCGCACCACCGCGCGCGGCCATACAACATAACGGAGCGAGACATGCGGGCTTTACCGTCGCCGGGAGCGTGCGTCCCCGCGCACCGTGCGCATCCGGCAGCCTCGCCGGGAGCAGGGCGATGAGCACCTTCACCAATCCCCTCAAGGAACGCCTCAAAGAAGCGGGGCCGCTCTTTGGCCTGTGGCTTTCGATGGGCAGCGAGACCGCCGCCGAGGCGCTCGCGCATGCCGGTTTCGACTGGCTGCTGATCGACATGGAGCATGCGCCGAACGACAGCGCCGACACCGTCGCCCAGTTGCGCGCGATTGCTGCGGCGCACCTGCCGACCGAGCCCGTCGTGCGCCTGCCGACCAGCGAGCCGTGGCTCGTCAAGCGCGTGCTCGACGCGGGCGCGCGCACGGTGATGTTTCCGAATATCGGCTCGGCCGAGGAAGCGGCGCTGGCGGTGAGCTACACGCAGTATCCGGACGAACACACGCCCAACGGGCGCCGCGGCGTAGCGGGCGTGGTTCGTGCTGCGGCCTATGGCATGCGGCGCGACTACCTGCACGGCGCGAACGCGCAGATCGCGACGATCCTGCAAATCGAATCGGCTTCGGCGCTTGCCGAGGTCGAGCAGATCGCCGCGACCCCCGGCGTGGATTGTCTCTTCGTCGGCCCGGCCGATCTCGCCGCGAGTCTCGGCCATCTGGGCGATTCGAAGCATCCGGACGTGCAGGCCGCGACGGCGCGCATCGTCGCGGCGGCACGCAGCGCCGGCGTCGCGACCGGCATCTTCGCCATGGATGCGGCGCAGGCGAAGCAGTATCGCGATCAGGGTTTCAGTTTTATCGCGCTGGCGGCCGATGTCATCTGGCTCGTGCGCGCGACGCGTCAGGCGCTGCAGGAGGCGAGATCGTGAAGCGTAGGGCAGTGGTGAGGGTATGGGTGCGTGCCGCAGTGGCTTGCGGCGCGATGACGGCGGCCGCGGCGTGTCTCGCGGCAGGGGCCTCCGATCCGAAAGCATCGGCCGCCGAGGCCGACCCGCAGACGGCGAACGCCGTCGCCGACTACAACGCGGGCAACCTGGGCGTCGCGCGCACCGAATTCAGCGCGGCGGCCGCGCGCGGCAACCGGCTCGCGGAATTCGACTACGCGATGATGCTGCTCAACGGCGAGGGCGGCGCGACCGATGTCGGCGAGGGCCGCAAGTGGCTGCACAAGGCGGCCGAAGCGAACATGTCGCATGCGCAGTACGTGTACGGGAAGATGTACGACGATGGCGACTTCGTCGGGAAGAATCCGGTCGAGGCGCACCAGTGGTTCCTGAAGGCGGCGAAGCAGGGCCACACCCAGGCGGAGCTCGCGCTCGCGAACCAGTACCTCGACGGGCGCGGCACGGCGCGCGACAACAAGCAGGCGTTCTACTGGTACAAGAAGGCGGCCGAGGGCGGCGACATGACGGCGCAGTACGTGACCGGCTCGTTCTACGAGCGCGGCGGCGACGGCGTGCCGAAAAATATCAACGTCGCCCGCGCCTACTATGCGGCCGCGGCGGCACAGGGCGACCGGGTGGCGCTGCTCAAGTACCAGCAGCTGAGCGCGCAGTTGCAGAAGTCGGCGCCGGGCGCGACGCAGTGAGAACGGCGCGGCGCGCACCGCAGGAACGGACAGTGCGCCGCCGGAACTAGCTCTGCATCAGCCGCTTCTGGCGGCCCACACTCATGATGAGCCCGATCGCGATGCCGAGCGTCGTGAGCGCGGTGCCGCCGTAGCTCATGAACGGCAGCGGCACGCCCACCACGGGCAGGATGCCGCTCACCATGCCGATGTTCACGAACGCATAGGTGAAGAAGGCCATGGTCAGGGACCCGGCCAATAATCGCCCGAACAGCGTCGCGCCGTTCGCGGCGATATAGAGCCCGCGCGCGATCAGGCACATGTAGAGCGTGAGCAGCACGAGCCCGCCCGCCATGCCGAACTCCTCCGAAAACACGGCGAAGATGAAGTCGGTGTGCTTTTCGGGGATGAACTCGAGGTGCGACTGCGTGCCCTTGAGCCAGCCCTTGCCGAACGGGCCGCCCGAGCCGATCGCAATCACCGCCTGGATGGTGTGGAAGCCCTTGCCGAGCGGGTCGGAGGTGGGGTCGAGCAGCGTGCAGATGCGGTGCTTCTGGTAGTCGTGCATGAGCGGCCAGTTCACCTGCGGCTGGCAGATCTTGTCCTGGAACGCGGCGATCGACCCGACCGCGATGACGCCCGCGATCAGCACCGGCACGATCAGCTTGAACGAGAGCCCGGCGAAATAGATCACGAACAGGCCCGCCGCGAACACGAGCACGGCGGTGCCGAGGTCGGGCTGCTTGGCGATCAGGGCCACCGGCACGAGCAGGATGACGAAGCCCACCACGAAGTCGTACCAGCGCACCACGCCTTCGCGCCGCTGGTAATACCAGGCGAGCATGAGCGGTGTGGCGATCTTGAGAATCTCCGAAGGCTGGATCACCACGCCCACGTTGATCCAGCGCTTCGCGCCCTTGCGCGTGAGGCCGAAGAGCGCCACCGCGACCAGCAGCGCAATCCCAAAGGTGTAGACCGGTACGGCGAAGCGCATGAGCGTGGTGGGCGGCACGTTCGCGAGCGCCCACATCAGCACGAAGGTCAGCATGATGTTGCGCAACTGGTCCTCGACGCGGCCCGGCATGTCGATGGTGGCGCTGTAGAGCGTCACGATGCCGACGCACAGGAGCAGAAACACGGTGAGCGCGAGCGGTCCGTCGAAGCCGATGAACATCTTGCGGATCGTATCGAGCACCGCGCGCTTGTCGATCTTGTCGAACTGGATAAATGGCATGGCGGACTCCTTACTCGTCGATGCCGCCGCTGGCGGGCTTCGGCGGTGCCGGCTGGGCGTCGTCGTCGCGCGGCGGCGCGGCGAGCGTGGCGTCGGGCTCGCTCGCCGGCCGGCGCGGGTGGCGCGCAGGACTGCGGTGTGGTGCGCTGGCCGCGTTCGCGCGGCTGGCGGCGGCTGCGCTCGAGGCGCCAGCCGCCGGCGCCGCCGCTTCGGAAGCGGCCGAAGCCGCCGCGGCAGCCGAAGCGGCGGCCGCCGCCGAGGCTGCGCCGGGAATGGGCAGCGGCGTGAAGCCGGCGGCCACCTTGACCGGCTGCGTATCGGAAACCGGCTCGGACGCGCCGATCACGGGCGCCGAGGCCTCCTGGGCCGCCGAG
Organism: Paraburkholderia ferrariae NBRC 106233; assembly: GCF_000685035.1. Classification (GTDB taxonomy): domain Bacteria; phylum Pseudomonadota; class Gammaproteobacteria; order Burkholderiales; family Burkholderiaceae; genus Paraburkholderia; species Paraburkholderia ferrariae. Next base: position 74,326 of record NZ_BAYB01000021.1, read on the forward strand.
GCCGCCGCGGCCACTTCGGCCTGCAGCGCGCCGGGCTTGTGCCGGTCGACGAGGTAATAGTCGAGCACGCGGCGTGCGATCGGGCCCGCGGCCTGCGCGCCCCAGCCGCCGTTTTCGACGATCAGCGCGACGGCAATCTGCGGCTTGTCGGCCGGCGCGAACGCGATGAAGAGCGCGTGGTCGCGCAGGTGTTCGGCGAGCGCGTGCGCCTGATACTTCCCGCCTTGCAGCGAGAACACCTGGGCCGTGCCGGTCTTGCCCGCCGAGGTGTACGGCGCATTGGCGAAAATCTGGTACGCGGTGCCCGACGGGTTCATCGTCACGCCTTCCATGCCGCGCTTCACGACGTCGATGTCGGCCTGCGAGACGTTCAGGCGCCCGCTTTCGGTCGGCACGGTGAGGCGCGTCTCGTGCGTGATCGGGTTCTCGATTTCCTTCACGAGGTGGGGCTTCATGAGCACGCCGTTGTCGGCGAGCGTGGCCGTGGCGTGCGCGAGCTGCAGGATCGTGAACGAGTTGTAGCCCTGGCCGATCCCGAGGCTGATGGTCTCGCCTTCGTACCACTTCTGCTGCTCGGGCTTGCGGTAGGCCTTGCGCTTCCATTCGGTGGAGGGCAGGATGCCGCGCGCCTCGCCCGCGATGTCGATGCCGGTGAGCTGGCCGAAGCCGAGCGGCTTCATGAAGTTCGCGATCGCATCCACGCCCAGGTCGTGCGCGAGCATGAAGAAGTAGGTGTCGTTGGACACCATGATCGCGCGGTTCATGTCCACCCAGCCCTGGCCGCTGCGCACGTCGTTGTTGAAGCGGTGGCCGCCGAACATGTAGTAGCCGGGGTCGGAGAAGCCCCATTGCGGCGTGCGCTTGTGCAGCGTGAGCGCGGCGAGCGCCATGAACGGCTTGTAGGTGGAGCCCGGCGGATAGGTGCCGTGCAGCGGGCGGTTCAGCAGCGGGTGATCGGGCGAGTTGTTCAGGTCGTCCCAGGTTTGCTGGTCGATGCCGTCCACGAAGGCGTTCGGGTCGAAGCTCGGCGCCGAGACGAACGCGAGGACGTCGCCCGTGGACGGCTCGATGGCCACCAGCGCGCCGCGCTTGCCCGCGAAGGCCTGCTCGGCCACTTCCTGCAGGCCGATGTCGATCGAGAGCACGAGGTTGTTGCCGGGCGTGGCCTGGGTGCGCGAAAGCGTGCGCACGGGGCGGCCGCCCGCCGTCACTTCCACTTCCTCGAAGCCGGTCAGGCCGTGCAGCTCGGTTTCGTAGCTCTGCTCGACGCCGATCTTGCCGATGTAGTCGGTGCCGTTGTAGTTGTTCGCGTCCAGACGCGGATCGTAGTGCTCCGGATCGCTGTCGTTCTGGTCGCTCATGTCGTCGATGCGCTCCTGGTCGCGCTGCGAGATGCGGCCGATATAGCCGATCACGTGCGCGGCCGTCGGGCCGAGCGGGTACTGGCGGAACAGACGCGCGCGCACTTCCACGCCGGGGAAGCGGTAGCGCTGCGCGGTGAAGCGCGCGACTTCTTCGTCGGTGAGGCGCGTGCGGATCGGCAGGCTCTCGAAGTTCTTCGAATCTTCGAGCAGCTTCTTGAAGCGGCGGCGGTCGCGCGCGTCGATCGGGATCACCGTGGAGAGCTGGTCGATCGTGTTGTCGAGCGTGTCGGTGAGCTTCGAGGGCGTGATTTCGAGCGTGTAGGCCGAGTAGTTCTTCGCCAGCACGACGCCGTTGCGGTCGGTGATGATGCCGCGGTTAGGCACGATGGGCGCGACCGAGATGCGGTTTTCGTCGGCCTGCAGCGAGTACTTGCTGTGGTTCCACACCTGCAGGTACAGGAAGCGGAAAGCGATCAACCCGAAGCAGACGAACACGAACAGTCCCGCCGCCGCAACGCGCAGGCGGAACTTCGAGATCTGCTGCTGGGTGTCCTTGAATTCGGTCATGCGAAAAATCCGCCCCGCGGGAGCGGATGAGCGGACCGGGGTACGTGAGAGGTTTTCAAGCGTCTTCCTGCAACGGACGGCACACGCCGTTCAGATGGGCCGGGTGTCGTCGGGATCGACGGGGCGGCGCTGCGGCAAGAGCAGCAGGATGCTGGCCACGGGCCACAGCACGGCGGCCCCGAAGCCGCTCGCGAGGTAGTCCCAGCCCGGGAAGGCGGCGCCCATCAGCAGCCGGATCACGAACGGCACCACTTGCGCGCCCACCAGTATCGGCATCACGGCGAACATCTGCACGCCGAGCGACATCCACAGCACGCGGCGGTGAATCGTGATCGCGCCGTACGACAGCAGCGTGTACGCGAGCGCGTGCTCGCCGAGCAGGTTGGCGTTGTGCACGTCCATCAGGAGGCCGAGGCAAAACGCGATGCCCATGCCCACCTTGCGCGGCTGATGAATGTTCCAGAACAGCAGGACGAGCGCGACGAAGTCGGGCACGCCGGGCAGCTTGCCCCACGGCAGCAGGTTCAGCAAGAACGCCGCGGCGAGGCTGAACGCGATGAAGTACGGGTTGACCGGCTGAAGGATGTATTGCGGGCGCGGCATCAGTGGGCTCCCTGCGCCTGCGGTTTTGCCGGTTTGGCGCTGGCCGGCGTGTTCGCGGGCGCGTTGGCCGGAGCGGTGGTCGCCGGTTTGGTTCCGGCGGCCTTCGATTTGTCGTCGGCCTTCTTGTCGTCAGCCTTTTTGTCGTCAGCCTTCTTGTCGGCGCCCTTGGCGGGTTTCTTCTTGTTCGCGGCTTTGGCTGCGGCCTCGGAAGCGGCGGCGGCCGCTTCGGCGGCTTCGACCGGATTGGGCGGCACCTGCGGCGTGAAGTGCAGCACCAGCACCTGGCGCGCGCCGCGCACGGCCGCGAGCGGCACGCACACCACGCGCGCGAACGCCGTGTCGGCCTGCTTGTCCACGCGCAGCACCCGGGCGACCGGCAGCCCTTGCGGATACACGCCGTCGAGGCCGCTCGTCACGAGTTCGTCGCCGGCCTGCACGTCGGCGCTGATCGGCACGAAGCGCAGGTCGAGCAGCGCGCCCTGCGGCGTGCCGTAGATCACGCTGCGCAGCCCCGTGCGGACGATTTCGACCGGCACGGCCTGATCCTTGTCCGTGAGCAGCGTTACTTCGGACTGCATGGGGAAGACGCGCGTCACCTGGCCGATCACGCCGTCTTCGCTCACCACCGGCGCGCCGTTCAGGATGCCCTGCTGCGAGCCGCCGCCGATCACCACCTTCTGCGTGAACGGGTCGCGCGTGTCGTACTGGATTTCGGCCGGCGTCGTCTGCGCGCCGATGCGCTGCGACAGATCCAGCAGCGCGCGCAGATGCTTGTTTTCGGCCGCGAGCGAGGCCGCTTCGTTGGCCTGTTGCGAGAGCTGCAGATTGCGCGTGTGCAACTGCGCGTTTTCGGCGCGCAGCGTGGCGCCCGTGACGGCGAGGTCGGCGGCGCCCATGAAGAGATCGCGCGGCACGAGGGCCGCGCGCTGCAGCGGGTAGAGGCCTGCCCCGAGCACGCCGCGCACGATTTCGAGCGTCTTGAAGCGGGCGTCGCAGAGCAAGAGGGCGAGCGACAGCACGACGAAGAAGATCAGCCGTGCGATTGCCGAAGGGCCTTGCTTGAACAGGGGCGGCGGACTGTATTCCATGGTCGGCGCCGGGGGCGTGTGCGAAAGAGTGAAACGGCGGCGCCGGGAGGGGCGCCTGTCAGCGGACGGCGCGGCGGCCCGGAAGCCGCCTTGCCGGGCTCGCCAGGCTTGTCAGGCTCACAGGACTCCCCAGGCAGCCAGGGAGGCCGCGCCGCGCCGACTGCGTGAAGAGCGCTACGCTCACTCGTACGAGAAGATGCTGCCGAGCTTGTCCATGCGCTCGAGCGCCATACCCGAACCGCGCACCACGCAGGTGAGCGGATCTTCGGCGACGAGCACCGGCAGGCCGGTTTCTTCTGCGAGCAGGCGGTCGAGGTCGCGCAGCAGCGCGCCGCCGCCCGTGAGCATCATGCCGCGCTCGGCGATGTCGGCGCCGAGTTCCGGCGGCGTTTGCTCCAGCGCGATCTTCACCGACGAGACGATCTGGTTCAGCGGGTCGGTGAGCGCTTCGAGAATTTCGTTGCTGGAGATCGTGAAGCTGCGCGGGATCCCTTCCGAGAGGTTGCGGCCCTTCACTTCCATTTCCTTGACCTCGGAACCCGGGAACGCCGAGCCGATTTCCTTCTTGATGGCTTCCGCGGTCTGTTCGCCGATCAGCATGCCGTAGTTGCGGCGGATGTAGTTGACGATCGCTTCGTCGAACTTGTCGCCGCCCACGCGCACCGAGCCCTTGTACACGATGCCGCCGAGCGAGATCACGCCCACTTCGGTCGTGCCGCCGCCGATATCGACGACCATCGAGCCCGTGGCTTCCGAAACCGGCAGGCCCGCGCCGATCGCAGCCGCCATCGGCTCTTCGATCAGGTAGACCTGCGAGGCGCCGGCGCCGTGCGCGGCTTCCTTGATCGCGCGGCGCTCGACCTGGGTGGAGCCGCACGGCACGCAGATGATGATGCGCGGCGAGGGCGAGAACATGCGCGATTCGTGAGCGGTCTTGATGAACTGCTTGATCATCTGCTCGGTGACCGTGAAGTCGGCGATCACGCCGTCTTTCATCGGGCGGATCGCCTCGATGTTGCCCGGTACCTTGCCGAGCATCTGCTTGGCTTCCTTGCCGACTGCCTGAATGGTCTTCTTGCCGTTCGGGCCGCCTTCCTGGCGGATCGAGACGACCGAGGGCTCGTCGAGCACGATGCCCTTGCCGCGCATGTAAATGAGCGTGTTGGCCGTGCCGAGGTCGATGGCGAGGTCGTTGGAGAAGTAGCTACGAAGAAAACCGAACATTCAAAAATCCTGTCTCGCTTGTGGCCGACCTTTGCGGGAATGGTCCAAGGGCGGCAGCGGAAAAAATAACAGCCTCAGGCCGGGCGCGAGGCGCGCCGCGAGGAACCTGACACTGCGGGGATCGTTACCGGAGGGCCGCCCCGAGGCGAGCCACCTTCGTGCCCTTCTTGCGCATCGGCCGCACCTTCCGGGGTGCGAAATGCTGCAAGAGGCGGTGAAAGGCGCGCGCAAGGCGGTCCGGGTTTGGGTCGAACGCGTAATGATACCTTATAATTTTGCCTGTTTTGCAGGATCCGAAAGGCAGTTTTTGACATTGCCGAAGCTTTCCTCCAAAGGCGGATCCGGCGCGATAAACCGCTGTTGCAGCACCGTTTTTTTCGCATTGCCGCAACGGCCAGAGCAACCGCCTTTTTTCCGGTGACCGCATGGCCCTGACCCTGAACGATGTGAAGCGCATCGCGCATCTCGCGCGCCTCGAACTGGCCGACGCCGAAGCCGGCAATACGCTCGAACAGCTGAATCATTTCTTCGGCCTTGTCGAGCAGATGCAGGCTGTCGATACCGCGGGCATCGCACCGCTTGCCCACCCGATCGAGCAGATCGAGGACGTGGCGCTGCGCCTGCGCGAAGACGCCGTGACCGAAATCGTCGACCGCGACGCACTGCAGCGCCCGGCGCCCGCGGTGCAGGACGGCCTGTACCTCGTGCCCCGGGTGATCGAATGAGACGCGCCGCTCGTGACCCGATTTGTGACACGATGAATGACCGCGTCACCGGGCGTTTCGTTCCCGTCGCCGTCTGAAAAAGGCCGTGCGGCGGCTCTCCCGAATCTCGCGGGGCACGGCTGGTCCGGCCCCGGGAAGGCGACCCGGCCGCCCCGGCTCGCCGCCTACGTTCTTCCAGGAACTACGCAATGCATGAAAAAAGCTTGACCGAACTGCGCGCCGCGCTGGCTGCCAAGGAGTGCTCCGCAGTCGAGCTGGCGCAGCTCTATCTGGGTCGAATCGAAGCCCACCGGGCCTTGAACGCGTTCGTCGACGTGAATCCGGAGTTGACGCTCGCCCAGGCGAAGGCCGCCGACGCGCGCCTTGCCGCCGGCGAAAACGGCCCGCTCCTCGGCCTGCCGCTCGCGCACAAGGACGTTTTCGTCACGCGCGGCTGGCGCTCCACGGCCGGCTCGAAGATGCTCGGCAACTACGTGAGCCCGTTCGACGCCACCGTGGTCGAGCGGCTCGAGCGCGCCGGCATGGTGTGCGTGGGCAAGACCAACATGGACGAGTTCGCCATGGGCTCGTCCAACGAGAACTCGCACTTCGGCCCCGTGCGGAACCCGTGGGACACGAAGGCGGTGCCGGGCGGCTCGTCGGGCGGCTCGGCCGCGGCCGTGGCCGCGTGCCTCGCGCCCGCCGCAACGGGCACGGACACCGGCGGCTCGATCCGTCAGCCCGCGTCGTTCTCGGGCGTGACCGGCATCAAGCCGACCTATGGCCGCGTGTCGCGCTACGGCATGATCGCGTTCGCCTCGTCGCTCGACCAGGGCGGCCCGTTCGCCCGCAACGCCGCCGACTGCGCGCTGCTGCTCAACGCGATGGCGGGCTTCGACGAGCGCGATTCCACGAGCCTCGTGCGCGACGACGAAGACTACACGCGCCATCTCGGCCAGACGTGGAGCGCCGGCGCCCCCGCCGGCAAGCCGCTCGCGGGCCTGCGCATCGGCTTGCCGAAGGAATACTTCGGCGCGGGCCTCGCCGGCGACGTGCGCGCGGCCATCGACGCGGCGCTCAAGGTCTACGAGTCGCTCGGCGCGACGCTCGTGGAGGTGACGCTGCCGAAGACCGAGCTCTCGATTCCCGTGTACTACGTGATCGCGCCGGCGGAAGCCTCGTCGAACCTCTCGCGCTTCGACGGCGTGCGCTACGGCCACCGCGCGGCCGACTACCGCGACCTGCCCGACATGTACAAGAAGTCGCGCGCCGAAGGCTTCGGCCCCGAGGTGAAGCGCCGCATTCTGGTCGGCACCTACGTGCTCTCGCACGGCTACTACGACGCCTACTACCTGCAGGCGCAGAAGATCCGCCGCATCATCGCGCAGGACTTCCAGGAAGCGTTCCGGCAGTGCGACGTCATCATGGGCCCGGTGGCGCCGAGCGTGGCGTGGGACATCGGCGCGAAGGGCGACGATCCGGTGCAGATGTACCTCGCGGACATCTACACGCTCTCCACGAGCCTCGCGGGCCTGCCCGGCATGAGCGTGCCGTGCGGCTTCGGCGCGGGGGCGAACGCGCAGCGTCCGGTCGGTCTGCAGATCGTCGGCAACTATTTCAACGAGGCCCGCATGCTGCAGGTCGCCGACGCCTTCCAGCGCGCGACCGACTGGCATCGCAAGGCGCCGGCAGGGGTATGACTATGGCAACACAATGGGAAGTGGTGATCGGCCTCGAGACGCACACGCAGCTCTCGACGGCATCGAAGATTTTCTCGGGCGCATCGACCCGGTTCGGCGCGGCGCCCAACACCCAGGCGTGCCCCGTCGATCTCGCGCTGCCGGGCGTGCTGCCGGTGATGAACCGCGGCGCCGTGGAGCGCGCGATCCAGTTCGGCCTCGCCATCGGCGCGACCATCGCGCCGCGCAGCATCTTCGCGCGCAAGAACTACTTCTACCCGGACCTGCCGAAGGGCTATCAGATCAGCCAGTACGAGATCCCGGTGGTGCAGGGCGGCCAGATCACGATCCAGGTGCCGGCTAACGAGAAAGCGGGCAAAGAGGCGTACGAAAAGACCATCAACCTCACGCGCGCGCACCTTGAGGAAGACGCCGGCAAGTCGCTGCACGAAGACTTCGCGGGCATGACGGGCATCGACCTGAACCGCGCGGGCACGCCGCTGCTCGAAATCGTCACGGAGCCCGAAATGCGCAGCGCCGCCGAAGCGGTGGCCTATGCGAAGGCGCTGCACACGCTCGTGGTGTGGCTCGGCATCTGCGACGGCAACATGCAGGAAGGCTCGTTCCGTTGCGACGCCAACGTCTCCGTGCGGCCGGTCGGCCAGCAGGAATTCGGCACGCGCGCCGAGATCAAGAACCTGAATTCGTTTCGCTTCCTCGAAGAGGCGATCCAGTACGAGGTGCGCCGCCAGATCGAGCTGATCGAGGACGGCGGCACGGTGGTGCAGGAAACGCGCCTCTACGATCCGGACAAGCACGAGACGCGCTCGATGCGCAGCAAGGAAGACGCGCACGACTACCGCTACTTCCCCGACCCCGATCTCATGCCGCTCGTGATCGAGGCAGCGTGGGTCGAGCGCGTGAAGGGCGAGCTGCCCGAGCTGCCCGCCGCGATGCAGACGCGCTTTGCCGGGCAGTACGGCATGACGCCCTACGACGCGGGCGTGGTGACTTCGAGCAAGGCCATGGCCGCGTACTTCGAGGCCGTGGTGGCGAAGGCGGGCGCAGGCCAGGCGAAGGCCGTTGCGAACTGGCTGATGGGCGAGGTGTCGTCGCAGCTGAACCGCGAGGGGCTCGCAATCGATGCCTCGCCGGTCTCGGCCGCGCAGCTCGCACTTTTGCTGCAGCGCATCGCCGACGGCACGATCTCGAACAAGATCGCGAAGGAAGTGTTCCTCGCGATGTGGGAAGAGAAGGCAGCGGACGAAGGCGCCGCCGACCGCATCATCGAAGCGAAGGGCCTCAAGCAGATCTCGGACACGGGCGCGCTCGAAGCGATCATCGACGAGGTGCTCGCGGCGAACGCGAAGTCGGTCGAAGAGTACCGCGCGGGCAAGGAGAAGGCGTTCAACGCGCTGATCGGCCAGGCGATGAAGGCGACCAGGGGCCAGGCGAATCCGCAGCAGGTGAACGAGTTGCTGAAGAAGAAGCTATCCTGAGCGTTCGTCCGGCACCGTCTGCGAAAGGGCGGCGTCGCTCCGGCCGCCTCGGCCGGGTGCGGCGCCGCCCTGCTGTTTGAGGCGTCACGAATGAGGCGCCCGGGAGCCTATGCGGCCTCCATAATACGGACGGGTCAATCACCTGGAGAACAACACATGGCGAAGTCCCCGAGTCTCGACGATTACCGCGTGCCGTACTTCGGCGACAAGAAGACGGCGAAATTCTCGCTCGAAGCGATCGATCCGACGGCCAAGCCGTTCTCCACGGGCAGCAAGGACGGCGACCGCGACCGGCTCGCCGAGATCGGCGCGAAGATCGACGTGCAGCAGGAGCGCCTGCACGCGCAGCGTCACCAGCGCGTGCTGCTCGTGCTGCAGGGCATGGACACGAGCGGCAAGGACGGCACGATCCGCGGCGTGTTTCACGAGGTCGATCCGCTCGGTCTGCGCATCGTGCAGTTCCGCGCGCCCACGCCCATCGAAACCTCGCGCGACTTTCTCTGGCGCGTGCATCTGCAGGTGCCCGCGGCGGGCGAGCTGGCCATCTTCAACCGCAGCCACTACGAAGACGTGCTCGTGCCGCGCGTGATGGGCCAGATCGACGAAGCCGAATGGGAGCGCCGCTATCGCCAGATCCGCGACTTCGAGGCGATGCTTGCGGAAACCGGCACGACCATCGTCAAGTGCATGCTGCACATCTCGAAGGACGAGCAGAAGAACCGCATCCAGGCGCGCATCGACGACCCCACCAGGCACTGGAAGTTCGACGTCTCCGACCTCGAAGCGCGCAAGCACTGGAGCGCATATCAGGCCGCCTATGCCGACGTGCTCGCGGCCACCTCCACCGAGTATGCGCCGTGGTACGTGATTCCCGCGGATTCGAAGTCGCACCGCAACGTGATGGTGGGCGAGCTGCTGCTGCGCCTCATGGAAAGCCTCAAGCTCGAATACCCGCCGGAGAAGCCGGAACTCAAGGGCCTCAAGATCGAGTAGCCCGATGCCTATCCCCAAGACAACAACGAGGAAACAGAACATGTTGCGTGTGATCACCGCGAATCTGAACGGCATCCGTTCGGCGGCGAAGAAGGGCTTTTTCGACTGGTTCGGCACCCAGAAGGCCGACGTGCTGTGCGTGCAGGAAATCAAGTGCTCGCAGGACGACATGACGCCCGAGTTCCTGGCGCCCCACGATTTCAAGGGCTATTTCCAGCATGCGGTGAAAAAGGGCTACAGCGGCGCGGGCCTCTACACGCGCCACGAGCCTGACGACGTGATCATCGGCTTCGGCAGCAAGGAGTTCGATCCCGAGGGGCGCTACGTCGAAGCGCGTTTCGGCAAGCTCTCGGTTATCTCCGTCTATGTGCCTTCGGGGTCGAGCGGCGAGGAGCGCCAGGAGGCCAAGTACCGCTTCATGGACGAGTTCATGCCGCATCTGGCCGAGCTCAAGCGCGAGCGCGAAGTGATCGTGTGCGGCGACGTCAACATCGTCCACAAGGAAATCGACATCAAGAACTGGAAGGGCAACCAGAAGAACTCGGGTTGCCTGCCCGAAGAGCGCGCGTGGCTCACGAAGCTCTTCGACGACGTGGGGTATGTGGACGTCTTCCGCACGCTCGATTCGCGCCCCGAGCAGTACACGTGGTGGAGCAACCGCGGCCAGGCGTACGCGAAGAACGTGGGGTGGCGTATCGACTACGAGATCGCCACGCCGGGGGTGGCCGCGACGGCCCGGCGCACGTCGATCTTCAGGGACATCAAGTTCAGCGACCACGCGCCGCTGACCGTCGATTACGACTGGCCGGTCAAGTCGTAGCGCACGCCGAGGCCGCCCCAACCGGCGGCTTCGAAGCGCCGCTCCAGGCGCTTCAGGGCGCCGCCACCTTGCGCCGCTGCGGCACGCCGATGCCCGCGTAATCGGGCAGTTCGTCCACCGGCTTGCCGATGGCCTTGGCGTAGAGCGGCAGCATGTCGGGCAGCCGCTTGATGATGTCCGCGCGCCGTGCCGGCGTGTACGGATGCACGTAGATGAAGCCCTGGTCGCGATCGTTCTTCGTCGCGGCGGCGAGCTTGTCCCAGAGCGTGACGGCCGCGCGCGGATCGAAACCGGCTCGCGAGGCGATGTCGCTGCCGATCACGTCGGCTTCGGTTTCGTCGGCGTGGCCGTAGTGCATCTCGAAGAGCTGCGTGCCGATACCGAGCGGGAACACGCCCAGATCCGCGAGCCCGAAAAGCTGCGGCACCGTGCCGGCCTCGATCTGCGCGGCCTGCTGCTGCCCGAGCCGCTCGCGCATGTGCTCGCGCACCGCATGCGCGATCTCGTGGCCGAGCAGCATGCCGAACTCGTTGTCGTTGAGCTTCACGCGGTCGAGCAGCCCGCCGTACACCACGATCTTGCCGCCCGGCAGGCAGTACATGCGGATATCGGGCGAGCGGATCACCGCCACTTCCCATTTCCAGTTCTTCACCCGGTCGCTCCACTTCTGCGCGTAGGGTGCGAGGCGGTCCACGAACAGGCGCACGCGCTGCACGCGCGGGTCGGTGTCGGGATAAAGACGGTCGGAGTGCGCCGCGCCGCGCACGATCTCGGCGTATTCGGCGGCGGCCTGATCCTCCAGCATCGGCGAGGGGATCAGGTTGCGGTACACCGCGCTGTTGCCGAAGCGCACCTGCCGGCTCGCGCTCTGGGCGCCGGTGCTCGATGTGTTCCCCGCAGCGGCCGCGGCAGCAGCAGCGGCGGCCGCGCTGGCCGCCTGGGCCGCGCCCTGCGCCGATCCTTGCGGCTGGCTCTGTGCTTGTCCCGGGGGCTGGCTCTGCGCCGGCGTTTCGGCCCCGGATGACGTCGTGGCAGGCGCCGCCGGGGCGGCGGGCGTGCCCACGGGCGGGACATTGTCGGCCAGCGCCCAGTCCGCGTGCAAACCGGGCAGCGCCGCAATCGCCAACTGGAGCGTCACGGCGAGCGTGCGCATGCGTGCGGCCCCGAGGTGCGCACGGCGCAGGGCGGGCACGGCAGGCTGTAACGGGGTCAAGACCGGATTCTCCACGGGGCGATACGAACCAGCAGGAGCATACCCGGTACGGCTAACGCCGTGCATACGATGAAGTAGTCGAACCAGCCGATTTTCGCCACCACATACCCGCTGGCCGCCGACGCGAGCGTGCGCGGCACCGAAGCGAGGCTCGTGAAGAGCGCGAACTGCGTGGCGGTGTAGCGCGGATCGGTGGTGCTCGCGATATAGGCGGTGAAGGCCGCGAGCGTGAGGCCGGTCGCGAAGGTCTCGAAGCCGTACACGAGCGCGAGCGCCACGGCGCGCGGATCGAGCGTGAGGTGCGCCGCGAGCCCGAGCGCGGCCGCGGCCCCGGAAACGGCGTGACTCGCGGCGAGCACGCCGTCGTAGATCGTCGCGAGCGAGGGCGAGCCGGGCCCCAGTTGCGCGAGCCATGCAAAGCCGAGCGTCGAGACGATCTGCAGGATGCCGAAGATCCACAGCCCGCGCCCAATCCCGATCTTCACCAGCGCCACGCCGCCGATGATGCCGCCCGCGAGGCTTGCCCCGAACGCGGTCATCTTGGCGATCACGCCGATCTCGGTGCGCGTGTAGCCGATGTCGAGGAAGAACGACGTCGAGAGCGTGGTGGCCATCGTGTCGCCGAGCTTGTAGAGAAAGATGAACGCCAGCACGAAGAGCGCGCCGCGCCAGCCGTCGCGCCGCACGAATTCGGCGAACGGCTGGACGATGGCGTCGCGCAGGTTCTTCGGCGGCGTGCCGTGCACCTCGGGCTCGCTCACCACGAGCGACATGATCATGCCGGGAATCATGAACGCCGCCGTGACGGCGAACACCGTGCTCCACGGCAGGTGGTCGGAGAGAATCAGCGCGAGTGAGCCCGGCACGAGCGCCGCGATCTTGTAGGCGTTCACGTGGACTGCGTTGCCGAGGCCCTGCTGCGTGTCGGTGAGCAGCTCGCGCCGGTAGGCGTCGATGGCGATGTCCTGGCTCGCGCCGAAGAACGCCACGAGCGCCGTGAGCGCGGCCACGGTCCAGATGGAGTCTTTGGGCGAGACGAAGCCGAGCGTGGCGATCGCGCCCGCCACGAGAATCTGCGTGACGAGCATCCAGCCGCGCCGCCGCCCGGGGCGCCAGCCCGGCAGGCGCGGCACGTAGCGGTCCATGAGCGGCGCCCACACGAACTTCCAGGTGTAGGGGAACTGGATCAGCGCGAAGAGGCCGATCTCCTTGAGGTTCACGCCTTCGGAGCGCAGCCAGGCCTGCACGAGATAGACGAGCGTGAAGAGCGGCAGCCCCGAGGTAAAGCCGAGGAACACGCAGATCAGCATGTGCGTGTTCAGGTACGCGCGCCAGCCGGGGTGATTTTCGTGAGCAGTAAGGGCGGGGGCCTCGTGGGGCGGATTCGGCATGTCGTCCGGGGTGGCGTCGGGGTTTTGGTCTGGACCGGGCAGGAAAACGCACGACGCCGCGCTACGACGTCATTTTTTCTTCACGCGATAGACCGCAAGACTACCACGCCAGTTCACGCCCCATCGCACGGTCTGACCGCCGTGGAGCACGGCGCGGTCGAGAATTTCGATGCCCACTTCGGGCGCGAGTGCTTCGAAGTCCTTCACGGTCAGCACCCGCACGTTCGGCGTGTTGTGCCACTGGTAAGGCAGCGACTTCGACACCGGCATGCGCCCGCGCAGCACCGAAAGCCGGTGCGGCCAGTAGCCGAAGTTCGGGAACGAGACGATGCATTCCTTGCCCACGCGCGCCGTTTCGCGCAGGATCGCGGCGGTCTGGTGAATGGTCTGCAGCGTCTGCGAGAGGATCGCGAAGTCGAAGCTCGCATCTTCGAAAAGGCGCAGGCCGTCTTCCAGATTCTGCTGGATCACGTTGATGCCGTTGCCCACCGAAGCGAGCACGCCCGCGTCGTTGATCTCGATGCCGTAGCCCGTGCACTCCAGCTCTTCGTTGAGCAGCGAGAGCAGCGCGCCGTCGCCGCAGCCGAGGTCGAGCACCTTGGAGCGCGGCTCGATCCAGCGCGCGATGGTGCGGAAGTCGGGACGGGCGGAAAGACTGTCGAAAGCGCTCGGGTTCATGCGCCCACCTCACTGGCAATGCGTTCGTAATAGGCGCGCATGACGTTGTGATAGCGCGCGTCGTCGAGCAGGAATGCGTCGTGGCCGTGCGGCGCGTCGATCTCCGCATAGGTCACCTGGCGCTTGTGGTCGAGCAGCGCTTTCACGAGCTCGCGCGAGCGCGCGGGCGCGAAACGCCAGTCGGTCGTGAAGCTCGCCACGAGGTATTTCGCCTTCGTGTGCGCGAGTGCCTTCGTGAGGTTGCCTTCGTGCGCCTTGGCCGGATCGAAGTAGTCGAGCGCGCGCGTGATGAGCAGATACGTGTTGGCGTCGAAGTAATCGGCGAACTTGTCGCCCTGGTAGCGCAGGTAGGACTCCACTTCGAATTCCACGTCGAAGTTGAAGTTGTACGCATCCACGGCGCCTTCCGCGCGGCGCAGCGCGCGGCCGAACTTCTCGGCCATGTCGTCGTCGGAGAGGTAGGTGATGTGGCCGATCATGCGCGCCACGCGCAGGCCGCGCTTCGGCTTCACGCCGTGCGCGTAGTAGTCGCCGCCGTGAAAGTCGGGGTCCGAAAGAATCGCCGAGCGCGCCACCTCGTTGAACGCGATGTTCTGCGCCGAGAGCTTGGGCGTAGAGGCGATCACGATGCAGTGGCCGAGGCGTTCCGGATAGCGCAGGCTCCACGCGAGCGCCTGCATGCCGCCGAGGCTGCCGCCCATCACGGCGGCAAACTTCTCGATGCCGAAGCGGTCGGCCACGCGCGCCTGGGCGTCCACCCAGTCTTCCACGGTGACCACGGGAAACTTCGCGCCGTAGGGCGCGCCCGTGGCCGGGTCGAGGCTCATCGGCCCGGTGGAGCCGAAGCACGAGCCCAGGTTGTTCACGCCGATCACGAAGAAACGGTTGGTGTCGAGCGGCTTGCCCGGCCCCACCATGTTGTCCCACCAGCCCACGTTCTTCGGATCGTCCGCGTACACGCCCGCCACGTGGTGCGAGGCATTGAGCGCGTGACAGACGAGCACTGCGTTGCTGCGCGCGGCATTGAGCGTGCCGTAGGTCTCGACCATGAGGTCGTACCCGGCAAGGGCCATGCCGTTCTGCAGTTGCAGGGGCTCGTCGAAATGCAGTGTGTGTGGAGCGACGACGCCGATCGATTCCATTCGTTCCGCCTTGTGTTCGGGCGGCTAAACGGTGTCGGCGAGCGCGGAGTGCGAAAGGGTTGGCGCGGCTGACGACCTCTTTAGCCGCATTTGTAATGAACCCGCGAGCCGTGGCTTTCAGGTTCGCGCGCCCGCAATCGAGTCAGCAAATCGGCGCGCTGGTGTTTCAAAACGAACGCAAAGTATAACGGAAAACGCGTGCGGCAATGCAGCGGACGAACTGCCGCGGGCGCGCGGGCGCCCGAGGTGCCGGGGTGGGCCAAACTAAGGCGCCTGGCTTGCGGCCGGATGCGCGTTGCGCCAGCGCCGCAGCTGGAAGCCCGCGACGATCATCAAGACGCCGTAGAGGATGGCGTAGCTCGCGATCACCCAGATCAGCGAGAGCGCGCCGGCACCCGGGAACATGGCGATGAAAAAGCCCACGGCGGCCGAGAGCAGCCCGGAGAGCCCGACGGCCCACGGATGCGCGATGGCGTGACGGTACTGGATCGCGTAGATGATCTCGAAGATGCCGATGGCGAGCGCCCAGAAGCCGATGATCATCACGAGGACGATGGCGGTTTCGCCGGGCCAGAAGAACGCCACGAGGCCCGCGATCAGGCCGATCAGGCCCACGACGATATAGGTCCAGCGCCGCGTGCCGCCGCCGCGCGCGCCGTAGAGCAGGGCGAAGGCGCCATCGACGATCGCGTAGGCGCCCCAGACGATGGCGAGCGTGAGCACGGTGAGGCCGGGCCACGCGAAGGCGAGGATGCCGAACACGATGGCGGCGATGCCGCGGGCAATGAGCCAGCCCCAATGGGCGGAGAGGCCGGAGAGCAGCGGCAGGGCGGCGGAGGGCAACGGACGGTTCATGCGGTTCTTCTCCTTGGGACGAAGCGCACCGGCCGCGCGGGCTGCAAGAGCCGCGGAAGCCCTGAGAACCCCGAGGGCCGCCCCGTAGCGGGCGGCGCCGTTGTTGCCCGGGTGCGCTTTACTGAAGAATCACGCGAATCTGTTCTTCGGCGTACTCGCCGGGCAAGCGCGTAAAGCCGCTCTGGGCGTAGCGGTGCCAGCAGCCCATCACGTAGCGGACGACCAGGTTCGCGCGTACAGCCGGATCGTACCCTTTCGGCAGCGCGGCTGCCCCTAACGTGTCCGCCTCCTGCGCGCTTTCGGCCACGCTCACGCGCAGGCACTGGCGCAGCGAGGCTTCGATGCGGTCGAGCATCTGGTTCACGCGCCCGGCGAGGCGTTCGTGCTCGCCCACGAGCGCTTCGCAGGTCAGGACGCGGGTCATCCCGGCGTTCTTGGTCGAGAAGTTGATGAGCATGAGCGCGATGGCGCGCGCCTGGAGCAGGCCGCCCGGCTCCTTCGCGACGATCTGGTTGATGAGCGCGAAGAGCGTCTGCTCGATGAAGTCGATGAGGCCCTCGTACATCTGGGCCTTGCTCGCGAAGTGGCGGTAGAGCGCCGCTTCCGAGACGCCGAGGCGCGCGGCGAGCAATGCCGTGGTGATCTTCTCGCCGCGCGGCGTCTCGAGCATCGAGGCGAGCGTCTGGAGAATGTGGATGCGGCGTTCGCCCGGTTTCGGGCGGGCGGCGCGGCGAACCGTGCCGGATGGCTCTTCTGTTACGGCTGCGTCACGCGTTTCGGTCGGCTGCATGAATGTCGCCCTCGGTTTTCGCTCCGGACTCGCCGCCCGGGCGTGGCCGCCCAGGCACCTGAAGTCCCTCGAATGCCTGTTGCCCGCCTGGCGGTTGCGTCGTCACCCCGTCTGCCGCAGTCTTCCCGACTGCAGGCCCGTTTGTAGCGATTTTAACGAACGAATGCGGTGATCGACATAGTGGGGCCGTCCCCGGCCCGACAAACGCAGCGCCGGCGCACGCGTGGGCAGGTGCCCCGTGATCCAGACCGTCTGGATGCCGAGTTGCCGGTAGCGCTTCAGATGGCCGTGCGTATCTTCGATCAGGATCGCGTCGGAGAGCGCGGCGCCCGCGCGCCGCAGCGTTTCGCGCAGCATCGCGCGGTCGGGCTTGGCGCGCCAGCGGCGTCGCGTGCGCATGTGCTCGATGGCGATCACGCGCTCGAAAATCCGCTCGATGCCCAGTTCCGCGAGCACCGCGCGCGCGTAGGCTTCGGGCGCGTTGGTCAGCACGATCTTGCGGCCCGGCAGCGCACGCAGCATGCGCGCGAGGCCGCGTTCGGCGTAGACCATGCCGGGCAGGTCGGGGAAGGTGTGAACCACCTTCAGGAAGTCGTGCGGATCGACCCGATGGTGGCGCGTGAGGCCGAGGAGGGCGGCGCCATAGCGCTGCGTGTAGCTCGTGCGCAGATGGTTCGCCACGTCGCGGCTCACGCCGAGCGCGTCGATGATGTACTGCGTCATCGCCTGGTTGATGGCCGGGAAGATCGCGCGCGACGCGGCGTGCAGCGTGTTGTCGAGATCGAAGAGCCAGACGGGGGCGCCGGTGGCGCGCTGCGGCCGGCGGGGGCGCGGACGGGAGACGGTCATGGCCTGGGGAGGGTTGGCGGCGCCCGGCGGCTGCGAGGGCTCGGGGGCGCCGGGTGCCGCGCCGGCCGGGGCAGTTGTCGAGGCTGGCCCGGCAGCGGCTGGCTCACTGTCAATGCGAGCGGATCATCGTGCCGAACGGTTGCTCGGTCAGGATTTCGAGCAGCACCGAGTGTTCGATGCGGCCGTCGATGATGTGTACCGAGCGCACGCCGCTCTTCGCGGCGTCGAGCGCCGACGAGATCTTCGGCAGCATGCCGCCCGAGATCGTGCCGTCTTCGAAGAGCGCGTCGATCTCGCGGGCCGAGAGGTCGGTGAGCAGGTTGCCCGCCTTGTCCATCACGCCGGGGATGTTCGTCATCATGACGAGCTTTTCGGCGTTGAGCACCACCGCGAGCTTGCCCGCCACGAGGTCGGCGTTGATGTTGTACGAGAGGCCGTCTTCGCCGAAGCCGATCGGCGAGATCACCGGAATGAACGCGTCGTCCTGGAGGGCCTTCACGACTGCCGGATTGATCGCCTCCACTTCGCCCACCTGGCCGATGTCGATGTACTGGCCCGGGTTGTCGCGGTCCGGCATCATCAGCTTGCGCGCGTGGATGAGGCCGCCGTCCTTGCCCGTCAGGCCCACGGCGTGGCCGCCGAAGTGGTTGATGAGCGTGACGATGTCCTGCTGCACCTCGCCGCCGAGCACCCACTCCACCACTTCCATGGTTTCCTCGTCGGTCACGCGCATGCCCTGGATGAAGGTGCCCTGCTTGCCGATCTTCTTCAGCGCCGTGTCGATCTGCGGGCCGCCGCCGTGCACGATCACCGGGTTGATGCCCACGAGCTTGAGCAGGATCACGTCGCGCGCGAAGCCCTGCTTGAGCCGCTCTTCGGTCATGGCGTTGCCGCCGTATTTGATCACCACGGTCTTGCCGTGATACTGGCGGATATAGGGCAGCGCTTCGGCCAGAATTTCGGCTTTCAGGGTCGGGGCGATCTGCGAGAGGTCGATGGGCTCGGACATGGCGGCGGGAGTAGGCGAGAAGTCTGGGCAAAAACGGTTGAAACAGGCCGAATTGTACAGGACTGGCGCGCTGCAACAGGGTTTTCGCAAGGGCCGCCGGGCCAGCGCGCAACACGGCGGGAGGCATGCCCGGCGGCCCTGTCACACGGGCAGTGGGCGGGCTGCAGGCGGGCGTCGGGCGGGCGCGGGGGCGGGCTTCGGCACGCGTCGCGCCGCCCGGGGACCTGGGGCGCGCTGTGGCATCATTTCCTTACCGCCGACGCCGGCATCACGAGGAGCGCGCCCCATGACCGCCTCCGCCCATCCCGCTCCCGACATGCGCCGCGCCCGCTGCCCGCGCTGCGGCACCGCGTTCGACTGCGGCCGGCACACCGAGCCCTTCGAGTGCTGGTGCAGCACGCTCCCGGCTCTGCCGGCGAGCCAGCTCGACCCGCGCGGGCGCTGCCTTTGCCCCGAATGCCTCGCCGAGGCGGCGGCCGGCGCTTCCATCACCCCCGCCACGCCGACCACCCCGGCCATACCTGTCACGCCGGTCGATACGGACGACCAAGGCACGCCCAGGCGCTAACGCGGTTCGCGCGGCGCCTGCGCCAGCGCGCGAAGATCGGCGGCGACCCCCTCCAGCACCGGGCTCCACTGCCGGAACGCCTTTTGCCGGTAGAGCGTGGTGTTCGGATACCACGGGCTGTCGCGCCGTTCGAGTTGCCAGACCCAGTGCGGGTTCACGTCGAGCAAGACCCAGGTCCGCTGGCCGATCGCGCCCGCAAGATGGGCCATCGACGTGCACACCGAAATCACCAGATCGAGCGAATCGACGAACGCGGCGGTGTCGTCGAAGGTGCGCCATTCGCTGCTGAAATCGGCCATCTCGAAGCCGGCGGCGCGCGCGGCGGCCACGTCGTCTTGCGCGCCGGGCTGCAGCGAATAGAACGCGACGTCGTCGTCGAGGCCCCGCAAGTGCGCCGCGAGTGCCCCCAGATCCACGCGGCGGAACGGATTGCGCTTGTGCGTGGGGCTGCCCGTCCACGCGAGGCCGACCTTCAGGCGGCGCTCGCCGGCGAGGCGCTCGCGCCAGCGCGCGGCGGCATCGCGCTCGGGCGCGAGATAGCGCGCCGGTCCGGGGATGGAGTCTGCCCGTGTGCCGAAGATGAGCGGCAGGCTCAGCAGCGACACTTCGCAGTCGTGGGCGGGCAGCGTTTCGATGCCGCCGCCCGCGCTGTAACCGTCGCACTGCGCGCCGAGGCTGCGTTCGAGCAGCGCGCCCATCTGCGCAAACGAATTCCAGACGAGGCGCCCGCCCTCGCGGTGCACGCGCTCGGCCAGCAGCGGCACGTAGCGGCAGAACTGCAGCAGGTCGCCCATGCCTTGCTCGCCCCACACCAGCAGCGTACGGCCCGCGATGGGCTCGCCTTGCCATTGCGGCTTCGCGAACGCGGGCCGCCCGGCATTCAGCTCGCTCGCACCGAGCCAGCGCGCCTCGTGGCCGGTCCAGCCGTTGGCGAAGTCGCCGCGCACGAGTTGCAGCGTGGACAGGTTGAAGCGCAGCGAGAGGTCGTTCGGCGCATACTGGCAGGCGGCCTGCGCCGCCTGTTGGGCGTCGTCCCACCGCTGCATTTCCTTGAGCGCCATGGCGGAGTTGTTGAGCGCGAGCGGGTCGTGCGGCGCGAGCGCGAGGGCTCGCCGGGCCGCCTTGGCCGGACGCCCGATATCGGTTTCGTCGGGGCGCAGTCTCGCGAGGTTGATCCACGGCTTCGGGTCGGACGGATCGTGGGCGGCGGCCGCCTCCAGCAGGCGCTGGATTTCATCGCCGCAAGAATTGATCTGCATCAAGGAAATCGCGAGATTATTGCGAAGATGCGGAAAATCGGGCGCGATGGCAAACGCGCGGCGGTAAGGTTCCACCGCATCGGCATGACGGCCGGCGAATTGCAGCGCGAGGCCCGCCATGAAGTGCGCATCGGCGCGTTCGGGCGCGAGCCGCGCAACGGCGGCGGCAATGCGGATGGCATCGGCAAGCTGCCCGGTTTCGAGCGCCGTGCTTACCATGTTGGCGAGCGCCACGGCGTCGAGCGCGCGCAGCGCGAGCGCGGCGCGCGCCAGCAGCGCACCGGCCGCGGTGTCGGTCGAGCCCGGTTCCGATGCGGACCCGGATGCCGTGTCCGTGAAATCGAGAAACACTTGCCACAGCGGTTCGAGTGAATTGCGGATGTCGTGTTGCATCGGTTTGCCAGCCTTAACCGTAACGAGGAATGTGGGACGACTGATGTCAGGGAGCAAGCCTCTTATTGCAGCAGACTATTTCGGGATAGTGAATCGGACCCGTCCGAACATGTAAACTGACCCCATGCATCGCATTACTGTCAGTGCTCGCGTCAATCTGGGCCATCTCTTCTGGTTGCGCAGTCTCGCCATTCTCGGCCAGCTCTGCACGATTGCCTTCGTGCAGTTCTTTCTGGGCGTGC
The DNA here is from genome assembly GCF_000685035.1 of Paraburkholderia ferrariae NBRC 106233. GTDB lineage: Bacteria > Pseudomonadota > Gammaproteobacteria > Burkholderiales > Burkholderiaceae > Paraburkholderia > Paraburkholderia ferrariae. The sequence goes on from NZ_BAYB01000021.1 coordinate 95,256, forward strand.
ATTTGCCCATTCCCGCCATGCTGTTCGTGGTCGCCATGGAAGTGGCGTTCAACGGCGTCACGTGGATGCGCGTCGCGCAGGATCGTCCCGAATCGAATCTCGAACTGTGCGGCCAGATCTGGGTGGATCTCGCCGCACTTTCCGCGCTGCTCTATCTTTCGGGCGGCACGACCAATCCGTTCGTCTCGCTCTATCTGCCTTCGCTCGCCATCGCGGCGGCGGTGCTGCCGTGGTATCTCACGGGCTGGCTGGCCACCTTCGCCGTGGCCTGCTACGTGCTGCTCGGGTTGGAAAACGTGCCGCTCGACATGGAGAACCCCGCCAACCTGTTCATCTACTATCGGGCGGGCATGTGGGTGAACTTCATGGTGAGCGTGGGGCTGATCGTGTGGTTCGTCGCGCGCATGTCGCGCGCGCTGCGCCAGCGCGACACCGCGCTCGGCGACGCGCAGCAGCGCCTGCTGCGCGACGAGCGCGCGGTGGCGCTGGGCGTGCAGGCGGCGACGGTCGCGCACGAGATCGGCACGCCGCTCTCGACCATTGCGATGCTCTCCGAAGAGTTGCGCGACATGGCGCGCACCGACGAAGCCCTCACCCCCTATAGCGCCGATCTCGACCTGCTCGAGCGGCAGATCTCGCTGTGCACGTCGGCGCTGGCGCGGCTGCGCAGCCGCGCGTCGTCGCAGGGCGGGCGTCAGGCGGTCGGCGAATGGCTGGGGCCGTTCGTCGAGCAGTGGCGGCTGCGCCACCCGCAAGTCAAATTCGAGCAGATCGGCGATCCGCCGGCCGAAGCGAGCCTCGACGATGCCGTTGCCGTCGGCCAGATTCTCACCATCTTGCTCGACAACGCCGCGCGCGCGAGCCGCGATCATGTCACGCTGCAGGCCTACCCCTCGCCGCGCGCGGGCTATATCGACTTCGAGGTGTGCGACGCGGGACCGGGGATTCCGGCCGCGCTGCGCAATGCGCTCGGATCGGTGCCCGTGGAAAGCACCCAGGGCGGCCATGGCGTGGGCCTGTATCTGGCGTTTTCGTCGGCGGCACGGCTTGGCGGGTCGATCGAGCTGACGGACGTTGCGGCGCCGGGTTCGGCCAGCGAGAGCCGGGCCGCGGTGACGGGCGCGACGGATAGCGCCGGCAGCACGGGTAGCCTGGGCAGCACGGGCACGAGCACAGCCGCCCGCGAGCGCAAGCCACGCGGCACGCGTGCCGTGCTGCGCGTGCCGGTGAAGATGGGCCGAAGCGCCGCGGCGGTGTCCGCGGGCGCGGACGACACGGCGGCACACGACGCGGGTGCCGGTATCGGATCAGGCACGGGCCGGCCGGGCTCGGTGCCGCCTAACAACACGGAGAAGCAGGCATGAGCGAAATGAGTTTTCTGGTGATCGACGACGACGAGGTGTTCTCCGATATCCTCACCCGCGGTCTGACGCGGCGCGGCTATCAGGTGCAGCAGGCGCACAACGCCGAGGAGGCGATCCGTTTCGCGAACCAGCAGAAGTTCGCGCAGATCACGGTGGACCTGCATCTGGGCAGCGACTCGGGCCTGTCGCTCGTCGCGCCGCTGCGCGAGCTGCAGCCCGACGCGCGCATGCTCATCCTGACCGGCTACGCGAGCATTGCCACGGCGGTCCAGGCGGTGAAGGACGGCGCCGACAACTACCTCGCGAAGCCCGCGAACGTCGAGATGATCCTGGCGGCGCTGCAAAGCGACGCGAGCGCGCTGCAGGCGGACGCGGCCATCGAACACCCGGCGCCGCTTTCGGTGGCGCGGCTCGAATGGGAACACATCCAGCGCGTGCTGGCCGAGCACGGCGGCAACATTTCCGCCACGGCGCGGGCGCTCAACATGCATCGGCGCACGCTCCAGCGCAAGCTTGCGAAGCGTCCGGTGCGTCAATGAACCCAGGGGCGCACTGAGGCCCGCTTCGCTTCCTGCATGAAAAAAGGCCCCGCAACCAGCAGGCGGGGCCTTTCTCGCACATCGCGGCAACGCCGCGCGCGTTACAGCACGCAGTTACAGCTGGTAGTTACAGCACGTAGCGCGACAGATCTTCGTCCTGCGCGACTTCGCCGAGCGCGCGATCCACATAGGCGGCATCGACCGTCACGCTCTGGCCCGCATGATTGCCGGCCGAGAACGACACGTCCTCCAGCAGCTTTTCGATCACCGTGTAGAGGCGGCGCGCGCCGATGTTCTCGGTCTTCTCGTTGACCGAGAAGGCGATCTCCGCGAGGCGGCGGATGCCGTCGTCGGCGAAGTCGATCTGCACGTCTTCCGTGGCGAGCAGCGCCTGGTACTGCTTGACGAGGCTTGCGTCGGTGGCCACCAGAATCGATTCGAAGTCCTTCACGGAGAGCGAGTCGAGTTCCACGCGAATCGGGAAACGGCCCTGCAGTTCGGGAATCAGGTCGCTCGGCTTGGCGAGATGGAACGCGCCGCTCGCGATGAACAGAATGTGGTCGGTCTTCACCATCCCGTACTTCGTGTTGATGGTGGTGCCTTCCACGAGCGGCAGCAGATCGCGCTGCACGCCCTGGCGCGAGACTTCGCCGCCACCGCTGCCTTCGCTGTTGCGCGAGGCGATCTTGTCGATTTCGTCGAGGAACACAATGCCGTTCTGCTCGACGTTCTGCACGGCCTTCTGCTTGACCTCTTCGTCGTTGAGCATCTTGCCCGCTTCTTCGTCGGTGAGGACCTTGAGCGCTTCCTTCACCTTGAGCTTGCGGCGCGCCTTCTTGCCGCCGCCCAGATTGGCGAACATCGAACGGATCTGCTCGGTCATGTCTTCCATGCCCGGCGGCCCCATGATGTCCATGCCGACCTGCGGCAGCTCGACGTCGAGCTCGATCTCCTTGTCGTCGAGCTGGCCTTCGCGCAGGCGCTTGCGGAAAGTCTGGCGCGTGGCGTTCTCGCTGTCGCTGTGGGCCGCCTCCGGCGAAGACGACGAGCCGAAGCCCACCGGCCGCGCGGTGGGCAGCAGGATGTCGAGGATGCGGTCTTCGGCGAGATCGGTCGCCTTGCTGCGCACCTTGCGCATTTCCGATTCGCGCGTCTGCTTCACCGAGATCTCGATCAGGTCGCGCACGATGCTGTCCACGTCGCGGCCTACGTAGCCCACTTCGGTGAACTTGGTCGCTTCGATCTTGATGAAGGGCGCGTCCGCGAGCTTCGCGAGACGGCGGGCGATCTCGGTCTTGCCGACACCCGTCGGCCCGATCATGAGAATGTTCTTCGGCGTGATTTCCTGGCGCAGCGGCTCGGCCACCTGCTGGCGGCGCCAGCGGTTGCGCAGCGCCACGGCCACGGCCTTTTTCGCTTTCGCCTGGCCGATGATGTGCTTGTCGAGTTCCGAGACGATCTCGGCGGGGGTCATGGTGCTCATCCTGATTCCTTCTCGTCTGTACGCGCGTTTTCGTACGTCGCGCGGCGGGTTACTCGATGGTTTCGATCACGCGGTTGTGATTCGTGTAGATGCACATGTCGCCCGCGATTTCGAGCGACTTTTCGACGATCTCGCGCGGCGAGAGCGCGGTGTTGTCGACGAGCGCGCGGGCCGCGGCCTGCGCGTACGAGCCGCCCGAGCCGATCGCGCAGATGCCGCCTTCGGGGTCGAGCACGTCGCCGTTGCCGGTGATGACGAGGGTGGTTTGCGCGTCGGCCGCGATCAGCATGGCTTCGAGGCGGCGCAGCATGCGGTCGGTGCGCCAGTCCTTCGCGAGTTCGACGGCGGCGCGCGTGAGGTTGCCCTGGTGCTTTTCGAGCTTGGCTTCGAAGCGGTCGAGGAGCGAGAACGCGTCGGCGGTGCCGCCGGCGAAGCCGACCATGACCTTGCCGCCATAGATGCGCCGGACCTTCTTCGCGCCACCCTTCATGACGATGTTGCCCAGGGTGACCTGGCCGTCGCCGCCGAGCGCGACCTGGTCGCCGCGGCGCACGGAGACGATCGTCGTGCCGTGAAATTGCTCCATGTGGGTTCCTTTTACCGTTGATGCCGGGTGTGACGGACGGGCGCGGCGCCGGCAGGGCCGTAGCCCCTGAAATCTGGAGCGCGCCAGGCCGCGCCTCTGCGGAGGCGCGCTCGCGGCGCGTTGTCGGTAGAAGTTTAGGGCGGCCGCAGGCAGTTCAAGGGCCGCTTGCCCAGAAAAGCGGGCGCGAGGCGGCGCACAGGGGAAGAGCGTGCATCGGCTTGTCCGGAAAAGCGGCGGCGCAAAAACAAAAAAGCGCACGGGGCTCCGTGCGCTTTCACGTGAAAGGCGGCAATGCCGTGCGCGCGAGCCGCGCGCCGGCCAGGCGATCAGTCGCCGAACAGCTTCTGGCGCAGCTCGCGGCGCTCCTGCGCTTCGAGCGACAGCGTGGCCGTGGGCCGTGCGAGCAGACGCGGAATGCCGATCGGCTCGCCGGTTTCCTCGCACCAGCCGTATTCGCCCGAGTCGATGCGCGCGAGCGACTGCTGCACCTTCTTCAGCAGCTTGCGCTCGCGGTCGCGCGTGCGCAGTTCGAGCGCATGCTCTTCCTCGATGGTCGCACGGTCGGCCGGGTCCGGCACGATCACGGTTTCGCGCAGGTTCTCGGTGGTCTGGCCCGCATTGCGGAGAATTTCCGCCTGCAGCTGTTCGAGCCGGTTCTTGAAGAAAGCGAGCTGATCCTCGTTCATGTAATCCTTGTCGCTCATCTTCAGGATTTCGGCTTCAGTCAAGAGTCGTTTCGTCGTCATCTGGCTTGCTTCTTCAATGAGTGAGGCAAAACTTGCACATATTGCCTGCACTTTTGTGTTGCCCGCAATGGCCTTGTACCGCGCGCCTGTTTCGAGCCGTTGCGCTGGCGGACACGGACGATGTGCTGTCGTGATGCCCGAAGCGCCGCTGCGGGGCCGAACTCCTCTGGAAACCGGTCTTCAGATGCTCCTGAGGCATGTTTCATACCGGCTGCGCGCCGCGCTGCGCCGCGTCGTGCTGCCGGTGGGGCCAGACCATCCGGACCGGATTTTCCGAGGGGCCGCCCGTCTTCCTTCCGTACTGGTTGTTCTTGCTGCACCGCCGGCACGGCCATAGGCCCTTGCCTGGCCCGTCCCGGCGTGACGTCCCGGGGGAGGCTGCCTGCTTTCCAGTGGGGCCGTATTGTAACTGAATCGCAAACTTGCGCCGCAGGCGGGAATTCCCGGCTAGCGGCAGCGTGTGTCAGTCGATATCCAGAAAATATAACGCGCCAATGGCGAAAAAGCGATGGTCGGGTACGTTATTTGGCCGGCTAGCCCACGCAGGGCGGCGGAGTACGGTCGATGCGGCCGGCACGATAATGCTGGCCGCATGGCGGGAGGTCAGACGAGGCAGGCGTCGAGGCCGTCGGTGATGAGGTCTTGCGGCAGGTCGATGCCGATGAACACCATCTTGCTGTTTTTCTTTTCGACCGGCAGCCACTTGGCCGCGAGGTCGCTGCCCATCATCTGGTGGACGCCCTGGAACACCACCTTGCGGTCCACGCCCTTCATGTACAGCACGCCCTTGTAGCGCAGGAGGTGTTCGCCGTAGATCTGCAGGATGCCGCCGAGGAAGTCTTCGAGGCGGTTCGGGTCGAACGGCCGGTCGCTGCGGTACACGAACGACTTGATCTTGTCGTCGTGATGCGCGTGGTGGTGATGGCCGTGATCGTGGCCTTCGTGGCTGCACTGGCCGTGATCGTGGTCGCAGTCGGCGTGATCGTGCGCATGGTCATGATCGTGATGCGCGTGGTCGTGCTCGTCTTCCGCGAGGAAGTCCGGATCGATCTCGAGCTTCGCGTTCAGGTTGAAGCCGCGCAGGTCGAACACTTCCTTGATGTCCGCCACGCCGAAGTCCACCTGGCGGATCTGCGCCTTCGGGTTCATGTGCAGCAGGCGGTGGCGCAGGTCGGCGAGTTCCTTTTCGTCCACGAGGTCGGCCTTCGTGATGAAAAGGCGATCGGCGAAACCGACCTGGCGCTGCACCACTTCGTGCTCGTCGAGCTGATGGTTGCCGTGTTTGGCATCGACGAGCGTGATGATCGCGTCGAGCAGGAATTCGTCGGCGATTTCGTTATCCATGAAGAACGTCTGCGCGACCGGGCCCGGATTCGCGAGGCCCGTGGTCTCGATCACCACGCGGTCGAAGTCGAGCTTGCCGTCCTGCTTTCGCTGCGCGAGATCGCTCAGCACGCGCGCGAGGTCGCCGCGGATCGTGCAGCAGATGCAGCCGTTGCTCATCTGGATGATCTGCTCGTTGCTGTCCTGCACGAGGATTTCGTTGTCGATGTTCTCTTCGCCGAACTCGTTCTCGATCACGGCGATCTTCATGCCGTGGTTCTCGTTGAGAATGCGCTTGAGCAGCGTGGTTTTGCCGCTGCCGAGGAAGCCGGTCAGGATGGTGACGGGAATCATGGTTGCCATGCTGGATGCCTGTGTTCTGTGCGGTGCGTGGATCGAAACCGGCCGCTCTCGCTGGTCGCGCCCTTGCCGGGACGCGGCGGCCGTAGTCCGGTGTTACAAGATAACTCTGGCTATTGAAACATATCTGCGGGCCCGGTGCTCGTCGTGGCCAGCGGCGGCGGCCTGTCGCCGCTGGCTTGCCTCGCGGCTCGTGCGCCGCTTTGCCGCTGCCGTGATACGGGGAGCGATCGCGCCGCGCCCCGGCCTGCAACCCCTGCGCAAGCCGATGCGGCCGCTCAGGCGATCTGCAGCAACAGGCCCTTCAGGTACTCGCCTTCCGGGAACGCCGTGAGGAGCGGGTGATCGACGCCTGCGCCGAGGCGCTTGAGAATGCGGGCGTCCACGCGCGCATCCGCGGCGGCGCCCGCCACGATCTTCTGGAACAGGTCCGCGTCGATGGCGCCCGAGCACGAATACGTGAACAGCAGGCCGCCCGGGCGCAGCAGCTTGAGGCCCGTGAGGTTGATGTCCTTGTAGGCGCGCGCCGCGCGGTCCACGTGCTCACGCGAGGCGGCGAACTTGGGCGGATCGAGCACGACGAGATCGAAGCGCTCGCCCTCTTCGTGCAGGCGGCGCAACGTCTTGAAGGCGTCGGCGTCGAGCCAGGCCGCGCGCGCCGCGTCGAAGCCGTTCGCCTCGACGTTCTTCTGCGCCGTGGCCAGCGCGTCGCCCGACGAATCGATCGATACCACGCGTTTCGCGCCGCCCTTGAGCGCCGCGAGCGAGAAGCCGCCGGTGTAGCAGAAGCAGTTCAGCACGTCGCGCTCGCGGGCGAAGGTCTGCACGAGCGCGCGGTTGTCGCGCTGATCGACGTAAAAGCCCGTTTTGTGGCCGTTGCGCACGTCGACGTGATAGCGCACGCCGTTCTCGCTCGTGACGATCGTCCCGGGCGGCTCGTCGCCCGCCAGCAGGCCGGTGATCTGCTCGAGCCCCTCCTTCTCGCGGATCGACACGTCCGAGCGCTCGTACACGTTCGGGCAGCCCGTGGCCGCCGTGAGCGCGCCCACGATCGCGTCCTTCCACGCTTCCACGCCCGCCGCCATGAACTGGCAGACCAGCTGGCCGCGCCCGCTGCCGCCGTCCTCGACGTAGCGATCGACGATCAGGCCCGGCAGGCCGTCGGCCTCGCCGAAGATCAGGCGCACGGCGCCGGTGCCGCTCACCATGGCGTCGCGATGCGCGACGGCGCGCTGCACGCGGCGCTTGAAGAACGCGTGATCGATGGGTTCGTTTTCGTCGAAGCTCCAGACGCGGGCGCGGATCTGCGAGTGCGGGCTGTATGCGGCGCGCGCGAGGAAGCGGCCGTCGTGCGCGCGCACGACGACGGTGGCGCCGGCGGCCGGCTTGCCCTCGACGCGGTCGATCGCGTTGGCATAGACCCACGGATGGCGGCGCAGCAGGGATTTTTCTTTCGACGGTTTGAGCGTGACGATATTCATAACGGGTTCAGTACGGAAAAGCGCGGCGCTGCGCGGCACGAGGCGTCCGGTGCGGACTGCCCTGGCGCGCGCCGCAAGGCATCAATCGCGTTTCTTCGCGCGCGGATGCGCGCTGTCGTAGACCTTCGCGAGATGCTGGAAATCGAGCGACGTATAGACCTGGGTGGCCGCGATGCTCGCGTGGCCGAGCAGCTCCTGCACCGCGCGCAGATCGCCGCTCGACTGCAGCAGATGGGTGGCGAACGAGTGGCGCAGCACGTGCGGATGAACGTTCGCCGGAATGCCCGCCGTGAGCGCCGCGCGCTTCACGCGCTCGCGCACCACGCCGGGCGCCATGCGGTTGCCGCGCACGGAGAGAAAGAGCGGGGCGTCGTCGTGCTTCACGAAGGTGTCGCGCACGGCCAGCCAGGCGTCGAGGGCGTCGAGCGCCTTGCGCCCCACCGGCACGACGCGGTGCCGGTCGCCCTTGCCGTGGACTTCGACTTCGGCGGCGTCGCGCTTGAGCCAGCCCGCCGACTCGTAGCCGTCGCGCCGTACGTAGCGCGCGTCGAGCCCGACGAGCTCGGCGAGCCGCAGCCCCGACGAGTAGAACAGTTCGAGCATCGCGCGGTCGCGCAGCGCCTCGGTGCTGTTGCCGTGTGCGCCGGCGGGCAGCGGGGCTTCCATGAGACGCTGGGTATCGTCGACGGAGAGCGCCTTCGGCAGCGTTTTGGCCTGCTTCGGCGCGCGCACGGCGGCCACCGGATTCGCTTCGAGTTCGACGCGGCCCGCGAGCCAGCGGTAGAACGCGCGCCATGCCGACAGCCGGTGCGCGATGGAGCGCGCCGACAGGCCGCCCGCATGCGCGCGCGCCACGGCGCCGCGCACGTCGGCGGCCGAGAGCTGTTCCAGCGGACGGCCGTTCGCGAGCTTCTTCAACTCGTCGAGCTCGTGCGTATAGGCGCGCAGCGTGTGCGCCGAAAGCCGCCGCTCGTGCTCGAGGCTGGCGAGGTAGTCGGCGATCGGGTCGGTCGGGTTCACGGTGGCGGCGCCTGGGGCTCGAACGTTCGGGCAGGCTCAGTGCGGCAGCAGGCGCGTGAGCGCCGCGCTCGCGAGCGCGCCGATCTGCGTGAGAAAGTCGGTGGCCATGCCGTCGTGAAAGCGCCGCGGATCGGGCGAGCCCATCACCAGCAGGCCGAACACGTCGCCCTCGGGCTCGCTCTTGCCTTCGGCGTCGGGCGTGCGCAGCGCGATCAGCGCGACCGACTGCGGCGCGCCCTGCGCCGCATCGAGCCACTGCGCGGCTTCGAAGCCCGAGTTCGCGCCGCAGTAGGGCACCGCGAGACTGCTGGCGAAAAGGCGCACCTCCTCGCCGGTATGGCGCGCGAAATCGGCCTGGGCGTAGGCTTCGGCGACGTCCCAGAGGCGCAGCGCCGCGAGCGGCACGTCGAAGACGTCGAGCAGGTTCTGCGTGATCGTGCGCGGCAGCGCGTACGGGTCGCGTTCGGCGATCACGCGCTGGGTCCAGCGGCCGAACTTCGTCGCGATGCTGTCGTTCTCGTGACCGTAGCGCAGCAGTTCCGAAAGACGGCGCTCCAGATGCTTGTTCTTCTCGCGCAGCATTTCCATCTGCCGCTCCTGCAGCGACACGGCGGCCTTGCCGTGCGGGTTGCCGAGCTTGATCGTCGAGAGCAGTTCGGCGTGCTCGACGAAGAACTCGGGATTGGCAAGCAGGTAGTCGGCGACTTCGCGATCGTTCATGTTGTTGGCGCGTTGTGAGCAAAAGGCGCGCGGGGCGCACCGGCTGGACAGCGTGAAACGGTGAATCGGATGCCGGCCTCCTCAGGCCGGCGTGGGGCGACGCGGACCGGCGTGGGCCGAAGCGGGCCGGGTCTGACCTGAGCAGGCCCGGGCAGCAGCTCAGTCGGCCAGCTCGATTTCGCCTTCGAAAACGGTCGCCGCGGGGCCGGCCATCGTGAGCGCGGCGGACTCGTCGCGCGCGCCGTCCCAGGCGATCGTCAGCATGCCGCCGTGCGTATGCACCTTGACCGGCGAATCGAGCAGCCCGCGGCGGATGCCCGCGGCCACCGCCGCGCATGCGCCCGTGCCGCACGCGAGCGTTTCGCCCGCGCCGCGCTCGTACACGCGCAGCTTCACTTCGTTGCGCGCGACGATCTGCATGAAGCCGGCGTTCACCTTCTGCGGGAAGCGCGCGTGCGCCTCGACCACGGGGCCTTCGACCAGCACGGGGAACGCCTCCACGTCGTCCACCACCTGCACCGCGTGCGGGTTGCCCATGGAGACGGCCGAAATCCAGCGCGTCTGGCCGTTCACGTCGAGCGGCCAGAGCGTGTCGTTGCCTTCGCGGCGGCCTTCGAGGCCGCTCGCGTCGAACGGTACGCGCGCCGGCTCGAATGTGGGGCTGCTCATGTCGACGACGACTTCGCCGTTCTCCTGCATCGCGAGCGTGATCGTGCCGTTCTGGACCTGGACGCGCACGCGGTTCGCTTCGGTGAGCTTGCGGTCGCGGACGAACTTCACGAAGCAGCGCGCGCCGTTGCCGCAGTGCTCGACCTCGCCGCCGTCGCAATTGAAGATGCGGTAGCGGAAATCGACGCCTTCGACGGTGGGCTTTTCGACGACCAGCAGTTGATCGGCGCCGATGCCGAAATGGCGGTCGGCGAGCGCGCGCACGCGCCCGGGCGTGAGCGCGAGGGGCTGGCTATAGCCGTCGAGCACGACGAAGTCGTTGCCGGCGCCGTGCATTTTGGTGAATTTGAGCTTCACGTTTTGCGTCTTTCCTTGCTGCTATTGCGTTGCCCGGTGCGTTGCGCGGATGCGCCGGGCCGGCGCAGGGCATTCAGGCGAGCCGTGCGGCGGCGGATTGGGCGTGTCGGGCTGATAGCGAATGATACACGGTGCGATGGAGGGGCCGCAGAGGCCGGGGGCGCCAGCGTCTCCGGGCGGCGTGGCCGATCCGGCCGATCCGTTGCGCCCCTTCAATACACGCTGGGTTCGCCCGGCGGCCGCGTCTTGAAGCGTTTGTGCACCCAGTAATACTGTTCAGGAATGCGAGGAATCTGCTCTTCGAGGAACGCGTTCATGCGCCGCGCGTCTTCCTCGTCGTTGCCGGTCGGGTAGTTGTCCCAGGGCTTGAACACTTTGAGCCGGTAGCCCTTGTAGTTCGGCAGCACCTCGCCGATGAACGGCACCACCTGGGCATGCCCGACCTTGGCGAGGCGCCCCACGGCAGTCAGCGTGCAGGCCGGCACGCCGAAGAACGGCACGAACGTCGAATTGCGCATGCCGTAGTCCATGTCCGCGCCGAGCATCACGGGCTTGCGGTCGCGCAGCCAGCGCAGCACGGCGCGCGCGCTATCGGCGCGGCTCACCATTTCGGCGCCGAAGCGGCTGCGCCCGGCCTTCGCGGCGGTCTCGAATTCGGGGTTCGAGAACGGTTGATAGAGCGAGCCGCAGGGCCGGTGCAGCGAGTAGTTGAGGAACATCGACCCCGCCTCGATCCCCACGAAATGCAGCCCGAGGAACAGCGTGGGCGGCAGGTCGGGATCGGTCAGATCGATTTCGCTGTCGAGCTCCACGATCTTTTCCAGCTTCGCAGCCGACCCGAACCACTGCACGCTGCGCTCCATATAGCTGCGGATCGCGTGGCGAAAGTGCTGGCCCGCCACTTCCTCGCGCTTCTCGTCGCTCCACTCGGGGAAGCACAGCTTGAGGTTGGTGTGCACGACGCGCTTGCGTTTGCTCGGGATCTGGTAGAGCAGCCAGCCGAGGCCGTCGCCGAGGCGGGCGACGAACCCATAGGGCAGGATCGCGAACAGCTTGAGCAGGCCGATGGCGAAACGGGAACCGAGCTTGCCTAGCATGCGGCGGCTCCCGCTAACGTGACGGCGGCGGCCAGGACACCCAGGGCAGGACGAGCGGAAACGGGGACGGTTGCGAAAGACAGCACGCGGCGGGACTCTGCGACAAATTAGGGAAGTCGCTATAATAAGGGCTTCGCCGAGTTAATAGACAACTTGCGGGGCGAAGCCGGCAGCCGCCGATTCCGTGGATTCCTCCACACGATCGTTGCGGCGCCGGTCAGGAAATCCGCTAAAGCGTCGCCGCTTCAAGGCTCCCGAAGCTGGCTACGTGAACTCAACCGTCACCAGCTACAGGAGTTTCAAGCGTGGCAAACGATTATTTCTTCACCTCCGAATCCGTTTCCGAAGGCCATCCGGACAAGGTCGCCGACCAGATCTCGGACGCGATTCTCGACGCCATCCTCACCCAGGACAAGTACTCGCGCGTTGCGGCGGAAACGCTGTGCAACACGGGTCTCGTCGTCCTCGCCGGTGAAATCACCACGACCGCCAACGTCGACTACATCCAGGTCGCGCGCGACACGATCAAGCGCATCGGCTACGACAACACCGACTACGGCATCGACTACCGCGGCTGCGCGGTGCTCGTCGCCTACGACAAGCAGTCGCCGGACATCGCCCAGGGCGTGGACCGCGCGCACGACAACAACCTCGACCAGGGCGCCGGCGACCAGGGCCTGATGTTCGGCTACGCATGCGACGAAACGCCCGAACTCATGCCGCTGCCGATCCACCTCTCGCACCGCCTGGTCGAGCGCCAGTCGAACCTGCGCCGCGACGGCCGCCTGCCCTGGCTGCGCCCGGACGCGAAGTCGCAGGTCACCGTGCGCTACGTGGACGGCAAGCCGCATTCGATCGACACCGTCGTGCTCTCCACGCAGCACGCGCCGGACATCGACCTCGGCACGCTGCGCGAAGCCGTGATCGAAGAGGTCATCAAGCCGGTGCTCCCGGCGGACCTCGTCAAGGGCGAGATCAAGTTCCTCGTGAACCCCACCGGCCGGTTCGTGATCGGCGGCCCGCAGGGCGATTGCGGTCTCACGGGCCGCAAGATCATCGTCGATACGTATGGCGGCGCGGCGCCGCACGGCGGCGGCGCGTTCTCGGGCAAGGACCCGTCGAAGGTGGACCGTTCGGCTGCCTACGCGGGCCGTTACGTCGCCAAGAACATCGTGGCCGCGGGCCTCGCCTCGCGCTGCCTGATCCAGGTGTCGTACGCCATCGGCGTGGCCCAGCCGACTTCGGTGATGGTCAACACGTTCGGCACCGGCAAGGTTTCGGATGCGACGATCACGAAGCTCGTGCGCGAGCACTTCGACCTGCGTCCGAAGGGCATCATCCAGATGCTCGACCTGCTGCGCCCGGTCTACGAGAAGACGGCCGCCTACGGTCACTTCGGCCGCGAAGAGCCGGAATTCTCGTGGGAAGCGACCGACAAGGCGCTCGTGCTGGCCGAAGCCGCCGGCACCGAGCCGGTGGGCGCGCTGGCCTGATTGCCGTTAGCATCGCAGGGGCGCGCAGCGGTGTATCGCCGCCCCTCGAAGCAGAAAACCCGCAGGGCCTTCGGCCCGTGCGGGTTTTTTTATGGGCTTTCGCTGAACGGCTGAATGCGGTTTAGCGCATCGCGAACGCAAACCACCCCGTGCTGCTCGCCGACGTGCGGCGCGGCCGGCGTGCGCCGCCGCGCGGAGCGCTGGCGGCCGTGCCGGTGGCGGTGCTGCCGAGCGTGCGCAGCGGCGTATTCGGCCGGTACAGGAGCGTGCGCAGCGAGAAGTGCCGCGCGCCCGGGCGCATGCGCAGCACCGAGAAGAACGAATGGAACCAGGCGCGCATGCCGTCAACGGGCCTGGCTTCGCGCACCTGCGAGGCCAGCGCGCGCGTGCGCGCCGCATGGTGCCGCAGCGCGCGCATGACATGGCGGCGGGCGGGGCGGGCGGCCTTCAAGGCGGCACGCGTGAGTCGGCGGGTATCGAAAAGGGTAGGCATGGTGTGAGCAGAATCAGGTGCGCGGAGCGCCTTGCGCGGCGCTTTGTCCACAGCAGCAAATATGCCTGTTTCGACCGTGACGGGAACAGGCAGTTGCCGCGCATCGCGTAATCGATGCGGCGAAGGGAGCGACGGAACGGGCTGGCGTTCTGTGACGGGCCTCGCAGCGGATGCGGGCCATCCGTGCGTGCAGGTGAGGGGCAGCAAAAACAAACGACATGGGCGCAAGACTACACGCGTTCCGTGACGCGCTGAAGTCGGTGAAACCCCGCTCGCGTGCGCTTTTGACGCATACGATCCCACCCTTTGACGCATGCCGGTGCGCACGCCCCAATGCCGTGCGCCGGGGCGGGATCGCGGCGCTTGTCCGCCGGCGGGCCCTTCCGCGAACGTCAACTCGCTTTACAATCGAGCGATCCGGTGCGCGTTTCCCGCGCCCGACGCCGAAGACATCGAACAACGGAAGTCCCATGTCAGTCCATTCAAAGAAGGAACAGGTCGCGGCGCTGCGCGAGCGCGGCTTCGTGGTGGTGCCGGGTCTCGTCGCGCCGGCGCGCTGCGAGGAACTGAAGCGCATCGCCCAGACCCAGCTCGAGGAGGCGGCCGCGCCCGTCGAGTTCGAAGCGGATCTGCGCTATCCCGGCGCGCCGGTGTCGAAGGAGGCGCCGGGCGGCCATACGGTGCGGCGTCTGCTCGACGCGTATTCGCGCCACCCGCGCTTTCGGGAATGGGAGACGTCGCCCGAGATCGGCGGCTGGATGGAGCTGTATTTCGGCGAGGCGCCGGTGCTTTCGCGCGCGCATCACAACTGCATGATGACGAAGCATCCCGCCTACGGCAGCCTCACGGGCTGGCATCGCGACGCGCGCTACTGGTCGTTCGAGCGCGACGATCTCGTTTCCGTGTGGCTCGCGCTCGGGCAGGAGACGATCGAGAACGGCGGCCTGTGGTTCGTGCCGGGCTCGCACGAGGCGTCCTTCACGTCGGATCGCTTCGATGCGGCCAAATTCTTCCGCGCCGATCTGCCGGAGAACCAGGCGTGGATCGACCGCGCGGTGTCGCCCACGCTGCAGGCCGGCGATGTGGTGTTCTTCCACTGCAACACGCTGCACTCGGCGGGGCAGAACCAGAGCGATCAGGTGAAGTTTTCGCTCGTGTCCACCTATCACGGCGCGAGTAACGTGCCGCTGCCGGGTACGCGTTCGGCGTCGGTGCCCGAAGTGGCGCTCTGACGCGCTGCGCTGAAGTGCGCTTACGGGTTGCGCCTTATGAGGCACAGCCCCGGCGTTTCGCTCCGCGCGGCGCGGGGCGCAAACCTAGCGCCGTCGTCCCGAGGTGGCGAGCCCGGTCAGCCCGGCGATGGTCGCCGCCACGCCGCCCACGATCAGCAGGATCGTCCGGTTGGTGGGCGCGCCGGTGAAAAGCCGCGACATGTCGTTCGAAAACGAATGGAACGACTGGCCGCCGAAATACAGCAGCACGATGCCGCAGGCGATCAGCGCGAACGAAAGCGCCTTGACCATGGAAGACCTCTCGGGTGGGACGGACGCCGCAGTGTAGGCGAGCGGCGCGGCCGCGTCCATGGGGAGCGCGCGATGCCCGCCATGGCGCGTCGGAAGCGGCATCCGAAGCCTCGTCCGAAGACCCGCCGCAGAGCCTGGCCGGACGGGCGGACGTCCCACATATCGGGCCCCTGCACGGTACGTGCGGATTGGCTAACATGACAGGCTCCGCACGCGCTGCGCGCGGCGCAGACAAGGCGCCGCAGCCCGCGCGCCCCGCGGCCATTGCGATCGCGCTGGCCGCCCCATTTCCCCCGTTATCGCTGAGGATTCAATCAATGGCCTACGAAGCAGCTTCTGAACGCTATTCGGAGATGCAATACCGTTTTTGCGGCAAGTCGGGACTCAAGCTGCCCGCGCTGTCGCTCGGCCTGTGGCACAACTTCGGCGACACCACGCCGATCGCAACGCAGCGCGAGATCCTGCGCGCCGCCTTCGATCTCGGCATCACGCACTTCGATCTCGCCAACAACTACGGGCCCCCGTACGGCAGCGCCGAGACCAACTTCGGCCGCATCTTCAAGGACGACTTCCGCCCCTACCGCGACGAACTGCTGATCTCGTCGAAGGCCGGCTGGGACATGTGGCCGGGCCCCTACGGCCAGGGCGGCGGCTCGCGCAAGTACGTGCTGGCGAGCCTCGACCAGAGCCTGCAGCGCATGGGGCTCGACTATGTCGATATCTTCTACTCGCACCGCTTCGACGTGGACACGCCGCTCGAAGAAACCGCGGGCGCGCTCGCCACCGCCGTGCAGCAGGGCAAGGCGCTCTACGTGGGCATCTCGTCGTATTCGCCGGCGAGGACGCGCGAGATGGCGAAGCTGCTCGCGCAATACAAGGTGCCGCTGCTGATCCATCAGCCGTCGTACAACATGCTCAACCGCTGGATCGAGCACGGCCTGCTCGACACGCTCGAAGAGGTCGGCGCGGGCAGCATTGCCTTCACGCCGCTCGCGCAGGGCCTGCTGACCGGCAAGTACCTCAACGGGGTGCCGGACGACGCGCGCGTGAACCGTCCGGGCGGCGGCTCGCTCAAGGGCGAGCACCTGAGCGCCGAGAACATCGGGCACGTGCGCAAGCTCAACGAGATCGCCCAGCGCCGCGGCCAGAGCCTCGCGCAGATGGCGATTGCCTGGACGCTGCGCGGCGGCCGCGTGACTTCGGCGCTGATCGGCGCGAGCCGCGCGGAGCAGGTGCGCGAGAACGTTGCCGCGCTGAAGAACCTCGAATTCTCGCAGGAGGAACTGGCGGAGATCGACCGCTACGCGACCGAAGGCGGCATCAACCTGTGGGAAAAGCCTTCCACGGATCAGCACATCTGATGCGCAAAAGCGGGCCCGCGCGGCCCGCTTGCGGCAGAGAACGCCCCGCTCATCCAGCGGGGCTTTTTTTCGCCTTCGCTTTTGCCCTCGCGCGCGCCACATGGGCGTCTTCGCGCTGTCACGCGCCGCTGCTAACTTCGCCGCAGTTTGTGTCGCGAGGAGCGCCGATGGAGTCCACGATCGCCGGGCAGGCCGCCGCCCCCACCGCACCTTCGCGGTCCGCTGCGCCGCAACCGCAACCGCAACCGCAACCGCAACCGCAACCGCAACCGCAACCGCAACCGCAACCGCAACCGCAACCGCAACCGCAACCGCAACCGCAACCGCAACCGCAACCCGGTCCGCAGTCTTCCGCGCAATCTGCCTCGCAGTTTTCCCGGCAGCCCGATCCTCGCGCGAATGCCGCGATGCTCGCTTTCGCCGGTTTGGCGCTCGCCTGGGAACTGCTGGGTTTGCCGCTCGCGCTGCGCGCCTGCGGCGCCTGGGGTGGGCCGTCGATCTGGCTGCTCGCCACGCTCGTACCGGTCGTGCTTGCCACGCCGGTTCACTGGGGCCTGATACACGAAGGCATTCATGGCCAGTTGCTGCGCGGGCGGCGCGCGAACGAAACGCTGGCCCGGCTGCTGGCCATCGGCCTTGCGATGCCGTTCGACGCCGTGCGTTTCGGACACCTGATGCATCACCGCTTCACACGCGAGCCGTACGACCGCCCCGACGTGGACGATGCCACCGGGCCGCGCTGGCGCCGGCGGCTTGCCTACTACGTCCAGTTGCTGGGCGGCCTCTATGTGGGCGAATTGCTGGTGCCGCTCGTCGCCTTCTTGCCGACGGGTATGGCGCGCAAGCTGATTGCGCGCGGCGTGGGCGCGCACGGACCCGAGGGCGCACAGGTGCAGCGGCTTTTCGCCAATCACGCCGGCGACGCCCAGAAGCGCCGCCGCGCGCGCCGCGACTGGTCAGGCTCGTGCGCGCTCTACGCGCTGGCATTCGCGCTGTACGGGAAGGCGTGGTTCGTCCTGCTTGCGACCCTGTGGCTGCGCGGCTTGTGGATTTCGATGGCCGACAACCTGCCGCACTACGGCGTGGCGCTCGACGAACCGGGGCGGGCGCGGGACTTTCGCGTGCCGCGCGGCATGGGGGTGTTGCTGATGAATCATCACCTGCATCGCCAGCACCATCTGCATCCCACGATGCCGTGGACAGCGTTGCCTGCGCTCGCGCACGCAACCGGCGAAGGGGCGCGCGAGCACCCCGCCTATTTCGGCGCGGCGCTGCGGCAGCTACGCGGCTTGCAGCCGGGGAACCGGGTCCACTGAAAAACGCGGAGGGGACCGGTGCCGCCCGGGCGCTACATCAACGCGGGCAGGGCTTCGACGAGCGCGACGGCCACCAGTGCGCCGAGCAGTGCGCCAATCACCCGCAGGGTGTTGTGCCGGAATTCGGTTGCGCACGGCAGCGCGCCGAGAAAGAGCGCGCCTGCAAGGGCCATCGGGATGATCATCACGAAATCGCCGATCGTGAAGTAACCGTCCATGCTCGTCTCCTTATCGTGTCCGCGGGCGAGGGGGCAACGCTTCACCGTTGCCCCGCTATTGCCCGTCAGGTGCCGGCCTTTATCGAGTATAGGTGAGGGTTTCGCAACGGGGCGGCCACGGTGTCCGCCATGCTGTCTTCGACGTCGCACCGGGCGTCACGCCAGGCGGGGCTTTGCAGCGGCCCCGCCCGCGTCCGTGAGCCGCGCAGGGCCCGTCGCCTGAAATTACGAAGTCCTTTCTTGTTTGTGGCAGACGCAGCGCCTCAGGCGGCCCCGGCCCGCTCGCGCAGGCGCAGCGTCCACGCGCCGCCCATGCCCGCGACGAGCAGCACGGCAACGAGCCCCGCCACGCCGCCCCAACCGCCCACGGCCCAGAAGTGCCCGCCGAGCGAGCCCATGATGCTGGACCCGAGATAATAGGCCAGCAAGTAGAGCGCCGCAGCCTGGCCCTTGGCCTCGCGTGCGAGCCGGCCCACCCAACTGCTCGCCACGGCGTGGCCGGCGAAAAAGCCGATCGTGAGGCAGGCAATCCCGGCGGCGATCAGCGAAAGCGGCGAGAAGAGCGTGAGGACGACGCCCGCGAGCATGATCGCGAGGCTCGCGATGAGGACGCCTCCGCGGCCGAAGGTGTCGGCCATGCGGCCGGACCACGGCGAGGCGACCACGCCGGTCAGATAGACCACGAAGATCGCGCTGATGGCCGCCTGGCTCATGTGGTAGGGCGCGGCGATGAGCCGGTAGCCGATGTAGTTGTAGAGCGTGACGAAGCTGCCCATCAGCACGAAGCCCATTACGAACAGCACGGGCAGGCCGGGGCGCGCGAACTGCTGCATGAGCGCCGCGCGGTGATGCGCGAAGCCGAGGCCCGGCTTCGGCACGAAGCGGCGCGAGGGCGGCAGCAGCGCCCGAAACGCGAGCATGGCGCCAATGCCGAGCGCGCCGATGACGGCCACGGCCACGCGCCAGCCGAACAGGTCGGTGAGCACGCCCGTGATGACCCGCCCGGCCATGCCGCCGATGGCGGTGCCGCCCACGTAGAGGCCCATGGCGAGGCCGAGGCCGTCGGGGTGCATCTCCTCGGCGAGCCAGGCCATGGCGACGGCCGGCACGCCGCCGAGCGCGAGGCCCTCGAGCGTGCGCAGCACGAGCAGTTCGTGCCATTGCGGCACGAAAGCGGCGGCGAGCGTGAGCACGGACGAAGCGCTCAGCGACGCCGTCATCATGGTGCGGCGGCTCCAGCCTTCGGAGACGAAGCCCGCAACGAAGATCGCGCCCGCGAGCGCGGCGGTGGTGAGCGAGAGCGAAAGGCTGCTTTGCGCGGGGCTCACGCCGAAGGACTGCGAGAACGCGGGCAGGAGCGGCTGCACGCAGTAGAGCAGCGAGAACGTGGCATAGCCCGCGAAGAGCAGGGCGAGACACGCGCGCCAGTAGGCGCGGGTGCCGCGTTCGAGATACGGTTCGTTCGACGGCGAAGGGGCCGCGGTGGTGCGATCGGCGCCCGGTGAAACGGTCACGGCTGGATCTCCGCAAAAGTGCAAAGCCGCCACGATACGCCGGTTGCGCGAATCGGGGCGCCGAAGCCGCAGGACGCGCCGCCGCTGCTCCCGTGCGACCTCGCGCTCCCCCCTCAGCCCGGCGTGGCGGTTCCGGCGGGGCCTTCCTGCTTCGGAGGATGCACGAGCTGGTCGCCCGTGGGTAACGCCGCCGCATTCCAGCCGCCGCCCAGCGCCTTGACCAGCGCGACGCTCGCCGCCATGCGCCGGCGCGCAATCGTCACCGCCTCGCGTTCGTTGTTGAGCGCCGTGGTTTGCGCGACCACCACGTCGAGATACGTGATCGCGCCGCTGCGATAGCGGTTATCGACGATCGCGAGCGTGCGCTGCGCCGCCGCCACGGCACGGTCCTGCGCGAGCGCTTCCTGTTCGAGCACGCGCAGCGTCGCGAGGTTGTCCTCGACCTGGCCGAACGCGTCGAGCACCGTCTGGCGGTATTGGGCGACGCTCTCGTCGTACTGCGCGCGCGCCTCGTCGCGCACCGCCGCGCGGCCGCCGAAGTCGAGCAGCGTGCCTGCGAGCTGCGGCCCGAGCGACCAGAACCGCGCGGGCGCCACCAGCCACTGGCTGTAGTTGGTCGCCTCCAGGCCGCCCGTCACCGCGAGGATCAGGTTCGGGAAGAACGCGGCCGTGGCCACGCCCACCTGCGCGTTGGCGGCCGCCACGCGCCGCTCGGCCGCGGCGATGTCGGGGCGCCGTTCCAGCAGCGTCGAGGGCACGCCCGGCGGCACGATGACCGGCTGCGCCGTGAGCGGCGCGCCGGGCAGCACCGGCAGCGTGAAGGCGGCGGGCGGCTGGCCGGTGAGGATCGCGATGGCGTGTTCGAGCTGGGCGCGCTGCACGCCCAGGTCGATGGCCTGCGCCTGGGTGGTTTCGAGCTGGGTCTGCGCCTGGCCGACGTCGGCATCGGTGGCGATGCCGCCCGTGTAGCGGTGCTGCGTGAGGTCGAGCGACTCGCGGTACGCCTTGATGGTGTCGCCGAGCAACTGGCGCTCGCGGTCGATGCCGCGCAGCTCGAAGTAGTCGGTGGCGAGTTCGGCCTGCATCGAGAGCAGCACGGCCTGTTCGTCCGCGGCGCTCGCCTGTGCGCCGGCCTTCGCGTTTTCGACGGTGCGCGCTACGCGGCCCCACACATCCGGCTCCCACGACGCATCGACGCCCGCGAGGTAGTCGTTGACCGTCAGCCCGGCCGTGGACTTGTATTCGATGTTCTGCGAGGTGCGCGTGCGCGCGAAATCGCCGCCTGCCGTCACGAGCGGGAAGAAGCTCGAACGCTGCTGCGCGACGTTGGCGCGCGCCGCGCGAAAGCGGGCTTCGGCGGCCGCGACGTTCTGGTTGGCGCGCGCCACCTGAGCTTCGAGCGCGTCGAGCTGCGCGTCGCCGTAGATGTCCCACCACGCGCCGCGCGGTGCCGCATCGGCGGGTTGCGCGGCGCTCCAGCCGGTGCCTTCGAGCTCCTTGTAGTTCGCGGTGACGGGGGCCGCCGGCCGCACATAGTCGGGGCCGACCGCGCAGCCCGCAAGCGCGGCCGCCGCGGCCAGCGCGAGAGCACAGCGGGGAAAGCGCGCGCGTGTCATGAGCCCGAACCGGAATCGTTTTGCGCGGCGCCGCCCTTCGGCTGCGCCTCGCCTTGCGCGTGGGTCTCGACGATGCGCACCGGCGTGCCATCGACGATCGAATCCTGCGGATTCACGATCACGCGTTCATGGCCGGTCAGTCCTGCCGCGATTGCCACGCGCGTGCCGAAGTCGGTGCCGAGCGCCACCTTCACGAGCTTCACGCGGTCGTTCGCATCGACGGTGGCGACCTTCACGCCGTCGGGACGGAACAGGAACGCGTTGCCGGGCAAGGTGAGCGGCGTGGCGTCGCCGCCGAGCGCGAAATGGACCTGCGCATAGGCGCCGGGCAGGAGTTCGCCGCTGCGGTTGTCCACATCGACTTCGACGAGCATGGTGCGCTGCTGCGGGTCCACCGCCCCCGCCGTGCGTGCGATCACGCCCGGATAGCGCTTGCCCTGGGTTTCGTTGAGCGTGAGATATGCGCTGGCCTGCGGGTGGATCTGCTGCGCGTAGGCTTGCGGCACGTTCGCATAGACGCGCAGCCGGTCGGCCTGGGCGAGGTGGAACAGTTCCTTCTGCGCGCCGCCGGCGCTGCCCGCGTCGATCAGGGCGCCCACATCGACGTTGCGCGCCGTCACGATGCCGTCGAACGGCGCCGTCACCTTTTCGTACGACTGCAACTGGGCAAGGCGCGAGACGTTGAAACGCGCGGCGTCGAGCGTGCCTTCTTTCGCGAGCATGTCGGCGGTTTTTTCGTCGGCGTCCTGCTTCGAGACCGAGCGGCTTTGCAGCATCTCGCTCCAGCGTGCCGCCGTTGTCCTCGCAAGCGTGTAGTTCGCCTGAGCATTGGCGAGGTCGGCGCGCGCGGCGCGCAACTGGTCGTCCACTTCGGGCGCGTCGATTTCCGCGAGCAGCTGGCCGGCCTTCACGTGCGCGCCGATGTCCGCGTACCAGCGGCGCAGATAGCCGTTGGTGCGGGCATAGATGGGCGTGTCGAGGAACGCCTGCACGTCGCCGGGCAGCACGAGGTCGAGCGGGCGAGTCGAGCGCTGCGGGCTCACCACCTGCACGGAGAGCGTGCTTGCCGCCGTCGCGTCGCGTTCGAGCGCCGCATGCGCGCTGTGGCGCGACCAGATGCCCTGCGCGGCGAGCGCGATCACCACGAGCGCGGCGAGCGCCACGGGCCAGCGGCGCCGGCGTGGAGGGCGGGGCGGCGGGGTATCAGCGTGCGGCTGCATGGCGCCTCCGCGTGAGCAGTGAGAAAAGAGTCGTCATGATTTCGGCACTACGTTTTCGAGAGCCCGCTGGCGGCGTTCGCCGAGCTTGCGGTACACGAGCGAGAAGACCACCGGCACGAAGATCAGCGTGGCGAGCGTACCCACCGCAAGCCCGCCGATCACGGCGCGCCCGAGCGGCGCATTCTGTTCGCCGCCTTCGCCGAGGCCGATGGCCATCGGCACCATGCCGATCACCATTGCGAGCGCCGTCATGAGCACCGGGCGAAAGCGCGTGAAGCCCGCTTCGATGGCGGCGCGCGCGGCGTCGCCGTGTTCGCGCAACTGCTCGCGCGCGAAGCTGATCACGAGAATGGAGTTCGCCGTGGCGATGCCGATACACATGATCGCGCCCGTGAGCGCGGGAATGGAGAGCGTGGTGTGCGTGAGGAACAGCATCCAGACGATGCCCGCGAGCGCGCCGGGCAGCGCCGTGATGATGATGAACGGATCGAGCCAGGACTGGAAGTTCACGACGATCAGCAGGTACACCAGCAAGATCGCGAATACGAGGCCGCCGAACAATCCGGAGAACGAATCGTTCATCGTCTGCACCTGGCCGCGCAGCACGATGGTCGAGCCGCGCGGCAGTTCGGCGCGCGCTTCGCCGATGATCTTGCCGATGTCGTCCGAAACGGCGCCCAGGTCGCGTCCGTCCGCCGTGCCGTAGATGTCGATGGTGGTCTGCGCGTTGTAGTGCGTGACCACTGCGTTGCCTGCTTCGCGCCGCATGTTCGCGAGCGCGCCGAGGATATTGCTGCGTCCGTTCGCGGTGAGCGGAATGTTCGCGAGCGACTGCAGCGAATCGATCGTGTATTGCGGCGCTTCCGTGACCACGTTGTAGCTCACGCCGTTCACGGGATTGAGCCAGAACGTGGGCGTGGTCTGCTGGCTGCCCGAGAGCGTGATGAGCAGATCGTTCGCCACGTCCCTTTGCGTGAAGCCCGCCTGCTGCGCGCGGGTGCGGTCCACGTCGATGAAGATGCGCGGCAGGTCGGCCGGCTGCTGGATGCGTGCATCGGCGAAGCCGGGCACGCCGCGCAGGCGTTCGAGCAGTTTCGCCGCGAACGCGCGGTTGCCGGCCACGTCGCGGCCCACGATCTGCACGTCGATGGGCGAGGG
Source organism: Paraburkholderia ferrariae NBRC 106233 (assembly GCF_000685035.1). Taxonomy (GTDB): domain Bacteria; phylum Pseudomonadota; class Gammaproteobacteria; order Burkholderiales; family Burkholderiaceae; genus Paraburkholderia; species Paraburkholderia ferrariae. The sequence goes on from NZ_BAYB01000021.1 coordinate 118,913, forward strand.
CATGCCGAAATTGAGCGTCTGGCTCACGATGTCGGCGGGCAGGAACGCGAACTCCACGCCCGGGAATTCGTTGCTCAGCGTGCGGCGCAGCAGGCGCACGTAGTCCGCGGTGGGATGGTGATCTTCGTTCAGCGAGATCAGCACGTCCGCGTCGGAGGTGCCGATCGTGCCGGTATTGCTATACGAGAGGTTGATGCCCGAAACCGGCAGGCCGATGTTGTCGATGATCGAATGCAGTTCGTTCGCGGGAATCAGCGTGCGGATGCGCTTGTCGACGCGATCGGTGAGCACGGCGGTTTCCTCCACGCGCATGCCGGTTTTCGCGCGCAGGTGCAAGGCGATGGTGCCCGCATCGACCTGCGGAAAGAAGTCGCGGCCGAGGAACGGCAACAAGAGCAGCGAGGCGCCGCAGCACGCGAGAAACGCCACGACGAACAGCACCGGGTGCGCCACGCGTGCTGCGAGGAAGGCGCGATAGCGCACGCGCAGGCGCTCGAAGCCGCGCTCGAACGCGAGATGCGCGCGCAGGAACGGATTGCGCGTGTTCGCATGCACATCCGCCGCCTTGTGGTGATGGCGCATCAGGTACATGGCGAGCGTGGGCACGAGCGTACGCGAGAAGAAGTACGACGCGAGCATCGCGAACACCACGGCTTCTGCGAGCGGAATGAAGAGGTAGTGCGCGACGCCCGTGAGCAGGAACATCGGCACGAACACGATGCAGATGGAAAGCGTGGAGACGAGCGTCGGAATGGCGATCTGGTGCGCGCCGTCCAGAATCGCCTGCTCCAGCGTCTTGCCCTGTTCGAGCTGCTGGCTGATGTTTTCGATGGCGACCGTTGCGTCGTCAACGAGAATGCCGACGGCGAGCGCCAGGCCGCCGAGCGTCATGATGTTGATGGTTTCGCCGAGCGCGGAGAGCGCGATGATCGAGGTGATCATCGAAAGCGGGATCGACACCGCGATGATGAGCGTCGCGCGCCAGTTGCCGAGGAACAGCAGGATCATGAGCGCGGTGAGGGCGGCCGCGATCAGCGCCTCGCGCAGCACGCCCTGCACGGCGGCGCGCACGAACAGCGACTGGTCCGCCACGGGGTCGATGTTCAGCGACGGGGGCACGAGATTGCGCAGCGCGGGCATCATGGCCTTGATGCGGTCCACGATTTCGAGCGTGGAGGTGTTGCCGCTCTTGTTGATGGTGAGGAGCGAGGCGCGCTGCCCGTTCACGCGCACGATGTTGGTCTGCGGCACGAAGCCGTCGCGCACGTGCGCCACGTCGCGGATATAGATCGTGCCGCTCGCCGTGGTTTTCACCGGAATGTCGTTCAGACCTGCTAACGTATCGGGGCTTGCATTCATCAGCACCGAATACTCGGTCGAGCCGATCTTGGCCGTGCCCGAGGGCAGGATCAGGTTTTGCGCGCTGATGGCGTTGACGACGTCGGTGGGCGCGAGGTTGTGCTGCTGGAGCGCGCGCTGATCGATATCCACCATGATCTGGCGCTGCTTGCCCCCGTAGGGCAGCGGCGCGGAAGCGCCCGGCACGGTCGCGAGCTGCGTTTTCAGGAAGTTGTTGCCGTAGTCGAACAGCTCCTGTTCGGTGAGCTGCTGCGAGGAGAGCGACAGGCGCAGGATCGGCACCGTCGAGGCGTTGTAGCGCAGGATGAACGGCGGCGTGATGCCGGGCGGCAGCGAGCGCAATTGCGTCTGCGAGAGCGCGGTGACTTCGGCGAGCGCTTCCTGGATATTGGCATGCGGCTGGAAGAAGATCTTCACCACTGCAATGCCGTTGAGCGAAGTGGATTCGGTGTGCTCGATATCGTTCACCGCCACCGAAAGCCCGCGCTCGTAGTTGAGCACGATGCGCTTTTCCATCTCGTCGGCGGGCAGGCCCGTGTAGGTCCAGATGACCGAGAGCACGGGAATGTCGATGTTCGGGAAGATGTCGGTGGGCGTGCGCAGGATCGTCAGCGGCCCGACGATGAGCAGCAGCAGCGCGAGCACGACGAACGTATACGGGCGCCTGAGCGCCAGTCGGACGATCCACATGGAACGGCGGGTTCCCTGGTTGAAAGAGCGGCCCGCGCGCGCGGCTGGTCTGGCCTTGGGCGGCGGGCGTTGTCGATTGAGGTCCTGGCGCCGGGCGCTTGCCCGTTGCCCGTCGAGTGGACGCGACAGGACTATAGCGCCTTGCACTGGCCCACAGCGTACTTTTCGGCAGGTGCTGCGGCAAGAGCCGGGGGAATGGGGTTTACCAGTTGTTGCAGTTGGCGTTTCGTAAGCTGTCGCGCCGCGCACGGCGGGCGCGCAGGCGGGAAAGAGCGTGGGGCCGTTGCTTCACCCCCTAATTTTTTACTTTCCGTGTTCGCCCAAACAGGCAACAATGGAACGACCGGTCGGCCCGCCGCGCGTGAATCGCGAAACGGCAGGCCGCCGGGCAGGCAGGTATGGATGTGCGCGCAACCGTTGGTGCGCACGGGCTTTGATCAGCACGTTGACCGGCGCTTCACGAACGAAAGCCGGCATAGAGAACGGGGAAACATCATGCAAGTCGGTTCTATCGTCCGCTCGGTTCATATCGCCGTACCGCAAGGTGCGCGCGGCATCGTGATGCGCATTCTCGGCGACATGGCCATGGTCACCTGGTACGTCGGCGAGCCCGGCGCGTCGAAACAGCTCGCTACCGAGCCCTTTTTTCTGGAAGACCTGATCGAGACGGGCGAGCACGTCCTGCCGGCGGGTGCGGTGGTTCACTAACCCGTTCATCGCGACACGGCGCGCGAGGAGACCCGCCCAGGCGCGCGGCGCATGGGCGTCGCGCCGCGCGACTCGCCCCGCCGGCCCGCAGCAGGCACAATTGCGGGTATGAACCACGATCTTTCTTCCCAGCCGGGCGCACCCGACGACGACGGCGAACCCTCCGCCGATCCGGCACGAGCGGCCGCTCCCTACGCGCGCCTCACGCCCGAATGCGTGCTCGACGCCCTCGACAGCGTGCTGATCCCCGCCGGCCGCCGCACCGACGGCCGCATGCTCGCGCTCAACAGCTACGAGAACCGCGTCTACCAGGTCGGCGTGGAGGACGGCCCGCCGGTCGTCGCGAAGTTCTACCGGCCCGAGCGCTGGTCGGACGAAGCCATTCTCGAAGAACACGCCTTCGTTGCCGAACTCGCTGCCCGCGAAATTCCGGCGGTGCCCGCGCTCGTCCTCGAAGGCCAGACGCTGCACAGCTACGAGGGTTTCCGCTTCTCCGTGTTCGAGCGGCGCGGCGGCCGCGCCCCGGATCTGGACCGCAGCGACACGCTCGAATGGATCGGCCGTTTCATCGGACGCATTCATGCCGTGGGTGCGCTCACGCCGTATCGCGCACGCCCGACGCTCGACATCGGGACCTTCGGCTACGAGCCCCGCGCGTATCTGCTCGAACACGGTTTCGTGCCCGCCGACGTGCGCAGCGCGTGGGAGGCGGCCGTGAATCTCGCGCTGGAAGGCGTGGAGGCCGCGTTCGAACGCGTGGGCGACGTGCGCAATCTGCGCCTGCACGGCGATTGCCACCCGAGCAACGTGCTGTGGACCGAGGCCGGCCCGCACTTCGTCGACTTCGACGACAGCCGCATGGGTCCCGCTATCCAGGATTTGTGGCTGCTATTGCCGGGCGACCGGGAGGGGGCGTCGCGCGCGCTCGCGGATCTGCTGGCGGGCTACGAGGATTTCGCCGAATTCGAGCCGCGCGAGCTGCACCTGATCGAGGCGCTGCGCACGCTGCGGCTCATTCACTACTCGGCGTGGCTGGCGCGGCGCTGGCACGATCCGGCGTTTCCGGCCGCCTTCCCGTGGTTCAACACGCAGCGCTACTGGGAAGAGCGCATTCTCGAACTGCGCGAGCAGATTGGCGCCATGCAGGAAGGGCCGCTCTGGCCGGTCTGAGCGGCGGTTTGCCCGTCTTTCGAGCCATGCGCTTCGCTGCTGGTTGCCGGTTCATTGCGCATTGACCGGCGTATTCGCCGCGTGCACCGGCTGGGTGCTCGCGGCGGTTGCGGTTGCGGTTGTGGCTGCGGTTGCGGTTGCCGAGGTTGCCGCCGTTGCATTGTCCACCGGCTTGACGATCCATTGCGCGCGCAGGTCGCGCGACATGGTTTCGAACGCGGGCTGCATCCGGGCGAATTCGTCAGGTGTGCAGACGTCGCTCGCAAAGTGCGTGCGGCCCGTGCGCGTCACGCGCAGGACGTTGGTGGCCGGATCGAGCGCGTACTGCGAACTGAATTCGACATAGGCGTTTTCCGCGTGCTGGGGCGCGGGCACGTCCAGCACGCGGATGCCGGGCGGCAGCGTGATGCGGGTGCGTTCGGTGGAGACGAAGTTGCGGCAGACGAAGGGCTGCGTGCGGCGCGGCTCGCCCAGCCAGTAGCGCAGGTTCGCGTCGAGGCCGCCGACGAAGCTCGTCAGCGCGGGTACCGGCGTGGTCATGCCGGGATCGACGAAGCTGTCCAGCTGGCCCGAAAGGGTGAGCACGAGCGGCCCGCTCGTCGCGTCCAGCGGGCTTGTCGCGATGCTGGCCGTGCCGCGCAGGTTCGCGTTGCGCAGCTCCCATTGCAGCGATTCCTCGCGTTGCGCCGGCGTTTGCAGGCGCAGCACGCTGCGCGTCTGTTCGGCGGCCCAGCCGTCCGCGTGCAGGCGGAATGTGAAGCGCGCGGAGCCATCGGGCGCAACAGTAATGTCGAGGTCGCTCTCGCGCGTGGTCGAGGCCGTGGCGGGTGTGCGCACGCGCGTGCCGTCGCCCGCGAGCACGGCCATGCGGTCCATGTCGGTGGCGGGCAGGAAGCCGAACTCGATGTTGCCGGCCGTGGAGTCGGCGAACATCTGCAGGTCCGGCAGCCAGGTGATGACGTGGTTGATCACGCCGAAGCCCGGCACGTCGGGCAGCGTATAGACCGTGCCGCTGTTGATGAGCGCCGGCTCGCTCTTCACGCCCACCGCGGCGAGCAGCGCGCCGTAGAGCGCCACGTGGTCCTTGCAGTCGCCGTAGCGGTTGGCCAGCACGTCGGCGGCGTGGTGCGGCACGATCTCGCCGCGCCCGATATTGATCGCCACGTAGCGGATATTGCGGCGCACCCAGTCGTAGAGCGTCTGCGCTTTCGCGCGCGGCGTGGTGTCGTGGTCGGTGAGGCGCTTCGCGAACGCGATGAGCGCCGCGTCCTGCGCGCTCGGGTCCGCCGCCGAGGCGCGATACACGGAGGCGAAGGCCGCGTAGTCGGGGAAGGTGGAGACCATCAGCCGGTCGCCGTAGCTTACGTAGGAAACCGAACCATATTCGAGGCGCTGGAAGCTCGCCTTGTCGTAGCGGAATTCGTAGCGCGTGCGCCCGCCCGAAGTCTGCGGCGGCAATGCGGTGAAGCCGCGCGCGTCCGCGTAGAGCGGCACCGAAGCCGGCATGTCGTAGATCACGCGGAAGTTGTGCGTGGGCGCGAGGTCGGGCGGCGTGAAGTCGCTGAACCAGCCGGGCACGACCGGCACGCGCTGGGTCTTGCGATAGGTGAGGTGCACGCGCGCGCCGGGCTCCACGGCCGGAAACACGATCACCTTGTCCTGCACGTCCTGGAACATGGGGGCGTCGAACGAGCCCAGTTCCTGCACGTCGCGGATCTGCTCGGGGCGCACGTCGTGGCGGTGCCCCTGGGCGTCTTCGGTCCAGGCGTCCAGGATGTCCACGTCGGCCATTTCGCGGTTGAACCACACGTAGTACTGGCCGGCGCGCGCAATGCCCGCCTCCGTGTTCACGCGCAGGGTGAGCGTGTCGAGCTTCGTGAACGAGCCGTCCGCGTTGACGGTGAAGGTCTGCGTCTCCGACTCGTTGGTGTAGGGCGCGAGCGACGCGCCGCCGGGTGCGGTGGCGTTGGCCGTGCCGGTCGCATGAACGCCTGCGGCCGCGCCGGACAGGGCAATGCACAGCGCGATCAGATGAGCGGGGCGCATGTCGGCCTTCGTGTATTGAGGGGCAACGGGTCGTGGGAACGCAGTACTCGAGCACAACGTTCCCACTTAAAAGTGACCGGATTCGCTTGTCAAGCGGGTGCCCCGCACAGAAACCAGGGTTGCTGCCCGCAAGCCTCGATTGAGTAAACCTTTCAATTGTGTAATGATGCGCGTTCTCATCTGCGGGGCTTAACGCGCCTGTCTTCATCACCCGTTGCCGATTCCATGTCCGACTCTCTCCGTACCGCCACGCCGCTCGACGCGGGTGAACTCGCCGCGCGCCGGCAGCGTTCGCGCCGTGCCACCTTCATCAAGTGGCTGCGCAAGGTGCATGGCTGGGTGGGGCTGTGGGGTGCCGTGCTCGGCCTGCTGTTCGGCGTGACGGGCTTTTTGCTCAATCACCGGGCCGGGCCGATGAAGGTGCCGACCGGCGAGCCGCAGGTTGAGCAGATGCAGATCGCGCTGCCCGCCGAGTCGCCCGCCACGCCCGAAGCGATGGCGCACTGGCTGCAACGCGAACTGGGCTTCGACGGCAAGCCCGGGCGCATGAAGCGCGAACGCGCGCATCCGGTTGCGTGGGGCGATCGCAGCGTCGTACAGCCGGAGCTCTGGCAGATGGCGCTGATGGGCCCGCATCAGGGTCTGCAGGCCGAGTACTGGGTGGGCAACGGCTACGTCTCGGTCAAGCGCACGCAGAACACCGTGCTCGCCACGTTCAACAATCTGCACAAGGGGGTGGGCCTCGGGATCGGCTGGGTGCTGCTCATGGACACCATCGCCGGCAGCCTGATCCTGCTCTCGCTCACGGGCGTGCTGCTGTGGACCGAACTGAACCGGCGCCGCACGGTGGGCGTGCTGCTCGTGGCGGGATCGGTGGGGGCGGCCCTCGCGGCAGGGCTCATGTAGCGCGCTGTTTCGTTCTCCGATCTTTCGTGGACCCTGAAAATCGATAGCGAGCAAAGCAACGATCAGGGATCGCTCACGGCGGGTGTACCCGTATATGCAGCGCCGTTGCATATCCCATATGCATCGCCGTCTCATATTGCAAACGCTCCTTGCGGGGAATAAGGTTCCGGGCAGTCGCTCCGCGACATTTAAGCGCACCGTACAGACGGACACGATCTGCTCCCTGCGGTGCGCGATTCGATGCCCCCACGCCTTGCCACAAGAAGGAGACCACATAATGAGCAGCGTTGCGGATACAACGCGCGGTCGAGCTGCCGCACCATTCTTTTCCAAAGAGGCGACCGTTGCACCCCCCGGCTTTTCACGCTGGATGGTGCCGCCCGCTGCGCTTGCCGTGCATCTGTGCATTGGCGAGGCTTACGCCTTTTCCGTTTTCAACGCGCCGCTCACGAAGGTGCTCGGCATCACGCAGTCCGCGCCGGGCGACTGGTCGCTCACCACGCTCGGCTGGATCTTTTCGCTCGCCATCGTGTGCCTCGGGCTCTCCGCCGCGTTCGGCGGCAAGTGGCTCGAACGCGTGGGCCCGCGCCGCACCATGTTCACGGCGGCCTGCTGCTTCGGCGGCGGCTTTCTCGTCGCCGCGCTCGGGGTGGGGATGCACGAGATCTGGCTGCTGTATCTGGGCTATGGCGTGATCGGCGGCATCGGCCTCGGGCTCGGCTACGTCTCGCCGGTTTCCACGCTGATCCGCTGGTTCCCGGACCGCCGCGGCATGGCCACGGGCCTCGCGATCATGGGCTTCGGCGGCGGCGCGATGATTGCCGCGCCGCTCTCCGTCATGCTGATGAAGCACTTTGCCAGCGACACCAGCGTGGGCGTGGCGCAAACCTTCGTCGTGCTGGGCGTGGCCTACTTCATCTCGATGTCGATCGGCGCGCTCGCCATTCGCGTGCCGCCGCCGGGCTGGCAGCCCGCGGGCTGGACGCCGCCCGCCACCACCGGCAAGCTCGTTTCGCGCGCGCACGTGCATATCGATCAGGCGCTCAGGACACCGCAGTTCTATCTGATCTGGCTCGTGCTGTTCCTCAACGTGACGGCCGGCATCGGCATCCTGGGTCAGGCTTCGGTGATGGTCCAGGAAAGCTTCAAGGACACCGTGAGCGCGGGCGCGGCCGCCGGTTTCGTGGGTCTGCTCTCGCTCTTTAACATGGGTGGGCGTTTCGTGTGGGCCTCAGCGTCGGACTGGGTGGGCCGCAAGAACACCTACTTCATCTTCTTCGTGGTCGGCGCGGTGCTGTATTACGCGGTGCCGCAGTTCGCGCAGAGCGGCAACATCGTGCTCTTCGTGCTGGCGTACTGCCTGATTCTCTCGATGTACGGCGGCGGCTTTTCGACCGTTCCCGCCTATCTCGCGGACATGTTCGGCACGGCATTCGTGGGCGGCATACACGGACGCCTTCTGACCGCCTGGGCCGCGGCCGGCGTAGCGGGGCCGGTGCTCGTGAACTACGTGCGCGCCTATGAAGTGGCCCACGGCGTGGCCAAGGCCGACGCCTACACGATGACCGTGCACATCATGACGGTGCTGCTGGTGATCGGTTTCGTCTGCAACCTGCTCGTGTCGCGGGTGCACCAGAAGCATCACATGAGCGAGTCGCAGCTTGCGGCTGGAAAATAAGGAGAAGCCCATGAGTACGGCCGTTGCGACGAAGTCCTCGAACAAGCTGCTGATGGCGGTTTTCTGGCTCTACGTGCTGGTGCCGCTCGCGTGGGGCGTGACCAGCACGCTTGCGCAGGCGATGAAGCTGTTCGGGTAACGCGGTACGTGGCGCTTCGCGGTGCCGCATGCGAAACCCCAGAGGCGGGCCGCCGACGCAAGTCGCGGCCCGCCTGCCTTTTGAGGCCGCCCACGCGCAATTGCGGGACCGCTTGCGCCCGCGAGCGGTACGATTTGCGCTTCAGCCGATTCGGGAGGCTCGGGATGGTGCGGCTCATGATGATCCTGCTGGGCGTGGATTACCTGCGCGCGCGCTGGCGCGGCCTGATGATCGCGGGCTTGCTGAGCGCCGCCATCGGCGTGGTGCTGTTCATCGATGCGCTCGACGGCGCGATGCACTTCCACATCGCCCCGTTCGGCTGGCTGCTGCTGCTCGAAGGGCTCGCCACGCTCGCGGTTGCCTGGACCGGCATGGGCGGCCAGCGCACGCTGCGCTACGTGAAAGGGCTGTCGTTCTGCTTCGTGGCGGGGCTCATGCTCTCGGGCTACCGCAACGCGCCGTTCATCATTTCGATGGTGTTCGCCACGCTCTTTCTCGCCGACGGCCTTTTGCAGATCGCCTCGGCCTGGGTGGTGCGCTACCGCACCTGGCGGCTCGCGGTGGCGGGCGGGGCTCTGGAGATCGTCATTGCGATCTTCCTGTATCAACCCTATCCCACCCACTACAAGGGCACGGTGCCGTACTGCCTCGGGCTCGTGCTTGTTTTCACGGGCTGGAATCTGCTGCTGCTCGCTTCGCGCGCGCGGCGCCTCGCGGCGAACCCGGCGGTGCCGGCGAGCAGCCCGGCCATGCTTGCCGCCACGGCCGCGGGTGCTGCAGGTCTTGCGGGTGCCGCGGGTGCGGCGAAGGGGACGGCACAGGACGCGCGCGGAGAGGCGCACGAAGAGGCGCACGAAGAGGCGCGCGCCGCGCCGGCGAAACTCGCGCGAACCGAATTCGAAGGACCGCCTGCGGACGACGAGCACGCGCTCACCGTGCACGTCTGGACGCCCGTGGGGTCTTCGCGGGCCGAGGCGCGGCGCCAGCCCGTGATCGACCGTTATATCGCCGCCGTCGATCGCAACGGCGTGATCTCGACGGGCCACGCGGCGCTGGAGTCGCCCGAGCGCGTCTATATCAGCCTCTATCCCGCGGTGGAGCTCGACCGCTCGCCCGACGAGTTCTCGCGCCTCCTGCGGGCGACGCGCGAAAACGATGTGCCGGGCCTGTTCCAGCCCGACTACGCCACCGAATCGCACGCGTGGTGCCCCTCGACGCGGCGCGTGCGCATCCGCAACTACGATCCGCTGCGTCTTGCGAGCTTCTGGGTGCACTACCGCGAGGACACCACCTACAACCTCACCTACCGCAACTGTTCGAGCACGGTTGCGCATGCGCTGGAGGCCGCGCTGGAAGGCGCGACGCCGCGCGTATGGGGGCGTGGCTGGTGGGCCTTCGCGCGGATGCTGGCGACGCCCGAGCTCTGGGTGGCGGCGCAGTTGCGCAAGCGCGGGCAGACCATGGCGTGGACGCCGGGCCTCGCGCTCGACTATGCGCGTGCCCTGAGCATGCTGGCGGACCCGCGTCCGCCGGGCTGGGCGCGCGCGCTGCGGCTCTTGCGCGCGCGCTGGCGGCGCGGGCCTGGCCGCTAGACGTCGCAGGTCGAGCCCGCGCCCGCGGCGATCTCGCGCGCGGCCTTCGCGCCTTCGACCTGGAGCAGCGTGGGCAGCGAGACGCCGTTCTTCGCGGCAGTGACCTCGGCGAGTATCGACACGGCGATCTCCGGCGGCGTGCGGCTGCCGATGTAGATGCCCACGGGCCCATGCAGGCGGGCCAGTTCCGCGTCGCTCAGATCGAATTCCTTGAGCCGCTCGCGCCGCGCCGCGTTGTTGCGCCGCGAGCCGAGCGCGCCCACGTAGAACGCGCGCGTCTTGAGCGCTTCCATCAGCGCGAGGTCGTCGAGCTTGGGGTCGTGCGTGAGCGCGATCACGGCGCACCGCTCGTCGAGCTTCATGTCGAGCACGGTGTCGTCGGGCATGGTGCGCACGAGCGTCGTGCCCGGCACGGCCCAGGTGTCGGTGTACTCCTCGCGCGGGTCGCACACCGTCACGTGGTAGTCGAGCCCCACGGCGATCTGGCACAGGTAGCGCGAAAGCTGCCCCGCGCCGATCACCAGCATGCGATAGCGCGGCCCGTGGATGGTCAGCAGTTGCGCATCGTCGAAATAGACGCCGTCGGTGGCGCTCGCGGGGCCGAGCGTGGCCACGCCTGTGGCCATGTCGAGCGTGCGCGCGACGAGCTCGCCGCGCTCCACGGTGTCGAGCAAGGTGCGAATGCCGCTCGCCTCGCTGAGCGGCTCCAGCGCGAGCTGGATCGTGCCGCCGCAGGGCAGCCCGAAGCGGTGCGCTTCTTCCGCCGTGATGCCGTACTTCACCGCCTCGGGCTTGTCGATGCCGATGCCTTCGCGGCGCACGCGGTCGATCAGATCGTCTTCGATGCAGCCGCCCGAGACCGAGCCCACCACGAGTCCGTCGTCGCGCACCACCAGCATCGCGCCTTCGGGGCGCGGCGAGGAGCCCCACGTTTTCACCACCGTCACCAGCAGGGCGCGGTGGCCCTCGTCGAGCCAGCGCACGCTGGATTTCAGGACCTCGAGATCCACGCTGTCCATGATCGTTTTCCTTTCTTTCCTTCGTCGCCGGATGGGTCCGCGGCGGCGTTATCGCTTTCCGTCTGTGCCTCGGCGGTGCCCTCGGCTTCGGCGGTTGCCGCAACGCCCGGCGTCGTTGCCGCCGCGCCTGCGCCCAGCTGTTCGCCGAAGCGTTTGAAAAATTCTGCCGCGATCTTGCGCGCGGCGCCGTCCACGAGCCGCGAGCCGATCTGCGCGAGCTTGCCGCCCACCTGCGCGTTCGCCGTATAGGTGAGCGTGGTGGCGTCTTCGCCCGCCGGTTCGAGCTTCACCTGCGCGCTGCCCTTGCCGAAGCCCGCGGCGCCCCCCTGGCCTTCGAAGACGATCGTGTAGCTCCGCGGCGCGTCGATGTCGGCCAGTTCCATGCGTCCCTTGAAACGCGCCTTCACCGGGCCGACGGCCGCGGTGAGCGCGACCGCATAGCCGGCCTCGCCTTCGGGTTCGATGCTCTCGCAGCCCGGAATGCAGGCCTTGAGGATCGCCGCATCGTTGAGCGCCTCCCACGCGCGCTGCTGCGGCACCGGCAGCGTGTGGCTTTCGGTCAGCTCCATCGTGCTCCTCCTTCTCGTGATCGGCCGGGCGGCGTCGCGCGTGCGGCCAGCGGCGCCTCGCCGAGACTGCGTCCGAACGCTTCGAGACTCTCGAGGTTGTGGACGGGGTAGTGGGCGTTCACGTGCGGCAGCATCGCCTGCACGCCGCGCGCCTTCGGGGTGAAGCCGCCATAGCGCAGCAGCGGGTTGAGCCACACCACGCGGTGCGCGAAGCGGGCGAGGCGCGCCATTTCGGCGTCCAGCGTTTCGCTCGCTTCGTGATCGAGCCCGTCGGTGACCATCAGCACGGTGGCACGACCGCCGAGCACGCGGCGCGCCCAGCGGCGGTTGAACTCGCCGAGCGTCGCGCCGATGCGCGTGCCGCCCGACCAGTCCGCCACCTGCGCCGCGATCTGCGCGAGTGCGATATCGGGGTCGCGTTCGCGCAAGGCGCGCGTGGCATGCGTCAGGCGCGTGCCGAACAGGAAGACCTGAAGGCGCTCGCGAGAATGCAGTAACGCGTGGCAGAAGTAAAGCACCGCGCGCGAATACGCACTCATCGATCCGCTTATATCGAGCATCAGCACGAGCGGCGGCTTGCGCTCCACGGGCGCGCGGTATTTCCACACGGTCCAGTCGCCGCCCGCGCGCACGGCGTGGCGCGCGCTCGCGCGCAAGTCGGCATGCGTGCCGTGCGAGGCGGCCTTGAGCCGCCGCGTGCGTTCGGTCGCAAGCGGCAGGCGGTGCGCGCGGATCAGGTGGCGCAGCGCACGCCATTCGTCGGCGGTGAGGGTGTCGAAGTCGCGGTGGCGCAGGTGCTCTTGCGCGCTGAAGCTCGCGTGGGCGCGCAGTTCGTGCTCTTCTTCGCGCGACTGCGGCTTGTGGGCGCCCTGCGTTTGGGCCGCGCGCGCGGCGAGCGCGTCGGCGAGACGGTTGTTGCGGCGCGGCGGCGGCAGGCCGCCCTTGACCTTGGGCAGCAGCAGGGCGCGCAGCTTGCCTTCCCAGTCGGGGTCGCGCCAGAAGAGATCGAATGCCGCGTCGAAAATCCCGCGCTCGTCGGGCGCGCTCGTGAGCAGCGCGGCCAGCGCGGCCCGCACGTCGTCGCGGCGCGCGAGGTCGATGAGGTTCAGCGCTTCGAGCACGTCGGCGGCTTGCGCGGACGACATCGGCAAGCCCGCGCCGCGCAGGATGCGCACGAAATGCACCACGTTGCGCGCGAGCATGGGCGGTGCGGTAACGCCTGGGGCGGCATGCATCGGCTCAATCCTCTGCGGCGAGCGCTTCGGCAATACGCCGCGTGTCGAGCTGCGCGAGATCGTCCTGATACTTGAGCAGCACGCCCAGCGTGTCCTGCACCGATTGCGGGTCGAGCTCCGTGACCGAAAGCGCCGAGAGCGCGCGGCACCAGTCGATGGTTTCCGCAATGCCGGGCGCCTTGAAGAGATCCATCGTGCGCAGCCGATGCACGAAGGACACCGTGCGATGCTGCAACGCCGCCGAGGTTTGCGGCGCGCGCGCCGCCACGATGGCGAGCTCGCGCTCGCGGTCCGGGTAGCCCAGCCACTGATAGAGGCAGCGGCGCTTGAGCGCATCGTGGACTTCGCGCGTGCGGTTCGAGGTGATGACCACGAGGGGCGGCACGTCGGCGCGCACCGTGCCGTACTCGGGAATCGATACCTGGAAGTCCGAAAGAAGTTCCAGCAGGAAGGCTTCGAACGGCTCGTCGGCGCGGTCGATTTCGTCGATCAGCAGCACGCGCTGCGCCGAGGGATTGTTCGCATCGGGCTGCAGCGCTTGCAGGAGCGGCCGCTTGAGCAGGAATTCGTCGCGATAGAGCGTGTCGCTGCGCGGCTTCTCGCCTGCGGCTTCGGCGAGGCGCAGCGCCATGATCTGGCGCGGGTAGTCCCATTCGTAGAGCGCGCTTGCGGTATCGAGCCCTTCGTAGCATTGCAGCCGCAAGAGCGTCGTGCCGAGCATCGCGGCGGCCGACTTCGCGAGTTCGGTCTTGCCGACACCCGGCTCGCCTTCGAGAAAGAGCGGGCGCTGCATGGCGAGCGCGAGAAAGAGCGCCGTGGCGAGTTCGCGGCTCGCGAAGTAGCCGCGCGACTGGAGTTGCGCGAGGGTGTCGTCGATCGAGGCCGGTTGCATGGCGTGCCTGAATACGGTGAGGCGCGAGGCGCGCGCTTTGTTCACGTTCGGTTCACGTTCGGTTCACGTTCCGCCCGCGCGTCACGGCGCAGGCGGAGCGTGCGGGGCGGACCTAGCCGGTGGCCTTCGTCACCGCGCGCGCCGCGAGCACCGGAATCAGGTGCGCGCGGTACGCGGCGCTCGCGTGCAGGTCGGTGTTGAGGTCGTCGGCCGCGAGGGTCACGGCGCGCGCGGCGGCGGGCGTGAAGTTCGCCGCGAGCGCCTGCTCCAGCGCCTGCGCGCGGAACACCGAGGGCGCGGCGCCCGTTACCGCGACGCGTACCTTGCCGTCGGCTGCCTTCGCGACGAACACGCCCGTGAGTGCGAAGTGCGAGGCCGGGTTCTTGAACTTCTCGTAGGCCGCGCGCTCGGGCACGGGGAATTCGACGGCCACGATCAGCTCGTCGGGTTCCAGCGCCGTTTCGTACATGCCGCGGAAGAAGTCGTCCGCCGCGATGCGGCGCCGGTCCGTAACGACGGTCGCGTTCAGCGCGAGCACGGCGGCGGGGTAGTCGGCCGCCGGATCGTTGTTCGCGAGCGAGCCGCCGAGCGTGCCGAGCGCGCGCACCTGGCGATCGCCGATACCGGCCGCGAGTTGCGCGAGCGCAGGCAGCGCGTTCTGGACTTCGGCGTTTTCGGCGACGTCGGCATGGCATACCGCCGCGCCCACCTTCACCACCCGGCCGTCGACGAATAGCGCCTTCAGGTCGGGAATGCGCGTGACGTCCACGAGCGTGGAAGGCTGGGCGAGCCGCAGCTTCATCGCCGCGAGCAGGCTCTGGCCGCCGCCCAGGTATTTCGCGTCGGCGTCGCCCGAGAGCGTTTTCACCGCGCCTTGCGCGTCGCTTGCGCGCTGGTAGTCGAATGCATACATGGTGCGCCTCCGCTCAAGGTTGTGATGCCGCGCCGGACTGGCCGGCGGCCGCGATGGCCGACCACACGCGATGCGGCGTGGCCGGCATCTGCAGGTCCTTCACGCCGAGCGGCGCGAGCGCGTCGAGTATCGCGTTGATGACGGCGGGCGGCGAGCCGATCGCGCCCGCCTCGCCGCAGCCCTTCACGCCGAGCGGATTGTGCGTGCAGGGCGTGCCCCTGGCGGTTTCCACGCTGAACGAGGGCACGTCGGCCGCATGCGGCATCGCGTAGTCCATGTACGAGCCCGAGAGCAGCTGGCCGGTCTCCTTGTCGTAGATGCACTGCTCCAGCATCGCCTGGCCGATGCCCTGGCCGAGGCCGCCGTGCACCTGGCCTTCGACGATCATCGGGTTGATGACGTTGCCGAAATCGTCCACGGCCGTGAAGCGTTCGATGCGCGTTTCGCCCGTATCGGGATCGACTTCCACTTCGCAGATGTAGGCGCCCGCCGGATAGGTGAAGTTGGTCGGGTCGTAGAACGCGCTTTCGTCGAGGCCCGGTTCGAGCTTGTCGAGCGGATAGTTGTGCGGCACGTAGGCCGCGAGCGAGATTTCGGCAAAGGTCTTCGTGCGGTCGGTGCCGGCCACGCGGAACACGCCGTTGGCGAACTCGATATCTTCCACGCCCGCTTCGAGCATGTGCGCCGCGATCTTCTTCGCCTTCGACTCGATCTTGTCGAGCGCTTTCATGATCGCGGAGCCTCCCACGGCAATCGAGCGCGAGCCATACGTGCCCATGCCGAACGGAATGCGGCCGGTGTCGCCGTGCACGATCTCGATCTGCTCGATCGGTACGCCGAGGCGGTCGGACACCACCTGCGCGAAGGTGGTTTCGTGCCCCTGGCCGTGGCTGTGCGAACCGGTGAAGACGGTGATCGAGCCGGTGGGGTTCACGCGCACTTCGCCCGCTTCGAAGAGGCCCGCGCGCGCGCCGAGCGCGCCCGCGATGTTCGAGGGCGCGAGGCCGCACGCTTCGATGTAGCACGAGTAGCCGAGCCCCCGCAGTTTGCCTTGCGCCTTCGCGGCGTCGCGCCGGGCCGGGAAGCCCTTCACGTCGGCAATTTCCAGTGCGCGCGAGAGGCAGGCTTCGTAGTCGCCCGTGTCGTAGGTGAGGCCCACGGGCGTGGCGTACGGGAACGCGGTGATGAAGTTGCGGCGGCGGATCTCGGCCGGGTCGAGCTTCATCTCGCGCGCGGCGGTTTCCACGAGCCGCTCGACCACGTAGGTCGCCTCGGGCCGGCCCGCGCCGCGATAGGCGTCCACGGGCACCGTGTTCGTGAACACGGCCTTCACCTCGGCGTAGATCGCGGGCGTGGTGTACTGGCCCGCGAGCAGCGTGGCGTAGAGGATGGTCGGCACGCTCGACGCGAAGGTCGAGAGATAGGCGCCCATGTTCGCGATGGTGTGCACGCGCATGGCGAGGAACTTGCCGTCCTTGTCCATCGCGAGCTCGGCCTTCGTCACGTGGTCGCGGCCGTGTGCGTCGGAGATGAAGGACTCGCTGCGCTCGGCCGTCCACTTCACCGGGCGGCGGATCTTCTTCGCGGCCCACGTGAGCGCGACGTCCTCGGCATAGAGAAAGATCTTCGAGCCGAAGCCGCCGCCCACGTCCGGGGCCACGATGCGCAGCTTCGTTTCGGGCAGCCCGAGCACGAAGGCGGCCATCAGAAGCCGTTCGACGTGCGGGTTCTGGTTCGACACGTAGACGGTGTAGCTGTCGTCGTGCAGCGAGTAGCTCGCGTTCACGGCGCGCGGCTCGATGGCGTTCGGCACGAGGCGGTTGTTCACGATGTCGAGCGTCGTGACGTGCGCGGCCTGCGCGAAGGCGGCGTCGGTGGCGGCCTTGTCGCCGTGGCCCCACGTGTAGCAGGTGTTCTCCGGCACGCCGTCGTGCACGAGCGCCTGGCCGGCGTCGGCCGCGTGCGCCGTATCGACCACGGCGGGCAGTTCTTCGTAATCGACTTCGACGAGTTCGGCGGCGTCCTTCGCGGCCTTCACCGAATCGGCGATCACGAGCGCCACCTGGTCGCCCACATGGCGCGCTTTCTCGTGTGCAATCACGGGATGCGGCGGTTCATGCATGGGCGTGCCGTCGATGCTGTGGATGAGCCAGCCGCACGGCAGGCCGCCCACGTTTTCGGCGGCGAGGTCCGCGCCGGTGAACACGGCCACCACGCCGGGCGCGGCTTTCGCGGCGCTCGTGTCGATGCTCTTGATGCGCGCATGCGCGTGCGGCGAGCGCACGAAGACGGCGTAGGTCTGGGCCGGAAGGACGACGTCGTCGGTGTACTGGCCGGCGCCGGTGAGGAAGCGGTAGTCTTCCTTGCGCTTGATGGGCCGGCCGATCATGCGGTTGGGTTCGGGTGCGTTCATGGCGGGCTCCCGTTCAGACCGTTGCGGCCGCAGCGGCCGGCGTGCCGGCGCGCATGGCCTCGGCGCCCGCGAGCACCGCCTTCACGATGTTGTGATAGCCCGTACAGCGGCACAGATTGCCGTCGAGGCCCGCGCGCACCGCGGCTTCGGTGAGGTCGGGGTTCTCGCTGGCCAGCGCCGCCGCGCTCATCACCATGCCCGGCGTGCAGAAGCCGCATTGCAGGCCGTGGCATTCGCGGAACGCGGTCTGCATGGGATGCAGTTCGCCGTGCTGCGCGAGGCCTTCGATGGTGGTGACGTCCATGCCCTCGCACTGCACCGCGAGCTGGTTGCACGACTTCACTGCGCGCCCGTTCAGATGGACCGTGCAGGCGCCGCACTGCGCGGTGTCGCAGCCGACATGGGTGCCGGTGAGACGCAATTGCTCGCGCAGGAACTGGACCAGAAGCGTGTGAGGTTCGACTTCGGCGGTCACGGGCTGGCCGTTGACCGTGAGGCGGATACTGATCGCCATTGACTGTCTCCTGTTGATCGGAGCGGGAGCGTGAACTCCTTGTTCCGATCCCATACAGCGTAGGGATAGAGACCTGCCTGGGCCCGCATACACCATCATGCCCCGAATTGCCGTCTGCTGGTCTGCCGTCCGATGTCTGCCGCACGCGATGGCGGCCTGGAGGGAGTGGGGGCGAGGGTCCGGCTGGTGCTTTGCTCTTCAGTGATGCCAGGGGGTAACGCTCGGGACAGTAAAGCACAAAACGCCGCTTTGCGCTGCGCGGGCTTTTACCGTTCGGCGGCCTGGGCGGCGCGCATGAAAAAGCGGCCCGTCCCCGGTGTCCGGGGCGGGCCGCCTGTCTGTGTCTTTGTGCGCCTTCGCGCGCTTTGTGCGTATTGGTGCAGTGCGGGTGCAGTGCGACGAAACGCACCGCACGCGGCTTACGCGCTGATTTTAATGCTCGCCGTGCGGCGCGTGCGCGAGGCGCGAATGACGGCGCGAGTAGCCGAAGTAGATGACCATGCCGATCACGAGCCACACCACGAACGCGACCCACGTGAGCGGCTGCAGGTTGACCATGAGAAAGAGGCACGACGCCACGGCGAGGATCGGCACCACCGGCACGCCGGGGCAGCGGAACGCGCGCGGCAGGTCCGGGTGCGTCTTGCGCAGCACCAGCACGGCGATCGAGACCATCGAGAACGCCGCGAGCGTGCCGATGTTGATGAGCTCGGCCAGCACGTTCAGCGGCACGAGCGCGCCGATCAGCCCGAAGAAGATGCCGACGAGCCAGGTGGTGAGAAACGGCGTGGCGAAGCGCGGATGCACGCGCGAGAGCGCGGCGGGCAGCAGGCCGTCGCGCGACATCGCGAAGATGATGCGGGTCTGGCCGTAGCTCATCACGAGAATCACGGTGAGCATGCCGAGCACGGCGCCGAGATCGATGAAGCCCGCCACCCACTTTTCGCCGGCCACCTGGAGCGCGTACGAAACCGGGTGCCCGATGTTGGCGAACTGCGCGGACGGCACGATGCCCGTTACGACCGCGGCAACGGCCACGTAGAGCACGGCGCACACGGCGAGCGAAGCGATGATGCCCACGGGCAGGTCACGCTTCGGATTCTTGACTTCTTCGGCGGCGGACGAAACCGAGTCGAAGCCGATGAACGCGAAGAACATCACCGCAGCGGCGCCGAACACGCCGTTCCAGCCGTTGGGCATGAACGGATGCCAGTTCTCGGGCTTGACGTGAAACACGCCCACGGCGATCACGAGCAGCACCACCGTCACCTTGATGGCGACCATGACGTTGTTGATGCGGGTGGATTCGCGCACGCCGATGGAGAGCAGCGCCGTGATCGCCATCATCACGAGGAACGCGGGCAGGTTAAAGAGCGTATGCACGCCGGGCACGGCGCCGGGTGCGGCGGTGAGCGCCGCGGGCAGGGTGACGCCGAAGCCCGCGAGCAGCGATTGCAGATAGCCCGACCAGCCCACCGAAACGGCCGAGGTGGCGAGCCCGTACTCGAGCATGAGGTCCCAGCCGATCACCCAGGCGGCCAGCTCGCCGAGCGTGGCGTACGAGTAGGTGTAGATCGAGCCCGCGACGGGGATGGTCGAGGCGAATTCGGCGTAGGCGAGCGCGGCGAAGCAGCAGGCCACGGCGGCGATGAGGAACGCGATCATCAGTGCGGGACCGGCCTGCACGGCGCCCGTGCCGGTGAGCACGAAAATGCCGGTGCCGATGATCGCACCGATGCCGAGGAAGGTGAGGTCCAGTGCGCCGAGTGCTTTCTTCAGGCCGGCGCCCTGGGCGCTGGCCTGCAACATGTGCTCGACGTTCTTCTTGCGAAAAAGGGACATTTGGCGGGGAACTCCTGGTTTGCGCGCAGTGCACCGCAGTGCGCCCGCAGTGTGTCTGAAGGGCGTGCGAAAGCCGCGCGCGGAAAATCGGATGAAACCGGAAATTTTAGCGGATATGGGCGGCAAAACCGGCCGGGCCGGGTGAGAAACACCGCTGCGCCGTGGGGGAATCTGCCGCAAACGCCAATGCGCAGGCGCAATCCTTGCCGGCGCGCGCCGTATCGGGATCATTCATTTCGGGATTAAGGGCTTATGGCGAGAAGGCCGCCTTAGTACGACGTACGATGGCCCGTGTGCCGCCCCCGCGGCCAACCTCAGGCGCCGACGGCCGGCGCGAGATCGACGAGCCGGTTGCTCATCACGTAAAAGGTGAGCTCGGCGTTGTTGGTGAGCTTCATCTTTTCGAGCAGGCGCGTGCGGTACACGCTCACCGTCTTCACCGAAAGCGAGAGCGTGCGGGCGATGTCGGTGAGGCGCTTGCCCGAGGCGAGCATGCACAGCGTCTGGTATTCGCGGTCGGAGAGCTTTTCGTGCGGCATCTGCTCGCCGTCCACGAGCACGTAGTCGGCGAGCGCTTCGGCCATCGCCGGGCTCACGTACTTGCGGCCGCTCGCCACCTGCTGGATCGCGGCCACCATCTGCGCGGCGTCCACGGTCTTCGAGAGATAGCCCGAGGCGCCCGCCTTGAGCGCGCGCACCGCGTACTGGTCTTCGCGGTACATCGAGAACATCAGCACCGGCAGGCGCGGCGCCTTGCGCTTCGCGCGCTTGAGCACCTCCACGCCGTTCATGTCGGGCAGCGAGATGTCGAGCAGGACCACGTCGCAGGCGTGCTTCGCGATGGTCGCAAGCGCTTCGGCGCCGGTCTGCGCCTCGATCACTTCGCTGGCGACGCCGCGGTCGATCAGCAACTGGCGTACGCCCTGGCGCACGACGGCATGGTCGTCGACGAGCAGGATGCGAGGGGTCATGAGCGGGCGCCTTTCGCCAGGTTGGCGGGGGAGTCGGGAGCGGATGCGGCGAGCAGCGCATCCCACGCGAAGCGGGCGCGCACGGTAGTGCCCGGCGCGGTCTCGCTGCCGGTGGTACCGCTGGTGGCGCGCAGCGAGCCGTTGAAGGCGGCGCAGCGCTCGCGCATGCCGGCGAGGCCGTACTGGTTGCGCCGGCTTGCGTGGCTGCCTGCGCGCCGGACTCTGGCCGCGCGGTTCGGCAGGCCGATGCCGTCGTCGCTGACGGTGAGCGTGAGGTGGCGCGCCGTGCAGTCGATGCGCACGTCGGCGTGGGCCGCGCGCGCGTGCCGGGCGACGTTGGCGAGCGCTTCCTGGGCCACCCGGAACACGGCGAGCGCCGCCGGGGCCGGGAGGTGCGCGAGCCGCACGTCGGCGGCGCAGACGAAGCTCGTGGCGAGGCCCGTGCGCTCGCCGAAGCTGCGCGTCCAGCCGGACAGCGCCGGCACGAGGCCCGCGTCCAGATGCGGCGCGGCGAGCCCGTCGAGCGCCTGGCGCAGCGCCGCGCCGGCGGCGTCGAGCGAGCGCGCGACGAGCGCGAGCGCTTCGGTGCATTGCGGCGGCGCGTCGGCGGGCAGCCAGGTGTGGACGTTGGCGAGGGCGAAATGGGTGGCGGCGAGTTCGGCGCCCACGCTGTCGTGCAATTCCTGGGCGATCCGGCGGCGCGCGGCTTCATCGGCTTCGATGCGCCCGGCGCGGGCCGCAGCGGCCTGCTGCTGCAACTCGTCCAGCCAGGCGAGCTCGCGCAGCGTGTCGTCGGCATCGCGTGCGCAAGGCACGGAATGGGCCGAACGGGTGGAGCGGGTAGACGCGAACGCAGCGCCGCCCGACGTCAGGGCGTCATGAGCGAGCGCGATCATCGCGGCGTGATTCGACGTATCCATCCATTCCCCGTGCTGGAACCGGTTCGCCGTGCGGTGTCTGTCCGGGCTTCAGAGTCCCGGTGCGACGGATAATGGCACGGCGCGGCGTAACGATATTTACATCCGGTAACGACCTGGCTGTACCCCTTTTGGGGGCGCCAGCGCGGCTGTCACTGCGCCGCGATGATATCTCAAAAAAAGAAAAAATTCAGTCTGGACAAGGTTTAGCGGCACAAGCTAAGAGCTCGCTTGAAGTTCGGCCGCACGATTTTTGTCAGAAAAAAGCTGACACGGAAATTACCGGAATTCCGCTGAATATGTAACCGCGAGTTGCCCACCCTGTCGCAAAAAAGAGAAATGAAAGGTGGGAGGGTGCCCGAGCCAAAAAGGCGGACGAAAAAAAACCGGAGCGCGAGGCTCCGGTTTTCGATGCGAAGGCAACGACGCCGGGTGGCTTGTCCCCCGGGCTGTCGTTTTAGCCGACGAGTTTTAGCCGACGAATGCCTTTTCC
The DNA here is from genome assembly GCF_000685035.1 of Paraburkholderia ferrariae NBRC 106233. Lineage (GTDB taxonomy): Bacteria > Pseudomonadota > Gammaproteobacteria > Burkholderiales > Burkholderiaceae > Paraburkholderia > Paraburkholderia ferrariae. The sequence continues at coordinate 140,979 of NZ_BAYB01000021.1, forward strand.
ACCACGTAGTGGCCCGGCTCGTTGTTGCTGCCTTCCTTGAGGCCGGCCTTTTCGAGCAGCCCGACGGTGTCGCGCAGCATGTGCGTGCTGCCGCACAGCATGATGCGGTCGCGCTCGGGCGAGAACGACGGCAGATCGAGGTCGGCGAACAGCTTGCCCGTATCGATCAGTTCGGTGATGCGGCCGCGGTTGTCGAACACTTCGCGCGTGACGGTCGGGTAGTACACGAGCTTTTCGCGGACGATCTCGCCCAGGTACTCGTGCTCGCGCAGCTCTTCGGTGATGTACTCCTTGTACGCGAGTTCATCGACGAAGCGGCAGGTGTGCGTGAGGACGATCTTGTCGTAGCGGTCGTAGATGTCCGGGTCTTTGATGATCGACATGAACGGGGCGAGGCCCGTGCCGGTCGAGAGCAGCCACAGCACCTTGCCCGGCAGCAGGTTGTCGGCCACCAGCGTGCCCACGGGCTTCTTGCCGATCAGAACCTTGTCGCCCACCTTCAGATGCTGCAGGCGCGACGTGAGCGGGCCGTCCGGCACCTTGATGCTGAGAAACTCGAGATGCTCTTCGTAGTTCGCGCTCGCGAGCGAATAGGCGCGCATCAGCGGCTTGCCTTCCACTTCGAGGCCGACCATGGTGAACTGGCCGTTGTCGAAACGCAGGGCCTGGTCGCGCGTGCAGGTGAAGCTGAAAAGCGTGTCGGTCCAGTGGTGGACGCTCAGAACGGTTTCTTCGGTGTGTTTGCTCATGGTTCCTGATGGTGCAATACAAGGGCCGCCAGGTTGGACGCTGCCCGCGCCGTGCTAAGGCTGTTCCCGTTTAAAACGAGGTGCAAACCGGTATTTTACCGCGACCGCGCCGCAAGGCGCCGGGCGCGCCGGTGGGGGCGGCCTGCGCTTCGCGCGGTCGTGCCGCGCGGGTTGTACGGCACGGCCTGGCTGCACGGATTTCGCTGGCGGTTTTGCTGCCTGCTTTGCTACGTAGTTTCGCTGCCCATTTCCGCGGCGGTACGCTGGCACCCGCACGGCTCGCGTGGCGGGCAAGGCTGGCATCGGGCAGGGTGGCGGCGCTTTGGCCGCTCGTTCCGGCTTCGGCAATTCTGGCTGCGCGTGCGGGCAAAGGCGGCCGCCGGTTGCGCGGGCACGGCTGAAGATCGTTCACCCGGGCGCGCGTGCGAAGGTTCGCACTGGTTCGGCTGGATTTTACCGGAAGCCCTGCTGGCCCGCAGCAGAGACCCTGGTGGCGGGGCAGATACGGAGCCTGGCTTGCGGGCGCCTTGCGGCCGGTGGCGTGTGGCGCGCCGCTTCTAGCGGTCGGCCGCGAGCTTCACCCCGAGGCCCACGAGCGCCACGCCGCAGAACGCGTCGATCGGACGACGCAGGCGCCGGTAGCCGCGCTGGGTGCGGTCGTCGGCGAACAGGAACGCGATGCTGCAATGCCAGCCGAACGACATGGCCGCGACCGTCGCGAGCACCGCGCCGTAGAACCACAGCGGCGGATGCGCGGGCAGCATCGCCGCGAATACGCTGGTCCAGAACACGCAGCCCTTGGGGTTGGTGAGACAGGTGAACAGGCCGGCGCGCCAGGTGCGCAGATAGTCGAGGCGGCTGGCGGGGGGCAGCGTTGCGGCGGCCACGGACGCCGCCGAAGCCGCGGCCGGGTCGCGGCGCGCGCCCGAGCGCACGAGCTTGATGCCGAACCACACCAGGTAGAGCGCGCCCGCAATGCGCACGCCGTTGTACAGCCAGTCGATCCGCTGCAGCACGGTGGCGAAGCCGAGCATCGCGAGCGCGGCCCAGAGCGTCGATCCCACGCCCACGCCGAATGCCGACGCTACGCCCAGCGCGCGCTGTCCGCCAAGCGAAAGCTGGGTGACCATGAAGAAGTTCGGGCCGGGGCTCACGAGCGCGAGCGAATAGACCGCGGCGATCTGGATCAGCGTGATGAAGTCGTGCATGCGGGGCGAACGAGCGGAAGCGGGCGGAGTGAAGGTGAAATACCGCGGGTGAAATACCGCGCCTGAAACAGGGCCAAAAAAGAAGCGGCGCGCAACGCGCGATTTTAACGCGTTGCGGCGGGTGGCCGCAGACTCGTTGGGCGTTCAAGGCGGGCGTTCAAAACAGGCGCCGCGCCCGGCCTGTGCGGCAGACAAGCGCGCTATTCGAGCCATCCGGGCTATTCGAGCCGCAGCCGCGCCATATACGGCAGGTGATCGGAGAGCCACGCGGTCTCCTGCGCGGGCTGGATCAGCTCGACGGGCTGCAGGCCGCGCACGAACATCTTGTCGAGCGCGAGCGCCGGCGAAAACGCCGGGAAGGTGCGCGCGGGCTCGCCCAGCAGCGTCGCCACTTCCTGCATGCCGTGCTCGGCGAAGATCGGCACCGAATCGTTGCGCCAGTCGTTGAAGTCGCCCGCCAGCACGAGCGGTCCTTGCGGCGCTTCTTTCGCGATCCAGTGCGCGATCCAGTGCATCTGGCGCATGCGCGCGCTGCGCGTGAGCGCGAGGTGGGCGCACAGCAGCGTGACCGAGTGCCCGGCCACGCTCGCGCGCGCCACGAGCAGGCCGCGCCGCTCGAAGCGGTGCGCGGAAATGTCCCAGCGCCCGCCGAGATCGAGCGGATGCGGCGAGAGGATGGCATTGCCGTGCCGCCACGAGGGCTTGAACACATTGGGCCCGAGCGCGATCTGCAATTCGAGCGCGTGGGCGATCTCGGTTGCCTGGCAGTGCCAGACATCTTCGAGCGGATCGCCGAGCGGCGCGCCGAAGGTGGAGGCGAGCACCGGCTGCGGCAGGCGCCGCGCCATGGCTTCCTGGAGGAAATAGGCGTCGGCGTGGGTGGACTGCACCCAGCGCCGCATGGCCTGCCAGGCCTGAAAGCCCAAGGGCGAGCGGCCCTTGTGCAGGTTCCAGCTCACCGCGACGAAGTCCTTGCGATGGCCGGTGTCGATGAGCACTTCTTCTGGGTTTCGCATTAGCGGTTATTCGGGTGGGGCGCGCGCCGCTCAAGGCTGCTGCGGCGCGAGGCTCGCGCTGATCCGGTAGGCGAGCGAGGGGTCCTTGTCGACGATCTGCCAGCTCACCGTCTCGCCCGCGGGCACGCGCAGCCCCGGATGGCTCGCGTTGATCTGGCGCGGCTGCGGCGGCAACTGGCAGCCTTCGGCGGTCTGGGGATGATCGTCGGATTCGAGTGTTTCCTGCGCGTCGATGGCGAGTATCACCTCGCTCGCGTTGGCCTGCAGCGGCGAGACGGTCACCGTGCGCTGCAGGTCGATGCTGCCGGCCGGCTGGTCCTTGCAGCCGACGTCGTGGCGCACGACCTGGTGATGCGTGTCGGTGCGCGCCTGGCCCACCGTGGTCGTGCCGTCGAACTGGTCGATCTGCTGGCCGTCGCGCATCACCTGCAAGGTCCATTTCACGACCGGCTGCTCCGTACTCTGCGCCTGCGCGCTCACGGCGGCCGTGCCGGCGGCGGTGATGAACAGGGCGGCGGCGAGGCAGCGTTTCCACAACGTCATAGGAGTGACTCCGTACAGGCTTGCCGGGCGGGGGCACGGCGGGCAGGGCTGGCTGTTTCTGACCTCCGATCCTATACCGGGTTCGCAAAAACCGAGCCGTCGCGTTCTCCGCGTGTTTTATCAGATAGGGATGAGGCGCCGCGGTTCAACCGCCGGGCAGCCGACGGCGGGTTGAGATTGGTGCCATATCGGCAACGAAGTCATTTTTGCTCAGGGCTCACGGCCGCCATTGTTGTTCGGGAGGCAACGCACACTTGCCATTAATCGAGATGTGTTTTCGATAGTCAGTGATTACACTGAGTCGCATGTCATCGACGAAACGCTGGCCGGGCGCGCTGACTGGTTTGCCGACTTTCAGCCTTTTCCTGCACTTCCGCCCGCCATGCCCGCGCGCCCCAACCCGCACCGAGGAATTGCCATGAAGACCGCCACGCTTGCTGCCCTGCTGATTACCGCCGCCGGTTTTGCCGCCGCGGCGCCGGCCTTTGCCGACGATACCACTGCCGCCCCGATCACCGCGGGCTCCCCCGTCCAGCAGGCCCCCGCCAACGGCCCGCGGACCCGCGCCGAAGTGAAGGCCGAACTGGCCCGCGCCCGCGCCGCCGGCGAACTCGACAACCCGAATATCCCGAGCTATCCGTCGCAACTCGCCACCGGCGGCTACACCGTGCCGCGCGCGCAGATCCAGACGGCGGCCTTCTTCCACACGTCCCGCACGGCGGAGCCCGCCGTGGCAACCGCCACGACCGCCACGACCACGCTGAACTGACCGCCGGCCGGGCATTCCACGCCCCCACCGTGCGCCGGCCCGCGTTGGCCGTGCGCAGCGGGCTTTGCTGCGCCGCCACAGAGCGTACAATTTTCCTCAAAGCGGCGGCGTGCTTCGCGCGCCGTCACCCGGACGGAGGATCGCGGCGGCCGGCCGAATCCAGGCTGGCGCCGCAGGGGCGGACGTGGAGACATGGATCAGATCGACTGTGTAGTTATCGGCGCCGGTGTGGTCGGGCTGGCGGTGGCGCGCGCACTCGCGGCGCGCGGGCGCGAGGTGATCGTGCTGGAGGCGGCCGACGCCATCGGCACCAGCACCAGCTCGCGCAACAGCGAAGTCATCCACGCGGGGCTCTACTACCCGCGCGGCTCGCTCAAGGCCACGCTGTGCGTGCGGGGCCGCGAGATGCTCTATGAGTACTGCGCCTCGCACAACGTCGCGCACTCGCGCTGCGGCAAGCTGCTCGTGGCCACGGCGGCGAACCAGATCCCGCAACTGGAATCGATCCTCGCGCGCGGCAAGGAAAACGGCGTGTTCGACCTCACGCGCATTAGCGGCGCCGAGGCGCTGGCGCTCGAACCGGCGCTCGAATGCGTGGCGGCCGTCTATTCGCCGCAGACGGGCATCGTGGACAGCCATCAGCTCATGCTCGCGCTCCAGGGCGATGCCGAGCGCGACGGCGCGGTCGTCGCGCTCAAGTCGCCGGTCGAGGCGATCGACGCGACGGCCAACGGCTTCGTCGTGAAAGTGGGCGGCGACGCGCCCACCGAACTGCGCGCGGCCTGCGTCATCAACAGTGCGGGGCTTGCCGCCAACAAGCTCGCGCGGCGCATCCGCGGGCTCGACCCGCGCCACGTTCCGCCGCTCTATCTCGCGCGCGGCAATTACTTCAGCGTCTCGGGCCGCGTGCCGTTCTCGCGCCTCATCTATCCCATGCCGAACGAGGCCGGGCTGGGCGTGCATCTCACGCTCGATCTGGGCGGCCAGGCGCGCTTTGGCCCGGACGTCGAATGGATCGACTCGATCAACTACGACGTCGACCCCCATCGCGCCGACGCGTTCTACTCGCAGATCCGCAGCTACTGGCCGGCATTGCCCGATGACGCGCTGTTGCCCGCCTACGCGGGCATCCGGCCCAAGCTCTCGGGCCCGGGCGAGCCGGCCGCCGACTTTCTGATCCAGGGCGCCGCCGCCCACGGCGTGCGCGGGCTCGTCAATCTGTTCGGCATCGAATCGCCGGGGCTCACGGCGTCGCTCGCCATCGCGCAGCGGGTGTGCGAAATGGCCGGTACGGCTTGAGCGGGGGCGGCAAGGCGCATTGAACGTTGCACTGGCGGGGCGCTGAAGAGCGCCCCGCGGGGCGATTCTCATTTCCCATTAATGCGGGTCTCTTATCTCCGGAATTGCAACGAAATTCCGCTGTGCTTCGTTGCTATCCTTGCGCGACGCCGTCGTCAGAACGGTGTAGCCCTACATACTGGAGTGAGTCCCATGAAATCGTCCCGCCGCAGCTTTCTGATCACGAGCATCGGTGTTGCCACGACGGTCGCGCTGTCGCGCCAGGCTTTTGCCGATGCGCCGAAGGCCAGCGAAACCGATCCCACCGCCCAGGCACTCGGCTACAAGGCCGACGCCACCAAGGTCGACAAGGCGAAGTTCGCGAAGTACGCCGCCGGTCAGGACTGCAGCAACTGCACGTTCTACCAGGGCAAGGCCACCGACGCGTGGGCGCCGTGCCCGATGTTCGCCGGCAAGCAGGTGGCGGGCAAGGGCTGGTGCAGCGCCTATAACAAGAAGGCCTGATTGCCGGAACCCATCGGCCGGAACCCATCGTTCAGCAATGAGCGAGCCGCGCCTGCGAGCAGGGCGGCATGCAACACAGGGCGTGCGCTAGCGCGCCTGCAACAGCGGCGGCCGGCGTCCGAACCACGGGCGCGCCGCTTCGAGTTGCGCCGCGAGACGCAGCAGCAGCGCATCGTGACCCTCGCGCGCCGCGAATTGCACGCCAATCGGCAGGCCGCGCGCACTCCATGCGAGCGGCACCGTCATCGCCGGCTGCCCCGTCAGATTGAAAAGCTCGGTGCAGCCCGCCCACGCGAACGCCTTGTTCGACGCTTCCGTCAGCAGCTTTCTCATCAGCGCTTCCATCGGCATGGCCGTGACCGCCCGCATCTGCATGCGCTCGGTCTGCGAAGGCTTCAGTTCGCCGATTTTCACCGGCGCGGCCGCGAGCGTCGCGCACAGGATCACGTCGTAGCGCGTCATGAGCCCGGCGAGCTGCGCGGTGATGCGCTCTTGCAAGTCGAGCGCCGCCGGCAGCTCGCGCTCGCCCAGCTTGCGGCCGATGTGCGCCATCGCCCACGTCGCGATCTCGAAGTCCTGGCGGCGCGGCGGGGTGCCCGTGATGGTGTCCGCGTTCAGCACCATTTGCTCCGCCACCACCGACCACAGCATCAGGAACGCTTCGCGCGCGGCGGCGAAATCGACCGGCAGCGACACCGGCTCCACGCGATGTCCGAGCGAGGTGACGAGCGCCGCCGCATCGTCCACGGCGGCGCGCACTTCGGGCGAGAGCTCGAAGGCGAAGAGCGGATCGGTGATGAGCGCGATGTTCAGCGGTTTTGCGAAGGGCGCCGGATCGCGCGCCGCCGCGAGAAACGTGCCGGGTGCGCCGGGGGCGAGCGCGGGATCGCCCGCGATCAGATCGAGCATCAGCGCGCTGTCGCGCACGCTGCGCGAGACGGCCAGATCGACGCCGAGCGCGCCGGGCGCGGGCGCGAGGTTCGAAGGCACCTGGCGCGAGCGCGAGGGCTTCAGGCCGAAGAGGCCGCAGCACGAAGCCGGAATGCGGATCGAGCCGCCGCCGTCCGACGCATGCGCGAGCGGCACGATGCCGGCGGCCACCGCCGCTGCGGCGCCGCCGCTCGAACCGCCCGGCGTGTGATCGAGATTCCAGGGGTTGCGGCACGGGCCGAACAGTTCCGGTTCGGTGTAGGGCATCTGCCCCAGCTCCGAAGCGCTGGTCTTGCCGAAGATGTTCAGGCCCGCCGCGCGCAGGCGTTCGACCACGGGGGCATCGGCCGTGGGCACGTAATGGCGGTAGTGCCGGCTGCCGAAGGTCATCCGCAGGCCGGCCACCGCCGCGCCCAGGTCCTTCACGAGAAGCGGCACGCCCGCGAGCGGGCCGTCGGCCAGCGTGTCGGCGCCGTTGCCGCCCGCTTCGATGGCGCTCGCGCGCCGGCGTGCCGCGTCGTAGTCCTTGAGCACGATGGCGTTGATCGCGGGATTGGCCGCTTCCGCGCGGGCGATGGCCGTGTCGAGCAGTTCGCGTGCGCTCACGTCGCCGCGCTTCACGAGTTCGGCAAGGCCGATGGCGTCGTACTCCAGATAGTCGGACTGCAAGGCGCGGCCTCCTGCTCCAGGTGAAGATGCGTGGGGTGAGTGCGGGGGGCGGAGCGCGCCCGACGCCCGCTCGATGGCACTGCCTGTGAGGCAGTGTGACAGTTGCGCCGGCTGCGCGCGATCGTCGCGCGCAGCCGGCGTGCGGTGCCGCGCTTACAGGCGCTCGGCGAGGAACGTCAGCGTGCGGCCATGGGCGAGTCCCGAGGCGTGCTGGTTGTACGACTCGCGCACCGGGCAGTTGAAGCCGTGCCCGGCGTTCGGGTACAGGTGGAATTCGGCATTGTCGCGGCCCGCGAAGCGCTCCTTCACCTGGCCCACCGCGTCGAGCGGAATGCCGTGATCGTTTTCGGCGTAGTGGAACTGGATCGGCACCGTGACCTTGTCGGCCACGTCGAGCGCGTTCTGGATGCCGCCGCCGTAATAGGCCACCGCCGCATCGACCGAGCCTTGCGCCGCCGCCAGGTAGGCGAGGCGCCCGCCGAAGCAATAGCCGATCGCTGCGACCTTGCCCGTGCACTCGGGCAGCGCGCGCAGGGCCGCGGCCGTCGCGCCGATGTCCTCCACGGCGAGCTTCACGTCGGTCTTCTGCAGCAGTTCGATGCCCCTGTCGCGGTCGGCGCCCACATAGTCCAGTTCGACGCGCGGCTGCGTGCGCCAGAAGATGTCCGGCGCGACGGCGACATAGCCGTCGAGTGCGTACTGCTCGACCACATCGCGAATGTGGCCGTTCACGCCGAAGATCTCCTGGACGATGACGATGCCCGGGCCCTTGCCGCCTCTCGGCAGCGCGAGATAGCCGCCGAAGCTGTCGTTGCCGGCGGGAATGTCGATCCATCGAGTCGATACGCTCACGTTGCTCTCCTTCTTGATCAGTCAGTTCGCGTTGCCGCGAAATTCGGGGCGCCAGTTTGCCACGCCTGCCCGCGGCCTGCAGCGTCCCTCGTTCTCATCTGCGGATCGGAACGATCTCGATTATTCATTTTTCGCGCGAAGGGCGCTCGGCTAGATTCGGAAGCCATGGAGGCGCACGGATGGTCGCGGGGACCACCCGACGCGCGCCGCTTGCCCGCAAGGATGCCAATATGACTGCCCAGTCCACCGCTTCGTCCGCCTTCTCCACGCCGTTTTCGCGGCGCTTCGGCCTGCGCCTGCCGCTCGTTCAGGGGCCGATGGCGGGCGGCCCCACCTCGCCCGCGCTGGTGGCGGCCGTCGCCAATGCGGGCGCGCTCGGCTTTCTGGCTGGCGCCGCGCTCGCGCCCGGAAAGATCGCGAGCGAAGTCGCGGCGATCCGCGCGCTCACCCGCCAGCCGTTCGGCGTGAATCTCTTCGTCCTCGATCCGGCGCATCCCGACGAAGCCACCGTGCGGCGCGCGCTCGAAGCAATCGATCCGCTGCGCGCGCGCTTTGATCTGCCGCCGGGCGAAGCGCTCGAACGCTACGCGCCCGATTTCCGCGCGCAGCTCGACATGCTCGTAGAACTGCGCCTGCCTGTGGTGAGCTTCACCTTCGGCCTGCTCGCGAAGGCCGATGTCGCGCGGCTGCAGACGGCGGGCAGCTACGTGATCGGCACGGCGACGCACGTGGCCGAAGGGCTCGCCTGGCGCGAGGCCGGCGCGAACGCCATCGTCGCCCAGGGCGCCGAGGCGGGCGGCCACCGCGGCACCTTCATCGGCGCGCCCGAGCACGCGCTGGTGGGCACCATGGCGCTCGTGCCGCAGCTCGTCGATGCCACCGGCCTGCCCGTGCTCGCGGCGGGCGGCATCATGAACGGCCGGGGCATCGCGGCGGCGCTCGCGCTCGGCGCGCAGGGCGTGCAGATGGGCACGGCCTTCCTCACCTGCGCGGAAAGTGCGATTCCCACTAACTGGAAAGCGCGCGTGCGGGCTTCGTCGGATACGGACACCTCGGTCACGCGCGCGATCACGGGTCGCCACGCGCGCGGTATCCGCAATCCGCTCATGCAGGCACTCGAAGCGCATCCCGGCAGCGTCGCGCCGTACCCGGTGCAAAACGCGCTCACCCAGGCGCTGCGGCAGAGCGCGGCGCGCGCCAACGACGGCGATTACCTCTCACTCTGGTCGGGGCAGGGCGCGCCGCTCTCCCGCGCGCGCGAAGCAGGGCTCGGCGCGGCGCAACTGGTCGATGCGCTCGATGCCGAATGGCGCGCCGCGCTCGCGGCGCTCACGCGTGGGGCATAGCGTGCGCAAGTCCCGAGCCGGTTGCTGCGCTGCCAGGGGATATCGGGCGATATCGGATGCTGCAACGCAGCAACGGCTGCCCCTTTACGGACAATTAATCGAATGCTTACTTGAGCGCGCACCGTTCTGCGCCGCGGCGTTTCACGCCAACGTTCGCACTTTCGACGCCCCTGCACCCGCCTCCGGCAATATTTTCAAAATTAATCCGTCAAGGCTTCCTAAAGGCTTTCCCGACGTTTGCGGATGCCTTCCCGGCGCCTTGCAGCGCCGGGCCCAAACCCGGATATTTGCAGGGGCTCGGAGCGATCCGGTAGAAAGCCTATTGGTACTCGTACCAATATCTGAAAAAAGTCCCCCAAATTAATTTGATCGCCTACACTTGCGCGCAAGTATGACCGGACGGCCCGCCATGAACGGGCCCGAAGGCATGCTGGCCAGGTGCATCAAGGATGCATCCTGCGTGGTCGTCCGCACGGGGAGCGACACGTTCGGGGCGCGGGAGCACCAGGGCGATTACGTTGCTTTTGGGTTCGAAACTGGAGACTTACATGAATATCAAGCTTCAAAAGCTGTTGCCGATCAGCGCTGCCGTCATGATGTTCGGTGCGTTTGCTACGGCATCGTTCGCAGATGAAGTGGTCAAGATTGGTCACGTCGCTCCGCTGACGGGTGGCATTGCCCACCTCGGCAAGGACAACGAAAACGGCGCGCGTCTTGCCGTTGAAGAAATCAATGCGAAGGGCCTCGTGATCAACGGTCAGAAGATCACGCTGCAACTCGACGCACAGGACGACGCGGCTGACCCGCGTACGGCCACCCAGGTTGCGCAGAAGCTCGTCGACGACAAGGTCGTCGCCGTGGTCGGCCACCTGAACTCGGGCACCTCGATCCCGGCTTCGAAGATCTATAGCGATGCCGGCATCGTGCAGATCTCGCCGTCGGCGACGAACCCGGCCTACACGCAGCAAGGCTTCAAGACGACGTACCGCGTCGTGGCGACCGATGCGCAGCAAGGCCCGGCGCTCGCGAACTACGCGGCCAAGACGATGAACCTGAAGAGCGTCGCGATCGTCGACGACTCGACGGCTTACGGCCAGGGTCTCGCGAACGAGTTCGAGAAGACCGCCAAGTCGCTCGGCATGAAGGTTCTGTCGCATGACGCGACGAACGACAAGGCCGTGGACTTCCGCGCCATTCTGACGAAGATCAAGGGTGAGAACCCCGACGCGATCATGTACGGCGGCATGGACGCCACCGGCGGCCCGTTCGCCAAGCAAGCCAAGCAGCTTGGCCTGCGCGCGAAGGTGCTCGCGGGTGACGGCGTCTGTACCGACAAGCTCTCGGACCTCGCCGGCGACGCGACCGACAACATCGTGTGCTCGGAAGCGGGCATGGCGCTCGAAAAGATGCCGCAAGGCAAGGAATTCGAAGCCAAGTACGAGAAGCGCTTCGGCCAGCCGATCCAGATCTACGCACCGTTCACGTATGACGCCGTGTACATCATCGTCGATGCGATGAAGCGCGCGAACTCGACGGATCCGGCGAAGATTCTGGCCGCAATGCCGAGCACCGACTACAAGGGTGTGATCGGCGAGACGACCTTCGACTCGAAGGGCGACCTCCGGCACGGCGTGATCTCGCTGTACGACTACAAGGGCGGCAAGAAGACGCTGCTCGACGTCGTCAAGATGTAATACCGCTGCCCGCCGCAGCGCGAGCTGCGGTTAAGGGTGCGTAAAAAAGGCACGTGGACTTTGATGTCCACGTGCCTTTTTCTTTATGGGCGGCGCGGGCGGGGCAGCCCTCAGATGCCCAGACGCCGCAGCACGCGCGGCGCGGCGAGCGCAACGAGCGCCGCACACAGCGCGACGACGGCAAGGCCCACGGTGAGATTGGTCACCTGCGTGATGCCGCCGATCACCACCGGCCCGAACAGCAGCCCGAAGTAGGCGATGCCCGCGACGTGCGCGAGCCCCTCGGCGGCGTGGATGCCCTTCACGCGCGCGGCGGCGGCGAACAGCACGGGCATCATGTTCGCGAGGCCGAGTCCCATCAGCGTGAAGCCGATGAGGGCCGTGGCCGCGAACGGCAGCACGAGGGCGCCGATCATCCCGGCACAGGCGAGCGACGCGCTCACCATCACGAGCTGCGGCGCGCCGAAGCGCGCGCGCACGGCATCCCCCGCGAAGCGCGCCGCGGCCATGCCGCCCGAGAACGCCGCGTAGGCCGCGCTGGCGAGCGCGGGCGACGCGATCACCACGTCGCGCATGTACACGGTTGCCCAGTCGTACATCGCGCCTTCGGCGATCAGCGCGATGAGCGCGATGCCGCCCAGCGCCCAGAGCGCGGGCGTGCGCCAGCGATTGCCGGTCTTCGCGCCTTCGCCGTGAGTGGGGTGCGGCACGTGCGGCAGCACGGCCGGGCACGAGACGATCAGCACGAGCGCCGCGAGCGCGGAGGCGAGGAGCAGATGCAGCGCCGGCGCCATGCCGCGCGCGAGCAGCGCGCCGCCGATTGCGGCGCCCGCCATGCCGCCCAGGCTGAACATGCCGTGCAGCGCCGACATGATCGGCCGCCCGAGCGACTCTTCGACGGCGCTTGCTTCGGCGTTCATCGCGACGTCGAGCGTGGCCATGCCCACGCCGAACAGGGCCAGCACCACGAGCAGCGACCAGAACCACGGCACGACGAGGATCAGCGTGCCGCAGACCGACATGGTGAGGCCGCCCGCGAGGCAGGCGCGGCGCGAGCCCACGCGCGCGATCCAGCCGCCGAGCATTGTCATGGCGGCGATCGAGCCGCCCGCGACGGCGAAGAGCGCGCACGAGAGCAACGCGGGGCTCAGGTGAAAGCGGTCGCGCACGGTGGGAACATGCACCCCCCAGGACGCGTACATCATGCCCGCGATGAAGAAGAGCGCCATGGTGGCGAGCCGTGCGCGCTGGCGGGTGACGGCGGGCAGGGCGCGATGCGCGGCGGCGGGCGTGGGCGCGGCGGGCTGGCGGGCCAGGGTGGCGCCGGTCGTGGCGGCGGCAGGGGCGGCAGTGGGGTGGCTGGTGCGATCGGACACGGGCGGTTCCGGGGTTCGGAGAAAAACGCTATAAAAAGGAAGGAGACTGAAAGCAAAGAAGGATTTTAGCGAACGCATGCGCGTCCTGCCGAACCGCGATCCGCGCGCTGCACTACTATCGGTACACAGTCCGCTCCCGGCGCCGTACTTCGGGTGTGCACTCCACGCTTACGACAAAATCGCACCGCCCGAGGACGTTCTTGAAGATTCCCGCCCACGCTCCGCTGCATCTGCTGCACCAGGTGTCCACCGGCACGCTCGCGACCCATGCGCGCGAGCCGCACGGTTTTCCCTATCCGACCATCGTGCCGTTCGCGCCCGACGCGTTCCACCGGCCCGTGATCCTCATCAGCCGGCTCGCCGAACACACGCGCAACCTGCTGGGCGATCCGCGCGCCGGTTTTCTCGTAGCGCACGCGCCGGACGGCGACGTGCTCAACGGCTCGCGCGCCACGCTGCTGGGCCTTTATGCGCCGGTAGACCCGGACCAGGAAGCGGCGGTTGCGCGCCGCTATCTGCGCTACCACCCGGACGCCGAGCGTTACCTCGCGCTCGGCGACTTCACGTTCTGGGTGCTGCATGTCGAGCGGCTGCGCTATATCGGCGGTTTCGGCGCGATGGGATGGCTGGACGGCGCGGACCTGGACGAGCTCGATTCGCTTGCGGACGAAGACGAAATCGCGCTGATCGAAGCCTTCGAGCGGCATCCCGCCCGGCCGGCCACGCTGGAGCTGGCGGGCGTGGACCGCTACGGCGCCGACCTCCGGATCGACGGCGCACGCACGCGCTTCGTGTTCGACGCGCCGCAACCCGATCAGCAAACCTTGCATGCGGTGCTAACGGATTGCATCGAACGATATTCGGGCTGAATTATTTTCAAGATATAGCGTGTGCGCCCTGAGGGCGGCCCCATGCGGCTTGAAACCGGATCGCTATATCTCATAAGGCATATCGAATATTCTGGAAGCTATCATCTGGTGAAATGTTTGGATGTTCTCATACCATTTAATTTTCATCGATTGACCGTTGCACCTTCCGGATTAATCTGTGGAATGAGGTATTGAGTAAAAATACCGATTTGCGCCGAATGAACATCCCCGACAGTGCGGGGCGGTACGGAAAGATTCCGAAACAGGTTTTTGATTATTTTTTATGCGCCGCGCTTTTACCGGGATTGAATTCTGTGTTAATCTCGCCTCCACTTTCCGGGGCACATATTTGTCAATTGGCATACCGGCGCGAGACTGGTAGCCATATTTGTCCAAACCACAAGGGTACCTATGTCTTCCTACAAGGAACTACTCGCCCAGCGCGAAAAGCTTGAGAAGCAGATTGAAGAGGCGAAGGCACGCGAATATGCCGAAGTCCTCGACGAGATCAAACAGAAAATGGCCGATTACGGCATTACGATCGCCGAACTCGGCGGCGGCCGCGCCAGCAGCAAGAGCGCCAAGGCCAGCCGCTCGCGCGCCAGCGTCGCGCCCAAATACCGCGACCCGGACAGCGGCAGCACGTGGTCGGGCCGCGGCAAGCCGCCCCGCTGGATTGCCGGCAAAGATCGCGAAAAGTTTCTGATCCAGAAGTAAATCCGCACCGAATGCCACTTATGCGCCGCCTGGACCCGCGGCGCATAAGCGAAGTGACATACCGTGCGGGGCACCCGGCCCGCTCATTGAAAAAGCCGCGCTGTCGTTTCGACGCGCGGCTTTTTTGTTCCCGGCGGCATTCCCTCCCTGCATGGGCAATGTTGAATGCGAATGCGTCGTGTTCTTGTAGGCATCTGATTTAAAAGAGATTTTTAGGGTTGTCGCAAAAAAATCGGCGCGGTCCTATTACAATCGTCGGTATTCCTGGATTCGCTCTTTACATCGTCCATGTCCCCTGCCGCCGACGCGCTCGTATCGGATAAACACCAGGTTGCGCGCAAGACCACACTCGTGAGCGTGGCTGTCAATTCGGTGCTCGTGGTCCTGCAAATCGCAATCGGCGTGATTGCGCATTCGCAGGCACTCGTTGCCGACGGTATTCATTCGCTGGCCGATCTGGTTTCCGACTTTGTCGTCTTGCTGGCCAATCGGCATAGCGGCGCCAAACCGGATGCCGATCACAATTACGGCCACAGCCGTTATGAAACGGTTGCTTCACTGTTTCTGGGCGGGCTGCTGATTGCGGTCGGCATCGGCATGCTGTGGCGCGCGGGCACCCGCATTGCCGATCTCGGCGATATTCCGCCCGTACATCTGGGCGCGCTGGCTGTGGCGCTCCTCGTGCTCGTTTCCAAGGAAGGACTCTTTCGCTACATGCTGGGCGAGGCGCAGCGCGTGCGCTCGCAGATGCTCATCGCCAACGCGTGGCATGCGCGCTCCGATGCGGCTTCGTCGCTCGTGGTGGCGATCGGCATTGTGGGCAGCGTAGCGGGCCTGAAGCTGCTCGATCCGATCGCGGCGGCCATCGTGGGTTTCATGGTGGCGCGCATGGGCTGGGTGTTCGGCTGGGATGCGCTGCAGGACCTCTCCGACCGCGCGCTCGACGAAGCCGCCACTGCCGACCTGCGCGCGCTCCTGCTCGCCACGCCCGGCGTGCTCGACGTGCACGAAATGCGCACGCGCAAGACCGGCGACCTCGCGCTCGTGGATGCCCACATCCTCGTCGATCCGTTTATTTCGGTGTCCGAGGGACACTATATTGCTGAGCAGGCGCGCTCGCGCCTCCTCGCCGACGCGCGCGTGCTCGATGCGCTCATCCACGTCGATCCCGAAGACGACATGCACGTGCGGTCGGTGTCGAACCAGCCCGCGCGCGAGGCGTTGATCGGGGCGCTAGGCGAGGCGCTGGCTGCGCGCGGCCTGCATGTGGAAGCGGTGACGCTGCACTACCTGAGCACGGGCCTCGCCGTGCAGGTTGCGCTGGCTGCCGGCGACGACCCGAGGCGCCTCACCGAGGCGGACCGGGAGGCGATCAAGCGCCGCGTGGGCGCGAGCCGGCTGGACGTGGTGAGTGTCGTCAGCGTGGATACGGCGGGGCTCGCGCCGGCGCGTGAAGCAAGCGCTAGCGCATCGCCGCGCCGTGCGAGTTGACCGGCGCGGCGCCCGCCTCAGAGCGGCAACTGCGTATCGAACTTGATTTCGCGCAGCACGACGCTCGTGCGCACCTGCGCGACCGCCGGAATCTTGAAGATGCGGTCGTGGAGAAAGGCGTCGTAGGCCTTGATGTCGGGCGCGACGATCTTGAGGATGTAGTCCGATTCGCCGGTCGTGCTGTAGCACTCGGTGACTTCGGGACAGGTCGCGATCTCGCGCTCGAACTGCTCGACGCCGCCTTCGGTGTGGCGCGTGAGATGGATATGCGCGAGCGCGCAGACGTGCAGCCCGAGCTTTTCGCGATCGAGCAGCGCCGTGTAGCGCTGGATCACGCCCGATTGTTCCATGTCCTTGATGCGGCGCCAGCAGGGCGTGCTGGACAGGCCCACCTGGTCCGAGATTTCCTGCACCGAGCGGCGCGCATCCAGCTGTAGCAGGCGCAGGATCTTCTGAGAGAACGTATCGAGTGTCAACTGCGCCTCCGTTTGCGTCGTGCCATTCCCGAATGGTAGAGGGCGCGAAAACGAAACGCAATGCGAAGTGCACCTGGTGAGGAGGATTGCCCGCTTTGTGATTTAACTGGCGGCATTTTTCCCTGACACGTCCCCATCAACCGTGCTGGCGGCCTGGGCCTGCTGCGCGCGCAGGTCGGCCAGCATGTTGCAGAAGAGGGCGCCTTGTTCGATGGCGTCGTCGAGCGCGACGTGGGTGTGCGGGTGGTCGTCGAACCAGTGCTTCGGGAAGCGTGGCTTGATGCACTTGCGGTACGGCAGGCCCGTCATCGCGAAGGCCAGCGTCTTGATGTCGAGCGCCGACCACGAGAACGGGCAGCGCCCCGCGAAACGCATCATGTACCAGAACATGAAGGTGAAATCGAAGCCCGCGGGCATGGCGACGAACACCGGCTTGCCGGGCAGCGCCTCGACCCATTGCACGTAGTTGACGAGCGCCGCGGCCGGGTCCTGCTGGTCCTTGCGGCAGGCCGCCCACGCCTCGGGCTGCGTTTCCCACCAGGCGGCCTGCACGGGATGCGGCGCCGCGCCTTCGAGCGTCATGAGATTCGCGGAGAAGGTGGCGATGAGACGCTTGTCGGCGGTGTAGGCCGCCGACGCGAAACTCAGCATCGAATGCGGGCCCGGAATCGGACCGTCGGCCTCGACGTCCGTGCTGACATAGATTTCCTCGATGGCGGCGGTATTCATTATCCGGGGATGCCGTCTGCGACGTAGGGGTTGGAGCGGCGCTCTTCGCCGAAGGTGGAAGCCGGGCCGTGGCCCGGCACGAACGTGACGTCGTCGCCGAGCGGCCAGAGCTTTTCGCGGATCGAGCGGATCAGGTCGGCATGATTGCCGCGCGGGAAATCGGTGCGGCCAATCGAGCCCGCGAACAGCACGTCGCCCACGATCGCGAGCCGGTGCGCGCGGCTGAAGAACACCACGTGGCCGGGCGTGTGCCCCGGGCAGTGGTAGACCTCCATCTCCTCGTTGCCGAAACGGACCGTGTCGCCGTCGTTGAGCCAGCGGTCGGGCTCGAAGGCTTCGGCGTGGCCGAAGCCGAAACGCACGCTCTGCTGCGGCAGCATGTCGATCCAGAAGCGCTCGTCCTCGTGCGGCCCTTCGATCGGCACGCCGAACTTTTCAGCCAGCGCCTTCGCGCCCGCGCAGTGATCCACGTGACCGTGCGTGAGCAGCACCTTTTCGAGTTGCACGCCCTGCCGCGCGATCTCGGCTTCGATGCGTTCGAGGTCGCCGCCCGGATCGACGACGGCGGCGCGCTGCGTCGTCTCGTCGACGAGAAGCGAGCTGTTTTGCTGGAACGGCGTGACGGGTATCAGCGTGACTTTCATGCGCGTAGAAGGATCGCGGGGAACGCGCGGCCCAACGGCGGGCCGCAACCAGAGACCCGATTGTACCGGCGCGGCGGGGCACCCGCCGATGGGGTTGCGAAGGGGCGTGCGAAGGGGCGCGCGAGGGGGCGCCGGAGGGTGCCTTCGGCGGGGGCGCGGAACGCCGCTTGCGGATCGTCTGTATCCCCCGCCGGGCAAGGCTTCGGCCTCCGGCTTTGTTACGCCAATGTAGAAAATTCATAAAAATTCGGGGGTTACGTGCGTGACAACAATTACTTTTGGGTATAATGCGACCCAACACGCACGTTTTACGTGCTTTCACTGGGCGGTGCGACTCGGCTAAAAAGCGGGTCTCGATGCATCGCCGTCAAGCAGTGCCGTCGTCGGACGACCGCCTTTTGCGGACTGAAGCGATGGCAAATCAGGTGCCGATCCGTTCGGCACCGCACGTCTTGCCCAGCCAGGTGCCACGCGCCTGCAACGGCCTTGCTGTCGTGACGCTGGGTGGGGCCTACGCCGCCGTTCCTGTGCGCCGTGTGTTACCGGCGCGCCAGAGCGAGTTGTCCACGCTCGATGGCGGCATGTGGGGTCTGGTCAGGCTGCCGGGGAGAGGCTGCGCCAGACGTGAAAGAAAACCAGCGGTTGGTGGCCCATTAGGGGTCGCATCCGGGTGCCGGCTCGAGCTCGCCTTTCGCGAGCGGGGCATGGCTTTACCTGCAGCCGCCGAAGCCTTTCAGTTTGCGTGCAGCCATGGGCTGCCGGGGGCTTCGACATGTGATGGCAAGCTTATGAAACTCAGACTGTCTCGACGAAAATTCGGGAGTCTCGCAGCCGTGTCCGTGCTGGCCGGTTGCGCCATGCCGCCCGGCCCGCAGAACCAGGCGGACGGGTCGGCGCTCAGCACCACCAGGGACGCGCACGTGGCGTTCGCCGCACCGCAGAGCTACGGCTCGGCGCTTGCCGCGCTGCCCGCTTCGGGCGCCGGCAGCGACAAGACCCTCGCCGATGCCGAACCGATCGGCGGCGGCCCGGACGTCTCGTCGTTCCACCAGACCGGCCGCGCTTCGTGGTACGGCCGCGCGTTCCACGGCCGCAAGACCGCGAGCGGCGAACGCTTCAACATGGAAGCGCTCACCGCCGCGCACCGCACGCTGCCGCTCGGCTCCTACGTGCGCGTGAGCGTGCCTTCGACGTCCAGATCGGTGGTGGTGAAGATCAACGACCGCGGGCCGTTCGCCCGTGGCCGCGTGATCGACCTCTCGTATGCGGCCGCGAAGATGCTGGGCGTGCAGCACGCCGGCACCGCGCGCGTGAACATCGAAGGACTGTCGCGCCAGGAAGGAAAGGAAGCGCTGGCCGAACAGGTTGCCGCGCTTTCGAACGGCGACCACTAACCGGTTGCTGTCGCACAAACGAGAAGGGCCGCTACGCGATTGACGTGCGGCCCTTCTTGCATTTCAGGGGGGGCGCCCGGTGCCCCCCGATACCCGATACCCGGCGCTGCGTGGCTGAACGTGGCTGGACGCGTTTTTGTTCAGTCGTCCCCATCTTCCGCATCTTCCCCTGCGCCCTCTTTGCCCTTCAGTTCCAGCGCCCGCGCATAGAGCGCATTGCGCGACGCGCCTGTGAGCGTTGCCGCGACCTTCGCTGCGCTCTTCACGGGCACTTCCTGCAGGAGCGCGCGCAAGAGCGCATCGTGATCATCGTCCGCGGATTCGCCCGCACTCGCGCCTTCCACCACCAGCACGAACTCGCCGCGCTGACGGTTCGCATCCTCCGCGAGCCACGCTGGCGCTTCGGCCAGGGTGCCGCGATAAAGCGCCTCGTGTAGCTTCGTCAGTTCGCGGGCGATCAACACGCGCCGCGCGGGACCGAACGCATCGGCGAGGGCCTGCACCGTCTCCACGATGCGATGCGGCGCCTCGTAGAACACCATCGCGTGCGCGTGTGCCACGAGCGGCTGCAGCGCAGTGGCGCGCTGCTTTGCCTTGGGCGGCAGGAAACCGAGGAACGTGAAGGTCGAAACCCAGTCGCCCGCCACGCTCAGTGCGGTGGCGAGCGCGCTCGCGCCGGGCAGCGGCACGACCTGGAAACCGGCCTCGCGCACGGCATCGACGAGCTTCGCGCCGGGATCGGAAATGCCGGGCGTGCCCGCATCCGAAACGCAGGCCACGCGCTCGCCCGCGCGCAGAAAGTCGATCACGCGCTGCGCCGCCTCGCGCTCGTTGTGCTCGTGTACGGCCACGAGCGGCTTCGAAATGCCGTAGCGCATGAGCAACTGGCCTGTGTTGCGCGTGTCCTCGGCGGCGATGCGATCGACGAGACCGAGCACGTGCAGCGCGCGCACGGTGATGTCGGCGAGATTGCCGATGGGTGTCGCCACGACATACAGCGTGGCGGCCGGATACTGCTGGGCCTGGGCGAGCTCGGAAACGGACGAAGGGAGCGTCATGACACGCAACGCGCATGCGAAAGGAAGGAGGCCGACATTGTGCCACGCGGGCGAACGGACCGAGCCGCCGGCGAAGACGCCAACCGGGCGCGCGAGAAAAAGAGATGACGCGGACAACTTTTCCGGACACCGCGAGTCCAACGCCGAATCGCGCGCGGCCGGTGCGCGTTTCGAAGCGCACGCGCTGGATTTTCTGCGCCGCCAGCGGCTCACGCTCGTTGCGCGCAACGTGCACTGCCGCCGCGGCGAACTGGATCTCGTGATGCGCGACCGCGACGGCACGCTGGTTTTCGTGGAAGTGCGCGCGCGCACCGGGCAGGGCTACGGCGGCGCGGCGGCGAGCGTGGGATGGCGCAAGCAGCAGCGCGTGGTGAGCGCGGCGCGCTACTTCCTGGCCGTGCGTGCAGCCGGTGCAGGAGAGAACGACGGCGCGCGAGACGAGGCAGGCGGCGCCGCGCGTGCGATGCCCGCGTGCCGCTTCGACGTGATTGCATTCGAGCGCGGGCGTCTGACGTGGATACGCGACGCCTTCCGCGCCGATCACAGCTAAATGCGCGGAGAACGCGCGCGAGTGCGCTAAACTTGCGGCAATCCGCATACAGGCAGCGGTTTTTGGGCGATACCCGCAGTACAGATTAGAGAGTCGATGTCCGTCGAACGAATTCAACAGCACTTCCGCGACAGCGCAGCCGTCAAGCTCGCGGCCATGGAAACCCTCGCGGTGCCGATCGCGGCCGCCGTCGATACGATGTTCGCCGCGCTGGCGAACGGCAGCAAAATACTGGCCTGCGGCAACGGCGGCTCCGCCGCCGACGCCCAGCACTTCGCGGCCGAACTGATCGGCCGCTTCGAACGCGAACGCCCGGGACTTCCCGCGCTTGCCCTCACCACCGACGCATCGGTGCTCACCGCCGTCGCCAACGACTACGCGTACGACCAGGTCTTCGCGAAGCAGGTGCGCGCGCTGGGGCAGCCGGGCGACGTGCTGCTCGCGATCACCACCTCCGGCAACTCGGCGAACGTGCTCGCGGCGATCGAAGAAGCGCACGAGCGCGAAATGATCGTGATTGCGCTGACGGGCAAGGGCGGCGGCGACGTGAACGCGACGCTGGCCGATACCGACATACACCTGATCGTGCCTGCCGACAGGACTGCGCGCATCCAGGAAGTGCACCTGCTAGTAATTCACTGCCTGTGCGACGGCATCGACGCGATGCTGCTGGGCGACGACTGACACCGAAGGACGAAGGAGAGCGACGTTGAAGAGCAGATACGGCAACGGTAGTGCACTGGCCCGAACGGCTGCGACGATCGGATTGGCGGCGGCCCTCTCGGCGAGCCTGCAGGGGTGCTTCCTTGCGCTTGCGGGCGCGGCGGGCGGCACGGCGCTTGTGGCGACCGACCGGCGCACGGTGGGATCGCAGACCGAGGATCGCGAGATCCAGGTGAAGGCGCTTTCGGAGCTCTCGAACAAGCTGCCGAATACCTCGCATATCAACGTGGCGGTGTTCAACCAGCGCGTGCTGCTGACCGGCGAAGTGCCCGACGACGCGACGAAGCAGAAGGCCGAGGCGCTCACGCGCGCAGTGACGAATGTGGATTCGGTCGTGAACGGACTGGCCGTGCAGCCGGCGAGCTCGTTCTCCTCGCGGGCCAACGACTCGTATCTGGAAGGGCGCGTGAAGGGGGAGCTGGTGGCCTATAAGGACATCTCCGCGAACGACTTCAAGGTGGTGAGCGAGCGCGGCACGGTGTATCTGATGGGCCTCGTCACGCCGCAGGAAGGCAATGTGGCGGCGAATGCGGCTGCCGGCGTGGTGGGCGTGCAGCAGGTGGTGAAGGTTTATCAGTACATCAAGCCGGGGCAGCCTGCGGGGGCTCCGGCCGTTGCGGCGGTGAGCGCGCCGGCGCAGCCTGCTGCGAATGTGGCGGATGAGCCGACGGTGGGCGCGGTGCCGGATGCTTCGGTGAGCTCGCGGCCTATCGACGGCTCTTCGGCTGCGCCTGCTGCCGCGCCGGCGGGTAATGGGAAGGCGCTTTGATGACGACTCGGGTGACGGGTATGGGCGGCCGGTTTTGGGTCGGGGCTTTGGGGCTGGCTGTGGCTGGGCTGGTGGCGACGATGCCTGTGCGGGCGTTTGCTGCGGCCGAGGGGTTGGCTATTGCGCGCAACAATGCCTGCATGGGGTGCCATGCCGTGGATCGCAAGCTCGTGGGGCCTTCGTTTCACGATATCGCCCAGCGGTATAAGGGCGATGCGGCCGCTCAGGCGAAGCTCGAGAAGAAGGTGCGCGACGGCGGGTCAGGGGTTTGGGGGGCGATTCCGATGCCTTCTCATCCGGGCATGAGCGCGGGCGATATTCGTACTGTGGTGGGGTGGGTGCTGGCCGGGGCGCCTGCTCAGTGATCCCCAGGGAGTTTTGAGCGCGGGCAGATTTTGTGCTTGCCTGCTTGGCAATGGCGGATTTGGCTGTGCTAAGATCGTGGCTTCGTTGGGGCGGTAGCTCAGCTGGGAGAGCGTCGCGTTCGCAATGCGAAGGTCGTGAGTTCGATCCTCATCCGCTCCACCAAGAATTTCAATAAAAACAATGCACTACGTCTTGCGATGTAGTGCATTGTTTCGCTTTTTGGCGCAGGTTTTTGCACATCGCATGTGGCAAATTTGTGGCGCCGAACTGTATCTCCATCTCACGCGTCGAACCTGTCCGCATTTTTGTGGGCGAGGCGGTTAAAGGAATCGTTACCCGCGCGCCTGCGTGAATCGCTCACCAAACAGAATAGCAAACTGGTTCATGGCGGACTTCCAGTCGAAGGCAGCGCGAACAGATTTTGCCAGGACATTGCGTAGCGCCAGCCAGAGCAGTTTGATGGCGGCCTCGTCATTCGGGAAGTGGCCGCGGGTCTTGATGATCTTGCGTAGCTGCATGTTCAGGCTCTCAATGGCATTCGTTGTGTAGACAACGCGGCGGATCTCCGGCGGAAACGCGAAGAACGGCGTGACGTGCTCCCACGCGCGCTGCCACGACTGCACGATCATCAGGTATCTGAGGCCCCATGGACCGTCAGCGAACGCCTGCAGCGCCTGCTGTGCGGCCTGCTCGCTGGCGGCGCAGTAGACCGGTCGCAGCGCCGCGGCAAGCGCCTTGCGGTCCTTGTAGCTGGCGTAATCCAGACTGTTGCGGATCAGGTGCACGATGCAGGTCTGCACGGCCGTGCGGGGGTATGCGGTGCCAATTGCGTCGGCCAGTCCCTTCAGGCCGTCAACCACCGCAATCAGGATGTCCTGGCAGCCACGGGCCTTCGCTCGTTGAACACCTTGAGCCAGAACTTCGCGCCCTCGGTCTGCTCGATCCACAGGCCCAGTACGTCGCGCTGGCCGTCCGCCTGAATGCCCAGTGCCAGATAGACCGCCTTGTTGCTGACCACGCCGTCGTCGCGGATCTTCACGCGCAGGGCGTCGAAGAACACCACCGGATACATTGCATCGAGCGGGCGGTTCTGCCAGGCCAGCGTTTCGGCCATCACCTCGTCGGTGACCGAGCTGATGAAATCGGGCGATACCTCGGTGCCATAACTTTCGGCCAGAAAGGCCTGAATCTCGCGTACGCTCATGCCGCGCGCGTACATCGCGATAATGCGCTCGTCAAATCCGGTGAAGCGGCGTTCGTGTTTGGGGATCAGGACCGGCGCGAAGCTGCCGTCACGGTCGCGAGGCACCTCGACGCGCACGGGGCCGCGATCCGTGATGACTGTCTTGCCACTGGCACCGTTGCGCTCGTTGGCTTGCCCGGCCGGTTTGGACTGGCCCGGCGGGTAGCCCAGATGCAGGTTCATCTCGGCGCCCATCGCGCGTTCGATGACCGCTTTATTGAACGCCAGCATCAGATCCTGGACTTCGGCCGGCGTCATATCGGCCCCTTGACCAGCTCGTCCAGCAGCGCCTTGGGCAGTTCAGGCAGCGGCCCGCGGGCCGCTGCCTGAGACGCTACCGTACGTTTCTTCTTCATCGGCATATCCATGATTTTTACCTCTCATGATATGCCTCACACACAAAATGCCGGACAGGTCCTCGCGTCCGGATTGGTAAAAAAAGCCTTCGGACTCTACCGAGACTTCATCGCCCTCAGAACGCAATCTTGCATGCACTAGCTAACCAACGCCGTCATGTGCACACATGTGACATGGCGCATTCGGGGTCATACGCATGCAGGCGCTACTCACGGTCGATCAATTGGCGGAATGCCTTCGCAAGTCAGTCGCAAGCGTTCGGAGCGACGCGACTCGGAATCCACAGTCCTTGCCCCCCGTTTGCCGCTTACCCGGCACGAAACGCCTGCTCTGGCGAGTAGAAGACGTCGAAAGCTGGCTTGGAGCGCATGTGGCCGTGAGCGTCCTGACATCCGCGCCTGTCGAGAAGCCGGCGTTCCCGCGACGGGGCCGCCCAACGAAGGCTGAGCAGGTCGCCCGGCAGCGACGGGACTCCCATGCACTAACCCAAGCCGACATGCCGTCAACTGGCCGATCGGTCCGCTAATTCGTGGCGCTCACCGCAGTGCGGGCGAGCCAGCCTGATGGTCGCTGCGCAATCACGGGATGCAGCATTCGGGACGTACTGGAAGCGGCGCATATCACACCCTATCTTGGTCCCGAGACTAACCACGTAGCCAACGGGCTCTTACTGCGCACGGACCTTCACACACTGCTTGACTGCGACTTACTTGGAATCGATCCCGCTACGAGAAAAGTGCTCCTGGCGCCGCCACTTCGCACTTCTGCGGACTATGGACACCTACATGGACAATCCTTGCGGTGCGCGAGCCCGGTATCCGCTTCTCCGAGCATTAAGGCGCTTGAAGCCGCTATGCCCCGCTTAGCTTGGATGGTCGAAACAGCCGACCAGCGGCAGACGACTATGCCGTAGCCGGAAGTTTCTTGGATTACTAGAGCGGCCTAGCTGACGGCTCCGCGGGGACGCGCCAGGCATGGTCTTCTAACTTGCGATCGATGCGATGTGCGGCTTCAGAAAAGCGGCAGGCCCTTCTCGATGCCGTCCTTGGTGCGGATCAGCAGATGCGCACCATCGGCCTGTTCGCTGTGCAGGTAATCGTATAAGGCGAGCGCGCGCCGAATGACCTCGCCCATGCTGTCGGCATGGACCTGGTCGCGGATCCGTTCGAGCTGTTCCTTGACCTCAACCGGCATATCCAGATTGATTCGGACCTTCGGTTGCTTGCGGGCTGGGCGCATTTCACTTCCAATAACTGATGGGCACACCGCGGCGGTCACCGGACGGCAGCGGTGTGCTGTATCCGTCACTGGCGTTCGCGAAAGGTCCCAAAGGCGCCGAGGATGACGATCGCGAGAAGCGTCTGCGACGTGATTATCGACGGCAAGCCCTTGTACGCGACCATCGCGGCGACTGCGACAGCCGCAAGAATGGCGAAGTGCGCACACTTCAGGCGTGCCACGCACTGGATGGCAGTCATCTTCCATGAAGTTGCCGGCTCTGGTGCATCCACAAGGCCTTCAAGCTGGTCGTAATGCTGTCGCAGTTTTTTTTCTTCGGGGGTCATCTTTGGTCTTCTCCAAGACAGTTAAAAAACTGCCTCGGAGAACACGGAGCGCCGGCGCACGTGGACACCCCCGATGACGGTCATCGGGTTCACGGGCAGGCGCTCCGCGTCTCCAGTTGCGTCCTCAGAAAAGTCCGTGTTGGGTGTTTTTCTGGTCAGGATGGAGAAAACGGGCAGGCAAAACAGGTACAGCAAACGGCGATTACTCGCCAGGGTATTCTGCCTTCTGGCTGCGCGGGAGAGGACGCATACGTGACACTCCTCGCTCAGCTGGGCTAATCATTCAGTACTGCGTTTCTATCTGACTAATTGATGAACTACGTAATGCAGTGATCAACTCATACTGCCAAATGAATGGCTGATTGTTAATATACACACAAAATGCAGGTGTCGCAAGCACTTCCTTAAGCGGCGCCAAGAGCGACACAGAAAGCGAATTCTATGTGTGATAATGTCCTTTATCACACAAAAAGAGAGGCCGAGTGACCATGGAGAGAGCGGACTACGAGGCCGGCATCTGTGGCCGGTTGC
This sequence comes from Paraburkholderia ferrariae NBRC 106233, assembly GCF_000685035.1. Lineage (GTDB taxonomy): Bacteria > Pseudomonadota > Gammaproteobacteria > Burkholderiales > Burkholderiaceae > Paraburkholderia > Paraburkholderia ferrariae. The sequence goes on from NZ_BAYB01000021.1 coordinate 167,416, forward strand.
CTGAAGCCGAAGCGATTCCGTTTCGGCCGGTCGTTATGGCCGACGGGCGCCCCCGCATCAGTGAATGTCACCAGAACGTTGATGCCTGGGTGGCGGCTCATCCTGATTGCACGGCCGTCAGGGGATGGGGCACCTATCTTGACCAAGGCTTGCTAGGGGTTAAGTTGACGGCCCATTCCGTTGTGCGCGCCCCTGATCACATGCTGTTTGACATCACGCCCTTGGCAGACGAACGCATTCGCCCATTCATGCGTTTTGTGAGTCACACCGGCGACGACAAGTCGTTTGTCATCGAACGAAGCCGGGACCTCTTCATAACCTGTCCCTGTTCAGGAGAAGTCGTACGATGAAGCGGGACATGGACCTGATCCGCGAATTGATGCTCGAGCTCGAGGCATTGTCGGTGCCTTCGACCGACATCATCCTGATCGCGCCGGACGCCATAGCGGTCGAGGGCTACGACACCCAGCAGATTGACTACCACTTACAGCTGCTGGCGCAGGCCGGTCTGGTTGATGCGGGAGGAGCGGATGGATGCGGCATGCGCGCAGGCCCCGGGATCGCCTTTCGCAGCTTGAGCTGGGCGGGCCACGACTTCCTTGATGCCGTGCGCGAACAAGATGTGTGGGAGAAGACCAAGGCGGCTGCGGCCAAAGTGGGGGGCTACACAGTCGACATCCTGATCGCGGCGGCAAAAGCCTATGTGCAGCAGAAGATCACGGAGTTCGTGCATGGCCCGCACTGAACTTGCGCTTCCCATCGGCGCCACGGTGCCCGCGCTTGTCGTCGCCGCTGGCGAGCGCGCCGGCGTACGCTTCCTGGAGTTCTTCGCCTCGGCGATCCGCAACCCGCACACACGGCGCGCGTACGCGCGCGCGGCCGGCGACTTCTTCGCCTGGTGTGCCGGCGCCGGTGTGACGTCGATCACGGACGTGCAGCCGCTGCACGTCGCGGCCTGGATTGAGTTGCAGACCCAGACGCACGCCGCACCGACTGTCAAGCAGCGCCTCGCGGCCATCCGCCATCTGTTCGACTGGCTCGTGACCGGCCAGGTCGTGCCGCACAACCCGGCCGCGTCGGTGCGCGGGCCGAGTCACACCGCAAAGGTCGGCAAGACGCCCGTGCTCGATCCCGCCGAAGCGCGGTTGCTGCTTGATAGCATCGATGTGAGCACACCGATCGGGCTACGGGACCGAGCACTGATCGCGCTCATGGTGTTTTCGTTCGCCCGGGTGGGTGCGGCGCTCGCTATGCACGTCGAGGACGTCTACGTGCAGAACCGGCGGCTGTGGGTGCGCTTGCGTGAGAAGGGTGGAAAGGCACACGCGATGCCCTGTCATCACACGCTTGAGGCGTACCTGCATGCGTACATTGAGGAGAGTGGTATCGCCAGCGATCCTAAGGGACCGCTGTTCCGCACCATCGCACGGGGCACTGGGCGGCTCAGTACCACGTCGCTCCCGCAGGCGAATGCGTACGCCATGGTACGCCGGCGCGCGCTCGTCGCCGGCATCGGCACCAAGATCGGCAACCACACGTTTCGCGCGACAGGCATCACCGCCTACTTGAAGAATGGAGGCACGCTGGAGAATGCCGCGGCGATGGCGAACCACGCGTCGACGCGCACTACGCAGCTCTATGACCGGCGCCGAGACGATGTTAGCCTCGACGAAATCGAGCGAATCCAATTGTAAAAATGGATTCAGCCGCTAAACTTACGACTTGACGTAAAACTAAACGATTAAATTCATGAAATCCATTGCGTTTTTCACCAATAAAGGTGGCGTCGGGAAGACAACGCTGACTTGTAACCTCGCCGCTTATCTGTCTGAGGTTGATCGCAAAAAAATTCTATTGGTGGATGCAGATCCGCAAACGAACGCTACCCAATATATGTTTAAGGATAGCGTCTTAAAAGAGATATACGATAAAAAATCCGCATTCACGATTTATTCAATGGCGAGACCGTTATCTCAGGGTAAAGGTTTTTCCGCGGATAATGAGTTTAGAAATTCGACAAATTTCAAGGTCGATGTTTTACTCGGGGACCCCCGCCTCGCATTGATCGAGGACACTTTGGCTTCTGATTGGAACTCCGGAGGTGTGCGTGGAGTTCGTACAACGTATATGTTCCGTGAATTTTTGACGAAATGTAACGAATACGATTACGTGTTCTTCGACATGGGTCCGTCCCTCGGCTCGATCAACCGAGCAGTGCTGATTGCGTGCGATTATTTCGTTCTTCCGCTTTCAATGGATATTTTTAGTATTCGCGCGACGGAAAATATTTCGACTTGGCTACGAGAGTGGCGCCGCCGGTTGGACCTTCAGTTGAAGGGTTTGCCTGATGCGAGCGAAACTGAAATAGATGATTTAGAGTTCAGGTTGCGCTTGCTTGGCTACGTGAATCAGCAATATACGGCCAAACGGGATGCAACTGGAGAACGGCGAGCTGTTAAGGCGTATGAAAAAATTATGTCGCAAGTTCCGCAGGCTATTGAAAAAACATTGATCCAAGATCAGCTTGAACCGCAAGGGCTTGAATATTTGCTGGGATCAATACCCAATCTACATAGTTTAATCCCCATGTCTCAGAATAGCCGCAAGCCGGTATTCGATCTGAAGGCGGCTGACGGCATAGTGGGTGCACATTTTATGAAAGTGAAGGAATCATTCGAGATTTTCGAGGGCATCGCGGATAAGTTTAATTACAATCTCGGGGTCTTGAATGATCAAGTGGCCTGACGACCTGATTTCGGCAATTGCGCGTCGCCGTTCGGTTATTTTTTTGGGTGCCGGCGCATCAATGACTTCAGTGAATGCGGCAGGAATTCGCCCACCTTCGTGGAAACAATTTTTGGAAGACGGCATTGCGCGCTGCACCGGCAGTAAGACGGAGATGAAGCGTCTTTTAAAGAATGGAGACTACTTAAGCTGCTGCCAAATCATAAAATACAAGCTAGATCATGACTGGGTGCCACTCGTTGAGGAAAAATTCCTTACGCCTCAGTTTTTGCCAAATGATTTACATAAGGCAATTTTTTCGCTGGATTCATCAATAGTATTGACGCCGAATTTCGACAAAATATTTGACAATTATGCTTCGGCGCAAAATCATAATTTGCTGAAGGTGAAAAAATATTACGATGATGATATTCCGCGGGTGCTGAGAGGAGGCGGAAGTCAGCGGCTGATTCTAAAAATACACGGATGTATTGATACGCCAGATAAATTGATTTTCACCCGAGAGGATTATGCGGATATCAGAAACAAGCATGCAGGATTTTATAAATCAATTGATGCACTTGTGTTGACCCATACTTTCCTCTTTATTGGTTGTGGAATGAACGATCCGGATTTGTCGCTCGTACTTGAGCAGTACGCTAGGTCATTCGGTGTGGCACCGCCCCAATACGTCGCCTTGGGCGGGAAAGTGACCGCCGAATATCGAAGGATGCTTTCTAATAATTACAATTTGAAAGTAATCGAATACTCCACAGCGCACGATCATAAAGAGCTTCTGGACTCCGTTCAGGAGTTGGTGAACCTCGTTGAGGTGGAGCGTGGGCGGCTCGCCGTATCCACTCTATGGTAACGGGAGTTGCAACCCACCTTGGCACTGTTCGGTTTCTCGTCCGTGAATTAAAATGATTTGTAGACGAGTTGACGGACAGCACCAATGAAAATCGGCTATGCCCGTGTCTCGACCGACGACCAGACGCTTGACCTGCAGCGCGACGCTCTCCAGGCGGCGGGCTGCGAACGTCTGTTCGAGGATAAGGCCGGTGGAGCGAAGGCGGAGCGACCAGGTCTTGGCGAAGCGATGGCTTTCGCGCGCAAAGGCGATGTCTTGATTGTATGGCGATTCGATCGGCTCGGCCGATCCATGTCCGAGTTGGTGCGCCTAATCGGCGAGCTGGATGCCGCCGGTATCGGCTTCGAGAGCCTAGCGGAAAAGATCGACGCCACCACGGCGGCCGGCCGGTTGGTCTTCCATGTGTTCGCCGCGCTGGCTGAGTTCGAGCGTAACTTGACCCGTGAGCGAACGCATGCCGGCTTGGCCGCGGCTCGCGCTCGTGGTCGAAAAGGTGGCCGGCGCGAACTATCCCCCGAGAAACAAGCCTTGATCCGCGCGAGTGCGGATCGGCCGCCGGCTGAGGTTTGCAAGGCCCTGGGCATCAGTCGATCGACGTTCTACAAGTACGCGCCAAGCCGCGCCGATGCGGCGGGTGCGAGTATGCTGCACACCAAGAGGGAATCACAACAATGAGCAAGAAACCGGCTTTGAAGGTGGTCCAAGGAACGGCGGGGTTGCAGCCCCGCCGTTCCGAATCGGATACCATCACGCCCGATTGCCCGCCGAAGATCGCTGAAAGCGGTCAACGGCTGCTCGATAGAATGATTGACGAAGGGGTCATCGAGGGCGACTCGCTGTCGGTTCTTCCGTCATTGCCGCGTGATAGCGTCGATCTGTTCTTCACATCGCCGCCTTATGCCGATGCGCGTGCGTACAGCCGTATCCACCCTGACCGATACGTGGAATGGTTCCTGCCTTTCGCGCGGGCGATGTACGACGCGGCCAAGCCGACCGGAAGCCTGATTGTTAACATCAAGAACCGCGTTGCGAACAGGGGCGCGCTGAGAGGCCAGCGTCACCCCTATGTGTACCAGCTTGTGCTTGCGCTCCAGCATATGGGTTGGCGGTGGATCGAAACATACATTTGGGCCAAGCCAAACGCGGTGCCTGGCAAGTTCGGTCCGAGGACAAAAGATAGCTTCGAGTACGTCTATCACTTCGCACGCGGGAACAAGCCGTTCTTTGACCTAAATTCGATCCGCGTGCCTTACAAGGCGGACGCCTCTGAGATAGAACGCCGCAAGAAAGACAGGCTTGGTCGGCGCAGCACCGAAGCTGGTTTCGGTCGTGATCGAACCAAAACCTACCTCCTGGGCGGCGCGGACCCCGGCAACGTGGTGTCGGTGGCTCAGACCTACAATCAGCACAAGGGCGTAGCTCATACCGCAGCAATGCCCGAAGGCTTGGCCGAATTCTTCATCAAGGCAGCGTGTCCGGCCGGTGGCGTTGTTGTTGATCCGTTCGCAGGTGCCGCGACGACGATCGTGGTTGGCCGCCGGCTTGGCCGTCAGGCGGCTGGAGTTGAGCTGCACGAGGCGTTTGTGAGGGAAGGGCTGCGCCGCATCGCGGCTGATCTGGCCGAAGACGTACCCGGCCGTCTAGTCAACGCGATGGGGGCTTGAGCTAGTGACAGTCGAAACAACGATCGAGGCTATTCTCGCGGCGGGCACATGGACTCAACGCATCCAGCAAATCCGCCTGGTGCCCCAGCGGCACGGCACGGAGGATCACAGCGCGATTTACGCGGAAGTGGCCCGCGAGCTGTACATGCCGCACTTGGCGCCGGATTTTGCCTACATCCATGAATCCCCTTTCTACGAGACTGAGCACTTCTTTGCGGCTTATGATGAAGCTGCTAGGCTGACCGCCGGCTTCACTCGCGTCGCCGAAGGCGACATTCAGGCCACACTGATGCAGCGCCCGCGGACGCTGCTCGTCTTTCGCACGCTGTTGGGTTTGACGAAAGAAGAGTTTGCACATTCCACGCTGCTAGCCGGCGGCCCCGAGGAGCTACCTGCACTGTCGGCGTCGCAAATCGACACGCTCGAACGCAGTCCAATCGACTATCAACGGCCAAATACTGCGGCGGCTCTTGCGAAGGCGACAGCACAGGCACAAGTGGCGGCTAAAACGATCACGATGGCCATGGATGGCGAGCTGTTCGGGGATGCGCCGCCCGGCCTCAAGAGCAAGCAGCGCAAGCCGGACACCGAAGACGGGTGGAACAGTGTGCGCGACTTCGCCACCAATGGCGTGCCGTTGCGCGTCTTTCTTCACCAGCGCCACTATGGTGGAGCGTTCCGTCAGGTGCTCGATGCAACGTCAACAAAGCGTGGCGATTTGATCGAGGACGCAGTAGAAGCGCTATTTGCGGCTCACGGTATCTCGTTCATCCGTACCGGCAGTCACAATCAGGCCGACATTGCGCGACGGTTCGAGGTCCACGTGACACCGGCGCCGGACTTCGTGGTATTCGATCCTGCAGATGACAGTTTGAAAGCAATGCTCGAATGCAAGGGCACCAACAACGGCGGTACAGCGCGAGACAAGGCCTTGCGCTTTAGAAGTCTCAAGGCCGAGTCCGTGCGCCTTGGTGGCGTTCCCCTTTTTGCCGTGCTTGGTGGAATTGGCTGGGCGCGTATCAATGATGCACTCGGGCCGGTGGTGCGCGATACGGATGGTCGGGTGTTTACGCTGTCCACCCTGACATCGATGCTTGAGGTCGCTCCTTTCCCCAGTCTGATCACGCGCACTTGATCGACATTTCGATTCTTGCCCGCCCAGGCTGCGAAGCTTCGGTTGGGTCTCTCGCGTGATCTTTGCGGAGTTTCGATGCGTCCCTCGGTAGCTCGCTCAGTCAATCGACACAGGGCGATGTTCCTGGGGGCAATATATGGGGCATCTCATCCAGCGACCGTACAGCTTGGTCACGCAAGCTTCTTAGCTAGGTCCTCAGCCCGTGGGTGGTAGTAACGCATCAACATACGTGGGTCCTTGTGGCCCGTTATCTTTGGCAGTTCATGCATGGGGAAGATCGACGCCAGACGGGAGGTCGCCTCGTGCCTCAGGTCGTGAAAGCGAAGGTCGGTCAAGAACTTGGAGTCCGGCTTAAGGTTGACCGCCTTGCATTCATCGACGTATGTTTCTCGGGCACGCACTACTGCGCGTTCAAAGGCTCTGGTAACAGCGTCGCTACGAATCTTGAATACCCGCTCGGAATCGACCTCGCAGCCTTTGTTTGTACCATCCATGCTATCTCGTACTTCTTTTAACGCCCGAAGTACCGTGACCGCACGTGAAGACAACGGCACATCGCGGGCGCCACCGTTCTTTGTCGACGGTAGATGCGCAACGCAACGATTGAGGTCCACGTGTGTCCACAGTAAAGACGCGATCTCCCCTCGCCGCATTGCAGTTTCGACGGCCAGCCAAATGATGGACGGCAGCAGCGTCGAACCGCTGGCCTTCACTACGCGCTCGAGCTCACCGTCTTGAGCACCACGTTCCGAGTTGGGTTCGTCCGCACCTGATATGGCGGCCGACGAGTCGGCGACAGCAATGCGCCGAGTGCGAGCGTTGTGGGGTTGCGGTTTTCGCACCAGCTCGACAGGGTTTGACAGGCTTTCCATGCCCCATTCCTTTCGGGCAATATTGAATACATGAGATAGGACGGCCAAGCGTCGCAATACGGTCGCGGGCTTGTATCCTTTTAGCCATTCGTCGCGGAGCTTCGCTATATCCGCACTGCGTATCATGGCTAGCGGCCGCCTCGCTAGGTCGGTTTCTTTGCAGGTCTTGATTACGGAAACTTCCTGCGCAACTCCCTTCTTTGACAGCGAGATTTCTTCTTCGTATCGTTTCAGCGCCTCGTAGAGCGTTGTCGCCTCGGCCTCGCTGCGGGTGACCCATACTCCACGCGACATTTCCGATTCGATCATGTTGGCCCAGGCTTCTGCCTCGGCCTTAGTAGTAAACGTCTTGCTTTGCGCTGGGTAGCCACGCCGGCGTACCTGCACCTCCCATTGGTACTGCCCACGCTTTCGGATGGTCGGCATTTCTCGATGCTTGCTCGAATTGAGTGTGGCAATATTGTGGCAAATAATCGAGAAAAACGCTATAAGGCCTATATTATCTGGGAATGCTTTTACATTCGCAATGCGAAGGTCGGGAGTTCGATCCTCCTCCGCCCAACAGATTCAACGGAAACCCGCGCGGCGTAAGGCTTCGCGGGTTTTTTGTCTGGGCAGGACGCTTCCTTCGGTCTCCCCTCAACTCCCCGAAATTCCTTACGCGGTGGTCCAAAATCATCGATACCCGCCGCGATGCCACACAGCAGGGCAGCTTGCGCTGCATGCCATAAGGTTCGTTCAGGCTCGAGCACATCCTCACGCCGTCTGTCCGTCACATTGTGATATCCGACGTTATGTCCGGGCGATCATGTCCGGTCACCGCGCCAATCCGACCTAGCCATTGCTCCGCAGTGATCGGCGTCTTAAGTTGCGACAGAGCCTCGCTGAAGTGCTTCAGACCACCCCAGAGAGAGGCATCCCCGATGATGAAAATGCGATGCTGTGCGCGCGTCACTGCCACGTTGAGCAGATTCGGCTTCGATGCAGCCCAGTTCGCCGATCCTTCATTGTCGTGGTCCGCGCCGAGCACGAAGATCACAACACTCTCTTCCTTCCCCTGAAACGTGTGCACGGTACCTATCCGTTCACGACACCACTTGCCCCATGCTTTCTTCGGAGGTGCATCCTCAGTGACGGCGCGCCAGTCGATGCGCTTCAGGCGGCTCACAATGGCGCCCTTGATCGCCTTGAATGGGGAAATCACGTACAACGGCGGCAACTCTCCGGACGCGGCATAGAGACGAACAATCAGCTCTGCCACAACGTCGATCTGTGCGGGAACAACCTGTTTCTCCGATGTCTTGCCTCGCACGTCTACCCACGCGCTATCGCCAGGATTGAGGTCGTCTTTCGAGGGCTTGCGTGATTTCAGGCCAAAGACCATCTTGCCCTCGTAAGCGATCCGGTTCGCAATTGAAAACATGGGATCGACGCAACGTCGATGAACGCGAAGCGGGCTTCCGATCCATAGCGGCGCGGCACCCTCCATTGGCATGTATGTACCAAAAGGGTTTGCATCGTCGGCCAGACGTTGCACCGACACTCTGGCTGGGGAAGAACGGCCATCGGATGAATGCGGCGATAAATCTGCCAATGCATTAATCAACCGCGTGGGGACCGTGAAAACCGGCTCGATTTGTAATGGATCACCGACCACCATCGCCCGGCGAGCACGCCATAGAGCGCCAACAGCTGCTTGCGGTACCGCCTGTCCCGCCTCATCGATGAACAACCAGCCAATCGAACCGGGGCCCATTCCACGAAACTGACGCGCGAAAGATGCGAAGGTCGTTGAAACGACTGGCACTATCATGAACAGGCTCTGCCAGATGAGTTTCGCATCGGCTGGATTCTCCAGTGGCGTACCATGGAGCAGCTTGTTGATTGCGAACAGATTGCCGCCAAATCCCGCACCTCCTGTTTTGGCAACCGACGCGAACCATGCTTCGTGCAGCGCAAGCGCAGCAACCACGATGCGCGTACGCAATTGCGTCAGTTCCGCATCCTGCCAGTATCCGTCTTGCTGAACGTCGTCCGTCTCGATCTGGTTCGGATTTCCCGGTAGGGTCAAGTCAACGAAGTGCTCACGATATCTGGTTAGCTCAGAATGCTTCTCGTGCCATGTTGAGCTCGCAGCGTCCAAAGCAACCTGCGCGTGGCGAGTCTGCAGCTGTGCGTTGCGTAACGCTTCGGCTGCCGTATCGGCATCCGCGCGGCATCGAGCCACGCTCCTGCGCGCGTCGATCTGCGCGTGCGCGTTCTGGGCAACGTCGACCGCATGCTGACGCGCACTCCCTGTGCGGAACAGCTTTGCAAAAAAACCGGGACCTGCGCGATCGAGAAGGCGTTCTTCTTCCCGTAGATCAGCAAGTTTGTTTTCGGCCGCCACGGTTGCGGCTTTGCGCTCCTCACTCTTCGAGAACGCATCGTGTCGGCAGCGGTCCGCTTCGGCCAGGGCATCCATCGCCGGCTGAGTGAACCGATCCTTCGAAGTATCGGCCCACGCAGCGTGTAACTCTGCATAATGCAGCCGCTCCCGGATCGCGGCTTGCAGCATGGCATCCGCATCAAGGAATGTACGCTTCGCTTCCTGAAACGTTGGCCCCGAATACCGCTTGAGCCAATCCCAAATGGCACAGGGATCATTGGGGCCGCCACGCTCTCCGGCTGGACGCCGGTCATCAAAAAAACGCTCCCGGAAGCGACGCCGATTCTTCGCGTTGCCCAGCGCACATGAGATCATCCCCCAAGGCACGTCAAGCGGGGCGAGCTTCGTATAGTTCGTTTCCCCAACCTGTGCCGCTACCTTGTGTGCTACCGGCTGCAAATACCGCACGTCGCGCCAGCTCTCGCCCAGTCGCTTGCTTTTCGGCAAGTCAGTCGAGATATTTTCAACTGCGGCGTTGTTCGAAGACGCTACCACCATCTCGAAGCCCGTCAATTCCGGTACTAACGTGCGAATCGTCGCCGTGTTGCCGTCGACAAAGGGAATCCTCGTACCCGTTTTCACCAAACCATCGGCTGCATTCACGAGCCTGGCCAATTCGCGCGCGCGGCGAACCACGTTCTCGCAGATCATGTCCCGCAGCAGCGTCGTCTTGCCCGTTCCGGGCGGACCATTAACGGAAAACACGCCTTCGGATTTCAGGCGCTCGAACGCCGTGTTGATTGCGAACTGCTGCATCAAACTCATTTTCTGTGACGAGTCTTCCGGCCAGTGTCCGGAGTTCGTCTTTGTGGGATGCAATGCCCGGACAATTTCCGCATGACCCGCGTCGCTGTAGAGATCAACACGTTGGGTAGCATCCCCAGGCGTCAGATACGCGCGTATCGTCTCGGGTATGTCGCCGTCACGAATCGAGGTCATACACCGCTCGATGTCCTCGATGTAGAAGCTGTTAAGGATGTCTACGGTTGGTTCTTCAGCGGCGGTATCGCCCCCTTCGTCGTCAGCTTCGTCCTCGGTATTGGGCAACGCTGATGGCTGGGCATCGGACGGCGCATTTTCACCATTGGTGGCTGGCGCGGTGTGCGTTGTCTGCTTGTCGTCCTTCTTCTCTCTCGTGAGGATCTGGATCAGTGCAATGGACGATTGCGGCGGCAATGCGCAACCCGCCCAATCGACGAGCAAAGCATGCAAAGATCTGATTTCGTCGCCAGTTAGCGGCATAGGTTGTGCATCATCACGCCCGTTTAACCGCCTCCTCAGACGCTCGGTTTTGTAGTTGAACAGGCGCTCCGAAAGATCCTTCCGGGCTGTAGCGAAAGCCTCCGAAGTCAGCGACGGCAGTCCCTCTCTCTGTGCCTTGCCGATCGCCCACGGTACGGTAGAGACTGAGAGTGGGTCGAACTCAGATTCGCCGTGCACATCGAAACCAATCCTGGCGATACATGACTGGCCGTCAAGCGTACGTTCAGCCTCTTCCGTTGAATCGGCCGCGTCGTCGGCAGAGAGTTGGCCAGCAAAATCCGCGATGACCTGCATGTCAAAAATGCCGAGATAAAGCTTGAAGCCGACAAGTTGACGGTCTTCGGGAACAACGACCTGCCAGGGCGATGGAGCACCCGGGCGCAAGTCATCTGGCCTTAACCATTTCAGGTCTTTTTCGTTAATTTGATCGAAGACCTGCTTCAAGTCGAACGGGATGAAGAATTCAACCTTGTGCCAGAAATCGAGGATGTCGAGCAGTGGTTTGGCTTGTGTCATGTGCTTGCCAGTTTTCTGATTCTCGCGGGAGATGCTCTATGATAGGCCGATCACTGATTCTCGCGCGCCGATACAGGCACCTGATCCGGCTCATCGAAATAGTCGCCTCAGACAGTGCACTGAAACAATCGTGGCCCCGTCTTCATCTTCGCCGCTTGCGCGTGTTAGAAGCCTTGCCGATACGTCTTGACGTTGCCCGTAAATTTCGTATCCGCTAACTGAGCGCTTATTATGCCGCTTGCTTTTTCCGGGCGGCATGCCAGCTTTATTCAAACTGCATCGGACTGGCGTAGTTCAACGGCGAGTGCAGACGCCCATGATTGTAGGCGCTCAACCAATCGATTACCTCGTCCATCGCTTCGCGGCGCGTCGCAAAGCGTTGACCAGGGATGCGGGCTCGCTTGAGCGAGCCCCACAGGCTCCCGGTCGGCGCATTATCCCAACAATTTCCCTTGCGGCTCATCGAGCTTTGCATGCCGTAACTCTTGAGCAGTGCCTGGAAATCCGCGCTGCAATATTGGCTCCCACGATCGCTGTGCGGATCAGGCCGGCCTCGGGGCGACGGCGGCCGATCGGGCCCGTCCGGCGATAGTGGCGCAATTTGCCGGACCGCATGGCCAGTCAAAGAACGCCTCGGTGGAAACGTAACATGCTATAAATCACCCGGCGAAGCGGATCAAGGGATTGCGTCCTTCTATCGCGATCGATACGCTTCGTTCCGTTGATCCCGCGTCCGGGACTCGACGAACAACCGATCCAGCGACAGTTCATTGAGGCGGCGTGATTGAAAAACAGCCATTCGTTTCGACTCGAAAGTCATCTTCCCTACCTGCTGCGGCGGGGTCATTTCGATGCCGAGGCAGTGTTCGCCCGGATGTACGGTAACACCATAACTACGCCACAACTCTCGCTCCTGCTGACTGTCGGCCTGCTTCCTGGCGCCTCACAAAGCCAGATCGCGAACGAAATCGGATTGGACCTCAATACTTGCGGCGACCTGATCGCACGTACCATCAAGAAAGGCCTTCTGATACGCGAACGGTCGCCTGCCGATAAGCGGACGTTCTGCGTCTATCTGACCGAGGAAGGCAAGAAGCTCTCGCGCGAGAGTATCGTCAACGCACCTGAATACCAGGCAGCTGTCGCGAGGAACCTGAGCGCACAGGAGCTCGAGCAACTGATCGGCCTGTTACAGAAGATGCTGAAGTTCGATAGCGCCGAGTAATCTCCCGACAATGGACAAGGGTTTGTCCGTAGTTTCCGAATTCGTCTTCTTGAGATTAAATACTACGTATACGTACTAATTTAGAAAATCTCAGGGACACGACATTCATGCCGCCGATGACCGCATTCAGCCCGGGTAACTATCATTATCTTTCGGGTGGTTTTCAATATAGCGCGGCCGTGATGGCCGATGCGGGTTACGTTATCGAACGAGTCCAGTTCAGCCGGCCCGTTGCTCTGGATCGCGCCTTTGACCGTATTCGTCAGCACCTCGAACGTGCTGGCAGACCGCTGACTGCGCTTTGCGCCTGTGAACTGCGTTCGCCCAAACCGATGGACGAGCGCGAATTCACGGCTTTCAACCGTGAATACGTGCAGATCCTGAGCGCCTGGGAGATTTACAGGGACGACGCGAATCCCGTGGCGCGCTGCAATCTCATTCCGGCGCGGGATGCGCCTGAAGCGCCAGGCATCCATGCCTTCAGCTACACCGTTGCGGCCACCGAACCGACACATGTCCTCGATTTCCAGACGTCGGGGGCAGCGGAATGCCCAGACCGTCCGGGATATCGCGACAACATCGTGCGTATCGGGGAGACCTCGCCCGAGGCGCTGCATGAAAAGCTGCGTTACGCCCTGGGGGACCTTGAGTCGCGTTTTGAGTCTATGGGTCTGACGTGGCGTGACGTGCAAAAAATGAACCTCTACACAGTGCACGACCTGCTCCATGTCATGAACGACGAGTTGTCGGAGCGTCGCGCGCTGCCCATCGGGATCAACTGGCATTGCGTGCGTCCGCCAGTCGTGGACATTGAAATTGAAATCGACGCGGGCCGGGTTTCCCGCCAGATCCTGCTGGCAGACTGAGGATCGGTATGAAACCGTCGACACCTGTACTCACAGCAGCCGATCTGCGCACTCAGCAGATGCCCGCGCCAGCCGAGCGAATTGCTTACGGATTAGCGGATCAGCAGTTTGGCGAACTGCGCGTACCCGTGTCTGGCAAGCCGCCGTTCCCGGTGCTGATGCTGCTACACGGCGGTTGCTGGCGCAATCATGTCGGGCTCAGCTATATCACGCCGCTTGCGCAGTGGTTCACTGATCGGGGCGTCACGACCTGGGTGCCCGAATATCGTCGCCTTGGCGATGCCGGCGGTGGCTGGCCTGGAACTCTCCTTGATGCGGGCGCAGCCCTCGACATGCTTCGCGTAATTGCCCGGACTGAGCCGCTTGATCTGCAACGTGTATTCGTCGCGGGACACTCCGCTGGCGGACAGCTCGCACTATGGACGGCGAGCCGGCACCGGCTGCATTCCGCAAGCGATCTTTTCCAGCCAGATCCCTTGCCAGTGAGGGGCGTCGTCGGCCTCGCAGCAATTACCGATCTCATTGAATACCGCCATGGTCCCCCGGACAGTTGCCATGCGTCGGTGGATCTGCTGATGGGCGGCGGTCCCGAACACTACGCGCAACGCTATGCGGATGCGTCGCCGGCGGAGCGCCTGCCACTCGCCGTGCCGCAGCTATTCATTCATGGCCTGCAAGACACTACCGTCACCATCGATACGTTGCAGGCCTATGCCGAAGCGGCCTCCCGCGCGGGCGACGTGATCCAGTTGCTGCAACTGCCGGATGGCGGGCATTTTGAACCGGCTGTTCTTACGGCGGCCAGCGAAGGTGCCTTGAATACGGTGCTGGATTGGATACTCGAGGAAGGATTCAATCCAGCATAAAGCCAGCCGATCGGGTTGCCCAATTCATGTCAGGGAAAAGCCAATGAAAACTTCGTTCCGCTGGTACGGCGTCCTCACACTCTTTGTGGTCGTTGCCATATCGTATATAGATCGGATCAACATTTCCGTGTTGATTACCGATGCCGATTTTCTCCAGCATATCGGGCTTGGCAGAAATGATCGGGCAAGCCAGGGGTTCCTCGCGACATCGTTCATGTTGGGATACGGGCTGTCTTCGTTCATTCTCACGCCATTCTGCGCGGCGTTGTTTGGCGTGAGACGGAGCCTGCTCTGCTCCCTGGCGATGTGGGCGGTCGTCACCGCAACAGTGCCTCATTTCCACGGTTTCGTGCCTCTGGTGATTTCACGCGTTCTTCTTGGGATTTCTGAGGGGCCGCTGTTTTCGTTGGGGTACGCATACATCAAGGCCCAGTTTGAAGGCGACGAACGGGGCAAGCCCAATGCCTTTATCGGGATGGGCGCAGGAATCGGGCTTGCGCTAGGCTATCCGGTCATCGGCCAATTGCTCGTCAGTTATCGTTGGGATACGTCATTTTATGTGCTGGCGGTAGTCAACATTGTGTTGGGAATTCCGCTCGTGCTCGCGTTCATCAAAATGCCAGAACAGAGCCGTGCGGATACGATGGCGCCAGTCAGCATCCAGCAGGCGGCCTCCCGGATCAAGGAAATAGTCGTCGGCGCTTTGCACACCCATAACCTCCTGATCGTGACGGTGATTGCCTCAGCTTCGCTTGCTTATCTTTGGGGAACGAGTAACTGGCTGCCGGCCTACTTCAAGCAGGTGCGTGGTTTTTCACTCGTTCAGATGGGCTGGCTTGCATCGCTGCCCCAATACGCGGTAGTCGTTGCGGCGTTGTTGGGCGGCATCCTGTACGACCGGCTCAATCGACAGAACGCCCCGCTTGTCTTCGCGATGACGACGTTGCTCGTAGCCTGCTCAATGCTATTGGCTATTAGCACGGACGACCGGTATGTCGCGGTCTGTGCCTTCATCGCGGCGAACTTCTTTTGGGGCCTGCAAGGCCCGGCTATCCCGGCCATCGTGCAACAGCATTCGCTGCCCGGACACACCGCGAGCGCCTATGGTGTCGTTAATGGCACGGCCAGTCTGATTGCCGGACTGATGCCGGCGCTGATGGGCGGTGTCATCAGCGCATTTACGTCCAGCAGCACTGGAATCGCGGGAAGCCCGCAAACCGTCGCCTCCGGATTCTTTATGGGATTCGCCGTACTGATTGGTTCACAGGTTGTCGCCTGTGTGTTCTGGGGCATGCTCTGGAGTCGTGGGCGCACACTGGTCACCCAAAACATTACTGCGGCCTAGAAGCGTGTACGGGTTTCACTGAACACCGCTACAGAAGTAATTGCAATCTGTCTATTCAATCAATATTAATTTGTACTGCGATATTTTTTATCGAAAAAACAGCGAAGCGAACCCATTTTCAAAGCCTTACTGGACTTCGTCATGTCAAGAAAGACTGCAACTGCTACCTTATTCGGCACCTTGTTCACGTTGCATATGGTCGCGCAGGCTCAGAGCAACGTGACGCTATACGGGATGCTGGATTCAGGCGTGACGTATGTCAGCAATCAGGGCGGCCACTCGAACATCACCATGGCGGACGGAATCAATGGTCCAACCATCTGGGGTCTGGTCGGAAGCGAGGACATTGGGGATGGTGCACGCGTTGTGTTCAATCTCGCGGATCAGTTTTCGTTGAATTCAGGTTCGTTTTTGCCGGGAGGAAGTCTCTTCACGCGTAACGCGTTTGTTGGCCTCACCAATCCCAGGTATGGAAATTTCACTTTGGGTAATCAATACGATTTCATGTCGGATTCGCTTTATGCGAGTCACGACGACCCGGCGATCTATTCCGGTCATTTATATGGGTTCAGTGCTGGACCTTTCAGAAAACTCGGTATTCCGAACAATCCGACTGGCAACTTCGACTGGTCGCGGACTTCCCAATCAATAGCCAATTCCGTCAAGTACGTCAGCCCCACCTTTGCCGGGATAAGCATGGGGGCGATGTATGGGTTTGGGAACGTTGCAGGCTCGATAGGCACAGGAAATTCTTCGAGCTTCGGCCTGAACTTCACTCAGGGGGCTTTCGGCGCAAACGCTGCTTACACGTACATTAAATATCCCGTCACCAGTGGAACCGTCGGGCCGCAGGTCGGGATACGCAACTGGGGGATCGGCGCGCGATATCAAGGGCCCAGTGTCGGAGCTAGTGCATTGTTTGTGACGGCGCGTAACACCGCGACGGGCGGCGAAGTCATGAAGGGTTCCATCGGTGCCAACTGGTTCGTCAGACCCGATATCAATCTTGGGGTCTCGTACTCGTACCTCAAGGGCAATGAGCAACTGGAAAATAACCACGCTAATGAAACATCGCTTATCGCCGAATATTTTCTTTCAAAGCGCTCAAGCGTATACGCCATGGCAGTCTATCAACGAACGAACAGTGGGGCACAGGCATTAATCAATGGGTTCACTGGTCCGACGGCCGCGTCAAGCGGTTCGAGTCAGTTGGTGGCTAGAACGGGATTCCGCACGCGATTCTAGGTAATGGGCCGACGAAGGCGCCGTCGATGGGGAAACTGCTCAGGAGGCGAAGTGGCCACGCCGCGAAGGTGTAGGTCGTAAGCTCGAGGTCCACGGTGGCTGGCCAAGCCTCGAGCAGAGAGGCGCGCCCCGCCGGCCGGCGAGAGAGCCGAGCGAAAAAGGCCCGGACGATTCGGGGCGAATCGTCCGGGCAAGCCACCGGGAGTCCGGTGGCGGAGGTATCGGCGTGCGGCGTGCTTGCGTGGCGCGAAGCCGCGCACAAATGGCAACGGGTCCGCTCTCGATGTCGAACTGGAGAGCGGACCCGTTCCGGTGTTCCTGATGCGTCAGTCTGCACAGGGCGGCGCGCTGGTCGCGGCCTTGCGCGCTGGCGGGCCGCTGTCCGGCCCGAGGCGGCGATTACTGGCCGAAGTAGGTCGGCTTCAGGTTGGTGGCTTCGCGGCTGCCCGACTGCGAGGAGCCGTTCGTCGATGCGCCGTAGGCCGTGGCTTGTGCCGCGCCGTTTTGTTGATCGACGCGCGCTTCAGCGGCTTGCAGGTCTTCCGGGTAGTACGGGCTCGACAGGCCCGGACGATAGCCGGCCTTTTCGAGTTGCACGAGTTCGGCGCGAACCTGCGCGCGCGTCACGGGCTGCTGGTTTTCCTGGGCGAACGAGAGAGCCGGAGCGGCAAGAACGGTAGCGGCGAGCGCGGCAGCGATCAGGGTCTTCATGGTAACTAACCTCCAAAGATTATGTTTTGGTTCGTAACAATCGTGTCGTTCGAACCGTTGACTGAACTTTATTGCGCAGTGCTCCAAAGAAAAATAGCGTAATGCGGCAAACATCGTTACCCGATTTGAGATAATGGTCGGCATATCCGGTGCCGCACCGAAAGGCGGCCGGTTTCGTGCCGCCGATTCGCGCCGCGCCTTCAGTGGCAACTTCAAGGGCGACTTCAGTGGCAACCTCAAGGGCAACCTCAAGGGCAACTTCGGGGGCAAAATAATGCCCATGCAAAACACGTCGATTCCGACTCGAGGAGCTTTCCCATGAAGAACAGTCTTGGCCGTCAGGCACTGATCGCCGCCGCGCTGGCGGGGCTTGCCGCCGCGAGCGTCGCGCACGCGGACGAGCAGGTGAATTGCTACGGCGTGGCGAAGGCCGGGCAGAACGACTGCGCGAGCAAGACGGGCGTGCACGACTGCGCGGGTCAGGCGAAGGTCGATCACGACAAGGGCGACTTCAAGACCGTGCCCCAGGGCACCTGCGAGCAGCTCGGCGGCACGCCGGAAAAATGAACGCGGCAGACCGCGGCGCGGCGAGTGCCGTGGTGAAAGAGCGGGGGGCCGCGCGTGCGCCTGCGGGCACAGGCGTCGGCCTGCGTCATGCGCACTACGGCGTGTTCATGTCAGCGAAGCCGGTCGGCGTGGACTGGGTCGAAGTGCATAGCGAGAACTACTTCGGCGATGGCGGCTACGACCTGCACGTGCTGGAAACCGTGCGGCGCGATCTGCCGGTGAGCCTGCACGGCGTGGGGCTTGGGCTCGGGTCGGCGGGGCCGCTCGATACGGCCCATCTTGGGCGCCTGAAGCGTCTTTGCGAGCGCGTCGAGCCCGCTGTGGTCTCCGAGCATGTGTGCTGGGGCGCGACGCCTGGCCACGCGTGGCACGATCTCTTGCCGATGCCGTTGAGCGAGGCGTCGCTCGATCATCTGTGCGCGCGTGTTGCGCAGATGCAGGATGGGCTGGGCCGCACGGTGCTGATCGAAAATGTTTCGGCCTACGTACGGTTCGGCGGCGACACGCTGAGCGAGGCCGCGTTCCTTGCCGAACTGGCGCGCCGCACCGGTTGCGGCGTGCTGCTGGACGTGAACAACCTCTACGTCAACCAGTGCAATCACGGCGAGGATGCGCTCGCCGCCATGCAGGCGCTGCCGCCCGGGGTCGTGGGCGAGATTCATCTTGCGGGGCATCGCGTGACGTCTGTCGCCGTGATCGACGATCATGGCTCGCGTGTCGCGCCGGCAGTGTGGTTGCTGTACGAGGCCGCTTTGCAGCGCTTCGGCGCAGTGCCCACGCTGATCGAGTGGGACACGGGCGTGCCGCCGGTCGAGGTGCTGATCGACGAAGCGCGGCTCGCGCGCGAGCGTATGGCGCAACTGGCGAAGCGCCGCGGCGCCGCGACAGAGGCCGCCGGATGACGCAACTGGAAACGCTGCAACAGGCCTTCGCCGCAGCACTCGACAACCCGGCCGCGGACGCCGCACTCGGCGCCTGGCTCCAGCCTCCGCTTCGGCACAACGATGCTCGGGCGGAACCGCCGGAGGAGCGCCTGCACGCCCGCATCGGCCTGTACCGCGGCAACGTGCGGGCGGCGCGGCGCAATGCGTTGTCGAGCGCTTACCCCGTGCTGGCGGCACTGGGCGGCGATGCCTGGTTCGACGCGCTGGCTCTCGCCTATGCGCGCGCGCATCCCACGCGCGACGCCGATCTGAACCGCTTCGGCGCGGCGCTGCCCGCTTTCGTGGAGCGTTACGAAGCCGATCCGCGCTACGCCTGCTTCGGCGACGTCGCGCGGCTGGAATGGGCGCTGCACGTCGCGGCCTTTGCGGCGAATGTCACGCCGCTCACCGTGCAGCAATGGAGCGCGCTGGGCGCGGAGCGTCTTGCGTGCGCTCGCCTGCGGGTGCATCCCGCGTGTACCGCATGGGCGTCGCCGTATGCGGTGGAGGCGATCTGGCGCGCGCATCAACCTCGCTCCGCGCCCGACGCTGGCGGCGGCGCCTGGCCCGCGCGAGTCGATACGCCGTCCTGGTGCCTCGTCGTGCGTCCGCAATGGCACGCGACACTCCTCACGCACACGGAAGCGGCGCACATGGCGTTTGCGTCGATCCAGCGCGGCGCGACGCTCGACGAAGCGCTGGATGCCGCCTTCGCCACCGATCCCGCTTTCGATTTCGCGGGCCAATGGCGCACGTGGATCGAGTGCGGCGCGATCGTCGGTTTGCGCGACGGCTAAAGCGCCTGCATCCGCGCGCCTGAACCCGAATTAGCCCGCATGGCGGACGCCCGCCGGCCCGCGCTACGATACCGCCGTGCGTGCTGCCCCACGGGTTACACTCAAGCCCGGCCCAGCCGCTCCCGTTCCCGCCGCGCAGACGCCATCACCGCCCGTTCCAGCCAGCAAGGTCCGCCACACCATGTTGACTCGCCGTCCGTACCTCGTGCTCGTCGTCGCCATCGTGCTCTCGGCCTTCGTGACGCTCATCGCGGCCTGGGTCATGTCGGAGATGCGCCACGATGCGCTCGCCTCCGCGCGTGCCGCTTCGTACAACATGGCGCTGCTCTTCGAGCGCGACACGGCGCGCAACCTGGAGGTGTACGACCTTTCGCTGCAGGCGGTGATCGACGCCCTCGAAGACCCGCGCCTCGCCGCGCTGCCCGCCGATATCCACCAGAACGTGATGTTCGACCGCTCGGCCACGGCCAGAGACCTCGGTGTGATCCTCGTGACCGATGCGGCGGGCAATGTCGTCTACGATTCGCGCTCCATCCCGCCGCGCAAGGTCAATCTGGCCGACCGCGACTACTTCCTCGCCCAGCGCGACGCGGCGCACGTGGGCCTCTACATCAGCCGCCCGTTCATGCCGCGGGTGGGGCCGCAGGAGGCGAGCATCGGCCTGAGCCGGCGCCTGTCGAGTCCCGACGGTTCGTTCGCCGGCATCGTGGTGGGGACCATGCGGCTCGACTACTTCCGGCAGCTTTTCAGCGGCGTCGATCTCGGCACCGAAGGCGCGCTGTCGCTCACGCTGGCCGACGGCACGCTGCTCATGCAGCGGCCCTATGTGGAGTCGCTGATCGGCAGCGACCAATCGGCCACCGTTCCCTTCCAGCGCTTCGGCCGCGACGCCTCGGGCGGCTTCTTCGCCAACGGCCCGGTGGACGGCGTGCGGCGCTGGTTCGCGTTTCGCCGCGTGCAGGGGTATCCGCTGGTGTTCGGCGTCGCCCTGGGGGCGCACGACATCTATCGGGAGTGGCGCATTCGCGCGTGGATCATCGGCGGGCTGACAGGCGTGCTGGACGTCGCGCTGATCGCGCTCGGGGTGCTCTTCACGCGGCAGTTGCGCCGGCGCGGCGAGCTGGAGCAGGAACTGCGCGAGCAGGCCGGCACGGATCCGCTCACGTCGCTCGCCAACCGCCGCGCGTTCGAGGCGCGCGCCAACAGCGAATGGCAGCGTGCGCGCCGCACGGGCAATCCGCTTGCGCTGATGATGCTCGACGTGGACCGCTTCAAGCTCTACAACGACCGCTACGGCCACCCCGCCGGGGACGGGGCGCTGGCGTCGGTCGCGCATGCCGTGGGCGCCCATGCGCGGCGCGTGGGCGACTGTGCAGCGCGTTACGGTGGCGAGGAGTTCGTGCTGATGCTGCCCGACACCGACGAAGCCCAGGCGCGCGTGGTGGCGGAGCAGATGCGCGCGGCCGTGGAGGCGCTGGCGATGCCGCACGAGGGCAGCCCCATCGGCGTGCTGACCGTGAGCGTGGGCGTGGCGAGCACGTCCGATGGCAGCTTCGGCTCGTGGCGGGCGCTCACCCAGGCCGCCGACGACGCGCTCTACGCCGCTAAGGGCGCGGGCCGCAATCGCGTGATGGCCTGGCAGCCCGACCTCACGAATAACGCGCATGGCGCGGGTGTGGCGGGCTGAATTCGCATAAATTTAATCCGGGTAATATTGCGCCGCATATTTAACCCGGGTAAAATTCGCCGCATCGAAGCTACGAAGAAAGGATGCACATGGCGGCGATCTCAATTTGTACGGCCTTCGCGGGCACGCGGCGCCTTGCGCGCGGCACGCGGGCGGAGGTGGCGCGGGCGGTGAAGGCGGCGCTGGAGCAGGGCGAAAACACCTCGATCCTCGTGTTCGACGACCGCGAGGCGCGCCAGCTGGAGTTCGATCTGCGCGGTACGGCCGAGGACGTGGCGGCGCGCTACGCCGAAGCCGAAGCTGAACCCGACGCAGGGGGCCCGGAGGAGCAGGCGTCAACCGCACCCCCGCGCGGCCGTGGCCGCCCGAAGCTCGGCGTGGTGGCGCGTGAGGTCACGCTTCTGCCGCGCCACTGGGACTGGCTGGCGGCGCAGCCGGGTGGCGCGTCGGTAGTGCTGCGGCGGCTCGTGGATGCCGCGCGTCACGCCGGCGAGGTGAAGGACCGCGTGCGCGCGGCGCAGGAGGCGGGGCATCGCTTCATGACGGCGCTGGCGGGCGACCTGCGCGGGTACGAAGACGCCTTGCGCGCGCTCTACGCGGGCGACCGCGCGGGCTTCGCAGCCGCAAGCGGCGCATGGCCGGACGACGTGCGCGATTATGCGCGAGCCCTGGTGGAAGGTGCGTTCGCCTGAAACGCGACGCGGCGTGGCGGCTGCGAGCAGGGAAAAACGCGGGCGAAAAAAACCCGCTCAGGCCGTAAGGCGTGAGCGGGAAGACGGAGAGCTTTGAACAGCTACGTGACTGCTATGGGGCACGCAGCGAGCAAGAGTCTATCGGCGCGGCTGTCGAGCCGACATAAGACAGATCAGATTTTTCGACGCAAATCCTCGCGCCGTGCGCGTTCGCCGCAGCTTGCCAGGCGGTTTGCGGCTCCGTACACTCGCGCCTGATTTCCATGAAGGGTGTCCGGCGGCCGCGCGCACGCTCTCGCGCGCCCTCCGGCGGACCCGATAACCAGAAACCGATCAGAAACCGGCCAGAAGCCGGCCACGCCGACAAGAGGAACCTCCCCGATGTCCGATTCTTACTTTCCCCGCTGGCGCCTGCAGACGAGCGGCACGAAAAGCGTCATCGCGCCCGACGAGCGCCTGCCCTGGCCGCAAATGCTCGCCATGGGCGTGCAGCACGTGGTCGCCATGTTCGGCTCGACCGTGCTTGCCCCGCTTCTCATGGGCTTCGATCCGAACCTGTGCATCTTCATGTCGGGCGTCGGCACGCTGCTGTTCTTCGTGGTGGTGGGCGGGCGCGTGCCGAGCTATGTCGGTTCGAGCTTCGCGTTCATCGGGCTCGTGATCGCCATTACCGGCTACAGCGGCCATGGACCGAATCCGAACATTCCGGTTGCGCTCGGCGGCATCATTGCGTGCGGGGTGGCCTACGCGGTGATCGGCCTGATCGTCGCGGCGGTCGGCACGAAATGGATCGAAACGCTCATGCCGCCCGTCGTCACGGGCGCGATCGTCTGCGTGATCGGGCTGAATCTTGCGCCCATCGCGGTGAAGGGCGTGAGCGGCTCGCAGTTCGATTCGTGGATGGCGCTCGTCACCGTGCTCTGCGTGGGCGCGGTGGCGGTCTTCACGCGCGGCATGCTGCAACGCCTCCTGATTCTTGTCGGACTGCTGATCGCTTACGTGATCTACGCGATCGTCACGAACGGCATGGGGCTCGGCAAGCCGATCGACTTCTCGGTCGTTGCCAACGCCGCCTGGTTCGGGCTGCCGAAGTTCGGCGCGCCCGTGTTCGACCTGCATGCGATGACGCTGCTCGTGCCGGTTGCCGTGATCCTCGTGGCCGAGAACCTGGGGCACATCAAGGCCGTTTCCGCGATGACGGGCACCAACCTCGACCGCTATATCGGCCGCGCGTTTGTCGGTGACGGTCTGGCCACCATCGTTTCGGGTTTTGCGGGCGGCACGGGGGTCACGACCTACGCGGAGAACATCGGCGTGATGGCCGTCACGAAGATCTACTCGACGCTCGTTTTCGCGGTGGCTGCGCTCATTGCCGTCGCGCTCGGCTTTTCGCCGAAGTTCGGCGCCGTGATCCAGACGATTCCGGGGCCCGTGCTAGGGGGCGTGTCGATTGTCGTGTTCGGCCTGATTGCCGTGACCGGCGCGCGCATCTGGGTCGTCAACAAGGTGGACTTCTCCGATAACCGCAATCTGATCGTCGCGGCGGTCACACTCGTGCTGGGGGCCGGGGATTTTTCTCTCAAGCTGGGTGGGTTTGGGCTCGGGGGGATCGGGACGGCGACGTTCGGCGCCATCATTCTCTATGCGCTTTTGCGGCGTAAGCCTGCGCAGCAGGCTGCTCTCTAAGCGCGTGGTTTGACGTTTCCTGTGCTTGGGTGGCTTGGCGGTTTTGGGGTTTCTTGTTTTCGC
>NZ_BAYB01000020.1 GCF_000685035.1 Paraburkholderia ferrariae NBRC 106233
CGAGCTCGGTCGCGACGGCCGTGAACGGCATGTCGAGGTCGTCGATGGCGCAGCCGTTGAACCGATGCGCGAAGACGTCGATCACCTTGCGCCCGCCGAGCAGGCCGCCCGACAAACGCAGGTCGAGCAGCCGCACCACGGTTTGCCACGTGAGCTTGCCCACCCACTCCTCGAGCCAGTCGAGGTCACCGTTCGCATAGACGGCGCCCACCAGTGCGCCGATCGAGGTGCCGCACACCACGTCGGGCTTGATGCCGGCTTCCTCCAGCGCGCGAATCGCCCCGATATGCGCCCAGCCGCGCGCCGCGCCGCCGCCCAGCACCAGACCGATCCGAGGGGTACGCTGCCTGTGCATCATGCCGGCCTCCCGCCGCAAAATAGTGTTGCGCTCAGTGCCCGCGAATCACGTCCGAACGCGAGGTCGTGACAACCCGGCCGTCCGGTCCGAAGTGCACGTTGAAGAACGCCTCCTGAGTCACCCCGCCTTCGAGCCACTTCCAGCTCCATACAGTCTCCTTCTTGAGATGGAACGCCACGATCTGCCCCGGCTTGCCGAGCAATTGCCGCACCGCGTCCTCGCTCATGCCGATGCGGATCTTCGCGAAGTTCTCCGCCGTGAGCACCTGCGTGATCGCAACGAGCCGGCCGTTCGGCCCGATATCGACCCTATAGGTGTTGAGCCCCTGCGGGCCGCGCGGATATTCGAGGCGCCGCGAGCCGTCGTCGAAGACCCGCTCGGTCTCGGGCTTGCCCATCTGCCGGCGTACGTCGTCGAGCGTCGAAACGCCGGGCGTCAAGCCTTTCAGGAGCAACGCGTCGGGCTTGACCGAATCGAAAAAAGTCTTGAGTGCCTGCCACATGGAATCGGTCTGGCGGCCGTCGCAGCCCGCCAGCGCCAGCGCGGCCATCATGGCCAGCGCGGCGCCGCCGGACCGGCCGCCTTTCATATTGAGCTTCATGGTCCTGCTTCATAGTTCTGCTTCATGGTCCTGCTTCACGTCCCGCCAGGCCGGGCCGCGCTTCCGCACTTCCGCACTTCGGCGTTTCGCCTGCACGTGGCCTGGACGTCACCCGCACGGCCGCCCGCGCAAGAGGACCGCCGGGTCATCGATCCCTGCAATGTACCCCTCTATGTACCTCTATGTACTTTTAATGAACTTCTTCGTGGAGTTAGGCCCGCGATCCGTTGCGCGCAGGCTGCGGTGACGCCGCACCATCGCCGGGCGCTGCCGCGAACGCCTCGCCACGGCGCAGGTAGCGGCGCGTGCGCACGAGTTCGGCGCCCTGCCAGGAGAGCAGCGCGAAGCAGCCGAACACGACCTCGCGCATGCGCTTGACGAGCGCGAGCGAGAAAGCCACGTCCGGGCCCACGCCGAATAGCTGGGCGAGCAGCACCACCGCGGCTTCCTGGATGCCGAGCCCCGCGGGCACCATGAAGGCGGCGTGGCGTGCGGCCTGGGTGAGCGCCTCGATGGCGAGCGCCCCTTCGACCGACACCGGAAAGCCGAGCAGGCGCAGCGCCCACCAGGTCTCGAAGGCGCCCAGCACGTAGCCGGCCAGTTGCCAGCAGAAGGCGCGGAACATGAGCCCGGTGCGGGACATCAACGCGTCCAGATCGCGGTCAAGCGGATCGCCGTCGATGCCGAGCACAAGAGGATGCTCCGCGCCGAACATGCGGCCGGCCCAGCGCTCGACGGCGCGGAACACGCCGCCGCGCCGCAGCAGCACGATGGCGGCCACGGGAAACGGCAAGGTGAACAGGAGCGCGAGGCCGATCGTGACGATGGTGTGGAGCGACCCGCCGTTGCCGATGGCGGCCACGATCAGCACGAGCCCGAGCGCCGAGAAGGCGTACTGCACGGCAATGGTGATGAGCACTTCGACGATCACCGATGCCGTGACGAAACTGCCGTCCTGCATGCGCCAGCGCGCAAGCCGGATGCCGACGATCTCGCCGCCCACGCCCAGCACGGGCAAAAGGCGCGTGACGGCCTCGCGCACGGTGGCGATCCACCAGAGGAAGCCGAGCGGCAGGCGCTTGCCGAGCAGCAGGCGCCACGCCTGCGCATCGAGCAGCAGCGGCAGCGCGTGGAACGGCACGAGCCACAGCAGCACGGGCCCCGCCGTGCCGATGACGTGCATGACGTCGTGCGCGCCGTCGTGCACGGCAAGCCCGATCAGGATCGCGATCCCGACGGGCACGCCCAGCCACCGAAGCCACTTCATGACGGCTGCGCCTCGCGCGCCGCCCGGGCGTCCTGTGCCTGCGCGCCTGGCGTCGGCCGCAGCGGGCCGCCGAAGAACACATCGGCAAAGCCGCCGCGGCGCACCCCCGCGAGCGCGAGCGCCTGCGCAACGCGCGGCGAAACGAGCGCCGCCAGTTCGTCGGCATGACGATAGGTCTGCATGGAGGGCGTGATGGCGCCCTCGCCCGCTTCGGCCGGATGGCAGTAGATCTCGCCCACGCCCTCGGCGGGCAGGTTCGCGATGGCGTCGAGCAGCACGGCCTCGTCCATCGCACCGCTCTTTGCGATGCCCACCACGAAGTCGTTGTGAGCGATGCCCGCGCGCGCGAGACGCGAACGCACGAGCGCAAGCCAGGGCCTGAGCGCGAGCGGCGCGCCGGCCTCCCGCGGCAGGCGCATGGCGTTCAGGCCGAACTCGCGGCCGATCGAGAGGATCAGCGAAAGCACCGTGGGATGCAGGTGGAAATGCTTGTGCGTGTTCACGTGATCGAGCGCGAGCCCGGTCGCCGCAAACGCCTCGAACTGCGCGCGGATCTCCTGCGCGAGCTGCGTGCGCACGTGCGGCAGGAAGAAAAAGCGCACGCCGTCCAGCGCCATGTTCTGGCCGAAGCGCCCGTCTGCATCGACGAGCGCGGGAATCTGCGTGCGCGGCAGCATCGCCGCGCCGTCCGCGAGCACGAGGTGCAGGCCCACGCGCAGGCGCGGCAGGCGCCGCGCGCGCGCCACGGCGTCGGCGGCCGCGGGGGCCGCCACCATCAGGCTTGCCGCATCGAGCACCCCCTCGCGGTGCGCGCGCTCCACCCCGGCGTTGACCCGCTCGTGCAGCCCGAAGTCGTCGGCGGTGAAGATGAGCGCGCGCCGCTCCCGCCCGCCGCCGGAGTGCGCGGAAGCAGGCGCCTCGTCCATCATGCCTCGTGCGCGCGCAGGAAGCGGAAGAACTCCACGCCTTCGCGCAGGCGGCGCTTCATCATGTCCCAGCTCGTGAGCATCTCGCGCACGATCTCCCAGATCTTCGAGGGACGGAAGTAGAACTGGCGGTAGAACTGTTCGAGGTGGTGATAGATCTCGTCGCGCGACAGGTGCGCATAACCGATCGCCGCAAGCTGCACGCCGTCCCTGGAAACGAGATTGATGGTCTTGTTCTCTTCCATCCAGCCGTTTTCCACGGCCTGCCTGTAGAGCGTGGTGCCAGGGTAAGGCGCCGCAAGCGACACCTGGATCGTGTGCGGATTGATTTCCTTCGCGTACTCGATGGTCTTCCTGATCGTTTCCTGCGTCTCGCCCGGCAGGCCCAGAATGAAAGTGCCGTGGATCTTGATGCCGAGCTTCTTGCAGTCCGCGCTGAAGCGGCGCGCGAAGTCCGTGCGCACGCCCTTCTTGATGTTCACGAGAATCTGGTCGTCGCCGGATTCGAAGCCCACGAGCAGCAGACGCAGGCCGTTTTCCTTCATGACCTTGAGCGTCTTGTACGGCACGTTCGCCTTGGCGTTGCACGACCACGTCATGCCGAGCCTGCCGAGGCCGATCGCGATGGCTTCGGCGCGCGGCAGGTCGTCGGTGAAGGTGTCGTCGTCGAACATGAGCTCCTTGACTTCCGGCATGTTGTCGCGAATCCACTTCGCCTCCGCCAGCACGTTCTCGACCGAGCGCGTGCGGTAGCGGTGGCCGCTCACGGTCTGCGGCCACAGGCAGAACGTGCAGCGCGACTTGCAGCCGCGGCCCGTGTAGATCGAGACATACGGGTAGTTCAGGTAGCCGATGAAGTAGTTCTCGATCTTCAGGTCGCGCCTGTAGATGGGCGCAACGAACGGCAG
The DNA here is from genome assembly GCF_000685035.1 of Paraburkholderia ferrariae NBRC 106233. Classification (GTDB taxonomy): domain Bacteria; phylum Pseudomonadota; class Gammaproteobacteria; order Burkholderiales; family Burkholderiaceae; genus Paraburkholderia; species Paraburkholderia ferrariae. Next base: position 4,061 of record NZ_BAYB01000020.1, read on the forward strand.
TTCGTCCATGTTCTCCAGAATCGGCCGCGCTTCGTTGTGTTCGATCGAGCCGTCCTTCGCGCGCCAGCTCAAGCCCTTGATCTCGGCGAACGGCTTGCCTTCGGCGATTTCCTTGCAGGTGAAGTCGAATTCTTCGCGGCAGACGAAGTCGATCGCCCCGGTCGCCGTGAGCGAGTTGTGCGGATCGACCATCACCTTCGCGCCCACCATGCCGACGACGAGCGACGGCTTGCGCTTTTTCAGGTCCTCGGCGAAGAGCGCGTCGGTCGGAAACGACGGCGTGCTCGTGTGGATGATCACGAGGTCGTAGTCGTCGGCGATCTCGAGCGTTTGTTCGACCGACAGGCCGTCGGCGGGCGCATCGAGCACGCGGCTGCCGGGCACGAGCGCCGCGGGCTGCGCGAGCCAGGTCGGATACCAGAACGAGCGGATCTCGCGCTTTGCCTGGTAGCGCGAACCGGCGCCACCATCGAAGCCGTCATAGGACGGGGCCTGAAGAAACAGCGTTTTCATGAGATGAGTGCTCCGGCAACCCGGGATGTATCGGGCAAGGTTGGAAGTGACATGAACGAATCGTGGCGCGCGCCGCGCCTGCGGCACGCACGCTGAACTGCGAATTCAACGGCCATCGGATACCTCGACGGCGGGACGCCGGGTGGGTGCGCCCCGCTTGACGACGCCGGCCGCTGCGACGCCCGGCTTGACGCCCGGTTTGACGCCCCCCGGCCTGGCGACCCCCGGCGTAGGGACGCCCGGCGTACCGACGCGCGGCGCGGGCACAGGGCGCGCAGGCGGCGCACTGTGCGTTGCCCCGCCCACGCGAATTTCGCCCGCCTCGGGATTGGCCACCGGTACGCGCACGCCGCGCCAGACTACATGCGAGCCGAACGCCGCCGCCAGCCACTCGAGCGCGAGCAGCGTATCGCGCAGCGGCACGAGCGGCAAATCGCGCCAGAACATGCGCCAACTGGTGCTGCTGCGGGCGTGCAGCAGCCCACGCGCGATGATACCGCCTGCCGTGCTCGCGCCGAGGGCGGCCAGCACCGCTGCGACCGGCCCGCCACTGCCGGCGAGCGCCCCCACGGGCGGCGCGCTGCCCGCGGCGAGCAGCACCGCCAGCACGCCGCCCAGCACGAGCCACGGCGACGTGAAGGTGATGAAGAGCGAGGCGAAACCGGCCGGATTCACCGAGCGGATCGTGCGCAGCCAGCGAGTCTCGCGCAGCCAGAGCGCGCCGAAGGTGGGTTCGATCACATCGGTTGCCACCACGACCGGGGCAAGCACCGTCACCAGTCCGTGGTCGCGCGCATAGCGGGCGAGCAGATAGTCGTCGGCGAGGCAATCCTTGAGCGCGGCAAAGCCGCCGATGCGCTCGAGCGTCGCCCGCGAAAGCGCGAGCGTCGCGCCAAAGCCGAACGCGCGCGAACCCGTGCTGTGCGCAACGCGCACCGAAGGCGCGAACCACTCGTTGATGAAGAGCGCGCCCATGCGCGGCCAGAAGCCGCCGATGCTGCGCGCCTGATAGAGGCAGGTCACGACGCCCACGGAAGGATCGGCGAGCGGGGCCGTGACGATATCGAGGTAGTCGGGTTCGACGGCGATGTCGCTGTCGGCGACGATCAAGGCGTCGTACCGCGCCCGCGCCGCGAGATTCATCAGATTGCTGACCTTCAGGTTGCTGCCATACACGCGCGGATCGACCACGAGCTCGATATCGCGCTGCGGATAGGCGGCCTGCAGCCGGTGCACGACGGCGATCGCCGGATCGGCCGGCGACGACACGCCGAACAGCAGTTGAAAGCACGGGTGGCGCTGCTCGCAGAAGGTGGCGAGATTCTCGTAAAGGCGCGGTTCGGCGCCGCACAGCGGCTTGAGCACGCTCGCGGCAACCGGCGCACGCGAACGCGCGCGGCGGGCGGCCGCGCGCACCCCGGCCGTCGAGCCGAGGCGCGGCATCGTCAGCGCGGCGCACAAGGCATACACGGCAACCGCGCAGCACAGCGCGACCGGCAGCCACCAGGCCGAAGGCAACGGCAGCGTCATGCCCCGGCCTCCCGCGAGGCGAGGCCAATCGCGCCAGTCCGCTCGATACCCGCATCGCCTGGCGCGGCGGCTCGTTTAGCCGAATCGCCTCGTACCATTTGCATTACCCTGAAGTTCGGAAGAAAAACGACAGTGCATCCTGACGGCAATGCCCATTCTCCGGCAGAGATTAAACCTTGAATGCGACGCAGTATGACGCGACGCTATTTCACTGAATCGTTTTCAGCAATAAACAAAGCCGTTGGGCACTTGTGGCTCGCGCCCCGATTAGATGACAGAAAATTGTATCAGCAAGCTCCGGAAACCGCTTCAGGCCGGACAGCAACACATCTTTGCACGCTTTCGCCGGACATCATTATTTCAGCGAGGGTGCGGTTCGCCGTGCAGTTTTTACTTTTCGAAAAAACCGGTAAGGAAAATGCAAACGATCATTAACAGAATTGAATTAAGGGATCATGTCAACAAGCGGTTATCTAAAGATTGACTTAAGAACAAAAACGATTCCTGTTTCAGCACGATTCTTCAGTTGTTTCTCAAATTCTTTCCCGGCCTGTTTAATCCCGTCACATATTCCTGCAAGCCGGCTGACGTAACCCCACCTGGCTTATGGGTTCCGGTTCGCCGTCAGCAGGAACCGGAGCGCCCGGGCACAATGGCCGCACCTTGCATACGGCTTGCATGCGCAGCGCGAGCCGTGCGCCGATGCCTCAGCCAAGAGAACACACCATGATCCCCTTCTCGGTCCTCGACCTTTCGCCCATTCCCGCCGGCTCCCACGCCGGCACCGCCCTGCGCAACACGCTCGACCTCGCCCAGCACGCCGAACAGTGGGGCTACCACCGCTACTGGCTCGCCGAGCATCACAACATGACCGGCATCGCCAGCGCGGCCACGTCGGTCGTGATCGGCTACGTGGCGGGCGGCACGCGCACGATCCGGGTGGGCTCGGGCGGCATCATGCTGCCCAATCATTCTCCGCTCGTGATCGCCGAGCAGTTCGGCACGCTCGAATCGCTCTATCCGGGGCGGATCGACCTGGGGCTCGGCCGCGCGCCCGGCACCGACCAGACGACGGCGCGCGCGCTGCGGCGCGACCTGCAGTCGAGCGCCGACGCGTTCCCCGACGACGTCGCCGAACTCCAGCGCTATTTCGCCGCACCGGCCGAGGGCCAGCGCGTGCGCGCGGTGCCCGGGGCCGGCCTGAACGTGCCGCTCTACATCCTCGGTTCGAGCCTTTTCGGCGCGCAGATGGCGGCGGCCATGGGCCTGCCGTTCGCGTTCGCCTCGCATTTCGCGCCCGATCAACTGCTCACGGCGCTCAGGCTCTACCGTTCGCAGTTCCGTCCCTCGGCAACGCTCGCGAAACCGCACGCGATCGTGGGCGTGAACGTCTTCGCCGCCGGGACCGACGACGAAGCCCGCTGGCTCTTCACCTCGCTCCAGCAGCAGTTCCTCAACCTGCGGCGCGGCACGTCGGGGCCACTGCCTGCGCCCATGACGGCGCTCGACGCCAACGAGTTCGAGCTTGCGGGTGTCGCGCATTCGCTCGGGTGTTCGGTGGTGGGCTCGCGCGAGACCGTGCGGGCGGGCCTCGCCTCGGTGATCGAGCAGACGGGCGCCGACGAGCTGATCGTCACGGCGCAGATCCACGATCACGCCGCGCGCCTGAAGTCGTTCGAAATGACGGCCGAAGCGAGGGAGGCGTTGACGGCGGCGCACTGAGTGGCGCACTAAGCGGCGCACTGAGCGCCGCCGCTACCGCTCACGCCACCGTCAGGGCTGCGCGGGCAACGCCGCCAGCCCCTTGAGCAGCGCCGCGTGAAACGCCGGCGGGTCCTGCATCTGCGGCGCGTGGCCCAGGTCGGGAAACTCGACGAGGGTGGCGTGCGGGATCGCCTGCTGCGCTGCCCGCGCAAGTTCAGGATAGTGGCCGAGCCTCGCTCGCACCTCGGGCGGCGCGAGATCCTTGCCGATGGCCGTGGTGTCCTTGTCGCCGATCAGCAGCAGCGTGGGCATCTGCAACTGGCCGAACTCGTACACCACCGGCTGCGTATAAATCATGTCGTAGAGCAGCGCGGAATCCCACGCCACCTGCGCCTTGCCCGGCCCGCGGTACATGCCCGCCAGCATCTGCACCCACGGCTCGAACGCCGGGCGCCACTGACCCGCGTAGTAGGTCGCCTGTTCGTAGCGACGGATGCTCCCGGCCGTCGTTTTCAGTTCGCGCGCGTACCAGTCGTCCACGGAGATCGACGGCACGCCCTTCGCCTTCCAGTCCTCGAGCCCGATGGGGTTCACGAGCACGAGCTGCTCCGTCGCCTGCGGATACATGAGCGCATAGCGCACCGCCAGCATGCCGCCCGTGGAATGGCCGATCAGCGTCGCCCGCCCGATGCCGAGCGAGGCGAGCAGCGCATGCGTATTGCGCGCGAGCTGCTGGAAGCTGAACTGATACGCGGCCGGCTTGCTCGACTTGCAAAAGCCGATCTGGTCGGGCGCGATCACGCGGTAGCCCGCGGCGGCCAGCTCGCCGATCGTGGCGTCCCACGTCGCCGCGCAGAAGTTCTTGCCGTGCAGCAGCACGACCGTGCGGCCATTGGGCTTCGCGGGCTGCACGTCCATGTAGGCCATATGGAGCGACTGCCCCTGGGAGGCGAAGGCGAAATCGCGCACCGTGTACGGATAGCCGAAGCCCTGCAGTTCGGGACCATAGGCGGGCCCCTCGTCGGCGCGGGCCGCGTGGCAAAGCGCGGCGGCACAGCAGGCGGCGGCGAGAGCGGAAAACTTGCGGGTCAGGGTCATGAGCGGGAAAAGCGGTCGGTCAGGCATGGCGGATGGGGAATTCGGCCCACGGCGCGCCGCATTCCGGGTTGCGGCCGGCAGCGGCACCGCCAGCGATTCTAGCCGCCGTGCGCGGCACGCGCCGCCCGCCTGCACCGGCCGGCCGCACACCGCCGTCACCGCCGCCTGCTCCCTCACAATTCGCACTGTGGACGATTCGGTGCTAGAACAGTCTATGCAGGCGATCGACAGACACCGGCGGCGCTGCGTTGCACGAACAACAACACGAATGTGCCGGGCCGGCTCATCCGGGGGGCGAAACAAAGAAGAAGCTGTGTCGAAAGGAGACGCTCATGGAAACCCCGGCAAGCCTCAACGATCTGCAACGCACCACGCTCGCCATCGTGCTCGCGGGCGGACGCGGCACCCGCCTCGGGCCGCTCACGAACAAGCGCGTGAAACCGGCCGTGCACTTCGGCGGCAAGTACCGCATCATCGACTTCGCCCTCTCGAACTGCCTCAATTCGGGCATCCGCCGCATCGCCGTCGTGACGCAGTACAAGGCGCATTCGCTGCTGCGCCACCTGCAGCGCGGCTGGGGCTTCCTGCGCGGCGAATTCAGCGAGTTCGTCGATCTCTGGCCCGCGCAGCAGCGCGTGGAAGGCGCGCACTGGTACCGCGGCACCGCCGACGCCGTCTACCAGAACCTCGACATCATCCGCTCGATCGCGCCGAAGTACGTGGTGGTGCTGGCCGGCGACCACATCTACAAGATGGACTACACGCGCATGGTGGCCGACCACGCGGCCAGCGGCGCCGAGTGTACGGTCGGCTGCATCGAGGTGCCGCGGCTCGATGCCCGCGAATTCGGCGTGATGGCCGTGGACGAGTCGCGCCGCGTGACCGGCTTCGTGGAAAAACCCGACGACCCGCCCGCCTTACCGGGACATCCCGACATCGCGCTCGCGAGCATGGGCATTTACGTGTTCGACACGGAATACCTCGTCAAGCTGCTCGAAGAGAACATCTCGATGTCGGCCACCGATCACGACTTCGGCAAGGACATCATCCCGCGCGTGGTGACCGAGGGGCTGGCCATCGCGCATCCATTCAGCCTCTCGTGCGTCACCTCGGACCCGAGTGCGCAGCCGTACTGGCGCGACGTCGGCACCATCGACGCCTATTGGGCCGCGAACCTCGACCTCGCCTCCACGATTCCCGCGCTGGACCTTTACGACCGCCACTGGCCGATCTGGACCTACCAGGAGCAGTTGCCGCCCGCCAAGTTCGTGCGCGACCTGAACGGCCTGCAGGGATCGGGCACGAACCTGATCGTGTGCGGCGGCAGCGTCATCTCGGGTTCGCAGCTTTCGCGCTCGGTGCTTTCCTCGAATGTGGTCGTGAAGTCGTTCTGCAACATTGCCGAGGCAGTCTTGTTGCCGCAGGTGACGGTGGGGGCGAGTTGCCGGCTGCGCAAGGTGGTGGTGGACCGCGGCTGCGAGATCCCCGACGGCACCGTGATCGGCGAGGACCCGGTGCGCGACGCCGAACGCTTCTACCGCACCGGGAACGGGATCGTGCTCGTCACGCGCGAGGCGCTGGCGAAGACAGCATGCTGAGCGCCGCGAAGCTGGTGGCCATCGTGATCGCCGTGACGGTTGCCTTGACGGCGGCGGTGGCCATTGCCGTGGCGGTGGAGGCGGCGCTCGTCGTCGCGCTGTGACGCCCGGCCTCGCCGCCCTGGAACACTCGCAACCTCCCGCAAGACCTGGCTGAACCCGGCAGAACCCGGCAAGACCCTGCAACACCCCGCGACGCCCGGCGCCGCCGGCCGAAGCCAGCCGCACCGGCCAGCCAACGCCTTGCACCGAGAGGAAACTCACCCGATGACGATCCGCGTCCTGCACGTAGCCAGCGAACTCTACCCGCTCCTGAAGACCGGCGGTCTCGCCGACGTGACCGCCGCCCTGCCCGCGGCCCTGATCGACCAGGGCGCCGACGCCCGCCTCCTGCTGCCCGGCTTCGCACCGGTGGCGGCGGGGCTGGCCGACCTGCGGCCCGTCGCGCGGCTCGCGCGCACGTTCGGCGCGCCCGAGGCGACGCTCGAACTGGGACGCCTGCCCGAGAACGGCCTGCCCGTCTACATGATCCGCGCCGACGCGTTCTACGCGCGGCCCGGCAACCCCTATCTGGACGCCGAGCATGTTCCGTACGGCGACAACGCCCAGCGCTTCGCCCTGCTCGGCTGGGCGGCAGCGCAGCTTGCCCGGCACATCGATCCCGGCTGGGCGCCGCGCATCGTGCAGGCCCACGACTGGCACGCGGGCCTCGCGCCCGCCTACCTGCGCGCGGCCGCCCACGAGCGCGGCCTCGGGCCCGCGGCGGCCCCGGCGCGCTCGGTGTTCACGATCCACAACCTCGCCTACCAGGGCGTCTTCCCCGCGCAGCAGTTCGCAAGCCTCGGCCTCCCCGCGGATTACTTCGACATGCACGGCGTCGAGTTCTACGGCCAGCTCTCGTTCCTCAAGGCGGGGCTCTACTTTGCCGACAAGATCACGACGGTCAGCCCCACCTATGCGCGCGAGATCCAGACGGTGGCCCAGGGCGGGGGCCTCGAGGCGCTTCTGCGCGGCCGCGCGCACGACCTCGTCGGCATCCTCAACGGCGTGGACTACTCGGTGTGGAACCCCGCCACCGACGAAACCATCGCCACGCGCTACTCGGCCACGCGCATGAGCGGCAAGCTGCGCTGCAAGGCCGTGCTGCAGGCGCGCCTCGGGCTCGCGCCCAAACACGACGCGCCCCTCTTCGGCGTGGTGAGCCGCCTGACCGAGCAAAAGGGCCTCGACCTCTTCCTCGCCGCCCTGCCCGAGATCGTCGCGCGCGGCGGCCAGGTGGCGGTGCTCGGCACCGGCGACCCGAGCCTCGAACAAGGCTTTGCGCGCGCGGCCCGGCAGCACCCGGACGCCGTCGCCGTCGAGCTCGGCTTCGACGAATCGCTTGCGCACGCGATCGTCGCCGGCGCGGACGTGATCGCCGTGCCCTCGCGTTTCGAACCCTGCGGGCTCACCCAGCTCTATGCGCTCGCCTACGGCGCGCTGCCGCTCGTGCACCGGGTGGGCGGACTCGCCGACACGGTGGTGGATGCATCGCTCGAAAATCTCGCCGATGGCGTCGCCACCGGCTTCGTGTTCGAGCGCTTCGAGCCCGACGCGCTCACGGCCGCCATTCGCCGCGCCTTCGCCCTGTACGCGCGCAGCCGCGACTGGCGCGACACCCGCCGGCATGCGATGGGGCAGGACTTCGGCTGGTCGGCTTCGGCGCAGCGCTACATGGCGCTGTATCGCGAACTCGACTGACACTCGACTGACCGGGCCGCCCCGCGGTTCGCTCTGCCTGGCCATTTCGCGCAACACCGGCGCCCGCGGACATCGACCGCGTGTACCGAATTCGGTTATCGTTGCTGCACCCCCGCACGGCGCGGCGCTTCCAGCGCATGGACCCGGGCCAGGCCCCAGGCGCGGGGTGCCGTCACCCTCAGCGAGAACGAACCGGATCCACCCATGAAAAACGTCCTGAGCATTCAGTCCCACGTCGTGTTCGGCCATGCGGGCAACAGCGCCGCGGTCTTCCCGATGTGCCGGCTCGGCGTGAACGTCTGGCCGCTCAACACGGTGCAGTTCTCGAACCACACCCAGTACGGCCACTGGACCGGCAGCGCCATCGACGCCGAACAGATGGTCGAGCTCCTGGAAGGCATCGGGGCCATCGGCGTGCTGCCGCGCTGCGACGCCGTGCTCTCGGGCTACCTGGGCGCGCCCGACCAGGCGCAGGCCGTGATCGACATCGTGCGCGCCGTGAAGGCCGCCAATCCGCATGCGCGCTACTTCTGCGACCCGGTGATGGGCACCACCGGCGGCTGCCGCGTCGAGCCGGGCATCCAGGAATTTCTCGTCAAGAACATGCCCGAGGTGGCCGATGCGCTGATGCCCAACCACGGCGAGCTGCAACGGCTCGTCGGGCGCGAGCTCGAGACCGTGGACGAGGCCGTGGCCGCATGCCGCGAAGTGCTGCGGCGCGGTCCGAAGATGATCCTCGTGAAGCATCTGCTCGACCGCAACAGCCCCGCCGACCGCTTCAACATGCTGCTCGTGACCGCGCATGAAGCATGGGTCGGGCAGCGGCCGCTCTACCCCTTCGCGCGCCAGCCGGTGGGCGTGGGCGACGTGACGAGCGCCGTGTTCGTCGCGCGCCTGATGCTGGGCGACCCGCTGCGCCGCGCCTTCGAGCACACGCTCGCGGCTGTCAACGCCGTGGTCAAGACGACATGGGACGCCAACCGCTACGAGCTGGAGATCGTCGCCGCGCAGGACCAGATTGCCCGGCCGCGCGAATGGTTCGACGCCTGGGCCGCCGACACGGCATGAGCATTCGAGGGCCGGGCGGTGGCCGCAAGGGTCTGCCCTGCCTCGCTGTCGAGCGGTAAATTAGAGGCCTGCCGCCAGTGCGCGAATCGGCAACGACATGCGCGCGGCCTATAATGCGGCCCGCGCATGTCGCGCACCCCGATTGAAGAGAATGGCCGATGTCCCACCCGATCCGCAGCGAACAGGAAGAGTATTTCGAGCAGCTTTGCGTTGCCGTCGACGCAGGCGAAACCCATGAGCAGGAAGCGATCGAATACTTCGAGGCGCAGAGTCACGAGAGCGACTTCGATGCCGCACAATGGCTCGACATCGCGCTGTACCACGCGCCCGAAGTGGCCCGCGGCATTATCGACTTCGTGGACGAAGAAGACCGCGCGCGCAGCGATATCGCGCAGACGATTGCGAACGCTTCGGCGAGACGCTGCGCTTCGCGCTCGCCAACGGCGTGGCCGTCGATCTCGACGTGGTGCTCGACGGCTGCAACCGCGCGCTCGACGATCTCGAAGAATGGGCCGACGAAGACACGAAAGCGCCGCTCGAACGGCTGCGCACCCTGCTGATGGAGATGCAGGGCGGCCATTGAGGTTTGTACACGCGCCAGCGTGGCGCCGCGGTTTCTGTCTTGCTGCCGTGTTCTGCCGCACAGTCTTGCGGCGCAGTTCGGTGCAAACCTGGCTGCCGTCCCGCCTGCCTGCCGTATGCCGCAATGCTGCCGTAATGCTGCCGTACCTGCGCCGTACCCGTTCCACCGCCGCCGTCCCCTGCCTCGAACGAGCGCGCAGCGCGCGGCGTTTGCCCTGCCCGAGCCGTACACCGCGCCTTGAGCGGCGCAAGGAGCCACGATGAGACTGCTGGACCCGCTGAGACTTGCCGCCGCCCTCGTCGTGGCGGCGGCCGCCGGTATGGCGCCGGCTGCCGCGGGCGCCGCACAGAACGCCCCGGCCAGCCCGCCGGCGGCCGCCGCGCCGCTCACCGTGCGCATCGGCTTCGTCGCGCCGCTCACGGGCGACAACGCGAACTACGGCCGCGATCTGCAGAACGGCGTGCAACTCGCCCTCGACGAAGCGAACGCGCAAAACCTCAAGATCGGCGAGCAGACCGCGCACTTCGAACTCGTGCCCATCGACGACCAGGGCGACCCGCGCCTCGGCGTGCAGGCCGCCGCGCAGTTCGCGAACGAGGGCGTGTCGGCCGTGGTCGGCCACTTCAACTCGGGCACGGCGATTCCCGCATCGCGCATCTACGAAACGGCGGGCATCCCCATGATCGACCCCGCCGCCACCAATCCCGCACTCACCGCGCAGGGCTTCGCCAACGTGTTCATGGTGATCTCGAACGACGCCCAGAACGCCGGCATTGCGGGGGCCTGGGCCGTCGATGTCGTGAAGGCGAAGCGCATCGCCATCGTCGACGACCGCAGCGCCTTTGGCCAGGGCGAAGCCGACGTGTTCGAGCGCACCGTGCGTGCGCACGGCGGCAACGTGATCGCGCGCGAGTTCGCCACCAGCAACACCGACACCTTCGCAACGCAGCTCACGAAAATCCGCGAAGCCCGCGCGGACCTCGTCTACTTCGGCGGCCTCGCCCACCAGGCGGCCACGATCGTGAAGGAGATGAAGACGCTCGGCATGACCCCACAGTTCGTGGGCGGCGGGGGCGTGGTCAACTCGGATTTCATCCAGTTCGCCGGCCCCGCCGCCGAAGGCGCGATGGCCTGGGAGTACGGAAGGCCCCTCGCCCAGTTGCCGGACGGCCCGCGTTTTGCGCAGAAGTACCGCAGCCGCTACGGCGCCGACGTGCTCGCCTACGCGCCCTTCGGCTACGACGCGGCCTGGGCGGCGATCCATGCGATGGTGGTGGCGAAATCGTCGCAGCCCGACATCTACCGCAGCGCGCTGAAGATGCTGAGCTTCGAAGGCGTGACCGGGCATGTCGCGTTCGAGCACGACGGCACGCTGAAGAACGGCGCATCGACGCTCTACCAGGTCAGGAAAGGCGCCTGGGTGCCCATTACGACCCAGGGCGGCTAACAGGGCGACTAGCCGCGCGCCGCGCCGGCCCGCGCCCGCACGACAATCTGCGCGTGCGTGTCGCGCTCGATGCGCACGAGCGTGTCGCGCATCTGCGCGAACGCGTCGGGCGAGCACATCTGATGGCCGAAATGCGCCGACAAGCGGCGCTCGATCTGCACCGTGCGCGAGGCCGGGTCCACCACGTAGCGCGCCGTGTAGGCGAGCGCGCCGCTCTGCACGCTCACGTCGCCCGGCACGTCGCCCGGGATTTCGCTGATGCGTATGCCAGGGGGCAATGCGATCTGCGCGGTCTCCTCGAAATCGCCGCCCACACAGGCCCAGGGCTGCGTGCGGCGCGGCTGGGCCAGCCAGTAGTCCACCTGCGTGGCGATACCGCCGGAGAGGCTCGATAGCGCGGGCAGCGCCGTCGTGCCGCTCGTCCAGACGAGATGATCGATCACCCCGCCGGTGCGGGTCGAGAACGGCCCCGAGGTGGCGTCGAGCGGGCCGGTCGAGATGTGCGCCGTGCCGGTGAGCCCCGTCTGCCGAAGACGCTGCAGGGCCACCTGCTGACGCGTTTCGCTCGCGGCCCGGCGGAACGTGTTGCGCTCCGGTTCGGCGCTCGCGCCCGCGTCTTCCACGTAGTAGCTGTAGGCGGCGTCGCCGTTGCGGTCCACCTGGATCGCCAGCCTCGCGCTGCGCGCGTGCAGCTGGGTGGGCGGCGTGCGCATGAGCACGCCTTCGTTCACGAGCAGCGCGGGACGGTCCATCACCGCCGCGGGCAGATAGCCGAACGCGATGCCGCCCGAGGACGTATCGGCGAAAAGGCCGAGGTCGGGCAGCCACGTAATCACGTGATTGATCGCGCTCTCGCCGTAGCCCGGCACGTCGGGCAGCGTATAGACGGGGCCGAGATTCACCATCGCCGTTTCGGCGCGGATGCCGACCGCCGCCAGCAGCGCCGTGAAGAGCGCGACATGGTCCTTGCAGTCGCCGTAGCGGTTGCGCAGGATGTCCACGGCGCGGTGCGGCACCGCCTCGGTTTCGCCCAGAAAGAGCGCCACGTAGCGAATGTTGAAGCGCATCCAGTCGTAGATGCGCTGGGCCTGCTCGCGCGGATCGCTCGCCCCGCTCGTCAGCGCCTGCGCCAGGGCCACGATGGACGGGTCGGAGACGCTCGGGTCCACGGCCGCCGCCCGGTAGCGCGCGGCAAAGGCGGCGAAGTCGGGCACCGTCGAGACCATCAGCCGGTCGCCCCAGTTCACGTAGGCCACCGCGCCCGGTTCGAGCGGCGCATAAGGTCCGTGCCGGTATTCGAACGCATAGCGGGTGCGTCCGTTCGCGCTCACGGGCGGCAGCGCCACGTAGCCGCGTGCGTCGGCGTGCAACGGCATATCGGCGGGCAGATCGAACACGAGCCGCTGGTACGCCACAGGCTCGCCCGTCGGCTCGACGAAGTAGGAGAACGTGCCCGCCTGCAGCGGCCGCGTGCGGCGCTTGCCGAAAATCAGATGCACGCGCGAGCCCGGCTGCACGCCAGGAAAAATCACCGTGCGCAGCACGCCGTCCTCGAAAGTGGGCGCGCCGGCCGAGCGCGGCTCCTGCACGTCGCGAATGCCCTCGGGGCCGACCTTGTGGACCGAGCCGTCCGGGTCGACGGTCTCCGCGGAAAGCTCGGTGATTGTTTCGATATCCTTATTGAACCAGACGTAGCGCTCGGCCACCTGATCCACGCCGGCCGTGGTGTTCGCCCGCATCGTCGAATCGTCGTGCTCCACCACCGAGCCGTCTTTCTGCACGATGAAAAGGTGGACGTCGCTTTCGAGCGTGGCGGGTGCGAGGTCGGCGGCGGCTTCGGCCGGGGCGTTGGCGGTTCCGCCAGGCGCCCGGGCCTGGGCGCCCCACCCCGCAAGCAGCAGACAGAGCGCGACGAGGCAGCGACGCCCGCCTTTCGTGCTCGCGCGCGACTGATGTGCGGCTATCCGGTGCAAGGCGACCTCACGCGACGGTGGCTATGGCTGCCGTTTTATCACATCGCCGCGCGGGTCGTGGTCACCGCATCGTTGCCGCCCTACGCCGCCTTACGCCACCTTCTGCCGCTCCTCGACGGCGCGCAGCAGCGCGAGCGCGATGCCCTCGGCGGCGAGCCGCACCTCGGCAAGCGCCGGAAACGACGGCGCAATGCGCAGATGGCTGTCCTCGGGGTCCTTGCCGTAGGGGAACGCCGCTCCGGCCGGCGTGAGGATCAGCCCGGCCTCGCGGGCCAGTTCGACGGTTCGCTTCGCACAACCCGGCGGCGCGTACAGGCTGATGAAATAACCGCCCTGCGGCACGTTCCAGCGCACCTGCGGCACGTGCGCGAGCCGTGCCCGGAACACTTCGTCCACGGCGTCGAACCTGGGCTTGAGCAGCGCACGGTGCCGCTCCATGAGCGCGGCCAGCGTTTGCCTGTCGCGCACGAGGCGCACCTGGCGCAACTGGCTCAGCTTGTCGGGGCCGATGGTGCGCACCGCCGTGTGCCGCTGCCACCACGCCACGTTGCGCGGCGACGCGGCGAACCAGGCCAGCGCACCGCCCGCGAACGTCACCTTCGACAGCGAGGCGAACATCAGCACGCGCTCGGCGTGGCCGGCGGCGGCACACGCCTCGACGATGTCGAGCGTCGCGAGGCGCGCTTCGCCCAGGTGATGGAAGCGGTACGCGTCGTCCCAGAAGAGGCGGAAGTCGGGCGCCGCCGCCGGCATCGCCGCCAGCCGGCGCACGACGTCGTCCGAGTAGATGGCGCCCGTCGGGTTGCTGTAGAGCGGTACGCACCAGATGCCCTTGACCGAAGGATCGTCGCGCACGAGCGCCTCCACGGCGTCCATGTCGGGGCCGTCCTCGCGCATCGGCACGGGGATCATGCGCACGCCCAGCGCCTCGCAGATCGCGAAGTGCCGGTCGTAGCCCGGCACCGGGCACAGGAAAGCGATCTCGCCCTGCGCGCGCCACGGCGCGCTGCTGCCCTCGCCAGCCGGCACGCCGTGCAGCAGCGCGAACACCAGCGCGTCGTGCATCAACGCGAGGCTCGAGTTGCCCGCCGCGATCACCTGCGCCGCGGGCACGCCGAGCAGTTGCGCACCCAGTTCGCGCGCTTCGGGCAGCCCCGAAGGCAGCCCGTAGTTGCGGCAGTCGAAACCGTCGCGCGCCAGATAGCCGGCCTCGGGCGCCGTGTCGATCAGCGCCATGGCGAGATCGAGCTGCTCGGGCGCGGGCTTGCCGCGGGACATGTCGAGCTCGAGCTGGAGCGCCTGAAATCGTTCGTAGGTCAAAGGATCGGGTAAGGTCATCTGCATGATGGTTGAGCGCGCAACGCGGTGCGGGATTGGACGGAACGGTGCGAAACAAGGTGAAACGTAGCGGAACGAACCCAGTATGCGGTTCGGCGCACCTTCAGGCAAACGAGTTATATTGAAGTTTTCGATCAGCTTTTCTTATACCGATGAAGACCCTCGACCTCGATGTGCTCGCGATGGTGGTCGCCGTCGCCGACGCCGGCAGCTTCGTGCGCGGCGCCGCGCTCGTGCATCGCTCGCAGGCGGCATTGAGCATGCAGATCCGCGCGCTCGAAGCGTCGCTCGGCAAACCGCTCTTCATCCGCGGACCGCGCAACGTCACACCCACCCAGGACGGCCACACGCTCATTGCCTACGCACGTCGCATGCTCGCGCTGCGCGACGAAGCCTGGGCCTCGCTCGCGCATCCGGAGGTCAAGGGCCGCGTGTCGATCGGCGTGCCGGACGACTACGCTTCGTCGCTGCTGCCGCCCGTGCTGCGCAAGTTTTCGGCGAGCTGGCCGAAGGTCGAGATTCAGGTGATCGGGCTGCCGAGCAGCGCGCTCGCGCCGCTCCTGAAGGACAACAAGATCGACCTGGCATGCGTCACGCGCATGCGCGGGCTCCCGGGCGAATTCGTCCGCCTCGAACCGATGGTGTGGGCGGCGCCGGCCGCCTCGGCCACGGCGGCGAGCGGCCGCGAAATCTGGCGCGAGCGGCCGCTGCCCATCGCGCTGTTCGGCGCGGGCAGCGTGGCGCGCGCGAATGCGATCCACGCGCTCGAACGCGCGAAGATCGCCTATCGCACTTCCTATGAAAGCCCGAGCCTGATGGGCCTGTGCAGCATGGTGGCCGCGGGTCTCGCCATCGCGCCGCTCGCGCGCTGCGCGGTGCCCGAAGCGTTCACGACGCTCGGCCGCGCGCAAGGCTTGCCGAAGCTGCCCGAACTCGAAGTGGTGCTCGCGCGCAGCGCCCGCTCGAACCGGCCGCCTTGCGACTTTCTCGCCGAGCAGATTCTCAGCGAACTGCGCGTGTAGGCCGTGGAAGCGTCAGTCGTCTCCGAGGCGCGCCAGCAGCGCGTGGAGCCTGGCGACGTGGCGCAGCAGCAGTTCGCGATGCTTTTCGATCTGTTCGAGCCGGCCGGCCAGATCGGCGCGCACGCGCTCGTCGGGTTCGGCCGCCGCAATCACGTCCTCGATGCGCGCGCGCAACGCCGCCGCTTCCACCGGCGGCACGGCGAGGTAGCGCTCCAGCCGGCGCACGTCCTGCACCGCCAGATCGCGGATCTTGCGCATGCCCGCCATGCGCGCATGGGCCGGCGCCGGCGCCCCCGCCGCGCGTTCGTCGCGCTTCGGCGCCGGGCTCTGCCCGAAGATCGGCTCGACGCGCAGCACCGGCGGCTTGCGCACCGGGTGGGCGGTGCCGCGAAAGCGGCCGTGCGGCTTCTCGTTGTCGATGGCTTCGCGCGCGGTGTCGGGCACCTCGCGCGCGGCGTGGGGTTCGTCCATCCAGCCCTCGGGCAGACCCGTGACGGATTCGACCCCGCGCACGAATTCGCCGCTGAAATCCCGCTGACCGGAGAGGATCAGCTTCATGTAGCTCGCGGAAAACGTCATCATGCGCGCAAGCCGGGTGACTGCGCCCACTTCGCGGGTCAGCAGCGCGAGATTCGCACGCCAGATGGGCATGAGCGTTGCGCCGGTGTCTTCCATCTCGGAACCTCCCTGATTCGTACGCAGGGTGGGCATCGCTGCGGCGCCGCGCGCGCCGTGCCGCCATGCGCCAGCCTGCCGGGCCGGTGACTGAAGGGTAGCTGCTCAGGACGGCTGTGCGCAACCCGCGTGCCGCGCTGCGGAACGCCGGATGGCGGTCGAATTCGGACGAATGCGGACGAATGCGGACGAAAAAGGGGGAACGAGAGGAAACGGATGCCCGCGCGAAGGGAGATCCCGCGGACATCGCAGAGGTAAAGGCCCGGGCCGGCGGTCCGCTAAAAATGCCCCGTGAACCGATACCGGCTGCCCGGATGCCAGAGATTGGCCACCGAAGCCACGAGGCCGCGCGACCACGTGCGACGGTGCAGCACGAGGCACGGCTCGGCATCGCCCATCGCGAGCCGCACGCGGGTGTCGCCCTCGGGCGCGAGCGCCTCGATGCGATACTCCACGCGCTGCAGCGGCGCCACGCGCACGAGATACTGGTTCGGCGTGATGTGCGTAAAGTCCTGCAGCGCGTATTCCGGCGCGACCGCCGGATTGACCCAGCGCTCTTCCAGTTGCACGGGCGTGTCGTTTTCGAGGTGCAGCACGCGCGAGTGGAACACGTTCTCGCGCGTGGCCACGCCGATCTCGATGCCGAGCGCCTCGTCAACCGGCATCGCGCCGATCTCCAGCACCTCGGCGCGATAGCGGTGGCCGCGCGCGACGATTTCGTCGGAGATACTGCGGATCGCCACCAGCGTCGATTCGTATTTCGGACGCGCGACGAACGTGCCCGCGCCCTGCACGCGCGTGAGCACCTGCTCCGCGGTCAGTTCGCGCAGCGCGCGGTTCACGGTCATGCGCGCGACCTTGAAATCGCGCGCAAGCTCGTTCTCCGAAGGCACCTGGTCGCCCTCCCCCCATTCGCCCGAATCGATGCGTGCGAGGATGAAGTCCTTGATGCCCTGATACGCCGGTGCGTTCATCGCGCGGGCCCGACCGGTGGCATCGTCACTGCGCGGGCGCTTCGGATTCGAACGCGAACGGGCTGTGGGCCGCAATCGTGCCGTTTTGCACGAGACGCGTCACCGCGGCGATGTCCGGCGCGAAGTAGCGGTCGAGATCGTAGTGCGGCACCTCGCTGCGCACCGTCTCCATCACGCGCGCGAGCGACGGGCTCGTGTGGTGCGGCGCGCGCAGGTCCACGCCCTGGGCTGCCGCAAGCAGCTCGATCGAGAGGATGTTGGCCGTGTTGTCGGCGATA
>NZ_BAYB01000019.1 GCF_000685035.1 Paraburkholderia ferrariae NBRC 106233
CCCCGATACGGCCCGCAACGATACGCCTGACAGAGTTTTGGGCCAGGCTGGCACACACCCTGCTAAAGAGATCACGCCACACTAGCGAAAACGCCTGGACCGAAACGAAACGGCGAACGCGCACGGGACTATGGGGCTGGCAAGACGAACGGATAGCCGAACGGGAAGCGGCACATAACTACGGATTCGCTTGCTGGAATGAAAGAACAACGAGGCTGCGTTGGCGGTCTCGCACGAGGACCAATCATGTTGACCCTTCAATCCGATCTGCACGGCAACCATTTGCTGGGTGCGCTGCCGTCGCACGAATGGCAGGCGCTTGCACCGCATCTCGAGCTCGTCCATCTGCGCACCGAACAACTGCTCTGCGATTCCGGCCAGCGCATTCATCACGTGTACTTTCCGACCACCGCCATCATCTCGATGCTCTCGACGATGGAAGACGGCAGCTCGGTCGAAATTGCCGCCGTGGGCCGCGAAGGCATGACGGGCGTGCCGGTCCTCACGGGCGGGGAGACCATGCCCAACCGCGTCCAGGTGCAGTGCGCGGGCTTCGCCTATCGCATGAGCGCGCAAAGCCTCAAGCAGCAGTTTGCCCGCTCGGATTTCCTGCGCCGGCTCATGCTGCTCTACATGCACGCCCTGCTCACCCAGGTGGCGCAGACGGCCGCGTGCAACCGCCATCACTCGCTCAACAAGCAGTTGTGCCGCTGGCTCCTGATCGAAGTGGACCGCGTGGCGTCGAACGACCTCACGGTCACGCAGCAGCTCATCGCCGACATGCTCGGCGTGCGTCGCGAAGGCATCACGGAAGCCGCGGGCAAGCTGCACGACGAAGGGTTGATCCATCACAGCCGCGGCCATATCCGCGTGCTGGACCGCGAGGGCCTCGAAGCCCGCGCCTGCGAATGCTACGGCCTCGTGCGGCGCGAGTTCGACCGGCTGCTGCCGCGCCTGCGCCAGGCGGAAACGGTAGAGTGAGCCCAGGCGGGATGAAACAGCGCTGAAGGTTGCGCGCGGGACGATTCCCGCGCGCGAACGCGTGCGTCCGGCTGCCAGCCGGCTTGCCCTGCGGCTTCGCGCAAAAGCCCCTGTTTTCCGGCGCAATAGCATGACGGCAAGCGTGACGGCACGCTCCGCATCGTTCAATGCGGAGCGTCCCCCAAGACAGAGTTCGAAAACCGGACCCTGAAGAGCGCCGACCGTTGCCTTGCGTATTGCTACGCACTGCGACGTATTCTTGTCGGGCGCATTCTCGCTGAAGCCATCCTGTTTCATTGTTATCTCCTCCCTTCGCCCGGCTCGCCTCGAACCTCCCCTCAGGTTCGCTGGCCGGTTAATCGCGCACAAGCGCGAGGCACCGCTGTCTGTCCGCTCTGTCTGGCCTGTTGGCTTTGCGTCGCCGGACAATGAAGTTATAGCTCAGATGATCTGCGCAATGCTACGGCAACCCCACCTGTTGTGTGCGGTCTTCAACGTAGCCCCGGGAGGCGGAAGAGGGATCGGGCAGAACGCGTTGCACGCCTGCCCGAAGCGGGCGGCGCCGCGCACCTTCATGCCGGCAAGGCATGCGCGCGGGCCGCATCGAGCGGGAGCGGAAGGATATCAGCGTTGCGGATAGTCGATGCGCTCGACGCCCGTTGCGGCGCCCAGCAGGCACAGGTCGGCGCCGCGCTCCGCGAAGAGGCCCACGGTCACGACACCGGGCCATGCGTTGACCAGCGCCTCGAACGCGCGCGGCTCGTTGATACGCAGGCCCTTCACGTCGAGGATCTCGTTGCCGTTGTCGGTGATGTAGGGCGAGCCGTCCTTCTGCACGCGCAGAACAGGAACGCCGCCCAGCGCGCTCACGCGCCGGCCGATTGCCGTGCGCGCCATCGGCACGACTTCGATGGGCAGCGGAAACTGGCCGAGCACGTCGACGCGCTTGCTCGCATCGGCAATGCAGACGAACACGTCGGACACCGAGGCCACGATCTTCTCGCGCGTGAGCGCCCCGCCGCCGCCCTTGATCATCGCGCCCTGCGCGTCGATCTCGTCGGCGCCGTCCACGTACACGGGCAGCGATTCGATGTCGTTGAGGTCGAAAATGCGGAAGCCATGCGACTGCAGGCGCGCCGTGGTCGCCACGGAGCTCGACACGGCGCCGCGGTAACGGCTCTTGCTGGCGGCGAGCGCGTCGATGAAGCAGTTCGCGGTCGAGCCGGTGCCGACGCCGATCACGGCGCCTTCGGGCACGTTCGCGTTCACATAGTCGGCGGCGGCCTGGCCGACCAGTTGCTTGAGTTCGTCTTGAGTCATGGGAAAACAGCCTGATGAGAGAAAAAGCCGGGAAAACGCCTAGTTTACCGGAGTCGGCCGCGCGGCCCTCGCGGGCGCTGCCGGAACGGCCCTGGAACTCAGCGCGTGATATCGGGTTCGCCCGGTTGGGCGGGCATGTACTTGTCGAGGAGCGCCTCGGCGATCGCGTCGGTTTCCGCGTCGGGCGTGCCCGAATAGTCGCGCGGACGGAAGTGCATCTGGAAGGCCGCAATGACGCGGCGCGTGCGCTCGTCGAGCACGCCATCGGTCGCGACGTCGTAGCCATAGCGCGCGAGCTTCATCTGCAGGCCGCGCACGTCCACAGGCGAATCCGGCGCGCGGCCGGCCAGAT
This sequence comes from Paraburkholderia ferrariae NBRC 106233, assembly GCF_000685035.1. Taxonomy (GTDB): domain Bacteria; phylum Pseudomonadota; class Gammaproteobacteria; order Burkholderiales; family Burkholderiaceae; genus Paraburkholderia; species Paraburkholderia ferrariae. The sequence continues at coordinate 2,654 of NZ_BAYB01000019.1, forward strand.
CGGCCTTGACCGTCGCGTCGTCCGGCCATGCGCCCACGCCCGCGTCGTAAAGCTGCTTCCAGGGGAACAGCGGACCCGGATCGGTCTTGCGCTGCGGGGCGATGTCGCTATGGGCCACCACGCGCGTGGGCGGAATGCCGTAGCGCGTCACGATGTCCTTCGCGAGCCGGATGATCGCATCGACCTGCGCGGGCGGCCACGGCGCCCAGACGCGGCCTTGCGGCGTATCGCGCGGGCCCGCATTGACGTTCTCGATGCCGATCGAGGCTGCGTTCAGCTCCGTCGTGCCCTGCCACTCGCTCACGCCCGCGTGCCAGGCGCGCTGCGATTCCGGCACCAGTTGCCAGACCACGGGCTTGCCGTTCTGAAGCGGCGGATCGGCGGGCACGAGATAGTGGGCGCTGACCGCTTCGGTCGTGAGCACCTTGATCGACTCGGCTTCGTCGATTTCCGTGTAGTGCATCACGAGAAAGCGGATGCGCGAGTCGGCGCTCTGCGCGTGATAGCGCGTATCGGCGACATAGGCGCCGCGATCGACCATCGTGCTGCTGGCGCACGCGGCAAGCGCGAGCGTCAACGCGAGAGCGGCCGCGCGCGGCGCGAGGCGCAACGGAGTCATGCGAGCCTCGCGGCGCGTCGCCAAGGCTGTCCCTCAGCGCGCGACGGCGCGCTGACGCACGGCTTCGAAGAGGCACACGCCGGAGGCCACGGAAACGTTGAGGCTTTCCACGGTGCCCGCCATCGGAATGTGCATGACCTCGTCGCAGGTCTCGCGCGTGAGGCGGCGCATGCCCTCGCCTTCGGCGCCCATCACGAGCGCAACCGGGCCGTCGAGCTTGGTTTGATAGAGGTTGGCGCTGGCGTCGCCGGCCGTGCCGACCACCCACACGCCCGCGTCCTTCAGTTCGCGTAGCGCGCGCGCCAGATTCGTCACGGTGATATAGGGCACCGTGTCGGCCGCGCCGCTCGCCACTTTCGCGGCCGTGGCATTCAGGCCCACCGCGCGGTCGCGCGGCGCGATCACGGCATGCGCACCTGCGGCATCGGCCACGCGCAGGCAGGCGCCGAGGTTATGCGGGTCGGTCACGCCGTCGAGCACGAGCAGGAGCGGCGCACCGGAAATGCCGTCGAGCAGCTCGGCCAGGTTCTGCGCGAGCGGCAGGTCGTGCACGCGCGCGACGACACCCTGGTGGCGCTCCGTGTGGGCGAGCCCCCACAGGCGCGTTTCGTCGGCGGCGATCAGGCGCACGCCGGCGTCCTTTGCGGCGTGCAGGAAGTCCTGCATGCGGCGGTCGCGCCGCGTCTGATCGTAATAGACATCCTCGACCGTGGACGCGTCGTGCCGCAGGCGCGCGGTCACCGCATGAAATCCGTAAAGAACCTTGAGACGTGACATGACTTCGAACAACCCCTGATGAACGGTCCGCGACGCGTTGCAGGCAAAGCCTGCCGCGTGCATCGCAAACGACTGAAACTTCCCCGGCCGCGGGCGCGGACCGGGCATCGCGGCGCACGCCGCCCCGCATGCTGCGGGCAACGCGCGCCGCGCCTTGCGGCCCTCAACGCTTCTTGCGCGGAGCCGGCTTCTTCGCCGGCGACTTGGAGGCGGGCCGCTTCTTCGCGGTTTTCGCCGCACCGCGCGCCGCGCGCGCTTCCTTCACTGCCGCGCCCGGCGCGGGGGCGGCCTTCTTGCGGCGCGGCGCCTCCACGGCCGGCAGCGCGCGCACGCGCGCACCGCCTTCGGCCGGACCCTTGTCCATGACCGCCGGACGGTTGCCGGACGGCTTGATCGGCGTATCGCGCACGAGACGGAAATCGATCTTGCGCGCGTCGAGATCGACACGGCTCACCTGCACGCGCACGCGGTCCGAGAGACGGTAGCGAATGCCGGTGCGCTCGCCGCGCAGCTCGTTCTTGATCTCGTCGTACTGGAAGTAGTCGGAACCCAGTTCCGTCACGTGCACGAGACCTTCGATGAAGAGCGAATCGAGCTGCACGAAAATGCCGAACGACGTCACGCCGCTCACCATGCCGCCATACTCTTCGCCGAGCTTGTCGCGCATGAAGTAGCACTTGAGCCACGCCTCGACGTCGCGCGACGCTTCGTCCGCGCGGCGCTCGTTGGCCGAGCAGTGCAGCCCCAGCTCTTCCCAGATCGCCGTATTGCCGCCGCGCGCGCGCTTGCCGCGCTTTTCCTCGTCCTCGGCCTGCAGCGCGCGGGCGCGCGGCGAAAGCGCCGTATTGAGTTCGACGCCATGAGGCGCGACCGGCTGGTACTTCTTGCCCTGCAGGATCGCGTAGATGGCGCGGTGCGTGAGCAGGTCGGGATAGCGGCGGATCGGGCTCGTGAAGTGCGCGTAGGCCTCGTACGCCAGGCCGAAGTGGCCGATGTTGTCCGGGCTGTAGACGGCCTGCTGCATCGAGCGCAGCAGCATGGTCTGCAGCATCTGCGCGTCGGGCCGGTCGCGGATATGCGCCATGAGCGCCGCGTAGTCGCTCGCGTGGGGCGTGTCGCCGCCGCCGAGCGTCAGGCCCATGCCGCGCAGGAAGGTGCGCAGATTCTCGAGCTTTTCGGCGCTCGGGCCCGCATGCACGCGATAGAGGCCCGGGTGCTTGTTGCGCTTCATGAAGTCCGCGGCGCACACGTTGGCCGCGAGCATGCACTCTTCGATCAGCTTGTGCGCGTCGTTGCGCTGACGCGGCACGATCTGCTCGATCTTGCCCTGCGCGTTGCAGACGATATAGGTCTCGGTCGTGTCGAAATCGATCGCACCGCGCTTCTGGCGCGCGGCGAAGAGCGCCTTGTACACGCCGTAGAGGTTCTGCAACTGCGGCAGCAGCGCCGCGCGCCGCGTGGCCTCGGGCCCCTTGGTGTTCTTCAGGACCGCGGCGACCTCGGTATAGGTGAGGCGCGCCGCCGAGTGCATCACGCCCGGATAGAACTGGTACGCCTTGATCTCGCCGCGCGCGGTGATGACCATGTCGCACACCAGCACGCAGCGGTCCACGTGCGGATTGAGCGAGCAGAGGCCGTTCGAGAGCTTCTCCGGCAGCATCGGAATCACGCGGCGCGGGAAGTACACCGAGGTGCTGCGCTCGATCGCGTCGATGTCGAGGCCGCTGCCGGGCAGCACGTAGTGCGACACGTCCGCGATCGCCACGATCAGGCGGAAGCCGTCGCCGCGGCCCACCTGGATCGGCTCGCAAAAGACCGCGTCATCGAAGTCGCGCGCATCTTCGCCGTCGATCGTCACGAGCGGCACGTCGCGCAGATCCACGCGGTAGCGGATGTCCGAGGGGCGCACGGCGTCGGGCAGCTTCGCGGCCTCGTCGAGCGCGGCCTTGCTGAACTCGTGCGGCACGCCGTACTTGCGCACGGCGATCTCGATCTCCATGCCGGGATCGTCGATATCACCCAGCACCTCGGCCACGCGGCCGAGCGGCTGCGAATGGCGGCTCGGGAAATCGGTGAGCTCGACCACCACCACCTGCCCGACCTTGGCCTTCTTCGGGTTCTGCGTCACCAGGATGTCGTGGCCGATGCGCTTGTCTTCCGGCGCCACGATGAGCGCGCCGTTTTCATTGAGCAGACGGCCGATCACGCGCGTGTTGGCGCGGTCGGTGACCTCGACGATATGGCCTTCCGGACGCCCGCGCCGGTCGTAGCCGACGATGCGCGCGAGCACGCGGTCGTTGTGCATGACCTTCTGCATTTCGCCCTGCGGCAGGAACAGATCGTCCTGGCCGTCGTCGCGCACGAGGAAGCCATAGCCGTCGCGGTGGCCCTGTACGCGGCCCGCGACGAAGCTCGACGGATGCGCAAGCTGATAGTGGCCGCGCGAATCGAGCCGGATCTGCCCGTCGCGCTCCATCGCGGCGAGCCGCCTGAAGAACCCTTCGCGCTCCTGGCGCTTGATGGCGAGCGCCTCGGCGATATCGTTCGCGGTGCAGGGCGTTTCGCTGGTCCGCAGCACGCCGAGGATCTCTTCGCGGCTGGGAATCGGGTACGGATATTTGCTCAAGGGCTTGTCGATGGTTGTTCTCGTTGCGTCGATATCGGATGTGCCGCGTCGCCCGAAACATGCAGGACGGCGCCCCGGTCTTCGAGTGCTTCTTACAGCTTGCCAGGCGGCGCCCGGCGAAGGGACATACTGCGAGGCATTCTAACACCCGTGTCGCACCCCGCTAACGCAGATCGGGCCGTGCGCGTGCCCTCTTGTGCGCCCTGTGCGGCACGGCTCGCCGCGCGCTCGTGGGGATCTTCTGGCGGTGGAATGGGGACGCCGCGGCAAGTTCGCGGTGTCACCACTTCGGGGCGGTGGCCGGCAAGGAGTCGCCGCCCGGACTTTATTCAAGAAACGCTTGACAGTCGAGACAGGCACGCTATAATTTCTGACTTCGCTGCGCAATACAACGCGCAGCGAACGACACCTTGCCCAGGTGGCGGAATTGGTAGACGCACCAGGTTCAGGTCCTGGCGGTGGCAACACTGTGGAGGTTCGAGTCCTCTCTTGGGCACCATAAAGCTGTTTAGAGTCGTACAACGCAGTCCAGCAAAACCCCGCAAAGCTTTGTCGCAGCGGGGTTTTTTGCTTTTTTTCGGTCTATCGTCTTCCAGTTGAAGCGCGTGTCATGGTAGTCCGCTGGACAGTACGTCGAAAGTTCGCACTGGCTGGAGCCGGCACTTCCGGCACAGCTTCGCCGGGAAACAGCGGCGCCTCTCCTTCCGCACGTACCCCAACGCACCCCACCCCTCTCCTGCCAGCCAGCAAACGGCCCGCGCGCCCGAACGGCTGCGATCCTGCGACTTGCGCGCTACTTCTTTCTAACAGCGGACACCCGATGTCACGCCTTTGTTCCGCTGCTGGAGCTACGCTTGCCCGCATCAACCCCGCTTTCCCTGACACTCCGTTCGAGCCTGCCGAGATATGTCATCCACGGAACGGTGACGTGGCCAAGGCTACCCGCATGGGCCACGAGGTCGATCACGCTGCGCTGCCAGTCCTTCATCGCAGTCACCACCTCGTCAGCCAGCCCGTTATCCCGGGAAACCGACGTCAGTGCCTCCTGAATGCATTGCTGCCGCGCTTCCCAATGCCGCTGAACAATTCGCGCCTGCATGGACATGAATGCCGGGGCGTCCGTCGCCCCGAGCAGTTCCTCCAGTTCGGCACCTGTGTCCGAAATCGCTGCGGCCAACCTCTGCTGCTGAACCTCGGACCAGCGCCTTCCTGATCGGTCCAGCACCGCACTCATTTTTTGCATCAACCCCGCGTTGATCCTGTAGAACTGCATCAGCGCATCGACACTCTCATCGCTCATTGTTCTTCTCCGTCACAGAACATTTCAGTTCGAGCAGGATCGAGGTCCGCTTTCTCCCTGACCGAGCGCATCACCGCTTCGGGTTTTTCATTGAAATCGTGATCAGACAGCAATCGACGACCGGTGTGCGATTGCCAGTGCGATTCCTGTTCCGACAACACATCCATAGCGAGACGATAGCCATCGCGCAGGTTCGACTCAATCGCCACGTCCGAAAAATCGTAGTCCCGCGACGATGGCTCGCCTTCTGGTCCCTTGCGCACGAAACGCGTCACGCGCATGGGCGCACCGTCTCCCATCAGCTGGATATAGCGCGGACGCTGCCTGATCTTGTCCTGCACCGCAGGATCTACCTCGCTCAGGATGCTTGCGACGAGGCTCCTGTACGCGTCCTTCATCTCGCGGGTGCGAAGATCGCTGCGCACGCGCTCCGAATAAACAATTTCATCGCGGCGCGCCATGATTTCCATCATGTTCGTCGGAAGGGCGCGCTCTCCGGAAAAGAGATCGACAATGTAGACCTGCTTGCCATCGGGTCCGCAACGATCGATCACCAGGTCGAGAGGAGAGTTGCTGACTACGCCGCCGTCCCAATACGGCTTGCCGTCAACGAAGGTCCATGAAAAGCCGGGGGGAAGACTGCCGCTTGCGAGAATATGTTCCGGCGTCAGGTCGTCCACGTAGCTGTCAAACACCTCCAGCTCCGCGGTCAGGACATTGACCGCTCCCACGATGAGCCGGATCGGGCTCGATTTCAGCTTCGAGAAGTCCACATACCCGGACAGCAACTGCTTCATGGGGGAGGTGTCGTAAAAACCCGTCCATTCCCACGGCATCGTCCATGGTTCGTCGAGCGAAGGTATCCAGCGCGGCCTGAAGAACCGCGGGACACCAAACTGCAATACCTGCATGGCCGACATCGCCCGCTGCAGATGTTCGGGCAGCATCCCTGGCGAGCAGATCTGCAGCTCGGACCAGAACGCCTCGAGGGCTCCCACCGCGTTGTCGGGATTTCCCGCGATGATCGCGCCGTTGAGCGCGCCTATCGAGATACCGGCCACGACGTCCGGCACGATGCCATGCTCGTCGAGCGCCTTGACGACGCCACACTCGAACGCCCCCAGTGCGCCTCCGCCCTGAAGAATTAGCACGTTTTGCGTTGCCAGCTCATCCAGTCCGGATCCGGAGTCGCTCAGCACCGCCTTCTCTACCGACACGTTCACGCGATACCGGATCAATCCCTCGGCCTGGCGGATTTCGGTCGGCGGTCGACCAAACGAGAAGACGGCACGCGGCACGTCGTCGCGCAGATAGAACTGCGTATAGGAATGCGCTTCGAGCGAGCCACGCGCGATGTGCTCGTCAACGCCCACCGTATCACCGAGCACATTAAAGCCGATGCCTCCTACCTCGCAGAAAAAGTAGGACACTTCGTCATAGCGACGACGACGCCCGAGCATGTTCAATGCAGCCAGCCTTCCCTGCCGGATGGCGTTATCCCAATGCTCGATATGCCGCCGCCTCAGAAACACCGGATCGTAGAAAGACACTGCGTCGCCGGCGGCAAAGATGCCGGCAGCGCTGGTGCGCAGCAGTTCGTCGACGACAATGCGACCGGCCTCCAGCGCGATGCCGCTGCCCGCCAAAAATTCCGTCGCGGGCTCGACGCCGACACACGTGACCACGAGGTCGCAAGGCAGACTGGCACCGGACGCCAGTTCGACTGCCTCTACCTCGCGATTGCCGCTAAAGCCGACGACTGGATCGCTGAGATGTATGGCCACTCCGCCAGACTGCGCATACTCCCTGAAAAAATCAGATAGCGCCGCTGATTCGAGATGCCGGAGCAGGGAACCATCGCCCTCGACCACTGACACCGCGAGTCCGGCTTCGCGCAAGGACATTGCAACCTCCATACCCAGGAAGCTGCCGCCCACTATGACGGCACTCCGGGCGGTGGCCATCCCCTTGCGGATGGCGTCGCAGTCCGCCCTGGATCGCAGCGTGTGGATACCCGCCAGATCTGCGCCGTCCACCGCAAGCCGGCGTGGTTTCGCACCGGGCGCCAGCAGAAGCTGCTCAAAATGCAGCCGGTCGCCGGTTTCAGTCTCTGCGCACCTGGCCACTGGATCGACTGAAACGATCCGTGTGTCAACGGCAAATCCGATCCCCTGGTCGCTGTAAAACTGCTCGGGATGCACGAGGATCTGCGACGGTCCCGCCTGCCCGAGCAGGTAGCGCTTTGACAGGCTCGGCCGGTGATACGGCAAGTCCGGTTCAGACGAAACAATCAGAATGCCCCCTTCGGCGCCCTCGCGCCGAAGGGTCTCGGCCGCCTTGGCGCTCGCCAGCCCCCCGCCGATGAGAAGAAAATCGATCTGCTGTGCTGCCACCTGAAATGCCTCCATTTATCGACGATCAGACGCGCCACCACGGTGCCCTGTCCTGCCCGCGGCAGCTGCTTCGTTTATTGCATGAACCATCCGTCACGGATGCCGGCTTCCTTCGCCTGTTCCGGAATCCGCCTGTCGACGCGCGGCGTGCGCACGAAGCCCGGACATACAACGTGCAGGCGCACGTTATGTTTCGCGCCCTCCTTCGCCCGCACGCGCGCGAAACCCGGCATGGCGGGGGTATCTGCCCGATATATCCTACCGGGACATCATGTTCATCGTGACGTTATGCATGACCCACAACGTTCCGCCGATCACGATGGTGACCGTCAGCACCGTGAACGCGAATGCCGTGACGTTCCAGCGCTGGCCCGACGAGCCGTTGAGATGCAGGAAGAACACGAGGTGCACCACGATCTGCACCGCAGCCAGCACCGCGAGGCCGGGCACGGCGGTTTCCCGCGAGAACCCGCCGTGCAGCACGAGCCAGAACGATGCGGCCGTCAGCACCACCGCCAGCACGAAACCGACCAGATAACTGCCGACGGTGCCGCGGGCTTCTTCTTCGTGAATGGAATGCGATTGGGCCATTTCAGATCACGCTCGCGAGGTAGACAAAGGAAAACACGCAGATCCAGACGATGTCCAGAAAGTGCCAGAAAAGAGAGAGGCACGTCAGGCGGCGCAGTTCGCGCTCGCCCAGTCCGTCCTTCGCCTTCGCGACCTGCACCATCAGCACGATCATCCACACCATGCCGAGCGTCACGTGCAAACCATGCGTGGCGACCAGCGTGAAGAACGCCGACAGGAACGCGCTACGGTCCGGGCCCGCGCCTTCGGCGATCAGGTGGGCGAACTCGTGCAGTTCGAAGTACAGGAACGTCGCGCCGAGCACGAACGTGATCGCGAGCCACACGAGCACCTGCGCATTGCGCTTGCTGTGCGCGGCGACCATCGCGAAGCCGTACGTGATACTCGACAGCAGCAGCACCGCGGTTTCCATCGCGACGCCCGGAATGTCGAACAGATCCTTGCCGGTGGGGCCGCCTGCGAACTGGTTCTGCATCACCGCGAACACTGCGAACAGCGACGCGAAGATGATGCAGTCCGTCATCAGATACAGCCAGAAGCCGAACACCGAGTGCGACGGCGCATGATCGTGATCCGCCGTCGTGGCCATATTGGTTCTCTGCGACATCAGTTAGCCTCCAGTGCTTCTTGACGTTTCCCGTCGCGGCGCTGCCGTTCCTCGAACGCCCTGACGAGCGCGCGGCTGCGCATCTCTTCATCGGCCCGGACCTTGGCAGCCGGGATGTAGTAGCCGTCGTTGCGGCGAAAGCTGTAGGTGATCACCGTCGCCATCACGCCGATCAGGCCGGCCGCTGCCAGCCACCAGATGTACCAGATCGCCGCGAAGCCGAGCACGAGGCTGAACATCCCGATCAGGAAACCAGTGCTGGTATTTGACGGCATATGGATATCGCTGTACTTCGTGTTCGCGACGTCCACGGTCTCGCGGCCGGTTTTCTTCATATTCGTGAACTCGTCCAGCTCGCTGACGTGCGGGATCACCGCGAAGTTATAGACCGGCGGCGGTGACGAGATCGCCCATTCCAGCGTGCGGCCGCCCCAGGCGTCGCCCGTCAGGTCGCGGTTCTCCAGAAGGTTGCGGTCGCGAACCGAAACGTACAACTGCAGCAGCTGGTGTGCGATGCCGATCGCGACGAGCACGGCGCCACAGAACGCGACGAGCATCCATGGATGCCATGCCGGGTTGTCGTAGTGGTTCAGACGGCGGGTAACGCCCATGAAGCCGAGCACGTATAGCGGCACGAACGCGACATAGAAGCCGACGAGCCAGAACCAGAATGCGCGCTTGCCGAGATTCTCGTTCAGCTTGAAGCCGAAGGCCTTCGGGAACCAGTAGTTGAAGCCCGCGAGGTAGCCGAACAGCACGCCGCCGATGATCACGTTGTGGAAGTGAGCGATCAGAAAGAGCGAGTTGTGCAGCACGAAGTCCGCGCCCGGGATCGCCATCATCACGCCGGTCATGCCGCCGATCGTGAACGTGACCATGAAGCCGATCGTCCACAGGATCGACGTGCTCATTTCGACACGACCGCGGTAGATCGTGAACAGCCAGTTGAAGATCTTCACGCCCGTCGGGATCGAAATGATCATGGTCATGATGCCGAAGAACGCGTTGACGTTAGCGCCCGAACCCATCGTGAAGAAGTGGTGCAGCCACACGACGAACGCGAGCACCGTGATCGCGCAGGTCGCATAGACCATCGCCTTGTAGCCGAACAGCGGCTTCTTCGCGAACGTCGCGACGACTTCCGAGAACACGCCGAACGCGGGCAGCACGAGGATGTACACCTCGGGGTGCCCCCACGCCCAGATCAGGTTCAGGTACAGCATCTGGTTGCCGCCTGCATCGTTCGTGAAGAAGTGCATGCCGAGGTAACGGTCGAGGCCGAGCAGCGCGAGCGTGACGGTCAGGATCGGGAACGACGCCATGATCAGCACGTTCGTGCAGAGCGCCGTCCACGTGAACACCGGCATCTTCATCATCGTCATGCCGGGTGCGCGCATCTTGACGATCGTGACGAAGAAGTTCACGCCCGTCAGCAGCGTGCCGACGCCGGATAGCTGAACCGCCCAGATGTAGTAGTCGACCCCCACGCCCGGACTGAACTGCAATTCGGAGAGTGGCGGATACGCGAGCCAGCCGGTCTTCGCGAATTCGCCGACCACGAGCGAGATGTTGACCAGGATCGCGCTGATCGCCGTCATCCAGAACGACAGCGAGTTGAGCATCGGAAACGCGACGTCGCGCGCGCCGATCTGCAGCGGCACGACGATGTTCATCAGGCCCACCATGAACGCCATCGCCATGAAGAAAATCATGATCGTGCCGTGCGCGGTGAAGATCTGGTCGTAGTGATGCGGCGGCAGGTAGCCCGGCGCGTTGAACGCGAGCGCCTGTTGCGTGCGCATCATGATCGCGTCGGCGAAGCCGCGCAGCAGCATGATGAGCGCGACGACGATGTACATTACGCCGAGCCGCTTGTGGTCCACGCTCGTGAGCCACCCGGTCCACAGGTACTTCCACTTGCCGAAATACGTGATCGCGCCCAGCACGGCGAGCGCGACGAAGACCATGCCTGCGCCCGCCACCACGATGATCGGCTCGTGGTATGGAATCGCGTCTAATGTCAGTTTGCCGAACATGCTGTGCCTACCCCTTCGTACCCGTACCGCAGACGGCGCCCTGGGGTTCCAGAACCTGGCCGTTGTTGTACTTCGCAATGATGTTGTGAAACAGCTTCGGATCGACCGGCGAGAAGTACTGCACCGGCACCTTCTCGCCCGGCTTCGCGACGCTCGCGTACTGGTCCATGCTGAGCTGCTGCTGCGCCGCCCTCACCTGCGCGACCCATGCGTTGAAGTCGGCCCGGCTCTTCGCGAGCGCGCGGAACTTCATGTCCGAAAAGCCGTCGCCGCTGAAGTTCGCCGATTCGCCGGCATAGTTGCCCGCCTCGTCGGCGATCAGGTGCACCTGGGTCTGCATGCCCGCCATCGCGTAGACCTGGGTGCCGAGCTGCGGGATGAAGAACGAGTTCATCACCGAGTCCGACGTGATGAGGAAATTGACCGGCGTACCGACCGGCACCGCCAACTGGTTCACCGTCGCGATGCCGAGATCCGGATAAATGAACAGCCACTTCCAGTCGAGCGCAACGACTTCGACCTTGATCGGCTTCACGTCCGACTGCAGCGGCTTGTACGGATCGAGCTCGTGCGTGGTCTTCCAGGTGAGCACGCCGAGGAACAGGATGATCAACGTCGGAATCGTCCAGACGACGACTTCGATCGTGGTCGAGTGCGACCATTCCGGCGCGTAGGTCGACGTGCGATTCGCTTCACGGTAGTAGTAAGCAAATGCGAGCGTCAGAATGATCACCGGCACGACCACGATGAGCATCGCCCACGTGGACGTCGCGATCAGTGTCTTTTCAGCCATGCCCACGCTGCCCATCGGATCGAGTACGTCCATCTTGCAGCCAGACAGACTCACAAGCAGTGCCGCCGCACTGCAGGGCCACAACCTTCTCCACATATCTGTTCGCATCAACGCATCCCCATCTGTCAACGATTCATGCCCATAACCAGCAACCGCGGATCGAGCGAAGCCACGAACGTCGGTCTGACATTCGCCACTCGCTTCTGATCGAATTCGATGTTGCACGATCCATATTTAGTTAGTTATACTGATTTCGTAGCGAAACACCCCCTCTTGCCATACGGTTTCGCTACACGGGGCTCGCCCGGCTGGCGCTTTGCGAGCCCCACCTTTTCCAGCCCCGCCTCGCTCCCACTCCCGGCATTCTTCCCTTTCATTACGCGAGATTCGGGTCACCTGTGGCTGCGCCTCGTGCTGCGATCCCCGGCAGCATGACAACGACAACAAGGAATTTCGACGTCGTTGCGAACACAACTGTCGCCCCTGTACGGCTTCGGCAGAAACCGATGCGGGCCGGCGCCGAACAAACGCACGCAACGCACAGACGCAGTCACGCGCGACGGCCAAAAGAGTCAGAACTTTCATTGATAACAGGTCTGATGAACTCAAACCTGGGGCGGCAGAATGCCGCAGGAAACAATGCCTGCATCTTCCCTATCCCAGGATTTAGCAGGCATCATCAGCTGGCGTAGCCAGCGTTTATCGGAGGTATGCCATCTCCGTTTGAAAAAGTCTAACCGAACGCAATGTGCGGTGCAACAAGCTTTGCTTCCAGTCAGCGTCGGCCGGTCAGCTCCCTACTTTGCGCAAGCCGGAACGACCACCGGTCACGACACCCCTTCCAGATGCGCAGTTTCGTTAATCTGATGGACACACACCCTGCCGTCTTCGCGAAGATCAAGCACATTGATGCAACAAGGGGCCTGCTCCAGTCGCCAGTAGGCCGACAACGGGAGTTCGAGCGCCTGCGTGAGGATCACCCGGTTGACGCTGTCGTGCGCGACGAGCACCACCGTCTCCCGCGCATGCGATTCAACCAGTCCCCTGATGACGTCGGCGGTGCGCGATGCCAGCACCTGCAATGATTCCCCACCGGGAAATCGCATCCATTGCGGCGCGGACTTCCACAGCGCAAACTGAGCCGGAAACTGCGCACGCGCGACATCGTAGGTCTTCCATTGCCACTCACCATAATCGAGGTCATCGAGACCGTGTTCCACGCGTGATTCCACCGAGCAGGTCGAGGCTATCGCGTTACCCGTGTCCCGGCACCGCTGACGCGGACTCGTGTAAATGATCGTCGGCGCATACCGCGCGCTGACCGCACTGGCCAGCGCCTGCGCCTGACGCTGCCCCAACGCGGTCAGCGCAAGTTGGGCGCGTCCGCGGAACCTCGGTGGATCTATACCCTCTACCAGTCCGTGACGAGTCAAGATGATACGCATGAGTGTCCTCCCTGATTCACTCTTTGACATGCAGCGCATGGTCGGTTGCCGATGACGTTTCCGCTGCGGATCTGATCCCATGTCGCCGGGTCGATGTCTACCGACACGCGGAACAGTCCGGGCACAATGACGCGCAGCGTCTGTGCCAGCAGCAGCGTTGCTCGCCTGATCGTCGCGAGCGCGGTGATCCGTTCGGGCGCCGGCTTTTCGGTGGAGAGGCGAAAGCTCTGCGCGCCCCATACGGACCTCTCTTGATGTCTCGGACAACCTCGTTCTCCTCAGATCGAGTTCGCTACCTGTACCGGCATCATCGCAATTTCAGCGTCGGGTTCCAGGGGAGTCGGTACAAGGAGCTCACCGGGCGCCGCACGCTCGATACAGCCAGGCAGGATCATTGCGCCTTCGTGACGACGTCCCCAGCGCAATGCTGGCTGATAGACACGATCGCGTCGCCGGACATGGATGCGCGTGAGGATGCAGGGACCCGCGCGTCGGGCAGCGCCGATCTTCCACTTCTCCTCGCCGCAAAAGCCAGCCTGAGGATCGCTCCACGACAGCAGCACCGTCTCCAGGTCGATGCGGTCGATCAGCCGGATCGTCGGGGCGGCAAGGTTGACAGTCGCGACCTGCATAGCCTGCGTGGCCGGAATATCCCCCGTCTTCTCGCACGCCAGCGGGGACGTCGACCGATTGAGCAAGTCCAGTATGGCCGCCCACTTCGGATCTCGCGGGGCTATGATCATCGAACGCTCCAGTCCAGTCAGCATCACAAGCGTTAGCAGCGTCTTGATAGCGGTAAGGCTTCCCGCGGGGGCTCGCCCATAAAAAGCTGGCGGGGCCGGCCGATCCTCTGCTCCGGATCGGCGATCATCTCGTTCCACTGGGCGATCCAGCCCACCGTGCGCGCCATCGCGAAGATACAGGTGAACATCGACGTTGGGATACCCAGCGCGCGCTGCACGATGCCCGAATAGAAGTCCACGTTCGGGTACAGCTTGCGCGACACGAAGTACTCGTCTTCGAGCGCGATCTTTTCGAGCGCCATCGCGAGCTTGAACAGCGGGTCGTCGTGCAGGCCCAGTTCGTCGAGCACTTCGTGGCAGGTTTCGCGCATCAGCTTCGCACGCGGGTCGTAATTCTTGTACACGCGGTGACCGAAGCCCATCAGCTTCATGCCTGAATTCTTGTCCTTCACCTTCGCGGTGAACTCGGGAATACGGTCGATCGAACCGATTTCCTCCAGCATGTGCAGGGCGGCTTCGTTCGCACCGCCGTGCGCCGGCCCCCACAGACACGCGATACCGGCCGCGATACACGCAAACGGATTTGCACCCGACGATCCGGCGAGCCGCACCGTCGAGGTCGACGCGTTCTGCTCGTGGTCTGCGTGCAGGATCAGGATGCGGTCGAGCGCGCGCGCCAGCACGTCGTTGACCTTGTACTCCTCGCACGGGTTCGAGAACATCATGTGCATGAAGTTCGCGCTGTATGACATGTCGTTCCCGGGATACACGAACGGCTGGCCTACCGTGTACTTGTACGCCATGGCGACGAGCGTCGGCAGCTTGGCGATCATGCGGATCGCCGACACCTCGCGATGTCCCGGATCGTTGATGTCGAGCGAGTCGTGGTAGAACGCGGACAACGCACCTACCGCCGCGACCAGGATCGCCATCGGATGCGCATCGCGGCGAAAACCGCGGAAGAAAAAATGCATCTGCTCATGGACAAGAGTGTGCTTCGTCACCGCTTCGACGAACGCACTCTTCTCCCTGGCATCTGGCAATTCGCCCTTCAGCAGCAGATAACAGGTTTCAAGAAAGTCGGCATTCTGCGCAAGGTTATCGATCGGATAACCTCGGTATAGCAGCTCCCCCTTGTCGCCATCGATATAGGTGATGGCGGATTCGCACGCTGCCGTCGACATAAAACCCGGATCGTACGTAAACATGCCGGACTGCGCATACAGCTTGCGGATGTCGATCACGTCGGGACCCATTGTGCCGCGATAGACCGGCATTTCTATGGGGGTCTTCACACCCGGGATGTGAAGTAATGCTGCGAGAGAATTTCTTTCCATGGAGATCAGTTTTTTGACGCCTGCAAACCACGGAACCGTGCCCTTGTCTCACAGCGCGCGAGTCCCTGCCGTTGCATCAGCAGTGAGCGAGCAATGTGGGAGGCAGGACCCCTGGTTCAACTAACGCAAACCCGGACGACGGTATGGAGAGAAAAGCGCCCACACGCCCGCCATCGGGGACACGTAGGCATCATTAGCTGCATGACAGAACGTCGCAGCGATTATCGGAGGAATGCCATCTCCGTAATAAATAGCTTAGCGCCAATCTTCGTGCAGCGCAACATTTTGTCGCTGTGCGCCATGCTTAAGCGCCTCTTACCCGGTTCATCTTCATCGCCCTCATCGTCGTGGGACTTTACTGTGTCCTGCGCCGAACGATTCGGACCTGCTGCGCCGTCCCCAACAGCGAGTCCGATGCGGAAGCACGGCTCAGCATGCGCACCGTGAGCACGACGTCATCCGGTGAGACACCCCTGCGGCTAACTACCACCTGCCTGAGAAGCAGGCTCGACAATGGTCTGCACGCTCGGCATCCTGCCGGAGTCAATCACCCGCTCGAGGCGTTGTGCGGCTCGCCGCATGACATGGGCCGGGACCGTCGCGAGCAGGTCATCGTGCAGGCTCAATACGACCTTCAGCGCATCACATGCAGTCGCGTCGATACGCCAGTTGCCATCTTCCGGTACGTGCTTCATGCAGCGGTGGAGACCGGCTTCAGCAACGAGGAACACATCCGGTTCAACGTCGCCGCAGTCGTATGCAACCAGCCACGTCATATACAAAGATTTGATCAACTCGCCCAACTGACTGCCGCTCCCTTGCCCGAGTCTCAGCATCTCTAGCGCCATGTGCGCCTGAAGCGAACGCTTCTGCGCTTTCCTTGCGGGAATCGGCAGCAGAAGTTCGCGTGTCAGGTGCGCCCTGGTGCCTGGCTTCTTTCTTTTATGCGACATGCTGCAGGGTCTCCCGTGTGGTGAAATCGTCGGGTAGCCGGCCAGTGGGTTCATGTGAATTGACCGACGCCGGATAGCCCGGACTGCCGGCATCGGCTGCAGCCTGCGTATCCGCCATACAACGGGGTCAACAGAAAAACAGGCGCTTTCGGGCCACCATCGGACAAGCACACGGATTGCGCGTTCGGCCGGTTCGAGATTCGGCACTGCGCCCGGCGAAGCCGCAAGCCCGCCGTTTCCTGTCTGACACGCCAGCAAACACGGTGTTGAGGTTGAGCAACCGACTATCGACGCATAACGTAAGCCCAGAACGTTACCCGGAAACGGACAGTCAACGTGGCCGCAACGCGATCGCGGCCATTCCCCCAGTTGCACTAGCGGGCACGCGCAATCCGTTCGACGGACCGCTCGCCGCATGCGATATGCCCAACGCGCAGGACCACCGCTCCGCACGCCTCCACTGCCTTCACAAGTTCACCATAGTCGAGGAATTGGCCTTCGATCGTGACGTCCATACCCACTGTCCCGATGTCGATGCCGGTAATTGTGATGTTGACTGCTTCAACACCGCTGCAGGCGGTTATCGTCTCCGCCATTTCAACCAGCGCAGCCTGCCGGCCGCGTTGATCGACGTCGAGCGCGAGGCGCCTGATGTTCAGCATGGGAAGCATCAGGCCTGTCTCTCGCTGGGGCCGTACTCACGATCCACGCCCGGAGTACCGGCTGCGGGTCCCGCAGGCCTCGGACGCTTCGCGCGACGAAAATACGAAACACTGCGCATCTCGTCTATGCGCGAAACGGTCCGCTCGAACTCCGCCGCAAGCGGTCCCTGCATGTATAGTTTTTCGGGCGGCACAGCCGCCGACATGATCAGCCTGATATGGTGGTCGTACAGGATATCGACGAGCCAGGTGAATCGCCTTGCTGCAGACTCCTGGTCCGGCGTCATCTGGGGAACGCCGGAGAGAATGACGGTGTGAAACCGCGCGGCGAGAGCCAGATAGTCATTCTGCGAACGCGGGCTGCCACATAGTGCCGCGAAGTCAAACCACACGACGCCATCGCCCCGCTTGCGCGCTCGCAGCTCGCGCTGCTCGATTTGCAGCACCGGCGTCTGCCCGGCGGTCGCGGCGAGCCTTGCAAACGACTCGTCGAGTTCCGCTTCCGAATCGGCATTCGCCGGGCAAAGATAGGTCCGGACCCGGGCCATCGAACGTTCACGATAGTCCATGCCGCCATCGACATTCACGATATCGAGTCTGTTCTTCAGCAGATCTATCGCAGGAAGAAATCGTTCCCGGTTCAAGCCATCAGGATATAGCTGATCCGGATGGAAGTTTGATGTCGCAACGAGCGCAACGTGACAGGCAAAAAGCACCGGCAGCAAACGCGACAGGACCATCGCGTCGGCGATATCCGACACGTGAAATTCGTCAAGGCAGATGAGTTCCCGCGACGACGATAGCTCGCGCGCGAGCGCATCGAGCGGATCGGCCTGTCCTCGCAAATCCTCCAGGGATCGGTGCACGTCGTGCATGAACTCATGAAAATGCAGGCGACACTTCTTCCTTGCCGGAACGACAGCGTAGAAGCAATCCATCAGGAGCGTCTTGCCACGCCCCACTCCACCCCAAAGATACAGCCCTTTGGGCGGTGCAGGATGGACAAGAAAGCGCGTCACCGGATTGCGGTGTGCCTCATACGCCCGCCAGCCTTCATAGCAATGCTGCAAGCGGCCGAGTGCTTCAAGTTGGGAATGATCGGGCTCGAAACCCCGTGCCCGGGTGATTCTTCTGAAATTCTCGATGACATCCATACCCAGCGACGATCCAGCGTGTTGTGTGTCCTGTCCGCAGCCCCTGCCGCCTCGACCGTATGCATGCAGTCCCGGCAGGCCGCCCGGCCCCGGAAATACCGGGGATGCGATGTGCCGGCCGCACGAAGCCACCCGAAGCCGGCCGACAACCGGTCAGGAAACGAGGCCTTGGTGCCCTTCCCGGCCAAAACATGGGGCGCCCGTTGGAACTCAGGCGACCCCGTGCCTGCTTCCGGGACCTGTAGGCATCATCAGCCCTGTCGGGCGGTTGCGGAGAATACCATCTCCGTTAGGGTGGCTGGCTATGCGGTCTGGTGTGAATTGACTCTGCACGGCCACGTTGTTCCGGGCGAACTCACGTCGCGCAATTCATGTCTTGCGGAGATACCGCCTCGCATCCCTGCCACTGCAACATCTTCTGCAGTGCGCCGACGAACGAGCAATCGCGGACGCGCTCTCCGTCCCGGCCAATCAACATGAATTCGCCGGACGCGAAGGCAAAGACGGTGAGATGGCCAAGCTTGCGCAGCGAAGCCTCCAGTCCGGCGAATTCGCTGCCCGGCGAAGCCGGCGCCGCTGTTCCTCCGCGTCCCGGCAGCGCGCGTCCGTCGAGCGCGACGTTTGCGCGCACATCGATCGCGTGTCCCGCGCGAACTACGCCCACCGCATCATCACTGAGTGCGATTTGCATTTTTGAAATCCCTTCCTGAACGCGGCCCTTAACGGGCCGCTGGTAAACCGTGATATCGGCCGCGGCCGTACCGGTTATTCGCGCCAAGCTGGCTGCTTGCGGTCAGGGCGGCGCGTTCGGGTCTCAAGGCGCACCGGCACCATGGCCATGGACGGCCAACGTCGCGATGCGATTGGCGGTTGTGAGGGAAGGAGTAGATGTGCTGCCCGGCGCAGAAAGCGGGCCAATGAAGAGGTAGACAATGCAACCATGATTCACCTGTTGTTTGCGGGTTAGAAAATGTTTTCGCATCCGTGAAACAGCAGGCATCATCAGCCGGTGCGCCCGGCGGTTAAGGAGAATGCCATCTCCGTTTATAAGCATACCGCTCCATTTGCAGAGCCGCAAGCGTGGTTAGAGCCATCGAAGCGATACTTTCGGCGTTTGTGGCATTCGCGCGTATTCACCGTGCAGGCTGAACAACTATCCGCCTTTCAATCATCCGCCCCGTGCCGTTGCGCGTCCCCGCTCCGGCAACCGCGGTGCCCGGACGCCGCGAGCACGCCGGCGCACTCGCGCTGGTCGTCCTGGACCTGCACGTCCTCGCGTTTTTGCGGGCCGGTCTGCTTGACGTTGCGCCGGCCGATGATAGAATTTCCCGCTGGAGATGGCATTCTCCCTAACCGCTCGCCACGAGCCGATGATGCCTACAAACCCGCAAGACAAGCGTCCGTACACGTGCGCTTGTCGATGTTAAATCGAACAGGGTATTAGACATGTATCAATCGGTTCTCGCTGTCGCGATCGGCGGTGCAATGGGATCGCTCTTTCGCTGGTTTCTGGGCCTTCGTCTCAACGGGCTTTTCCCCGATCTTCCCCTCGGCACACTCGCTGCCAACGTCATCGCCGGCTACATCATCGGTGTCGCGATTGCGTGTTTTGTCCGCATGCCGCAGATCGCCCCCGAATGGCGCCTGTTCGTCACGACAGGACTGATGGGGGGGCTTTCGACGTTCTCGACGTTTTCCGCGGAAGTCGTCGGCGACCTTCAGCAAGGACGGTATGGCTGGGCGGCCGGAGAGGTCGTCATTCACCTTTCCGGTTCGCTGATCATGACCATTCTCGGCTTCGCGACGGTCAGCCTGCTATCGAGAGCGGCCATAGCCTGAAGGGCGTCGGGGGCAATCCCTGCATTGCGCAGATTGCCAAAGCCAGCGGGAGTTTCCAGCCTGTTGGGGCAGTCGGGAGATGGCATTCCTCCCAACAACCGCCGGTTGTCCGGCTGACGATGCCTACCAATTTCCTGGGAGCAGGAGGTTGGTGGCTGCACGCCAGTCCTCCGCCTTCCAGGATTAACGCTATCGATGCACGTCCTGGAAAAGCATGGAATACGTCACTTGCAAGCGCGCGCTCCCCGTTGCCGCACCGTCCGAACAATGCATACCGGTGCACCGACCTCCCCCCCTTCTTCGTTCCCGGCAGCCTTCGGCCCGGCGCGCATTCTGGCCCGGGACAAATCCGTCTGCCCGTGCAAGTTGCACTGGCCCGCGTAACTGATTCGTCGTGCGTCCAGAAAACGGACGCACGACAATCGACGGCCGCGTTTCATTGCGACCGGCCATACCGAAAGAATGGAGAAAATGCATGTCTGCGTCAGTCCAGCAGGAAAACAAGCGTAACGGACGCGCCGCGGGCTCAGCCTGCAGGTTCGTCGAAGAACTGCTCGCACGCGCCGATGTCAAGCTCGGAGGAGTCCGCGCATGGGACATCCGTCTGAACGACGACGCTGTCCCGGGAGACGTTCTTGCACGCGGCAGCCTCGCACTCGGCGAAGCGTACATGGATGGCCGGTGGGAGTGCGATCGTATCGATCAGTTCTTCGACAGGATCATGCGCGCACGGCTGGACGAGCAGGTCCGTCCCGCACGCCTCGCACTGCATGCCTTGCACGCGAAAATAACCAATCGCCAGACCGCACGCCGGTCCTGGCAGGTTGGGCAGCAGCACTACGACATCGGAAACGACCTGTATGCGGCGATGCTCGATCGCCGCATGACCTACACCTGCGCCTTCTGGTCCAGCGGTGCGAAGACGCTGGATAGCGCCCAAGAAGACAAGCTCGATCTCATCTGCCGAAAGCTGCAGTTGCGCCCCGGGATGCGGCTGCTCGACATCGGCTGTGGCTGGGGAAGCCTGATGGGATTTGCAGCCGAATACTATGGCGTGAGCTGCGTTGGTGTCACCATCTCGAAGGAACAGGCCCGGTGGGCCGCACAGCGCTACCGGGGACTGCCGCTCGAGTTCCGGCTACAGGACTATCGGAGCGTCAACGAACGCTTTGACCGCATCGCGAGCATCGGAATGTTCGAGCATGTGGGCGCCCGCAACTATCGTATCTTCATGGAGGTCGCGCACCGGTGTCTGGTCGACGACGGGCTTTTCCTGTTGCATACGATCGGAAAGAACCAGCGCAATACGCCACCCGATCCGTGGCTCGATCGTTACATCTTTCCCAACGGCGAGCTTCCTGCGCTCGGCCAGATCGCCGATGCGTCCAGCGGCCTCTTTGTCACGGAGGACATTCACAATTTCGGCGCCAACTACGACCGGACACTGATGGCCTGGCACGAGAACTTCGAAGCCGCGTGGCCACGGCTCCAGTCGCGGCTCGGAGAACGCTTCCATCGGATGTGGCGATACTATCTGCTATCGTGCGCCGGACTCTTTCGCGCTCGCGAGACGCAACTGTGGCAATGGGTCTTCTCGAAGAGTGGTATTCCCGGTGGCTATCATCGTCCGTCGGGCGGTGACAGCCGGCCATCCAGACCATGATCGCGACGCCCGTCCGGGGCTCGCCTGTTCAGGCGTGCCCCGTCAACTCGGGATGCAGTTGCAGGTGAAGAGCGACAAGCCAGGGCTTCGGACAGTGCTGGCGCACGGCTATCACACGGGAGGTCTCCTCTTCCCGATCCAGAAACCCATGCCGATCCGCCCATTCGAACGCCTTCTCGGCATCCAGGCGCACCCACCACCCCACCAGTATCGTTGTTGCCATACCAAAGGCGCCAAAAAGAACAGGAGAAACGGCAAACGAGAACACATGGAGTGCCGCGGTGATGATGACAGTTTCTATTTCAGTCACTGCCAGCCCGATGCCAAGCACGATAAAGCCGCCGGTCAAGCGCATACGATCGCCAGGTTTCATCGAGCGACCCCGCCTGCACGGCAGATTACCCGACGCACCGTCCGGTTGTCCGTGTCATCCTGCCGAAAATCGTTCCACGCGCATGCCTCGATCTGATTGACTACCTGCATGATGTAGGGTGTCCACCTGTCGCGCCCCGATGCTTGCCCCGGCTCCCTATTGCGAGGACATGCATTCTGGCGCCGTTTGCCACGCCGTCAATCAGGTATGCGAACGGTATCGACAAAACCTTTTCGCACGCGAGCAATGCCAGGCTCGTAACCCTGTTGCCGGACCTGCAGGCATCATCAGCCCTCACGGGCGGTTGTCGGAGAATGCCATCTCCGGTACTTCGCGATTCCGGCTGACACCGCTCGCGCCGATCTCAAGCACGGGGCCACACGTCGCCTGGCTACAGGAATCCGGAACGTGCACGTTGACGAGGCCGGCAATCATCTTGAGCGTGCGGTCGGCTGCCTCGGTTTCCTCCGCGCTCGACAGTTGCCTGCGTATGGCATCGCGCCTGGTTGCGTACCGCCTCAGGTCGTCTGCGAGACGGGACAATATCGACGACTCGCGATCGAGAAGGCGTTCGATAACGTCCTTGTCGGCGAGCGCCGCCACGAGTTCCGGCAAATGCAGCATGCAGATGCCGGACAGCGATTCCACATCGCGGGCGTCGTCGTGCTGCAGACTTGCCGCGATTGCCGCGACCGCTTCCTTCAACGTATCGACGCATAAACGGCAAAGCGCACACTCGCCCGGCGCGGGCAGCACGTCGCCGCGCACGAGTACGTCGTGCCCGCCCACCGACGCGGCGTTCGCCGCTTTGGCCAGCGTGGCCGACAACGCTTCGAGCAGAGCCGGGTAGCCCACCGCAACGCCTTGCGGGGCAGCGAGCGCCGCAAGCTGCCGCGTATGGATCACGCAGAGTCCCTTCGCACGCGCGTGATGCTCCTGCGACGCCCGGCTGACACTGAGTTCGTACTGGTAATGGCATAGAAAGTCGAAACTGACCGACTGGACCCGCTGGCAGATTTCGCAGGGTTCCAGTTCGTGCAACGATCCGACGTCGACCGTACGCACCAGTCGGCGCTCACGATCCGCAGGCGTGCGCTCATTGTCCGGCCCGAGCGCGCGCTGAAAATCACGGATCTGCAAAGCCACATCGGCAAAGGTGCTGCCGGTTGAATCCAGATGCGTCACTTCAAGGACGCGCTCGCAAAAACTCGACAGGAATGCCTGCTGTTTCTCTTCAACCAGAAAGCGGATCAGGGCCTCCTCAAACGCCGCGATCCCGCTTGCGCCCAGTGCGTCGGTATTGCCGGTGAGCTTCGCTGCCAGGCCGTCCCGCGCGGATACCGAAAATGCCTCCGACGCACGCGGGCCGAGAACGTGCCTCAACTGCGCGTTCACATACTCCAGCCCTTCCCTGCGCTGGATGTCCGTGACCGTATCGTGCTTGTTGAGCACCATGAACACGTGCCGGTCGTATCTTGCCGCGAGGCGCAGAACGGCGAACTCTTCCTCCGAAAGCGGACTGTCGTAGCTCGTCACCACCAGCATCGCGTCCGCCTCCGGCAGGAAGGATTCCGTCGTGCGGGTATTCTCCGCAATCGCGGAGCCAAGACCGGGCGTATCGATGAAGTGAAACCCCCGCCTCAGGATCTCCGCAGGAATCTGCACTTGCGCCGTCCGCACATGCCGTACGTTGCCGGGATTCGCCTGCTGCGTGATGAACTCGGGCAATTGATCCAGCTCGACCTCAGCGGCGGGGCGGCGGCCGTCGTAATGGATGATCACCTTCTCGGTGCTGCCATACACGACTGTCGTGATGACCGATGTCAGTGGCAGTATCCCGGTCGGCAGTCGGTCAATGCCGATGATCGCATTCATCAGCGAGCTCTTGCCTCGCCCGAACCGGCCAATCACCGCGAGATTGAAGCGATCTTCCGCAAGCCGCACAAAAAGCGCCCGGATCTGCTCATTGACCCGGTCTCCCTTATCTTTCGCGGCCTCGGAAAGTACGCGCAAAATGCTGGCGAGTTCGAACTTCGCGTTCTCGTAGTCGCGCAGATCCATCGGCCCTTCGCTCATGTCGTTTCCCTCGATACCCGTCATCGCAGTTCACGCATCGCGTGCGGAATCAGTCGCCACACAGGCAACGTCGACAATGTCTGTCCCATACCTCGATGCGCTGTGCGTCAAGTTCCATTCGCGCTGCTTCGCCGGGCGTTCACGCAACCCTCGCAGCAACACGACCACGGGGCCGTACGCCACGATGGCGCCGCGCCACCGGTCTGGACGTCAAGGCTGGTCGTGAGTGGAATATCGCAGATCGGGCCGCATGTGACAGACACAATCTGGCCGAAAAGGAACTGGTGGTCGTGCCAGTGCCGCCTTCGTCCAGGCCAGCAGGCATCATCAGCCCGTCGGGAAACGGGCGGTCAGGGAGAATGCCATCTCCACCAGTGTTAAGCCGATTCTATCGCCGCGCTCGCGGCTCCGCAACGGGTCCCGAACACGAGATCCGGGTCACGCGCCGGTGCTGGGCCAGCCGCATTGTGGCTCGCAGCAGCAGTGCGCTAAACTTGTAAAAGGAGATGGCATCCTCCGACGAACCGCCCGTTTCCCGACGGGCTGATGATGCCTACGGACCCTGGATGGGACGTAGGCCGATTTTTTTGCCGCTTCCAGGTCGCGTAACCCGCTCCGACGTGACCGCCATGCCCGCGACGCAAGACCTTCATGTTCCTGTTGCCCCGTCCCGCACCGCCGATGCCGGCACCCTGCCGGTTGACGTAGCGCCGTTGTCCGCCGCAACCATGCAGGAAGGCGGCCCGATGTACCCGGCGTGCGGTTGTGTTGTATGCGACCAGCTCGCCGGGACGGAAGAGCGCTATTTCGGCAAGCTGCTGCGTGACGGCCGCTCACGTCAAGCGCTTGCCCAGACTATTGCCACGAGCATGGGCTTCTGCGCCCGGCACACCGAGCTCGCGACGTCCTCCGGCGCAGCGAAAGCACGCGCGATGCGCACAGCCGTGGACGATGCCGGCCGTCATCTTGCCTCGCTGCTCGATCGCTCGGACCTGCAGGACGAACTGATCCAGGACATTCTTTTCGGCGCCCGCAGTCGCTGTCCCGCATGTGCCTACTTCCATCGCGCAGAGGGTCGGGCACTGGCGCGTGTTTTGCGCGCGGCAGAGCACGCGAAGCGCGCAGCGCTCCCTGATCTTTGCTTTGTCCACATCCAGATGCTCGTGCAGCGGACCGAGCCGCCCTTGCGGGGGCGGCTGATCCGGCAACTGCGCCTGAAGGCAAAGGCGGCACTCGTCGCGCTCGCGGCAGAGCCGGTTGAAAGCGACAGTACCTCTGCCGTTCGAACGGTGCTTTACCCACTCGGTGACAAAGCCATTCCCGCCACCATCACGCAGTGCCCCGTTTGCGAATCGATCGCAACGGCAGCACAACAATGGCTCGAAGCCGCAGCCGAAAACGTTCGCCTGGAACAGCCCGGCTGGATCACCCTGCCAACGTGCAGCGAGCACCTGCTGCAATGCCTCGCGCACCCCAGTCCCGATCTGCGCCGCGCGGCACTCGATCGCTATCTGGAGGTCGCGCTGCCAGGGCGGTCAACGCAACCGCGCACCTCCGTCGACGTCGAGCCCCCGAAGCGCCGCAGACGCAGCCGGACGCGATGGTTCGATTCGGCTGCTGCGACCGGCGCGATGACTGTCTCGACGGCGCTGCGGGAACCGTGCCCCGGTTGCGACGCACAGGAGATAGCCGGCCGACGGGCCATAGCCGCACTTGTTCGCAAGGCAGCCCGCGCCGCGAACGACGAGGCCGTCACGATCCTGACTGCCGGCGTATGCCTCAAGCACTTTGCGGAGGCACTCATCTACGCGTCGAATCCGAAGGTCGAGCAGCGGCTAAGCCACGCGCTGTGCGAGACGCTTCGCGTCGCGCCCCGCGACGAAGCTGTGGGCGGTTGACAACCTTCGTCGGGATCGCACTACGCGGCCCGGGGACATCGGATCGACATGCGTCCTCAAATCAGCTACGACGCGGCGCGTCGGCGCCAGCCGACCCACACGAACGCGGGAAGCCCCAGGAGCTGTGCCAGCACGCAGAACAGTACGGTTGCGTCGACCGAATGGTCGTAGATCCAGCCGATCAGCGAACTTCCGAGGAACCAGCAGACGCCGTAGATAGCGGTGAAGGTGCCGAATGCCGACGCGCGCTTCGCGCGACCCACCATCGGTGCGACCGCCGCAGGAATAATGGATTCATGTACGCCCATACCCATTCCCCACAGCGCAGCACCGAGCACCGACATCTCGATACTGCCGCCGAGAAACACCAGCGGAGCAAACGCGATACAGATCACCGTCAGTCCGATCAGCACCGGAAAGCCGTACCGGTCAAACAGTCGTCCGAACATCAGCGACGCCCCGCCGCTGGCAGCCATGGCGACGGCATAGAAGAGCGGCACCTGGTCGGACGTTACGACATGATGAACCGTCCAGTGGTAGGCGATGAGCGGGTAGTCCGCAAACCCGGCCGCCACCAGCCCGGCTCCTGCGAGATAGACCCAGTACGCTACCGGGTAGCGCCCTGCGCCGGCCGCCTCCGGCTGATCTTCCTCCAGGTCCTGCGGCCGCGGAAACGTCACGCGCGCGAGGACGACAAAAGACAGATTGATCGCGGCTGGAATGGCGAGGATCGCAAAAGCAAAGCGGTAGTCGCCGCGCACCGACATGATCCCCGCGATGACCAACGGCCCGACCATCGCGCCGAACTGGTCGAACGCTTCGTGAATGCCGAACGCCCAGCCATAGCCCCCGATGCGTTTTGCCGCGCTCTGCCAATTGTGCGTCAGTGCCAGCAGGGGAACGGCGCACATCTGCACCCCATACCCAACTATCGCAATTGGCCAGAAATGACGCGTGGCGTCTGCCAGCCGACCCGAAACCACACGCAGGCCGTATCCCGCCAGTTCGCCGAAGCCCGTGACTATGCCGATGACCGTGGCGGTCGCACCCATCGTTGCAAACCACGGCCCCAGCACGCTGCGGGCGCTCTCGTAGGTAAAGTCCGCGCAAAAGCTTAGTATGCCTACAAGAATTACGAAATGCATTGCGCGACGCGCAGCCGGCGTGCCGGTTCCCGTCCCCATGACCGCTCTCCGCTCCAGATCGTTGTGCGCAGGCTGCGCTAGTCTTCCCGCCAGCGCAGTTCCGGATGCATCTGGATATGCAGCAGGACGAGCCGCCGGCTCGGGCAGTCGCCGGCGATCGAGATGACGCGAGGCGGAACGCCTTCGAAGCCGAGAAACCGTTGCGAGGCCGCCCGTTCATAGGCGCTTTCTGCGTCACCCGATATCCACTCCATCGCGAACGGAATCATCGCCGCACCGAAAACGAGCAACCACCATCGCGGCAGACCCGGATAGACGCTCGCCAGCATGAAAGACAGCGCCCACGCCATGATCTCGTTGGCGACCAGCGCATAACCTGCGAGCATCAATCTGCCCTTCAGGCGCTCCCGCGCCGGGTCCCAGGTCACGGCGTCCGTGCGGCGCAGGCGAGCCAGTGCATGAGCGCCAGCAGTCTTGCGGATTTTTCGTTGCATTTCAGACGTTCCATGTTTTCTTGTCCAAACCGGCTGCCGCATGAACGGACTCATGCGCGCGCAAGACTGCCTCCGGAAGCGCCCGGATGTCACCGGGCGTACCCGAGACCGTCGCCGAGCCCCGGACATGCCGTTCCGGTACGCCGGCACTGCGCGAACCCAGCCTCGCCACGGGCGCGGATGCCCGCGAACGACGGGCTCGCGCGTGTACTGATCGCGACGTTTTCGGCGGTACCCCATACAAACCGCCGCTTATGTGAACGTGAGGCAGAGAATGGCTACGAGAAGCCCGCCAATCATGGCGAGGTAAAAATTCAGGTTGCCCGATTGCAGCGCGCGCAGCTTTTCCGCCCACAGATTGACGATCCGCACGGCGGGGTCAAACAGATGCCGCTGAAACAGGTCCGTCACCCCCGCCGAGAACACCAGACGCTTGATGAAATATTCCCGTTGTTCGTGCTCGCGCGTCGTATTGATCGTCGGCTGATACACGAAGCTGTAGAACGTTCGCATCGCGTTGGAAAACGTGAGCGGCGTGGTCGTCGCGTCCCGTGCATTTGTCGTCAATCCCCCGAACCACACAGGTACGCGGCGGATCGCGTGCCGCTTCGTCAGCCATAGCAGCGCAATGGGCAGAAGGGCCAGCAACGGCATCACGATAATCAGCTTCGACGGCGAAATGAACGCGAACTTGTCAGTGAGCGGAACGAGCAGCCAGCCGGACACCATCGCATGCGGGCTGTTCGCGCTGAACAGCGTCTGGGCGCCATCGGCGAGCGCATTGAGCCAGAGCGGCGCACCCGCGGCGACCGCGAGCACGCACAACCCGAGAAGGCCTACCGCAACGGCATTCCCGCGCGGCACGGGCGGCGTGACGTCGACATCGGCAACGCCCAGCAGACCGAGGCCGAACAGCTTCACGAAGGTCGCGAGCGCGACGGCCGCTGCCAGCGCCAGGCCAGCGCCCGCCAGCACGAGAACGAGCCGGCCGATGAACGATGAAAGATGAAAGCCCTGAAACACCGACTGGAACACATACCATTCGCTGACGAAGCCGGCCTGCGGCGGCACCGACGCAAGGCTCATTACGGCAAACACGGCGCCGAGCCCCAGCAGGAAGCCGCTACGTTTGAGCCAGCCACGCGGGACGATGTCGTACGCGCCGCATGCGCGGAAGACACCGTCCGCGGTAAGGAACAGCGCGCCCTTCGCCAGCGCGTGTCCGGCCAGATGCAGCAGCGCCACTGTCCATGCGAGGCCCGCGAGATCGCCAAGCTGGTCCGCACGGAAAAGCTGCGTCGCGCCGAGCATCACGACCGCAATCGACGCGTTCTCCGCCGAGGAATAGCTGAGGAGTGCCCGCCAGTCGTCCTGCTGAAAGGCGAACAGCACGGCAAGGATTGCGCTGACCACGCCAATCGCGATCGCGATGACGCCGAGGCCGAACGCCGTCTGCGGGTGCTGCGACACGTCCAGCCAGCTGTTCCATCCTCGGCTCAGCGCGAAATACGCGGCGTTGAGCACGACGCCGGAGAATATCGCCCCGGTTGCACCACTCCCACTCGAATACGCGCGCGGAAACCACTCGTAAAACGGCACCAGGCCGAGCTTCGCCCCGAAACCGGTCAGCAGCGCAAGGCCCGCACACCATGACACGAGATCGCCCGACGTCGCCGCATGTCCGGCGAAATCGACGAAGGCGATTCCTCCAGCCGAATGGGCAAGCAGAATGACCGCAAAGACGAGCGCGACCGCGCCGACCTCGAGGAGCGCAAGCATCAGCAGGATGGGCCTGCCCTCGTCCGTCTCCGGGCGTTCGCCGGTCAACATCAACGCACCGCCAAGGCTCATGGTTTCCCAGGCCACCAGCAGTGAGATGCCATCCTGCAAACCCACCAGGCCCAGAGCGCCGAGCAGACTGAACGCCGCCCCGGCGAGCCAGCGCCCTGAGCGCCCGGCGAGCGGCGAACCCAGCCAGCAGGCGAACATGGCCGGCGTGAGGCCAAAACCAAACAGCCACAGGCCGGACGGCTCAACGGCGAACGATACGGGCTGCGTGACGAGGTTCACATGCAACGACACCTGTGCTGTCCCGACGGGCAACGCAACCAGGCACGCGATGATGCCGAGGGCGCAACCCACGCCGAGTCCCGCGCGTACCACGCTGTGCGCGGCACGCCACGGCGAGAACACCACCGCGAGCGCCCACAGGGCGGCGGCAAGTGCGAGCAGAAGATTAGCGCTCAATCTGGCCTCCGTGCATCCGTTGGCGGCTGCGGCCGGCGATCATCAGCAACGCGTGGATGAGCGCCGCCGGGTTGGGCGGACAACCGGGCAGATAGATATCGACGGGCAATACCCCGTCGAGTCCGGTACCGCAGGCATAGTTGCCGCCTGACACGCCGCCGGAGACCGCACACGTGCCGGTAGCGATCACCCAGCGCGGCACCGGCATTGCCTCCCACGTTTCCAGCAACGGGCCGTGCATGGCCTTCGTGACGGGCCCGGTCACGAGCAGGACGTCGGCAAAGCGCGGTGACGGCGTGAAGAAGATCCCGAGGCGATGCAGGTTGTAGTACGGGTTATTCAACGCCTGCAGTTCGGATTCGCAACCATTGCACGAGCCGGCGTCCACGTGCCGGACATGCAGGCTGCGCGCGAACGGCCGTCGCGTGCGCTCCGTCACTTCGCGAACGATGCGTTCGCTCATCGGCACGTCCCACTTCAGGTCAGCGCGCTCATGCACCCCGAGCGCCCAGTCGCCGGACGCAGCGAAGGCCCCGGTCGGACATACCTCGGTGCAGCGCTGGCAGACGATGCAGCGTCCCCAGTCGACTTCCGGCCTCACAGCCGCATCCATGGACGGCACCAGCGAGATCGCGTGGGTCACGCAGGCGCTCGCGCAGGCATCGCACTTCGGCTCACACTTGTCGGGGTCGTAGCGCGGCATTCCAAGCACGCCTTGCTGGCCATCCTCGTTGCCTTTCAACGGCCAGTCCGTACTCGCACTGCCTTCTTTCAGTCCGAACCAGGTCCAGAGCGACATGGGCTGTATTCCTCGCTACGTGTGGGGGCGCTAACGCGCGCAGCCCGAAATCGTGAGGCCGAAGCTGGCCTCGTTGATCGCGTAATCCATCATGTTGCTATCGTGGACCGTGGACGGAAACACGCGCCAGTTGGAAAACGACGGCGACTTGATCTTGACCCGCGCGAGCCGGGCGTCGTTGTCCAGATGGACCGCATACAACACCGTGCCGCGCGACGACTCCGCCCAGCCCAGCCCTTCGGTTTGCGCCGCAGGCGCGCACGGCACATGCAGCCGGCCGTCGGGCACGCCGCCGGCAATCGCCTTCTCCACGAGTGCGATGCTGGCCCTGAGTTCGGCAATGCGCACCTTCATGCGCGCGAGCGCATCCCCCTCCTGGGCGAGGGCCACAGTCGGCTGAAGCGTCCGGTATGCCGCATAGGGATGGTCGCGGCGCAGATCGCGATCGATGCCCGAGGCGCGCTCGATCGGTCCGGTCGCGCCCTGGTCGAACGCGAGTTTCTGGCTTAGCGGAGCGGTGGAGATCAGCCGGTCGAGGTGACTGGTGGTCCGCTCGATCAGCGCGACGTACTGCTCCACCTGCGGCTTCAATTCGGTGAGTCCTTCCGCGATTGCGCGGACGTCCAGCTCGCGCCGCACGCCCCCGGGCCATATCACGCTTCTGAGGAACCGGCTTCCGCTCGCACGGGCGTTGATCTGTTTAGCCCGCTCTTCCAGCAGTTTTCCCTGCGCTTCGCCAACCTTCAGCGTGGTGGTGTGGCACAGATGGCCAAGATAATGAAGATGGTTGTAGACCCGTTCGAGCTCCGACGCGACGAGCCGAAACCACACCGCCCGGTCCGACACTTCGCAGTCCGCAGCATCCTCGACCGCCTGCGCGTAGGCCAGCGAATGCGCCACCGTATCGATGCCGACCACCCGCTCCGCCAGCAGCGCGCCCGATGCCGGCTCCATGCCCTCGAACTGCTTTTCCATGCCGCGGTGCTTGAGGAACAGATTCGGGTGGTAATGCAGAATGCCCTCGCCGAGATACAGGAAAATGAACTGGGCCGACTCCAGCACGTCAGCCCGCACCGGCCCGAACGGCAGAAGCTGGACGTGCCTGCCCGACACCGCCGGCAACGACGGCGCGGGCAGGTCTGCTGCCACGCTTGCCCGTGTGATGCCCTCGGGTTCAAGCGGCCCGCGCTCGCCGGGAGGCAGGAATGCCGTCACGAGCCGTTCGGGTTCGGGGTGTCCCGAAAACGCCACGCCGCTCATCTCCATGATCTCGCGCTCGTGCCAGCCGAGCAGCGGACACACGCCTGCGAGACTCGGCATCGCGGTATCGCCAACTTCGACCGACCAGCAGATGAACCGCGCCTGCCCGGGTAGCGTCGCCACGTAGCGAAGCTCGGCGCGGGAGGCCGCTGGATACCACGCGTACACGCCCTGCATCCGGCCGCCATCGGCTAGCAGTTGTTCGGTGCGTGCCTTCAGATCCGCCACGTCCACCTTCTGGTATTCGCCGTTTTTCATCGGGCGCCTCCACCGATATCGGCCGCGACGGCCTCGAAGAAATGCCAAAGCGGCTGGGGCCACCAGATGCCGAGTACGAACACCGGCACGAGCGCAAGCCACATCGGCACCGTCATCCACGCGCTCAGTCTCGCGTTGCGTTCGGCCGCGAGCGGCGAGTGGACCGGCGTTCGCGCATCGAAGTACATCACCCGGAAATGGTTCAGGAAACCGATAAAAATCACGATCAGCAGGATCAGCATCGCGATCACCGCCCACGCATTGGGTGTCGCGAATCCCGCGCGCATGAGCGTCAACTCGCTCAGGAACAGGCCGAACGGCGGCGCCCCCGTGATGGCAAGCGCGCCCGCGAGCCACAGCGCGCCGGTCACCGGAAAGCGCGCCCACACGCCGCGTATCGCGTCGATCTCCTTGGTGCCGTAGATCCGCATCGCATTGCCTGCGCCGAAAAACATCAGCGACTTGCTCAGCGAATGGTTCAGCATGTGATAGAGCACTGCGGCAATCGCAAGCGGGCCGCCGAATCCCAGTCCGAGCGCCAGCACACCCATATGCTCGACGCTCGAATACGCCATCAGACGCTTGATACCCTGCTGCCGCACGATGAAGAGTGCCGCAACGAACAGC
Organism: Paraburkholderia ferrariae NBRC 106233; assembly: GCF_000685035.1. Lineage (GTDB taxonomy): Bacteria > Pseudomonadota > Gammaproteobacteria > Burkholderiales > Burkholderiaceae > Paraburkholderia > Paraburkholderia ferrariae. Next base: position 35,369 of record NZ_BAYB01000019.1, read on the forward strand.
GAGAATGCGCCGAACGCAACGAGTACCGTCCTCGGCAACATCGAACCGCTCGCCGCATCGGTGACGGTCAGAAAGCGGGCCACGCCGAGCATCGCCGTATTCAGCAATGCACCCGACAGCATCGCCGACACGGGTGCGGGCCCCTCGCTGTGCGCATCCGGCAGCCACGTGTGCATCGGCGCCAGCCCCGCCTTCGTTCCATAGCCGACCAGCACCAGCAGAAACGCCATCTGCGTGAGCGCAAGGTTCATGTGCGGCGCCGCGCTCCGCAACGTATCCCACGTCATGTCGTAGGTCGGGCCCAGCACCAGACTCCCGGCCCAGTAAAACAGCACTGTCCCGAGCAGCGCGAGACTGATGCCGGCCGACACGACAATGATGTACTTCCATGCGGCCTCGATCGCCTCCCTTCCCCGCTCGAACCCGACAAGGAACGTGCTGACGAGTGTCGTCAACTCGATGGCGATCCAGTACACGCCGACGTTGTTCATCAGCGGCCCGCAGATCATCGTGGCGGCGAAGAGCGCGAAGAGCGCGTAGAACGCCGGGAGGCGCCCCTCCTCTTCCTTGAGCAGCCGCATGTAGCCGATCGCATAGATCGACGCGAGCGCATACACGATGCACGTGCAGACAAGCGTCCATGCACCGAGTGGATCGAAGAGCACATAGCGATGCACAAAAGTGACCGTACCGCTCACATGCGCAACCAGCCAGATGGCAACAACCAGACACACGAACGACGCGATCAGATTCGCGAATTCCGCCACCCTCACGTGCTGACTCGCGACCGAAATGACAGCGGCGAGTAGCGGTGCCGGCACGACGAGGACGAGCAGTGCTTCGACCATGGTTACCCCACCAGTTGCCGGAGCTCGCGGCTGCTCGTGCTGCCCACGTGCGCCACCAGATAACGAACGAGCACGCCGAAGCTCACGACGATCACCAGCAGGTCGAACAACAGAACCAGTTCGATCAGCAGCGGCATACCGGGCACCAGGATCTGCGATCCGAGAAAGATGCCGTTTTCAAGCACCAGCAGCCCGAGCACCTGGCTGATCGCCTCCTGGCGTACGGTCAACATCAGAAAGCCGATGAGCTTCATCGACAGCATGACGGTCAGCGCGAGCACTACGACGGTGCCGCCCAGACCGAGTGCGTTGCCCAGATGGTTCGACACGACGAACGCGAAGAGCACCAGCAGCGCACCCAGTACGAGACATGAACCGGGCTGCAGCGAAACGTGAAGTTCGCGCTCGACCGCCAGCCGCGAAATGATCCTCCAGATCATCCAGGGCAAGACCAGTCCGCGGAAGAAAGCGGTCAATAGGGCCACGAGATACAGCTCGTGATAGTTGCCGTAATAGCCGACGGCACCGGACAACGCGGCTATCAGCCAGGATTCCCCGGTGAAAGCGAGCAGATAATCCTTCAGCCAGCGCGAGCCGAGCATCACGAAGGCGAACAGCAGGCTGCCGATTGCGAGCAGACTGAAAAGCGACGCGGCAAGCGGGCTCAAATGGGCGAGGAGCATCGTGTCACCGTAGCTGGTTGGCGGCGATTGCAAGCACCGCGAGCATGAATGAAGCGGCAAGCGGCTCCTGGTATCGGAAAAAGCGCAGCCGCGACTGCGCGGTTTCCACCAGCACGACGACGAGCGCGACGAGGAGCATCCGCGCGAACAGCCCCGCCCCCGCCCCCGCCGCACCGAGCGCCGTACCGTGCCGGGAGAGGCCCCAGGGCAGCGTCAGCACGTTGCAGAAAATCGTGTAGAGGATGAACTGCTTCATCATCGATGCCCATTTGAGCAGCGCGAGCAACGGGCCGGAGTACTCGAGAATCCTCGCTTCCTCGATCATGTACACCTCGATGTGCGTGCTCGAATGAATCGGCAGCCGGTCGGTCTCAACCAGCAGCAGCACGAAGAACGCGAAGACGAGAAAGAGGTGTGCGGGGCTCCAGTAGACGGACGGCTGCTGGACCAGCAGATGATTGACCACGAACGGCAGCATCGCTTTCGCCAGCAGCGTGATGCCGACGAGCACGAGAATCAGCGTGGGTTCGGCAAGGATGCCGAGCATGACCGAGCGGCTGGAACCGATGCCGCCGTAAGCGCTGCCGGAGTCGAGCCCCGCCAGCACGATTGCAAACGAGCCGAGCGTCAGGATGAGGCCACCGCCGAGAATGTCGCCCATGTCGGAGAGCGGCAACGGGAAATCGGTCAGCACCGGGATCAGGATCGGCACCGTCATCATGCAGGTGAACGCGACGACGGGCGCGCACCAGTAGATCCATGAAGCGGTTTCGGGCACGACGATCTGCTTGCAGAACAGTTTCCGAAGATCGCGGTACGGCTGGAAAATACCGGGCCCGCGCCCGCGCTGCACGCGCTCCTCCCATTGAAGGATCACGCCCTGCAGAAGCGGGGAAAGCACCAGCACGGTGACGACCTGGGCAATCTGCAGGAGGATGTCGCGCAGGGTCATTGCCGCTCTCCCGCCCAATCGATAACCAGCGGTTCGGACCTGCACACGCACGCGCGTCCTCCCGGCGGAACGCACCTGCGTCGCGGGAATTCCGGGTTATCGGAGCTATCGGGGCTATCGGAGTCGGACTGTCGCGACTCGCCACTGCATCCCATGTTGTTCGCTTTTTTCTGGCATTAACATGCCCGGGATGCCCGTCAATGCGAGCCGGCAAAATGCCTGCCGGCCCCGGCTTCCTGGGGACTGACAGGCATCATTAGCCGCACAGGATGCGTACGGCGGTTAAGGGAGAATGCCATCTCCACACACGTCAGCAGGGAGTATACAAAACCCGGTGCGACATGCAAAGCCGCAAACTGGATCTAGTGAGCGCGCCGCCCGAGGAGTGAAAAATGCTTCCCGGGCTCCTTTGCCGCGTCATCCCCAAGCAGGCCAAATTCAATCGGCGAACGCGTGAAAAACACATGGACGTGTTCGGCCTTCACGACTTCCAGCATCCTGTCCGCTTCCTCTTCGCTGACGGCGAGAATAACCTGCACAGGCTGCTCCGCCAGGCTAAGCATGTGGGCCGCGTGGTGCGCGCCGGCATGTCCGGTGCCCTCCGCACAGTTGATCACGGTTGCGCCGTGAATGCCCAGCTGTTTCGCTTCATGGAGCAACCATTCGACGATCGTATGGTGACCGTGATGCCTGCTCTGTTCCGTGTAGAACGTAAGCTGATAGCCATTCATGTCCGCCTCCTCTCGCGCCGCCCCGATATCGTCGCCCAATGACGATCCCATGGCGCACGCATCTCCTTCAAATATTAGTCGCTTTGCGGTCTGGCGGTTGACGCAGAGCAGCAAACTTCGTACCCATATCGCTGCTTCCTGCAATCAGTCATCCTGATCGACTGATCGTACGAAACGAACCGCTTCGATGAACACCGGAACCCTCTCGTCGAGCGGCGCGTTGCTTACCGTCGCCGATCGAACGCAGCGCGTCCGGCATACTCCGCCGCGTCGCCAAGCGCGCTCTCGATGGTGAGCAGGCGATTGTATTTTGCAACCCGCTCTCCGCGCGCAGGCGCGCCCGCCTTGATCTGCCCGCAGTTCAGCGCAACGGCAAGATCGGCGATGCTCGTGTCCTCCGTCTCCCCTGAACGGTGCGCGACCATGCATGAATACCCCGACGAAAGCGCCATGCGCGCCGTGTTCAGCGTTTCCGTGACCGTGCCCACCTGGTTTGGCTTGATGATTACGCAGTTGCAGCATCGCCGCGCGATGCCGCGCACGAGAAACGCGCAGTTACTCACAAAGAGGTCGTCCCCCGCTATCTGGATCCGGTCGCCGAGTTCGCTGGTCAACTGTGCGTAGCCGTCCCAGTCGGTATCCGCAAGCGGGTCCTCGATCGAAACGATGGGATAACGCATCGACCACTCCCGACACAGCTCCATCATTTCCGCTGCATCCAGGCCGCGGTCTTCCAGTTCGAGGCGGTACCGGCCGTCCTGCCAGAGGCTCGACGCGGCAAGATCCAGCGCCAGCGCAATATCTTCGTCCGGTCGGTATCCGGCACGCTCGATGGCCTGCATCAGCAGGTCGAGCGCGGCCACGTTCGACAGCAGTTGCGGCACAAACCCACCTTCGTCGCCGAGGTTCGTCGTCGCGTGCCGCTCCACGAGAAGCGCTTCCAGCGCGTGATAGGTCTCGACGCCGTACCGGATGGCTTCCCGGAACGTCGGCGCGCCGAGCGGCACGAGCATGAACTCCTGGATGTCCGGACCGCCGTTCCCGTGGCTGCCGCCGTTGAGCACGTTCATCATCGGGACCGGCAACAGGTGCGCGTCGTCGCCGCCAAGATAGCGGAACAACGGGAGGTGGCAGACCTGCGCCGCCACGCGGGCACATGCGACCGACACGCCCAGTGTTGCATTGGCCCCGAGACGGCTCTTGAAGTCCGTGCTGTCGAGTTCGATCAGGGTCGCATCGATGCGCCATTGATCGTCGGCCGGCAGGCCGGTCAGCGCCGGCGCGATCACCTCGTTGACGTGTCTCACGGCCTGCAGGACGCCTTTGCCACCATATCGACGCGGATCGCCATCGCGCAACTCCACCGCCTCCGACTTGCCCGTAGATGCACCTGACGGCACGGCCGCACTGGCGAGCGAGCCATCGTCCAGCACCACGGTGACCTGTACGGTCGGATTTCCCCGAGAGTCCAGCACCTCTTCACCCGTCACGCGGGCGATCGACGCAGATTTCGACATTACGCCAGTCTCCTCCTGCCGGGCATCAGCATTTCACGAGCGTGCCTGAAGCTGCCGAAATGCACTGCGACCGGCGTAGCGGGCATCGTCTCCCAGCAAGCGCTCGATCGCGAGCAACCGGTTGTACTTCGCAACGCGTTCGCCGCGTGCCGGTGCACCCGACTTGATCTGGCCGCAGCCGAGGGCCACCGCGAGATCCGCGATGCTGGTGTCTTCCGTTTCCCCGGAGCGATGCGAAACAAGGCAGGTATAACCGGCCGAAAACGCGAGCGCGGCCGTGTCGAGTGTCTCGGTCACGGTGCCGATCTGGTTGAGCTTGATGAGGATGCTGTTACAGCAATGCTCGTCGATACCGCGTTGCAGGAACTTCCGGTTGGTCACGAAAAGATCGTCGCCCACCACCTGCACCCGGTCACCGAGTGCCTTCGTCAAGGCCGCAAACCCGTTCCAGTCGTTGTCGGCCAGCGGATCTTCCAGCGACACCAGCGGATAGCGGCTCACCCAGTCCGACCAGTAGTCGATCATCTGCTCCGACGTGAGCGTCTTGCCGTCGCGGGCCAGGATGTAGCGCTCGTCCTTGTAGAACGAACTGGCAGCGGGATCGAGACCGATCGCGATGTCCTCGCCAGGACGATAGCCGGCTCGCTCGATCGCCTTCAGGATAAGATCCATGGCTGCTGCATTGGATGGCAACCGAGGCACATAACCGCCCTCGTCGCCCACGTTTGTCGACGCGCCCGCTTCCGCCAGCACTTTTCCGAGCGCATGACAGGTTTCCGCGCCATAGCGCAGCGCTTCGCGGAAGGTCGGCGCGCCGAGCGGCACCAGCTTGAACTCCTGCACGTCCGGACCATCGTCGCCGTGCTTGCCGCCGTTAAGCACGTTGAACATCGGCACCGGCAGCACGTGCGCATTGGCCCCGCCGAGATAGCGGAACAATGGTTCCCCAGTCTCGATCGCCGCAGCCTTCGCGCATGCGAGCGAAGCCCCGAGGATCGCATTGGCACCCAGCACGCCCTTCGACTCCGAGCCGTCCGTCTCGATCAGTTTCTCGTCGATACGGCGCTGATCGTCCACCGGCATCCCGTTCAGCGCCCATGCGATCTCGCCATTGACGTGCTTGACGGCCTTCAGTACGCCCTTGCCGCCGTAGCGCGTCCGGTCGCCGTCGCGAAGTTCAACCGCCTCGAACTCTCCCGTCGATGCGCCCGAGGGGACCGAAGCACTGGCCGTCACGCCATTGCTTAACGTAACGGTGACGTCTACCGTTGGATTGCCGCGTGAATCCAGAATTTCGTCGGCCGAGATGGCCTTGATTACCGCATGTTTGCTCATTGCAACTCCGGGGAATGGACTTCAGGGATGGGCGCCGTGAAAGGCCGCGACCGCACTGCGAATGGCTTCGTATGCGGCGTCGATATCGGCCCATCCATCGAACTGCACCCACTTCCCCGGTTCGAGTTTCTTGTAGTTCTCGAAGAAGAACTGGATCTGGTCCAGCGTGTATTCGCCGACGTCCGAAAGCTCCTTCACATTACGTGTCGCGGGACAGACGCTATCGACCGGCACCGCGATCACTTTCTCGTCCGGGCCCGCCTGGTCTGTCATGTTCATCAGACCCACCGGGCGGCAGGCAATCAGCGAGAGACGTTCCAGCGGAAACGGCGCGATCACGATGATGTCGAGCGGATCCCCGTCACGCGCAAGCGTGCGTGGAATGAAACCGTAGCTGGCCGGGTAGCGCATACCAGCGCTCATGATACGGTCAACCTTCAGGATTCCGAACTTTTTGTCAGCCTCATACTTCACCGGCTCACTCTGCGCAGGGATTTCGATGATCGCGTTGACTTCGAGCGGCAGGTTTTCGCCCGCGGGAATGGCATTGAAATCCATCACTGGCCTCCCTCTGCGCCGAGCGTGTCGTATTCGATAGGCGCGCGGGTGTAGAAAAGACGGATACCGGCATCCCGCAGCCGTGCCAGCAGCGCATCGATCTTCGCATCATCGGCGATCAGGGTGACCGCGACGGGCTGGTCCGTCAGCTCGAAAAAGCGGGCTGCGTGAAATTTCCCTTTGGCGTCCACACCCTCGGCAATTTCGACGACAGTGGCACCCACGATGCCCGTCTGCTTTGCCTCGTCGAGGAGCCACTCGACCACTGTCATGTGCTTGACGCGATGACTCTGATTCGCCGCATAAACGGTGAACTGGCTGCCTTTCATACGCACCTCCGCAACAGCGACCGGCGCGTCCGGACAGATGAGGACAAGCGCGTACGCACGCCGGGCACGGCCCGACGCAGAAATGGAACTGATCGCATTGGAAAACCAGATTCGTAAAATGTACAAACCTGGGCGGCGGGACGCCTTGACATGCCTACGCCGTCCTGACCCAGGAACCGGTAGGCATCATTAGCCCGCGATGGGGCAGTTGAAGGAGAATGCCATCTCCTTGTTTAATCTTAACACGCTGCACAAACCCCGGCTACTACCCGGGACGCGCCCGAACTTCCTGCCGCCAAGGTTTGATCACGCGCAAAATCCGCGTTGCGAAATACCGGTACTTTGGCTACAGTAAAACGAGTCTGATCTACGGAGATGGCATTCTCCGCCAACCGCCGGCGACGCCCGGCTGATGATGCCTGCAGCTGTCCGGTTTCCGGGTTGCTGCGGGGCGCGCGTTCTCTCCCCGTTCGACCCCTGCCGGTATGTTTCTCTGTATGCCGCTGACAGGAGCGACGAATGATCTCCATCGAGATTCCCGGTTACCACACGCTGGACCTCCGGCATCTTGTGCTCGACTACAACGGCACGCTGGCGGTCGATGGCCGTCTGCTCGACGGCGTCGAGGCACAGCTCCTGGCCCTCACCCGCATCGTCGACCTCCACATCGTGACGGGCAATACCTACGGCGACGCCCGCGAGCATCTGCGCGGATGCCCGGCCGAGGTGGTCTGCCTGCCGGTCAGTGGGCAGGCTCAGGCCAAACGCGAGTATGTGCAGCGGCTCGGGGCGCAACACGTGGCGGCAGTCGGGAACGGGCGCAACGACGCCCCGATGCTCGAACGGGCTGCGCTCGGTATCGCCGTGGCAGGTACTGAAGGTCTCGCCTGCGACGCGCTGCAAGCGGCCGATGTCGTCGTCCACCATGCGGTGGATGCTCTCGGGCTCCTGCTGCATCCGAAACGCCTAATTGCCACATTGCGTAGCTGACCTGACGGGAGCTTCCAGATGGACTACGACGGTATCGGCGCGGGCGGCAATGTCCCCGCTTCGTTTGACGTGGTCATCGAAATGTCGGCGTTAGGCGAGCCGGTCAAGTACGAGGCCGACCCAAAGTCTGGCCGCCTGCGGGTCGAGACGTTCATGATGACAAGCATGCGGTATCCGGCGAACTACGGCTTCATTCCAGACACCCTTGCGCCGGACGGGCGGCCGCTCGACGCGCTCGTTGTTGCTCCGTTCCCGATCGTTCCTGGCGCAGTGGTCGAAGCACGCGCGCTTGGCACGATGCACCTGACGGATGAGCGCGGTCCGGACACAAAGGTCATCGCCGTACCCGTCGGCCGCGTTTGCACATCCACCACAGGAAGCCGCTCGCTCGACGACCTGCCGGAACCACTGCTCCACGAGTTTCGCCACTTCTTCGTGAACTACAAGATACTTGAACCCGGCCGCTGGTCCCGCTTCGAGCACTGGGGATCCGTGGAGGATGCACACGGCGAGCTGCTCCGGTGCATTGCCAAATGGCGCGAAGCGTCCGCACCATCGGAGTGACCGCTCAAACGCGAACCTTGTTCTTCCCCGAGATATTGGACGCGTTGCCGAGGCTCGCCGCAGTCATTAGATTGAAGTCGTCAACGCGGGAGATGGCATGCCTCCCTGAACCGCCGCGTGCAATATGCGGCTGATGATGCCTACAGTTCCTGGAGAGGAGCTGCGGGTCATGCCGTTGCCTGTCCAGGCGTGTGTCTTTTCAACACCAGACAGACAGTGCAATACGCCATGACGCTCTCGGACGGCGAGGTCGATTTTCTCTGGTGGTTCATCCAGGGCAGCATCATGGACGCCGACGTCCGGGCACGCCTTTACGACCACTGGGGAATGTGCCCTCGACATGCGCTGGCCTTCCTCATCGTCGAAGCGGCATTTCGTCCACACCTCATCCACGGCAGCACCATCCTGTACGCGGAACTGATACGCCGCGCCGCACGGGTGCTCGGCGGAAATCCGCTATACAGGCTGGCACCCGAAGCGCTTGCGCGACACAGGCTGCGTTCCTCTGGCCCGTGCCATATGTGCGGACTCGGCTACGGACCGGACTCCGCGGGAAACGCCCCACCTGATCGACTCGCAAAGGGCCGCGATCTTGCCAATGCGCGGGCCTTCGCCGCTGACAACCGCAACGGCTGGTTACCACACGTATGCGGGCTATGCGCCGACACCGACAGTCCTGTGCGTTGCCGGCCGCATCTCATTGAAGCGCTGGAACACGGTGGATCGATTTCGATGCAACTTCACCGGGATAGCGTCGAAAGCATCGGCACCCACCTGGCGAAATTTGAACACGCCTTTCGCTGGGACAGCCGCGACACCGATACGGACACGGATCGGGGCGCGCTCGTTGCCGCGATCGGCTGGTGCAGCGGCTGGCACGAAATACTTGCAACCTTCGATAGCCATTAGAAAACGAGACCGCTCATGTTACGCGACCACAAGCATTCCGCGTTCCCGTCTGAATACGCCAGACGGATTGGAGAAGCTTTCGTGCGCATCGACTCCTGCCTCACTGATGCATTGCATTACCTCGATCCTGTTTCGCACCGATCCCCGTTCCCGTCGCGAATCGCCGACGGTGTTCCTGTCCAGCACCAGATGATGCTGGAGGGACTGAACCAGATACGCGCGGCCATGTGCACCATCGTCGAACGACACGGCATCGCACTCCCCACCCCCGACACCGGTGCCGTCAACGCCTCCCGTCTGCGTATCAGCGAAGCGATACTCGCAGCGTCCGAACTCGACCCGCGCATCACTAATCTTTCTTCCTTGCCTCCAGCTCATGGCCTTCCCGATGAACTCCAGGAGGACGCCAGCCGGCTAGTGGGTCACCTGATGGCGCTCCTCGAAAGTGTTCAGGCATCGCTCGCCGGAAGCCTCACCGGAACAAACCCCTCCTCCGTTGGCCAGGTGCCAGGCGTGTCGCAGCAATCGGCCAATCAGGGAACGCCTGTTGACCCTCTCCTGCTGGAGCTGGAGCGCATTACAACCATCCACGGCCTGGGCGAACTCCACCGACGCACGCTCGACTTTTCCCGCCACCATGCCTCTGAAGACATAGTGGTCGGTTTTTTCGGTGCGGTCAGCGCCGGCAAATCGTCACTGATAAACAGTCTGGTGGGCAGCGCGTTGCTACCGGTGGCAGCACTGCCGACCACCACGATACCGGTCGAAGTCCGCCGCGGCCGCACCGCGAAAGGCACAGTGGAATTTGTCGCGGCAAAGCCCGAACAGATCGAACCGGGCCGCATTGCCGAGTTCGTCGACGACCACTACAACAACGCAAACGCGCGGCAGGTCACGCGAATTATCATCGAGGCGGCCGCCGAACTGCTCGCCAGCGGAGTTACGCTGATCGATACGCCAGGCGTCGACTGGAATGTCTGGGACGCGACGCCGGGTGGCCCGACGACGGCCCCCTGGTGCGATCTCGCGATCGTGCTCATTTCGGCGACCGCCCCGCTGACACTGCGCGAAGCCGCGCTGGTACGTCAGTTGACTAACCGAGGCGCACGCGTTGCGGTACTCATCACCAAGATCGATCTCGTCGAAGCCGACGACCGGTGGCGCATCTATGACCACGTCGTACGCGGTCTCTGGAAGAGTACCCACCTCGACGTTCCGGTGTACCTGATCAGCACGTGCGAGGACGACCCGCCGTGGCGGCGCGCCTGGATGGACGGCCCTTTCGCCGATACGCTCGCGCAATGCCGCGACCAGCGCCTCGCCATGCGTAGCCGACAGCTCGCTGCGTTGCGAAGCAACGTCCTCGACGCACTCCAGATACGGCTCCTGTGGCGTTCGCCGGTCACGCATGACGGCGAACAGGTCGACGAAGTCATTGGCGCATTGAGCGCGATTCGTGCAGCGATCCAGGCCGCGGCCCCGTCGCCGCGACATTCCGCCATGTTGCTCGAGCGAACGATGGCCGGCCTTGCCAACGAAATCGCGCACAACGCTGCCGCCCTGTGGTCCGAAACGCATGACATGCTGTTCGATGCAACGCGCCTGGTCGAACTGGCCACCAATGCACGGGCGCTATCGCTGGCTGGCACGGCGACCCGAACACTCGAAACGCTGCATGCGCGAGCAAACATTGCATTGCATCACGCGGCGGACGCGCTCGGGGCAGCCCGGCTTCTACCGGGGCTGCCACCGGGCGCCTACGTCGCGCCGGCCTTTGTGTTCGACCGCCCCTTGCCGACCACGCTGTTGCCACGTTCGCTCGGCTGGGTGATCGGTCGCTGGGGCTTCTATCTCAGTGCGCGCAACAGCCTGCTTCACAACGCTTCGACAGAGGTCATCCGTCAATCGCTTTCGTCCTATCTTGATCTGCTCGACGCATGGATGCGACGCTCGCTTGCGGGCCTTGCCAAGGCACTCGACGAGCATATCGTCCGCATCCAGGCCGCGCGGAAGCGGGACGACCCCGAGACACTCAGGGCGGCCAACCAGCTCCATCGCGACATCGCCAGACTGCTTTCGGCCGAATTCAGCTGACGCGCGGTGCGCCCCTTCTGCCGACGAGTCGCCCGCTGCCGGGAAACCCACACGGTCCCGATTTGAGGCCCCCAGTCGGCCGGATGACCGCGGTCGGCCTAAGACTACCGCCGCCCGTCGACACCTTGCTCCTCGCCAGGTAAAGCGGGCGCATCCTCCAGTACGCCAGCGCCAGATGCAGATGCAACGGCACCGACTTCGGGCGCGGCATCGTCGCCAAATATCTGCCGGTAGAGATCCTGACCGAAACTGGTCTGCAGTGGCTCCGCCTCAATCAACCGGAATGTGCGGACTCCGTCCTCACGGCGTTCCGCCCGTAGAAATATCGACGGAAATTTTTCGTTTTCGTGCAAGGCGTGCGCGAGTGAATAGAGATGGGTTACAAAGAATACCTTTACATGATGCTCAAGTAACGCATCCAGAATCTGCCGCCCGATGTCCGACCCTTCGCGCTCATTCGTCGATGCGAAGGATTCATTCGAGAGAAAAAGCGCATTCGCAACCATATGGTCGACGATTTCTGTCATGCGCCGCAGTTCCTCGTCGAACTTCCCTCCGCGCATTGACGCGTCCTCTTCGCGTTTGTAGTGAGTCAAGACGGCCTGCGCGACGTTGGCCTCGAATTCGTCGGCGCCCACAAACACGCCTGCCTGCAGCAGGATCTGCGCGATCCCGATGCTGCGCAGGAAGGTCGACTTCCCGCCCTGGTTAGCACCGGTCACGACAACCAGATCCTTACCGGTGGCATCCGCGTCGTTGCCGACCGGTGCCTGTTCCATTCTCAGTGCGAGGTTCACGTCGTAGAGCCCCCGATACCGATGCCTGCGCTCAGCTACCGTGTGAGGGACCGGAAAACAGACCGGCATGCCGCGGCGTACCAGTTCATTGTGCAGATTCATGCAGCCGAGATAAAACCCCAGCTCCAGGGAAAGCATTGAGAAAAAGCTTTTGATATGGTCCGCGGACTGGGCGAGCGCGTTCGCGACATGGTTGATGCCGCGTGCCTCGAGCTCCCCGAGCGCGCGCGCGCCGTTCTCGTCCCGATCTGCGATCCGGAAAGTCCTCGACGGCGGCCGTTTGGCAAACATCCGCCTGAAGAAGTTCGGATCCTTTTCGTGCGGCCTGCGCAGCACATAGTTCTCGCCCTTGTTGCCACGCCCAGGCTGCGCGCTGATCAACACTCCACCACTGAATCTGATTTCCTTCAGGCACCGTGTGATCGTTTCGAAGTACTCGTCCGCCAGTTCTTCGCGCAGCATCGAGAAAAAGCGCCGGAAGCCCGGCGACTCGAAGTGGCCCACGTTATCGTCAGCCAGACGGCGAAGCCGTACCAGTATTCCTGAAAACGTCTGGACCAGATCGCGTGCACCGTGCAGGACGCCAGTCGGCGACGAAGTCACACCCCAATAGAAGCTTTTTCGCTCGGCAGCCAGTGCCTCTACCGCAATCGCATAGATCTGCCTTGCCACATCCTCATGCTTGATGCAGTCCCTTAGCACTGCCTGGCGATAGAGGATCTCGTCGAGGTCGGACAGACTGATCGGCAAGACCTTCTTCGTTATGTCGAAAAGGTACTCGTCTCCAGCGGCCATGACCTTGTAGAGCGTATTCAATTCCAGGTCCTGTACCAGCGTTCGTTCGTTCCAGAACTCTTCGCGCCGCCAGTTGAAATCTTCTCCGTCATGCAGCAGATAGGCTTTCATGATGCGAGGCGCTCCTTCAGGCGATCGTAGGTGAGTCCATATTGCTCGGCCACCGAAATGGCGTACGCACGCCCATCCGCCGGGCGCCGCTTCACGCGGAATGTCCGGGCGGACGGATTGTCGGGATTGATCTCGCTCACCATGCTGACCGTCTGGGGGCCGAGCGTCGCCAGTTCCTCGATGAACGTCACGCATACGCACAGCGCATCGAGCCTGATGATTTCGCCTATGATGCGGCGACACAGGAACAATGCGTCGGCCAGCGTCGTCGAGCTGAAGATTTCGTTCATCAGGATGATGCTGCCGGACGTAGCGCGCTGCAGGATTTCATGCATGCGCATCAGGTCGTCCTGAAGCTTGCCGCGCAGGTCCAGCGTATTTTCCTCTCGCTCGAAATGGGCGAAAAGCTTGTCGTACAGGAACAGATGAGGGCTCCGTCCCGGTACCGGGCAGCCCAGCTTCGCCAGGTAATGCAGTTGCCCGAACGTGCGCGCGAAGGTCGTCTTGCCCCCGTTGTTCGGTCCGGACACCACGAAGATCCGCTCATAACCCTCCAGGCGCATGTCGTTGCAGACGACGGCAACCTTGTCGGCACAGAGCTTGCGAGCCAGGACGACGTCGAATGTGTTTTCGCATCGCACGGCCCTGATCGACGATGAAACCGTTGGATAGCCGAATGGCAGCCCCGCATCACGACATGGCTGGATGTAGCTGCGGTATGCAAGATAGAACTGGATTTCGCGGTCGAAAGCCGCGACCATCGGGTCCGGATAGTCGGCGTGCCGGGTGCGAAAGGCTTCCAGTGGCGCGAACGATTCAGGATGAAGTTCGGCGACGAGGTCCAGTATCTTAGCCTCGACGTGATTCATCTCCGGATAGTCATTCTGCGCGACGCTGCGATCCTTTACCTCTGCCTGCTTGAACCGGTCGAAAATACCCAGCACGTACGCACTGTAATCCGGCTCGCCGTCGTAATTCAGGACTGTCACGGTGTTACCGTTGAGGTGTATGCAGTAGCGCACTCCGGCAAGCGCCGTACGCACCTCTTCGAGATCCCGTTCAAGCCCGGCGAACACCTCGGACCCAATGTATGACTGAAGCCAGTCATCCAGCCCGCGCAAGCCTCTTGATGCAGGGCGTCCATTCCGCAAGCCGGCGGAGAATACCCTCACGGCCTGACTGTACTGCGACGCCGCCTCATGGAACCACCACTCCTTCTGTCGCCGGTAGTACAGCTTTTCGGCCTGTTCGAGACTTGCCCTCATCTTGCGCATGGCAAGTGCGAATGCCTGAATCGATAGCAGGACGTCGGCATTGTCGAGGTCTTGCATGACCTCATGGCGGTAAACAATCGCGCCCTCGCGCGTCAGCTCAGTTCGGAAGAAGGGAACCAGCTTGTACTCGTCGTAGCCCCGCGTGGCCTCGTACACAAACTGGTCCAGATTCAGGTCCCCAAAGAACCCGGGTTGATCGACTTCGCCAGACGGACGGCCATCCTCCGGCGTCTCGAAGAGAATGCTGTGGAATGCCACTGTCTTTCCCCCTGTGCTCATCACGCACGCATGGCGCACGCAGCCGGCAGGCCGTTCATAGGAAGCCAGGCCAGGCAATTAGAGAACCGGGAATCACCGCGAGGGCGGCACGGGCACGTGAAGGGAGAAACGCGATGTTTCGCGCGCACCTACAGTACCCGTTCCCAGGTCTGTAGGCATCATTAGCCCCATAGGGCGGTTTTGGAGGAATGCCATCTCCAGCTGCGGACAGTTTACGCTGCCGGGCTTCGGCTTACAACCGGCCACGAGCAACGTCGGAAACTCTACACCCAATACCTGCGCTAGAAAGCCTCTAACTACACACATCGGCCATCGTCGACCCTACCGCTGTACCTATGCAAGTTCCAGCCTGCCTGGTCTTGTCGCCGTCATGCAGGCAGGACCGGCAGTGGCGGGCCTGGCACTATGTAGCGTACCGCCCACGCTGCAGATCGTCGGTGAGGCAGAAGACTTGCCTCCTATTGCCGATGTGGAAATCGGCCTGCTCCAACATCCCCACGCCACGGCTCCCGCTGCAAGCCGCCTCGCTAGCTTCCTGCGTCGCGAACTGATAGTGGGACGAGACAACATGCTTGCCATGGGCCTCTAGCTGCTGCACAGAAAGTCCCCAGCAGCCATTGCCTCACGGATCACCGAGGACGCGTTTGCGGTGCGGTCGGCAAACCGTTCGAATGGTTCAGAACATCGCGGCTCAGGAAAGCGATGCCGCAAACGCGCCCCGATTGACGCACGGCTGCCGTTGCAATTCGGAGAACGGCAAGATGAGACGCTGTTACACGGCTATCCCCTTCAACCGTGAATTCAAGAGCGACGGCACCCGTGGCGACACAAAGCGGATGTGTCCCACGATTCCTTCGCCGGCAGCATCCTGCGAATTCCCGGGACCGTCGGAGACTGTTGCCAAAAGACAACATCCCCTGATATTGCCGCTCGTCGCGCTCATTGCTCCGATGCGGACGAAGCAAATTGCACTCTGCGCTGCAAATTAGTACATCGTTTAGTACATTAACGGCCGACCCAGAATTAAAACCATCGTATATTCAGTACGTTATGTGAAGTACGGTCGAAAGTACGGCCGGAAGTACGGCGCCTCTCCCGGGCGCCAGGATTCAGAAAAAGGTCAGCTTCGGCTGGCCTTTTTTCATTTCTGCCCCGCCTGCCCTGGGTGTACGAGAATTTCGCGCGCGATTCGGGCGACCAGGCGCAATCCGCTTCGGCTTTTGCGCAATCTTTTAAACATCTGTTGACAGCCTCCGCTGGGCCGCTATAATTGCGGTCTAGCTTGAAGACGTGCCCAGGTGGCGGAATTGGTAGACGCACCAGGTTCAGGTCCTGGCGGTGGCAACACTGTGGAGGTTCGAGTCCTCTCTTGGGCACCAGGAATTTAAAAAAGGTCGGCATTTAGCCGGCCTTTTTTCATTTCTCGTCTCGTTCAGAAAAGGTTGGACAGGACTCCAAAGAAACTGCGCAGCCAAACCCCGCCACGCACCCGCTCCCCGCCGCACTACCACGCCGGCTCGCCGTCCGGCGTCGCCGCACCGATCTCCCCTGTCGCCAGCGCCAACGAAGCCGCCGCCGAAAGCGCGGCGCTATAGCTATCGGCGTACGCGTTCTGCGCGGCAATCAACTGGTTCTGCGCGAGCAGCGCATCGGTGATGGAGCCCACGCCATGCCGGTACGCCGCGAACGCCGCGTCATAGGTCGTGTGCGCAGCCGCAACCAGCGCCTTTGCGGCGTCGTTCGAAGCCAGACTCGTGGAAAGCGCATTCTGCGCCGCCACGACCTGCCGCACCGCCTCGTCCTTCGTGCGGGTCAACTGTGCGGAGGCACTGTCCGCATCGTTGCGCGCCTGCATGAGCACGGCAGAGCGCAACCCGCCGTCGTAGAGCGGAATCGTCACGCCGAGGAACACCGCGCCGCTGCGGCGGCTGCCGCTCAGGTTCACCGTGGCCGCCTGATCGCCTACCGGGGGAATCGCGGTAATCGCCGTGGAGCCGGTGCCGTACGCAGCCGTCGCCGAGAGGAACACCTTCGGCATGAACGACGCCTGCGCGGCGCGAATCTTCGCCTGGTTTGCCTCTTCGAGCGCGTAGGCACCCTGCACGTCCGGGCGCCGCGCGATCGCATCGGCCACGATCTCGTCGACCGACTGGTGCAGCGCCGGCGACAGCGTGCGCGGCGGCAACGGCGCGATCTCCGGCTTCGACAAGGGCGAAATGCCGAGCGCCGAAACGAGGCTCAGATAGCTGTCGCTCAACGCGCCATCCGCCTGCACTTTCACGAGATTCGCCTGGGCCTGGTTTTGCGTGGCCTGCGCGACTTCCACCACGGTGCCCACCCCGCGTGCGAACCGCGCACGCGCCGCAGCGAGAATGCCGTTCGCGTTATCGAGCGCCTGCTGGGCCGTTTGCTGACGTTCGCGCGCGGCCTAGTAGCCGTAGTACGAGACGCTCACGTCGTGAATCACGCGCTGGTGAACCGCCGTGAACGCGACATTCGCCGCCAGCGAAAGCTGCGTGGCGGCGTCCACGCGCGCGCGCCGGCCGCCGAAATCGAACAGCAGCCATTGCAGCGCGAGCACCGACACCGTGCCGTGGATGTCCGAACTAGTCGCCACGTTGCCGAGCAGCGTGGATGACGAACCGCTTGCCGCCTGGTAGCCGCCCATCGCCGTCGCCGTGAGTTGCGGCAAATAGGCGGCCTTCGCGATGCCCGTGGCGAGCGCCGCATTGCGCGCATCGTTCCAGGCAATCCGCGTGAGCGGGTTCGACGATTCGGCAAGATCGATCAGTTCGGGCAACGTGTACGAATGGTTCGCGTCGAGGTTCGCCGCAGGTTCGATGGACGCCAGCGCGCTGCTGCGCGGCAACGTGTAGCCTGCGTTTGCGGTGCCGGCAGCGTTGCCCGGAGGCCCCGGGACGATGTTCCCCGCCGCGTCCGTCTGCGGCTGCCACGGACGGTCGGATGCGGACGGCGCGAGATCGAGCGACGATGTCGCGCAGCCCGCGAGGCCGGCCGTGCCGGTGACGGCCAGCGTGATCCATGCGATCAGCCGGCACGTCGTTTCAAGGGCGCGCATCGATCGTCGTCTCCTGAGGTTGGGCTGCACGCGCAGCGATGGCGATCTTGCCGAATCGGACATCGATCACCGCGTCGATCATGTTCGCAAGCGCGCTCACTTCGGAATCCTTACCATGAGCTGCTGCCTCTTCAACAGTTGGCGCGATGCCATCCTTGGCCGCCGAAACGGGAAAGAGCCTCAGGTCCGCATCCGCGCGCGCGTCCTCGCTGCGCTCCATGCGCCGCGCGACTTCGCCCAGCCGTGCATCGGCCACCGCGCCTGCGCGGCCGGCAGAAAGAAAAAGCGGCCCTTCCAGCGCGCCGAGTTCGGCCAGCACGCGCTGCCGGCTCGCGATCCACGCAGGCGCGGGACGCACCCACGAAGGCTCGTAGTGGATCATGCCCAGGTCCTGCTGCAGCCCGCCATACTGAGCGAGCGCGCCTGCCGCAAGCGCGCGGCGCGCACCGGAATCGGCCACGCGCGCTATCCGCGCCCACTGCGCGACGAGCGCCGCGAGCGCCGTATCGATGCGCTTCGCGATACTGACCGGCCATACGCGTGTAAACACGATGTACGCCACCGTGTTGCCAATCAGTATCCCGATTGCGCGATCCCGTGCAATCGTCAGATCGAACGCGGGAGCGGCGCCCTGGATCACGCAAAGGAAGAACGCGAACGAGATCTGAAAACCCACATACGAAATGCGCGGCGAGCCGACCGCAACCCACCCCGAAAGCCACGCCCCCACGAACACCAGGGCCATCAGTTCGCCGACGGAAGTCAGCGCAGGAGTCACGAATACGATAGCCGCTGTGCCGAACGCCGCGCCTATGAGGCAGCCCGCAATCCGCAGCGCGAGCTTTTCGACCGACTCCGCCGTCGTGCCGAGCGACACCAGATAACAGGTGAGAAAACACGTGTGAATGCTCTGCCAGTCGAGTTGCTGATACAGCAGATAGCAGAACATCGCGGCCACCGTGGTCTTTAGCGCATAGCGAACGTGTTCGGGATTGGTGAACGCGTCCGCATTGAAGAAGCCGCTATGCGCGGGTGCGGGGTCCACGGGCGCGGGCGGCGCTGCTTCCGAAGGCGGCACCGCGAAGCCTTCCAGCGCCGCGCGCAAATCGGCGAGCACGAGCGCGGCAAGCGGCGGCAGCGTGGACGCCCGAGGCAGGTCGCGTACATCGACCGCTACCTCTACGGGGTAGCCGCCGGTGTCGAGCATCGTAGCCATCTCTTCCAGCATCGCGGCAAGGTGCGCCGTGCAGGCGGCGGGTAGCCGGGCAGCGGGTTCGCTGCCGGCCAGATCCGCAGCGAGCAGGATGGCCGTGGAAGACGCTGTCGCCTGACGCAGCGCCGCGAAATCGGCGGCGGTCGCCGTGCCTTCGAGTTTCGCAAACTTGAGCCACGCGAGGATCTGGTGGTCGCCCTCGCGCACGCACGCGTCGAATTCGGCGCGCCCGGCATCGGTTGCGGTATCCGTCAAGCGGCGCGCGGCGAGCCTCAGCCGCTTCGCGAGTTGCGCGCAAGCGAGCCGCCGCGGCGACGGCGCGAGCACGAGATTCACGACGATCGCCACACCGATCGGAATCGCGACGAAAAGCCAGGCGTACAGGAGGCCGCGTGTAGCGGCCTCGCCGATCGGCGCGAGGCCCAGTTCGTCGAGACCATAGCCCACGATCATGGCCACGATCGCCCCCACGGGCCGCAGCTTGCTTGCGGACGTAACGAATAGCAGTCCGAACGACAGCGCCGCCATGCATCCCACGCGCAGCGCCGACACGTCGATGCAGAAAATCGCGAAGACCATGACGATGCCGATAATCACCGTCACGAGCAGCAACAGCACGACCGAGGTCACGATGCTCGTCACGCGGTCGGGCTTGTTGAAGAAGAACACGAGATAGGCCGAAAGCGCGGCCTCTGGAGTGCCATACGCGCTCGTGATGAGCGTCGTCAGCGCGCACATCAACGCAATGCGCGTGACGAACGAGGCGCGCCCCGGAAACGGTGCGAGAAGCTGCGCGATCTCCCGCAGGCCGGGCGCGCGAACGTCACCGGCAAGACTGGCCATGCCGGACCTCGACGATCGCGCTTGCGCCCACCCGCACCAGCTTCGCCGCCGGCGCGTCGATGCGCACCCGAACCGGAAAGCGCTGCGAAACCCGCACCCAGTTCACCGACTGCTGCACATAGGGCAAACCGTGCGGCACGTTGATGCGGTCCGTGTCCGCTATGCCGGCGCCAATACCGATCACCTTGCCCTGCATCGGATGCGTGCGGTCGATCATCGAGTACACGGTCGCGCAATCCCCCACGTCGATGGCGCCGAGTGCCGTCTCGCGGAAATTCGCCACGGCGAACCATTCGCCCGCGTGGATCAGCGTGAAGATGGACTGGTTCGGTGCGACCGTCTCCCCGGCGAGAACCGAGAGACCCGTCACGTAGCCGTCGAACGGCGCACGCACGACGGTATCGTCGAGCAGATGCCGGGCGATCGCCAGCGCGGCCTCGCGCGCATGCAAAGTGGCGATGGCGTCGGCGTCGTCGCCGATCGTCTGTGCCGACGCGCGCTGCTGCTCCTGCGCCTGGGCGAGCGACACGTTCGCGTCGCGCTGCGCAACGACCGCCTGGTCGAACTGTTGCGCGGACACATAACCCTGCGCCGCAAGCGGACGCAGCCGCTCGACGCTGCGTGTCGCGAGGTCGTAGTTGTGCGTGGCCCGGCGCGTCTGGTCGGCAGCGACTGCCGCGTTCGAGGTTTCGCCGATCAGCGTGCGGTGACGCGTGGCCAGCGCCGCGCGGGCCAGTTCGACATCGGCCTGCGCCTGCGCCACGGCGAGCCGGTATGAGGTGGGATCGATTTCGAACAGTACGTCGCCCTTCGCGACCCGCTGGTTCTCTTCCACGGCTACCCGCACGATCCGGCCGCCGACGGGCGACGCGACGTGCACCACATCCGCGTCGATGCTCGCGTCGTCCGTGGACGGAAAGCGCGTCGAGCGATCGTAGGCGTACCACAAGGCCGCGGCGCCGAGCAGAACGATGACGGCTGCAATGACGCGGCCCTTCCAGGCAGGTTTGGCATTCACGCCGGCAAGTTTCATCTTAGAGTTGCCCCGTTCCTGACAACCAGACGAGCACCCCGACGACGACACCGATCGCGGTGCAGACAGAAAGCTGGTAAGGCACCGCCCTGACCCAGCCGGTTGCGACAAAGACGCGATGAGCGACGACGGCGCCCGCGATGCCGGTCACGGAACTCAGCAGCCAGAACGGAAAGTACGCGCCGAACAGCGCGAAGGAGGGAGCGCCCCGGGTAGCGCAGCCCGTAAGCGGCATGAAGGCCAGAGGTGAGCATGCGGCGGCGAATCTGGACCCTGTGCGTTGTTTCATCGCTTTCGTGACTGGAACAAAGACTGGTATCGCACCGGCAAGAACAGCCCGTGCGTGCGCCGACGGGTTGCCCTTCCACCTTTTACTTTTGCCGTCTTTCGGCCGCTCACCGCTCAACGCTGACCGCCCGGCGCCCACGGTCCGCTGGCGCCATGCCCGGAGCTGACCGCGTGCCCTCCCTCCCCGGCAAGGCACACCATCATAGCGCGGATCGCGGCACGACCGGCTGCGTACTGTCCGGCACCGGCGATCAATGGGTTTCCTGCCCTGCCGCCTGCAGAATCAGGTTCGCGACTTCCTGGGGATGCGAGATCAACGAGACATGGCTCGCCGGGATCTCGATCGTATGGGTTCCCATGCGACTCGCCATGAAGCGTTCGAGATCGGGGTGGATGGGATGATGTGGATACGCACCCGCCGCCATCACCCGGAGCAACCTGGCGGCCGAACTGGACTAAAGTTCTCGCGGCCCGCAGCGCCGCGAGAACTTGCAGTTGTACTGCGCAGCGGTATCCGTGGCGGAACCGCTGCCGCGCCTATTCGTGCGACCCCAGCGGCGAAGGCGTAAACACGCTTTCCGGCACCGCTGCCGGTGCGGCCGACTGGAAAATCCAGCGCCGCCGCATCGGTTGCAGGATCAGCTTTGCGCTCAAACCGGCTAGCATCGCCACGCAGGCCGCGAAGTCGAACACGGTGTTCCAGCCGCCATGCACCGAAAGCAGCGTGGCAACAGGAACAAGCATGGCCGCCGTGCCCTTCGCGGTATAGAGCGTGCCCGCATTGCCGGCCGCATAGCGGGCGCCGAAGGTATCGGCGCAGGTGGCCGGAAAGTTCGAGAAGATGTCGCCGTAGAAGAGGAAGACGAGACCGGAAAACAGCATGAAGAGCCACGGATCGTGGCCAAACGTGCGCAGACCGAGCAGCGCGAGCCCTTCGCCCAGGAACGTCATGAACATGGTGTTCTCGCGGCCGATGCGATCCGAAATGAACCCGCATAGCGGCCGCGTGAAGCCGTTGCAGAGGTTGTTGATCGAGAGCGTCATCGTGAGCAGGGGCAGCGTGACGCTCACGAGCGTCACCGGCATCGAGGCGAACCCGTAAGCCTTGGCAATCGGTCCGATCTGCGCGGTGGCGATGATGCCGCCCGAGGCCACGCACACGAACATCGCGTACATCACCCAGAAGATCGGCGCGCGCACCATCTGCCGCGTGGTGTAGTCGGTCTTCGTCGCCACCACGCGCCGGATGCCGGCCGCGTGCGCGGGCGGCTTCGGCCGCACCATCAGCGTAGCGAGCGCCATGATGAACACACCCTGCAGGAGTCCGAAGAATACGAACGCGTGCTCGTAGCCGGCGTGCTGAATCATGTTCGAGATCGGGATCACGGTGAGCGCCGCGCCCGCGCCGAAGCCCGCGGCGGTCATGCCCGCCGCGAGGCCGCGCTTGTCCGGAAACCATTTGAGCGCCGTGCCCACGCAGGTGCCATAGACGCAGCCCGCCCCAATGCCGGAAATCACGGCCGCGACGTAAAGCACCGGCAGCACGGGTGCCCAGGCGTCGAGCACCCAGCCCAGCGCGACGCAGCATGCGCCGCCCATCACCACCGGACGCGGACCGAAGCGGTCCACGAGCCAGCCTTCCACGGGCACGAGCCACGTTTCGGTGACGATGAATATCGAAAACGCAAGCTGGATCGCCGCCTGGCCCCAGTGGTGGCGGGCGTCCATCGGGACGACGAACAGCGTCCACGCGTACTGCAGATTTGCGACCAGCCCCATGCAGGCGATGCCCGCCACGAGCTGGACCCAGCGGTTGTGCCGCCGCGCCGTATACACGGCGTCGATGCGATCGGTGTGTGCCACGTTGTCTCTCTCCATTCGTTGAATGCCTGCACCCGCTCGCGCTAGGCGGCCTCGATATGTCTGAGCAGTGCGTCTACGCTGCCCTTCGCGTCGCCGAACAACATTCGCGTGTTGTCCTTGTAGAACAGCGGGTTGTCCACACCGGCGTAACCGGTTGCCATGCTGCGTTTGGATACGACCACGGTGCGCGCCTTCCACACCTCCAGAACCGGCATGCCCGCTATCGGACTCGATGCGTCCTCCTGCGCGCCCGGATTCACGATGTCGTTCGCGCCGATCACGAGCACGACGTCCGTATTCGTGAAGTCCTCATTGATCTCGTCCATTTCCAGCACGATGTCGTAAGGCACCTTGGCCTCGGCGAGCAACACATTCATGTGCCCCGGCAGGCGCCCTGCCACAGGATGAATGCCGAAACGCACGCGTATGCCAAGCGAGCGCAGCCGGCGCGTGATCTCGCTGATCGTTCCCTGCGCCTGCGCGACAGCCATGCCGTAACCCGGCACGATCACCACCTCCGAAGCGTCGCGCAGCAGTGCGCCCACTTCGTCCACGGTGGTCGCGACCACTTCCCCCTCGGGTGCGGCACCGGATGTCGCCGCGACCGTGCCGAAGCCGCCAAGAATCACGGAGACAAAGCTGCGGTTCATCGCACGGCACATGATGTAGCTGAGAATCGCCCCGCTCGAGCCCACGAGCGCCCCCGTGGTCACGAGAAGGTCGTTGTCGAGCATGAAGCCTGTGGCCGCCGCCGCCCAACCCGAATAGCTGTTGAGCATCGAGACGACCACGGGCATATCGGCGCCGCCGATCGCCATGACGAGGTGCACGCCCAGCGCCGCCGCCAGCACGCACATGACGAGCAGTGCGTAGAGGCCATCTCCGGCGGCTGGGCTGCTCACGAAGCGGTAGCCCAGCGCGATGCACGCCGCCAGCACGACGGCATTGAGCAGATGCCGTGCGGGCAGCACGAGCGGCTTGCCGCTCAGCGTGCCTTGCAGCTTCAGGAAAGCGACAATCGAACCGCTAAAGGTCACCGTGCCGATAAACGCGCCGACATAGATTTCCGTATCGTGAATCGCCTGCTCGACCGGATTTGCCGCAACCGTCCCGGACATATAATTCGCTATGCTTATCAATGTCGCGGCAAGACCGACAAAGCTATGCAGTACCGCGACCAGCTGCGGCATCTGCGTCATCTCCACGCGTTTGGCCAGCGTGGCACCGATCCCGCCGCCCGCCACCGCCGCGATCAGCGCAATCTGCAGGCCCGCGCCGGCCGTCACAAGCAAGGTGGCCAACACGGCTAGACCCATGCCAAGGACACCGTATAAATTACCGCGCCTTGCGCTCGCCGGGTGGCTGAGGCCGCGCAGGCTCAGGATGAAGAGCGTGGCCGCACCGAGCCACGCCATGTTTCCGATTCCGTTCATCGTGACGTCTCCTCAGGTGCGCTGGAACATCTTCAACATGCGCTGGGTCACGAGAAAACCACCCGTGATGTTGATCGTCGCGACCACGAGCGCGATGCCGGACAGCACGCTCACGATCGTTCCCGGGCTGCCGGGATGCAGCAGCGCACCCACGACGATGATTCCGCTGATCGCATTGGTCACGCTCATGAGCGGCGTATGCAGGGCTGGCGTGACGTTCCAGACCACCTGGTAGCCGACGAACACCGCCAGCACGAACACCGTGAAGTGCGCAACGAACGCGGGCGGCGCAACGGCACCCAAGGCAAGCAGCAACAGCGCGGCAGCCACGAGCGCTGCCAAAGGCCAGAAGCTCCGGCCACGCGCGGCGTCTGCACCATCCGCATCACTCGTCCCGCCATGGCCGCTTGCCGCTGCCGCCTTGTGCAGCACCGCAGCCGGTGCCACAGAGGGCGAAGGAGTCACCGCGGGCGGCGGCCAGCACACGCTGCCGCGCTGCATGACCGTGGTGCCACGCTGCACGACGTCGTCCATATCGATCTGCAACTCGCCATCCTTCGCGGGCGTGAGGTCCGTGAGCAGATGGCGCAGATTCGTGGCGTAGAGCTGGCTAGACTGGTTCGCCATGCGGCTGGGCAGATCGGTATAGCCGATCACGGTCACGCCGTTCGCATCGACAACCTCGCCGGGGCGGGTGAGCGCGCAGTTGCCGCCCTGTTCCGCGGCCATGTCCACGATCACGCTGCCGGCACGCATGCAGGCGGCGGTTTCGGCGCTGATGAGGCGGGGTGCGGGCTTGCCTGGAATCAGCGCCGTAGTGATGATGATGTCCACCTCGCGCGCCTGCGCTTCGAAGAGTGCCATTTCGGCCTCGATGAACTTCGCGCTCATCTCTTTCGCGTAGCCGCCCGAACCGCCGCCCTCCTCCTCGATATCGACGCTCAGAAACTCTGCGCCCATGCTCTCCACCTGCTGCCCCACTTCGGGCCGCGTATCGAATGCGCGCACGATCGCCCCGAGGCCGCGGGCCGCGCCGATCGCGGCGAGCCCCGCCACGCCGGCGCCGATCACGAGCACCTTCGCCGGCGGCATCTTGCCCGCCGCCGTGATCTGGCCGGTGAACACGCGGCCGAAGTGCTGCGCCGCCTCGATCACCGCGCGATAGCCGGCCATGTTCGCCATCGAGCTCAGTGCGTCGAGCTTTTGCGCGCGCGAGATGCGCGGCACGCAATCCATGGCGAGCACCGTGGCGCTGCGCGCAGCGAGCGCATCGAGCAGCGCTGCGTTCTGTGCGGGCCAGATAAAACCGGCGAGCGTCGCGCCGGGTTTGAGCCAGTGCGCCTCTTCGATGGTCGGCGGGCGCACCTTGATCACGAGATCCGCCGTGCTCCAGAGCGTCAGCGGATCGTCCACGATCCATGCGCCGGCGCTCCGGTACGCTTCGTCGCCGAACGACGCGCGTACGCCGGCGCCCGCTTCCACGTTGACGGTATAACCAAGTTTGATTAGTTGTGCGATGCTTTCAGGTGTCGCTGCCACACGGCGCTCGCCTGCCTGTGTTTCGCGAGGAACGGCAAGAGTCATCGCCATGAGGCACCTCGCCAGACGAACGAGGTGATGACGAAGGTAGAATCAATCGACGGCGCGCCAAGCCACCTGGCGCGCCGCATGCGTAGCCACAACTTCATGAAACGTCTCCTGCTCGATGGGGGAATTCCGTGTGCCGCGGTCTCTTGCCGGGCATCGTGCCGCGCCGTCTGGCGGGCGGCCGCTCAGGGTTGCGGATTGCCCGGCTTGAGAAACGCGAGCGCTACCGCGCGAGCGCCTGCCAGCGCAGCAGCCTCGCTCGCATAAACGGTTTCGTCGGCCAGGTGCTGCCACGCAAAACCGGCCTCTTCGGCACCGCGCGTATCCTCGGCAAGTTCGTGAATGGCGGCAAATGCAGCCCAGCCGCCGTTATGTATCAACTGACGGGCCGAGAGTTCGACCTCGTAATGTCCGAGCGTTTCGGTATGCATGACCCGTTCCTTCGAGGCGTCAGGACTGCTGCGCCTGCGCTTCCAGTTCCGCGAGGCGCTTGCGCAGCCCGCGCTCCTCCTGAAAGCGCGCCGTCTCGTCGCGAATGACGGCCACGATGCCCGTCAACGCGCCTTCGGGCGAGTGCAGCAACGCCACCGTAAAGGCGATCGAAAGCGAGCGGCCGGCCTTGTCCACCGCAGGCACGCGCAGCACGTCGTTGCCGTAGCGCGTTTCGCCGCTGGCCATGGTCTTGTGATAGCCCTCCCAGTGACGGCCGCGCAGGCGCTCCGGAATGATGAGGTCGAGCGTCCGGCCCATCGCCTCGCCCTCGGTATAGCCGAACATGCGGGTCGCGGCGGGATTCCAGAACGTGATGTCGCCTGCGGCATCGGAAATGACGATGGCATCGCCTATCACGTTGGCAAGCTGCGCAAAATCGATGGCGGTTGTCATGGCAATGGTTCTATCGTTGAGCAGCGAATAAACAGCCATTGAGCGGCGGTCAAGGCAAGCCGCCGGTTAGCCGGTCGGCGCCGCCCTCAACGGGAGGGCGGCGCATGCCGTGGCAGTTGTCGTCAGACCGCGCGAACTTCGTGCAGCGCGGCGATCTGTTGTGCCGTGTAGCCGAGATCCGCCAGCACTTCGTCGGTGTGCTCACCCAGGAGCGGCGAGCCCTTGACCTCCGGCTTGAGCTCGGAAAATTTAATCGGACTGCCAACGGTCAGATAGCTGCCGCGCTCCTTATGCGGCACTTCCACGACCGTTCCGCTCGCGCGCAGCGACGGGTCGTTCGCGATCTCCTTCATGCTCAGCACCGGCGCGCACGGAATGTCGAACTTGCGCAGAATGTCGATCGCCTCGAATTTCGTCTTGTCGGCAAGCCACGCTTCGATCGTGTTGAAGATCTCGAAGATATGCGGCTGGCGTGCCTGGGCCGTCTTGTAGTCGGGGTCGTCGATCCACTCCGGCTTGCCGAGCGCGCGGCAGATCGGCTCCCACGCATGGCCCTGGATCGTGAAGTAGATGTACGCGTTCGGATCGGTTTCCCAGCCCTTGCACTTGAGCACCCAGCCCGGCTGTCCGCCGCCGCCCGCATTGCCGCCGCGCGGCACCACGTCGCTGAAGCTGCCGTGCGGATACTGCGGATACTCTTCCAGATAGCCCACGCGGTCGAGACGCTGCTGGTCGCGCAGCTTCACGCGGCACAGGTTGAGCACGCTGTCCTGCATCGAGACGGCCACCTTCTGCCCCTTGCCCGTCTTGTCGCGGCCGATCAGCGCCGTGAGAATGCCGATGGCAAGGTGCATGCCGGTGTTGCTGTCGCCAAGCGCAGCCGCGCTCACGGTCGGCGGGCCGTCCCAGAAGCCGGTGGTCGAAGCGGCACCGCCCGCGCATTGCGCCACGTTCTCGTAGACCTTGAGGTCATCGTAATGATGGCCTTCGCTGAAGCCCTTCACCGAAGCGACGATCATCTTCGGATTGAGCTCCTTGATGCGCTCCCACGTGAAGCCCATGCGATCGAGCGCGCCGGGCCCGAAGTTCTCCACGAGCACGTCCGACTCGCGAATCAGCTTCTCGAGCACCTCCTTGCCTTCCGGCTTCTTGGTGTCGAGTGTAAGCGAGCGCTTGTTGCTGTTGAGCATGGTGAAGTACAGCGCATCGACATCGGGAATGTCGCGCAACTGCGCGCGTGTGACGTCGCCCGCGCCCGGACGCTCCACCTTGATCACGTCCGCACCGAACCACGCGAGCAACTGCGTGCAGGCAGGGCCGGCCTGCACGTGCGTGAAGTCGATGATCTTGATGCCGTCGAGGGGTTTGCTCATTACCGTATCTCCTGATACCTGGACTGATGCGTCCTTGTCGATTGGATTGCTGGACCGAACTTATTTCTTCATGGCCGCGCTTTGCGGATTCAGATTCGTGAGGCGCCCGCTCTCCGTGCCGGCGGCTTCGTCGATGACGGCATTGATGAGCGTGGGCTTGCCCGACGCAATGGCTTCGAGCAGCGCCGCAGTGAGTTCCTCGGGCGTGGTGGCGTGGTGACCGACACCGCCGAACGCCTCCATCATCCGGTCGTAGCGCGCGTTCTTCACGAAGACAGTGGGCGCGACGTCTGCGCCGCCCGTTGGGTTGACGTCGGTGCCGCGATAGACGCCGTTGTTGTTGAACACGATCGTGCACACGGGCAGGTCGTAGCGGCAGATCGTTTCGAGCTCCATGCCGCTGAAGCCGAATGCGCTGTCGCCTTCGATGGCGACCACCTGGGTGCCGCTCGTCACGGCCGCGCCGATGGCGAAGCCCATGCCGATGCCCATGATCCCCCACGTACCCGAGTCGAAGCGCTTGCGAGGCTGGTACATGTCGATGATGCTGCGCGCGTAGTCGAGCGTGTTCGCGCCTTCGTTGACGACGTTGATATCGGGCCGCGTCTTCAGCACGTCGCGAATCGCGCGCAGCGCGCTATGGAAATTCATCGGCGTCGGATTCTTGTCGAGCGTCGCCGCCATCTTTTCCTGGTTCTTGCTCTTGCGCTGGGCGACCGCGTCGAGCCATCCGGCGGGCGGCTGCGGGAAATCGTCGCCGATGCCTTCCAGCAGCGCTTCGACGCACGAACCGATATCGCCGATCAGCGGCGCTTCGATCGCAACGTTGCTGTCGATCTCGGTGGGCGCGATATCGATCTGCACGAACTGCTTGGCCACCGGTGCGCCCCAGGTCTTACCCTTGCCGTGCGAGAGCAGCCAGTTCAGGCGTGCGCCCACCAGCAGCACGGCATCCGACTCGGCCAGCACGAACGAGCGCGCGGCCGAAGCCGATTGCGCATGCGTATCGGGCAGCAAGCCCTTGGCCATCGACATCGGCAGATAAGGAATGCCGCTCTTCTCCACAAGTGCGCGAATGGATGCGTCGGCCTGGGCGTAGGCGGCGCCCTTGCCGAGCAGAATCAGCGGTCGCTTTGCATTCCTCAGTACATCGAGCGCGCGCTTGACGGCTTCGGGCGCCGGAATCTGGCGCGGCGCGGCATCCACCACTTTCACGAGCGACTGCTGGCCCTTGACCGCGTCGATCGTCTGCGCGAGCAGTTTGGCCGGTAGATCGAGATACACACCGCCGGGGCGGCCCGAGACGGCCGCGCGAATCGCCCGCGCCACCCCGATCCCGATGTCCTCGGCGTGCAGCACGCGGTACGCAGCCTTCGCATACGGCTTCGCGGCATTGAGCTGATCCATCTCCTCATAGTCGCCCTGCTGCAGATCGACGATCTCGCGCTCGCTCGACCCGCTGATGAGGATCATCGGGAAGCAATTGGTCGTGGCATTGGCAAGCGCCGTGAGACCGTTGAGAAAGCCCGGCGCGGAAACGGTCAGGCAGATGCCGGGCTTCTTCGTCATATAGCCCGCCACGGCCGCGGCGTTGCCTGCGTTCTGCTCGTGGCGAAAGCCAATGAAGCGCATGCCCTCGGCCTGCGCAAGACGGGCGAGATCGGTGATGGGGATACCGACCAGCCCGAAGATCGTGTCGATATCGTTGAGTTTCAGCGCGTCGATGACGAGATGAAAACCGTCTGTCGTTTGCTGCGCTTCGGGCGCCGGGCTGTTTTGCGCCTCGTTGATGCCTGCTTCTGCCATGACGTCTCCTCTTTGGCGGGGCGTTACGTGAGTCGTGATATACAATATTTCACACACAATATTAGTCAAGATGTTTTTCGACAGCATTTGTGTGCTTCGTTATGCGAACTGCCGCTGTCCTTGCCAGGCGGCGCAGCGGCGCATCGAGACCACCGCACACCACCTCATTTATTACGCAGTCCATACAAATTATCCAGGCACCGCGAATATCGATTCATACCGGAAAATTATGGATACCTATCTTTCATGCCTGCACGGCACAGCCTGCATTCGCACAATCAGTCCAGAAAATCGCAGTTCGCCTCCACAAACAGCGCAAGATCGATCGAGTGCTGGCGCACGAGTTGCTCGACACGCTCCGTGTCGCGCTGCTCCAGCGCTTCGATAATGCGCATGTGATCGACAATGGAGCGCGAAGCGCGGTCGCTCTGCGCGATCGTCATGCGCCGGATCGCACGCACATGCATGAAGATGTTCTTGAGGGTGTCCACGATGATCGGCGACTTCGACAGTTCCACCAGCGACTGGTGGAACATGATGTTGGCCTCCGAATACTCCTCGATATGGTCCGACGGCGTGGTGTCGCCGAAGTCCGAGAACATGCGGCGCAGGCGGGCAATGTCGTCGTCGGTGGCCCGCTGGGTCGCAAGCCGGGCAGCAATGCTTTCGAGTGCGGCCCACATATAGATCATCTCGACGATTTCCTTGCGCGTTTTGCGCAGGATATACACGCCGCGCCGCGGCACCGTGCGTAGAAACCCCTCCTGCTCAAGCAGCGTCATGGCCTCGCGCACCGGCGTGCGGCTCACGCCCAGTTTCTCGGTCAACTCCTTCTCGTCCAGACGGATCTCGTCGCGCGAGCGGTAGATGTCGGTCTGCGCAATCGCCTGCTTGAGCCTCGCGTACGCCTGGTCGCGCAGAGACACGGCGGCGTTGATCGGTTCGAGCGCAAAGGCCAGCGGGAGGGCTTCGGCATCGGCTTGTCTATCGGCGGACATCGGTCGCTTGTCTCCAACGTTTGTTTGACCGGCTCTACAAACATTCCACATGTCACATACAATATATCAGCGAAAGCGACGTAGCTATGGGGGGTTTACGCGCAGTCCGGCGGCAGCCCCACCCATCCGCTTCAATAGATAAGCAATGGTGAATACAAATCAGAAAAAACTTTAACTATCGTTTATTCATCCGCACTTCTACGCTTGGTTCACGCCATCGCCATTCAGGAGACTGCCATGAGCCAATCGTCCACCCTCCGGCATGCTGCCGAACACGACCGCCACCTGGAAGCGCACCTGAGCGCATTCAACGCAGCGTTCGCGGAACTGGGCTTGAGGTTTCGCTGGGACATGCAAACGCTCTATTCGCTCGCGGCAATCGAGGGCGAGCGCGCACGCATCTCCGCCTATATCGATGTACACCACCCGCATCTGCTCAAGGCCTACAGCAGCGAGTTCCTGTGCGAGGCGATTCTCGCGCTCAAGCACGCGCGCTTGCCCGGCGACTGGCTCGCAGGGCGCGTGGCATCGCAGGGGACGACGAGAGAGACGCCGGCCATGCAGGCCGGCTGGGAAGGCGGCTGGCAAGATACGGGCGCGGGTCTGCCCGCGCTCTCGGGCGCCTGAGAAAGACGCCGCGCTTTTGCGCAATCGATCAGGATGACGATGTATTGGCCGCCCCTGCGCCGTCAAGCGCAAGAGCCGCCCTATCCTGACGAAACGCAGCGAGAGGCAAACGCGCCGGCGCTCAGCCGCGCTGCGCGTTTGCCTCGTCTTCCTGGAGCTTGCGCCACAGGATCTTGCCGCTGCCCGACTTGGGCAGCGTCTCGACGAATTGCACCACGCGCGGCGCCTTGTAGGCCGCCATGTTGTCGTGTGCCCACGCGATGATGTCGTCCTCGCTCACGGCGCCCACCTGCCTGGGGTCGAGCACCACACAGGCCTTCACCGTCTCGCCGCGCCGCGCGTCCTGCGTGCCGATCACGCACACCTCCTTGATGGCGGGATGGCGGTACATCAGCGCCTCGACTTCGGCCGGCCAGATTTTATAGCCCGACGCATTGATCATGCGTTTCAGGCGGTCGGTGATGAAGTAGTAGCCCTCCGCGTCGCGCCGCACGAGGTCGCCCGTGCGCAGAAACCGCTTGCCGTCGCGCTCGATGAACGCGTCGCGCGTGGCTTCCGGATTGCGCCAGTAACCCTGCATCACCTGCGGTGCATGCATGATGAGTTCACCCGATGCACCGTCCGGCACCTCCTCCAGCGTGATCGGGTCGATCACGCGCGAGTCCACGTCGAACACCGGAATGCCCAGGCACTGCGGCTTCGGACGCTGCGGAGGATTGATGTGCGTGCCCGCCATGGTCTCGGACATGCCATAGCCTTCGACGAACTCGAGGCCCGTCAAGTCGTGCAGCTTCTTCACGACGGCATCGGGCATGGTCGCGCCGCCCCCGCGCATCCACGCGAGGCTCGACAGGTCGTATTCGCCGATGCGCGGATTCGAAATGAAGTCCACCACCATCGTCGAGATCGCCTGCCAGCCGTTGACGCGATAGTGCTCGATCGCGCGCGCAGCGGCATCGCGATCCCAGCGCGGCAGCACCACGATGGTCGAACCGTTATAGAGCGGGCTGTTCATGCCGCCCTGCATGCCGGTGACGTGGAAGAACGGCAACACGGAAAGCTGAACGGCATCCTGATTGCTGCCGAACCAGTTGCACCCGCCCACCGCGGTGCTCATTACGCTGCGGTGCGTGTGCATGCAGCCTTTGGGCTTGCCGGTCGTGCCCGAGGTATAGGGCATCACGCAAAGATCGTCGGAGCCCGCGGTGAGCGGCCCGGGCGGCACGCGCAGCGCCAGCGCATCGGCCCAGTGCACGACGCCCGGCCCGGCCACGTAGCGCGGCGCGCCGACGAATTCGGGCACGGGCGACGACGGTTCGCCCTTTACGTAATCGCCATAAGTGGCGACGATCAGCCGCTGCAGGCCCGGCGCCGCATTGCTTGCCGGCCCCTCGCTCACATGCGGCGCGATGCGCGCGTACAGCTCCTGCGCGACGAATGCGGTCGTCGCCCCGCTGTCCTCCACGTAATGCGCGAGCTCCTCGGTCATGTTCATCGGATTGACCGGCACCACCATGGCGTTCGCGCGCAGGATCGCGTAGTACGCGATGACCCACTGCGGGCTGTTCTGCATATAGAGCAGCACGCGGTCGCCCGCCTTCACGCCGCAGTGCTGCTGGAGATAGCCGGCCATGCGCTCGGCCTCGTCCTTGAACTGCGCGAACGTGACAAGCGTGTCGTAGAAGACGATGTAGGGTTTGTCGGGAAAGCGGGCCGCCGAGACCTCGGCGTTATAGAACAGGTTCGTGGCCGGAATCGTGAGGTGGGGCGAAAGATGCGGGGGCCAGTGCGGCGAAGGCAGATTCGGTCTCGCGAGGGATGCGCCGGCCTCGGCCGACGTTTGGGAAGCAGAGTGAGAGGCAGGCTGTGAAGCAGGTTGCGGCTGAACTGACGTGGGCATGGCAGGTTCTGTCTCGTTGAATGTGCGCCGCTCATCGCGCGCACGTTAGGCAATCGGCACGCGCGCCGCGAAGCCTGCGGCGCGTGCGGAACACGAGGCAAGCGTCAGACGACGCTCGCGCCGCCGTCGACGGCCAGATACTGGCCCGTGATGTGGCGGCCTGCCGCGCTCGCGAGGAGCACGACGGCGCCCTTGAGGTCGTCGTCGTCGCCGAGGCGCCTGAGCGGCGTGTGGTCGATAACCGTCTGGCCCAGCTTGTCGAGCAGTCCGGCCGACATCTTCGAGGGGAAGAAGCCCGGGCAGATCGCATTCACGTTGATGCCGTACTTGCCCCACTCCGCGGCAAGCGCGCGCGTGAAGTTGATGGCCGCGGCCTTCGAGGTGTTGTACGCAATGGTCTGCATGGGCCCGAGCGTCCCCTTGAGACCCGCGATCGAGGCCACGTTGATGATCTTGCCGCTCCGGCGCGGAATCATGCTGCGCTTGCCCACTTCGCGCGCGAGGAAAAACGGCGCGTTGACGTTCAGGTTCATGACCTTGTGCCACGC
Organism: Paraburkholderia ferrariae NBRC 106233; assembly: GCF_000685035.1. Taxonomy (GTDB): domain Bacteria; phylum Pseudomonadota; class Gammaproteobacteria; order Burkholderiales; family Burkholderiaceae; genus Paraburkholderia; species Paraburkholderia ferrariae. The sequence goes on from NZ_BAYB01000019.1 coordinate 69,611, forward strand.
CTCGTCGGGATAATCTTCCGCGGGCGCGCCCCACGTGGCGCCCGCGTTATTCACGAGGATGTCGATCTTGCCGCAGGCCGCGAGCGTTTCATCGACGAGCGGCGCGACGGACTCCGCGCGCTGCAGGTCGGTAACGACGGTCATCGCCTCGATCCCGAGACCCTGGAGGTGGCGCTGCGCCTGCGCCAGTTCATCCGCCTTGCGGGCCGTGACGACGACGCGGCACCCCATCTCGCCCAGCGCCTCGGCCATCTGCAACCCGAGCCCGCGCGAGCCGCCCGTGATGAGCGCCACCTGCCCGCCCAGTTCGAACATGTCCCTTACCTGCATGCTTGATGTCTCCTGTGTCTCGCGGCCGGCGCGGGGCGCGGCCATGGGGGTCCGGAGGGGCCGGCCTCGCCGGCTCTCCGACATTGGCGACCGATTCTAGCCATGCGTCTGCGCGAGGTAAATAAGGAAAAGCACGGTCGTTCACAACAAATTCAGCGCGCATCGGAAGGCGGACAAAGAAACCGCGACCACACCGCCCAGCAGAAAATCGGAAATGGCTGGCCGAAGCCATGCTGAGCAGGGGTGATCCGCACGGTATCGACAGCGCACTCGACTGGCTTTCCTGCTAACCGCCACACCGCTCCCCACACAAGCATTCATTTAATTTACTTTTAAATTACGTTTAAATTTCATTCGAAAAAATCGGAAAAAATCGGCCAGGGATTAGCCCGAAGTTGATGTCCGCATTCATGCAATTGTTTAATCCCGGGCGTACACTCCCGGCAAGTCCGTTGCGCGGGGCGTCGCGGGCTGCACGAGACACCGCCGCTCTAGACGGCACCGTAAAGCCATACCAGGAGAACAATCACATGAGCTGGACGCGGGAACAGAGAAACGTCACGATCGCCGCCTATCTGGGTTGGACGCTCGACGCGTTCGATTTCTTTCTGACGGTTTTCGTCCTGAAAGACATTGCCCACGAATTCAATACCAGGATTCCCGAAGTCGCCTTCGCCATTACGCTCACGCTGGCCATGCGCCCGCTCGGCGCGCTGATCTTCGGCCGCCTCGCCGACAAGTTCGGCCGCCGGCCCACGCTGATGATCAACATCGCGTGCTACTCGCTGTTCGAACTGCTCACGGGCTTCTCGCCCAACCTCATGACGTTCCTCGTGCTGCGCTCGCTCTTCGGCATCGCGATGGGCGGCGAATGGGGCGTGGGCTCCGCCCTCACGATGGAAACCATTCCGCCCAAGGCGCGCGGCGCGGTGTCGGGCCTGCTGCAGGCCGGCTACCCGAGCGGCTTCCTGCTTGCCTCCATCGTGTTCGGCGTGCTCTACGAACATGTGGGCTGGCGCGGCATGTTCTTCGTCGGCGTGCTGCCGGCGCTGCTCGTACTCTACGTGCGTGCCAACGTGCCCGAATCGCCTGCGTTCAAGGAGATGAAACAGCGTGCGCGCCCGAGCCTGCTCGCCACGCTCAAGCATAATTTCGCACTGTCGATCTATGCGATCGTGCTGATGACGTGCTTCAACTTCTTCTCGCACGGCACCCAGGATCTGTACCCGACCTTCCTGCGCGAACAGCATCACTTCGATCCGCATACGGTCTCGCTCATCACCATCGTGCTGAATATCGGTGCGATCGTGGGCGGGCTCTTCTTCGGCTCGATGTCGGAAAAGATCGGCCGCCGCAAGGCCATCTGCATCGCCGCGCTGCTCGCGCTGCCGGTGCTGCCGCTGTGGGCGTTCTCGAGCGGGCCGCTGCTGCTCGCGCTCGGCGCGTTCCTCATGCAGATTTCCGTGCAGGGCGCGTGGGGTGTGATCCCCGTGCATCTGAACGAGATCTCGCCCGACGAAATCCGCGCAACCTTCCCGGGCCTCGTCTATCAACTCGGCAATCTGTTCGCTTCGGTCAACGCCACGCTGCAATCGTCGTTCGCCGTCACGCACGACAACAACTACGCGCTGGCGATGGCCGTCGTCGCCGGCACCGTGGCCGTGCTGATCGCCATCCTGATCCTCTTCAGCCGCGAGCGCCGCGGCATCGACATGACGCAGTCGGCCAAACAGGTGTCGAGCGCCTGATCGCATACGGCGGCATCGCCATGCCGCCCTGCAGCACCACACGAAACCGCGCCGGGTCCTGCCCGGCGCGGTTTTTCTTTTGCGCGGTCCACACCGATTGCCCTTGCCCGTTTACCGGCAAGCTTCCTTGCCGCGCCGCGCCGTGGCACGATTCAAGCTATAACGAAAGCCCGGAGGGACCTCATGACCGACACGCCCCGTTCGCCCGCGAACGCCGACGCCGCTGCACTCACGCCCGCCCGCGAAGCCACGGCGCCGGACACCGACGGCGTCTGGTACGCGTCTTATCCTGCCGACGTGCCGCGCGAGGTGGACACTCGCCAGTTCACCTCGCTCGCCCAGTTCTTCGATCAATGCACGGCCCGCTTCGCCGAACGCGTGGCCTACGTGAGCGCAGGCTCGCCCATGACCTACGCCGCGCTCGCGCGCAAGGCCACGGCGTTCGCCTCGTGGCTGCAGGAGGTCGGCGTGAAGCCGGGCGAGCGCGTGGCGATCATGCTGCCCAATACGCTGCAGTACCCGGTGGCGCTCTTCGGCGCGCTCAAGGCGGGGGCCGTCGTGGTCAACGTGAACCCGCTCTACACGGTGCGCGAACTCGCGCATCAGTTGAAGGACAGCGGCGCCGAAACGATCGTCGTGTTCGAGAACTTCGCAAAAACGCTGGAAGATGCGTTGCCCGGCACGCGCGTGAAGCAGATCGTGGTGACGGGGCTCGGCGATCTGCTGGGCGAAGGCCTCAATCTCAAGGGCCGCTTCATCAACTTCATGCTGCGGCACGTGAAAAAGCTCGTGCCCGCTTACCGTCTCCCGCAAGCCGTGCCGATGCTGAAGGCGCTCGAAGCCGGCGCGCGGCGGCCGTTCGCGCCCGTGAACCTCAAGCTCGACGACCTCGCCTTCCTGCAATACACGGGCGGCACCACGGGCGTCGCCAAGGGCGCGATGCTCACGCACGGCAACATGGTGGCGAACCTGCTGCAGGCCAAGGCATGGACCGCCGGCCAGCTCGACGCCGACCAGGAAACGGTCCTCACCCCGCTGCCGCTCTATCACATCTATTCGCTCACCGTGAACGCGATGATCTTCATGGCGCTCGGCGGGCGCAATATCCTCATTGCGAATCCGCGCGACGTGAAGCGCGTGATGAAGACGATCCGCCACGAACGCTTTAGCTGCATGTCGGCCGTCAACACGCTCTACAACGCGTTTCTCGAGAACGAGACGTTCCGCCAGCGCGACTTCTCGGGCCTCAAGCTCGCGATGGCGGGCGGCATGGCCACGCAGAAGGCCGTGGCCGAGCGCTTCAAGGCGGTCACGGGAAAACCCATCGTCGAAGGCTACGGCCTCACGGAATGCTCGCCCATCGTGACGATGAATCCCGTCGATCTCGGCCATCTTCAGGACTTCGAAGGACTGGTCGGCCTGCCTGCGCCCTCCACGCTCGTGCGCTTTCGCAAGGACGACGGCACGTGGGCCAACGTTGGCGAAGCGGGCGAGCTCTGCGTGAAAGGACCGCAAGTCATGCGCGGCTACTGGATGCGGCCCGACGAAACCGCGAAGGTGCTCGACGCAGACGGCTGGCTCGCGACAGGCGACATCGGCATGATGGATCCGCAGGGCTACATTCGGCTCATCGACCGCAAGAAGGACATGATCCTCGTCTCCGGTTTCAACGTGTACCCGAACGAGATCGAGGACGTGCTCGCCGCCCATCCGGGCGTACGCGAAGTGGCGGCGATCGGCGTGCCCGATCCGGTGCAGGGCGAGCGCGTCAAGGTCTTCGTGGTGAAGCGCGATCCCGCGCTCACCGAAGAAGCGCTGATCCAGTTCTGCCGCCAGCAGTTGACGGGCTACAAGGTGCCGCGCCTCGTCGAGTTCCGCGACACGCTCCCGCAATCGAATATCGGCAAGATCCTGCGCCGCGAACTGCGCGACGAAGAGATCGGGAAGCAGGCGGCGGGCTAACGTTCGCTGCCGCCACGGCTCGCGCAGACCGGGGACGAGACCCGGCATGGGCGCGGCATCGGCACGGAATCGGCACGGCACAGCGCCTGCCATGCCGACACTTCTGCGCACGACAGGCAGCGACTCATTCCCGCGATGTGACCCAGCGCACGGAAATAATGGGGTACGCAACGCGACAATCGATCCCGACCCGAGGCTCGTGCCCGAGCCTCGGCTGTCAATTGCGTTGATGGACGAGAATCGGGCGCACGCTCGCCGCCGCTTTGCACTACTCTGTGAAATCAGGCGCGTGAAATGCAGCGCATTGTCACAGTGCGGGCCCGCGCGTCGTGTATCTTAGGGTGGCGCACCGCGCACGCCGCACAGGGTTCACCGGTCCAGGATCGCCACGATGAACAACCGCTTGCAATCTGCCAACGCCGCGCCGAGCCGGTATAGTGCTGCTGTAGCGTGTGTTCACGCACGCGCGCCTCGCCGACACAGGGTAGAATCCCGTCGAGCAAACGTTTCCAATTGAATGCGGCATTGAGCCGCCAGGTCAAATTTCGTCCATGCCTTCCGCAGAATCGCATCCGCAAAACGACTTCATGAACGCCGCGCGCAAGGAACGCAAGCGCGTCGAAATCTATCTGGTCAATGGCATTCGCCTGACCGGATGCATCGAGTCGTTCGATCAGTATCTGGTGATGCTGCGCACGCCCGTAGGCTTGCAGGGCATCTACAAGCGGGCCATCTCTACGATCCAGCTCGACACCGGCACGCGTCCGGGTCCGCGCCCGGCGCGCCCCGCGCACGGCGGCGAGCACACGAGCCGCGGGCCGCACGGCAGCCACGGCGGCCATGGCCCCCGCGAGCCGAGAGAACCACGCGAGCCCCGCGAACCGAGGGAGCCGCGCGAGTCGTGGTCGGCGCCCTCGCCGACGGGCGAGCGCCCTTCGTCGCAGGACGGCCCGGTGGTCGTCACGCGCCGCCGCCGGCTCTACGGCTCCATCAATAACGGCGGCAACAACGGCGGCGAAGGTTCGGGCAACAGCTAACCGCTGATTCCCGCCCCCGGGTCGGTCCGCGCATCGACCCACGTTTTCCCCCGCATCCCGTCGGATGCCGGCCCCTTCCCGGCCGGCATCCGACGCGCCCTGCACCCGGCGAAGCGGGCCGCGGCGCGCCGCGACCCGGATACGTTCATGGATTAGCCCGTTGCGATATGCTGACACGCATGATCCCCGCCACGGAGCCCAGACATGAGCGCATCGAAGCCCAAAGCCCCCACGCCCCCGCAGCAAGACCCGCTCGACGAAGCGCTCGAGGAAACCTTCCCGGCCAGCGACCCCATCGCCATCGAACCTGAGCCCGATCCCGAGTCCGGCAAGCACAAGCACGGCGACGACGGCAAGAAAAAGCATCACGGCGGCAAGCACTGATTGCTGGAGGCGCGCCGTCGAAAGCGACCGGCAGACGGCGCCGCCTGCCCGGAACGTACGGCCACCGTGCGCCGCGCGTTACACGCCCCGTTCCGGGCACCAACCCGGTGCGGGCCTCGCGCCCGCGCCCCGTCCACCCTCCTGACTGCTGACATCGGCCCGCATGAGCGCGAACCTCAACGCCCACTTCCTGCGCGAGCGCGACGGCACGCACGCCGCCGTGACTTACGTCGAACTGTTCTTCGACCTCATCTACGCCTTCGCCGTCACGCAGCTCTCTCACCGGCTCGTACACGATCTCTCGCTGGCCGGCGCCATCCAGACGCTAATTCTGTGGTTCGCGGTCTGGCTCGGCTGGCAGTACACCTGCTGGGTCACGAACTGGTTCGATCCCGAGCGCATCCCCGTGAGGCTGCTGCTGTTCGCGGTCATGCTGGTCGGCATGGTGATGGCGGCGAGCCTGCCGCTCGCGTTCGACACACGCGGCCTCATGTTCGCCGTGTGCTATGTGGTGCTGCAGCTCGGGCGCAGTCTCGTGGTGCTCGCCTTCCTCGGTTCGCGCCATGCGCTTACCGCGAATTTTCGCCGCATCGCCGGCTGGCTCGCCATTTCGGGGGGTCTCTGGATCGCCGGCGGCTTCGCCAGCGGCAGCACGCGGCTCGCCTGGTGGAGCGCCGCCGTGCTGTGCGAGTATCTTTCGCCGATGTTCGGCTTCCCGCTGCCCGGGCTGGGCCGCTCGACGGGCGCCGACTGGCGCAGCGCCGAAGGCGGCCATATCGCCGAGCGCTGCCAGGCGTTCGTCATCCTCGCGCTGGGCGAATCGGTGGTGATGACGGGCAGCACCTTCTCGGATCTCGGTGCGTGGAGCCTGCCCACGGCCATTGCGTTCGCGGTGTGCTTTGCGGGCAGCATCGCCATGTGGTGGGTCTATTTCGACACGAGCAGCCGCGCGGGCAGCCGGGCGATCGAGGAATCGGCGGAACCGGGGTTGATGGCCGCGGCATTCCATTACATCCATGTCGTGCTGATTGCCGGCATGATCGCGGCCGCCGCCGGCGACGACCTCGTCATCCTGCATCCCGCCACGCGGGTAGGCGCCACCGAGGCGTGGCTGCTGGTTGGCGGCCCGGCACTCTACGTGGTCGGCAACGGGCTCTACAAGCGCGTGGTCTACGGCTGGTTTCCGCTCTCGCACTGGATCGGGCTTGCGCTCTTCGCGCTGACGGTGCCCCTGGCCCTGCACACCGACCTCCTCATGACCGGCACGCTGACCACGGGCGTGATGATCGCGGTGGCGGTCTGGGAGAGCGTGTCGCGGCGCAGCGCCAGACAGGCCGAGCCGTTGAGCGTGCCCTGAAAGCAAGAGAAGGGGGGCATTCCGGTCGCGGCCGGCTGGAACACCCGGCCACCAAAACAACAACGGCGCCCCATCGAGGAGCGCCGTAGCGGATACGACCCAGGTACGAACCCGGGAAAACACAGGAGAAGAGGCGGGGTAGAAGAAACCAGGGCGGCGTGCCGGAGGCACCCACCCTATCCTTTGGCCCTGCCCTGCAACCTCAAGCCGCTGCATGCCGCGGCGGATCAAGGCCGAGGCGGCTTATCGCACTTATTGCGCTTATCGCGCTTATTGCGCCGGCAAGCCGCCTTCCACCTGGTGCTGCAGTTCGCGCACCTGACGCTGCAGTTCGCGCAGTTGGTCCTGAGCCGCCGTCTTCTGGGCCTGCAGCGCATTCGCCTGGTCGCGCGTCTGCTTCTGCTGGTCGGCCACGAGCGCCTGCTGCTGGCGTGCCACGGCAAGGTCCGCCTGCAGGCGGTTCGCGTGATCCTGGGTCAAGGCGATGATGCGGTCGGTAAAGGCCTTCTGGGCCTCCAGCCGGATCCGGCGGATCTCGACCTCGGACAGCTGCTGGGTCTTCAGCGCGAAGTCCCGGTAGATGGCCTCGGCGCGCGTCTCGTCAGTGGTCTTGATGACGCGCCAGAACGTCTTGTTCTGGAACAGCGCGACGTAATAGGTCATCTCCTTGCCGTAGAACAGCAGACTCGCGCCGTACGTGCCGTTGTAGGTCGTGCGCAGCTCGTTGAGATCCGAACCGCGGATCATCTGCTGCAACTCGGCCACATTGCCCGCCGCGTTCTGCTGCGCCTCATCAGGCGTTAGCGCAATCGTTTGGCTGGCCGCCCCGGCTTGAGCCGGCTGCGCTGCGGCAGTGGCCGGCAACGCCTCGGATGCAGCCGTCGCCGCCTGCACCGCCGGCTGGGCGGCCGTGCCGGCGTCCTGCGGCAACGCCTGGGCGCAACCTGACTCGATACCCCCGAACAGCACCATGACTGCCAGTGCCGCTTGTCGAACTCTCCACTTGTAGTCCATGTAGTTCCTGCTTTGAACAGTTTTCTAGTTTTGGCAAAACCGGCTAATTATTACTCACTTTCCCGGGTTTCGGGTTCCTCGTCGAAAATTTGGTACTTGCGTATCTTCTCCCACAACACCTTGCGGCTGATGCCTAGAAATTGCGCCGTATCCTTGCGCCGCCAGCCGTTCTGGTCCAGCGCCGCCAGCAGGCGGCTGCGCTCGGCCATGTCCCACTTGCTGCGATCGACCACGGGCTGCGCCGCCGACTCGGCGGGCGCCGGCTGGGCGCCGCCCGAACCCGCAAGGAGCCGGCGCAGGCGCGGCGCGTCCCAGCTGCCGGTCTGGCGCACGGTCACGCCGATCCGCTCGGCCAGGTTGCGCAGCTCGCGCACGTTCCCCGGAAAGCGCATGGCCGCCACCGAATCGGCCAGCCAGTATGGCAGATCGGGGAGCCCCGCCAGCCGCTCCTCGCCCACCACCAGCGAAACGAACGCCTTGAAGAGCGCGATCTTGTCCACCGGGCCGCGGTCTTCGAGCGACGGCACCGTCAGCTCGATCACGGCGAGCCGGTAGTAGAGGTCGGCGCGGAACGTGCCCTCCTTCACGAGGTTCGGCAGGTTCCGGTTGGTGGCCGCGACGAGCCGGAACTCGACCTTCACCGGCGTGGCCGAGCCGATGCGCGTGACGGTGCCGTCTTCCAGCACGCGCAGCAGCTTGACCTGCTGGTAGAGCGGCAGGTCGCCGATTTCGTCGAGAAAGAGCGTGCCGCCGTCGGCCTGCTCGAAGTAGCCCTTGTGGGCGACCGCCGCACCCGTGAACGAGCCCTTGGCGTGGCCGAAAAAGAGCGACTCGAAGAGGCCGTCGGGAATCGCGCCGCAGTTCACGGCGACGAACGGCCCCTCGCCGCAGCGGCTGTGCTTGCGGTGCAGCAGCTCGGCCACGCGCTCCTTGCCAGTGCCGGTTTCGCCGTGCACGAGCACGCTCGTGTCGCAGTCGGCGAAGGTTTCGATCTCCTTGAGCAGCGCGTGCATCGATTCCGATTCGGCGACGAGCACGTCGGCCCCCGCCGCCTGCGCCGAATGCGCACGGAGCTGGATCACGAGCTTCGAGACGAGGCCGCGCAGTTCGGCGCAGGTGAAGTCGAGCGGCAGGACGTGCGAGTACTCCGAGGGGTACATGGCCGGGTCGTTGTCGCGCGGCGCGGCGCCCACCCAGATCACGGGCATGCCGTGCGTGGCCTGCCAGTCGCGCAGCACGAGCGCGCCCGTGTCGATCACGCTCACGCTGACCACGGCGATGGAGGCGCGCGCGGCGAGGCGCTGCGACGAGAGAGTGACGTCGTCGGCACGGATCACGTCGACGTCGAGACTCGCCATGCAGCGTGCAACACGCTCGACGATGTCGGCTTTGCCTTCCCAGACGTAGAGGTCGAGTTCCTCAATGGGGGTGGTGGTTCGCATCGTGGGGCTCTATTGGACGATTTGTGCGACGCCGCAGCTCAGGGGGAAATCGGTGATGTTGGCGACGCCGGGCTGGACGCCGAGAAGCTGGAGCAGAGGACCGAGAAGAACGGTATCGATGGCCGAAAGCAGCGGCGAAAGAACGGGGAAAATCAGGCCGCCCACGGCGCTACCGAGATTGAGATTGAGGTTCAGCCCGAGCAGGCTGGCGTCGATCGAAAGCCCGTTTCCGCTGTTGAGCTGCGTCGACATGGTGGACAACGCGGTGCCCAGCGCATCGCCCACGTTCGTGCTGACACTCGCGCCCGACGAATCGTACTGGGTGTTGCCAAGCAGATTGCCGTTGCCGTCGAAGGTGAGTTCGTTGTGCGCCTGCCCGCTCTGCCCGTTCATGAGCGGCACCCAGAGGTTCGCGTCGATCTGGACGCTGCCTACGACCGGAACCGAAAGCATTGCAATCGGTGCAGGGTTGCTTCCATTGCATTGATTGTTTGCAATCTGATACGCCGTAGCGGGCGGAGCACCAAGGCACAGGTTGGCAATCCCCGTCTGCACGCCGACGACCGAACTGCTTTGCGCGGCAGTGGCCGCGCATTGTGCGGATTTGAGCCACGCTGTTGCCGGAGCCGCCTCGACATAGAGCGGCACATTGACGCTAGCCAATCCCAGGACGGATAGCCCGAGACTGAGCTGCACCGTCACCTGTGCGTTATGCGTATAAGTCAGCCATTGCGAGGGTTGGTTCGGATTGAGTCCCGCCTCGCCGATGGCAATGGACGGCGGCGAAAGCACGTTGACGGACAACTCGGCGCTGGTCGGCAGCAGCGAACTCACCACCGGCAAATTGGCAAGACTCAGATTGACCTGAACCGGCGATTTGCCCTGTTGCGCAATTTCCGCCGCCACCGTCAACGCCTGCAACGCATTGAGCGAAACATTCGCGGCCGATTCCGCATCGGCAAGCCCCACCGAGAGCAGCCCCGCCGCCGACCCCGTCTGCCCGACCGGAATCTGCACGTTGCTGAGCGCACTCGCCGAAACGATCGCCTGCAACCCCGCGATACTCGCGGCCACGTCGGTCGAAACCACGCTTCCACCGCTTTGCAGCGCGTTAATCATGAGCTGCGCGAGGCCGCTCACGCTCACGTTGGTATTGAGCAGCCCTTTGACCGTGCCGGCGCTCGTCGCCACGGCGGCGAGCTGGCCGAGGGTGATATTGGCGTTGGCAATGCCATTCCACGACACGAGGCTCAGATTGACGCTCGTACCCAGCAGCGAGCTGAGAAGCCCATTGAGCAGATTGACCTGAGCCAGCGATGTCGCAAGCGAGAACGAGCCGATCACGGTCGCCTTGGCCGTGGAAGTCGCCTGCACGGTCCGCGCCGGGCCCAGGAAGAAGTACGGCACGAGTTTCGACACGGTGACGATCACGCCATTGAGCGGCGTCTCGCCATTCGGCACGAACGTCATGCCCCCCGCGCTGCCGCTCGAACCCCAGCGCCCGCACGTCACGGCAAGCGTGTTCGTGGACGACACCGTGAATCCGTTGCTCGCGGCATTGGCCGTGGCCGTGGCGAGCGGTTGCTGGCACTGGTTGTCCATCTGCTGCACGGCGGCGAGCGCGGCGAGATCCGCGACGTTCTGCATCGAGCGCCGCACGAGATAGAGGTTGGCGATGTCGAGCACGCCGAGGGCCGCGACCGCAACGAGAAGCGCAATGGCCGCAATCGTCGCGACCGAACCGCGCGCACGGGAGCGCGCCGGCGCAATCGAACGCCGCGGCAGCCGATGGGGCGCGTGTGCGCCGGTCCTGCCCGTGCGTGGCTCGCGCGGCTTCATGTCAGTTGGAGCCCGCCGAAGCCGTCGAGCTGCCCTGGCTCTGCCCGCTGCTGCCTGAATCGACCGAGGAGCCGAACGATGCCGGAATCACGGTATCGAACGATTTCAGGTAGCGCTTCCACGCATAGCCCGCCTCGGCGCCCAGCATGGGCAACGCGGGGGCGGCCTGCACGTTGCTGCGCTGAAGATCGAGCCATGCCAGGGTCGTATGACCGATCTCGCTATTCGGCACGGCTTCGCTCGCCTGCGCATGCGCAAGCGGCGCAAACGCCGCGGACAACGCGAGCCAGAGGCTGGCCTGCATGACGAGCCGGATACCGCGGCCTCGATTTTCGTTGGTCTTGTTCATCCCCGTCTCTCCCTTGTTGCATCTGCCCCGTGTATCGGCTCGTCGAACGCTTCATTGCGCGAAGCGTTCGACGAGCCGCGGCTGCGCCTCGCCGCCCGGCCAGCCCGCCTGCGCATTCGCCACGGCCGCCGCCGGCGCCGGCACAGCCGCACTCGCCAGTGCCGCACGCGTATGCTCGATGGCGCGAGCATGCCGTGCCGCCTCGACGTTCTGCGCGTCGTGCTCGACAGCCGCGCGCGCCTCGGGCAAAAGCCCCTGCTCCGTCATCAAGGCCTGCGCGCTCGTCTTGTCGCCGCTCGCGACGAGATACAGCGCAACATTGGCGGCGATCTTCGGATTGTGCGCATCGAGCTCGACGGCCTTCAGAAGCGGCACGCGCGCCGCCGTCACGTCGCCCTCGCGCAGCAGCGCATAGCCGAGATCCGAGAGCATCGTGGCGTCGGTGGGTTCGAGCTGCGAGGCCTCGCCAAGCTCGGCGGCGGCCTTGTGAAAATCGCCCGACGCGCCCGCGAGCAAGCCCAGCCCGCGATGCCCGCGCGCCGCGAGCGGCGTATCGAGCAACTGTGCATAGGCACTGCTGGCGGCAGCGGCCTGGCCCGTCGCACGCAGCGCGTCGGCGCGCAGCACGATCGAATCCGGGCTCGCGCCGTACTGATGTTCGTAGGCGTCGATATGGGCGAGCGAGGCGTAATAGAGTCCCTCGGCCTGCATGCGCTGGATGAGGCCCAGGTACATGCCCGGTGTGTCGGGTGCGGGGTCGCGGGTCGCGTCGCGCATCTGCATTTCGGCCTGGGCCTGCGGTCCCACGCCATAGCCCTGCTCTTTCGATGCGCAGCCTGCCAGCCCCGCGAGCGCCATGATCGCTACGAGCGACGTAGCGGCAAGCGTGGAGCGGGCGGCAGTTGCCGGGCGCACGACGATGTGATTCATGATGTCCCCATGAGCGCAATACATGACCGGCCGTCAACGGTGCATGGTGGTCAGCGCGTGAACCACGGCAATCATGCCGGGCCCCGCCGTCACGATCAGCAACGCGGGCAAAAGCGTGAGCACCATCACGCCGGTCATCTTGACCGTCAACCGGCCGATCCGCTCGCGCAGCGCGGCACGCCGCACCTCGCGCAAGCGCTCGCCGAATTGCTTGAGCGGTTCCTGGACCGCGCCGCCGTGACGGTCCACCTGCACGATCAGGCGCACCACGGCGCGCAGATCCTCGTTTTCGTAGATCGACGCCATACGTTGCAGCGACTGCTCGCGCGTACGCCCCGCCACGAACTGGCGCTGCGCGATTTCCATCTCGCCCGCGAGCACGGGCAGCACGCGGCGGAATTCGTTGACCATGACCTGCAGGCTCTGGTCGAGCGAGAGCCCCACGCCCTGAAGCAAACGGAGCAAATCGACGAACATCGGCAGTTCGTTGGCCACCGACTCGCGCCGTGCACTCGCGCGCCGCGCGAGCCAGAGCTTGGGCAGCATGAGCCCCACGATTGCCGCCGCGCCCGTATAAGCGACCAGATGGCTGCCCGGTGCGCGCACGGCGGCGCACCACCCCACCAGCAACGCGAGCGCCGCCGCGCAGACGATGCGTGCAACAAGAAAGAGTCCGCGCGAGCGCGCATCGACATAGCCGCACCGGTCCAGAATGCGGCGGTCTTCTTCCGCGACGAGAACGCGTCCCACCGGCGTGTCGAGCCAGCGCGCGCCCGCTTCGGCAAATCGTTCGACAAAACCCTTGAACCCCATTGCGCGCACCGGCGGCGGCATGCCGGCCCCGCGACCCGGCGCATCGGCAGAGGGCCCCGGAGTACCGCCGGCACCTAACGCGCCTGCCGCCAAGGTGCTACCCACGCCCGCGCCCATGCTTTGGCCCGCGGCCGCGGGCATAGCACCCGGCGCTGCTCGCCCCGGCGCCGCGGCGCGCGCATCGGCCGCCACGGCCTCGGCTCCATAACTCGCGAAGCGCTGCTCGAGCGTGCGCGCGCTACGCCGCGCGGCGGTAATGCGCGAGAGCAACTGCGCCCCCAGCAACGCGAAGCCGAGCGCGGCCAGCAGCAACGCGAGCACCCCGAGGCGGGCGGCACTCATAGCGACCCCCTGAGCCGCGTGAGCCGGTACAGCAGATACGCGCCCACCGCCTGCAGCGCGAACGCGCCATACACGAGGTGGCGGCCGCCGTCGTCGTTCCACATCGAGGCGAAGTAGCGCGGGTTGATCACAATGAGAAAACCGCCGATGCCGATCGGCAGCAGCGCGAGCACCCAGGCGGAAAAGCGCGTTTCCGCCGACATCGCCACGAGTTCGCGCTGCGCCTGGTCGAGGTCGCGCATGAAGGTCGCCATGCGTTCGAGCATCACGTCCGCGCGGCCGCCGTAGCGCACCGAAAGGCGCAGCACCGCGCCCACCAGGTCGAGTTCGTTCGCGTGATAGACCTGTGAGACCTGATGCAGCGCGCGGTCGATCTCCACGCCCGTGCGCAGCATGCGCGATACGCGTTCGAGACATTCGCGCAGTGGCGCTTCCGTGGTCAGCAGCGCGGCCTGGAACGCCGCCGGCACGCTGTTGCCGAGCACCACGAGACGCACGATGCCGTCCAGGAACGACGGCAACTGCGCGACGAGCCTCGCACGGCGGCGCTGCATGCGCCACGACAGCGCGAATGCGATAAAGGCGGCGGCCACCACCAGCGCCGCAAGCGCCGCCACGGCGCCGCCCACGATGCCGGCCCACAGGCACAGCGCGAGCGTGACGAAGGCAATCGCCATGGCGGGCTTGCGTGCGTCGGCAATCCCGGCACGGCTCATTGCATGCTCGTAGGCAGTGGTGATGCGCGCCTGCCAGGTGTTCGGATCCGCCGCCGCGCGGCTCGCTGCCTGCGGGCGCGTTGCGCGCGCCGCGCCCGCGGCATCGGAGCCGCGGGCAGCGTCCGCGGTGCGGGTGCCGGATGCCGCCTCGCCTTTCGTACTGCTGCCCGCCGTGTCGGCCGTGGCCACGTCGAATCGCTGCGGCACGACCGCGCCATAGCCCGCGGCCGCCACGCGCCGTTCGACGAACAGCGTCACGCGTTCGCGCGCGGCGCGCGTCTGCGCGCGGTGCCAGAGCATGAGCCCCGCAGCCGCGAACAGCAGCGCGAGCGCCGCGACGATCGCGAACGCGCTAGACATTGAAGCCCCCATCGCGCCCGCTCATCCCGAAGGACGACGCGCTGATGGCCTGGCGAAAGCGCGCGAGCTTGGGCGAATGCGGATGGATGCCGAGCGAATCCCAGCGGTCGATCTCCTCGCCCTCGGGCGTCGTGACCGGCTCGTAGCGGTACAGTTCCTGGGTGGCGATGATGTTGTCGGCCAGACCCGTTACTTCGGTTACCGAAAGAATTCTTCGGCGGCCGTTCGAGAGGCGCCCGATCTGGACGATGAAGTCGACGGCATTCGCAATCTGCCGGCGCAGGCTCGATTCCGTACCCTGAAAGCCCGCAAACCCCGCGAGCATTTCCAGCCGGTACAAACATTCGCGCGGCGAACTGGCGTGCACCGTGGCCATCGATCCGTCGTGGCCGGTGTTCATCGCCTGCAGCATTTCCAGCACTTCGCCGCCGCGCACTTCGCCCACGATAATGCGGTCCGGGCGCATCCGCAGCGTATTGCGCAGCAGGTCGCGGATCGTCACCACGCCCGCGCCGTCGAAACCGCCGGGCCGGCTTTCGAGCCGCACCACGTGCGGGTGGTTCAGCGAGAGTTCGGCGGTGTCCTCGATCGTCACCACGCGCTCCACGTCGGGGATGTAAAACGCCAGCGCGTTCAGCAGCGAAGTCTTGCCGGAGCTCGTACCGCCCGACACCAGAATATTGCAACGGGCCTGCACGGCTGCTTCGAAGAGCGCGCCGATCTCCACGCCGAAGGTGCCGTTGTGCAGCAGGTCGTCGGGGCGCAGCGGGTCTTTGCGGAATTTACGGATCGAGACGATCGGGCCCGCGAGCGACAGCGGCTCGATCACCACGTTGATGCGGCCGCCGTCGGGCAGGCGCGCATCGACCATCGGGTTCGACTCGTCGAGGCGCCGGCCGATCGGCGCGAGAATGCGGCGCACGATGCGCAGCAGGTGCGCGTTGTCCGAGAAGCGCACCGGAATCTTCGCGAGTATGCCGTGGCGCGAGACGTACACGTCGCTGTAGCCGTTGACGAGGATGTCCTCTACCGCGGGATCGGCAAGCAGGTCCTCGATCGGCCCGAAGCCCGCCAGCTCCTTCGTCAGCGCCTCGGCAATGCTGCGCACCTCGCTCTCGTTGATCGGGATGTGGCGCAGCCGCACGAAGCTGTCCATTTCCAGATCGACGAACTGGTTGATCGCGTGGCGCGACCAGCGTCCGAACTCGGCGCCCAGCTCTTCGATACGCGTGAGCAGATGCTCGTGGGCCGCGTTCTTGATGTCCTGGAACTGCTGGCTCTGCGCGAACAGGGGGGCGTCGTCGGCAAACTCGATGTTATCCGCCATGATCTACGACCGCTTCGTTGAGTGTGGGAGAAAACGCCGGAGCGACTCGAGCTTCTTCTGCGCGCGCGGGCGCTGGCCGTCGAGCTGCGCGGCCAGCACCTCGAGCGCACGGACATAGGGGTCGCGCGGCGCGGCATCGGCGAGCAGCTTGCCGCGGTTCGCCGCCTGGCACAGCGCCACCCGGCGTGCCGGCAACACTCCCGCAAGTTCAATGCCAAGCCGCGAAGCGATCTGCGCGGCCGAAAGATCCAGTTCCGCTTCGAACTGATTGAGCACGAGCCGCACATGGGCGAGATCCACGCCGCCGTCGCGCAACGCGTCGAGCTGGCGCGCCGCCGAGACGATCGAACCGACGCTCTGGTCGCACACGAGCCAGGTCTCGTCCGCGGCCTGCACGACATGCGCGACGAACTCCGCGTTCGTGAAGCCACCCAGATCGACGAGCTGCTGGTCGAAGAAGCCGCGCAGCCGCGTGAGCAGCGCGGCGGCCGCCTGATACGAGACTTCGCGCAGCGCACCGAGATCGGCCGGCAACGTGGTGAGCGCAAGACCGCTTTCGTGGCGCGCGAGCGCCGTGTGCACGAAGGTCTGGTCGAAGCGGCGCAGATTGCGCACGGCATCGACGAACGAAAAACCGTTGCCCGCGTTCAGCAGCAACGCACCGTCGCCCGCCGGCAGGCCGAGATCCAGCAGCGCCGTGTGACGGTTGAGCGCACTGCCCTTTTGCGCGAGCAGCGCGCCAAGGCTCGCGGCCAGCGTCGTCACGCCCATGCCCACGCGCGCGCCCAGCAGTACCGTGAGGTGCCCGTGACGGCTCACCGGTTCGACGCGATTGTCGAGCACCTGGCGCACGATGCGCAGGGCATCGTCGGCGTCGCCGGCCACGTCGACGAAGTCGCGCACGCCGGCGCGCAGCGCTGCCAGCGCGCTTTCGGGTTCCGCGAGCGTGCCCACCGCAATCACCTGCAGACCCGGAAACGCCGCATGCGCGGCCGCCGCCACGGCGCTCGCCGCGGCGCCGCGGCCTTCGGAAAAGTCCACCAGCAGGAGCGATGGCGTATGCAGCGCGATCCGCTGCGTGACCTGCGCCGGATCGAGCGCCACGGCGTCCACCTTGCCGGTCGCGCCGAGCGCGCGGACGATCCAGCCTGCGTGCGCCTCGCTCGGCGAGGCGAACACGAAGGAATCCGCGGCCTTCTGCTCAGTCTGCAAGTGCGCTCTCGCGTTCATGACGGCTCTCCTTGTACTTCTGCTCCGTGTACGCCCGACGTGCGTTCACGGCGAAAATCCGGGCACGGGATCGCGCGAAGCGGCGCCGCCCAGCAGCGTGCGCCACACCGGCGCATCGCGTTGTTCGGACTGCTCACCAGGCGTGGCGGGCAGCGTTGCGTTCTTCGCCAGCGGCGACACCAGATGCGGCGTCACGATGATCACGAGTTCCTTGTCGTTCTGCTGATACGACAACTGCTTGAAGAACGTGCCGATCACGGGCAGATCGCCCAGCACCGGCACCTTGTTCACGTTCGATGCCGTCTCGCGGTCGATCAGGCCACCGATCACGAAGCTCTCGCCGTCGCCCAGTTCGACCGTGGTCTCCGCGCGGCGCGTGGTGATCGCGGGCACCGACACGCCGCTGACCGTCACGGCGTTCGTGTAGTCGAGCTGGCTCGCCTCGGGCGCGACCTTCAGCGCGATGCGCTGCGGCGACAGCACCGTGGGCGTGAGCGAAAGCCCGATACCGTAGGGCTTGTATTCGATCGACGTCGAGCCGAGCGCCTGCGGCACCGGCACCGGAATTTCGCCGCCTGCGAGAAAGCTCGCGCTCTGCCCCGAGAGCGCCACGAGCGTCGGCTCGGCCAGCACGCGCGCGAGGTTGTTCGTCTCCATCAGGCTCAAGTCGGCGAAGAGCCCGTGCGACGCCGAAGAGAACACGAGGTTGAACGCCGACGAAATCGGCGTGATGCCCGTGAGTGCATTGGCCGCCGCGGCGTTGTTCGTGCCCGAAGACAGCGAAGTGGGCCCGAACGAACCGAACGAAAAGCCGTTGTTCTGCCGGAAGAAGTTAAAGCCGATCTGCTTCATCACCGACCGGCTGAACTCCACCACCCGCACGTCCACCTGCACCACGGCCCGCACATCGACGCTCGACGTATCGAGCACGCTGCTCTCCTTCGCGTCCTTGCCGAGCGAGCTTTCGGCCGCCACCACGGCGCGCTGGTGCGACTCCATCGTCGCCGCATCGCCGGTGATGACCGCCGTGCCGCCCGCCACGCTCACCTGCGGCGTACCCGCGCCGAGCAACGTGCGCGCCGCCGTCGAAACCACGTTGACCGTGATCGTGCGCGATACGCCGCCGCCGTCCCACATCATCACGTTCGTCGTTCCCGCCGCCTTGCCGACCAGCAGCACGCCGCCGCGCCGGTCGCCGCGCACGATCAGCACGTCCGCGATCGACGGGTCGCCCACGGCGAGACGTTTGAGCGCGCCCGTTACCGGCAGCGTGCGCTGTTCGCCCACGGCAAGATCGATGGTCTGCGGCAGCGGCACCGTCGACCCTTCGCTCGTGGGCGGTGCAGCGCGCGCGGGCACGGCGGCGAGCGTGAGCGTGAGAAGCCCGGCGCACGCGGATGCCGCGAGGGCCGCTACGACTATCCTCGTTTTCGTCATGTTGTTTTGCTTGTGTCGAACCGGCCGCGCGAGCGCGGCACGTTACCAGGCGACCGTTTCCGCTCGCCCCCCCCGTATCACTTCAAGACCGCTGCTGTGTGCTGCCGGCGCGCTGCGATGCGACACCGCCGCCACGGTTTCATGCGGTGCGCTGCCCCCCGCCAACTGGTCTAGCGCAACACCTTCGGCCGCGCGCGTCGAGGCTTGCGGCGCATCGTGCGAAACAACCTTGATTACGCCAGGCAAGGGCCCGAAGGCCGATGGATCGACAATGTCTTCGTCGGTCGGGTTGCGCAGCGCCAAAATTAGTTGTCCCTGGCTTTGAGCGAGGGTCAGCGTATCCACTTCGGTCACCGGCACCGCCAGCACCGCGGTGCGCGGCACCATGTTCTGCGTGCCGAAGCCGCTCGTGCGTTGCGGGCTGCCGTTAGGCGTTGCCGCATCGGCAGGATTGCCGAATACCAGCACGCGTGCCTTCGAAACGAGCAGCCGTGCCTGCGTACGGCCCACTTCGCCGCCGCCGTTCGCGGCGCCGTCACGGTGCAGCGTGAAGAACACATCGACGTAATTGCCGGGGCGCAACTGGTAGCCCACCGCATTGGTTTCATCGACACGCACCGCGACGGCGCGCTCGCCCGGCTGGATGCTGGCCGCAAGGCTCGACGAAAGCTGCGAATCGAGGACCGGCGAATCCGCTTCGATATCGGCAAGCGGCACGCGGCCTGCAATCAAAGCCGTGTCGCTCATCGAACCCGCGGGGTGAATGGGAAGCGGCTTCACGCGCAGCGCGTCGGCCGGAATCGGCTGACCGGCCGGCAGGGTGCGCGTAGCGACGACAACGGGCGTGAGCGTCTGCACGACGTTGACCGGCTGCGGCTGCACGACCGGCGTGCGGCGCGACAGCATCCACGCAAATGCGCCGAGTACGAGGGCCGCGGCGATCAGCAGCCCCGCGATGATTTTGGTCAGATTCGCCATGAACGGTCACCCTGGCGCCGTACGAGTGGCGCGTTTGCGAAAGGGAAAGCGTGCGCGTGCCTCACAGCAGGTTCTCCGGGTCGAGCTGCACGGTAGCCTGGCCGGTGAGCGACTGCGGCACGACGAGATTCAGGAGCGGCAGCAGCGGCACAAGCGGATTCGTTCCGTATGCGTAAGTGAGTGTGACCTGGATGCAATCCATGCTCGGGTTGTTGTTGCACCCCGAGGGCGCCGCACTGATTGCATTGGTACAGGTTGCGGCAACGGGCAGCCAGCTCACGACACTGGCCGCACGCGTGCAGGCCTGACCGGCGCGCGCCGTGAGTGCGGCACCGGAATTCGCCGCGCTCTGCCAGACGAGTGCTGCGCGTGCGCCCTCTTCGGCCGCAGCCGTGAGACTCTGCTGGGTGAGGAACACCATGCTGTACGTAACGATCGCGTACAGCACGAAAAAGAATACGGGGAACACGATGGCGAATTCGATCGCGGCGCTGCCGCGACGCGCCGCCTGACGTGAGTTCCTCCCTGTACGCTGTCTCATCGCAGCCCCCCTGCCGCGAATTGCCAGAGCAGCCACGCCAGCGCGGGCAAGGTCAGGCAAGCGGCATACGGCGTGCCGCGGCGCTCGCCCACGGAAAAGATCTGCACACCTTGATAACGTGCGGCACTGCTGCGCCAGCGCGACGCAATCAGTATCGTCACCGCGTGTGCGCCTGCTGCGAGACTCGCGACGATCCACAGATCGAGCAGCACGTGCAATCCACACCACGCGCCGAGCACGGCGAACACCTTGACGTCGCCTGCGCCCATCACGCCGAGCACGAAGAACGGCATGAGCGCAGCGAAACCGATCACGGCCGCGCCGAGCGCCTGCGCAACGCCCATGCGCGCCGGACCGGCGTGCAAGAGCGCCGCGGCAAGCGCGGCAGCGAGGCCAATCGCGACGAGCACGTTGGGCACGCGGCGCGAGCGGCAATCGCCGATCGCGACCGCCACCGCCCAGGTGCCGAACACGAGTCCGCTGAGAATGGAAGTATTCATAGCCGGGATTCACGCGCGCAGCAGTCCTCGCGCACGGGAAAACCGGTGCGCGGACAAAGCAGCGTGGCTGCTTTTTACTATGGGCTACTTAACGCTCGACGCCACCGTGGCTGCGACGGTGCTGATCGCACTACTCAGGTTGTTCCCGAGCGTGGTGAGAGCGGTCACGATCGCCAGCGCAATAAGCCCTGCAATCAGGCCATATTCCAGCGCGGTGACCCCGTCTTCCGACTTGATGAAATGCTTGATCAACTTGTTCATTTCGGCCCTCTCTCTTTATATGTCGCTATCACGTTGTCCTGCGCCGGCTTTCACCAAGCCTTGCCCGTCTCGTGAATAGTCGCCTGCGCATCCGGTCCAACTGCGCACGGGCTTTTATTACAGCCCGCTGACGTTGGCCCAGATCGCATACATACCCCTCTCATGCATGCGTCTGGAGCTCGTTGTGCGGCTTTTATAACGTAACCAACAACGTTACGCAATCGCTGCTTCGCAATTTCATTATCGACAGATGCGTTCCGTTGTTTAGCCCGTACAAACCATGACGGAACTACTAAGGACTAGAAAACCATTTCGCGTCGCCGCGTTACGCAGTGTCTCGTAACGTCGCCGTTACGGCGTTACGTGACGTTACGCAGCGTGCCGCACATGTTCCCGCTTCGGCGCAAACGATTCATTCGACAAAAGCACCATGCAAATGCCTGGTACGCCTTGATTTGAATTGCTCCTCTATTTCTCCCGCACCCTGCGATTCACACCTCGTTTCAACCTGGCACACGTGTTGCAGATAAGAGCGCGTAGTCCGGATGCAAAACACAACCACATCAGAAAACACCACACGAGACGAGGGCATCATGAAACAACTCCCGATCAACAGCGCCGCACGCCTGACACTCGTTGCGGCCACCGTCGCAGCGATGCTGTCGCTTGGCGCGTGCGGCGGCTCGGGCACGCTCAGCAGCGGCACGGGCGCGGGCACCGGCGGCGGCACGCTCTCGACGAGCGGCACGTCCGGCAGCGGCGGTAGCGGTGGCGGCACGACGACTGGCGATAACGGCAGCGGCAACGGCGGCACGACCACCGGAGACAACGGCGGCGGCAACGGAACGGGCTCGGGTAACGGAGGCGGAAATGGCGGCGGCACCACGACCGGCAGCAACGGCGGGGGTAACGGCAGTGGCAATGGCTCGGGAGGCGGAAGCGGCAACGGTAGCGGCAATGGCAGCGGTGGCGGTTCGAGCGTCGCAGCGAATGCCGTAGGCCAGGTTGCGAACGCTGCCGGCAATGTGGTGAACGCAGCCGGTTCGACGGCAACGGGTCTCGGCACGCTGATCGGCTCGCAGTCGGTGCCCGGCGTCAGTTCGTCGACCACGAAGGCCGCGGGCGGTGTCGTGCAGAACGTCGGCGCAGCCGTCTCGGCACTCGGCACCGGCGTCTCGCAAGGCCTCGGTCAGCTTGGCGCCAGCAGCAACCCGGTCGGCACCACGCTCGCCAGCACGGGCGGCGTCGTGAGCGACGTCGGCAAGGCCGTCACGAGCACCGGGCAACTCGTCACGAGCCTCGGCAGCGGCCCGCTCGCGCCGCTTGCCGCGCTCACCACGCCGCTCGGCGGCGCAGTCGGTACGCTCGGCTCAGCGCTCACGACGGCCGGCGGCACTCTTACCACGGCCCTCTCGCAAGGCCCTGTCCAGCAGGTCACGCAACAACTCAGTTCGGCCATCACGCCGATTACGTCGGTGGTCGCTTCGACCACGCAGACGATCGGCAATGCAACGGGCATAGGCACGCCGGTCAACGGCCTCCTGCAGACGATCGGCGGCGGCCTCGAAAAGGGCGGCGCGCTCGTCGCGCAAGCCGGCGGCGGCAAGAACCCGGTGACGACCGGTGTCGGCACGCTGGTCACGGATACGGGCAAGACAGTCGCTTCGGCCGGCGGTCTGCTCACGGGCGGCAGCACCGGCAGCAATCCGCTGGCGCCGATCACCGGACTTCTGGGCGGCCTGACGGGTTCGAGCGGTTCGGGCAGCGGCAGCAATCCGCTGGCACCGGTTACCGGCCTGCTGGGCGGCCTCACCGGAGGCTCGGGCGGCTCGGGCAGCAACAATCCGCTTGCACCCGTTACGAGCCTGCTTGGCAGCGTAACCGGCGGCTCGGGTAGCACCGGCAGCGGCAGCAACCCGCTCGCCCCCGTCACGAGCCTCGTTTCCACCGTGGTCGGCACCGTCAGCGGCGCGGCGGGCGGCGCGGGCGTCGGTGTGGGTGTCGGCGCAGTCGCGGGTGCCGGCGGCACCACCGGCTCGCATGGATCGAGTAACGGCTCAAGCAACGGCTCCAGCAGCGGCTCAATCCTGCCCGGCCTCACGCTCGTTTCTTCGAGCGGCGGCTCCGGCAGCAGCACCCAGACGGGCCCGCTCGGCGGCCTGACGTCGCTCGTCGGCGGCCTGCTCGGCGGCAAGAAGTGAGCGCGTTCGAACAACCTATCCGACGAGGAGACATCGTCATGTCCAGCAGCGCAACTGCGGTTTTCAACGAACGGGCCTTCACGCTCGCACGCGGCCTGCGTCTCACGGCACTCGCCTGCGCCGTGGCCTGCACGCTCGCCGCCTGCGGCGGCAGCAGCTACACGCCACCTGACGCATCGACGAGCGGTGCCACGGGCGCAGGCGGCACCGGCAACCCGGGCGGCACCACCACCACGGGCAGCACCGGCGGTTCGGGCGGCGGCACCACGGGTGGCGGCGGCAGCTCGACCAGTTCGACCGGCACGAGCGGCGTGCTCACCACGGTGGCCAACACGGCCAGCGACCTCGGCAACACCATCAGCTCCGCCCCGATCCCCGGCGCGAGCGGCGTCACCTCGGGCCTCGGCAGCACGGTTTCGAGCACGGGCGGCGTGGTCAACGCGCTCGCCAACGACCTCGCAGGCGGCATCGGCCAGACCGGTTCGAGCACGAACCCCGTCGGCGCCACCGTCGCCGGAGTCGGCCGCGTGGTGAGCTCGACGAGCGGCGTCGTCAACGGCCTCTCGCAGACCGTGAGCGGCCTCGGCAGCGGCCCGCTCTCGCCGCTCGCGCCGGTCACGGGACCGCTCGCCGGGGTGCTCTCCACAACCGCGAACACGGTCAACGCAGGCGGCGCGATTCTCGGCAACGTGCTGTCGTCGGCCCCGGTGCAGCAGGTCACGCAGCCCATCAGCACGGCCATCACGCCCATCGTGCTCACCGCCGGCCTCGTGACCCAGCAGGTGGGCACGACGACGGGCCTCGGCGTCCCGCTCTCGGGCGTGCTCGCCAGGCTGGGCGGCGCAGTCGCAACGGCCGGCACGACCTTCGGCACGGCCGCCAGCGGTGCGACGCACAATCCGCTCGGCGCCGATGTCGGCACGCTCGTGGCCGCGCTCGGCAATACCGTCACGAACGCGGGCGGCCTCGTCAATCCGAACGGTCCGAACGGCGCGGCGCCGATTCCCGGGCTGCTCGTGAGCCTCGTCGGCAGCGGCAACTACACGGTGCTGAGCGGGCCGCCCACCGGCATCGCCGCAGGCGGCCCGCTCGGTCCGCTCAAGGCCACGCTTTCGAGCCTCGGCCTCGGCAGTTCGCCGCTCAGCAATCTGCCCATCGGCTCGCTCACGGGCGTGCTCGCGGGCACCACCGCCGGCGGCTCGGGTTCGTCGGCCACGGGGCCGCTCGCTTCGCTCACGTCGCTCACCTCGGCCACGGGTGGTGGCGCGGGCGGCGCGGCGCTGCTGCAGCCCGTCACCGCACTCGTGGGCACCGTGACCGGCGCGCCCGGTTCGGCGGCGGGCAGCACGTCGGGAAGTTCCAGCAGCTCGGGCGGCCTCCTCGGCGGCCTGCTCAAGAAACTGCCGTAGCCGGGAGTCGAATCATCGGGCAACATACGCAACGCGACGTCGTGACTTTCGAGGCCGAAGGTTGCGCGCGCACAGCCTGGCAGAACCGTAGTCGCAGCACGAAGGACTAGCAGGAATAAAAACACAGGCATCAGGGAGCCACAGACCGCCCACGAAGGCGGCACAAAGAGGCAGCACGCGCCGGACACCCATAAATAACGACGCGTGCCGCCCGATAAGTCTGAGGGCAGTGAAATGAGAGGCGCAGTTGCAGGATGGGCCGTGCTCGCCGCAGTGGGAGTGGCGGCGGGCGGCTTGACGGGGGTTGCAGTCGCGCAGAACCGGCCGGCGTCGAGCGGGAACCCGCTCGACGCCCTGCCGCAAATCAACGCGCCGCAAAAAACGCCGAACGTGACCGTGCAGGTGCAGCAGCAGACGCCGCAATTGCAGCAGTTGCTCGCCACGCATCTCACGCCGAAGACATTCCGTGTCGAGGGCGTGAAATCGATTCCATTCGACGAGGTCGCACAACGTTTCGCACTCCTTGCTAATCACGACATCACCATCGGCCAGTTGATCGAGACGGCCGACGGCGTAACGAAGCTCTATCAGTCGCGCGGCTATGCGCTTTCGTTCGCGTTCGTGCCGGCCCAGGACTTCGCGAACGGCGTGGTGCGCATCGTGGTTGTCGAAGGCTACGTGGCCGACGTGAAGATCACGGGCAAGCCCGGCGCGCTGGAGGAGAAGATGCGCGCCATCGCGGCGCATATCGTCGACGACCGGCCGCTGCGCACGGTCACGTTCCAGCGCTACATCAACGTGCTCGGACTGCTGCCCGGCCTCAAGGTCTCCGCGAACGTGCCGCCGCCCACCAACACGGACGGCGCAACGACGCTCGAACTCGACGCGCAGCACAAGCCCGTCGATCTGAGCACCGGCATCGACTTCAATCATCCCGGCGTGCAGGGCCTCATCACCGCCACGGAAAACGGCCTCACGCCGTTCGGCGAGCAGTTGAGCGTCTCGGCGCTCTTGCCCAAGGGCCGCGACAATGCGACGTACATCGCCGCGCACGCCGCCGTGCCCATCGCGAGCGACGGTCTGATCGCGAAGGTGGACGCCTCGCACTACCGCGGCAACCCGGTCGATAATCCTGGCCTGCCCTCCTACGTCGAGCGCACCGTGATCAGCGACAAGCTCACTGGTTCGCTCTCCTATCCGATGCTGCTCAGCAATACGCGCAGCCTGATCGGCACGGCGAGCGTCTATGCGGCGCACGACGAGGACTCGTACCGCAACACGATCAACGGCGCGCAGTACGGCGAACGCTCGCAGGTGCGCGTGCTGCAATTGCAGGCCGATTACACCGACGTGCAGCCAGGCCAGGTGCGCAAGGCGAGCTTCACCGTGGCGAAGGCGTTCAACGTGCTGGGCGCGTCGAAATCGACGGATACGAATATTCCCGGGCTCGTCGTGCAGAACCCCGTCTCGCTGAACTTCGTGCGCACCGACGCCTCGGTCTCGCAAACCAACGACTGGCCGCTCGGCTTCGGCACGGCCGTTGCGGCCACGGGCCAGCTCAGCCCCGTGACGCTGCCCACGTCCGAGCAGATCTCGTTCGGCGCGGGACGCTTCGCGCAGGGCTACGAGCCCGGCGAAGCGTCGGGCGACTCGGGCTGGGGATTCTCGCTCGAAATGAATCATCCGTTCAAGCTCGGCCACGCCTGGCTGCAGTCGCTCACGCCCTACGTGTCGTTCGACATGGCGCGCGTCTATCTGCATGCGGGCACGCCCTCGCCTGCGCGGCTCTCGTCGGCATCGATCGGCTTCCGGATCTCGGACGGCAAGTACTACAGCCTCGATCTGTCCGTTGCGAAGGCGCTTGCGGACGCGCCGGTCGAGAGCCCATCGCGCAGCCCGCGCGTAAACGCGACTTTCTCGTACCAGATGAACTGATGCATCGGCCTCCGCTGCGCGTCCCGCAAACGCGCATAGCGGGACGCAGGGGAAAGCGGAAAGCGACTAGAGCCCCTCCTCTCCGACGAACGCGGCGCTTTCGCGTATCCTGCCCTTCACCGCGGTGCGCGTGCGAGCGTGGCAAGCGCGGTCGATACGATCACGACAAACATCAGTGGAGGACGACACATGAACCGAATCACCGGACGCACCGCCGCATTCGCCGCGCGCGCGGCCACCCAGCTCGCGCTCGCGGGCGCGCTGCTGGGCGGCGCGATCGTCGCGCATGCGCAGGGCGACACGCCGATAGGCGTGTGGCAAACCGTCGACGATCATACGGGCCAGCCCAAGGCGCTCGTGCAGATCGCGGACGACGGCAACGGCGAGCTGAGCGGCAAGGTCATCAAGGGCCTTGGTCCGAACGACAAGCCCGAGCGCCGCTGCACCGAATGCACGGACGCGCGCAAGGACCAGCTCATTCTCGGCATGACGATCATCGACGGTATGAAGAAAACCGACGACGGCTGGGACGGCGGCCACATCCTCGACCCGGAAAACGGCAAGGTGTACCGCTGCAAGATGCATGTGGAAGACGGTGGCCAGAAGCTCGTGGTGCGCGGCTACCTGGGCATTTCGCTGCTGGGCCGCTCGCAGACCTGGACGCGCCAGCAGTAAGCGTGAGATGCGCGCCTGACGCGAAGACGCAGGCGCGCATGGCAATCGGGCCGCTGCGGGGCAGGTTCACGGGAACGCGTCCCGATCTGCCTGCAGCGGCCCGGTTCGTTTGACCGACGAGGGTTGTCGCTAACGAGGCAACGCAAGCCCGCACGCAAGCCCGCCGACACTCAAGCCGACTGACGATACACCGGGCGGTTATACGGGAACGGCTGGGCCGCATTGGCGGCGACAGGGGAAACGGGCTTAACGGGACCAGCAGGCGCGACAGGAGCGAACTGCGAAGCCTGCGGCAACGAAGCGGCCGTCCCTGCCTTGCGCGCGAGCTTCTCGGCGCGGCTCAGGTGCGTGCGCATGCGCGCTTCGATCGTGTCGCAGAGTTCGATGCCCTTTTCGCCGAACAATTCCGCCATCACGTACTTGAGCACGCCTTCGTCGTACCAGGCCTTGAAGCGCCGGTGGCAGGTCTGGTACGAGGGGTAGCGGCGCGGCATGGCCGACCAGGTGGCGCCGCTATACATGACCCACAGCACGCCGTTGAGCACCGCGCGCGTGTTGGTCAACGGCCGCCCGCGCAGTTCGGTGCGCGGACGCAGTTCCGGCAGCAGCGGCAGGATGCGCTGCCATTCTTCCTCGGTAATATCGCGATGGGGGGTCATGGTCCACTCCTTTGTCGGAACGATTCCCGACAAACGATAAAGACCCGCCCCGGCGGCGACTATCAGATGAGTCCGAATCTTGAAAAGATGCCCGCGGCATCCCTGCGGCATCCTTTTTGCGATTACTCAGGCTCGCAAACCGCGCTTCGGGCGACTCAGGTGAGGCTCGTATCGACGATGCGGCGCGGCGCTTCGAGATACTCCTTCGACTGCATTTCGACGATGCGCGAGACCGTGCGCGTGAATTCGTTCGCCATCGGCCCTTCCACATACAGCGCTTCGGGCGGCACCGCCGCCGACATCAGCAGCTTGACCTTGTGGTCGTAGAACACGTCGATGAGCCACGTGAAGCGGCGCGCCTCGGACTGCATGCGCGGCGTCATCTGCGGCACGCCTGACAGAATCACGGCGTGAAAGCGGCTCGCCAGCTCCAGATAGTCGTTCTGCGAACGCGGGCCGCCGCATAGCGTCGCAAAATCGAACCATACCACGCCGTCCGCCTTGCGCAGCGCCTTCAACTCGCGCTTCTCGATGCGCAGGATCGGACTCTCGTCCGGCACGGCGGCCAGTTGCGCGAACGAGTGGCGCAGCGCGCGGTCGGCCGCGGCGCCGAGCGGCGTGTGATAGACCTCGACCTGCGCGAGCGTGCGCTGCCGGTAGTCGACGCCCGCATCGACGTTGAGCACGTCGAGCTTGTCTTTGAGCAGCTCGATCGCGGGCAGCATGCGGTCGCGATGCAGCCCATCCGGGTAGAGCGTGTCGGGCGCGTAGTTGGACGTCATCACGAACTGCACGCCATTCGTGAAGAGCCGGTCGAGCAGGCGATAAAGAATCATCGCGTCCGCGATGTCGGAAACGTGGAATTCGTCGAAGCAGATCAGGCGATAGCGCTTCGCAATGCGGCGCGCGAGTTCGTCGAGCGGATCGGCCTGGCCCTTCAGTTCCTCGAGCTCGCGGTGCACCTCGCGCATGAATTCGTGAAAGTGCAGGCGCGTCTTGCGCTGCAGGGGCACGACGGCATAGAAGCTGTCCATCAGGAAGCTCTTGCCGCGGCCCACGCCGCCCCACATGTACACGCCGCGCGGCAGATCGGGGTGAATGATGAGCTTCTTGAACGCGTTCGAGCGGCGCGCCTTGTACGCAGCCCACTCGTCGTAGCACCGCTGCAGCCGCTCGATCGCGGCGCGCTGCGCCGTATCGGGCTGATATCCCCGCGACTGCAGTTCTTTTTCGTAGTATTCGGTGACGTTCATTGCGTGGACCACAAATGAGGAAAGGCGGGAGGGATCGAACCCACCCGCCTCTTTGCCTTGAAGCAAACTACCGCGGCAAGGCGCGGGCCGCGATGGCCCTGCCCTGCCGGCGCGCGCCTTACATATTGAGCGCGCGCTTGTCGGTGGCGAGTGCAGCCTCGCGCATGACTTCGGAAAGCGACGGGTGCGGATGGCAGATACGGCCGATGTCTTCCGCGGCCGCCTTGAACTCCATCGCCACCACGGCTTCCGCGATCAGGTCCGATGCGTTGGCCGAGATGATGTGCACGCCGAGCAGTTCGTCGGTCTTCGCGTCGGCGATCATCTTCACAAAGCCGTCGGCCTTGTTGATGCCGAGCGCGCGGCCGTTCGCCATGAACGGGAACTGGCCCGTCTTGATGTCGCGGCCTTCGGCCTTCAACTGCTGCTCCGTCTTGCCGACCCATGCGATTTCCGGCTCGGTGTAGATCACCCACGGAATGCAGTTGTAGTCGATGTGCGGCTTCTGGCCGTCGATGATCTCGGCCACCAGCACGCCTTCGTCTTCGGCCTTGTGCGCGAGCATCGGGCCGCGCACCACGTCGCCGATCGCATAGACGTTCGGCAGCGCCGTGCGGCAATGGTCGTCCACGTCGATGAAGCCGCGCTCGTTGGCCTTCAGGCCGATCGCTTCGAGCCCGAGGTTGTCGGTGTTCGGCACGCGGCCCACCGAGACGATCAGGCGGTCGGCTTCGAGCACCTGCGCGTTGCCGTCCTTGTCGGTGTAGTTGATGGTGACGTTCTTGTCCGTCGCCTTCACTTCGCCCACCTTCACGCCCACGTGAATGTCGAGGCCCTGCTTCTTGAAGAGCTTGGCGGCTTCCTTCGCGAGCGACTGGTCGGCGGCGCCGAGGAATTCCGGCAGCGCTTCGAGGATCGTCACGTCGGCGCCGAGACGGCGCCACACCGAGCCGAGCTCCAGACCGATCACGCCCGCGCCGATCACGGCCAGCTTCTTCGGCACCGTGTCGAACGTGAGCGCGCCTTCGTTGTCGGCAACGATCTTGTTGTCGACCGGAATGCCCGGCAGATGGCGTGCCTTCGAGCCCGTCGCGATGATGACGTTCTTCGCCGTGACGACTTCGGTTTCGCCTTCGCCGCTCACTTCGATCTGCACGCCGGCGTCGTTCTTGCCGGTGAACTTGCCGTGGCCCTTGAGCCACGTGATCTTGTTCTTGCGGAACAGGAACTCGATACCCTTCGTCATCTTCTCGACGATGCCGTCCTTGCGGGCGAGCATCTTCGCGACGTCGATCTTCACGTCGCCCACGCTGATGCCGTGATCGACGAGGTGATGCGCCGCATTCTCGAACTCTTCGGACGAAGCGAGCAGCGCCTTCGACGGAATGCAGCCGACGTTCAGGCAGGTGCCGCCGAGCTTCAGCGCGCCGGCCGGGTTCTTCCACTTTTCGATACACGCAACCGACTTGCCGAGCTGCGCTGCGCGGATCGCCGCAATATAGCCGCCGGGGCCGGCGCCGATTACGACGACGTCAAATTCTTTGGACATGGTCATCCTTTCGATACGTGAGCGCGGCGCGCGGATCCCGGCTTGCGGAACCCGCGCGCGCAACGCTCAGTGTGAGACTTGATACGCGATGCTTGCGGGACGCTGTGCTTACAGGTCGAGCAGCAGACGAGCCGGATCTTCCAGCGCATCCTTCATCGCGACGAGCGACAGCACGGCTTCGCGGCCGTCGATGATGCGGTGGTCGTACGACATCGCGAGGTAGTTCATCGGACGGATCACGATCTGGCCGTTCTCGACCACCGCGCGCTCCTTGGTCGCGTGCACGCCCAGGATCGCCGACTGCGGCGGGTTGATGATCGGGGTCGAGAGCATCGAGCCGAACACGCCGCCGTTCGAGATCGAGAACGTACCGCCCGTCATTTCCTCGATCGAGAGCTTGCCGTCCTTGGCCTTCTGGCCGAATTCGGCAATCTTCTTCTCGATGTCGGCGAGGCTCATCTGGTCTGCATTGCGCAGGATGGGCACCACCAGACCGCGCGGCGAGCCGACAGCGATACCGATGTCGAAGTAGCCGTGGTAGACGATGTCGTTGCCGTCGATCGACGCGTTCACGAGCGGGAACTTCTTCAGCGCATGGACGGCCGCCTTCACGAAGAACGACATGAAGCCGAGCTTCACGCCGTGTTCCTTCTCGAACTTGTCCTTGTACTTGTTGCGCAGCTCCATGACGGGCGCCATGTTCACTTCGTTGAACGTCGTGAGGATGGCGTTGGTTTGCTGCGACTCGAGCAGACGCTCGGCGATACGCGCACGCAGACGCGACATCGGCACGCGTTGCTCCGGACGGTCGTTCAGCCAGTTCGCAGCCGATGCCGGCGCGTTGACCTGCGGCAGCGACGGCTTGGCCGAAGCGGCCTTCGCAGCCGGAGCCGGTGCAGCGGCGGCGGGCGCCTTCGGCGCGCCTGCGCCCAGCACGTCCTGCTTCGTGATGCGGCCGTCACGGCCCGTGCCGGCGACGTCCGAGCCTGCGAGACCCTTCTCTGCCATCAGCTTCGAAGCGGCGGGCGATGCAATGCTGCTGCCCGACGACGCCGGGGCGGCTGCGGGTGCTGCGGCAACCGCTGCTGCCGGAGCGGCGGCGGCCGGAGCCGCTGCGGCGCCAGCCTTGCCTTCCGTGTCGATCTTTGCGATCAACTGTTCGCTCGTGACGGTCGAGCCGTCGCCCACCACGATCTCGGCGAGCACGCCGGCCGCCGGCGCGGGCACTTCGAGCACGACCTTGTCGGTCTCGATCTCGATGACGACTTCGTCCTGGGCAACAGCTTCGCCCGGCTTCTTCTTCCACTGCAGCATCGTGCCTTCCGACACCGACTCCGAAAACTGAGGGACCTTGACTTCTACGATAGCCATGTGATTTTCCTGAATACGTATCTGGGTACGAACCGGGTCGCGCACGTGAGCGCGGGAAAGCGCGCGTCGTTCGGCGCGCCTTCCCGGTTCGATTTGCTCTTTGTGCTTACTTCGCGACCTGCGCGCCCTTCAGGCGGCCGAACGCACCTTCGATCAGCGACTTCTGCTGTTCATAATGCTTCGCGTAGTAGCCGACGGCCGGCGAGGCGGAAGCAGGACGGCCGCTGTACGCGAGCTTCTGACCTTCCTTCATGCCTTCCTTCAGATGATGCTCAATGTAGAACCACGGGCCCTGATTCTGCGGCTCGTCCTGCACCCAGACCACTTCCGTCGCGTTGTCGTACTTCTTCAGCTCCGTTTCGAACTGCTTGTGCGCGAACGGATAGAGCTGCTCGATACGGAAGATCGCGACGTCGTTCGCCTTCGCTTCGCGGCGATGCGCGACGAGGTCGTAGTACACGCGGCCCGAGCAGACCAGCACGCGCTTGACCTTCTTCGCGTCGATGCTGTCGTCCACTTCGCCGAGAACCGGCTGGAACGAGCCCTTCGCGAGTTCCGACAGATCCGAGACGGCTTCCTTGTGACGCAGCAGCGACTTCGGCGTGAAGATGACGAGCGGCTTGCGGAACAGGCGAATCATCTGGCGGCGCAGCAGGTGGAAGATCTGCGCCGGCGTGGTCGGCTGGACGACCTGCATGTTGTGCTCGGCGCACAGTTGCAGGAAACGCTCGATACGCGCCGACGAGTGCTCCGGACCCTGGCCTTCGTAGCCGTGCGGCAGCAGCATCGTGAGACCCGAAACGCGGCCCCACTTCACTTCGCCCGACGAGATGAACTGGTCGATCACGACCTGCGCGCCGTTCACGAAGTCGCCGAACTGGCCTTCCCATGCGACGAGCGTGTTCGGCTCGGCGGTCGAGTAGCCGTATTCGAAGCCCAGCACCGCTTCTTCGGAGAGCACCGAGTCGATCACCGTGAACTTCGCCTGGCCGTCGGCGATGTTCTGCAGCGGAATGTAGGTACCGTCGTTCCAGCGCTCGCGGTTCTGGTCGTGCAGCACCGCGTGGCGGTGCGTGAACGTGCCGCGGCCCGAGTCCTGGCCCGTGAGACGCACGGCGTAGCCCGACGCGACGAGCGACGCGAATGCGAGGTGCTCGCCCATGCCCCAGTCGAGCTTGGCGTCGCCCTTGCCCATCGCGCGGCGGTCGTTGATGACGCGCTCGACGAGCGGGTGAACCTTGAAGTTCTCGGGGATCGTGGTGATGCGCTCCGCCAGACGCTTGAGTTCCGCGAGCGGCACGGCCGTATCGGCGGCGTCGGTCCACTTGCGGTTCAGGAACGGCACCCAGTCCACCGCGTACTTGCTCTTGTAGTTCGAGAGCACGGGGTCGATGGTGTGGTTGCCTTCGTCCATCGCGGCGCGGTACGCCTTGACGTAGCTGTCGGCGTCTTCAGCCGTGATCACGCCCTGCTGCACGAGCTTCTCGGCGTACAGCGCACGGGTGCCCGGGTGCTGCGCGATCTTCTTGTACATGAGCGGCTGCGTGACCGCCGGGGTGTCCTGCTCGTTGTGGCCCAGCTTGCGGAAGCAGACGATGTCGACCACGACGTCCTTGTGGAACTGCATGCGGAAGTCGATGGCGAGCTGCGTGGCGAGCACGACGGCTTCGGGATCGTCGCCGTTCACGTGCAGCACCGGCGCTTCGATCATCTTGACCACGTCGGTACAGTAGAGCGTCGAGCGCGCATCGCGCGGGTCCGACGTCGTGAAGCCGATCTGGTTGTTGATGACGATGTGCAGCGTGCCGTGCGTGCCGTAGCCGCGCGTTTGCGCGAGGTTCAGCGTTTCCATCACGACGCCCTGGCCCGCGAAGGCCGCGTCGCCGTGGATCTGCACCGGCAGCACCTGCAGGCCGTCTTCGTCGCCGCGGCGGTCCATACGGGCCTTGGCCGAACCTTCCACGACCGGGTTGACGATTTCGAGGTGCGAGGGGTTGAACGCGAGCGAGAGGTGGACCGGGCCGCCTTCGGTGGCCATGTCCGACGAGAAGCCCTTGTGGTACTTCACGTCGCCGGCCGGCAGGTCGTCCACGTGCTTGCCTTCGAATTCGGCGAACAGGTCCGACGGCATCTTGCCGAGCGTATTGACCAGCACGTTCAGGCGGCCGCGGTGGGCCATGCCGATGATGATTTCCTGCACGCCCTTGGCGCCTGCGTGACGGACGACTTCGTCCATCGAGGCGATGAAGGACTCGCCGCCTTCGAGCGAGAAGCGCTTCTGGCCGACGTACTTGGTGTGCAGGAAGCGCTCGAGGCCTTCGGCGGCCGTCAGGCGCTGCAGGATGTGCTTCTTCTTGTCGGCGGAGAAGTTCGGCGTCGAGCGGATCGACTCGAGCTTTTCCTTCCACCAGCGCTTCTGCTCCGGATCGCTGAGGTACATGTACTCGACGCCGATCGTGCCGCAGTACGTGTCGCGCAGCGCCTTGACGATCTCGCGCAGCGACGCGCGTTCGAAACCGAAATACAGGTTCGTCGCGCTGAACGTCTGGTCCATGTCGGCTTCGGTGAAGTCGTAGAACGCAGGCTCGAGTTCGGGAATGGCGGGACGCTCGCGGCGCTTCAGGGGGTCCAGATTGGCCCATTGCGAGCCGAGGAAGCGGTAGGCACCAATCAGGGACTGAACGTACACCTGCTTGCGCGCCGTGACGAGGTCTTCTGCACCACCGCGCGGAATGAACGCATTGGCCTTGGCGCGTTGGGCGAACGACTCGACGATCGGCCCGTGGGCGACGTCGCTGTCAGCCGTGCCCGTCGTCGACGGAACGTTTTGCAGTGCGTCAAAATATTCGCGCCACGTATCCGGAACGGATGCGGGGTTGTCAAGATATGCTTCGTATAGCTCTTCGACATACGGAGCATTGCCGCCGAACAGATACGAGTTCAGCTGGAACTGCTTCATTGTTTCTGACATTTACGCTCACCTTTCTTCGAGTTTCTCGAGAAATAGCGGGTTACTCAACCTTCCGCGCCACGGCCTGACCGTTTAGCGGATTGCGAATCAAGTCTGCTTGGAAGGACCTAAAACAGCATCCGCGGAGGATATCACATAACTGATACTCTCCATAGATTGCAATGCGGCAGAACGTCACGCGCAAACCCTTTACAGCCGGGCCTTTGCGGCGTTTGCAACACTCTCTTCCGGCACCGCCCGCCAATCCCTGCCGCGCATGAAAGCCCCATGCAAAAAGGCCGCCCTGACAGCGGCGGCCTTCCTGTGGTTTTGCATGCTTTGCGGTGCCCGAAAAATCTTCGAATACGATGCGGTGGCCGGATTAGTCGGCCGTTGCCTCGCGGCTCGCGCGGCGGCGCTCGTGCTCCTTCAGGTGGCGCTTGCGCAGGCGGATCGACTGCGGCGTCACTTCCACGAGTTCGTCGTCGTCGATGAATTC
The DNA here is from genome assembly GCF_000685035.1 of Paraburkholderia ferrariae NBRC 106233. Taxonomy (GTDB): domain Bacteria; phylum Pseudomonadota; class Gammaproteobacteria; order Burkholderiales; family Burkholderiaceae; genus Paraburkholderia; species Paraburkholderia ferrariae. Next base: position 105,009 of record NZ_BAYB01000019.1, read on the forward strand.
CACCGCGTATTCGAGCGACATCTGGATCGGCGGCACGAGGCGCACGGCTTCGTCGGTGCCCGAGGCGCGCACGTTGGTCAGCTGCTTGCCCTTGATCGGGTTCACGACGAGGTCGTTGTCGCGGCTGTGAATGCCGATGATCATGCCTTCATAGAGCGCGTCGCCCGGCTTCACGAACATGCGGCCGCGGTCCTGCAGCTTCCACAGTGCGTAGGCGACAGCGGCGCCGTCGTCCTGCGAGATCAGCACGCCGTTGCGGCGCTCGCCGAGCGAGCCTTCCTTGATGGGACCGTATTCGTCGAACACGTGGCTCATGAGGCCCGTGCCGCGCGTGAGCGTCATGAATTCGCCCTGGAAGCCGATCAGGCCGCGCGCCGGAATGCGGTACTCCAGACGCGTGCGGCCGCGGCTGTCCGAAGCCATGTCGAGCATTTCGCCCTTGCGGCGGCCGAGCTCTTCCATCACGCCGCCCTGGTGCGCGTCTTCGACGTCCACGGTCAGCATTTCGTACGGCTCCATCTTCACGCCGTCCACTTCGTGCAGCACCACGCGCGGACGCGAAACGGCCAGCTCGTAGCCTTCGCGGCGCATGTTTTCGATCAGGATCGTGAGGTGCAGTTCGCCGCGGCCCGACACTTCGAAGGTCGTTTCGTCGCCGGTGTCCTTCACGCGCAGCGCCACGTTGTGGTTCAGCTCCTTCGTGAGACGGTCGCGGATCTGGCGGCTCGTCACGAACTTGCCTTCGCGGCCGGCGAGCGGCGAGGAGTTCACGAGAAAGTTCATCGTGAGCGTCGGCTCGTCCACCGTGATCATCGGCAGCGCTTCGGGGTTGTCGATCGCGCAGATCGTGGCGCCGATGCCGATGTCTTCAATGCCGTTGATCAGCACGATGTCGCCCGCTTCGGCCGATTCGACCTGCACGCGCTCGAGGCCGCTGAACGACAGCACCTGGTTGATCTTGCGGTTCATCACCTCGCCTTCCGGGCCGAAGCGCAGCGCCACCGGCTGACCCGGCTTGATGCGGCCGCGCTTGATACGGCCGACGCCGATACGGCCGACGTAGGTCGAGTAGTCGAGCGACGTGATCTGCAGCTGGAGCGGACCTTCCGGATCGGCGTCGCGCACCGGCACGTGTTCGAGGATCGCCTCGAAGAGCGGGCGCATGTCGCCTTCGCGCGCGGAAGCGTCGAGCGACGCGTAGCCGTTCAGGCCCGATGCGTAGACCACCGGGAAGTCGAGCTGCTCTTCGGTCGCGCCGAGCTTGTCGAACAGGTCGAACGTCTGGTTGATCACCCAGTCGATACGCGCGCCCGGGCGGTCGATCTTGTTGACGACCACGATCGGCTTCAGACCCAGCGCGAGCGCCTTCTTGGTCACGAAGCGCGTTTGCGGCATCGGGCCTTCCACGGCGTCGACGAGCAGCAGCACCGAATCGACCATCGAGAGCACGCGCTCCACTTCGCCGCCGAAGTCGGCGTGGCCCGGGGTATCGACGATGTTGATGTGGGTGCCTTCGTACTCGACCGCGCAGTTCTTCGCGAGAATCGTGATCCCGCGCTCTTTTTCGATGTCGTTCGAGTCCATGACGCGCTCGGCGACCTGCTGGTTGTCGCGGAAGGTGCCGGACTGACGCAGCAGTTGATCGACGAGCGTGGTCTTGCCGTGGTCGACGTGGGCAATGATGGCGATGTTGCGAAGGGCGCGGGACATAGGAACCTGGGTACAGTTGAGTGCGCCAGCCCACACGGCCAGGCCACGCGACGAAAGCGCACTTTTGGGAACCTGAAATTATAGCACGCGGGAATGACATTCCCCAGTGTTGACCCTGTCGCCAGCCCCAAGTTTGGCCGGCGGTGGGCACTGCGCCGCGCTCGCCCCCTCTTCCGCCCGCCGGCCGGCCCTTCCCCGGATTGCAGCCCGCCACTCTCGTCATCTCCGCCAGATCCTTGCAGGGCAAGGCTTTGGCCGGAATTTGCCCGGCCGGCCCGGCGCCGATTATGACCTTATCCTGCAAAGGTTATTCAGCGAACAGAGAATAGTCCCTTGCCGCGTCAAGTAACCGCATTTTATAATTCCTGCCTGGTCAACCATTGCACTCGCAGCTGAATCATGACGGACCCGACTCCTACGCCCACGCCCGAAGTGCTCAATTACGACTTCGGCGAAAGCGTCGGCTACCTGATCGCCAGGGTGAGATCGACCATGCTGAACATGGTCAACCAGCGCACCGTCGCCGAACTGGGCGTAACGAGCCAGCAGGCGAGCGTGCTCTTCATGGTGGCGAGCGGCAAGTGCGTGCTGGCCGCCGAACTGGCGCGCGAGTACGGCATCGACGCGAGCGCCGTCACGCGGCTCGTGGACCGGCTGGAAAAGCGCGGCCTGCTGCAGCGCGTGCGTAGCTCGGAAGACCGGCGCGCGGTGCGGCTCGCTCTCACGCCCGAGGGCCTGGCTATCGCCGTGCGCATGCCGGCGATCTTCACTAGTATCACGGACAAGCTCATGACCGGGCTCTCGCCGGAGGAAGCGGGATTCCTCAAGAGCATGCTGCGGCGGGTGCTCGCCAATAGTGGCGATGCCACCCAGAATCCGCCGGCGAATTCATGACGGGGCAATCAAATTTGAAAGCGTCGCAAAGAAAAATAGCTGCATCGTCCAGCATCACTGTCACTTCTCACGCATCGAGACGAGCCATGAACTCCCATTCCCTGTCCAGCGGACCGCAGCCCCGGGCGTCGCTCAGCCGGGCCGCGTCGGCCACGGCGGCGGCGGTCGCGGCGCTGGCCCTCGCGGGGTGCGCGAACTATTTCGGCATCAAGAGCGACAAGGCGGTCGAAGCGCCGCAGCAGTTCGAGACCTCGCAGAGCATCCCCGCGCAGGGCGGCCAGTGGCCGACGCTCGACTGGGCGAACCAGTTCGGCGACCCGCAACTGCCGAAGCTCATCGACGAAGCGCTCGAAGGCAACCCGAGCATCGCGCAGGCGCAGGCGCGCATCGCGAAGGCTTCGTCGTACATCGAAACCTCGAAGTCGGCGCTCATGCCGAAGGTCAACGCGAGCTACTCCTGGAACCGCGAGCTCTATTCGGCGAATGCGCTCTATCCCCCGCCCTACGGCGGCACCTGGTATAGCGAGAACAACGCGCTCGCGAGCGCCTCGTGGGAGCTCGACCTGTGGGGCAAGAACCGCCAGCGCCTCGCGCAGGCGGTCTCGCAGCAGAAGGCCGCCGAGGCCGACATGCAGCAGGCGCGCATCACGCTCGCCGCATCGGTCGCGCGCACCTACAACCAGCTCGCGCAGCTCTACGCGCTGCGCGACATCGCGGCGCGCGAGATCGGCAACCGCAAGACCATCGGCACGATCACCAACGGGCGCGTGGTCGCGGGGCTCGACACCAATGTCGAGCGCGAGACCGCGAACGGCAACATCGCGACGAGCCAGGCGAATCTCTCGCAGATCGACGGCCAGATCGAAACCGTGCGCTACCAGTTGGGCGCCCTGCTCGGCAAGGGTCCGGACCGCGGCCTGCAGATCGCGCAGCCGGTGCTCAACCCGCTCGCCAACATCGCGCTGCCCGACAACCTGCCGGCCGATCTCGTTGCGCGCCGGCCGGACATCGTCGCCGCGCGCTGGCAGGTGGAAGCCGCCATGCACGACGTGAAGGAAGCGAAGGCCGAGTTCTATCCCGACGTGAACCTCGCGGCGGGCTTCGGCTTCGACGCCTTCGGGTGGGGCAAATTCCTGAACTTCACGAGCCGCCAGATGCAGCTCGGGCCGGCCGTGCATCTGCCGATCTTCGACGCGGGCGCCCTGCGCGCGCAGTTGAAGGGCCGCTATGCCGACTTCGATCTCGACGTGGCGAACTACAACCAGACGCTGATCGGCGCGTTCCAGGACGTGGCGACGCAGGTGTCGTCGATCCGCTCGGCCGACAAGCAGCTCATCGACGCGCAGCGCGCCCTCGACGCTTCGACGAAGGCATACCAGCTCGCCGTGATCCGCTACCGCGCGGGCCTTTCGGAACAGCTGCAGGTGCTCAACGCCGACCAGAACCGCCTCGCCGCGGAACAAACGGTGACGGACCTCAAGGCGCAGCGCCGCGACGAGCAGATGGCGCTCATCAAGGCGCTGGGCGGCGGCTTCGACGCAGCCGATGCGGGCCTCACGCCGCCGGCCGAGGTCGGCAGCGAAGCGCAGGGCCCGAACGGCGCGCCGTGGAGCGGCACGACCGTGCCGGTGCAGCCGGCGTCGGCCGCGGCGCCGGCAACGGCCGCAGCGAACTGAGCGGCACGTCGGGCAGCCCGGCCCGAGCGCCCTGACCGAACCCGGCACGAACCCGGCGCAAACCACACAGCATCGAACGAACAGCAAGAGAGAACCTGGAGATCACTCCCATGAGCACCCCCCAGCAACCGGCGGCCGCCCCGCAGAACGCGAGCAACGGCAAGCGCAAACGCATGATGACGCTGCTCGTCCTCGTGATCGTGATTGCAGCCATTGCCTACGGCCTCTATTACTTCCTCGTCGCGCGCTTCTCGGAAAGCACCGACGACGCCTACGTGAACGGCAACGTCGTGCAGATCACGCCCCAGGTGACCGGCACGGTGATCGCCGTGAACGCCGACGACACGCAGACCGTCAAGTCCGGCGATCCGCTCGTGCTGCTCGACCCCGCCGATTCGCGCATCGCGCTTCAGCAGGCCGAAGCGAATCTTGCGCAGACGGTACGCCAGGTGCGCGGCCTCTTCGCCGACGACAACCAGTACGAAGCGCAAGTCGCGGTTCGCCAGGCCGACCTGTCGCGCGCGCAGGACGACCTGCGCCGCCGCATGGAAGTCGCGTCCACGGGCGCCGTCTCGCAGGAAGAAATCTCGCACGCCCGCGACACGGTGAAGAGCTCCGAAGCGGCGCTCGCCGCCGCGCAGCAGCAGCTCGCCGCGAACCGCGCGCTTACCGCGAACACCACCATCGCCACGCATCCGAACGTGATGGCCGCCGCCGCGAAGGTCCGCGACGCCTACCTCGCGAACGCGCGCAACACGCTGCCCGCGCCGGTCACGGGCTATGTGGCCAAGCGTTCGGTGCAGGTCGGCCAGCGCGTCTCGCCGGGCACGCCGCTCATGTCGGTGGTACCGCTGAACGCCGTGTGGGTCGATGCGAACTTCAAGGAAGTGCAACTGAAGTACATGCGCATCGGCCAGCCGGTCGAAATGACGGCCGACGTGTACGGCTCGTCGGTCGTCTATCACGGCAAGGTGGTGGGCTTCTCGGCCGGCACCGGCTCGGCCTTCTCGCTGCTGCCCGCGCAGAACGCAACGGGTAACTGGATCAAGGTCGTGCAGCGCCTGCCGGTGCGCATCTCGCTCGATCCGGCCGAACTCGAAAAGCATCCCCTGCGCATCGGCCTCTCGATGCAGGTGGACGTGAGCATCAAGGACGATTCGGGCAGCCAGCTCGGCACCGCGCTGAACACGGTCTATCAGACGAACGTGTTCGACAAGTACGGCGACGAAGCCGACGCCGAGATCGCCCGCATCATTTCGGAAAACGCAGGCCGCAGCGCCGACAGTGCATCGGGCGATACCGGCAAGACCAAGGTTTCGTCGGCGGCCGGCGCCAGGGCCGCCCGCGGTTAAGCGCGCGCGTGCATAGCCAAAAAGAAGCGAATTAATGGCAGAGCAACAAGTCGTCCATCCGCCGCTGCAAGGCGCGCAGCTCGTGATCGGCACCATCGCCGTGTCGCTCGCGGTGTTCATGAACGTTCTGGACACCTCGATCGCCAACGTGTCGATTCCGTCGATCTCGGGCGACCTCGGGGTGTCGTCCGACCAGGGCACGTGGGTCATCACGTCCTTCGCCGTGGCCAACGCGATCTCGGTGCCGCTCACGGGCTGGCTCTCCGACCGCATCGGCCAGGTGCGCCTCTTCATGGCGTCGATCGTGCTGTTCGTGATCTCGTCGTGGATGTGCGGCCTCGCGCCCACGCTGCCCTTCCTGCTCGCCTCGCGCGTGCTGCAGGGCGCGGTGGCCGGCCCGATGATCCCGCTCTCGCAGACGCTGCTGCTCGCGAGCTATCCGCGCGCGAAGGCGCCCATCGCGCTTTCGATGTGGTCGATGACCACGCTGATCGCGCCGGTGGCGGGGCCGATCCTCGGCGGCTGGATCTCGGACAACATCTCGTGGCCGTGGATCTTCTACGTGAACATACCGGTGGGTATCGTCGCCGCGTTCGCCACGTGGGCGATCTTCCGCAACCGCGATTCGGTCGTGAAGAAGGCGCCGATCGACGGCGTGGGCCTCGCGCTCCTCATCATCTGGGTAGGCTCGCTCCAGGTGATGCTCGACAAGGGCAAGGATCTCGACTGGTTCTCCTCGACCACCATCGTCGTGCTCGCGCTCACCGCGGTCATCTCGTTTGCGTTTTTCGTGGTGTGGGAGCTGACCGACAAGCATCCGGTGGTCGATCTCTCGCTCTTTGCCCGGCGCAACTTTACCGGCGGCACGATCGCGCTTTCGGTGGGCTACGGCCTCTACTTCGGCAATCTCGTGCTGCTGCCGCTGTGGCTGCAGACCGACATCGGCTACACCGCGACCGACGCGGGCCTCGTGATGGCGCCGGTGGGCTTCTTCGCGATCCTGCTTTCGCCCATCACGGGCCGCATCCTGCCGCGCACCGACCCGCGCTACATCGCGACGACGGCCTTCGTGGTGTTCGCGCTGTGCTTCTGGATGCGCTCGCGCTACACGACGGGCGTGGACACGTGGTCCCTCACGGTGCCCACGCTGATCCAGGGCATCGGCATGGCCGGGTTCTTCATCCCGCTCGTTTCGATCACGCTGTCGGGCCTGCCCGGCAACCGGATTCCGGCGGCCTCGGGTCTTTCGAATTTCGTGCGGATCATGTGCGGCGGCATCGGCACCTCGATCTTCGAAACCGCGTGGGATCACCGCACGACCTACCATCACGCGCGTCTCACGGAAGTCGCCACGCCGACCAGCCCGATCTTCAACCAGTCGATCCAGCAGATGCAGAGCGCGACCGGACTCGACACATCGCAGGCCCATGGACTCTTCGACCGCATGCTGTCGCAGCAGGCCGCGCAGCTCGGCGTGAACGATCTGTTCTTCATTTCGTCGGCGATCTTCATCTTGCTGATCGCGCTGATCTGGATCACGCGGCCCGAGCGCGCGGGCGGCGCCGATGCGGGCGCGGCGGCGTCGGCGGCGCACTGAGGTAGCCAACGCGGCGACGGCAAGCGTCATCGCCGTGCGCCGGATACGAAAACGGCACGCCCGGTTTGACAACCGGCGTGCCGTTTTTGCTTTTTCTTTCTTCTGCTCTCTTCTGTCAGCGCGCGACGCTCACGACGCCGCGCCGCTCACCACGAGCCGCTCCGGCGCCAGCACGCCGTTCGCCGCCTTCGCGACGCCCAGCAGGCGCGCATCGTCGCCATACACCCGCACGCGCGCGGCACGCTCCCACTGGGCACGATCGCCCGCCAGTTCGTGCAGCGGCAGCCGCTGGCCATGCGTGAAGCGGCGCGACGCCTCGGCGTCCAGCGTCACGGCCGGAAAGGTCGAAAGCAGCGCATCGACCGGTTGCAGCCAGGCGTCGCGTGCGACCTCGTCGGCGGCAGTGAGCGCATCGAGCGTCACGGCATGGTTCAACGTGAGCGCGCCCACGCCGGTTCGCCGCAGCATCACGAGGTGCGCCCCGCAGCCGAGCACCTCGCCGATATCCTCGGCCAGCGTGCGCACGTAAGTGCCCTTGCTGCAAGTCACGCGAAACGTCACGTCGGGCAACGCGCAGGCGATCATCTCGAGCGCGAGGATCGTCACCTGGCGCCCTTCCCGCTCGACCACCTGGCCCGCGCGCGCGTATTCGTAGAGCGGCTTGCCGTCGCGCTTGAGCGCCGAGTACATGGGCGGCACCTGCACGATCTCGCCGACGAACTGCGTCATCGCCCCGCGCACGGCCGCCTCGTCGCAGCGAACCTCGCGGGTTTCGACCGCTTCGCCCTCGGCGTCGCCCGTTGCCGTGCGGATGCCGAGGCGCATCGTCGCTTCGTAGGTCTTGTCGGCGTCGAGCAGATCCTGGGAGAACTTGGTGGCCTCGCCGAAACACAGCGGCAGCAGCCCCGAGGCGAGCGGATCCAGCGTGCCGGTGTGGCCCGCCTTCTTCGCACGAAGCAGGCGTTTCGCGCGGATCAGCGCGTCGTTGCTGGAGAGGCCAACCGGCTTGTCGAGCAGCAGCACGCCGTCGATCAGGCGCCGCGGCACCTTGGGTCGAGGTGCAGCCGGTTCGGGGGAGGAGGAGGAAGAAGCTGTCATGTCGAACAGAGAAAACCAGCGGAACGCGGCGCGTTCATCCGCCGCGTGGTGGCAGCGGATGGCGTGGGTGTACCCGAAAGCGGGCCGCCGCGTGGCTAGACGCGTAGTCAGGCGCGCTAATGCGGGTCAGGCGTGCTCAGGCACACTTACGCGTCGTCGTCCTTCGCGCGCGTCGAATTGGCCTCGTCGATGAGGCGCGACATCTCCACGGCACGCTCGACCGTCTTGTCGTAGTGGAAATGCAGCGTCGGCACGGTATGAATGTGCAGGCGCTTGAAAAGCAGGTTGTGCAGATGGCCCGCCGCGTGGTTGAGCGCGTCCTGGGTTGCCTGCGGGTCGCCCGTGAGCGTCGTGAAGTACACCTTGGCGTGCGCGTAGTCCGGCGTCAGCTCGACGCTCTGGATCGTCACGAGGCCGATGCGCGGGTCCTTCACTTCGCGCGACACGAGTTCGGACAGATCGCGCTGGATCTGGTCCGCGATCTGCACGTTGCGATTCGGAGAGGAACGCTTTTTGGTCATGATTTATCCACCCTCTTGCAAAAAAACAAACGGGCGGAGCCGGCCAGCGCCCGCCCCGCCCGCATTGCGTAGCGCCTGAGAATTACAGCGTACGCGCGACTTCGGTGATCTCGAACACCTCGAACTGATCGCCTTCGACGATGTCGTTGAAGTTCTTGATCGACATACCGCACTCGAAGCCCTGCTTGACTTCCTTGACGTCGTCCTTGAAGCGCTTGAGCGAGTCGAGTTCGCCGGTGTGGATGACCACGTTGTTGCGCAGCACGCGCACCGACGACGAACGCTTGACGAAACCGTCCGTGACCATACAGCCCGCCACGGCGCCGACCTTCGGCACCTTGAAGACCGCACGCACTTCGACCATGCCGGTCACGACTTCGCGCTTCTCCGGCGCCAGCATGCCCGACATCGCCGCCTTCACCTCATCCACGGCGTCGTAGATGATGTTGTAGTAGCGGATGTCCACGCCGTTTGCCTCGGCCAGCTTGCGGGCCTGCGCATCGGCACGCGTGTTGAAGCCGATGATGACCGCCTTCGAAGCCGTTGCCAGGTTGACGTCGTTTTCGCTGATGCCGCCCACCGCGCCGTGCACGATCTGCACGCGCACTTCGCTCGTCGAGAGCTTGAGGAGCGCGTGAACCAGCGCTTCCTGCGAGCCCTGCACGTCGGCCTTGACGATGAGCGGCAGGTTCTGCACTTCGCCTTCGCCCATCTGCTCGAGCATGTTTTCGAGCTTCGCGGCTTGTTGCTTCGCGAGCTTGACGTCGCGGAACTTGCCTTGACGGAACAGCGCGATTTCGCGCGCCTTGCGCTCGTCCGGCAGGACGATGACTTCCTCGCCCGCCGCCGGCACTTCCGACAGACCCTGGATTTCGACCGGAATCGACGGACCGGCTTCCTTCGTCGGCTTGCCCGTCTCGTCCAGCATCGCACGCACGCGGCCGTAGGCGCTGCCTGCCAGCACGACGTCGCCGCGGTTCAGCGTACCCGACTGCACGAGCACGGTTGCGACCGGACCCTTGCCCTTGTCGAGCTTCGCTTCGATCACGATGCCCTTCGCGGGCGCTTCGACCGGCGCCGTCAGTTCCAGCACTTCGGCTTGCAGCAGCACGTTTTCGAGCAAATCGTCGATACCGGCACCCGTCTTCGCCGACACCGGCACGAACGGCGAGTCGCCGCCGTACTCTTCCGGCACGACGCCTTCCGCGACGAGTTCCTGCTTCACGCGCTCCAGATTCGCATCCGGCTTGTCGATCTTGTTGATCGCCACGACGAGCGGCACGCCGCCCGCCTTCGCGTGCGAAATCGCTTCCTTTGTCTGCGGCATCACGCCGTCGTCGGCCGCGACCACCAGAATGACGATGTCGGTTGCCTTCGCACCGCGCGCACGCATGGCCGTGAAGGCTTCGTGACCCGGGGTGTCGAGGAAGGTAATGACGCCACGCGGCGTTTCGACGTGGTAAGCGCCGATGTGCTGCGTAATGCCGCCCGCTTCGCCCGCTGCGACTTTCGCGCGGCGGATGTAGTCGAGCAGCGAGGTCTTGCCGTGGTCGACGTGACCCATCACGGTCACGACCGGCGGACGCGGCAGTTGCTCTGCGTCCGTTGCGCTTGCCTGGCCTTCGACCAGCAGCGCTTCCGGATCGTCCAGCTTCGCGGCAACGGCACTGTGGCCCAGTTCTTCGACGATGATCATCGCCGTTTCCTGGTCCAGCATCTGGTTGATGGTGACCATCTGGCCCATCTTCATCATCACCTTGATGACTTCCGACGCCTTCACGGACATCTTGTGCGCGAGGTCGGCCACGGTGATGGTTTCCGGCACGTGCACTTCACGCACGATCGGCTCGGTCGGCGCCTGGAACGACGAAGCGCTATCCTGGTGCTTGCCGCGGCCCTTCGGGCCGCCGCGCCAGCCGCGGTCCACGCCGCCCGACGAATCGCCGCGCGTCTTGATGCCGCGGCGCTTGGCGGCGTCGTCCTGCCAGCCGCCCTTGCCGGCGCCCGGTTTCTTGTTGCGGTCGCCCGCGCCGGCACCCGGTGCCGACGGCGCATTCGCCGACGGAGCCGCTGCGGTTGCGGGACGCTTCGCCGCTGCGCCTGCACCGGCCGGGCGTGCCGCGCCTTCGGGGCGCGCCGGCTTGTGCAGCGTGCCCTTCGCTTCGGCGGGCTTGGGCGGCTCGACCGGCTTGGGCGGCTCGGGCGCCTTCACCTGCGCCTTGCGCGGCGTGTTCATCATTTCGCGGATCGCACGCGCTTCGGCTTCGGCAGCCGCACGGCGGCGGGCGATCTCTTCCTGTTCCTTCTGCGCCTTTTCGGCGGCTTCGCGTGCAGCGGCCTCGGCCTTCTGGGCCGCTTCGCGCTGCGCCGCGCGCTCGGCGGCGGCGCGCTGCTCTTCCTGCTGGTCCTGCTGCTCCTGCTTCGCCTGGGCCTCGGCCGCATTGCGCTCGGCCTCGACGGCCAGCTCGCGCGCAACGGTTTCGGCCGTGCTCTTCTTCTTCGCAGCTTCTTCCTCGGCGCGGCGGCGCTCGGCTTCGGCAGCCTCTTCGCGTGAGCGGCGCTCGGCCTCTTCACGCGCGAGACGCTCCTGGCGCTCCTTCAACTCCTGAGCCTGGCGCTCGAGCAGTTCGGCCTCGCGGCGCGCTTCTTCCTCGCGGCGCTGCAGCTCCGCCTCTTCGGCGGCAGCGGCTGCGTCGACTGCATGATTCGATGCGTCCGCCTCACCGGCGGACTCGTCGCGGCGGACGAAAGTGCGCTTCTTGCGCACCTCGACCTGAATGGTGCGAGCCTTACCCGTCGAATCGGACTGCTTGATCTCCGACGTATGCCGTTTCGTCAGCGTGATCTTGCGCTTGTCCGCGTCGGTCGAGCCGTGGGACTTGCGCAAGTGGTCGAGCAGACGCGCCTTGTCCGTTTCCGACAAGGCATCGGTCTCGTTCGCTTTCTGCACGCCCGCTGCCTGAAGCTGCTCCAGCAGCACGCCTGCAGGCATTTTCAGTTCCGCGGCAAATTGGGCTACGTTGTTACTCGCCATTCATTCCTCTTAATGCAAGGAGCGATTCCTTGCGGTTGACATCGGTTCATGCGGCCCCGGCACCCGCTCATGGGCGGCGTGCCGGCCGCGATTGGTTCAGTGGGTCATGGTCGCTTCCTGCTCGTTTGCCACCGGCTTCATGCCTGTTGCCAGGTCATTGAAACCAGTGTTCACGTGCCTTCATGATCAACGCTTTCGCGGTGTCCTCTTCCATCCCCGTCATTTCGGTGAGTTCGTCCACGGCCAGCTCGGCAAGCTCGTCGCGGGTGTGAATCTCGTGCTGCGCCAGCTTCGCGAGCAGATCGGCGTCGATGCCGTCCAGGCTCTTCAGGTCCAGCGCGGCGCTTTCCACCTTCTCTTCGTTGGCGATAGCCTGCGTGAGCAGCGCGTCGCGCGCGCGGTTGCGCAGCTCGTGCACGGTGTCCTCGTCGAACGCCTCGATCTCGAGCATTTCGTTCAGCGGCACGTAGGCGATCTCTTCGAGGCTCGTGAAGCCTTCGTCGATCAGGATATCGGCGACTTCTTCGTCAACGTCGAGGCGCGCCATGAACAGGTCGCGCAGCACCGTGCGCTCCTGGTTCTGCTTCTGCGCGCTTTCGTCCGGCGTCATGATGTTGATCTGCCAGCCGGTGAGTTCGCTGGCAAGACGCACGTTCTGGCCGCTGCGGCCAATGGCGACCGCAAGCTCGCTCTCGTCCACGACGACGTCCATCGCGTGCTTCTCCTCGTCGACGACGATGGATTGCACGGCTGCAGGCGCGAGCGCGCCGATGACGAACTGGGCGGGATCTTCCGACCATAGCACGATGTCCACGTTTTCGCCACCGAGCTCGTTGCGCACGGCCTGCACGCGCGAACCGCGAATGCCGACGCAGGTGCCGATCGGGTCGATACGCTTGTCGTAGGCCACCACGCCGATCTTGGCGCGCACGCCCGGATCGCGCGCCGCCGCCTTGATCTCGAGAAGGCCCTGCTCGATTTCCGGCACTTCCATTTCGAAGAGCTTCATCAGGAACTCGGGCGCCGTGCGCGACAGCTCGATCTGCGGGCCGCGCGCCGTGCGGTCGACCTTGCCGATCCAGGCGCGCACGCGGTCGCCCACGCGCAGGTTTTCCTTCGGGATCAGCTGGTCGCGGCGCAGCAGCGCTTCGACACGGCCCGATTCGACGATGAAGTTGCCCTTGTCCATGCGCTTGACCGTGCCGGTCATGATGCTTTCGCCGCGCTCGAGGAAATCGTTCAGGATCTGCTCGCGCTCGGCGTCGCGCACTTTCTGCAGGATCACCTGCTTGGCGGCCTGCGCGCCGATGCGGCCGAACTCGACCGAGGGCACCGGCTGCTCGATGAAATCGTCGATCTGGGCGTCGGGCTTCTGCTCGCGCGCCTCGAACAGCAGGATCTCCTGATCCGGCTCCTGCAGGCCCGCTTCGTCAGGCACGACGCGCCAGCGGCGGAACGTCTCGTGCTCGCCGCTTTCGCGGTCGATCTGCACGCGGATGTCCGCATCTTCGTCGAAGAGTTTCTTGGAGGCGGACGCCAGCGCCGCTTCAAGGGCGGCAAACACCACGTCCTTGTCGACATTCTTCTCGCGTGCCAGCGCGTCCACCAGCATCAACACTTCGCGACTCATTGTTTGCGGCTCCTAAAGTCAACTTTGGGGACAAGGCGTGCTTTGTCGATGTCCGCGAGCGTGAAATCCAGCATCGCGGGACCTGCCTTCCCTTCGAATTCCAGACCGATGGTCTCGCCTTCGGGCGCATGCACGATGCCCCGGTACGATTTCCGTCCGTCCAATGGCTTTTTCAACGTGATAACCGCCTCGCAGCCTGCGAAGCGTTCGAAGTCCGCGAGCTTTTTCAGCGGGCGATCGAGACCGGGCGACGAGACTTCGAGCCGCTCGTAGTCGATGTTTTCGACGGTCAGAACGTGCTGCAGCTGACGCGTGACCTTCTCGCAATCCTCGATCGCGATGCCGGCCGGCTGATCGATGTAGATCGTCAGCATGCCGCGCCCGGTGCGCTCGATATCGACCAGCTCGTAGCCGAGCCCGGTGACCGTGGTTTCAATCAGTTCCGTCAGTTGCACTATGCCTGCTCCAGATATTCGCGCGAGAGGCCAGCAACGTACTGAGGTTCCTCAGTTACCACTCCGGTTCCAGCCAGGTTCCGGATCTGCAGGCCGCGCGCCAGATGAGCGCGCGCTCCTGCACTTTGCCCAACCCCATGGATGACGCACCTCGCATAAACCGACGCTGCTGATCCGCTTTTTGCTTGCTTCTTGCCCAAACGGCCGGACCAAAAAAAAATGGGCGAAACGCCCATCTTCTTTTATTGCCAAGGTGGTCGCACCTGGGGCGCAAATCAAAGCCGCACGCCCAGCGACTTCGAGATTGTAGCCTTTTTTTGACACCAGCGCAAACCGGACGGCGCTAAATGCCTGTCTGGAAAGGCTTGACGACCCGATTGACGAGCGCGGTGCGCAGCCTCAACCAGGCCGCCGATGGCCCTCTTCCCGGGCGCCGATCCGCTCGCGGCAAAGCCCCCGGGGAAGCGTCCCCGGGAAGCGTCTTAGTGACCGCGCGTGCGATTGCGCTGCGCGCCGCGCTGACCGCCCCGGTTGTTGCCCGGCGTACGGTTGCCGCCGGCATTGCCGCCGTTACCGTTGCCATTGCCGTTGCCGCCCTGAGCGCCGCGGCGGTTGCCGTTGGCAAAGCCGCCGCTCGCGCGCTTGCCGTTGGCCGGCGCGCGGTTGCCATCGACTTCGCGGCTGGGGCGATTGCCGTTGCGCCCGCCACCCGCGCCGCCGCCCATACCGGCGCCGAAACCACCGGTACCCGAGCCGAAACCGCCGCCGGCCGCACCGCGGCGACCCTGACGCGGCTGCGCCATGGCGCCGTGCGAACTCAGCACCGGCTCGCGGTTGATGAAGCCCATCGACGTCTGCATCGGATCGGGCTGACGGCGCTCCGGCGCATTGCCGCCGCGGCCGCCCTTCTCTTCGGCCGGCGCCTTCAGGCCCACGGCCGCCATCAGGCTGCGCACCTGATTGTCCTCGAGCTCTTCCCAGCGGCCGCGCTTGAGACCGCGCGGCAGCGCGATCGGGCCGTGGCGCGTGCGGATCAGGCGGCTCACCATCAGGCCGACCGCTTCGAACATGCGGCGCACCTCGCGGTTGCGGCCTTCGGCCAGCGCCACGTGGTACCAGTGATTCGTGCCTTCGCCGCCGCCATCGCGGATGCGCAGGAAGTTCGCCGGACCGTCGTCGAGCTCGACGCCCTTGAGCAGCTTCTGGCGGTTGCCCTCGGAAAGCTCGCCGACCACGCGCACCGCGTACTCGCGCTCCACGCTATAGCGCGGATGCATGAAGCGGTTGGCCAGATCGCCCGAGGTGGTCAGCATCAGCAGACCTTCGGTATTGAAGTCGAGACGGCCGACGGCCAGCCATTTCGCGGTCTTCATCGGCGGCAGGCGGTCGAACACCGACGGACGGCCGTCCGGATCGGCATGGCTCACGATTTCGCCGGTCGGCTTGTGGTAGAGCAGCACGCGCGGCGGCTTGTTCGGCAGCTTGCGCTTGATCGGTTTGCCGTTCACGCGGACCTGGTCGGTCGGCAGAATGCGCTGGCCGATGTGCGCCGGTTCGCCGTTCACGGAAACGCGGCCCGCCACGATCAGCTCTTCCATGTCGCGGCGCGAGCCCATGCCCGCGTCGGCGAGCACCTTGTGCAGCTTCGGCGCGTCGTCGTCCGCGCTCAGCACGCGCTTGGGCTGCTGCGCGCGGCCGTGGCGCAGCATCGGCGCACGCACGCCGCCGCCCGCGGAGTTGTCGGCGTCGAACGCCGGCGACGTGACGTACAGGAACAAATCGTCCTGCGCGCCCTCGCCCGCAGCGGCGGCCTGGCCCTGCTGACCTTGAGCCTGCGCGGCGCGCCCCTTGCCCTCGCGGCGGCCCTTGCCTTCGCCCTGACGGCCCTTCGGGCCCTTGCCCGCGGGCTTCGCATCCTGCGTCTGCGCCGGCTCGGCGCCCGGCGCCGCATCCTTGCGGCGGCCCGGCTTCTTCGCGCCGCCTTCCTTGCGCGGCGCGCGCGCCGGTGCGGCAGCTTCGCTTTCCGACGGCGTTTCGGCGGCAGCGCTCTCACCCTCGACCGGCGCCGCATCGGCAGCCTTGGTCTTCGCCCCCGCGCGGCGGCGCGCGATCAGGCTGCGGGGCCCGCGGCGCAGGCCGCGGCGCGGACGGTCTTCGCCTTCGCCACCCTCGGCGGCAACACCTGCCGCTTCGCGCTCACGCGGTTCGTCGGCATGCGCGGAAGCCGCGCGGCGCGAAGATTCGGACGCGTCGGTCGAATCGGTGTCGTGGATATCAGTCAAAACAACCTCAAAATGTCAGGTTGCGCGCCCGCTTGCGGGGCGCGTCAAGTGCTTGTTACGTCAGACGCCGCGATGAGCGGCTTCGTTGCCCGTCGTCGAGACGGGGGTCGTCCTGCGCCGCGTCCTGGCGGCGTTCGTGTTCGTTTCAGCCGTCGCTTTCGGGCGTGGCGACCGGGTACGGCCAGTACGCCTTCTGCGCAGCGGGCTCGTTCTGCCCGGCGCGAGGCGCTGCCTCGCGCGCTTCGGGTTGCGGCTTCGCGCCTGCAACGTTTGCGTCGCGCGGCTCGTCCTGCGTGGCCGCGCTTGCGCTGGTCTCGTTTGCACTGCCGATCTCGCCGGCGCCGTGTTGTTCGGCTTCGATGCTGTCGTGCCGCACGGCATGGGCCTCGGTCGCGCGCTCCGGCTGTGCGGTTTCGACAGCCTCCGGCGCATCGGTCAAGCCGGCTTCGGCGGGTTCGGCGGGTTCGTCGACTGTGCAGGCCAGCTCAGCCACCCCGGCCACCTGAACCTCTTGCGCCGCTTCGAACGTCTTCAACGCGGCCGGTTCCCCGGTATCCGCGCCGGACTCCGCTTCGGCGATCTCGCCCACCTGCGCTTCGTCTGCCTCGGCAACGTCATCCGCAGGCAGATCAGACGGAGCGTCACCGCCCAGACCCGCCGCGAGCAATTGCGCCGCTTCGCTCTCCGGGAATTCGATGGCGTGCTGCGCGAGCAACTGCTCGCCCATCTGCGCCGACGGGTCGTCGAGCGCCGGCAGCTCGTCCAGCGCCTTCAATCCGAGATCATCGAGAAAGTGCCGCGTCGTCGCATAGAGCGCCGGGCGCCCCGGCACGTCGCGATGACCGATCACTTCGATCCAGTTGCGATCCTCGAGCTGCTTGACGACCTGCGTATTGACCGTGACGCCGCGAATTTCCTCGATATCGCCCCGCGTGACCGGCTGCCGGTACGCGATGATGGCGAGCGTTTCGAGCACCGCGCGCGAATAACGCGGCGGTTTTTCGGGGTGCAGGCGGTCCAGATAGGTCCGCATCGCGGGTTTGCTCTGGAAGCGCCAGCCGGACGCGAGGCCCACCAGTTCCACACCGCGCCCGGACCATTCTTCCTTCAGGTCTTCGAGCAGGTGGCGGACCGTGTCGGCCGAAATGTCGTCGGCGAACAGTTTGCGCAGCTCGCCGATCTTCAGCGGCTCCTGCGTGCAGATCAATGCAGTCTCGAGGACGATCTTCGCCTCTTGGGTATTCATGCAGCCAGGTCAGACCTTAAGTCGGGTTCAAGGAACCGGATCAGACAGAGACGATATGGAACTGGAGACGCGCTCGCCCGATTCTGATCGGTCATATTGATGGGAGCACGCACCGGGGGGTCGCAATACAGGCAATCGAGCCAGACCCAGCCGGACGGAGCAGCGAAATTCCCGCAGGGAATCGCGTGACTGAGCGCCATATTACGCAAAAACCACGGGTGCGTAAAGACGCCCGCCCGGTGTGCACCGATTGCCGCGGCCCCGCTCATGCAGCGAGCATGCCACGCGCGCCCGGGGCGTCGCCAGCCTGCGTTCAGCGGCCCGCCCGCGCCGCCAGATAGCCGGCCAGCCGCTCCACGCCAGCGTCGAGCCGTGCCGGGTCGCACGCGTAGCACCAGCGCACGAAGCCCTCGCCCTCGGGGCCGAATGCGCTGCCCGGGGCGAGCCCGAGACCCGCGTCGCGCACGAGCGCCTTGCAGAGTTCGAGGCTGTTCTGTGCGCCGGGAAGCCGAAAAAACAGGTACATCGCGCCATGCGGCACCTTGACGTCCACGCCCGGCAGACGCGCGAGCGCCGCGGCGAGGTGGTCGCGCGAGGCGCGCAAATCCGCGACGAGGGCGCGCGTGAACGGCTCGCCGTGCTCGACGGCGGCGATCCCGGCCTGCTGCACGAACGAAGGCGTACACGAGGTGTTGTACTCCACCAGCTTGCCGAGGTCGTCCATCAGCGCGCGCGGCGCGACCATCCAGCCGAGCCGCCAGCCCGTCATGAGCCAGGCTTTCGAGAAAGAATTGACGCAGATCAGGCGTTCGTCGCGCGAGGCGAGATCGAGGAAGGACGGCGCCGTGCGGCCAGTGGCGTCGTCCTCGCCCGCGTAATCGTCTGCATAATAGAGACGCTCGTACACCTCGTCGGCAACGATCCAGATGCCGTGACGCCGGCAGTGATCGAGCACCGCGCGCTGCTCGTCGCGAGTCATGACCCAGCCGGTCGGATTGTTCGGCGAATTGATCATGAGCAGCTTCGTGCCCGGCGTCAGCGTTGCGAGCAGGCGCTCGAGGTCGAGCGCCCAGCCGCGTTCGCCATAAACGAGCGGCACGGTCTCGACGGTCGCGCCAAGAATCTTCGGAATCTCGACGAGATTCGGCCACAGCGGCGTTACCGCCACGGCGCGGTCGCCCGCGCCCGTCACCAGTTGCGCGGCGAGCATCAGCGCGTTCACGCCCGCGCTCGTCACCGCCACGTTGTCCGCCGCCGTCGCGCCGTGCAGACCGCTCACGTAGCGTGCGAGCACTTCGCGCAGCGGCGCGATGCCGAGGTTGTGCGTATAGAAGGTGTCGCCGCGCCCGAGCGCCTCGGCAGCGGCCTCGCGGATGAAAGGCGGCGTCACGCGGTCCGACTCGCCGAACCAGAACGGCAGCACATCCGGCACGCCGAAGCCCGCATTCGCGACCTCGCGGATCTGCGAGGAACGCAGCGCGCGCACGGCCTCGCGTGCGTTCGGCAACTCGTGCATGGGCGGCGTGGGGAAACCGGGTGAGGTTGGGTCGGCGTGGCTCATCGTGGATCGCGCAAGGGTGAAAAACCGCAGTGTAGCGCGCGCACCACACAGGCGAAGCCGAAGCCCGCAACCGAGGCCGCGCTCTAGCGCAGTTCCTCGGGATGGCCGCCGACCTGCCGGATCAACGCCCAGACAGCCTCCGCGGCAGGCGACAGCGAGCGGTCGCGGCGTCGCACCAACTCCACGGTGCGTTTGGCGCGCGGCACCAGCGCCCGCGCAACGAGCGACGAGCCCGCCGGCACCGGCAGCGCAAGCCAGGGCAGCACGCTGATCCCCACGCCCGCCTCGACGAGCCCGAACACCGTGGCCGAATGGCCGAGCTCCTGCACCACGGGCGCGCGCACGCCGTGCTCGCTCATCACGGCGTCGATCAGCGGCCGGCTGCCCGACGCGTAATCGAGCATGACGAGCCGCTCGCCGTCGAGTTCGCGCCAGCCCACCTGCTCGCGCCGCGCCAGTTCGTGATCGCGGCGCACCACCACGCAGAACGAATCGGTCGTGAGGGCCTCGGTTTCGAGGTCGTCCGCCGCAAAGGGCCCGATGATCACGCCGAAATCGACCTCGCCGGAGCGCACCTTGTGCACCACATCGCTCTGCACGTCGTCGCGCAGCCCGAGCGTGACGTAGGGAAACTGCCGGCCGCAGTCGGCCACCACCTGCGGCATCAGGCGGCAGGCGACGGTCGGGCTCGCCGCCACCACCACACGCCCGCGCCGCTGCTCGCCGATCTCGCGGATCTCGCGCAGGGCATCGTCGAGATCGCTGATCAGGCGCGAAATGCTCGCGATCAGATTGGCGCCGACATCGGTCAACTGCACCTCGCGCGTCGTCCGATCGACAAGGCGCACGCCGATCTCCGCCTCCAGTTCGCGCACGCAGCGGCTCACCGCCGACTGTGTGAGCCCGATCTGGTCGCCCGCGCGGCTGAAGCTCGCGAGGCGCGCCACCTCGATAAACACCCGCAACTGCCGCAGCGTCACATTCATCGGCTTAACTCATCAATCAGGAATTTTCATGCGATTTTATGCCAGTTATCGCTCAAATCGTTGCGTCGCGGTGAACCGCGGGGCCGATTATTCGCCGCAGTGCAGCAATACGGCGCAAACGCACGCCTGGCGGGCCTGATTGCACAAGATTGGTGATTCTCCCGATTTCCGGGGCATGCGTTTTCGAGTCGAATACGCCCCTGGCAAGCACCCGCGCGGGCTTGATGCCACGCGGCTCCGAGACGAAAGCGTACGAGTTGGCACGCTTCTCGCATAAGGGCATGCACAGGATCGACGGACGGTCCGGAAACGATACAGATCCGGCCGCCTCGAGATCCCGCCTGGTACCCCGCCCTCCGGACGGGAGTACATGAAGAGTGCGCAGCGCGGGGCAGCGCACCGGAGATAGCTTCGCTGAGGTGAATGACATGATGCTGTTCGACGATTTGAGAGACAACGAATGGGCGCTGGTCGAGGCGTTGTTCTGTGCGGAACCCGCACGGAGCGAACGGCGCGGACGGCCTCGCGTCGAAGCGCGTGCTGTGGTCAACGCCGTGCTGTGGGTCCTGTCGACGGGAGAAGGCTGGTCCAAGCTGCCGGGCCGCTATCCCTCGCCGCCGACCTGCCGCCGCCGTTTCGACGAGTGGCAGGCTGACGGCACCCTTGCCGAGATCGTGAAACGCCTTGGCACGAGCGGACGCGAGATTTCGCTGCGCGGCCGGATTGGCGCAACGGCCACCAAGCCGCCGGCACCGCCGAGCCGCGACCGCCTGCGCGGTGCGTTCTGGACCAACCCGGAGTCGTGGCGCGCTCCGGTCAAGATGGCCTGAGCACCGGCCTTCGAGCCTTCTCCGGCCGGGCGCCGCGCGTGCCCGGCCAGGTCGGGCCTCTCTCGCGGCGCCGATGCTGTCGATGCATCGGCAGGCAAAGCCGCTCTCTTCCGATGCCTCTTGCCGGTGCTTGCGGGCTCTTCTTTCCGCGGGTGCTGCACCGCCTCCGTCTTCCCTTTCCTCAGTTGCCGTCCCTCAGTTGCGAAGCGGACGAAACATCTATTTACCAATATTTACAGCCCCCTTTCGCTGCCGGCGCTACGGTAGACCTATGTCTATAAACGCCGAGAACCCGCTTTGACGGGTGACTGTCATGCAATCCGTGAGACCGCTCATCCGGGGCAGCATGGCTTTACTGTCCAGTCTCGCCCTCTCCTGCGCCGCTGTCGCCGTGTTAGCCGCAGCGCTGGTGCCGGCCAGTGCCGAGGCACAGCCCCAACATCCTGAGGGTGGAAGCTGGAATGTTCCGCGCGAAGGAGGCTGGCCGCCGGCGGGCAGCCATCTGCAAGGCGGCCCCAGTCCCGCGGTGCCGCGCGGCGACCTTCGCGCCGACATCACCGACAATGCCCGCCAGCGCACCCCGCCTCTGCGCCCCGAGCCGCCGTCGCCGCGCCATTGAGTTACCGGGTTCGCCAACCCTGCCCGAGCGCTCGCGCGCGTGCCGGTCTGGATGTAAACCCTCATCGTTTCGCGAGCACTTTGCGGGAACCCCGGCGCCTTGGCCGCGGTCTACTCAAGGCCATTAAGCACAGCGTGGCAGCAGTAATTCCGGTAAGCCCGTATCGTCCGATACGGGCTTTTTTTTGGGCGTGCGCGGACAAAGTCGCAGATACGCCGCGCCTCGGCCGCAAAGCTCTATTGACGGGCGGTGACGCCGCTTTGCGGCACGCCCTGCGCCGCGTAGCCGGCGGCGCGATGCGCAGGCCATTGAAGTGAGCGTTCGTCGCGCGCAAGACGCGCAAATTCGGCGCGGCCGAGATCGGTGAGCACCGCGATATCGACAGGGGCGTGGAAACCGGGTGCAGGGGCCACTGTACGCTGGCGCACCGTCTCCATCAGGCCAAGATCGCGAAGATATTGAAAGACTTCGGGACGCCGCGCCCACGGGACCTGCCGATACTGCACCCGCCGCAACGCTTCGAGCACTGCTTCGTTGGAATACGTGGTCATCTCACTTCTTTCTTAAAATGCAGCCTTGCAGCGATGCGAGCGCCCCAAACGGAAAGGGCGGCCTGCCGCTGCCGGCCGTCGATGCACGCGCCCCGCCAGAGGAAACGACGGGACCGCGAGGTTGTCCGGGTCCCCGAGAAAGCGCCAAGGACGCTTCCGGCACGACTGCGCGGCGCCACGCTCGCGACGCATGGGCGCAGGTGCTTTATCCCGGACATGATACGTTACCTCATTCAAATTGATTCTATTCGTTTTCCTTGCCGCTTTTGTGCTCCTCTTCGCCGTATGGCGACGGGGGCGCGTGCTCGTGGCCGTCGCGGGTGCCGCGCTCTTCTGGCTGCTGGCGTCGGGCTGGCTCACCGCGACGCTGCTCGACTTCGCGCAACCCCCGATGTATCGCACTCCCTATGACCCGGCAAAGCCGCTCGCCATCGCGTTCGGCCCGCGCACGGCCATCGTGGTGCTGGGCGGCGGCACGCACGTGAACGACGCAGGCGTGCTGGTGCCGCGACGCGACGTCTACGCGCGGCTCGCCACGGCCGCTTCGCTGTACCGCCGCTGCCGGGCCGCCGGTGCGCAAGCAGCCGCGCAGGCGGCCGGCATCTGCCGCGTGATCGTGAGCGGCGGCAATCCCGAGCATCACGCCGCCACCGAAGCCGATACGTACGCGCCGTATCTGCTGCGCGCCGGCGTCGCCCCGGCCGACCTCGTGCTGGAAAACACCAGCCTCACCACCTGGCAAAACGCCCGCAACGTGACCCGGCTCCTTGCGGCCGGGACGAACAGCACGAACGGCGGCGCGGGCGGCGGCGCGGGCGGTAAGACAAACGGCGACGGTGACACAGGCGCTGCCACCGAGACGCTCCTGCTCGTAACTTCGGCCTACCATATGCCGCGTGCGCTGCTCGACTTCCGGCGCTTCGGCGCCGAGCCGGTGCCCGTCGTGGCCGGCATGCGCCGTGCGGTCACCGGCTGGCTGCCGCGTCTCGTCAATCTCGAAAGCGCGCAAACGGCGCTGCACGAATTGATCGGTATCGCGCAGTTTCATGTCTATCGCATGATCGGCTGGTTCTGACGTCGTCGTTTTGCGACATCGCGGCGTAACAAGATGTAACGGTGCGCATCCAGAATTACGCGATGTCATCTGGAGCGTATATTTGATCGTTAGAATGGCATGGCCATTCCGCCTCGCCAGGCACCGGCTGGGTCCATAAACCGCTTCCAAGGAGGTAGTGATGAAAAAAGTGTCCCTCGCAGTCCTGATTTCGCTTTCTGCCCTGACGGGAGCCGCCTATGCGCAGGACGAAAACGGCATCACGATGAGCACCGATCCGCAAAAGGCCGCGGATATCGAGCAGCACGCGCAAGACCTTCAGGCACGACAAGAAGCCGCTCCCATGCACATGGATATGAACATGAAGGAGCACGGCAAGCCGCATCACCACAAGAAGCCGGCTCAGTAAGGCAGCGCGCTTCGCGGCGCGAAGGTAGCCAGGACGATAAAGCCGACGCCCGGGCAACCGGCGCCGGCTTTTTTATCGGCGCTTTATCGGCTTTTCATCGGCCGATGAGCGGCGCGCGCCGGGCGGCGTCCTGCCCGGCGGGTTGGGAACGCCCCGCGCGCGGTATGCTAAAGTCGCGCACCTCGAATTGACCCAGCCATTGACCCAGTAACGGTGCGCCCCTCGCGCGGAGAACAGAATGAGCAACATTCAGCTCGATATCGAATGGACGGAAGCGGCATCCCGCAAGATCGAAAAATTGATGCCGCGCGGCGGCAAGCAGGACGCCTATCTCGCCCTGCCGCCGATCGAATGCCTGCCCATGGAGGGCGACGTGCTGTTCCTCGGGCCCGACGGCAAGCAGCAGCCGTTCATCGTCGCCGAGCGCCAGTATCACCACGAAGGCGACGCCGACTGGACCATCATCCTGATCCTCGACGTGCCCGATACGACGCACTGAAGGGCATCCACGCGGCATCCGGGCCGCATCAACGCCTTGCCGCCTCACTCCACCACCCGCCGCCGCCCCGCCTTCACTTCGCCCTGACGCGCCTTGCCGTCGAGGCGCCGCACCTTCGAAGCGCGCGTCGGCCGGGTCGGCACGCGCGCCTTGCGCGTCACGCTCACGCCCGCGATCAGTTCGTCGAGCCGCGCGAGCGCCGCAACCCGGTTCTGCTCCTGCGTCCGGTATTCCTGCGACTTGATCACGACCACGCCCTCGCTCGAAATCCGCCGGTCGGACAGCGCGAGCAGGCGCATCTTGAGGACCTCGGGCAACGAGGATGCGCGGATATCGAAGCGCAGATGAATCGCACTCGACACCTTGTTGACGTTCTGGCCGCCGGCGCCTTGCGCGCGTACGGCGACCAGTTCGACTTCGTGCGGGGCGATGGAATGGCGCAGGGTCATGGCAACAGGCATGCGGGACAGGGGGCGGACAAGCCGCGAGTGTCGCACAGGCGCACGCGCGCCGGGCACGCGCATTGCGTCATGCGTTGGACGCCGCGGGAACGCGGTTTGCCGATCCGTCACCGTTCGGCCATACTTCGATCATAACGACGCTCATCCTCCTGCCATGAAGCTGCGCCCGGCATTCGTCGCCGAACTGGCGGTCAATCTGCTCCTCCCCTGGGTCGCGTACCGCCTCGCCCATCCGCATTACGGCGAAGTGGGCGGCCTGATCGCATCGGCAATTCCGCCGGTTGCCTGGAGCATCGTCGAGCTCGTGCGCTTTCGGCGCATCGACGCGCTCGCCGCAATCGTGCTGCTCGGCATCGCCCTGTCGCTGCTCGCCATGGCGTTCGGCGGCGGCCCGCGCGTGCTGCTGATGCGCGAATGCCTTGCCTCGGGCGCGATCGGCGTCACCTTCCTCGCCTCGCTGCTGGCGCGCCGCCCGCTCGTGTTCTACCTCGCGCGCGCGACCGTCGCGCGCGAAACGCCCGAGGGCGTGGCCCGCTTCGAGATGCTGTGGGCCGAGCGACGCGAGTTCGCCTCCGCCATGCGCGTGCTCACCGCCGTCTGGGGGCTCGGCCTGACCGCCGACGCGGCGCTGCGCGCCTGGCTCGCCGCCACGTGGCCGATCGAGCGCTTCCTCGTCGTCTCGCCGATCCTCGGCTACAGCGTGTTCGGCGGCCTCCTCGCCTGGACCTTCTGGTATCGCACGCGCATGCGGCGCATCCGCGGCACCCATGGGCTGCTGGGCGACCCGACGGCCTGAGATCCGCTCGCGCGCCTGCCCCCTCGCATCCGTCTGAGCGGCGCGCGCCGGGAAGACACAGGCGCCCGGAATGCCGGCGAAATCAGTTAGACTCACCGCCAGTCCGCGGCGCACCGTCCGCTTTCGCATACCCACCGGCAGTCGATGCGCTATTCGGTAGAAATCCGCAAATTCCTCTATAGCCAGTACTTCTACGGCGGCCTGCGCATCGCGATCGGCATCTCGCTTCCCGCCGTGCTGTGCCTGTTCGTGTTCGACAAGAGCGATCTCGGCTTCACGATCTCCACCGGCGCGCTCGGCGCCTGCGTGGTCGACATGCCCGGTCCGCTGAAGTACAAGCGCAACGAAATGCTCGCATGCAGCGTGATCGGCTTCCTCGCCGCCTACGCCACCGGCCTCGCGACCGTGAATCCCGTCGCGCTGTGGGCCACCGTCGTGCCGCTCACCTTCGTGCTCTCGCTGATCGTCGTGTACGGCAACCGCTGGCCGCAGATCAGCTTCGCCACGCTGTTCATGATGGTGATGACGCTGGAGGATCACTTCACGCCGCACCAGGCCCTCATCAACGCGCTGTGGATCCTGCTGGGCGGGCTCTGGTACACCGGCTGGTCCACGCTCGTGAGCCAGCTCATGCTGGACCGCATCGAGCAGCAGGCCATTGCGGAGAGCGTGTTCGCCTGCGCCGACTACCTGCTCGCGCGCGCCCAGTTCTACGACCTCGACAACGATCTCGACGAGTGCTATCGCAACCTCGTCGCCAGGCAGATTGCCGCCGTGGAGCGCCAGGACGCCGCGCGCGACATCGTGCTGCGCAACCTGCCGAAGTTCCGGCGCGGCAAGCTCGATCCCAAGCGCGCAATGCACTTCAACCTGTTCATCAACACGGTCGATCTGCACGAGCTCTTCGTGGGCGCGCACATGGACTACCCGCTCGTGCGCAATACGTTCGGCGGCTCCGATCTGCTGATCTTCTACCGCGACCTGATCCGCAAGGCCGCCGCCGATCTCGAAGACATCGGCCTCGCCGTGCTGCAGAACGAACCGCCGCGCACGAGCGTGAACGTGAAGGCCGAACTGCGTGCGATCGAATACGAACTCGAACTGCTCAAGAAACGCGACCTCGCCCGGACCGACCCCGAAGCCTATGCGGCGATCTCGGCGTCGTTCCGGCGCATCTGGAGCGCCACGCGCCTGATCGACCGCATGCGGCGCAGCCTCACGAGCGAGGTGCCGCCCACCGAAACGGAACTGCGCATCGACGAAGCGCTGCAGCGCTTCGTCACGAACCGCCGCGTGTCGTACCTGCAGATCTTCTCGAACCTCACGATGGCCTCGCCGAGCTTTCGCCATGCGCTGCGCGTGACGATCGCGGTGGCCGTGGGCTTCTGGCTCGGGCGCATCCTGCCGCTCACCAACGCCTACTGGATCGTGATGACGAGCATCATCATCCTGAAGCCCGGCTATTCGCTCACGCGCCAGCGCAACGCGCAGCGTATTGTCGGCACGCTGATCGGCTGCGCGGCGAGCGTCGCGCTCATCCTCATCGTGAAGCAGCCGCTCGTGCTGCTCGTTTCGATGTTCGCGGCGATGGTGATGAGCTACAGCCTGCTGCTCTTCAACTACACGGCGAGCGTCGTGTTCACCTCGGCGTATGTGCTGCTGATGTTCCATCTGCTCGCGCCGGGCGGCATGCGCATCATCGGCGAGCGCGCCATCGACACCGTGGTGGGCTGCATGATCGCCATCGGCGCGAGCCATCTGTTCCCGTACTGGGAATACCGGCTGATGGGCAAGCTCGTGAACGACATGATCGCCGCGACGCGCAAGTATCTCGAAGCGAGCTGGGGGTTCGGAGCGCGCACCGCGCAGCCGCAGCCCGCGTTCGCGGGCGCGCCGTTTTCCGGGGCCGCCGCGTCAGCCGAGCCCATCCAACCCGTCGCCGCATCGGGCGCGAAGGCAAGCGCACAGGGCAGCGCAGCGCCGCCCACCGACTTCCGCTACCGCCTCGCGCGCAAGGACGTGCACGTGGCCTTCGCGAACCTGGGCCAGGCCTTCCAGCGCATGATGCTGGAGCCGAAGTCGGCACAGAAGTTCGTCGCAGAACTGAACGATCTGCTGGTCCGCAGCCACGAACTCGCCTCGCAGATCACGGCGGCGGCGCCGCTCCTGCGCGCGGCCGCGAGGCCCGGCCAGACCGTCGCGCTGGACGCGCTCGAACGGGCCATGACCTGCGTGCACGACAACCTCGCGGCCGCCGAAGCCGGCATGCCCGCGCCCGCCGATCAGATCGACCTGACGAAGCGCCTCACGCGCGATCTGGACACGATGGTGGTGGAAGCCGAACGCGCGCTCGGGCCTTCGGCGGAGTTCACGCAGGAATTGAAGCTGCTCGCGCACCAGTGCAAGCAGATGGTCGCCGCGTCCTGGCTCATCCGCAAGGACGCAAGCGTGATCCGGCTGCCGCAGGCCTGAGCCGCGGCCCGTGTCTGGCGCGCCGCCGGGGCGTTACTGACCCGAACCGCCCGCAGGCGAGCCCGCTGAACTCGCCGCCGCGCTGGCCGGCGGCGCCGGATTGGCTTCGTCGTACTCGCGCTTGCCGCGAATCGCGTTGAAGAGCAAGGTGAAGATCACGAAAAGCAGCACTACCACGATAAACACGCCAAGGCCAAAGGTGGGACTCTTCTTGCGCGGATCGTTCATGGCTCGCCAGGGTGAGAGGAAGTAAGCGTGCATTTTACGCCCCGGGGCCTTGCAGGCGGCTTGCACGCCGGTCGCATCATTCGGCGCGCAAAGCCCGCACCGGCAGCGCCGTCGAATACTTGAGCTGCTCCATCGCAAAGCTCGAACTCACGTCGAAGAGCGGCACCGCGCGGATCAACTGCTTGTACACCCGGTCGTAATCGTCGATATCCGAGACCACGACGCGCAGCAGATAGTCGGTCTCGCCGCTCATCCGATAGGCTTCGACGATCTCGGGAATGTCCTGGATCGCGCGCGTGAAGCTCTGCGCCCAGGCCTCGGTGTGCTGGTTCGTGCGCACCGCGACGAACACGGTCGTCCCCACCCCCAGCTTCTTCGGGTCGCACAGCGCCACCTGCGCGCGAATCACGCCGGTTTCCTTGAGCCGCTGCACGCGCTTCCAGCATGGCGTTTGCGAGAGATTCACGCGCTGCGCCAGTTCGGCAACCGGCATCGTGACGTCCTGCTGCAACAGCTCGACGAGCTTTCTGTCGATGACATCCATTTCCGCTCTTCCCCTTACGTAGAAATTTATTCTATCCAGAGCCTGCAAAGGAAAATTATAGGGAAACTCTTTCTCGACGCAAGACGCTATAAATGAGTTCATCCGAGTCTCTTGAATCCGACCAGCGATGAACTTTCCCGCCGAGCCCGCTTTCTTTCGCGCCGAAGCGCCCGCGCATGCCGCCGCAGACCATGAGGCGGCTGTCGGCCGCCTGCGCGCGGCGCTCGACGCGGCCTTCGCCGCCTGCACCGCGCCGGCCGACCCGTCGCGCTGCGCACGGTTCGCGCAGGCGCTGCGCGCCGCGCTGGGTGCGGCGCTGGCCGACCACGCCCTCGTCACCGCCGCCGAACGCGAAGGCTCGGCGACGACGTATCGCCGCCACCTGATCCTCGCCGATCGCGAGGCGCGCTACACCGTCGCGGCGCTGGTCTGGCAGCCGGGCCAGGCGAGTCCGGTGCACGCGCACCACACGTGGTGCGGCTACGCGGTGCTCGAAGGCACGCTCACGGAGACGATCTACACGTGGGACGAAGCGCGCGAAGGCGCCGCCGCGGTACGCGCGCATCCGCGCGCCCCGGGCGCCGTGTCGTTCGGCGGACGCGGCCGGCAAGGCATCCACCGGCTCATCCACCGGCTCGCGAACGAGAGCGACGCGGCAGCCGTTTCGCTGCATATCTACGGTGTGAGTGCCGCGCGGATGGCGACCGGCGTGAACGAGGTGCTGCCGCTATTGCCCGCAGTAGCGCACGACGGACGCGCCATGCCCATCACCGACCGGCCCTAGCCGCGGCTGCCGGCTCCGCCCGCCGTGGGAATTTGCGGCGGCGCGCCGTCCGGGCCGCCCGTGGGCGGCGGCGCCGGACGCGGCTCGTGCGACGCATCGCGCGTCATGCCGGGTTGCACAGGCGCATGGTGTGGCCCGTGGGTTGGCGCATGAGTTGGTTCATGAAGCGGTTCATGAAGCGCCCCGTGCGGCGAGCGTTCGTCCTCCGCCAGCAGGTCCTCCCCGCGCGGCGACATGTGCACCTGCATCTGCGGCACGGGCATTGGGATGCCCGCTTCGTCCAT
Organism: Paraburkholderia ferrariae NBRC 106233; assembly: GCF_000685035.1. Taxonomy (GTDB): domain Bacteria; phylum Pseudomonadota; class Gammaproteobacteria; order Burkholderiales; family Burkholderiaceae; genus Paraburkholderia; species Paraburkholderia ferrariae. The sequence goes on from NZ_BAYB01000019.1 coordinate 134,582, forward strand.
GCGATGCTTCAGCCGCGCGTTGAATGCGCGCGCCACGCTCCACTGCTGGAGCGGCCGCGTCTTGATCTGGCCTTTCACCACCATCCAGTTCGGCTCGAAGCGGTCGAGGCCCCACACTTCCACCGGCCCGAGAATCTCGCGGCGGTAGCGGAAATCGGCCACCAGTTCCGCGCCCACTTCGCGAATCAGCCGCGTGACCGTATCGAGTTCGACCGAGAACGGCACGCGCACCTCGAACACCGCGTATGCAAAATCGCGCGAGAGGTTCTTCACGATCTTGATCTGCGAAAAGGGAATCGCGTGAATCGCGCCCTGCCCGTCGCGCAGGCGCACCGTGCGGATCGACAGATGCTCCACGGTGCCCGCGTGGCCGTTGTCGAGATCGATCCAGTCGCCCACCGAGATGGTCTCCTCGATGATGATGAAGAGCCCCGTGATGAGATCGCTCACGAGCGACTGCGCGCCAAAGCCGATCGCGAGACCGATCACGCCCGCGCCCGCCAGCAGCGGCGTCACGTTGATGCCGAGATTGGCCGCCGTGACGATCCCCGCGATCGTGAGGATCGTCACGAGGACCGCATTGCGCACGAGCGGCAGCATGGTGCGCGCCCGCGTGCTGGGCGCGCGGCCCTTGGTGCGCGGGCCGCTGGGATTGAGCGCTTCGAGTATCGCCGTATCGAGCACGATCCACACGAGCCACGCGAGGAACACCGTCACGCCGATCGCGAAGATCGCGTGTGCGATGCCGCGCGCGGCCACGCTCGCTTCGATGATGCGCGCGAGCGAAATGTCCCAGAGGCGTGCGCACGACTCGAAGTAGGCCAGCCAGATGAAGACGATGACGAGCGTGCCCGCGAAGCGCAGGAGCCGGCGCAGATACGGCGAACGGCGGCGCACGCGCGTCATGTCCGGGCGCGTGACGCGCCGCACGATCGCGGAAAGGAAGAAGGCGAGCACGAGCAGCAGCGCCGTGACGATGGAGATCTGCAGCACGTTCTCGCTGCTGCCGATGCCGCCCAGGGTCGCGACGACGGACGCGACGGCCAGCAGCAGCATCGGCAGATGCCACAGCGAGGCCAGGACGTCGAAGATTTCGGTGAGCGCCTTGTGATCGTGGCGCAGTTGATAGCCGCGATTGCGGATCAGATGGGCAACGGGGCGCCTGAACGACAGGGCGACCGTGGCGGTGAGCACGGCGGCGGTCATGTTGGCGAAGGTCGAAACGAGCGCGGCCAGATTGGGGCCGATCTGATGCGCGACCTCGTAGTTGGTCGCCGCGTCGCCGAGCGCGCTGAACACGCCGATCCAAAAGAGCGGCCGGCGCCCGCGCGCGATCAGCACGCGCACGGCGGCACGCCGGTGCCCCGAGCCGAACAGCGAAAACATGATGAGGCAGATCGCCGAGAACACCGCGCCCGCCACGACCGCATAGGCGATCACGAGCCCGATGGTGCGGCCGACGGCCTGCGGCAGCGCCCGCTCCACGACGAGCACCGCCACGAAGGCGAGGATGAACGGCCCCACCCGCTGCAGGGCGAACACGACAAGCTCGATGGTGGTGGGATTGGGCTGCAGGCCCGTATCGACGGAGAAGCGCCGCAGCACGCGGCGCACGAGCCAGCGCAGCCCGATCGCGCAAGCGCCCCAGCCCACGAGAGTCGCCAGCATGTCGAGGACGAGGTGCCCGGGGCTCTCGTCGTCCTCGCCTGTCGCCAGCAGATAGAGCTCGTTGCCGGCGGCGGTGAAACGCCCGGCCCAGTAGTGCAGCGGGCTGCGGCCGCGGCGCGCGTCCGCCTCGACCGAGGAAAGGCCTGACGCGATCGCGCCGAGCAGCCCCGACGTCGCCTCCGCGCCCGAAGCCGGCACGGGTGCGACGTTCTGCGAAGCGTTGCGCAGCTTCTTCAACTGGGCAACGAGGGCGTTGCGCTGCCGGTCGTTGTCGAGCGTCGAGATCACGCTGTCGAGCGAACGCGCGAACTCGGCCTCGCTCGCCGGGCTCGGCGCGGAAGCGGCCTCGGCCGCCGAGGCACCCGATGCCGCGGCAGCCTGACCGGTGATAAGGCTCTTCAATGCCGGAAGAACGGGGGCCACCGCGGCCTGGGCGGCAGCAGGCGGCACGCTCGCGCACCAGAGCGCGAGCCATGCGAACAGCATCAGCAGGCCGCGGCGCAGCAAGGGCCCCGCATCGAGCCCCGCGTGCGCGCCGCGCACTGCTGCGGCGCGGGAGACAGCAGCGGACGCGCGGCGGCGCCCGGCGGACTGTGGCCGGGCGAGCGCAGCGTCCCGTCCAGAGCATGGATTCATGTCGAAAGGGGCGAAATCGGAGCGCTCCAGTTTAGCCGCACTGGCGCGGCCTGCGCGGCGCGGGTGCGTAACAGAATGTCAGCGCGAATGCAGCGAGAACGTCAGCCGCACACCTTCCCGCCCCTCCCCGCAGCGTCGTACCCTCAATAAGCCGCGGTCGCGATTTCGCGGATGAAGCGGCCTTGCTCTAGTTCATCGACGAACGCAATCGCGTAGTCTTCCGCGGAAATGCGGCTTTCCTCCGCCGCATTGGCGATCAGCGCGGTCGTGCCGGTGCGGAACTGCCCCGTGCGCTCGCCCGGGGCGATCATCGCGGCCGGCGCGAAGAAGGTCCAGTCGAGATCGGTCACGGTGCGATAGAAGTTGAACGCATCGCGATGCGCGAGCGCAATGCCCTTCCACGCAGCGGGAAAGCTCTCCGAATCGACCAGTTGCTTGCCGGGCGCGACTTCGAGCGAGCCTGCGCCGCCCACCACCACGAGGCGCTTGAGCCCCGCCGCGCGCACGCCCTCGACGAGCGCATGGCTCGCGCTCAGGAGGTCCGCCACACGGTCGTGCGGCGGCGCATAGGCGCTCGCGACGACGTCATGGCCGCGCACCGCGGCGGCAACGCTGGCCGCATCGAGCAGATCCGCCTTCGAAGCGACGATGTTCGGGCCGGCAGCGACGCGCTCGGGCTGACGCGCCAGTGCGCTCACGCGGTGGCCGCGCCGTGCGGCTTCGGCGGCGATGCGCGAACCGATCGTGCCGGTTGCGCCAAAGAGGGCGATATTCAGCGACTTGCTCATGTTACGGCTCCTGTTCGAATTTATGTAACCAATATAGTTACATATAAGCGGCTAAAAAACGGGGCATAGCCCCGATGGACAATTCGATACGGCCCATATGGATCATGCCGCTCGTGTCGCTCGTGTCGCCCGTGTCGCTCACGTCCGGCGTGGCGAGCGCGCGCGTTCCAGTTTGCGCTCGCTGCGCTCCACGTCCTCGACGACGTCGGCGAGCGTGCGCCCCGCCAGCGACGCCTCCATCGCGCGCTGCGCATCCCCAATCACGCCGCGCAGCGTGTGCTGGATATGCCGCCCGACCATGCAGGCCGGATTCGGCTCTTCGCGGTGCATGGCGAAGAGCTGGGCGTCGTCCACGGCGCGATAGACATCGAGCAGCGTGATGGACCCGGGCTCGCGCGCGAGCAACGCCCCGCCGCCCGCACCGAGCTGCGATGCCGTGAGGCCCGCATTGGCGAGCATCGTGAGCAGACGCCGGATCAGTGCGGGATTCGTGTTCACGCTGCCCGCGATGATCTCCGACGAAAGCGGTGCGCCCTCCTGCTGCGCGAGCAGCGCCAGCACGTGTACAGCAAACGCGAAGCGGCTACTCGTGTTCACGGCAAACCTGCATCGAAAAGTGTAACCATGATAATTACATTAATTGAGATCGTCAAGCGCGAAGCGCCAAGCCCGGCGCTGCGAGCGCAGCGTCACTGGCTCGCCGCTGCGGGCGACGATGCCGCCGCCGCGGAAGCCGCCGCCGCGCTGCTCGCCCACTGCTGGAGCGAGCGCCCGGCGAACTGAAGCCCCGTGCCCGTCGCCGCCGCGGCATGACCGAGCAGGGACTGCGCGGCGCTTGCCGCATCGCGCAACTGCCCTTGCGCCGAAGACGCGAGCTCGCCGGTCGAAGCGCTTGCCTGCGTCGCCCCAGAAGCGGCGCTCCCAAGCTGCTGCTGCGCGGCATCGACCTGCTGGTTCACGAAGCTCGCTGCCTGATCGAGTTGCTGCTTCGCCTGATCGGCCATCTTCTGGGCGGCCTGCTGGGCCGCCTGCTGCACGGCGTCGGCCGATTTGCCCGCGAGATCGGCGGGCGGCGGATTCTGCTTGTTGCAACCCGCGGCGAGTACGGCCATGGCCAGAACGGGCACGGCGGCCGCGCGTATCGATACCTTGAAATACATGGTCATCCTGAAAGATTGGCCGCGCGAAGCGGCTTGGCCATCTGAAAACGCGGCAATGATACGCCGCCGCGCCCTACGACTTCCATGGCGACCAGCGAAAAGCCGGCCCGCTCGAACACAGGGCGGGCAAGCACGCTGGCCTCCGTGCGCAACACGCTCGCGCCCTCCCCGCGCGCGCATGCCTCCAGCCGCGCGAGCAGCGCCGAAGCGAGCCCGTGCCGCACCCACGCCGGCGCGACATACAGCATCTCCACGTGGTCGGCCGGGAAAAGCTGCCCGAACGCGACGCTTGCGCCCGCGCAATCGGCCACGAGCGTCGTGCCGCGCGCAAGACGGGCATCGAACGCCGCGAGATCGTCGGCGCCCGAGGCCCATGCCGCTCGCTGCGCCGCGTCGTAGTGCGGCGCGGCAAGCGCGATGACCGCGGCGCGAAAGAGCGCGGCGAGCGGCGCGGCATCGCGGCCCGGCACATAGGGGCGCCAGGCGATGCCGGAAGGAGGACGCGTAACGGAAGCTTCAATCATGCTGGAGTAGACTGCCCGAGGGTTTGCCGTGTTCCATCAATCAACGCAGGAGGCATGCAATGGCAGTCAGGAAGATTCTGTTCCTCACGGGCGACTTTGCCGAGGACTATGAAACGATGGTGCCGTTCCAGGCGCTACAGGCCGTGGGGCACCGCGTCGATGCCGTGTGTCCGGGCAAAAAGGCCGGCGAGCGGATCAAGACCGCCATCCACGACTTCGAGGGCGACCAGACCTACACGGAAAAGCCGGGCCACCAGTTCGCGCTCAATGCCAGCTTCGACGAGATCGACCCCGCGGCCTACGACGCACTCGCCATCGCCGGCGGCCGCGCGCCGGAATATCTGCGGCTCGATCCGAAGGTCATCGAAATCGTGCGTCACTTCGTGAGTGCGAACAAGCCGGTGGCGGCCATTTGCCACGCCGCGCAACTGCTCGCGGCGGCCGAGGTCATCCGGGGCAAGCGCATTTCGGCCTATCCGGCGTGCGCGCCCGAAGTGCGCCTGGCGGGCGGCGAATACGCCGACATTCCCATCGACAGCGCCGTCACCGATGCCCCCTTCGTCACCGCCCCGGCGTGGCCCGCGCATCCCGAATGGCTGCGGCAGTTTCTCGTGCTGCTCGGTACGCGGATCGAGCCTTGAACCTTCCGCGCGCGAGGCAAGCGGCAAGTCCAGCATGATCTTTTAAGACAGGTCCGATATTCCGTGGAGACACGGCCTCCTAGAGTGCTCGTTTGCTCTAGAGATAGCGGTGATGGATCTGACGGACTGGATTGCGATACTCGCGATCGCCCTGCTGGCGATCGCTTTTTTTTGCCCGCGTGCCAAGCGTCACGCAACGCGCGTGGACCGCGCGCGCCTGCGGCTCGGCACGCGGCTCGTCGTGCAGGCCGCACTCGCGCTCTGGGGTGCCCTGCTGACGCTCGAACGCTGCCTGGTGTTCCCGCACGCCCTGCCGTTCGGGCTGACCGCCCCGCCGGGCGCGATGCTCGCCGTCGCGCTCCTGCTGGGCTGCGCGGGCGGCTTCTGGGCAATCCGCGGCACCTGGCTGCTGCGTTCGCGGCGTCTCTTCGGCACTTGATAGCAGCGGGCAGCCCGGCGTCAACGGACTTCAACGGACTTCAACGCGCTCCATCAGCCGCGGTCGATGGCCCCGCCGGCGCGGCGCAACGCCTCGGCGAGCGGGCTCGGCGGTATGAAGCCTTCCCTGGCCTCCCCGGCCGCGCCGCTATCCCTGCCGCTATCCCCACCGTTGTCCCCGCCGCTACCCGCACTGTCGTCCTCCCCATCCCCCTCGTCCTGAACCACGAGCGCGCCATCGGATTCGCCGGGCGCCTGCGGCACGACGGCCAGCGCGTCGGGCAGCGACAGGTAGAAGGTCGATCCCTCGCCCTCGCGCGATTCCACCCACACACGCCCGCCGTGGCGCTCGACCATGCGCCGCACGAGCGCAAGCCCGATGCCCTCGCCCGGCGCGACGTTGCCGTGCATGCGCTGGAACGCCTGGAAGAGCCGCGGCAGCGCCACTTCGGGAATCCCAAGGCCGTTGTCGCGCACATAGAAAATCTGCAGCGACGCCACGCCCGGCGGCGCAGGCGCGGTGCCGACCTCGACCTTGCCGTCGCGCGTGGGATCGAGATAGTTGAGCGCATTGCCCACGAGATTCGCGAAAACCTGCTCGAGCGCGGTCGGGTCGCCCCAGACGGCCGGCAGCGGCCGCACGCTCACCGTCGCGTTGCGGGCCCGGATCGAGCCATGCATCGCGTCCACCACGCGCTGCACCAGTTCCTGCACGTTCACGCGCTGGCTCCGGTATTCCACGCGCCCCACCCGGGCGAGCCGCAGCAGCGCGTCGATGATGTGGGCGGCGCGCAGCACGGCCGTCTGCAGATAGCGCAGCGCCACGCCAATGTCTTCGTCGACGACCCGGTTGACATGCTCGCGCGCCTCGGGCGAAAGCGACGAACGCCCGACCAGTTCGCGCAGATCGTCGCAGGCATGGTCCAGCTCGCGCGAAAAGCCCTGCAGGTTCACGAGCGGCGCGCGCAGATCGTGCGACACGCTGTGGATGAACATCTCGTTTTCCTGGGTCTGCTGGCGCAGGTTCTCGTTGATCTGCGCCAGCTGGTCCGCGCGGCGCGCGAGGTCCGCCTGGAAGCCCACGCGCAGGCGCTCGGCCTCGATCAGCCGCTGGCTGATCTGGTGCAGCGTCAGATCGAGCCGCGCGATCTCGTCGTTGCCCGAGGTGAGCGGCGCGAGCGGCTCGTTGCCCGCGAGCCGGCTGGCGTTGTCCGAGAGCGTGTCGAGCCGCCCGCGCACGCCGCGCGTGAAGACCCACACCGCGAGCGCCACGAGCACGATCGAGCCCACCACCGCCGCCATCACGAGCGTCTGCTGCTGCGCGCGCGCAGTCTCGGCCGCGGTCACGCGCAGTACGTCGAGCCGGCGCTCCTCGGTCTGGAACGCCGTGATCTGGGCGCGCACGCGGTCGAGCACGTCGGAACCCGTCAGCAGACGAAAGCGGTCGGTGAGCTCGCCGTTGCGTCCCGAATGCAGCAGATCCTGAATGCGGTCGGACCACTGCCGGTAGTTCTGCACCGCCTGGCGGATCTGCACGGCGCGCTCGACCTGGGCGGGATTGTCGGCCACGAGTTCGGCCAGGCGGTCGATGCGCTGGTCGATGTCCACCCACGTCGATACCGGGGTCGAGAAGGCCGTGTCGGCCGCCGCCACGGCGCCGCGCAACTGCACCGATTCGATCAGCACCGGCTCGAGCACACGCCCGGCCTGCTCGAGCACCTCCTGGCTGTGCTGGCTCCAGCGTTCGGCGGCTTCGGCGTCGGCCTCGGCCTTGACGATGCCCGAGAGCAGCGTGAGTTCGAACAGGGCGGGAATCGCGATCAGCAACAGCCCTTTTGTCGTTAGTCGCATGCAGTGGCGGGTTCGGGGATTCCGGACGTTATAAATCGATCTGGCCATTATGTCGGCGTTTGTGCACGAGGGGCAGCCTCTGTAGCTTCCGTATGTCTCCTGTGTTCAAGCTGCAAGGCTTCGCCCGCGTCCCTCTGCGCCGGTTAGCGTCGGCAAGGCAGAAAGGAAAATCGAATAAATCGCCCCGATCTGGCGCCTGACATCCCCATGTGCGGGCGTACGCACCGAAATTGTGCCGCCGTGCCGCGCTTGCGGGCAGAGCTTGCGCACCGGACTCGAACACGCACCGCCCGGCGCCCACCCGATGCAGTGCGCGCGCGCACCGTATCGACGCCTGCGCCAGCTCCCGATTCACCGCTTTGGCGCGGCACTGGCCCGCATCTTGCTCTTGCCTGCGCTCTTTTTGGGCAACCACGACACGATACGATGGACACTCTCAAGACCGGCACCGACACGCTCTTCCTGCTGCTCGGCGCGGCCATGGTGCTCGCGATGCACGCGGGCTTCGCCTTTCTCGAGCTCGGCACCGTGCGCAAGAAGAACCAGGTCAATGCGCTCGTGAAGATCCTCGTGGACTTCTCGGTCTCGACGATCGCCTACTTCTTCATCGGCTACACGATCGCCTACGGCGTGCAGTTCTTCGATCCCGCCGACGTGCTCGCCCGGCACAACGGCTACGCGCTCGTGCGCTTCTTCTTCCTGCTCACGTTCGCGGCGGCCATTCCCGCCATCGTCTCGGGCGGCATTGCCGAGCGCTCGAAGTTCAATCCGCAGCTCTTCGCGACCTTCGTGATCGTGGGCTTCGTCTACCCGTTCTTCGAGGGCATCGTCTGGAACGGCCGCTTCGGCATCCAGGACGCATTCGCGCACCTTTTCGGCGCGCCGTTTCACGATTTCGCGGGATCGGTGGTCGTGCATGCGTTCGGCGGCTGGGTCGCGCTGCCGGCCGTGATACTGCTGGGCGCACGCCACGGCCGCTATACGCGCGACGGCCGCGTCGCCGCGCATCCGCCGTCGAACATCCCGTTCCTCGCGCTCGGCGCCTGGGTGCTCGCGGTGGGCTGGTTCGGCTTTAACGTCATGAGCGCCCAGAGCATCGACAAGATCAGCGGGCTCGTGGCCGTGAACTCGCTCATGGCGATGGTGGGCGGCACGCTCTCGGCCTGGCTCGCGGGCCGCAACGACCCGGGCTTCACCTATAACGGGCCGCTCGCCGGCCTCGTGGCCGTGTGCGCGGGCTCGGACCTCATGCATCCGCTCGGCGCGCTCGTGACCGGCGCGGTGGCAGGCGTGCTGTTCGTCACCATGTTCACCTGCGTGCAGAACCGCTGGCGCATCGACGACGTGCTCGGCGTCTGGCCGCTGCACGGGCTGTGCGGCGCGTGGGGCGGCATCGCCGCCGGCATCTTCGGCATGCGCTGGGCGGGCGGGATGGGCGGCGTGTCGTTCTGGGCGCAGGTGGCGGGCACGCTGGGCGGCATTGTGCTTGCGACGCTCGGCGGCACGATCGTCTACGGCGCGCTGCGCATGACCGTGGGCCTGCGTATCGACCGGGAGGAGGAATACAACGGCGCCGATCTCTCGATCCACAAGATCACGGCCACGCCGGAGCGGGAGACGGTGGCCTGATCTGCGCCGCCCTGTCGCCCTATCGCCCCGCCGGCTCCGCTGGCGGCTGCGCGCGGCGCGTCAGAAGTCGATCTTCGCGTTCAGGCTCACGGTACGCGGATCGCCCGGGGCGATGTAGTTCGCGTACTGGTACATCCAGTAGCGGCGGTTCCCGATGTTGTCGATGGCCGCGCGCAGCGTCACGTCCGATTGCCTCGCGGCAATCAAAAAAAAAGCGTCACGTGTGCACGTGACGCCTTAAAAGTTCTAGCCATTCCGAGGGCCGTGCTAGAACCTGAGAGGGGGTATTTCGACTGGCGCTTGCCTTGTGGAACCGCCATGATAATTTATGCGTATTGCATAAACTCCGGCACATTAAAACCCCGCGCTCTGCGGGGTCAATCGAAATGTCATTCCATTTTTTACCGGCCTGCTGACTAAGTCAAGCAAAATCTATCCAGAAGCCGGGAATCGGCAACCGGGCGCATCGGCCGCTATCCGGCGATCATTTTACCCCTAACTTCATGGCCTGAGTGCACCGCACTGGTGCGCGGCGATGCATGAGGGCGTTCCCTCAGGCGACAATATGTGCTGAAATATTGTTTCAAAAAAACGCAAAAATCCCCTGAGATGACTTCTACTGCCGATCCGCGAACGCGTGCCGAGACGCCTCGCGACAAAGACGGTGCAGCCGACGAGGTGACGGCGCTCGCGCGCGGTCTCGCCGTGCTGCGCTGCATTGCCGCCGCCGATGCGCCGGTGAGCAATCGCGAGCTGACCGACCTGACGGGCATTCCCAAGCCCACGGTGTCGCGCCTCACCGGTACGCTCGTGAGCACGGGCTTTCTCGCCCGGCTGCCCGACAGCGAGCGCTTCGTGCTCACGTCGGCGGTGCTCGACCTCTCCAACGGCTTCCTGCGCAACTCCGACATCCGTAGCCGCGCCCGGCCCTTCCTCACGCGGCTCGCCGAACGCACGGTGCTCTCGGTCCATCTCACGGTGCGCGACCGCCTGGAGATGGTCGTGATCGACGCCATCCGGCCGCGCTCGGCGTTGCTCGTCTCCCGGCTGGAAGTGGGCTCGCGCATCGACATGAGCCGCACGGCCGTGGGCCGCGCTTACCTCGCCTCGCTCGCACCCACCGAGCGCGACACGCTGACCGCGTCGCTCCAGGCCGCGGCGGGCAACGACTGGGGCTTCGTCGGCAGCCGGCTGGACGCCGCACTCGCGGAAACCGCCGCACAGGGCTACGGCATGGCGATCGGCGAGTGGTACGAGGGCCTGAATGCCATCGCGGGCGCCTTCGCGGGCCCCGACGGCGAGCGGTACGCCATCAACTGCGGCGGCGCGGCACAGCAATGTCCGCGCGAGTGGCTCGTCACCCATGCCGTGCCGGCGCTGCACGAATGCATCGCGAAGATCGTCGCCGAAATCGGCGGCACCGTGTGCCTGCCCGCTGTCGGCTGAGCGTGTCGATCAGGCCGCGCCGCGCCCCCTCCGGGGCGCCCGCCAGCGCGGCTGCAGCGCCTGTCACGCACGTAACGTATTGAAAGAAAGCCGACTGGACGCTCCCCCGGGCACCGACTAGCATCATGCTTTTTGGCTGCCCGGCCCTCGCCAGCCGGCGCTCTTGCGCACCGCCAGCCACCGCCCGCCACGGCCGATGCAGCCCGGCGCCCGCCGCGCCGGCCCCACGCCTTGCCGCCGTTTGCCGGGCTGCATCGGCACCTGACATCAACCTTTCGCCCGCTTCGCGTAGCATCGGCAAATTGCGCGCCGCGCGCGCTCGACAGCGCCCAGGCCGCAGCCCCTGGCCCTCTGTCCAGGCTCATGCCTGCCGACGCCCACCGCTCAACCTGATTGCAGTTACGACCTGAACGATGGATCAACAAGAGAAGAATCTGGAATCGCCCCGTCGAGAAACGCCGTCTCCGTCCAGCCCGTCTGCCCCCTCGCCCGCGCCGCGCAGCCGCCGCGGCAAGCTGGTCGCGCTGGCGGCCGTGCTGGTGGTCGCAGGCATCGTGCTGCTGCGCTGGCATCCGTGGAACAAGGCCCCGGAAAGCGGCGCGGGCGAGCCGCCGGCCGGAGCGCGCATGCGCCACGGCGGTCCGGGCGCGATGGCGAACCTGCCGCAGCCCGTCACCGTGGCCACCGCTGCGAACGGCGACATGCCGATCGTGATCACGGCGCTCGGCACCGTCACGCCGCTCGCCGACGTCACGGTGCGCACCCAGCTCTCCGGCACGCTGCAGAGCGTGCACTTCGAGGAAGGCCAGATCGTGAAGGCGGGCGATGCGCTCGCCCAGATCGACCCGCGCCCCTACCAGATCTCGCTCGCCAATGCCGAAGGCCAGCTCGCGCGCGACCAGGCCCTGCTCGCCACGGCCCGGGTCGATCTCAAGCGCTATCAGACGCTGCTCGCGCAGGACTCGATCGCGAGCCAGCAGGTGGACACCCAGGCCTCGCTCGTGCAGCAGTACGAAGGCACGGTCAAGTCGGATCAGGCGAATATCGACACCTACAAGCTCGACCTCACCTATGCGCGCATCACGGCGCCGGCTTCGGGCCGCGTGGGCCTGCGCCAGGTCGATCCGGGCAATTACGTGACCCCCGGCGATACCAACGGCATCGTCGTGCTCACGCAGTTGCAGCCCATCAGCGTGATCTTCACGGTCTCCGAGGACAACCTGCCCGCCATCCTCAAGCGGATGCACACGGGCGCGAGAATGCCCGTGGCCGCCTACGACCGCAGCAACACCACGCTGCTCGAAAACGGTGTCCTTCAGACCATCGACAACCAGATCGACACGACCACCGGCACGGTGAAACTGCGCGCGAACTTCGCGAATCCGGACCAGATGCTGTTCCCGAACCAGTTCGTCAATGCGCGCCTGCTCGTCGATACGATCCACAACGCCGTGATCGTGCCGACCGCCGCCGTGCTGAACGGCGCGCAGGGGCAGTACGTGTACGTCGTGAAACCCGACAACACCGTGACCGTGCGCGTGGTGAAAGTGGGCCCCGTGGACGGCGAGCGCACGAGCATCGCCTCCGGGCTCGCTGCGGGCGAGCGCGTGGTGACCGACGGTTCGGACCGCCTGCGCGAAGGCGCGAAGATCACGATCCCGGCCGAACGTCCGAAGCGCGCGCAGGGAGCATCGGGCGCGTCGGCCCCGTCGGGCGCCTCGGGCGCGCACCACGGCCACCGCCACCACGCTTCGCAGCCGCAAGGCCAGTAATCCGGCATGAATCCGTCCCGCCTCTTTATCCTGCGTCCGGTCGGCACCGCGCTCTTCATGGCGGCGATCATGCTGGTCGGCCTCGTCGCGCTGCGTTTTCTGCCGCTCTCCGCCCTGCCCGAGGTCGATTACCCGACCATCCAGGTGCAGACCTTCTATCCGGGCGCGAGCCCGGACGTGATGACGTCCTCGGTCACCGCGCCGCTCGAACGCCAGTTCGGCCAGATGCCGTCGCTCAACCAGATGTCGTCGCAAAGCTCGGCGGGCTCGTCGGTCATCACGCTGCAGTTCAGCCTCGACCTGCCGCTCGACGTGGCCGAACAGGAAGTGCAGGCCGCCATCAACGCGGCCGGCAACCTGCTGCCCTCCGACCTGCCCGCACCGCCGATCTACGCGAAGGTGAATCCCGCCGACGCGCCGATCCTCACGCTCGCGATCACCTCGAAGACCCTGCCGCTCACCGCAATCCAGGACCTCGCCGACACCCGCCTCGCGCAGAAGATCTCGCAGGTCGCGGGCGTGGGCCTCGTGAGCATCACGGGCGGCCAGCGGCCGGCCATCCGCATCCAGGCGAACCCGCGCGCGCTCGCGGCCTATGGCCTGAATCTGGACGACCTGCGCACGACCATCTCGAACCTGAACGTCAACACGCCGAAGGGCAACTTCGACGGCCCCACGCGCGCCTACACGATCAACGCGAACGACCAGCTCACCGACGCCGACGCCTACAAGAGCGCCGTGGTAGCCTACCGCAACGGCCGCCCCGTGATGCTCACCGACGTCGCCAACATCGTGCAGGGCGCCGAGAACACCAAACTCGGCGCCTGGGTGAACGGCGTGCCCGCCATCATCCTGAACGTGCAGCGCCAGCCGGGCGCGAACGTGATCCAGGTGGTGGACAGCATCAAGGCGATCCTGCCGCAGTTGCAGGAATCGCTGCCGGCCGCGCTCGACGTGCAGATCGTCACCGACCGCACGACCACCATCCGCGCCTCGGTGCGCGACGTGCAGTTCGAGCTGCTGATGTCGGTGGTGCTCGTCGTGCTCGTGATGTACCTCTTCCTCGGCAACCTCTACGCAACGGTGATTCCGAGCCTCTCGGTGCCGCTCTCGCTGATCGGCACGCTCGCGGTCATGTACCTGTGCGGCTTCTCGCTCGACAATCTCTCGCTGATGGCGCTCACCATCGCAACGGGTTTCGTGGTGGACGACGCGATCGTGATGATCGAGAACATCGCGCGCTACGTGGAGGAAGGCGAGACCCCGCTCGCCGCGGCGCTCAAGGGTTCGAAGCAGATCGGCTTCACCATCATCTCGCTCACGGTGTCGCTCATCGCCGTGCTGATTCCGCTGCTCTTCATGGGCGACGTGGTGGGGCGCCTCTTCCACGAGTTCGCCATTACGCTTGCGGTCACCATCGTGATCTCGGCCGTGGTCTCGCTCACGCTCGTGCCCATGATGTGCGCGCACATGCTGCGCCACACGCCGCCGGCCGACAGCCGCCGTTTCGAAGCCCGCGTGCACGCGTTCTTCGACTACGTGATCGGCCGCTACGGCGTGGCGCTCGAATGGGTGCTCGCGCGCCAGCGCCTCACGCTGATCGTTTTCGCCATCACCTTCGTGCTGACCGGCGTGCTCTACGTGGCCGTGCCCAAGGGCTTCTTCCCCGTGCAGGACACCGGCGTGATCCAGGCCATCACGCAGGCGCCGCAGTCGGTCTCCTACGCTTCGATGGCCGAGCGCCAGCAGGCGCTCGCCGCCGAAATCCTCAAGAACGACAACGTGGACAGCCTCACCTCGTTCATCGGCGTGGACGGCACCAACATCACGCTCAACAGCGGCCGCATGCTCATCAACCTGAAGCCGCGCGACGACCGCAGCGAGACGGCGAGCGAGATCATCCGCGACCTGCAGAAGAGCGTGGCGCACATTCCGGGCGCGACGCTCTACATGCAGCCGGTGCAGGACCTCACGATCGATTCGACGGTCAGCCCCACGCAGTACCAGTTCCTGCTCACCACGCCCAACATCGAGGACTTCACGACCTGGGTGCCGAAGCTCATGAACCGGCTCGAGCAACTGCCCCAACTGGCCGACGTGGCCACCGACCTGCAGGACCAGGGCCAGTCGGTCTACGTCGAGATCGACCGCGCGAGCGCCTCGCGCTACGGCATCACGCCCGCGACCGTCGATAACGCGCTCTACGACGCCTTCGGCCAGCGCATCATCTCCACGATCTTCACGCAGTCGAACCAGTACCGCGTGATACTCGAAGCCGATCCGCAGCTCCAGCGCTACACCGATGCGCTGAATGCGATCTTCCTGCCCTCCGCCACCTCGACCGCCGGCCAGGTGCCGCTGTCGGCCATCGCGAAGTTCCGCGAGCGGCCGGCGCCGCTGCTCGTCACGCACCTCTCGCAGTTCCCGGCCACGACCATCTCGTTCAACCTCGCCCCGGGCGCCTCGCTCGGCGCGGCGGTGAATGCCATCCAGAAGGCCGAGCAGGACATCGGGCTGCCGGGCTCGTTCCAGACGCGCTTCCAGGGCGCGGCGCTCGCCTTCCAGGCGTCGCTTGCGAACGAACTGTTCCTGATCCTCGCGGCCATCGTGACGATGTACATCGTGCTGGGCGTGCTCTACGAGAGCTTCGTGCATCCCATCACGATCCTCTCGACGCTGCCCTCGGCCGGTATCGGCGCGCTGCTCGCGCTCATCATGACGGGCCACGATCTCGACATCATCGGGATCATCGGCATCGTGCTGCTCATCGGCATCGTCAAGAAGAACGCGATCATGATGATCGACTTCGCGCTCGACGCCGAACGCCACGAAGGCAAGGCGCCGCGCGAGGCGATCTATCAGGCGTGCCTGCTGCGCTTTCGGCCGATCATGATGACCACCATGGCGGCGCTGCTCGGCGCGGTGCCACTGATCCTCGGCAGCGGCGCGGGCAGCGAGCTGCGCCGCCCGCTCGGCATCGCCATTGCGGGCGGCCTCATCGTGAGCCAGGCGCTCACGCTCTTCACGACGCCCGTGATCTATCTCGCGTTCGATTCGATCGCGCAGCGGCTCAGAAAACGCTTTGGCGGCGGCTCGCCTGCGGCGCCTTCGAGTCCCGCCTCCTCCCCGGAGCCGTGACGCGATGAACCTGTCCCGCCCGTTCATCGCGCGCCCCGTCGCGACCACGCTGCTCGCGCTCGGCATCGCGCTCGCCGGCGTCTTCGCGTTCACGAAGCTGCCGGTGGCGCCGCTGCCACAGGTGGACTTCCCCACCATCTCCGTGCAGGCCACGCTGCCGGGCGCGAGCCCCGAAACCGTGGCCACCAGCGTGGCGAGCCCGCTCGAGCGCCACCTGGGCAGCATTGCCGACGTCACGGAGATGACGTCGCAAAGCTCGGTGGGCAGCACGCGCATCACGCTGCAGTTCGGCCTGAACCGCGACATCGACGGCGCCGCGCGCGACGTGCAGGCCGCCATCAACGCGGCGCGCGCCGACCTGCCCGCGAGCCTGCGCTCGAACCCGACCTATCACAAGGTCAACCCCGCCGACGCGCCGATCCTGATCCTCGCGCTCACCTCCCCCACGCTCACGCCGGGCCAGCTCTACGATTCGGCGGCAACCGTGCTGCAGCAGTCGCTTTCGCAGGTGGACGGCGTGGGCGAAGTCGACGTGAGCGGCTCCGCCAACCCGGCCGTGCGCGTCGAGCTAATCCCGCAGGCGCTCTTTCACTACGGCATCGGCCTCGAAGACGTGCGCGCCGCGCTCGCTTCGGCCAATGCGAACAGCCCGAAGGGCGACATCGAGTTCGGCCCGCAGCGCTACCAGCTCTACACCAACGACCAGGCGAGCAAGGCGAGCCAGTACCGGGACCTGATCGTCGCCTACCGCAACAGCGCGGGCGTGAAGCTCTCCGATCTCGGCGAAGTGGTCGATTCCGTGGAAGACCTGCGCAACATCGGGCTCGCGAACGGCAAGCGCTCGGTGCTCGTGATCCTGTACCGCCAGCCGGGCGCCAACATCATCGAGACCGTGGACCGCGTGGTCGCAATGCTGCCGCAGTTGAAGGCGTCGCTGCCCGCCGACGTGGAGGTGATCCCCACCTCCGACCGCTCGGTCACGATCCGCGCGTCGCTCAAGGACACCGAGCACACGCTCATGATCGCCGTGGCACTCGTCGTCATGGTGGTGTTCCTGTTCCTGCGCAACTGGCGCGCCACGCTGATCCCGAGCGTGGCCGTGCCGATCTCGATCATCGGCACCTTCGCGGCGATGTACCTGATGGGCTTCTCGCTCGACAACCTCTCGCTGATGGCGCTCACCATCGCGACGGGCTTCGTGGTGGACGACGCCATCGTCGTGCTCGAGAACATCTCGCGCCATATCGAGAACGGCGTGCCGCGCCTGCAGGCGGCGCTCCTCGGCGCGCGCGAAGTGGGCTTCACGGTGCTCTCGATCAGCGTGTCGCTCGTCGCCGTGTTCCTGCCCATTTTGCTGATGGGCGGCATCGTCGGCCGGCTCTTTCGCGAATTCGCGCTCACGCTCTCGCTCGCCATTGCGGTGTCGCTCGTGGTCTCGCTCACGCTCACGCCGATGATGTGCTCGCGCCTGCTCGAAGAGCCGCACGAGAAAGCCGCGGAGGGACGCTTCGCGCAATGGCTCGAACGCGGCTTCATGCGCATGCAGCGCGGCTACGAGCACACGCTCGACTGGGCGCTCGCGCACCCGCTCGTCATTCTTTTCACGCTGCTCGCCACCATCGCGCTGAACATCGCCCTCTACGTGGTCGTGCCCAAGGGCTTCTTTCCGCAGCAGGATACGGGGCGCCTCGTCGGCGGCATCGTGGCCGACCAGGCCACCTCGTTCCAGGCGATGAAGGTGAAGTTCGCCGAGATGATGCGCATCGTCCAGTCCAACCCCGCCGTCGATTCGGTGGCAGGCTTCTCGGGTGGGCGCGCCACCAATTCGGGCTTCATGTTCGTCTCGCTCAAGCCCAAGAGCGAGCGCAAGCTCTCCGCCGACGAAGTGATCGCGCAACTGCGCGGCCCGCTCTCGAACGTGGCGGGCGCGCGCACCTTCCTGCAGGCGGTGCAGGACATCCGCGTGGGCGGACGGCAGTCGAACGCGCAATACCAGTTCACGCTGCTCGCCGACAACACGGCCGACCTCTACAAGTGGGGGCCGAAACTGACCGAGGCGCTGCAGGCGCGCCCCGAACTCGCGGACGTCAACTCGGACCAGCAGCAAGGCGGCCTCGAATCGATGGTGACGATCGACCGCGCCAGCGCCGCGCGGCTGAACATCACGCCCTCGCAGATCGACAACACGCTCTACGACGCCTTCGGCCAGCGCCAGGTCTCGACCATCTACAACCCGCTCAACCAGTACCACGTGGTGATGGAAGTCGCGCCGCAGTACTGGCAAAGCCCGGACATGCTCAACCAGATCTGGGTGAGCACCTCGGGCGGCACCGCGAGCGGCGCGCAGAGCACCAACGCGACGGCGGGCACGGTCAGCGGGCCGGCCGCGGGCACCACGAGTTCGTCCACGGGCGGCACGGCCGCCACCACGGCGACGAGCGCCGCCGCGATTGCCGCCGACTCGGCCCGCAACCTCGCGATCAACTCGATTGCGGCGAGCGGCAAGTCGAGCGCCTCGTCGGGCGCGGCCGTGTCCACGGCGCAGGAGACCATGATCCCGCTCTCGGCCATTGCCTCGTTCGGGCCGGGTACGACGCCGCTCTCGGTCAATCACCAGAGCCAGTTCGTCGCTTCGACGATCTCGTTCAACCTGCCGCCGGGCAAATCGCTGTCGGACGCCACGGCGGCGATCTACGACACGATGGGCGAGATCGGCATGCCCGCCACCATCCACGGCAGCTTCCAGGGCACGGCGCAGGCGTTCCAGCAATCGCTCGACAACCAGCCGATCCTGATTCTGGCCGCCCTCGCGGCGGTGTATATCGTGCTGGGCATTCTTTACGAGAGCTATATCCATCCGCTCACGATCCTCTCCACGCTGCCCTCGGCGGGCGTAGGCGCGCTGCTCGCGCTGCTGCTGTTCCGCACGGAGTTCAGCATCATCGCGCTGATCGGCGTGATTCTCCTGATCGGCATCGTGAAGAAGAACGCGATCATGATGGTGGACTTCGCCATCGAGGCGTCGCGCCAGGGGCTCAACTCGCGCGACGCGATCCATCAGGCGTGCCTGCTGCGCTTCCGGCCGATCATGATGACGACCTGCGCCGCGCTGCTGGGGGCGCTGCCGCTGGCGTTCGGCACGGGCGAAGGCGCCGAGTTGCGCGCGCCGCTGGGTATCTCGATTGTGGGCGGGCTGATCGTGAGCCAGATGCTGACGCTCTATACGACGCCCGTGGTCTATCTCTACATGGACCGGCTGCGGGTGTGGTGGGAGAACCGGCGCGGGGGGACGGCGCGCGCAGCGGTGGAGTAAGCCGGGCCTAACCCGGCGCGCTCACAGCCGCTGGGCCATCGCCAGCGTCAAGATCCGGGTCCAGCGCTTCGCCTCGCGCTCGCCCGGCATGGGCAGGTTCCAGACGGGGTGCTTCGGATCGGCGACGTCGAGCGCCGCGCACCAGCGCCTGTCTTCCTGCACCGGCTGCGCCCCGCGCAGATCGGCGAAGATATAGGCGCCTTGCGCGCCGTTCAGAGTCAGCTCGCACAGGCGCTTGCCGGCCGCGAGCCGCACCTTGCCCCAGTCGCCCGAAATACCGTGCGTCCAGTCGTCTTCGTTGCGCAGGTTCGGCGCGACATCGCGGCGGCGCTGCCACCACCGGGCGGCAAGCGCGACGAGCGCAGCGGCCGCCAGCAGCGCCGCCGTGACCGCCACACCGGGGCCGAAGCGCGCGCTCAGCGCATGAAACGACAACACCGCGCCGTAGACGAGCGCGGCGAACACGAACAGCAGAACGAGAATGGGCATGCGGGCGATCGGATCATGCGTGAGCGCGGCGCTCCCCGCCGGCTCACGCGGGGGGCGCGCCACCTTGAATCGGCCTTGAATCGGTCTTGAAGCGGCTGTGAGTCGGCTGCGAAGCGGCCTGGAAGCCGCCTACTGCTGCGGATGCTGCGCCGCCCACTCCTTGAGCGCGCGCAGCGTGTTCTCCACGTGCTGATCGGGCGAAAGACTCGTGTACTCGTAAATGATCTTGCCGTCCGGCGCGATCACGTAGGAGACGCGGTTCGCCATCGACGCGTGCATCGGCATGGCCGCGTCGTAGGCCTTGATGATCTTCGAATCCTCGTCGGCGGCGACCGGGAACTTGCTGCGGCACTCGCTCACCGAGAACTTCGTGAGCGTGTCGATATTGTCGTGCGACACGCCGATCACGGTCGCGCCGTACTTCTTGTACTCGTCCACGGCCTCGGCAAACTCGTGCGCCTCGATCGTGCAGCCCTTCGTGAACGCCGCCGGATAGAAGTAGAGCACCACCGGGCCTTTCTTGAGTTCGTCCGCGAGCGAGTAGGTATAGGTCTTGCCGCCCAGCGAGGCCTGGGTCGTGAAGTCAGGCGCCGGATCGCCGGGCTTGAGCGTCGCCTCGGCGGTCAGGGCATAGAACGAGAGTCCGGCGCACAGAAGCGCCGCGGCGCCCGCCGCGATGAATCGGGATTTCATGTCGATGGTCCTCTCCAGGGCTCGCCGCACACCCCATCGGGGACCGGGGCGCGGCGCTGGCGTCATTGGACCATACAATCGCGGCGCGCGCAGGAACGCCCCTGCGGCAGGCGCCCGGATCGCCGAGGAGCGGCCAGGAAGCGGCAGGCAAGCGGCCGGACTCAGCCTTCGGCGTAAGCGGTAAACCAGGCCCCTGCCCAGAGGTTCAGTTCGGCCAGCAGCGGCGGCGTAAGCGACGCGAAGACCCCGCCCGCCTCGGCCGCGATGGTCTGCGCGCGCTCGTGGTCGCCGCGCTCGGCGCTCATGGCAATGCGCAGCAGCGCGCCCAGTTCGCCGTGATGGCCGTCCACGGCGCGGCTGATCGCCGACGAAAGCCCGAGGCGCTCCAGCGTATGCGCGGGCGTGGAGCCCACCAGCACGTGCACGAGCGAAAAGATGCCGGTCATGAACGCCGCATCGGCGAAATCCGGATCGTTGGGATGGAGGCTGCGCGCGGCCAGTTCCATGAAGTGCGAGCGCGTGCCGGCAAGCTGCACGAGCGGGTCCGAGCCCCACGGCAGGTCGCGCCCGCTCGCGTAGAGCAACAACTGCGCCCAGCGCGCGATCTGGCGCGTGCCCGCGGCCAGCACGGCCTCGCGCAGCGAGGCGATGGGCCGCGCGGGAGCATAGGCGCTCGAATTCACGAGCCGCAGCAACTGCACGACCACGCCCGGATGGTTGCGCAGTTCGCGTTCGAGCTCGGCCGTCCCGACGTCGCTCGCCACCAGCGCGAGCAGGCGCACCAGCGCCACGCGCGAGCTGCGCACGCTTGGCGCACGCAGCACCTGCGGGCGCGCGAAGAAGTATCCCTGAAACAGTTCGAAGCCGAGCGAGCTAGCGTACTCGAAGTCCTCGCTCGTCTCCACCTTCTCGGCAATCAGCGTCTTGCCCGCGGCACGGAGCGTCGCGGTGATCTCCGGCAGCGCGCCGCGCTCGGTCTGCAGCAGATCGACCTTGATGATGTCGGCCGAAGGCAGGCCCTTGAGCAGGTTGTCGGAGATCGCGCTCACGTCGTCGAGCGCGATGCGGTAGCCCGCGCGCCGCAGCAAGGCGAGCCGCTCGATCAGCGCGTCGTCGAAGCGCACGTGTTCGAGCACCTCCAGCACGAAGCGCCCGGGCGGCAGCAAATGGATGATGTCGTCGAAGAGCAGCTCGCGGCCGACGTTCACGTAGCCGTAGTGGCGCCCGAGCACGGCGGGCACGCCGAGCTGCCCGATCGTGCGCGTCATCACCTGGGCGGTGGCGAGCGCATCGTCCTCGATAACGGCGCGGTTCTGCACGCCGCCGCGAAACAGCAGTTCATAGGCCGTGAGCGCGCCGCCGCAATCGAGGATCGGCTGCCGGCCCAGATAGACGAACGGTTGGGCGGCCCGAACCTCCGGGCTGCCCTCGCCCCGTGCAGCGGTTGCCGGCCCGCCGGCCGCTGACGATGAATCGGACATGGCGTATGTGACTCGTACAGATGAAAAGACCGGCGCAATGATGTCCCGCTCGACCGGTGCCCCGGCCGCCCGCCACACCCCGCCGGCGTACCCAGGCATGCGTCGCGCATGGCGCCAGCGTCCCGACGGCGCCACTTTAACCGAATCCGCGGCCGTTGGGAGCGCCCTGGCGCTTGCGCAAGCCGTAACGGCGTTTTTTCGTCAAGCGCGCTAAAGATTTTCGCGGCGGGGTCGATAACTTGCTCTGATGGGCCCCTTCAGCCGGATCCCGCACGGTGCCCCATCATGAATACACACGCCATATAAAACCGCACGGAACAGGGTTGTCAGCGATAGACATGGAAGCGAACAGGATCACGGCGCCCCGCCCGGGCTGGATGCGCACGGTCATCGACCGGTTTCGCGCGCTCGCCCGGCGCCCCGACGGGCAAGCGCGCGCCCCGCTCGCGCCCGTGGCCAGCCCGCCGCCCCCGCCTCGCCACCCGCAGCACGAACCGCACGATGCGGCCCATGCGGCTCACGCAGCCGGCCACGAGCGCCTGGATTCGGTGTCGCGCTCGTTCGAGGAAACCGCGAGCGCCGTGGACTTCCTCGCGCACGTGGACCGCGGCCTGCGCTTTCTCTACGTCTCGGACGCGAGCCTGCGCTTTGCGGGCTATCACCGCGAGTTCCTGCTCGGCGCGACGCTGCACGACATCGTGGCGCCCGGCCATCTGCCGCGCCTCGACGCCCTGTTCGACCGCGCCGCCGCCTCGGGCGCGGTGGAGAAGGACACCGTCGATCTCGTGAAGGCCCTCACCTACCCGCTCGCCGTGGAGCTGCGCGTGCAGCGCACCGACTACGCGGGCAAGGACGGCTTCGCGGTGGCGGGCTTCGACGTATCGGCCTGGCAAGGCGTGGAGCAGCGCCTCACGCATGCGCTCCATCACGACCCGCTGACCGGCCTGCCCAACCAGACCGCGCTCACGCCGGCGCTCGACCGCGTGCAGGCCGAGGCCGACCTCTACGGCGTGCCGGTCGCCCTGCTCCTGCTCGACCTCGACGACTACCAGCGGGTGAACCGCGCGCTCGGCTACGACGCGGGCGACGAGCTGCTGCGCGAGACCGCGCGCCGCCTCACCCACCTCGCGCTGCAAGGCGAGCTGATCGCCCGCACCGGCAGCGACGAATTCGCCATCGTCATCACGCCGCAGCCGCACGGCGACCCGGGCGAAGTGCGCATTGCCGCCGAGGCGCTCGCGCGGCGCCTGCTCGCCGCGGTGCTGCAGCCCTACACGTTCCGCAACCAGCCGGTCCATCTTTCGGCGAGCATCGGCATCGCCTTCCATCCGGATCACCGCGACCCGCGCACGGTCGCAGCCGACGGCACGGCCCACGCCGACCCCACGCCGCTCAGCCGCCGCGCCGACCAGGCGCTGCAGCGGGCCAAGGCCGCGGGCGGCAACACGCTCATGCTGCACGTGTCCGACAACGACCCCACGGACGCCCTGCGCCTGAAACTCGAATCGGATCTCTACGACGGCGTGCGCAACGGCGAGTTCTCGCTGCACTTCCAGCCCATCACGAGCAGCGCGACGCGCGGCGTGGTGGGCGTGGAAGCGCTGATCCGCTGGCACCATCCCGTGCATGGCCTCGTGCCGCCTTCGACATTTATTCCGCTTGCGGAATCAGTCGGCCTGATTAATTATCTCGGCAACTGGGTGTTGAAGGCTGCTTGTATGCAATTGACCCAATGGGACGAGCAAGGCATTTCGTTGCAGTACATCGCGGTCAACGTGTCGCCGCAGCAGTTCCGCAATCCGCGTTTCAAGGACAGCGTGCAGGAAGCGATCGAGCTTACCGGAGTCGATTCGCGCCGCCTCGTGTTCGAAATCACCGAAAGCCTGCTGATGCACGACCCGCAGCACGTCAAGACGCTGCTCGAAGAGTTGACGGCGCTCGGCATCCGCTTTGCCGTGGACGACTTCGGCACGGGCTACTCCAGTCTTGCCTATCTGCAGCGTTTCCCGCTTTCGAAGCTGAAGATCGACCGCAGCTTCGTCGAAAACCTGCTAACCTCGCGCAACGATCAAGCCATCGTGAATGCCGTGGTAGGTCTCGCGCGCACCCTCGACCTCGAACTCGTTGCCGAGGGCGTGGAAACCGAGGCGCAGCGCGAACTGCTCACGAAGATGGGCTGCGATCATATCCAGGGATGGCTCGTGTGCAAGGCGCTCCCCTCCGAGGAGCTGGCGCAGCGCTTCGCATCGCGCTCGCTCAGCGTTCACGAGGTGCAGTGATGCGGACCTCCCATCAGGCAGGGCTTTGGCGATATTGACATGGTTCAGATGGTAAAGGCGGTACTGCTAGACCGGCTATGGGCGCGCATGAACGAGCGCGGCGATTTCCCCATGCTGTCGCAGTCGCTGCGCACCACGGTCGCCGCGATGACCAACGACGACTACGACTTCAACGCCCTCGTCCAGGTCGTGCTCTCCGACTTCGCCCTCACGCAGAAGGTGCTGCGCCTCGCCAACTCGGCCATGTACCTCGCGTTCGGCGGCAACATCACCACGGTCACGCGCGCGCTGATGGTGCTCGGCATGGACGCCGTGGGCCACCTCGTGGTGGGCCTGAAGATCGTCGATCACTTTCATCACAGCGCGCCGCGCCGCATCGACGCCAAACTCGAACTGAACCGCACCATTCTCTCGGGCTGCGTCGCGCGCAAGCTGACCGAGCGCGGCGACCTGCGCGCCGGCGAAGAAGCCGTGGTGTGCACGCTGATGCGCCAGGTGGGCAAGCTCCTCGTGGTGTTCTACCTCGAAGCCGAGTGGGACCAGATCCGGCGCGAGTGCGACGAAGGCGCGGGCGAAGACGAAGCCTGCATTGCCGTGCTCGGCGTGACCTTCGAGGAGATCGGCCACGAGGCCGCCACGCGCTGGCGCCTGCCGGAAACGATCCGCGAAGGCATGGGCCAGTTCGACCCGCAAGGCGCCGAGCCGCGCCAGGTGCAGTGGCTGCGCGCGATCACGAACTACTCCACCGAGGTGGCGCGCGTGCTCACCACCCCGGACCTCACCGATGAAATGCGCGAGGCGCATATCACCGAACTCGCGAACTACTACAGCCGCGCGCTCAACACCGACCCGGACGTGCTCGTGCAGATGAGCCTCGCGCTCGCGACCGAAGAAGCCGACGACGGCGTGATGCGCGAGATCGTCGAGCTGCGCGCGAACGCCGATGCGATCGCACGCGAAGCGCTCGATCCCGAGGCCCGCATTGCGGCCGGCGTGGAAGACCTGCGCGCGCTGCCGCCCGACAGTCCGTTCAGCACGGCCCTCACGCTCGCGAACGAAACCGTGCTTGCGGGCCTTGGCTTTGCGCGCACGGTGGTGTTCGTGCGCGAAGGCGCGAACATGTTCGCGGCGCAGCGCGGTTTCGGCCCCGGTGTAGAGGGCGTGCTGCCGAACCTCCACTTCAATGCGGCGTTCCAGCCCGATGTGTTCCATCTGGCGATCGCGAATTCGGTGGGCATCTTCATCGAGAATGCGCGCGACGCGAAGATGATCTCGCGGCTGCCCGCCTGGTATCGCTCGAGCTTCGACGACGCCCGCGCCTTCGTGCTCCTGCCGGTCGCGGTGGAAGGCGATCAGCCGGTGGCGCTGCTCTACGGCGACTGGCTGCTCACGCAGGAAACGCGGCGCATCTCGCAGAAAGAGATGAGCGCGCTCAACGACCTCGCACGCGAGCTCGCGCGTTTTTTTTCGATTAGTTCCGCTAACGTTAGCTAGGGATCGATCACAGCGGATCGCACGTAAAAAAGAGGCGGCGCATGTCGAATGCACCGCCTCTTTCTTTTTGCATGGACCGCGAAGCACGCGGCCCACACGCATTCCATCAGTCGTCGATGCGCTCCAGCCCGGTCGCTTCCGCGTTGCTGTCGGCCATGCCCGCCCACTCGCCCGCAGTGAGGCTGAGCGCGGCCACGGCACTCGCGTCGAGCGGCTCGAGCCGCGCGCAGATCGTATCGACACCGCTCCAGTCGCCCTGCTCCAGCGCCTCGGTCACGTCCAGCAGCCGGCCCAGCAAGCCTTCGCGGCCAATAATCGCGGCGCGGATGGGCCGCGCGAGCCTGAGCATGTCGACGGTCGTTTCGAGCGGGCCGCCGAACACGGCATCGACGAACGAGAACACGCCCGCGAGAAACGCGGTGTCCTGCTCGTCGCGCCCGGCGGCGGGCAACTGGCTCACGGCGAGTTCCATGAAACGCGCGCGCGTGGCGGCGAGTTGCAGCAAGGGATCGTCTTCGAGCGAGACCTTGCGGCCGTCCGCGTAGAGCAGCAACTGGGTCCAGCGTGCGATACGGTTGGTGCCCGTGGCGTTGATCGCCTCGCGCAGCGTGGAGACCTTGCGCCCGATGCCGAAGGTCGGCGAATTCGCGAGGCGCATCAGATGCATCACCAGCACCGGATTCAGCTTGAGCTCGGCTTCGAGCTGCGCGACGGTGGGGTCCGAGGCGAGCAGTTGCAGGAGATTGAGCAGCGCCTGGCGCGGCGCGCTCGCACGGCGCCCGCCGCTGTGCGGCTTGGCGAAGAAGTAGCCCTGGAAACGGTCGAAGCCCAGCGCATGCGCGCGCTCGAAGTCGGCCTGCGTCTCCACGCCCATCGCCACGAGGATCTTGCCCGCGGCCTTGAGCACGCTCGCGAACTTCGCCAGCAGCGCGGGCGCGATCCGGCGCAGATCGATCTTGACCGCCTCGACATAGGGCAGCAGCTTCGCGAAGGATTCGTCGGCCTCGGTCACGTGGTCGAGCGCGAAACGGTAGCGGCGCGCGTGCAGTTGCACGAGGCGCGCCACCAGTTCCGGGTCCGCGCCGATATCGAGCGGCAGTTCGAACATCACGCGCTGGGCGGGCAGGCGCAGGACGGCGTCGTCGAACAGCGCCTCGCGCGTCACGTCGAGCCAGCCCGGGTGCCCCGACAAGGCGCCGCGCACCGCCGGGGACGCAAACGCCGCGATCAGCGCGGAACCGGCGCTCGAACGCGCTTGCGGCTCGTCGCCGCGGTCGATCACGCGCGGCTGCATTTCGAAGCCGCACAACATGCCGTCCCGGTCCAGCAAAGGCTGCCGGGCGAAATACACGTCGTAGCGGCTCACTGCGGGATCGTCTCCCGCGGCTCCGGGCATGGGCGGCCGATCTGCGGCGTTCAAGCTCATGAAGTCCCTCGCGTGGCGCCCTCATTCGTGTGGCGCCTGGTCTTGATGTGGTCTCGACGGTGCGCCGCGCGATGTGGCGCAGGGGTGATCTGCCGCGCGTCGCGTGCCCCGTCAATTTGTTACCGATTCTATCCTGGCCAGTACGGCCGGCATATGTAACGAGGCCTCAAATCCGAAATATTTTCGAACCCGGGGGCCGGGGTTCATGCCGAGGCCATTTGGGCTCGATCGGGGCCGAATCATGCGATTTATTTCGCAATCCGAATGGATGCGCCCAAAAAGAAAAGCCGGCTGGATGGGCTCCGGCCGGCTTTCCCCTCGAAACCTACGCTTTCCTTACTTCAACACGACCTTCACGTCGAAGTATTTGGCCGCGAGGCGGTCGATCGTACCGTCCGCCTTCAGTTCCTTGAGCGCCTCGTTCAGCGCGGCCTTCAGTTGCGTGTCGCCCTTGCGCACGCCGTAGCCCACGCCTGCGCCAAGCAGCTTTTCGTCGCTCACGGCCGGACCGGCGAACGCGAAGCCCGCGCCCTGCGGCTTGTTCAGGAAGCCCTTCGAGGCGGCCTCGCCGTCCTGAAAGGCCGCATCCAGACGGCCCGAGGCGAGGTCCGCGTAGATCTGGTCCTGGGTCTGGTAAGGCACGACGTCGACGCCGGCAGGCGCCCATTTCGCCTTCGCATAGGCTTCCTGGATCGTGCCCTGCAGCACGCCCACGTGTTTGCCCTTGAGCGACCCGGCGGTCGGCAGGAGCGGGCTGCCCTTCTTCGCGATCATCATGTTCGGGATCGTGTAGATCGGGTCGGTGAAGTCGATGACCTGGCGGCGCTGGTCGGTAATCGTCATGTCCGAGTTGATCGCGTTGAACTTGCGCGCCTGCAGGGCCGGAATCAGGCCGTCGAACGAGTTCTCCACCCACACGCACTTCGCCTTGAGCTTCGCGCAAACCGCATTGCCCACGTCGATGTCGAAACCCTGCAGTTCGCCCGAGGGCGACTTCGATTCGAACGGCGCGTACGACGCCTCCACGCCGAAGCGGATTTCCTTGATGTCGGCTGCGTGCGCGGCGCCGGCCGCGAAGGTGGCGGCCGTGCAGAATGCAAGAGCGGCCAGCTTGTTCCAGTTCATTTTCATGTGTCTCTTTCCAGTCAGATATGACGCGCAACGGCGCGCCGGCACAGGATCGCTGCGCCAATATCGCGGCTCAAACGGGCGCCCCCTTTGTGGTGCACCGCAACAACCGCGAGGGCGCGATTGTACCGCGAGCGCGCAAGGGGTCGGCCGGCGCGCCCGTTTGCGGGGTACGCCGAACTTGCAATTGCGTGTCGTGGATGCGCAAGCGCGTCGAGGTGCTCAGCGTGGCGCGGGGGATGACGCGAAAGCTGCGGGAACCTGACGCCACCCGGCGCCACGCCCCGCTCAAACCAGCGTGCCGAGCGTCCGGGCAGTCGTTTCGACGACGAGCAGCCCGGCGCGCAAACCGGGTTTGACGGAGGGATTGGGGAACACGATGCGCTCTTCCTCGTGCGCGACGACGTAGCGATAGCCGCCGTCGTTGGCGAGCACGGTGCCGCGCGCGAACGGCGTGAAGTTCGGCACGTCGGCGGCCACGTGAAGCTCGAATGCGTCGCTTTGCTTCGTGATCTGGCCCATCACCGTGAACACCCGCGGCAACGGCGCCTCCGGGTCGGGCGCCACGCCCGCCACGAGGCGGCGCACTGCGGCGTCCGCATTCGCAAAGCGTGCGAGATCGTTCTGGCCGAACGGCTGCACCTTGCCGAGTTCGAGCGTGCACGCCGTGGCGCCGCAGGTATCGGCCGTGAACGACGAGTACGTTGCGCCCCTCTCCGTATGGATCAGCACGCAGCCGATGCGGGCGTCGGCGAGCCACGCGAACATCACGCGCGAAGGCAGCGCGCCCGTGTACGGCAGCAACGCGAACTGCTCGAATGCGGAGGCGCGGATGGCCGTATGCATGTCGAGGTGCCAGCGCGCATGCGGTGCCTCGGACGCCGCCGCGAAAAAGCGCTGGGCGTGCGTTTCGAGCGCGGCGGCACGCGGAGCTTCGGCGCTCTCGCCCACGCGCGCGTGACGGCCGCCGAACAGGCGGTTCAGGTCGTCGTCGAGATAACGGCGCGCTTCGCGCATCGCGCCCACGTTGCCCAGCACCACGAGGACGCGGCACGCAAGCGCGGCGCGACCCGCCGCGATATCGGCCACATGCTGCGAGAGCAGTTCGATCGGCGCGGTCTCGTCGCCGTGGACGCCGGCCGAGAGCAGCACGCTCTTCGTCGCCCTATCCGCATGGGCGGGTTCGAGTTGCAGCACGCCGTCGTCGAGCCATTGCCAGCGCGCGCCGCTTTCGAGCGTGCCGCGCGCCGCCGCCTCGTTCGCGGGCCGCGACCCCGCGAGCGTGTAGCGCAGGAAGTCGGCGAGCAACGGTTCAGCGCTGGAAGTCATAGAGCGAGCCGAGGCCGAGGATCTGCGTGAGTTCGTCGAGCGCCGTGCGCGACTCGACGAGCAGCATCGGGTCGGTCAGGTCCTGCGGCGCGAGGCGGTCGCGATAGTGCTTCTCGATCCACGCGTCGAGGCGCGCGAACAGCTTCTCGTCGATCCAGACGCCCGGCGCCACGGCTGCGCGCTCGGCGTCCGAGAGCGCCACGCGCAGGCGCAGGCAGGCAGGCCCGCCGCCGTTCTTCATGCTTTCGCGCAGATCGAACACGAGCACTTCGTCGATCGGCCCGCTCTTCGCCACCCGTTCGTCGAGGTAATTCGCCACGCACGGATTCTCGCGGCATTCCTGCGGCACGACGAGAACCTGCGAACCGTCGGCACGGCTCAGCAACTGGCTGTTGAACAGATACGACGACACCGCGTCCGCCACGCTCACCTGCGCGTCGGGCACCTCGATCACGTGGAACGGCGCGCCGTGCGCCGCGAGCTTCGTGCGCAGTTCGTCGTACACGGCCTGTTGCTCCACGAACGCCCGCTCGTGGCAGAACAGCGTGCTGCGGTTGCCCACGGCGATCACGTCGTTATGGAACACGCCCGCGTCGATCACATCGGGGCTTTGCTGCGCGAACACAGTCGAATCGACCGCGAGGCCATGGCGCTGCGCCACCGCGCGGCTCGCCTCGAACGTCTGCCGTGCCGGGAAGCGCCTGGGCTCCGGGCCGCGGCGGTATTCGCTGCGACCGTAGACGAAAAATTCCACGCCGCGCTCGCCGTATTGCGCACAAAAGCGCGTGTGGTTCGCCGCGCCTTCGTCGCCCAGCGCGGGCGTGCCGGGCAGTGCCTCGTGCACCACGAAATGGTCTGCATTGCTGAAGATCGCGCCGAGCGTGCGGCCCGTGGCTTCGTGCTCGATCGCGCGGTGCAGCTTGCTGCACAGGTTCGCGGGCGTGAAATGCACGCGGCGGTCGGGCGTGTCGGCAGACGGGCTCACGGTCGCCGCATTCGCGGTCCACATGGCCGAAGCGGAACTCGCCGCGGCCAGCAGTTCCGGCGCTTCCTTCGCGGCCTTGGCAATGGCGTCGGCATCCTTGCCGCTGAAACCGAGCTCGCGCAACAGCCGGATGGACGGCCGCTCCTGCGGCGGCAGCACGCCCTGGGCAAAGCCCAGATCGGCAAGCTGCTTCATCTTGCGCAATCCCTGGCGTGCAGCAGCCTTCGGGTTGGCGACGGACTTCTCGTTGTTCTGCGACGCCACGTTGCCGAACGACAGGCCGGCATAGTTGTGGGTCGGGCCGACGAGTCCGTCGAAGTTGGCTTCAAGGGTTTGCATCGTCGTCCTCATCATCAGAATGCGAGGCCCGGCGAAACGCTCGCGGGCATCTGCAGTTGGGCGCTCTCGACCGAGGCCATCGGCCAGGCGCAATAGTCGGCCGCGTAGTACGCGCTCGGGCGGTGATTGCCGGAGCGGCCGGGGCCGCCGAACGGCGCACCGCTCGACGCACCGTTGGTGGGCCGGTTCCAGTTCACGATGCCGGCGCGGACTTCGCGTGCGAAGCGATACCAGAGCGCTTCGTCGTCGGCCAGCAGCCCTGCCGAGAGACCGAAGGCCGTGTCGTTGGCCTGCGCGATTGCGTCGTCGAAGCCCGCGTAGCGGATCACCTGGGCGAGCGGCCCGAAGTGCTCTTCGTCGGGCAGATCGGCCACGCCGGTCACGTCGAGAATGCCGGGGGTGACGAAGCCGAGCGCGGGGTCGCGCTGCGTCATCGTCAGCAAGGCGCGGGCACCGCGTTCGAGCAGCATCGTCTGCGCGCTCACGAGCTTCGCCGCCGCGCGCGCCGAAATCACGGCGCCCATGAATGGCTGCGGCTCGGCGTTGTATTCGCCCACGGCAATGCGCTCGCTCACTTCGACCAGGCGCGCGAGGAAGCGATCGCCGAATTCGCCCGTCGGGACGAGAATGCGGCGTGCGCAGGTGCAGCGCTGCCCCGCCGAAAGAAACGCGGACTGGATGGTGTGGTGCACGGCCGCGTCGATGTCCGCCACCGGCGCGACGACGAGCGGATTGTTGCCGCCCATCTCCAGCGCAAGCACGATCTCGGGCCGGCCGCCGAACTGGCGATGCAGGAGCGTGCCCGTGTCCGAGCTGCCCGTGAAAAAGAGCCCGTCGATCTGGCGATGGTTCGCGAGGGCCACACCCGTATCGCGCTCGCCCTGCACGAGATTCATCACGCCGGCAGGCAGCCCCGCCTCGCGCCACAGCTCCACCGTCACGCGCGCAACCTCGGGCGCGAGTTCGGACGGCTTGAACACCACTGTGTTGCCGGCGATCAGTGCGGGCACGATGTGGCCGTTGGGCAGGTGGCCCGGGAAGTTGTACGGCCCGAACACGGCCACGACGCCATGCGGGCGGTGGCGCAGCACGGCCACGCCGTCGGCCATCGGCGAGCGCTTCTCGCCGGTGCGCTCGCCATAGGCCGTGATCGAGATCGCGACTTTCGCGGCCATCGAAGCCGCTTCGGTGCGCGCTTCCCACAGCGGCTTGCCGGTCTCGCGGCCGATCGCCTGCGCGAGCCGCTCCTTGTGTTCGGCGACGAGCGCCGCAAAGCGGCGCGCGATCTCGCAGCGCGCTTCAAAGGGCGTTTGCGACCAGTCGCGAAAAGCGCGGCGCGCGGCGCTCACGGCGCGGTCCACGTCATCGGCGGTCGCGGACTGGCCGCTCCACACCGTCTCGCCGGTCCCCGGGTTGCGCGAGGCGAAGGCGGGGCCCGAGGCCGCCTGCCATTGCCCGTCGATGAAAAGCTCGTTCATGGTCATTCCCACCGTCATTGCTGTTGTGGCTTCTGTGCGGGGCCGAGCACGCGCACGGCGTCGCCCGCCGCGACGTTCAGCGCCGCCGCTTCTTCGGCACTCAGTCTGAATACGCCGTCCTGCACGATGCCGGCGGCAAAGCCCACGCGGAAATCGCCCGTCGAGGTGTTCGAGACGAGCGAGCGCAAGCCCGCCGCGTCGGCCCCCGGCGTGCCGATTTCGAGGGGCACCACCACGCTTTCGCGCACGGTGCGCAGGTCGGCGATATGGCATTCGAGAACCGGGCCCGCATCGAAGATATCGACGTGATTCTCGTAGCGCAGGCCCTCGGCTTCGAGCATGCGGCGCGCCGGTATGGTGTCGGCATGCGTGCGCCCGACGACGGCCTGCGCCTCCTCGGGCAGCAGCTCGACGTACACGGGATGGCGCGGCATCAGTTCGGCGAGGAACGACTTGCGGCCGTGCGCGCTCAGGTAGTCGGCGGCGTTGAAATCGATTTGATAGAAGTGCGAACCGACGGCACGCCAGAACGGCGAGGTGCCGTCCGCGTCGAAGTGGCCGCGCAGCTCCGCGCAGATGCGCTCCGGAAAGCGGTCGCGGAACTGCGCGAGAAACATGAAACGCGAGCGCGACAGCAGGCCGCCCACGCCCGCGGCGCGGTAGCGCGGCGAGAGGAACAGCGAGCAGACCTCCGCATAGCCCGTGAGGTCGTGCGAGATGTTGAGCGCGCGCATGCGCGTCCAGATGCCCAGGTCCTGGCTCGCGTGCACCACCGTGCTCACGCGGTAGTTATAGAACGGCTGCTGGAGCCCCACCGCCGTTTCGATGCCGCACACGCCCGCCACGTCGCCCGTGGCCGTGTCTTCCATCACGAAGAAGTAGCCGGCCTCGGCAGCCGTCGCCTCGCCCGCGAGCGTGCGCCGCGTGCGCGCGATGCGCGCCATCAGCGCGTCGCGGTCCGGCTTGAACGTGGTGAGGCCCGGGCCGGTTTCCTGGGCGAGCGAGACGAGCGCATCCACATCGCCCGTCTGCACGACGCGAACCACGATCATTGCGCCTCTCCCATCGATGAGTTGTCCGTATCAGAAGTTTCTCGCCACAGCGGCGCACAGCGCACGACATCGCCGTCCTGCACGCCGAGCGCGGCACGCGCCGCAGCGCCGAGCGGCGCCTCCCCGAGCAGCGCATGGCGCGGCGCGCGAGCCGCCCTTGCGCGGGCCGCATCTTCCCGCAGCGCGGGCAGGTTGGCCAGCACGCAGCGGAACTCGCCCGCGCGCTGGCTCGCCACCATGTACGACGTGCCCTGCACCGCTGCCGCCGCTTCGCGCACCGCGCGGCTCTCGTTGTCGGCCACCGAGGCCGTGCGATCCACCTGCGCGGTGAGCACGGGCCCGGCGTCGAAAATATCGACGTAGCGGTCGGGCTCGAAGCCCTCCTCCAGGTGAATTTCATACGCGAGCAGCGCGCTCGGATCCGGCTCGCCCAGGACGCGCTGCGCGGCTTCGGGCAGGAGCGGCACGTAGATCGGATAGGCCGGCATCACCTCCGCGATGAAGGTGCGGCTGCGGCCGCCCGAGGCCATTTCGATGTCCTTGAAATCACGCCCGAAGAACTTGCGCCCCACCGCCTCCCAGAACGGCGACGCGCCTGCCTCGTCGGTCACGCCCAGCAGGAGCGAGAACACCTCGGGCGTGAAGCGGCGGCGGTTCATCGCCACGTACATCATGCGCGCGCGCGACATCAGGTGCGCGGCGGCATCGCCGCGCAGCGACGGGTCGATATAGAAGCCCGCGAGGCGGCTCTTGCCCGTGAGTTCGTGCGACATCTGCAGCGCGTGGATCTTGCGGTTCACGTGCAGTTCGCGCGAGGCGTGAATCAACGCGTCGTTGCGAAACGCGTAGAAGGGCTCGGAGTAGCCGGCCGCCGCCACGAGGCTCGACGTGCCGACGAGCTTGCCCGTGGCCGAATCTTCGAGCACGAAGAGATAGAACTCCTCGCCCGGAAAATCGACCTCGGCGCGAAACGAATCCTCGGAGAGCGCGATGCGCGCCTCCAGCGCCGCGCGGTCGTGCGGCAGCGAATGCAGCACCGGCTGCGCGGTGCGCGCCATGTGCGCGATCGCGTCCAGATCGGAGAGTCTGGCGGGGCGAACGAAGAGCATCGTCGGTCCTGTGTCAGTGAAGGGGGCGCGGGAAGCGGTGTGCCGGTCGGCGGTCCGCTCAGCGGCCCACCACGTCCTCGAAAGCCTGTTCGAGGCGCACGAAGCCCTCGGCCAGATCCGCTTCCGGGATGATGAGCGACGGGGCGAAGCGCAGCACGTCCGGGCCCGCGATCAGCATCATCACGCCGCGATTGGCCGCTGCCGTGAGGAAGTCCTTCGCGCGGCCCCGGTAACGCGCGGTCAGCTCGGCGCCGATCAAAAGGCCCTTGCCGCGAATGTCGCTGAAGACGTCGAAGCGCTCGTGCAGCGCCGCGAGCTTCGCCCGGATCGTTTCGCCGCGCGCGCGCACGCCGGCGAGCAGCGCCGGGTCGCTCACGAGATCGACCACCTTGCCCGCAATCGCCGCGCCGAGCGGATTGCCGCCGTAGGTCGTGCCGTGCACGCCCACCTTGAAGTGCGCGGCGAGCGCTTGCGTGGTCAGCATCGCGCCGATCGGGAAGCCGTTGCCGAGCGCCTTGGCCGTGGTCAGGATATCGGGCGTCACCCCCGTGTCCTCGTAGGCGTAGAAGTGGCCCGTGCGGCCCACGCCGGTTTGCACTTCGTCGAAAATCAGCAGCGCGCCGTGCGCGTCGCAGGCTTCGCGCAGCGCGCGCAGGAAGGCCGGATCGGCCGGAATCACGCCGCCCTCGCCCTGCACCGGCTCGACGATCACGGCGCAGGTTTGCGCGCCGATCGCGGCGCGCGCGGCCTCGATGTCGTTGTACGGCAAATGACGGATGCCGCCCGGCACGGGGCCGAAGCCTTCGGAATACTTGGGCTGGCCACCCACGCTCACCGTGAAGAAGGTGCGGCCGTGAAACGACTGCGTGAACGAGACGATTTCAAACTTCTGCTCGCCAAAGCGTTCGAACGCCGCGCGGCGCGCGAGCTTGAGCGCGGCCTCGTTGGCCTCGGCGCCGGAGTTCGCGAAGAACGCGCGGTCCGCGAAGGTCAGCGCTTCGAGCTTCTGCGCGAGGCGCAGCACCGGCTCGTTGGTGTAGCCGTTGCCGATGTGCCAGAGCTTGCCGCCCTGGTCGTTCAGGACGCGCAGCAGTTCGGGGTTGGCGTGGCCGAGGGCCGTCACGGCGATCCCGCCCGCGAAGTCGATGTAATCGCGCCCTTCGGTGTCCCACACGCGCGAGCCGAGGCCGCGATCGGGCACGAACGGCGCCGGGGAGAAACACGGCACCATCACTTCGTCGAAGGTCTTGCGGGTCACAGTCTGGTCGTTCATGGCAAATCCTCTCAGGCTCAAAACAGGCTCGGGGCCCTCGCACGCGCGGCGCGCGCGGCACGGTCGGGGGGCGCTTCGATAACAGGTGCAGTGTAGGCAAGCGCGCTGCAAACGTCTTGCGTGTGCGCGACATATTCTTTCGCGGCCGGTGCGCCCGCGCGCGGCGCCGGCCCGTTCATTCCTGCCCGGGCGGTTCGACGAGCGCGCCCGCGCGCGGCTCGGCGGCCACGCCGCCATGCTGGCGCTCGATCCAGTTGCGGCGGTCCTCGCGCGGCGTCACGCCGAAGCGTTCGCGGTACGCGTTCGAGAAGTGCGCCGCCGACGAAAACCCGCACGCAAGGCTGATCTGCACGACCGATTTGCTCGTGCGCTGCAATTGCGAGCGCGCTTTCGCAAGCCGCAGGCCCAGGTAGTACTTCGACGGCATGGCGCCCAGATACTGGCGAAAGAGCCGCTCGAGCTGCCGCCGCGAAACGCCCACGAGGCCGGCGATTTCGTCGGTCGTGAGCGGGTCTTCGATGTTCGCCTCCATCAGCAGGAGCGCGTCGTTCAGGCGCGGATGGCGCTCGCCCGGCGCCGTCACGAACGGAATGCGCTGGCGTTCGTCGCCGCTGCGCAGCGTGCTCGCGCCAAGCGCGTCGGCAATGCGCTCGGCCAGTTCCGGGCCGTGATCGCGGCCGATCATCGCGAGCATGAAGTCGAGCGTGGCCTGGCCGCCCGCGCAGGTCGCGCGATCGCGGTCGATCTCGTAGAGGTGCTGCGTGACGATGGTGCGCTCGAACTGCTCGGCGAACTGCTGGTAGGTCTCCCAGTTCGCGGCCACGCGGTAGCCCTGCAACTGCCCCGCCATCGCGAGCCACCAGATGCCGTGGTGGATGCCCGTGACGAGCGGCGTGCGCTGCCCCACGCGCGCGAGGCTCGCAAGAAAGAGGCGGTAGTCGGCGAACTGCTGGTAGCGCTCGGTCACGACGATCAGCCAGTCGCACGCGAGCGCGTCGCCGAAGGTGCCGTCGGCCGGCCACTGCGCGCCGCCCGAAAGCGGCACGGGGCGCCCGTTCCACGACAGCATCTGCCAGCGGTAGAGCGCGCGGCCGTCGATCTCGTTGGCGAGATGGAGCGCATCGACAATCGGCCCTACGCCCGACATCGACACCGGCGGCAGCGCCACGATCGCAACCTGGGTGGTGCGGCCCGCCCGCGCGGACGCCGCGCCCGCAAGCGGCGCCGGCGCCCCGCCCGGCGTGGCGGGCGCAGCGGCCAGAGCGGCAAAGGCGGCGGGAGCGGAGGAACTGGAACGGATCATCGTCGGCTTGCGGGCCTCGTTGCGGTGAGGCGGGCGCGGTACGGTACGCGGCGGCGCACGGTCCCGCGCTTACTTCAGGCTGCCCGAGAGGAACTGGCGCAGGCGCTCGCTCTTCGGATTGCCGAGCACATCGGCAGGCGTACCCTCTTCCTCGGTGCGGCCCTGATGCAGGAACATCACATGATTCGAGACGTTGCGCGCGAAACCCATTTCGTGCGTGACGACGATCATCGTCCGGCCTTCTTCGGCGAGCTTCTGCATCACTTTGAGCACTTCGCCCACGAGTTCGGGGTCGAGCGCCGAGGTGGGTTCGTCGAAGAGCATCACGTCCGGGTGCATGGCGAGCGCGCGCGCAATCGCCACACGCTGCTGCTGGCCGCCCGAGAGATGCGACGGATACTGTTTCTCCACGCGCGGCGCGAGCCCCACCTTTTCGAGGTATTCGCGCGCGCGCTCCTCGGCTTCCTTGCGCGGCACGCCCAGCACGTGCACGGGCGCTTCCATCACGTTTTCGATCACGTTCATGTGCGACCAGAGATTGAAGTGCTGGAACACCATGGCGAGCTTCGTGCGGATGCGCTGAAGCTGCTTGTGGTCGGCCACGTCGAGGTCGCCGTGGCGGCCCGCCTTCGTGCGCACGGTCTCGCCGTCCACCACGATCTCGCCGGCATTGGGCTTTTCGAGGAAGTTGATGCAGCGCAGGAAGGTGCTCTTGCCCGAGCCGCTCGCGCCGATGATGCTGATCACGTCGCCCTTCTTCGCGTCGAGCGAGACGCCCTTGAGCACCTCGTTGTCGCCGTAGCGCTTGTGGATGTCGCGCGCGACCAGTTTGCTCGCGCTGGATTGCGTGGCGGGTTGCGTCGTCTGAGGCAAGATGGGTCTCCAGAATGGCGGTAAGGCGCGGTGCTGCGTGCGATGCCCGGTGCTTTAGCGCGTGCGCACGGCGAGATAGCCGAGCCAGCGGCGCTCCGCGCGGCGGAACGCGGCCACCAGCACGAACGATACCGCACAGTAGATCAGCGCCGCGAGGCCGAACGATTCGAACGAGCGGTAGGTGGCCGAATTCGCGTCGCGCGCGACCTTGAGGATATCGGGCACCGTTGCCGTGAAGGCCACCGTGGTGGCGTGCAGCATCAGGATCACCTCGTTACTGTACAGCGGCAGCGCACGGCGCAGCGCGGAGGGCAGCACGATGCGCCAGTACAGCGTGAACGGGCTCATGCCATAGGCGCGCGCCGCTTCCACTTCGCCGTGCGAGGTCGCGCGGATCGCGCCCGCGAAAATCTCGGTCGTGTACGCGCAGGTGTTGAGCGCGAACGCGAGGATCGCGCAGTTCAGCCCGCTGCGAAAGAAGGCGTCCAGCAGCGGCTCGGACCGCACGAAGGCGAGACTGTACACGCCCGTGTAGATGAGCAGCAACTGCACGTAGAGCGGCGTGCCGCGGAACACGTAGGTGTAGAGGCGCACGGGCAGCGAAAGCCAGCGCCGCTTCGAGACGCGCGCCACCGCGAGCGGCACCGAGCACACGAAGCCGAAGCCGACGGAGACGACGAGCAGCCACAACGTCATCGCAAGACCTGAAACGTGTTCGCCGTCCCAGTAGAGGAACGCCTGGCCGAATTGCTGAATGATTTCGTTCATGATGCGCAGGCCCTTTTCCTCACAGTTGCGCGTGGCGCACACCCGCCGAGTAGCGGCGTTCGAGCCAGATCAGCACGAAGTTCGAGACGGTGGTGATCGCGAGGTAAATCGCCGCGGCCACCATGAGGAAGAAGAACAGGTTGAAGGTGCTGCGGCCCGCGTCCTGCGCGGCCTTCACCACATCGGCGAGACCGATGATCGAGACGAGCGCCGTGGCCTTCACGAGCACTTGCCAGTTGTTGCCGATGCCGGGCAGCGCGAAACGCATCATCTGCGGGAACAGGATGCGCGCGAACACCCGCGCGCCGCTCATGCCGTAGGCGTGGCCCGCTTCGATCTGGCCGCGCGGCACGGCGAGAAACGCGCCGCGGAAGGTTTCGGTGAAGTACGCGCCGTAGATGAAGCCGAGCGTGAGCACGCCGGCCACGAACGGGTCGATGTCGATCTGCGCCATGCCGAGGGCGTCGGTTGCCTCGTTCACGCCGATCTGGATGCTGTAGAACAGCAGCAGCATCAGCACGAGGTCGGGCACCGAGCGGATCAGCGTCGTATAGGCGGTGGCCGCCGCCGCGAGCGGCCGGTTGAACGAGAGCTTCGCCGCCGCGCCGACCAGGCCGAGCAGCACGGCCACGCCGAGCGAGAGCAGCGAGAGTTCGATGGTCTGGATCGTACCGGCGAGGAGGATCGGGCCAAAGCCGTAGAGGAACACGCGCGTCTCCGGAGGAAATCGTTGTCGGCCTCCCTGGGGCGTGCGGCGCTATCGAAGCCGCAGCGGGAGTGTGCGCGGATCGTCTCAAGGCAAAACGGATCGCTCAATCGCCCGCGCCTGGCATATTGCAGTGCAGCATCCGGGCGCGGCGCGCCGGCGCGGCCGCAGCGGCCCCCCACACGGGCGGGCGCGACGAAATTGAAAGGCGGCAGGACAACGCCCGGCGCGCCCCGGCATGCGGGGCGTTTTCGCAAGTTTGAGGGCATTTTTTCGATAGCCTGCGGCGCGCGCCTGGAACGCTCAGACTGCCCGCGCGCGAACGCTGCGCACGGCTGGGACCTGGCTCACCGCCGCAGCCCGATTACGGATCGAGACGTTCCAGCCCGAGTTGCGCGCGGATGGCCGGCAGCATGTACTGCACGGCTGCCCGCCCTTCCGCGATGGCGGGCGCGGCGCGATGGAAGTCGAAGATGCCCATGCCGCCGAGGCGCGGCTGGATCAGCACGTCGGCGGGCTCTCCCGCGAGGCGGCTTCTCGTGATGCGCACCTGCATGATGTCGATGCTCTGGGCAATCGAGCTCAGCATCGAAGGCACGCGCGCACTGGGCGGCGGCGCCACGCGCACGTCCTCGCTGCCGGACGCCGCCGAAGGCTGCAGCCAGCGCGGGAACGGCTTGCCGTTGCGGCGCAGGAGCGCCGGCGGCTCGGCGCCGTCGAGCGGCGGCGGAACGGCACCGGCAGCCTGCGCAGCGGAAGCCGGCACGGACTGCACTTCCGCCGGTACTTCGCGCGGCACGGTGTCGATGGCGCCGCCCAGGTCGCGGCCGTTCAGAATGTCGTGATTGAGAT